>NZ_BCYY01000004.1 GCF_001598435.1 Sphingomonas pituitosa NBRC 102491
GGCGGCCGCCGCTGGCGGGAGCGCTACGAAGCCGAACGCGATGCCCAGCAGGCGCTGCGCGAGGAACTGGCCACCGCCACTACCCGAATTCGCGACCTGGAAGCCGCCAACTCGAAGCTCGAACGCACGCTGGCAGATCGCCGCCCGGCTGCGCCAGTGCCCGATCCGGCGCCTGCCAAGCGGGACTCGGCGATCCGCAGCTGGTTCTACGGTGGCACCGACGTGCTTGCCCGCATCCGCGGCATCGACGAGCATCGCGAACGCCAGCTCAACCAGCTCGGCATCCAGCATTTCCGCGACATCGAGGAACTGCCCCGCGGCGACGAGCTGCCGCTCGAGGAGCGACTCGGCCTGCCGCACGGCACGATCATCGACGAGCGCTGGCGCGAACAGGCAGCCCTGCTGCGCGCCGGCGATACCGACGAACATGCCCGCAGGTTCGGCCACCACGCCTGATCTTGTCGTATCGAACGGACGGACGGACGCCCGGGTGCAACACCCGGGCGATTTTTCCATGCGCGCCCGGCAGCCTGGCCGCGCAAGCCACATCGCATGGCCCGGAAATACCATTGCTAAATTTCCACACGTTATCAGCAGCTTCTGCAGCATCGCACTGACGAAAGCCGCGCGGACCGCCGGCTCCACCTGAACCCTACCGATCGCACACCTTTCGCGCCCACCTCACAAATAGGTCATGCCTTTGTCTTACACTGGCTTGACAATTGGTCAGACCTCTCGGACATTTGTCGGACCACGAGCGGCAAGTCTCGGGATCAAAAACAGAGCACCGCAGCAGGGTTTGCCAATTTCAGTGAGGGGTGGTTTGATGGAAGATCGTACGACGTCGCAGGCGCGCCGCGCCATTTCCGGTACTAAGTTGGTATTGTTGTCTGCCGGCTGCCTCGCAGCCATCGCGCTGGCGGATCCCGCCCTCGCCCAGACCGGTGATGCGCCCGCGGCGCAGAGCCAGGACGACGCGGGCGGCGAGATCGTCGTCACCGGCTTCCGGTCCAGCCTCGCCTCCGCGCTCGACGCGAAGCGCAAGGACATCCGCATAACCGACGGCATTTCGGCCGAGGATATCGGCAAGTTCCCGGCGCAGAACATCACCGAGGCGATCCAGCGCATCGCCGGCGTCCAGATGTCGAACATCAACGGCCGCGGCTCGACGATCAGCATCCGTGGCCTGGGCGCGCAGTACGCCCGCACGACGATCAACGGCCAGACCTTCGCCAGCGCCGACTTCAAGGACGGCTTCCGCTACGACATCATCCAGACCGATCTCGCCAGCGCGATCCAGGTGGTCAAGTCGCCCACGGCGGACATGGACACCGGCGGCCTGTCGGGCACCGTCAACATCGATACGGTCAAGCCACTTGCCTATAAGGGCCCGCGCTTCATCGTCGGCGTGAAGAGCTACAACTCCGAATATCGCGGCAAGGAATGGACGCCCAAGGTCAGCGGCGCGTACATCGACAGCTTCGCCGGCGGCACGCTGGGCGTGATGGCGAACGTCAGCTACCAGAAGCTGAAGGATCGCGGCGACTATGTCTTCATCAAGAACTGGTACAATGCCGGCGTGATCGATCCCGATGCGCGCGTGCCGGGCAACCTGCGCTACCGCCGCATCGACCGCGATACCGAGCAGCTGATGGCCAGCGGCGCGATCCAGTGGAAGCCGAGCGATAATTTCGAGGCGCTGCTGCAGGGCGAATATTCGCGCGACCACACCCGCTACACCACGCGCCAATATGTGTTCGGCCGCTGGGCCTCCAGCGCGGTCAAGGTGAACGGCAAGGCGAACGGCGTCGCCAACAACATCACGATCAGCAACTTCAACGTCGACAACAACACCCAGCCCGAGCTGCGCAACCTGAAGACTCAGGCCTATACCGGCACGATCAACTGGCAGCCGGGCGACAGCTGGAAGGTGCATGCCGTCGCGCACTATACCAAGGGCGACGCGGCGCTGTACGAATGGGCGTCGATCGACGAGGTCAAGTTCGCGCAGGGCGGCACGCTCGACATCTCGAACCCCAGCAACATCAAGTGGACCACGCAGAGCCTCACCGACGGCTCGCTGTGGAACACCGCCAACCGCACCTGGTTCGCGTTCGTCGACGGCGCGACGCACATCCAGACCGCGAAGGACAAGGCCGCCCAGATCGACGTCACCAAGGACCTCGGCTGGCACGGCATCCAGTCGCTGGTGATCGGCGCGAAATACCATCACGAGAGCTTCGCCACCAACGCGTATCGCCACGATCGCGACGGCGACGTCAGCGATCCGGTGAAATACCCCGAATATGCCTGGATCCCGAACCTGGGCACCACCGGCCAGCTGGTCGACAACTTCCTCGACGGCGCGATGTCGATCCCCCACGCCTTCCTGTCGACCAATGCCGACGAGTGGCAGCGCATCCTGGCGTCCAAGGGTATCACCGTGCCCGACGTGCCCGATTGGCCCAGCACCTACCGCGTCGATCGCTACGTGCCCGCCGTCTATGCGATGGCGAATGTCGACACGCAGCTGGGCGGCATGGCGCTGCGCGGCAATCTGGGCGTGCGCTACGAGCACACCCATCAGAACGTCACCGCCAGCCTGACCGACGGCACCGGCAGCGACGCCGCGCTGCTCGGCCAGCAGCACATCATCCAGGATTACGGCAACGTCCTGCCGAGCGCGAGCTTCGCGCTGGACCTGACGCCGAAGCTGGTCGCCCGCTTCGCCGCGGCCAAGGTGCTGGTGCGCCCGCTGCTCAACAGCCAGACGCAGATGGCCGACACGATCAGCACCGGCATCTCGTCGGACAAGCGCGCCTTCACCAGCGTCTCGGCGGGTGAATCGCGTCTCAAGCCGCTGACCGCAAACCAGCTCGACCTCAGCCTGGAATTCTACCATGGCCGCGGCAATTCGATCAGCGTCGCCGGCTTCTACAAGGCAGTGAAGAACGGCACCTTCACCCAATTCTACTGCCCCACCTCCTACAACGGCGTGGCGCTGAACGGCGTGACCACGGACTGCCAATCGGCCGATCTGAAAAGCGACTACAGCTTCAGCCGCGTGCTGAACGACAGCAGCACGATCCACATCAAGGGCGTCGAGTTCGCCGCATCGCAGAACTTCGACGGCATCCTGCCGGTCAAGGGCTTCGGCGCGACGGGCAACATTACCCTGGTGGATACCAACGCCAGCGCGCTGGGCACGGGCTTCAACCTGCGCGACCTGTCGAAGTTCACCGCCAACATCACGCCCTATTGGGAAAACGAGATGTTCAGCGTGCGCTTCTCGGTCAACCACCGCAGCTCGTACAAGCAGGACGCTGCCAGCAGCTTCTTCGTCAACGGCGGCGAGATCCACACGGTGCGCGCGCGCACGCAGATGGACCTGGCGATGGGCTTCACGCCGAACAAGTGGCTGAGCTTCACCGGCGGCATCATCAACCTGAACAACACCCACGAAGACGCCTACCAGACCACCGCGGACACCTTCCAGATGACCAGCCGCACCGGTCGCACCTTCTATCTGTCGGCCACGACCAAATTCTGATCGCCAAGTTCTGATCGACCGACACCGGGTCATCCCCGGGAACGCCCCTCTTCCGCAAGGAAGGGGGGCGTTTTCTTTGCCGGCATGCGTTGACTGCGGCCCGCGCTGGACCGGACCGGGCGGCCGGCGCATGATGCCGACCAGCAATCCGCGCCCAACCGATCGGCGCGGGGGCGCCATGGTTCGGGATACGCATGCTACGACGTCACTTGCTCTTCGCGCTGCCGGTGGGCGGCATCCTCGGCTGCTTGCCCGGAGCGGCGCGGGCGCAGTTCCTGCCGGTTGCGCCGCGCTGCCGCGTGATCATCGACAATGATTTCTCGGGTGACCCGGACGGGCTGTTCCAGCTGGCGCACCAGCTCGCCTCCCCGGCGACCGAGGTGTCGCTGATCATCGGATCGCACATCCATGTCGGCGACTTTCTCGACCGATCCTCGACCCAGGCCGACAACGCCGTCCGCACCGTTCAGGCGATGCTGGCGACGATGCGGCTGCCCCGGCGGCCCGACCTCATCGCCGGGCGCAATGCCGCCCCCGCAGCCGGCGCACGCCCCGAAGCCACGCCGGCCGTCCGCCGGATCATCGCCGAAGCCATGCGCGACGACACCACCCTGCCGCTCTATTATGTCGCCGGCGCGGGCCTGACCGAGATTGCCGAAGCGCTGCGATACGAGCCGCGGATCGCGGGCAGGTTGAAGCTCGTATGGATTGGCGGCGCCGAATATGAGTCGCTGAACCCCAGCCTGCCGCCCCGCAAGGACAGCGAGTACAACACCACCATCGACCTTGCCGCCGCACGCACTGTCTTCAACGAATCGGCCGTGGAAATCTGGCAGGTACCCCGCGACACCTACCGCACCATGCTGGTCAGCTTTGCCGAACTGGAAGCCGGTCTGGCCCAGGCAGGCGCGCTGGGACGCTATCTGCGCGAGCAACTGCGCCGTGCCGTGGAAACCGTCGGCAAGGGCCGCGAGACCTATATCCTGGGGGACAGCCCGCTGGTGACGCTGACATCGCTCCAGTCCTTTTTCGAGCCCGACGCCTCGTCCAGCCGCTACGTGGTGCGGCCCACGCCCCGGATAAACGACCGGGCAGGATATGAGCGCGTGTCGGGTACGCGCCCGATGCGGGTGTATACCAGCATCGATACCCGCCTCACCTTCGCGGACATGTTCGCCAAGTTCCGGATGGTCAGCATGCCCTGACCATGGGCAGCCTCAGCCCAGCACCTCCGGCGTATAATTCTCCACCACCTCGGCCAGCACCCGCCCCTCGCCGTCCAGCACCAGCGCGCGGTGGCGCAGCACATACGGCGCGACACCCGCTGTAACCTGCTCCAGCGGCTTGCGGTGCGGGTGGAGCGGGCGGATCACCGCGCCGAACGGGGTATCGCCCTGCTCCAGCGCGGCGTTCATCTCAGGGGTCAGGCGCGACGGCACGTACCAGTTCTCGGCGACCGAGAAGGCCACGCCGGCGCAGCGGAGCACGACGCTGCGATACACGACCCGCTCGTCCGGCCCGACGCCCAGCCGCATCCGCTGCTCCGGCGTCGGATCCTTGTGCACCGTGCGGTCCACTTCGGCGCGAACGGGGGCGCCGCAGCGGCGCTCCAGCACGGCGGTGGCGGTAGGGCTGGCGAGAAGCTCGCGGCTGAGTGCCGCCGCATCGTCCGTCGCCGCCGCTACCGCCACTACCAGCATCACTTCCCTCGAATAGCCGCCTGCGCTGCCGCCAGCCGCGCGATCGGCACGCGATAGGGCGAAGCCGAGACATAATCGAGCCCCGTCTTCTCGCAGAACGCGATCGATGCCGGATCGCCGCCATGTTCGCCGCAGATGCCGAGCTTGATGTCGGGCCGGGTCGCGCGGCCGCGCTCGGCGGCGAGCGCGATCAGCTGGCCGACACCCTCCACGTCGAGGCTGACGAACGGGTCCTTGGCGTAGATGCCCTTCTCGACATAGGTGGTGAGGAAACGCGAGGCATCGTCGCGGCTCACGCCCAGCGTGGTCTGGGTGAGGTCGTTGGTGCCGAACGAGAAGAAGGCGCCCACTTCGGCGATCTCGCCCGCCATCAGCGCGGCGCGCGGCAGCTCGATCATCGTGCCGACCAGATAGTCGATCGTGCGGCCCTTCTCGGCGAACACCGCCTGCGCCGCCTTGTCGACCACCGTCTTCATCAGCTCCAGCTCGCGGCGGGTGCCGACCAGCGGGATCATCACTTCGGGCACCGGCGCCGCGCCGGACTTCTCCGCCACCGCAATAGCCGCCTCGAAGATGGCGCGCGCCTGGATCTCGTAGATCTCGGGGTAGGTCACGCCGAGGCGGCAGCCGCGATGGCCGAGCATCGGGTTGAACTCGTGCAGCTCGCCCGCGCGGCGCTTGAGCGTGTCGACGTCCACCCCCGCCGCGGTGGCGACCTCGGCGAACTCGGCCTCTGCGTGCGGCAGGAATTCGTGGAGCGGCGGATCGAGCAGCCGGATCGTCACCGGCAGGCCGGCCATCACCTCGAAGATCTCGAGGAAGTCGCTGCGCTGTTCGGGGAGCAGCTTCTCCAGCGCGGCCCGCCTGCCGGCCTCGTCCTCGGCGAGGATCATCTGGCGCACCGCGGTGATGCGGCTCTGTTCGAAGAACATGTGCTCGGTGCGGCACAGCCCGACGCCCTCGGCGCCGAATTCGCGCGCGGTGCGGCAGTCGAGCGGGGTCTCGGCATTGGCGCGCACCTTGAGGCGGCGGACTTCGTCGGCCCACTCCATCAGCGTGCCGAAATCGCCCGACAGCTCGGGCTGCACGGTCGGCACCTGGCCGGCCATCACCTCGCCGGTGGCGCCGTCGATCGTCACCATGTCGCCCTCGCGGACCTCACGGGACCCCACACGCATCACCTTGTCGCGCGCGTTGATCGACAGGCTGCCCGCGCCCGAGACGCACGGACGGCCCATGCCGCGCGCCACGACCGCCGCATGGCTGGTCATGCCGCCGCGTGCGGTGAGGATGCCGCGCGCCGCGTGCATGCCGTGAATGTCCTCCGGGCTGGTCTCGACGCGGATCAGGATCACCGAATCGCCCGCATTGGCGCGCTTCTCCGCCGTGTCGCTGTCGAACACGGCATAGCCCGAGGCGGCACCGGGACTGGCCGGCAAGCCCTTGGTCAGCACGTCGCGCGGCGCGCTGGGGTCGAGCGTCGGGTGGAGCAGCTGGTCGAGCGCGGCGGGATCGACGCGCAGGATCGCCTCTTGCCGCGTGATCAGCCCCTCATTCGCCATGTCGACCGCGATCTTCAGCGCCGCCTTGGCGGTGCGCTTGCCGCTGCGCGTCTGCAGCATCCACAGCTTGGCGCGTTCGACGGTGAACTCGATGTCCTGCATGTCGCGGTAATGCGTCTCGAGCCGGTCGAACACCGCCGCCAGCTCGCCATAGACCTCGGGCATCGCCTCTTCCATCGAGGCGGGCTTGGCGCCTGCGGTCTCGCGGGCGCGCTTCGTCAGGTACTGCGGCGTGCGGATGCCCGCGACGACGTCCTCGCCCTGCGCGTTGATCAGGAACTCGCCATAGTATGCGCGCTCGCCGGTGGAAGGGTCGCGGGTGAACGCCACGCCCGTCGCCGAGGTGTCGCCCATGTTGCCGAACACCATCGCCTGCACGTTCACCGCCGTGCCCCAATCGGCGGGAATGTCGTTCAGGCGGCGATAAACCTTGGCGCGCTCCGACTGCCACGATCCGAACACCGCGCCGATCGCGCCCCACAGCTGGTCGTGCACGTCCTGCGGGAACGGCTTGGCCCACAGCTCCTCGACGATCGCCTTGTACTCGGCGACCAGCGTCTGGAGATCGGTGGCCGACAGCTCGGTATCGAGCGTGAAGCCGCGATCCTCCTTGGCGATCTCCAGCGCGTCCTCGAACCGGCCATGGTCGAGGCCCAGCACCACATCGGCATACATCTGGATGAAGCGGCGATAGCTGTCCCAGGCGAAGCGGTCGTCGCCGCTGGTCGCGGCCAGGCCCTGGACGGTCTGGTCGTTGAGGCCGAGGTTGAGGACGGTGTCCATCATGCCGGGCATCGAGACGCGCGCGCCCGAGCGGACCGAGACGAGCAGCGGATCGGCGGCGTCGCCGAACTGCTTGCCGGTGATCGCAGCGATATGCGCGATGCCGTTCGCGACCTCGGCCTTCACGCTCTCGGGGAAGGTTTCGCCTTCCTCATAATAACGCGTGCACATCGCGGTGGAGATGGTGAAGCCCGGCGGCACCGGCAGCCCGATCGAGGCCATCTCGGCGAGGTTCGCGCCCTTGCCGCCAAGCAGATTCTTGTCGCCCGCACCACCGTCCGAAACACCACCGCCGAAGCGGTACACATATTGCGTCATTCTGATCCCCTTCCGATCGAAAGCGCCCCTTCAAGACAGAGGGGGCGCTACCGCAGCTGCGAAGACTCAGGAACCGCTGATTACGTTGTCGGTGCCGGTTTATTTCGGAACAGTGGCAGTTTCTGGCCAATTTACCAGTGATTAATCGTACAATTAGGCGCCTCAACCCTCGATCTTGGCGAAGTCCGCCACATTGTGCACCGCATCACGCATCCGCGCGAGCAGCCCCAGCCGCGCGGCACGCTTGACCGGATCGGCATCGTTGACCGTCACGGAATCGAAGAACGCATCGATCGGCGCGCGCAGGATCGCGAGCGCGGCCATGGCATCCTCGAACTGCTCGGCGGCGATCGCGGCGGTCGCCTTGGGCTCGGCCGCATCGAGCGCGGCGGCGAGTGCGGCTTCGGCGGGTTCGGGATCGTAAGCGAACCCGGCGTCCCCGTTCCCCTGCGAAAGCAGGGGCCCAGGGTTGTGCAGCCCGTCACTACCCTGGGCTCCTGCCTCCGCAGGAGCACTGGCAGTGGCGACGCCTTCCTTCTTGAGGATGTTCGCCGCGCGCTTGTAGCCGGCGAGCAGGTTGGCGCCGTCCTCGGTACCGACGAACGCCTGCAACGCCTTCACCCGCGCGAGCAGCCGGACGAGATCGTCCTCGCCGCCGAGCGCGAACACCGCGTCGATCAGGTCGTGGCGAACACCCGCCTCGCGCTGCTGGACCTTGAGGCGGTCGGCGAAGAAGGTGGGAAGCGATGTGAAGACGCTTTCCATGGCGGCGTTATGCGCGGCCAGTGCCTCGTCTGACGTTTCCGGCGACACTCGCAGATCGGTCATGCCCCGCAGGCCTCGGGTAATACCCTCCCAAAGGTTGAGGCGAAGACCATTGCGCGTCAGAAGTTCCAGCACGCCCAACGCCGCTCGGCGAAGGGCAAAGGGGTCCTTTGAGCCCGTCGGCGGCATATCTGCAAAGAAGAATGCAACCAGCGTATCCAGCTTATCCGCCAGCGCCACCGCCACCGTCACCGGATCGGTGGGGACATCATCGCCCTGCCCGACCGGCTTGTAGTGATCGCGGATCGCCGCGGCGACCGCCGGGGCCTCAACCTGCGCGGCGGCGTAATAGCCGCCCATCAGGCCCTGCAGCTCGGGGAACTCGCAGACCATGCCGGTGACGAGGTCCGCCTTGGCGAGCTCGGCCGCGCGGCGCGCGAGCGCGGGATCGCAGTTCGGCACGATCTTCTCGGCCGCCAGCCACTCGGCCAGCTTGGCCACGCGCTGGACCTTGTCGGCGACCGTGCCCAGCTTCTCGTGGAAGACGATCTTCTCGAGCTTCGCCACCTGCTCGCCGAGCGGCACCTTCAAATCGGTCTCGTAGAAAAACCGCGCATCGCTCAGCCGCGCCGCCAGCACCTTCTGGTTGCCCGCGACGATCTTCTCGCCGCCATCGGCCGCGTCGATGTTCGCCACGCAGACGAACGCGTTGGCCAGCTTGCCCGCGGCATCGCGGCACACGAAATACTTCTGGTTCACCCGCGCGGTGAGCTGGATCACCTCGGGCGGCACTGCCAGGAACGCCTCGTCGAACCGGCCGAGCAGCGGCATCGGCCATTCGGTCAGCCCTGCATTCTCGAACAGCAGCCCTTCGTCCTCAACGAGGCTGAGGCCCGCCTTCTGCGCCGCCATCTTGGCGCCCAGCGCGATGATCGCCCGCCGCTCGGCGCCGTCGACGATGACATGGCACGCGCGCAGCTTCTCGACATAGTCGTCCGCCGAACCGATCGTGATCACGCCCGGATGGTGGAAGCGATGCCCCACTGTCGCCGCGCCGCTGGTGACGCCGGCAATTGCGCACGGCACCACGTCGCTGCCGAACAGCGCGACGATGCCCTGCAGCGGACGCACCCAGCGCGGGCTCTCGGTGGAAAGCGACGGCGCGCCCCAGCGCATCGACTTGGGCCAGGGGAAGGCGCGGATCACCGCGGGGATCGCTGCCGCCAGCACCTCGGCCGTCGCGCGGCCGGGCTTGTCGACCACCGCGAACAGCACGCCGTCGCGCTCGACCAGCTGGTCGGCGGTCAGCCCGGTCTTGCGCAGAAAGCCTTCCAGCGCCTGGGGCGGCGCGCCGACGCGCGGGCCCTTGGTCTCCTCGGAGACGGCGGCGGTCTCGGCGGGCAGGCCCTTGAGGATCAGCGCCAGCCGGCGCGGCGTGGCGTAGCTGATCGTCTCGGCGGCCTTGAGGCCGGCCTTGTCCAGCTCGGCGGCGAACAGGCGCGCGAGATCCTCCCGCGCCTTTTCCTGCATGCGCGCCGGGATTTCTTCGGAACGGAGTTCGAGGAGGAAGTCAGTCATGGGCAATTCCAAGTGCACCGGCGTGGCCAAGTGCCCAGTGTTGGAGAGCGAGCCGCTTGGGGCCCTGGGCTCCTGCTTCCGCAGGAGCACCGAGAAGGGAACGGCAGGCGCGCATCACGCCGTCCAGCCCGGATACGCGGCTTCCCACTCGGGGCTCTTCTTCTCGATCCACGCCGCACAAGCCCCCTTCGCCAGATCGCGCACCCGGCCGATATAGGCCTGGCGCTCCGCCACCGAGATCACGCCGCGCGCGTTCAGCAGGTTGAAGATGTGGCTCGCCTCGATCGCCTGCTCATAGGCCGGGATCGGCAGCTTCGCTTCCAGCGACCGCTCGCACTCGGCCGCGGCCTTGCGGAACAGGTCGAACAGCGCGTCGGTATCGGCGATCTCGAAGTTCCATTTCGACATCTCGCGCTCATTTTCCAGGAACACGTCGCCATACGTCACGCCCGCATCGTTGAAGGCGAGGTCGTACACGCTGTCCTTGTTCTGGATATACATAGCGAGGCGCTCGAGCCCGTAGGTCAGCTCGCCCGCCACCGGCTTGCAGTCATAGCCGCCCATCTGCTGGAAATAGGTGAACTGGGTGACTTCCATCCCGTCGCACCACACTTCCCAGCCCAGCCCCCAGGCGCCGAGCGTCGGCGATTCCCAGTCGTCTTCCACAAAGCGGATGTCGTGCTTGGTGAAATCGATGCCGATCGCCGCGAGGCTGCCGAGGTACAGCTCCTGCAGATCGGGCGGGCTCGGCTTCAGGATCACCTGATACTGGTAATAATGCTGCAGCCGGTTGGGGTTTTCGCCATAGCGGCCGTCGGTGGGGCGGCGGCAGGGCTGGACGAAGGCGGCGTTCCACGAATCCGGCCCCAGCGCGCGCAGCGTGGTGGCGGGGTGGAAGGTGCCGGCGCCCATCCGCATGTCATAGGGCTGCAGGATCAGGCAGCCGCGCGTGCTCCAATAGTCATGGAGCGTCAGGATCATGCGCTGGAAGCTGAGAGGTTCGGACAAGTTGGGTCACCCTGTAAGGTTTGGGGAGCGCTTTGGCGCAGGGCGCGGAGGGGGTCAACCGGGGCCCCTCGCCCCCAGCCGTCATCCCGGCGAAAGCCGGGATCCATTGGGGTCGCCGGCACGGCTCCGTCCCCGGCCGCGTGGCGTCTGGATCCCGACTTTCGTCGGGATGACGGCTGTAGGGCGATTGACTCCCCTGCTCCCGGCCCGCCAAGCCGCGCCCATGTTCCGCGCGCTTCTCCTCGCCGCCCTGTTCCTCCTCGGCAGTTGCGGCCCCGCCCCGCGCGAGGCCAAGCCCGCGCTCTGGGCGGTGCGTGACGGCGACACGACGGTGTATCTGTTCGGCACCGTCCATATGCTCCGCCCCGATCTGCGCTGGTTCGACGGCCCCGTGCGCACCGCGTTCGATGCCAGCGACACGCTGGTCCTCGAGCTGGTGATGCCCCCGGAGGCGGAGACGCAGGCGCTGCTCGACAGGCTCGGCCGCACCCCCGGCGACCCGACCGTCGCCGCGCTGCCCCCGGCCGAGCACGCCAAGCTGGAAGACGCATTGCGCGGCGCCGGCCTAGCCCCCCAGGCGCTCGATCGCGACGAGCCGTGGCTGGCCGCGCTCACCCTGTCGCTGCTGCCGCTCCAGAAGCTCGGCTATGACGATACGAACGGTGCCGAGCAGGTGCTGCAATCGGCCGCACACAAAGCGGGCAAGCGGGTAGCGGGCCTGGAGACCGCCGCGCAGCAGTTCGGCTATTTCGACCATCTCTCCGCCGCCGCGCAAGGCCGGCTGCTCGGCGACACGCTGAACGGCCTGCCGGAGACCGGCGCGACCATCGACGCCGCGGTCGCCGCCTGGAGCAAGGGCGATGCCGACGCGCTGGCCCGCCTGCTCAACGCCGATCTCGCCGGGAACCCGGAACTGCGCGATGCCCTGCTGCTCCACCGCAACCGCGCCTGGGCAGACTGGATCCGCGCGCGGATGCAGGCGCCGGGGACGGTGTTCGTCGCGGTCGGCGCGGGGCATCTGGCGGGGGATGCGAGCGTGCTGGCGCTGCTGTCCGCGGTAGGGCTGAAGGTGGAACGCCTACAGTAGAAACATTTCCTCCCTCGGAGCAGCGCTCCGGGGGAGGAGATGCTTGGGATGAGGAAACACTGTGGTTGCGATTCCCCCCCGTCTCGACTATAGGCGCGCGCTTGCCGGCACAGGGTCATCCCTGGAGGCCTGTATCGGCATGCACGTTGAAACATTTAGCGCATTGGAAATCGACACATGAGCGACACGCTTACGCTGTCGGCCGAAACGCGCGACCGGGCTGGCAAGGGAGCCTCCCGGGCGCTGCGTCGTGAAGGCCGCGTCCCCGCCGTGATCTATGGCAACAAGCAGGATCCGCTGAGCATCCACGTCAACGAGCGTGAGCTGCAGAAGCTGCTGAACACCGGCCACTTCTTCAACTCGGTGATCATGGTCAACGGCGAGCGCACGCTGGCCAAGGACGTTGCCTTCGACGTCGTCAGCGATCGTCCGCTGCACGTCGATTTCCTGCGCATCTCCGAGCACGCGACCGTGCACGTCGAAGTGCCGATCGTGTTCGTCGACGAGGAAGCCTCGCCGGGCCTGAAGCGCGGCGGCGTGCTCAACATCGTCCGTCACGAGCTGGAGCTGGTGGTCGACGCAGCCGAGATCCCCGACCAGATCGAGATCTCGCTCGCGGGCCTCGAAGTCGGCGATTCGCTGCACATTTCGGCCGTGACCCTGCCCAAGGGCGCGACCCCCGCGATCACCGATCGCGACTTCACCATCGCCACCGTCGTCGCGCCGTCGGCGCTGAAGTCGAGCGACGGCGAAGCGGCCGAGTCGGCGGAGGGCTGATCGCCCTTCCCTTCACGGGTTCAAAAGATCGCCTCCGCACCCTAGGTGCGGGGGCGATTTTCTTTTCGGGGAGTGTGGGTGATGCAGCTGTGGGTGGGTCTCGGCAATCCGGGGCCGCAATATGCGATGCACCGCCACAATGTCGGGTTCATGGCGATGGACGCGCTGGCCGAGGTGCACGGCTTTTCCGCGCCCAAGAAGCAGTTCCAGGGCTGGACCCAGGAAGGCCGCATCGGCACCGACAAGATCGTGCTGCTCAAGCCCGGCACCTTCATGAACGAGAGCGGGCGCGCGGTGCGCTCGGCGATGGATTTCTACAAGCTGGCGCCGGAGGACGTGACCGTCTTCCACGACGAACTCGACCTTCTGCCGATGAAGGTGAAGGTGAAGCGCGGCGGCGGCACGGCGGGGCATAACGGCCTGCGCTCGACCGACGCGCATCTCGGGCCGGATTTCCGCCGGGTGCGGCTCGGCATCGGCCATCCGGGACACAAGGACCGGGTGACCGGCTATGTGCTGGGCAACTACGCCAAGGCCGAGATCGAGCCGCTGAGCGACATGCTGGGTGCGATCGCTGCCGAGGCATCGTGGCTGGCCGCAGGCGACGACGTTCGCTTCATGAACGAGGTGGCGCGGCGGATGCAGGACTAAACGCCGGCGCGGTGATTCCCCGGTTCTTCCAGCACGTTACCGCTTGCTACCGGCAGCGGCCGTGGCATCCTTCTGCCGACCTCGATGAAGGGATGCCCGATGCGCCTCGTCCTGCCCGCCCTGCTCGCCTTCCTGCCCCTCGCCGCGCCCGTCATGGGGCAGACCGCCACCGCCCAGACGCCGCAGCCGGTCTACGAGTTGCGCATCTACTATCCCGCCCCCGGAAAGGCCGAAGCGCTCAACGCCCGCTTCCGCAATCATACGCTGAAGCTGTTTGCCAGGCATGGCCTGCACAACGTCGCCTATTGGAACGAGCTGCCCCGCACGGACGCGCCGGATGGCCGGGTGGTCTACATCCTGTCCTACCCCAGCCGCGAAGCGCGCGAGGCCGACTGGAAGGCTTTCGGCGCCGATCCCGAATGGCAGAAGGTCGTCGCTGAGTCCGAGGCGAACGGCAAGCTGGTGACGAAGGTCGACAGCATCTTCATGACGATGGCCGACTACTCCCCACCCCTTGCAGCGGCGCGCTAGCCAAGCGGCTCATCGATCCGGGACTGGCGAGCCGGTGCGGGCGCTGCTGGGAAACCTCGATTCGAGCGGACCTGCCATCGACATCGACTGTCTCGGGCGCAGCGCAACGGGCCCCGGCTGCGAGATCTATCGGATCGATTATGTCGCCGCCGGCGAGGTACGGGCGGCACGGGTGCAGCGGGGGTGATCCGTTCAACGGCAGCCGCGGCCCCGGCGCAAAGCGCTAGATGTGCGATCCGCTAGGTGCGATGGCCTTGCATGGCCATGGCACGAACGGAAAAGGGCCCGGTTTCCCGGGCCCTTCCATTCCTCAGCGAAGCCGCTGCTTACTGCTGCTTGATGCCGACCACTTCGCCGACGATCCGCGTATCCGCACCGTTGATCGTGCCCGAGGCGCCGAACACGACACCGATGTTCACGCCCTTCGCGCCGTAGAAGGCGCCGGTGATCGTGCCGGTGACGAAGCCGCCGCTGGCGAAGCTGCCGCTGAACTGGTTCTGGCCGATCGGGATCGCGCCCTGCGCGTTCAGCGTCACATAGGCGGTTTCCGCGCCGCTCGTCGGCACCGTCGTCAGGTTCATCGTCGTGGTGACGAGGCCGGTGGCAAAGTTCACCGTCACCGTTGCGGTGCCGCCGACGCGGTTCAACGTCGTGGCGCTGTTGGCAACGCTTACAGAACGGCCGACGATGCGCGCCGTGTAGGTCGCGCTGCCCGTGGTCGGCATGTCGTAGGACAGCGTCGGATAGCCCCAGATCGAATAGGTCAGGCGCTTCTGGCCGGCCGTCGAATCGCCGCGCCACCAGTTTGCATAGCTCAGCACGGTCAACTGGCTGAGCAGGCTGTCGCTCGTCACCACGCCCGTCGTGGTGCTCGTGGTGCGCGCGCCGATATTGTTGAGCACTTCGAGCTGGCTGAAATTGCCCGCCGCCGCGCCGGTCGCCGTGCTGACGCTACGATACACGAACTCGGTCACGGTGGGTGCCGCAGTGGTCACGACGTTGGTGCCGGTGAAGCGCGATTCCTCTACCGCCTCGTCCATCACGAAGGTGCCGTTGGTCAGGTCGGTGGTGGCGGCGAGCTTCACGCGGTTGGTGAAGGTCTCGGTCGCGGTCACGCCCAGGGTCACGGCGCCCGTGGCGGGATCGCCGGTATAGTTGGTGGTCGCGTTGAGCGTGTTGAACTCGGTCGCGGCCGCCAGCGGGAATGCGGTGTAGGTCGGCGTCGGCGAAGGGGTCGGCGTCGGCGAGCTGGTCGGGGTCGGCGTCGGCGTCGGGGTCGACGAGGAATTCCCGCCGCCGCTGCAGCTCGCCAGTGCGGCCGCAGCCGCGGCACTGCCCAGAATGACATAACGGCGAATCATACGAAAACTCCTCGAGAACCTGCGCGCGACAGGAAATGACTTGGCCCCCTGTACCCCAGGTGAACGGCCCTGCGTCAAGGCTAGACGCGTGGATGGTTGCGTCGCACTGGAAAAAGCCGGCGCCTGCGCGTATCGAGCGCGCCATATCGCCGGCGCGCCCGCCGGCCCTTCACGACAGGATCGAAATACAATGGGTTTCCGTTGCGGCATCGTCGGCCTGCCCAATGTCGGCAAGTCCACGCTTTTCAATGCGCTGACCGAGACGGCCGCGGCACAGGCGGCCAATTATCCGTTCTGCACGATCGAGCCGAACGTCGGCAACGTCGCGGTGCCGGATCCCCGGCTGGACAAGCTGGCGGAGATCGCCGGCTCGCAGAAGATCATCGAGACGCAGCTCGGCTTCGTCGACATCGCCGGCCTGGTGCGCGGCGCCAGCAAGGGCGAAGGCCTGGGCAACCAGTTCCTCGGCAACATCCGCGAGGTGGACGCCGTCGTCCATGTCCTGCGCTGCTTCGAGAATGACGACATCCAGCACGTCGACAACCGCGTCGATCCGATCGCCGATGCCGAGACGGTCGAGACCGAGCTGATGCTCTCCGACCTCGAAAGCCTCGAGAAGCGCGTGCCGAACCTCGCCAAGAAGGCGGCGCAGGGCGACAAGGAGGCCAAGGCCGCCGCATCGGTGCTCGGCCAGGCGCTGGAGCTGCTGCGCGACGGCAAGCCCGCGCGGCTCACCGTCCCCAAGGACGAGGACGAAGCGCGCCACCTGCGCATCGCCCAGCTGCTCACCGCCAAGCCGGTCCTCTATGTCTGCAACGTCAACGAGGAAGATGCGGCGAACGGCAACGCGCTCTCCGCCAAGGTCTTCGCCAAGGCAGCGGCCGAAGGCGCGCAGGCGGTGGTCGTCTCGGCAGCAATCGAAGCCGAGATCGCGACGATGCCGGTGGAAGAGCGCGGCGAGTTCCTCGGCGAGCTGGGGCTGGAGGAAACCGGCCTCGCCCGCGTGATCCGCGCGGGCTACACGCTGCTCGACCTGCTGACCTTCTTCACCGTTGGTCCCAAGGAAGCGCGCGCCTGGACGGTGCATCGCGGCGCCACCGCACCGAATGCCGCCGGCGAAATCCACAGCGATTTCGAGAAGGGCTTCATCCGCGCCGAGACGATCGCGTACGAGGATTTCGTCGCGCTGGGCGGCGAAGCCAAGGCACGCGAGGCAGGCAAGCTGCGTGCCGAAGGCAAGGCGTACGTCGTCCACGACGGCGACGTGATGCACTTCCTGCACAGCTGAGCGAGACATAAGCCCCTCCCCTCCCTCCGAGGAGGAGGGGCTAAGGAATCTTACCCGCACGCCTTGGCGATCAGCGCCACCAGATGCTCGCGCAGGAACGGCTTGGCGAGCACCGGCCGCTCGCGGTACGCGCCTTCCAGCCCCAGCGCGCCATAGCCCGTTGCGAAGGCAAACGGGATCGCCCGCTCGGCGAGAATGTCCGCCACCGGAAACGACCGGTGGCCGTCCAGATTGACGTCGAGGATCGCCAGGTCGGCCTCCACGCGCCGGGCCGCCTCCAGTGCCTCGGGCAGCCGCATCGCGATCTCCACCACTTCGTGGCCGAGATCCTCCAGCATGTCCTCGATCAGGAAGGCGATCGTCATCTCATCTTCGACGATCAGGACACGCACGGCTTCATCCTATTCCACGGCGACGGCTGCGAGCGGCGCTTCGACGGTGCAGCGCAGCCCTTCGGGCTCGAAGTAAAGCGTGACCCTGCCGCCAAGTTCCCCGGCCAGGCCGCGTTCGATGAGCCGCGAGCCGAAACCACGCCGTTCCGGGGCCGCGACCGGCGGGCCGCCCTGCTCGCGCCATTCCAGCTGCAGCCGATCCCCGACCGCCGACCAGCCGATCGCCACCTGGCCGCGCTCGTTCGACCACGCCCCGTATTTCACCGCGTTGGTGGAAAGCTCGTGCATGGCCAGCGCCATCGCCAGCGCGGTCTTCGGCGAAATCCGCACATCGACGCCCGACAGCACGCAGCGCGCCGGATCATGCTGGTGCGGGCGCACCGCCTGCTCGATCGCCTCTCGCAGCGAGGCCCCGGCCCAGCGCTCGCCGGTGAGCAGGTCGTTGGCCTGGGCAAGCGCCACCAGCCGCGCCGCGAACTGCTCCTGCGCCACGGTCAGGTCCGGCGCGGCGCGGAAGGTGCGCATCGCGATCGCCTGCACCATCGCCAGCGTGTTCTTCACCCGGTGGTTCAGTTCGTTGATCACCAGCCGCAGATGTTCGTTGGTGCGACGCTGTTCGGTGATGTCGGAGGCCGCACCGAACCATTCGATAATCGCGCCGGCCTCGTCGGTGAGCGGCACCGCGCGAGAGGCCACCCAGCCGATGCTGCCGTCCGCCTGCTGTACGCGATGCTCGAGTTCCAGCGGCTGCCGGGTCGCCACCGCTTGATCGATCGCCGCCTGCACCCGCTCGCGATCCTCCGGGTGCAAATAGACTTGCATCCAGTCCCGCATGGCCTGATTGGCGTGCGCCAGAAAGGTGCCGCCATCCAGGTGGAGCAGTTCGGACCAGTCCGGGCTCATGCGATAGACGGCGTCGGACGTCGCCTCGACAAAGGCGCGCAGCCGCCGCTCGCTTTCGCGCAGCTGGCGCTGCGCGAGCACCTTCTGGGTGGTTTCGACGACGATCGCGATCACCCCGGCGGGCGTGTCGGATTCATCGAGCACCGGCGAATAGTCCAGGTCCATCCACACCGGCTCGAGCTTGCCGCGGCGCTGCAGCGCGAGTTCCTGCTCGCGATACGCCAGCGTCTGGCCGCTGAGACCGACACGCATCACATTGTCGTTGAAGTCGGCGACCTCGGCCCAGCCCTCGCGCACCTTCGATCCCAGCAGCGCCGGGTGGCGGCTGCCGGCGAATTCGGAATAGGCGTCGTTGTAGATCATCACGCCGTCCTCGCCCCACAGCAGCACGATCGGCACGGGCGAGAGCAGCAGCATCTGGGTGACCGACTTCAGGCTTTGCGGCCACTGCGCCAGCGCGCCGATCGACGTCGCCGACCAGTCGAAGTCGCGGATCATCTGCCCCAGTTGCCCACCACCGATCGGGTAGCCCGTATCCGCCATCATTCCCCCCTGTGGCGCGCTGCGCCTGCCCCGGTCGCAAGGCATAATGTTTCTCTACCGAAATTGTTCAACGCGGACCGGCGAACGGCGCCCCACGCCGTCCGCCGGACACCCGGCGGCGGAAATGCTTCTATAATGGGCTCGGTACGGGGGCAGAACGCACTCGGGGGGGACATAGATGACGATTACCGCGCGGGTTCGCGGGGGCGCAGTGGCGCTGATCCTGCTTCTTGGGATTGCCTTCGCCGTTTCGGCCTGGCGCATCCACGCCATCCGGATGGGTGGGCCGATGCACCGCGCATCGATGCAGATCGCCGATCTCAACGCCGATATCCTGCCGCCGCCGGAATATATCATCGAGCCCTATCTGGAGGCGACGCTGCTGCTCGACCATCCGGAGCGCCTTCCCGCCGCGCGCGCACGGCTTGCCGAGCTGCGCAAGCAATATGACGATCGGCACGGCGTCTGGGAGCAGTCGGACCTGCCCGATCGGCTGAGGCGCGCGATCCTTGCCGATACCCACGTGCCGGCGATGCGCTTCTGGCAGGAGGCGCAGGGCCCGTTCCTCGCCGCGGTGGCGGCGCACGACCTCGCGGCCGCCCGCCGCAGCTACGTCCAGCTGACCGAAGCCTATGATGCGCACCGCAAGGGCATCGACGCGTTGGTCAAGGCTACCGGAGAGGAACAGGCGGCGCTCGGCGACCGCTCGGAGCAGTCGCTCGGCGCGTCGATCGTCGTTCTGGCGGTGCTGGCGCTGGCGCTGTTCGGGACGATCGGCTGGTTCGCCTGGTGGCTCACGGGACATCTCGCGCGGCCGCTGTCGCAGGTCGCGCAGGCCACCACCGCGCTGTCGCGCGGGCAGGATACCGCGATCCCCTATCGCGACCGGACCGACGAGCTGGGCGAGATCGCGCAGGCCGTCGCGCGGTTCCATGCCGCGGCGCGCAGCCGTGCCGAGATGGACGCCGCCCACCTCGCCGAGCAGGAAAGCGTCGGCGAGATGCTCGCCACCGCGCTGGCGGCGCTGGAAAAGGGTGACCTGCGCCACCGCATCACCACTGCCTTCCCGGGCATGTACGAACCGGTACGCCTCAGCTTCAACCGGGCTGCCGGCGCACTTTCCGCGATGCTGCGCACCGCGATCATGAGCGCGCGCAATATCGGCACCGGCTCGGGCGAGATCGCCACCGCCTCGGAAGACCTTGCCCGCCGCACCGAAAGCACCGCGCATTCGCTGCAGGAAGCCAGCGGTGCGATCCAGATGATCGAGAACCGCCTGAAGAGCAGCAGCCAGTCGGCCGAAACGACGATGGCGCGCGCCGAACAGGCCGGGGCCGCGGTGCATGCGGGGCGCGGCACCGCCCAGAATGCGGCTGCGGCGATGAACAACGTCTCCGAACGCGCCGATGCGATCGACACGGTGGTCGAAGGCCTCGACAAGATCGCCTTCCAGACGCGCGTCCTCGCGATGAACGCGGCGGTGGAGGCAGGGCGCGCAGGCGAAGCCGGGCGCGGCTTCGCGGTGGTCGCCGACCTCGTCTCCGCCCTCGCGCTACGTGCCGAGGAAGAGGCGAAGCGTGGCCGCGAGCTGATCAACGAGACGCAGGTCGATGTCGCCCGCGCCGCCAGCGAGGTGCGCGCCGTCGATACGGCGCTGGGCGACATCGTCGTGGATTTCGACGGTGTGCAGGCGCTGCTCCGGGCGCTGCGCGAGGACAATCACTCACAGGCGACCGCGATCTCCGAAATCACGCGCACGGTGATGGAGATGGAGGCCGCCACGCAGCAGAACGCCGCGATGGTGGAAGAGACCTCCGCCGCCGCCCGCTCGCTCGACAGCGAGGCGAGCCTGTTGCTCCGCAATGCGGAGGCTTTCCGGGTCGAGGAGGATGCACCCGCACGGCGCCAGGCCACCGCCGCGCCCGCCTTCGCAATGATGCATTGAGGGCGGGGGAGGATCGCCTCCCCTAACCCTCGAACGCCGTGAGGATCGGGCACGGCCCGGCGCTGCCCGATCCGCATTCCCGCGCCAGCCGCGCCAGCCCCTCGCGCGCCTGCACCAGCTCGGCGATCTTCCCATCGAGCGCCACGATCCGCGCCCGCGCCAGTTCGCGCGCCCGTGCGCGATCGTCGGTCGCATCGAGCTCGAGCAGTTCGCCGATCTCCTCCAGCGTGAACCCGGCAGCCTGTGCCGAGCGGATGAAGCGCAGCCGCCGCAGCTCGCCCTCGCCATAGCGGCGCACCCCCGCATCCGGCCCGCCGCCCCGCGCCGGTGTGGGGAGCAGCCCGCGGCGCTGGTAGTAGCGCACCGTCTCCACCCCCACGCCGCCGGCCTCGGCAAGTTTTCCGATCGTACGTTGCGACATGGCTTGACTCCGTACCATGGTACGGACCGTATAGCCGTTGCGGAGCCAAGGAAAGCCTGATGCCATCCGCCTCGAACAAGACCGCAATTCTGTATCGCATGGTGATGGGCACGCATGTCTGCCCCTGGGGGCTGCGCGCCCTGCACCTGCTGAAAAGCCACGGTTACGCCGTCGACGACCGCCACCTGACCACCCGCGAGGAAACCGACGCCTTCAAGGCGCGGCACGGCGTGTCGACCACCCCGCAGGCCTTTATCGGCGAGCAGCGGATCGGCGGGCATGACGATCTCCGCCGCTTCCTGGGCTTGAAGGTGCGCGACCCCAAGGCGACGACCTATCGCCCGGTATTCGCGCTGTTCGCGATCGCCGCCCTGATGGCGCTGGCCGCGAGCCAGGCGGCCTATGGCACGCCGTTCACATTGCGGGCGGGCGAATGGTTCGTCAGCTTCTCCATGTGCCTGCTGGCGATGCTCAAGCTGCGCGACGTCGCCAGCTTCGCGACCATGTTCCTCGGCTACGATCTGCTGGCCCGGCGCTGGGTGCCCTATGCCACCCTCTACCCCTTCGCCGAGGCGGCGGCGGGGCTGCTGATGACGGCCAACCTGCTCACCTGGGTTTCCGCCCCGCTCGCGCTGTTCATTGGCGGCGTCGGCGCCGTGTCGGTGTTCAAGGCGGTCTATGTCGATCGCCGCGCGCTCAAATGCGCTTGTGTCGGCGGCGACAGCAATGTGCCGCTGGGCTTCGTGTCACTCACCGAAAACCTGATGATGATCGCGATGGGCGCCTGGATGCTCGCGCGCACCGTTCTGGGAGTCTGATCCTTGCGTACCCTGCTACCCGCCCTCGCCCTGCTCGCCCCCCTGCCCGCGCTCGCGCAGGAGGATCACAGCATGCACGACATGTCCGCCATGCCCGCCGAGCCGACACCGCAGGACCATGCCGCGATGGGCCACGCCATGCCCGGCATGGATGCGGACCGGCCGATGCCGATGATGCGCATGGGCGGCTCCGATCACGCGGCGGGCGGTTCGGGCACCGCGCTGCTCCCCCAGGCCGACGGGCCGATGCGCGGCGTGATGCTCGGCCATGGCGACTGGATGGTGATGGCGCACGGATATGTCTGGGGCGTCTATACCGATCAGGGCGGCAAGCGCGGCAGCGACGAGGCATTCGTCGAATCGATGGCGATGCTCAGCGCCACCCGCGACTGGGGCGGCACCAGTCTTCAGCTTCGCGCAATGGGCAGCCTGGAGCCCGCCATGGGCCAGCGCGGCTATCCGAACCTGTTCGCCAGCGGCGAGACGGCGAACGGCGTAGCCCTGGTCGATCGCCAGCACCCGCACGATCTGTTCATGGAACTCTCCGCCCGCGTCGACACCCAGGTCGCGCCCGGCACCAAGCTGTTCGTCTATGGCGGCCCGGTCGCCGAGCCGGCGCTCGGCCCCAGCGCCTTCATGCACCGCCGTTCGGCCCGCTATTTCGCGCTGTCCCCGATCGCGCACCACTGGTTCGACAGCAGCCACATCACCTATGGCGTCGTCACCGGCGGCGTGCAGGCGGGGCGCGTGCAGCTCGAAGGCTCGTGGTTCAACGGCCGCGAGCCCGACGAGCATCGCTGGGACGTGGATCGCATCAAGCTCGACAGCTGGAGCGTGCGCGCCAGCTGGTCGCCCACCGATCGCTGGGTGGCGCAGGTCTCGACCGGGCGGCTCAAAAGTCCCGAAGTCACCCATGCCGGCGAAGACGAGCAGCGCACCACCGCCAGCCTCCATTACAGCACGGGCAAGGTCTCCGCGATGGTCGCCTATGCCGCCAAGCACCGCCTGCCGGGGCCGGTGCTGAGCGCCTTCACCGCCGAAGCGAACTGGGATCTCACCAGCCGCCACAGTCTGTTCGGCCGGGTGGAGAATGTCGCCAATGACGAGCTTTTCCCCGATCACGACGATCCGCTGCACGACCGGAAATTCCGCGTGACGCGGTTCGAGGGCGGCTATGCCTATCGCATCCCGCTGGCCCACCAGACCGAGCTGGCACTGGGCGGATCGGTCGCGGCCTATGCCAAGCCGAGCGCGCTCGATGCGGCGTATGGCAAGGCGCCGGTGAGCTACACGCTGTTCGCGCGGCTGGCGCTGGGGCGGTAACGCAAAAGCGCCTTCTCCTTGCAATGAAACCGGCGCATGGAGCCGCCCCATGCGCTGGACTACCCGTATCGCCGCCGCCGCCCTTGTCGCGGTTCTCCAGGCCTGTGCCACGCCGCCGGCCCACACCCCGCCGCCACCGCCTGCCATGGCCAACGAAGCGCGGCCGCCGGTGACCATCCTGATCTCGATCGACGGTTTTCGCAGCGATTATCTCCAGCGCGGCGTGACCCCCAATCTCGCCCGGCTCGCGGCGCAGGGAATCACCGGCCCGATGCGCCCGAGCTTCCCGAGCAAGACCTTCCCCAATCACTGGACGCTGGTAACCGGGCTGGTGCCCGACCATCACGGCATCGTCGGCAACCGGATGGAGGACGCCGCCCATCCGGGCCAGACCTTCACCACCGCCAGCGACGCGCCCTATTGGTGGAACGCCGCGCCGCCGATCTGGGTCGAGGCGGAACGCGCCGGCATCCGCACAGGCACGGTATTCTGGCCCGGCGCGAACGTCGCCTGGGGCAGCACGGTGACCAAGGCAGATCATGGCGACTATGCCGGCGGCGCCCGCCCCCGCGACTGGCTGCAATATAATCAGGCGATCAACGGCACGCAGCGCGTCGACACGGTGCTCGACTGGCTCCGTCGCCCGGCCGCAGCGGACCGCCCGCGCTTCGTGACCCTCTATTTCGACCGGGTCGATGTGGTGGGCCACGACTATGGGCCGAACTCCCCCGAGGTGGCCCAGGCTGCCGCGCAGGTGGACGCCCAGATCGGTGCGCTGGTCGATGGCCTCGCGGCGCTCCACCAGCCGGCGAACCTCGTCCTTGTTTCCGATCACGGCATGTCGGAGACGAGCGACACGCGCGTCATCCCGCTCGACCTCCCCAAGGACAGCTATCATCTGATCGAGGCAGGCCCCTTCGCGGCGCTCACCCCGCTGCCCGGCAAGGAAGCGCTGGTGGAAGGGACGCTGCTCGGCCGCCACCCGCACATGGAATGCTGGCGCAAGGCCGAGATTCCGGCACGCTTCCGCTTCGGCAGCAACCCCCGCATCCCGGCGATCCTCTGCCTCGCCGAGCCGCGCTGGATGATCGTCGAGAAGTTGCCCGACGCGCCCTTTACCCGCGGCGAGCATGGCTATGACAATCGCTCGGCCGACATGGCCGCGCTGTTCATCGCCGCGGGCCCCGCCTTCCGCCACGGCACGGTGCCCGCCTTCGACAATGTCGACGTCGCTCCGCTACTCCGCGACCTGCTCGGCCTGCCGCCAGGGCGCGGTCTTGACGGCGACGACGCACCCTTCCGGAGCCTGCTCCAGCCCCGCTGAATCCGCTTGCCAGCAACGAGTTTCTGATTGAAACTCGTCACCATGCGCTTTTTCGACGACATCCAGCCAGGCGACCGCGCGAGTTTCGGCCGCTACGACGTCACCCGCGAGGAAGTGCTCGACTTCGCCAGAAAATACGATCCGCAGCCGTTCCACCTCTCGGACGAAGCTGCCGCGAAGACGCATTTCGGCCGGCTGGCGGCGAGCGGCTGGCACACCAACGCGATGACGATGGCGATGCTGGTCGCGCATCATGCGGAAGAACCCGTCGCCAGTCTGGGCGCCGCGGGTATCGACGAACTCCGCTGGCTGAAGCCGGTCTACCCTGGCGACGTGCTCCGCTGCGAAACCGAAGTGCTGGAGGCGCGCGCCTCGCAGAGCCGCCCGGACATGGGCATCGTCCGCAGCCGGATGACCACCTTCAACCAGAAGGACGAGCCGGTCCTCAGCTTCATCGCCAACGCCCTGATCGCCCGGCGCAAGCAGGATTGAGGCTCAGCGCGCGGGCCACGTCCAGTCGGGCACCGCGGCCTGGGACGTCAGCGTCTCGCCCCATTCCTTGCGGAGTTCGATCACCAGCGTCTCCGCGGCGCGATCCAGCGCTTCCACCAGCGCAGGCGCGTGCGACACCACGATCAGCTGGCAGCGCTGCGACGCGGTCACCAGCAAGCGGGCGAGCGGATCGAGCAGCGCCGGATGCAGGCTGGCCTCGGGCTCGTTGAGGATCATCAATTCGGGGGGGCGCGGCGAGAGCAGCGCAGCGGCCAGCAGCAGATAGCGGAGCGTACCGTCCGAAAGCTCGGCAGCAAGCAGCGGCCGGAGCAGCCCCGCCTGCCGCATCTCGACCTCGAAGCGTTCCCCCACCGAGAGCGTCGCCCCGTCGAATGCATCGGCGATCGTATCCTGCAGCGTATCGGCGTCGCCGATCTCGACGATGGTCTGGAGTGCGGCGCCTAGATCCGAGCCGTCGCTCGCCAGCACCGGCGTGCGGGTACCGACCTGCGGGCGGCGGGCGGGTGAATCGCGATCGGTGCGCAGATCGTCATAGAAGCGCCAGTTGCGCATCCGCTCGCGCAGCTGCAGCAGTTCGAACCCATCCACCGCATCGGCGCAGTGCATCATCATGCTGTCATAGGCGGGCAGGTCGCTGTAGCGGGCCCGCCACTCCCCGGTCTCGCGGTCGCGGAGCCGCACGCGGGGACCGTTGCGATCGGCGAAGACAGTGCTGCGGCCGAGCAACTGCCCCGTCCACACGCTCTCCACCTTCACCTCCGGATCCTGTTCGAAGCGGGTGATCGAGGGGATCGGCAGGCCCAGATCGACGGCATAGCCGAAATCCTCCGCGGCGAAGCCCAGCTTCAGGCTCACCGGGCCGCTGCGCCGGGTCCCTTGCACCGGATGCTTGCCGCTGCGCATGTCGCGGCTGATCTTCTCCGGGCCCGCCCACAGCGTGGACGCCAGCCCGCCTTCCGACGCCAGCGACGCGATCGCCCGCCCCTGCGCCAGCTCGGAGAGGAGCCGCAGCGCGCGATACAGGCTCGACTTGCCGCTGCCGTTCGCACAGGTGATGACGTTGAGCGGCCCCAGTGCGATCCGCACGTCGCGCAGCGAACGATAGCCGGAAACGGCAAGGCGCGTCAGCATGGTTCCATGCTAGCCGCTGCCCGGCCGCCGTGCCACGCCTTTCGTGCGAGCAAGGGCGGGCAGCGGTTCAGCGGTTCAGCGGTGCGGACGTCCGCGACCCGGCCGACCGACGCCGGGACGCCCGCGAAATTCCCGCCAGTTGTTGCGCCAGCGCTGGTCGCCGCGCCAGCCGCCGCGGCGCTGCTCCCAATAGGCGCGCTGACCGTCGTTCCAGGCGTGGCGATGGCGGTAGCGATCATACACATAGGCACCGGTGCCGGGGTAATAATAGTCGTCGTACCAGCCCCAATAGGGGCTGCCATAGCCACTGCCGTACCCGCTGCCGTACCCGACGGCGACGCGCGAGCCGCCATAGCCATAGCCGTCGTCCATGCAGCCGCCGAGTGCCGCAGCACCGCCGAGCAGCGCTGCGCCGAGTATCGTCTTCACACCGATGTGCATCGATCACGCTCCTGTACCGGAGGCGCGCAGCAAGGCGATGCCCGAGGACGCGCTCCTCAACCGGAGAAGCGCGCAGGAACGGCCGGGAGTTCCGTCAGTGGCCCTCGAACGCGACCAGCGCCGAAACCGCGATCCCGTCGCTGCGCAGCGCATCCGCGCCGCCCAGGTCAGGCAGGTCGACGACGAACGAGGCCTGCGCCACCTCCGCGCCTGCCTTGCGCAGCAGCCGCACCGCCGCACGGGCCGTGCCGCCGGTGGCGATCAGGTCGTCGACCAGCAGCACGCGGGCGCCGGGGACCAGCGCATCGGCATGGATGGCGATCCGGTCGGTGCCGTATTCGAGCGCATAATCCTCGGCGATGGTCGCGCCCGGCAGCTTGCCGTCCTTGCGGATCAGCAGCACGCCGGTGCCGAGCTGCACCGCCAGGGCTGCACCGAACACGAAGCCGCGGGCCTCGACGCCGGCGACCAGATCGATCTTGCCGTCGACCTGCGCCGCCATCTTCTCGATGGTGAGCCGCAGCCCCTCGGCATCCAGCAGCAGCGTGGTGATGTCGCGAAACAGGATCCCCGGCTTCGGAAAGTCGGGGATCGTGCGAATGCGACTGCGAATGTCTTCGTTCTGCTGGATGTCCATCAATGCTTCATGCCGCGCCAAACCGTGAGGTACGCGCCATAGGCGAGCACGGTGGCAAACAGCAAGAAGATCACGACGGCCGCACCCGCCTGGTGGCGCACCTGCAGCGTCGGCTCGGCGGTCCAGACGAGGAAGGCGGAGACGTCCTTCGCCATCTGGTCCACGCTCGCGCGGGTGCCGTCGTCATACTGGACCTGGCCCTCGCTGGTCAGGGGCGGCGGCATGGCGATGTTGAGGTTGGCGAAATAGGGGTTGAAGTGCATGCCCTCGGGCGTCTTCATCGCCTCCGGGAACTTCGCCGCCACCGCCGGATCGGGCTTCTCGCCATAGCCGGTCAGCAGCGAATGGACATAGGCCGCGCCGTCATGCCGCGCCTTGGTGATCAGGCTGAGGTCCGGCGGATTGCCGGTGCCGGCGTAATAGACCTTCGGGATGTGGTCCGAGGGGATGTTGTCGCGCTCGCCCCAGGTGCCGGCCTTCTCGTCGAACACCGGCTGCTTCATCGCCCATTCCTTGGCGATCTTCTTCACCTGCGCGTCGCTGTATCCAAGGTCCTTGAGGTTGCGGAAGGAGATCATGTGCAGCGAGTGGCACGCCGCGCAGACTTCCTTGTACACCTTGAAGCCGCGCTGAAGCTGGCCGAGATCGAACTTGCCGAGCGGCCCGTTCGAAGCGATGTCCAGCTCCTTCGGATGCTTGTGCAGCGCCTGTTCGGCGGTCTGCTTCGGCGGCTCCTTGATCAGGCCGGTGATGCTGCTGATCAGCGCCAGCAGCAGCACGAAGACGAAGCCGGCACCGATCAGGAACTTGATCGAGCGGAAAAAGATCGACGTCATGGTCCCCGGCCCCCTTATGCCGTCGCCGCGGTGGCGGTGATGCGCGATCCGCCTTCATTCCCCAGCACCGCTTCGGTGATCGAGTTGGGCAGCGGGCGCGGCGTCTCGATCCGCGAGATGATCGGCACGATGATCAGGAAGTGCGCGAAATAGTAAGCGGCGGCGATCTGGCTGATGATCACATAGGCCGGCTCCGCCGGCGAACCGCCGCACCAGCCGAGGATCAGCACGTCGGCGACCAGCAGCCAGAAGGCGATGCGGTACATCGGCCGGAAATTGGCCGAGCGCACCGGCGAGCGATCGAGCCAGGGCAGGAAGAACAAGAGCAGGATCGATCCGAACATCGCCAGCACGCCCCACAGCTTCGCCGGCAGGATGAAGTCCGCGGTGAAGGCGCGCAGGATCGCGTAGAAGGGCCAGAAATACCATTCGGGCACGATGTGGGCGGGCGTCGAGAGCGGGTTGGCCGGGATGTAGTTGTCCGGGTGGCCCAGATAATCGGGATAGAAGAAGATCAGCGTCGAGAACAGGATCAGGAACACGCCCACCCCGAACCCATCCTTGGCGGTGTAATAGGGGTGGAACGGGATGGTATCCTGCTCGCCCTTCACCTCCACGCCGGTCGGGTTGTTCGAACCCGGAATGTGCAGCGCCCAGATGTGCAGGATGATCACGCCCGCGATCACGAACGGCAGCAGATAGTGGAGCGAGAAGAAGCGGTTGAGCGTCGCATCGTCCGGTGCATAGCCGCCGAGCAGCCACACGCGGACCCAATCGCCCACCACGGGTATGGCCGAGAAGAAGCCGGTGATCACCTGCGCCCCCCAGAAGCTCATCTGCCCCCAGGGGAGCACATAGCCCATGAAGGCGGTGGCCATCATCAGCAGGAAGATGACGACGCCGAGCAGCCACACCATCTCGCGCGGCGCCTTGTACGATCCGTAATGCAGGCCGCGGAAGATGTGGATGTACACCACGATGAAGAACATGCTGGCGCCGTTGGCGTGGGCGAAGCGCAGGAACCAGCCCGCGTTCACGTCGCGCATGATCGTGCCGTTCACCGAATCGAACGCGCCGGCGGCTGAGCTGTGGAAGTGCATCGCCAGCACGATGCCGGTGACGATCTGGATCACCAGCGACAGCCCTGCCAGGATGCCGAAGTTCCAGAAATAGTTCAGGTTGCGCGGCACCGGGTATCCGGCGCCGATCGCGTTATAGACGAACCGCGGCAGTGGCAGCCGATCGTCCACCCATTTCATCACCGGGTTTTTCGGCTCGTAATGGCGCGCCCAGGGAAAGCTCATCCAGGTCTCTCCTCACCCAACAACGACGACCGTGTCGGACGTGAAATTATATTTTGGTACTTCGAGATTCTTTGGCGCCGGCCCCTGACGGATGCGGCCGGCGGTATCATAGGCCGAGCCGTGGCACGGGCAGAAATAGCCGCCGAACGGGCCCCGGCTCTCGCCCTCGCCCGCGCCCAGCGGCACGCAGCCGAGATGGGTGCACACGCCCAGCGTGATCAGCCAGTTCTTGTGGCCTTCCGCGGTGCGCTGGTCCAGCGTCTGCGGATCGCGCAGGCTGGAGACCGGCACCGCATCGGCCTGCGAGATCTCCGCCGGGGTCAGGTTGCGGACGAACAAAGGCTGCTTGCGGAAGCTGGCCTTGATCGCCTGCCCCGGCTCGATCGCCGCGAGGTTCACCTCGGTGGTCGACTGCGCCAGCACGTCGGCCGACGGGTTCATCGAGTTGACCAGCGGCAGCACCACCACGCCGGCGCCCACCGCCGCCACCGATGCGGCGGCATAGGTGAGATAATCGCGACGACGGGGATTCTCGATGATTTCGCCGCCTGGGCCTACGGTCTGTTCGGGAGAAACGCCTTCTTCAAACGTTGCCATGCTCTAGCCCTTGCACTTCGGGAACTCTTCCGCGCGAGAACCGCGGAGAGAGGAACGCGGACGAAACGAAGCTCAGTGCCGGCCGGATTTCCGGTGGCGTTACAAGTTTGATAGACGGCGCAATGCAGCTTTGCCAACAGGGTTTTTCATATTCTCGTCTCCAAGGCCTTAATGTTGCACTGCAAAATGACTTGCCCCTCGATGATCCGCATAGCGTTGTTCCAGCCTGAAATTGCAGGGAATGTCGGCACCATCTTGCGGCTGGCGGCCTGTATGGGCGTGGCGGTGGACCTGATCGAGCCTATGGGTTTTCCCTGGGGCGATCGCGCCCGCAAGCGCGCGGCGATGGACTATGAACCCGAGACCGCGCGCCACGCCGATTGGGTCGCCTTTGAATCGCGGGTGCCCGGCAGGCTGGTGCTGTTCACCACCCGCGGCGGCGTCCGCCTGCCCGAAGCGTGCTTCGAACCCGGCGACACGCTGTTGTTCGGCGCCGAGAGCAGCGGCGTGCCGGATTTCGTGCACGCGCGGGCCGATGCCGCCGTCCGCATCCCGCTCCGGCCGGAGCTGCGCTCCTTGAACCTCGCCGTCGCAACGGGCATCGGGCTGGCCGAGGCACTACGCCAGACGGAAGGATTCCCCCAGTGACCGAGGCAGTGATCACGCTCGACGAACAGCAGCAGCGCGCGCGCACCTGGTTCGAGGGGCTGCGCGATTCGATCTGCGCCGAATTCGAGGCGATCGAGCGCGAAGCCGGCTCCGATGCGTCGTTCGACTATCTCGCCTGGGACCGCGTCGATTCGAGCGGCGCGCCCGGCGGCGGCGGCGTGCGCGGCGTGATGAAGGGCCGGGTGTTCGAAAAAGTGGGCGTCAACGTCTCCACCGTCGGCGGCGCGTTCGAGGGGGACTTCGCCAAGACGATCCACGGCGCGGGCGAGGATCCGACCTTCTTCGCCACCGGCATCAGCCTGGTCGCGCACATGGCGAACCCGCACGTGCCCGCGGTCCACATGAACACGCGCTTCCTGACGACCACCAAGCGCTGGTTCGGCGGCGGCGCCGATCTCAACCCGCCCTTGCCCTATGCCGAGGACACCGCCGATTTCCACGCGCGGCTGCAGGCCGCGTGCGATGCGCACGACCCCGCTTATTATCCGCGCTTCAAGGCGTGGGCGGACGAGTATTTCTACATCCCGCACCGCCAGGTGCATCGCGGCGTCGGCGGCATCTTCTACGATCACCTCGAGGGGGATTGGGAGGCGGACTTCGCCTTCACCCAGGATGTCGGCCGGGCGTTTCTCGACGTCTACCCGGCGCTGGTCCGGCGGCGGATGGACCAGCCGTTCGACGACGCCGATCGCCAGCGCCAGCTCGAATGGCGCGGCCGCTATGCCGAGTTCAACCTGATCTACGACCGCGGCACGCTGTTCGGGCTGAAGACCGGCGGCAATGTCGATGCGATCCTGATGAGCCTGCCGCCAATGGCCGCCTGGAGCTGAGCCGATGGGGCTGCTGCCGGTAGCGAACGACCACCTCGCCACCATCGTCACCGCGTTAGAGATGCGCGAAAGGCCCAGACCCCGGCCGCTCCCGCCCTCGCCGTTCCGCCTCGTCCACTGGCCGGCGCCGGACAGCGAGAAATACCGCGCGCTGTTCCGCCGGGTCGGGGGGCCGTGGCTCTGGTTCTCGCGGCTGGTGATGGACGAGGCGCGGCTGCGCGCGATTCTCGATGATCCGCAGGTCATGGTCTACGCCGTGGTCGATCGTGCAGGCGTCGAAGTCGGCATGCTCGAGCTCGACTTCCGTGACCCCGCAACCTGCGAGCTCTCCTATGTCGGGCTGGTGCCGGAGATCACCGGCAAGGGCCATGGCGCCTGGCTGATGGCACAGGCGCTCGCCTTCGCCTGGCGGAAAGACGTGGGCCGCGTGTGGGTGCACACGTGCACGCTCGACCACCCGGCCGCGCTGGGCTTCTATCGCCGCCACGGCTTCGTGCCCTACAAGCGAACGATCGAGACCTTTCCCGATCCCCGCCTGCTCGGCGTGCTACCGCCCGAGGCGGCGCCTCATATCCCCTGCCTGGGTTCGGTCGCGCGATAAGCGGCGACGCGGAGGATCACCAGCGCCGTCCACACGCCCGCGCCGATCACGGACAGCAGCAGGTAGCTGAGGAATTCCGGCACCGCGCCGCCGCCCGCTATCGTGGCGATCAGCCCGGTGACGATGCTCGCCACCGCCATGGCGCCGATTCCGGCCACGAACACCATCGCCGTCACCAGCAGGAACAGCAGCCACGTGACCCCGCCGCTGCGCACCCACCCCTGCTTGAATGCCTCGATCAGCCCCGCCCCGGGCCGCTCGGCATAGGCGGGCGCGGCCAGCCAGGTGCGCGCGAACAGGAACAGCCCCGGTGCGATGAACAGCGAGAAGCCCAGCTGGAAACCGAGGCTCACCGCCACCTCGATCACCAGGAAAGGGAACAGCCGCCGCAACGCCTGCAGCAGCACCTGCCCCAGCATCTGCCCGTCGCCGCGCAGATACAGGTTGAACAGCGCGAAGATGCCGTAATCGACCGCCAGATAGGCGAGCATCAGCGGCACGACATTGGCTTCGACGAACTTGCGATAGAAGGCGAGCAGCGCCGCCTGGTCGGAAAGCGACTCGAGTTCCGGTGCCCCCTGCGCCAACAGCAGCAGGAGCCCGAGGCTCGGCAACAGGAAGAACAGGCCGGCGACCGGCAGCACCAGCGCGCGCTCGCGCCGCCACAGGGTTTTCGCGTCGGCGAAGAGGCCGGCGAGGCGCAGCGTCATGCGCGCCACACCGAATCGGCCGTGGTCAGCGCAACGTAGAGCCTACCCTGGAAGGCGGCGAGCAGCACCATCACGATCGCCTGCACGCAGCTCGTCGCCAGCGTGGTCAGGACGAATGCCGTCGTCAGTCCCTGTCCCCCACCCGCCAGCAAGGTGAAGACGGATCCGAATACCGCCTGCGCAGCGAGCTGGGCGATGCCCCCGGTCAGGCCGAACAGCAGCAGCATGCCGAAGATGCGCCAGCCATGCTTGCGGGTCAGCGCCCAGGAGCGGCGGATCGCGCCGAACAGCACGCCCTCGCGCAGCACGACCGGGGTGACCAGGAGCAGCCGGGTAAATGCGACCAGCAGCAGCGGCACCAGCACCAGCATGTAGAGCGCGACCAGGCCCGAAGCCCGGGGATCGACCACCACATTGCCCGCCTGCCCCGCCGCGATCGCCGCCACGTCATAGCCGCTCGCCGCCAGGATCACCGCCACCGGCAGCAGCGCGAGCACCGCCGCCAGCCCCAGACCGACGGAGACGAGCACCGTCGCCGGAAGCCGCCGCATCGCGAGCCCGCCTGCGTTCGGCAGCCGCTCCTCCCCCGTCGCGAGGGCGATAACGGTGAGCGAGCCCCAGATCGACGGCAGCGACAGCAGCAGCACCAGCGCACCCAGTCCCAGGCGGGCGCCGCTCGTCGCACCTGCTGCCAGCACCTGCGCGCAGCTACTGACCACGCCGGGTACGACGAAGGCCACCAGCGCCACCGGCAGCAGCGTGCCAAGCCGCTCTCCGACAAACGCGGCGGTCCGGTCCCAGACGATACCCATTTTTGCCATGCGGCGAAGTCCTTGCGTGAGGGACCCGGGGTGTTAGCCGGGGGGCACCGCCTTGCCAATGCTTGCCTTGGGGCGCGGAAGGGCGCAAGCGGCGGCGATCATGCACGAAACCATCGAATGGCGGGTCGAGCCCCGGCCGATCGACTATGCCGAAGCCCATGCAGCCATGGAGGCGCGCGCCGCCGCGGTCACCGCGCACACGGCGCAGGAACTGGTCTGGCTGCTCGAACATCCGCCCGTCTACACCGCCGGCACCAGCGCCGATCCCACCGAGATGCTGGATCCGCGCTTTCCCGTGCACCGTACCGGGCGCGGCGGGCGCTACACCTATCACGGCCCGGGGCAGCGCATCGGCTATGTCGTGCTCGACCTGCGCGAGCGGCAGCGCGACGTGCGCAACTATGTCCATGCGATCGAAGGCTGGGTGATCGCGGCGCTGGGCGAATGCGGCATCGAGGCGTTCCGCGCGCCCGGCCGCATCGGCATCTGGACGCTCGATCGCGGTGTCGAAGCGAAGATCGGCGCGATCGGCGTGCGAATCCGCCAATGGGTGACGCTGCACGGCTTCGCCATCAACCTCGATCCCGATCTGGGCCATTTCACCGGCATCGTGCCCTGTGGAATCGCCGAATTCCCCGTCACCAGCGCCGCGGCACTGGGCAAATCGATTGCGACGGAACGCTTCGATGCCGCCCTGCAGGCCACATTTCTGCCATTTTTGGACGCTCTGGATCGCGCGGGATAAATTCGAGTCTTGAGGGTGTCCCCCGAACCGTCTAATGTCCAGCACGGTTTGGGTATTAACGGCGTACAAGCGTCGTCCAAATCCATTATCTAGGGAGCTATTACATGCGTGCAGTCCTTTCGAAGATCGTTGCTGGTTCGATGATCGCCGGTGCGGCCCTCCTGGCCTCGGCGTGCACCAGCAACACCGAGACCAACGTCAACAACACCACCGAAGTCGTGGCTCCGGAAAACGTCGTCGACGCTTCGGTGACCAACGTTGACACCGCTGCTCCGGTTGACAACGCCGTTGTCGACAACGCCACGGTGAACGCTTCGAACGCGATGTAATCATCGCGCTTTTGCGTGCACTACGAAAGGGCCGTCCGGGCGACCGGGCGGCCCTTCTCGTTTCGGAGCCGGCCCCTCCTCGCCGCCCACGGATCGTCGTGTTTGGAAAAAAGGGGCTTGGGCGACGAATCGAAACGCCCTAACGAACAATCCTCATAGCGGTATCAAGAGGATGGGATGCTGGGTCGGCGTATCACTTTGGGCATGGCAGCCCTCGCGGCAATCTGCGTTTCGGCGCCTGCTTCGGCACAATTCTTCTTCAAGCCGGTGGATCTGTCGGCTCCGCCCGTCACCGGCAACGAGCCCGGGATGATCGCGCAGGCGATGCCCGGCGCGTCCCCGGCGGAGCTGCGCGCGGCAATGGTGTGGAGCCTGCGGGCCGCGCTGAACGTTGCTGCACTGCAATGCAAGTTCGAACCGACGTTGCTGGCCGACGACAACTATGTCGCAGTCCGCAAAGACCATGACGACGAGTTCAATAAAGCATATGATACGCTTGAGAAATATTTCCTAAAAACGACGAAGACGAAAAAGGCCGCGCAGACGGCGCTCGATCAATTTTCGACCCGCGTCTATTCGAGCTTTTCGACTGTCTCCGGCCAGCTGTCTTTCTGCCAGACTGCCGCCTCAATCGGCCAGGATGCGGTGTACGCGCCGCGCGGGGCGCTGGGCGACGTGGCCACCCGCCGGATGCGCGAGCTGCGCGAGAGCCTCAAGGCCTGGGGCGAACAGCATTTCCGTACCCGCCGCCTGAACTTCATATGGCCGGTGCTGCGCCCGCTGCCGCAGTTCGGCGAGGAGAAATGCTGGCGCAAGGGCGAATATCAGGTCCGCAAATGCGGGTCCTTGGGCTGAATCAAAAAAGAAGGGGTGGCGGAGACGCCACCCCTTTTCTCTAGCGCAGGCCCAGCAGCTTGTGGGTCTGCAGCGTCAGCCGCCAGCGCGGGCGCTCCATCGCCACCGCGATCGCCGCGCGGGTGTTCGCCTCCGCCTCGGCGCTGTCCATGGGCTGGATCAGGAAATGGGTGAAGTCCCACCCCTCGATCGCCGCGATATCCGTGCCGGACTGCGGCCAGACCAGCTTGAGCTCGTCGCCCCGGCGCTGCACCACGTCGCTGCCCGCCTTGGGGCTGATGCACACCCAGTCGATGCCCGGATGCACCGGCAGCGTGCCGTTGCTCTCGATCGCGATGCGAAAGCCGCGGGCGTGGAGCGCATCGACCAGCGCGTCGTCGATCTGGAGCATCGGCTCGCCGCCGGTCAGCACGACGAACCGCGCCGCATGGCCCGGCCCCCAATGGCCTTCCACCGCATCGACCAGCGCCGCCGCATCGGCGAACCGGCCGCCGCCCAGCCCGTCGATCCCGACGAAATCGGTGTCGCAGAAGCGGCATATCGCCGTCGCCCGGTCCTCCTCGCGCCCCGACCAGAGGTTGCAGCCGGCGAAGCGCACGAACACCGCCCGCGCGCCGGCATTGATCCCCTCCCCCTGCAGGGTGAGGAACATTTCCTTGACGGCGTAACTCATGGGTGGGTGGCGTAGCGGGTCGGATCGGGCAGTCCGGCTTCCTCGAACCCGCGCGAGCGCAACCGGCAGCTGTCGCACAGCCCGCAATGCAGGCCTTGCGGCGTCGGATCGTAGCAGGACCAGCTCATCCCGGCGTCGAGCCCCAGCCGTGCCGCCTCGCGGACGATGTCGGCCTTGGTCATGTTCTGCAGCGGCGCCTGGATGCGGAAGGGCGCGCCCTCCACGCCCGCCTTGGTGGCGAGCTCGGCCAGCTTCTCGAAGCCGGCGATGAATTCGGGCCGACAATCGGGATAGCCCGAATAATCGAGCGCGTTGACCCCGATATACAGGTCCCGCGCGCCCGCCGCCTCGGCCCAGCCGAGCGCGAGGCTCAGGAAGATGGTGTTGCGCGCCGGGACATAGGTGATCGGAATGTCGCTGCCGACGCCGGTCTTCGGCACGTCGATATCGGCGGTCAGCGCGGAGCCGCCGAAGGCGCGCAGGTCGAGCGGCAGCACGACGTGGCGCTCGGCGCCGAGCATGGCGGCGATCTTCGCGGCGGCATCCAGCTCCACCTTGTGGCGCTGGTTATAGTCGATCGAGAGGGCGAGCAGACGGTGGCCGTCCTCGCGGGCGCGCGCGGCGGATACCATCGAATCGAGTCCGCCCGAAACCAGGGCGATGGCGATGCTTTGAGTCATCGGCGGCATGTAGGCGCTTTCGCCGGCAAAAAAATGGCCGCCCCCGAAGGGACGGCCGGAAAGGATAGAAATGGGAAAACCAAACCAGAGAGAGACACCTCCCTGGGACCCCTTCCTTCTACGACCGAACGGTTAACGAATGGTAACCGGCGCGATCAGGAACATTCGCCCACGCGCCGCGCGTCATAGGTTTCCGAAAAGGGCTGCCCGTCGATCACCCCCTGCATCTCCACCGTCACCTGGCGCGGCGTGTCCACCGTGAGGCGGGTGAGCATGGTGCCGTGGCCGGCGCAGCTGGTGCGCACCGTCGCCCGGCTGGCGGCGCTTTCCATCACGACATGCTGGCAGGGCGTGGTGACGCTTTCCGGGCGCAGGATCTGGTAGGGATCGCGCAGGCAGATGCTGCGCTCGCCTCCTTCGCTGTCGCGCACCGTCCATTTGCCCTTCTGGACGATGTTGAGCGCGGGAACGTCTACCGTCCGCTGCATCGCGGGGCGCGGCTGCTGCTGCGCCGCGGCACCCGCCGTCACCAGTCCCAGGCACGCAACCGCCGCAAAACGCACCCACGCCACTCGTTTGCTCACCCGTTCAAACTCCATTTCGGCGGCGGCACCGCTCCCACAGCACCGCCGGCCGATTCACATATCATAGGAGGATTACGGCTTTACAACGCCGGCGGAACGAAATCGGCGAGCGCGACCGGGAACTGCTTGGAGCAGAACGCGCAGTCGACCTTGATCACGCCACCCTCGTCGGCCATCGCCGCCCGCTCCTCTTCCGGGAACTTGGCGAGGACCTGCTGGATATAGTCCGCCCCGCAACGGCAGCCGCGCGACAGATCGTGCCCGGCAAGCATGCGGACTTCGCTTTCCTCGTTGAACAGTCGCCACACCAGCCCTTCCAGATGGATCGCCTGATCGGCCAGTTCGTCGGCGCCCATCGTGCTGCCCAGCGCCTCGACATGCTGCCATTCGGGGTGGTCGAGCCGCACGTGCAGACGCTCGCGGCCAACCTCGCCCTCGGGCAGGTGCTGGAGGAACAGGCCGCCGGCGATCATCCGGCCGGTCGTCTTGTCCTTGTGCACGCCCAGCCGCACCAGCGTCGGGATCTGTTCCGACTGGAGGAAATAGCTCTGCGCCGCCTCGGCGATCGAGGCGCCCTCCAGCGGCACGATGCCCTGGTAGCGCTCCTTGGTGACCGCCTGGTCGAACGTCACCGCCAGATAGCCGCCGTTGAACAGCGCCGAGAGCGACGGGTTCTTGCCGAGCCGGCTGAGCCGCGTGGCATCGAACTGCACATAGCCGCGCAGCTCGCCATTCTTGTAGTCGCACACCATCAGGCTGACGATGCCGCGCTGGGTCTGCGCCTGCAGCGTCATCTGCCCCTCGGCATCCTTGAGCGTGCTGCCGAGCAGCGCGGTTAGGGTCAGCGCCTCGGCGAGCAGCTTCTCGATCGGCGCCGGATAGGCATGGGCCGAGAGAATGTCGTTCAGCACCGGCCCCAGCCGCGTGACGCGGCCGCGGACATGGCGGTCGGGAATGGCAAAGCCGGTCACGCGATCGAGATCGGCGGCGGGAACGGGGTTGGTCACGACTAGGTCTCCGGCATTCGGATCGGCCGCGAGAAGTCGGGGTGACTCCGCGCGCTCCGGCGAACGCATTTTCTGGGTTCGACGGCGTAGATAGGGGTTTCGCGCCGGGAAACAATGTTGGGGGTGTCGGGTGGGCAACGGCGCGAAGCTTAGGAAGTTTAGGCGCAATGAAGTTCTGCGTCGCTCCAGGCTTTCAGCCTACCCCGCAGGAACCGGCATTCAACCACCACCGAAAGGGCGAGCGCATCCCTCGCGATAGATGGTGACATCATGTCTCGGCGGACGGACAGTCTGCCCCGCCACAACGACCATCAGCGCGCAGGGACTTCCCTTATCCCGTAGCGGCTCCTCCTCGAGGATCCAGCCGGCCCAGCGCTCCGTGCAGGTGATTACCGCTTCATCCGCCTTGCGGCGCGCCACGAACTCTCGGGCCGTAGCGTCGAGCGTGCCGATGCCGCGGTCGAGTGGATCGGTCCAGGCGCCTGCGGGAACCTTGTTGCCGTAGCACATGCCGAAGACATGATCGAAATAGGCTTCCTTCGCCATGCCCCAGCAGCTGCCCGCAACCAGCCACATGAAAATGCCACCGAGGAGGACCGCGGCGAACTTTGCTGGCTTGCGTGATCGAAGATAAGACAAGTTGCCCCGCTGACCTGACCGCACATCTGCGAAACCAGATGATGGAGACTGAAGGTAGATGCTCCCGCGCCGGCGCTAAAGGGGCTGTCCACCGATTCTTGAAGCGAAGCTTGGAGCCGGCCTTCTTCGTAGGGCCTCAATGGCGAGCAAACTACGTGATCCGCACGAACCCAGATACGATGGCAGGCGCTGGCACCACCAAGAGCTGCTGGCCAATTCGCTTGCCGAGCAGGACGGCGAACCGCCATTGAAGGGGGCCGCCGAAGCTGCCCCCTCTTTGTCAGGACTTAAGCGTGGTCATCTCGACCGGCTTGCCCTTGGTGCTCGGATTGGAGGCGTTCTGCTTCGGAGCCTTTTCGGCCTTCGGCTTGCGAACTTCCTTGTTGGACTTCTTCTGGCTCTTGGCCATAGCTGCTCCTGTGTCCTGCGCCGTCACGACCATGGCGGTCGTGATCGGGCTAGCGGGCGCGCTTGGCGTTCTTGCGTGCCGCATATTTGGCGTCGCGGGCAGCTTTGCGATCCGCCTCGGTCAACACCGGTACTGCCGCCGCAGCCTCTGCCGCACGGATGGCTTCGGCCTTGCTCTCGCGCTTCGCAGCGGCGAGTTCTTCGCGCTCGGCGAGTGCCGCAGCGCGCTTCTCGGCTTCGGCGCGTTCGCTCGCCAGGCGTCGTTCCTTGCCCGCCGCCAGGGTCGCAGCGTCCGCTACGGGACGCGCCCGAAGCTGGGCCAGCGCCTTGCTCTTGGCTTCGGCCGCTGCGTTGGTGCGCTCCTGAAAGCTCGGAATCTTGTATGCTGCCATGTTTCTACAGTCTCCCCATGCGCGTGGGCACGCGCTGGACGGCACCGGTGATCACCTTGCTGCCATAGGCCTTGGCGATGATCGCGGTATCGGCGGCGCTGTTCATCACCACGCGCGTCCCGCCGGACTGCAGCGTCTCGATCGCACTGATGACGATCTTGCGCTTGGCGCAGGTCGCGACGACATGCTCTTTGGCTGCGCTGACATTGATTGCTCTGGACATGACGTCCTCCGTTTCCTGAAGCAGGTTTTCCCCTGCTCGAACTGGATGGATTCGGGCGAGCATCTGGATGCCCGCCCGAACCGCCTTGCTTCAGGCAGCCTGAAGATTGACCGCCGAGGTCTTGCCCCGGTTGTCCGTCTCGAGCTCATAGGAAACGCGCTGGTCCTTATCGAGCGTGTGCATGCCTGCGCGCTCGACGGCCGAGATGTGGACAAAGGCGTCGCCGCCGCCGCTTTCCGGCGCGATAAAGCCATAGCCCTTGTCGTTATTGAAGAATTTTACGGTTCCGGTGATCATCTGGGTTTCCTTTGTCCCATGCATGACGGGCATGCGCCAAGGGCGGCGCATCCCGGCTTCGGTGAGGCTAGAAAGGGACATAGGGAGGAGCCGAGGCGGCCCAATATCCGTCGCATGCGACGTCAGCCCCATCTATATGGGGTGCCTGACGAAGATTGTTAGACGTGGGGTTCAGATTGTTCCGCAAGCCGTTGAGTCTTCGGAAGCGTATTCGTTCTATGAAGTCGATATGAAGCTCTCGCTTGCGCCCTTCGCCGCCTTCGCCCCTGTTGCACAGCCGCGCGGCGCCGGCACGGCCACCCCCGCCACGGCGCCGCTCTCCAGGAAGGACGAGATCGCCGCGCGCAAGCTGGAGGAGGCCAAGCAGGCCGTCGCCACGCTGGCGGCGGTGAAGACCAAGAGCAGCGACGCCCAGAAGGCCCGCGCCGCGCAGAAGGTGAAGGAGCTCAAGGCGCGGCTCCAGGCGCTCAAGATGCTTTATGCGGGCGACCCCAAGAAGCTCGCCCGCGCCGCCGCGCAGATCGCGCGCGAACTCGCCGGCGCGGTGAAGAGCTATACCAGCGCCGGCGGCAGCGCGATCGAGCTGGGCGGCGCCGATGCGGGGGATGCCTCGGCGGGCGGGCCCGCGCCGGCCGAAGCGGACGGCGCCGCGGGGGCGCCGGCAGCCGCGGGCACCGAGGTCCCGCCAAAGGGAGCCGCGACGTCGGAAACCGGCGAGGAGAAACCCGCCGGTACGACGCCGACCGCCACCCCGGCGGAGAACGGCAAGAGCGCGGCGACGCAGGCGCGCGAAAAGGCCGACGAGGAATTCGCCCGCGAGGCCCGGGATCTGGCCCGCACGCTCAAGGCCGCGCTGCGCCGCAAGGACCCCAAGCACCGCGACGAGGACGACCGGCGCTCCGCCGAGCAGGCGCTGGCGACGGTCGACCAGACGCTGGGGGCGCTGCCGATCGCGGACGTGGGCGCGGCGGCGCTGGCGGGACTCTAGCGGACGCACGCCGACGCTAAGCCGCGTTGCGTCGCGTGGAGCTTCCGATGGGGTCCGCCACCTGCTAGCATCGCCGCATGGCCCCGGCACCCGAGCAACGGCGCAGCATCATGGCCACGATACAGGGCCTGGGCAAAGCCGTTGCCACGGTCACCGGGCTCGTCTCCGCCGTCTGCTTCCTGCCGTCGATCCCGGGGGCGATGCTGGCCGGGATGGAAACCAATCCGGCCGTGGCCGATCATCTGGTCACCGCACCGCTGCTGTTCGGCGTGTCCGCCGCCGCCGCGCTGGCGTGCATCGCGCGGATCACCCTGCTCCGTTTCGTGCTCGCCGTCGTGCCCCTCGGCGTCGTTCTGGTCCGCTGGCTATCGTGAACGGAGCGGCCCCGGGCCGCACCCCCGATCGGTCACCCGATGTACCAGCCTATCCTGACCACCACGTCGCGGCCTACGCCCGGCTCTCCGCTTTTCGTGACCGGATCGGCATGCGCGGCCGCCAGCATCATCCGGGTGGCGAAAAGAAAATTGCGGTCGAACTCCGGCTGCCGCCAGGCCGGGGCGGGCCCCTCCCGGGGCGGCAGGTCGACCTGGGGATCTCGGCAGTACAGGCTCAGATCGGCCAGCACCCGGCATGTCGCGCGGATGGTGTTGGACGCGCCCGCCCGCCGCGCGGAGGCCGGATAGAAATCACCGGGGTTGAACGGCGCCGTCGTCAAGGGCAGCGCACGCTGCTCCGAAATGCCGGTCGGCGGCCCGCTCGGCGCGCGATCCGCGACGGAGACGATCTCGCGGATCAGCACGGTGGGGGTGACCTTCGGCCTGGCCGGCATCGGCTGCACCCGATAATATTGCATGCGGGTCAGCGCGGCGTCGAGAAGCGGATCCGCCTCGCGCTGCTGCGCCCGGTCGCTGGAAAGCGCCCGCTGCCAGAAGGTCCTGGTATCAGCGGTGCCGCCGTCGGCCGCGGGAATGCAGAAGGTCAGTGTGTCTCGGTCGACAGCGCATTGCAGCGTGATCGTGACCGGCGTCGCGGGAAGCGCCGCGATCCCCTCCACGCTGAGCGCGCGAGCGGCCGCGGTGGGTGATGCGAGCACCACGCCTTGGGCCAGCGGCACCGGCGGCGCGATCTTCGTCGCCCACAACTGCGCGAGCATCAGTGCCGCAAGCATCCCGTTCCCCCATCAGCAGCTCCCGCGGCCGCTCGGCGCGACGATATTGGCGCGCTCCGTTCAAAAAGGCGAACAACCGCGTTCAGAGCTGCCCGAAGCACCAGCGCAGGACCGACTTCTGCGCGTGCAGCCGGTTCTCCGCCTCGGGCCAGATCAGCGACTGCGGGCCGTCGATCACCGCGTCTGTCACTTCCTCGCCGCGATGCGCGGGCAGGCAGTGAAGGAACTTCGCGTCGGGCTTGGCGGCGGCCATCAGCGCCGCGTCGACCTGGAAGGGCATCATCGCCGCGAGCTTGGTCTCGGCATGGGCCTGGCCCATCGAGATCCAGGTATCGGTGACGATAACGTCCGCGCCTTCCGCCGCCTCGCGCGCGGTGCCGACCACGCGGGCGCGGCCCTTAGCGCGGGCAACGTCGGCGTCGCTCGGCTGATAGCCCTGCGGGCAGGCGGCGACGACGTCGAACTCCATCAGCCCGGCGGCCTCCATGATCGAGGCGAGCACGTTGTTGCCGTCGCCCAGCCACGCGACCTTGAGGCCCGGCAGCGCCTTGCCGCTTTCCAGGATGGTCAGCAGGTCCGCCATGATCTGGCAGGGGTGCGAGGCATCGGTAAGGCCGTTGATGACCGGCACGGAGGCATGCGCCGCCATGTCGAGCACCTTCTGGTGATCGTCGGTACGAATCATGATCGCGTCGACATAGCCCGAGAGGACGCGCGCGGTATCCGCAATGCTCTCGCCGCGGCCGAGCTGCATCGATCCGGCATCCATCACGATGCTGGTGCCGCCGAGCTGGCGGATCGCCATGTCGAACGAGACCCGGGTGCGCGTGCTGTTCTTCTCGAAGATCATCGCCAGCGTGTGGCCGGCCAGCGGGGCATCGGCATCGGCCTTGCCCTTGGGCCAGCCGGCCCGCACGGTCTTGCGGGCCATCGCGTCGTTCAGCATCGCCGCGATCGCGTGCGCGCCGGCATCGGTGAGATCGATAAAGTGGCGGGTCATGGTTTCCTCCCTCGCGTCAGCGGAAGAGGGGGACCGCCGGCGAAGCCGGTGGTGGAAGGGGAGTTCCCCCCGGACCACCGGTATCTCGCGCCGCGGGGATTCCCCCTCCACCATGCTGCGCATGGTCCCCCTCCCCCGCTTGCGCGGGAGAGGAAACACTTCAGTTGGTGGTGGCCGGTGCAAAGCTGCGCGCGCCCGCGCTCAGCTTGTCGACCGCCTCGGCGATGTGGCTTTCGTCGATCACCAGCGGCGGCAGCACGCGGAACACGTTCTCGCCCGCCGCCACGGTCAGCAGCCCGTGATGATCGCGCAGATGGGCGACGAAGTCGCGGCTCACCGCCGTGTCCTTCATCTTGATGCCGAGCATCAGGCCCTTGCCGCGAATTTCCTCGAACAGGTGATCATGGTTGGGGATCAGTTGCTCGAAGGCCTGGCGGAGACGCTCGCCCATGCGGGTGACGTGCTCGAGGAAGCCGGGCTCCTCCATCACGTCGAGCACCGCCATGCCGGCCGCCATCGCCAGCGGGTTGCCGCCATAGGTGGAGCCGTGGGTGCCCGCGACCATCCCCTTGGCCGCTTCCGCGGTGGCGAGGCAGGCGCCGAGCGGGAAGCCCGCGCCGATGCCCTTGGCCGAGGTCATGATGTCGGGCGTGATGCCGTAATGCTCATAGGCCCACATCTTGCCGGTACGGCCATAGCCGCACTGGATCTCGTCGAGGATCAGCAACAGGCCGTGCTCGTCCGCGGCCTTGCGCAGGCCCTGGATGAATTCGACCGTGCCGGCGGTCATGCCGCCCTCGCCCTGGATCGTCTCGACCAGGAAGCCCGCGGTCTCCCCGTCGATCTTGGCGAGCGCGCCCTCCAGATCGTTGAACGGCACATAGTCGAAGCCCGGCAGCAGCGGCTCGAATCCGTCGCGCATCTTGCCCTGGTCGGTCGCCGAGATCGCCCCCAGCGAACGGCCGTGAAAGGCGTTCTTGAAGGTGATCAGCTTGTGCCGCTGCGGGTTGCCGTTGGCATAGTGATAACGGCGCGCGGTCTTGATCGCGCACTCGATCGCCTCGACGCCCGAATTGGTGAAGAACACCGTGTCGGCGAAGCTGTGCTTCAGGATCCGCTCGGCCAGCGCCTCGCCCTGGGGGCTGCCGTAGAGGTTCGAGACGTGCATCAGCGTGGCCGCCTGGTCGGCGATCGCCTTCACCAGATGCGGATGGCCATGGCCCAGCGCGTTGACGGCGATACCCGCGGCGAAATCGAGATAGCGTTCCCCTCGTTCACCGATCAGGTAGCAGCCCTCGCCTCGCACCGGCCGCACACCGCACCGCGGGTAGACGGGCATGAGCGGGGTGATGGTCATGGGAACTGTACTCCTTACGACGAAAAGGTTGGGGAAAACTCCAGAAACGCAAAAGGGCGACCTATCCGGGCCGCCCTCTCGCACGTCTAGGGCCGCTTGTGGCCGCAGGTCAACCTGCCTTTATGGCTGTGTGGGCACGCGGTGATTCCATTGCTGCGCGGCGCCCCGCCCGCGGCCGTAATCGGCGGTGCAGGCCATGTACCAGGGGTAGAACTGCATCGGCCTGGCCTTGGCATCGATCGCCTGCCACTGCGCGCAGCTCTTGCCGTTGAAGACATGATCCTGCGGCGCCCCGCCGCCCGGCGCGCGGGTGAGCGAGGCCATGCGCAGCCAGCCATATTCCAGGCCCAGCGCTTCCACCTGCGCGGCCGAGAAGCTGTACACCTGCGTCTCCAGCAGATCGACCGCGCGCAGCCCGCCGGAAACCGCGGAGAAGCGCTGCATCGGCGCATCGGTGCCGCTCCAGCTGCCCGGCTCCATCGAGGTGTTCACCATCAGCGTGATCTCGGCCTTGCCGCCCGGGCCCGCCGCATCGAACGCCCGCAGCACCGGCTGGAGGAACATGCCGAAGCGGGCGCCGCCGTCCATGTACATCTCGGTCCGCTCGGTCTGCGGCGCCGCGGCGGCACCCTCGGCGCGACGCTGGAGCGTCACCGGCGGCACGCCCGGCGGTACCGACGACGAAGCGAGCAGCGCATCGACATAGCAACCCTGGATCCGCTCCGCCTCGGCACGCGGCAGGCCCGCTGCCAGCATCGGTGCGGCGAGTGCGGTGAGGTCGATCGCATAGGCCTTGCCGTCGTCGAGGTTGCTGACGCCGACGAGCAGCAGACGGTTCTTCTGCCCCTCCTCGGCGACGGCGCGCAGCGTGCCCAGGCTGATGATCCGGCGCAGCCGCGCACGCAGCGGCGCGAAGCTCGCGCTCGATCCCTTGAGCAACGCCCCCAGGGCCGCGCCGCCGCCGCGCACGCGCAGCAGATCGGCTTCCTTGAGGATCGAATAGGCTAGCACGAGATCCCCGACGTTGGACGTGCCCGGCTTCACCACGAACCCCGTCGCGCCTTCCGCGCCCGAGAGCGGGCCGTCGACCCACGCGGCATAGTCGCGGTCGCCCGGCACCGGCTGGTTGGCGAGGAACAGCAAGGTGCTCTGCAGCGAGCCGGTGCTGACGCCGGTGACGATATCCCAGGTGGGCAGCCCGCCCTTCTCGGCCATGCCGTAGAAGAAGCCCGCGCCGAACGCGCCGTGCTGGCCGCCGCCGCTCAGGGCAAGGAACCGGTCGGGCTCGGTCGCCATGGCGAGAGCGCCGGGCTGCGCGGTCGCCCGCAGCCGCGTCGCGCGGCGGGCGCGCAGTGCCGAACCCAGCTGGTCGGCGGCACGATCGGTCACGCGCGACAGCATGTCGCCGGCGACCGGCAACACCGCCTTCGCCTGCCATGCCGGGCTGACGCTGATCGGCAGCATCGTATAGTTGCAGCCGATGATCGGCTTCGGTCGCGGCTGGGTACAACCGGCGAGCGAAAGTCCTGCGGCAACGACCGCAACCACCGAACGCAGTATTTTCATACAAGCCCCTCCCCATGACGGACCACGCCCCCGCGCGGCCCTGCATCCCGTCTTACGCCTAAACCGGTTTTACTTCGTAACGATTTCGGAGCGGCACGAAGATGCGTCGGCTTTTCGCGGGGAACGGAGGTGCGTCCGACGGTGGCGGCGGCGCAGCGCGCGTCGGCCCCTCGAGGCGCGTCCGCTCAGCTCTTGATCTTCCAGCCGCGGCGCAGGAGCGTGTAGCAGAACAGCCCCAGCACCACGTCCAGCGTCAGGATCACGATCGTGCCGAGCAGGATCGGCGAATCGGCGACGCCCAGAAAGCCGTAGCGGAAGCCCGAGATGATGTAGAAAAACGGGTTGGCATGGCTGATCGCGCGGAACACCGGCGACAGGTTCTCTACCGAATAGAAGGTGCCCGAAAGCAGCGACAGCGGCGCCACGACGAAGTTGGTGATCGCCGCGGCGTGATCGAACTTCTCCGCCCAGATCGAGGTCAGCACCCCCATCAGCGCGAGGAACAGCGAGCCGAGAAAGCCGAACCAGAGGACGGCCCAGAGATGCGCGGGAAACACGTGGACGCCCCACAGCGCCATCGCCAGCCAAACCGCGCCGCCGACGCAGAAGGCGCGCGTCACCGATCCGCCGGCCAGTGCCGCCAGCATCTCGCCGGTGGAGAGCGGCGGCATCAGATAATCGACGATCGTCCCCTGGATCTTGCCGACGAGCAGGGAGAAGCTGGCATTGGCGAACGCGTTCTGCAGCATGCCCATCACGATCAGGCCGGGCGCGATGAAATCGGCGTAGTGAATCGGGACACCGTCGAGCACCAGCATGCGGCCCCCGCCGCCCAGCGCCACCGTGAAGATCACCAGATACAGCAGGGTGGTGACGGCCGGCGCCCACACCGTCTGGAGCTGCACCTTGAAGAAACGGCGCACCTCCTTGATATAGAGGGTGCGCAAGCCTCCCCAGTTGACGTTGCGAATCACCGGAACGCCCGGCTCGGGAAGCTGTGAACCGATTTCGGGGTGGCTGCTCATGATGCGATCGCGTACCCGCTGACGCTGCCGCCCGCAAGACGAAGGAACCGAAGTGAGCTGGACCGACGAGCGTATCGAGACGCTGAAGAAGATGTGGGACAGCGGCCTGACCGCGACGCAGATCGCCGAGGAACTGGGCGGCGTGTCGCGCAACGCGGTGATCGGCAAGGCGCACCGCCTCGGCCTGCCCTCGCGCCCGTCGCCGGTGAAGTCCAACGAAGCCAAGGCCGCGGCGGCTGCGGCGGCAGCGCCCGCTGCGCCGGCCGAGCCCAAGCCGGCGCCCGCGCCGAAGCCCGCGCCTGCGCCGGCCGCACCGCGCGTCCAGGCGGCGGCTCCGGCGCCCGCGCCGCGTCCGGCGGCCCCTGCCCCCGCCGCATCTGCTCCGGCCGCAGACGCGGACGCGGACGTCGACGGCGATGCGCCCGAACCCGCGGCACCCCGCGCGCCGCAGCAGGTGCTGCGCTCGGTCGGCCCGGGCGGCTTCATCCGCCAGAATCCGGGCGAGCAGGCCCCGCCGAGCGCGCCCGCCCCGCCGCGCCGCCTTGTCCCCGCCAAGCCGAGCGAGGCGATCGCCGGCAAGACGACGCTGCTCGATCTGAACGACAAGATCTGCAAATGGCCGCTCGGCCATCCGGGCGAGCCGGACTTCCACTTCTGCGGCGACAAGGTGAACCCGGGCTTCCCGTACTGCGTCGCGCATTGCGGCCATGCCTATCAGGCGCAGCTGCCCCGCCGCGATCGTCGCCCGGCGCCGACCATGCCCTTTGGCGGCACGCCGCGCCCGCGCTGAGCGAAATCGCCTGAGGAGGCGCGACGGCCCTCGCCGCGCCTCCCCGGCTTCTTCGCACGCTTCAATATTGTTAGACTTGCGCAATAACGCCTTCTTAGGCCTGACGAAATTACGAGTCTTCCCGCGACGGGCAAGGGCAAGGTCACCTGCCTTGTTCACCCGTTCGCACGCTGGGAGTCTCTATGCCCGTTCATACCTTTGGCGCTATCGACTTTAATCAGCCGAACACCGGCTCGCCCTTTCCCACCTTGAACGGTGACCTCACCGTTCTGGCAAGAACAGCTGCTGCCTTTGCGCCGCACGAAACGGCGCCGCCGTCGATGGCGGTGGCCGTGGATGCCGGTGCGCTGTTCGCATCCGGCACGCTGACCGAAATCGCCGCGCAGGCAACGCCAGCCATCACCCCGCCCGCCGCCAGCCGACGAATCGACCGGATCACGCTCAACCGTATTACCGGTGCGATTTCCGTCGTGACGGGCACCGAAGCGGCCAACCCCGTGCCGCCGGCGATTCCGGCCGGACAGTCGCCGCTGGCGCAGGTGCGACTGGAACCGGGCATCGGAGCCATCAGCAATGCCGTGATAAAGGATGAGCGCGTATCGGTTGCCGGTGCGGGGGGCGGGTTGATCGGGGTGCAGCGGTTTGCCACGAGCGGAACATATACACCGACCCTTGGAACCCGCACCGTGCTGGTCGAAGTACAAGGCGGCGGTGGAAGCGGCGGAGCATGTCCCGCCACCGGGAGCGGTCAGGCGACCGCGTCTGCGGGCGGCGCTGCCGGGGCCTATGGACGCTCGATCTACACTGTCGACTTTGCCAGTATCGCGATCACGGTTGGCGTAGGCGGCGCGCAGCCGGCCGCAGGATCAAACAATGGGATCAGTGGGGCTTCATCCAGCTTCGGGGACAAGTTGATTTGTCCCGGCGGCGCTGGTGGCCTCGCGGGCATATTGCAAGTTCCTTGCGTAATCGGCGGCGCGTCGACCGCCCAAGCCCCGACCGGAGCGAATATCGTCGGGTGCCCTGGCTCGCAGGGGGGGCATAGCTTTGTGATGTCTGCGTCTTCCGTATGCGGTGGTACCGGAGGTGCTTCTTTCTTCGGCGGTGGAGGATCTGCTGGCGCCTACAATAACGGCGGTGATTCGCCGTCTCCGGGCGCTGGCGGCGGCGGCGCTAGCAAGAACGCAAACCAGGCTGCCTCGATAGGGGGGAAAGGTGGAGATGGCATCGTACTCGTCTATGAATATGCCTGACGAATCCGGGTAATCATCCGCGGCGCCCCCCCGCGCCCGCGCTGAGGCGGAGCGGCCGGAACGCGCACTGGCGCGGCAGTTCCCGACTGCCGCGCCAGTTTCGTTTCTGCGCCTCCGGACTTACGCCGCGGCGATAGCTTCGCCGCCGAGTGCCGTCGCCTCAGCCAGCCGGTACCCCGCCTGTTCCACAAAGCCCATTTCGCGCAGGCTTGCCGCCTCAACCTGCAGCAACTCGATGTCCACGGGGAAGCGGACGCGGCCGGCAGCACAGAGCGCGACGCGGCGGGCGGGATCTGCTCCCGCATCGCGGATCGCCTCGCGCAGCGCCTCGCGGCTATAGTCCGCGCCCAGCGCGTCCGATGGCAGCATCGTTTCGAACGCGAGCGTCCGCAAGCTGGCGACATCGTAGAGATGCGCGACCGGATCGCCGAGCACCGGATGGCGGAGCGTTTCGAGAAATGCAGTGTACAAGGGATGCGCAGGGTCACCGACGTTCTTGCGGGTAAAAGTCGGCGCCAAATGCCCACCGGTATTCTGCATCATGTACATCCGCATCGTATCCGCCTGCAGTCGCTTGGCTAAGGCAATCAGCGCCGGCATCTCATGGTAATTGTCGAGCTGGACGGTCGCGTTCAGGTGGAACTCGCAAAATTCGCCCACTGCCCGCTTCGCCGCGATGAATTCCAGGTTCGGGAGCAACTTGTCCCATTTGCCCGGACGACGAACGACATCATAGACCCAGGGTGTGCAGGCATCGATCGAGACGTCGACCAGCGGCCGATAGTGATCGAGCCCCTGATACTGCTCCCAACGCTTCTCGCCCATCAGCAGCGCATTGGAATGGATATGCAGTTCCACGTCCAACGCATTGTCCGCGAGGTATCGCAGGATCGAGCGGTAGTGAGGGCTCGACCAAGGATCGCCCTGGCCGGAGATCGAGATGCGGGTACGGCCCTCGGCGTTCAGCATCGGCTGGAACACCTTCTGCTCGATGATTTCGAAGCGTCGTTCCTGTGCTTCGTCGGCCACCTCAATTCCGCCGCGGCAGGAGGGGCAGGCCAAATTGCAGGTCACGTCGTGCGCGAGGAACAGCCAACGCGGCGCTTCAGCCACATGCGTGCGGTTCTCGTCAATTGCAGCGCGAAGCATCGGGTCGGTGACGTCCGCTTTCAAAGGCAGCGCGTCTTCGTTGATGAAGGTGCAGCGCTGCTTGTTGCAGTAGCGATAGGAGCCGTCGAGGATGCTCTCGCGCATCGCCTGCGCGCTCGGGCTGTTCCAGATCTGCTCGAAGGCCTGGCCTTCCAGATGGCCGAGCCGCTGCTGCGTCCAGATCGAGCAGCACGGCGCGACGGTGCCGTCCATCAGCGTCTCGAACTTGATGAACGGGAATTCGCAGAAGCGGGTCGAAAGGTCGGCGGATTTGTCGGTCCCGAAGCGCTCCACGAAGAAAATCGCGCCGGCGGTCAGCGCGCAGTGCGGCGACTGCGCCAGCAGTTCGCGCAGGAAGGTCAACCCGCGATTGCGGTCGACCGACAGAGCGTGCAGCACGCCACCAACAACGTTCAGAACCTTGCGAACCACGCGATTCTGCTCGGGTTCGAGCACCTCGACCAGGTCACGTAGCTCAACGATATCGTCATGCTGGCAGGCGTCTGCCAGCAGCGGCCAGACCTCGGGATGATCGAGTTCGTCGCGGAGCCGATCAACCAAGTTGCTGAGAATCGGGTAAAAGCGGCTCTCGCCTGGTTCGATGGCTGTAGCGGCAGCTTGCTCTTGCTGCTGTTCCGCGCCGCCGGGCAAATACGACATGAGTTTCTCCGCTGTACTTGCCTCATTTTAGGAGCAGCGACGAGCGAGCGTGAAAACATAGGCAATAATTTCCTAATACCGGCAATGCTTGCCGGGTGGGCAGCGGCGTCGGCGGAGCACCTGCTGCGTCACATTCCCACGCGAGTCCCCCGCCTTGCGCCCCGCCCCCCGCACCCCCTATACGTTCCGCATGTCCGAAGACCTCTTCGCTGCGCCCTCCGTCCCCTCCGGCACCTATGACGCCTCGTCGATCGAGGTGCTCGAAGGGCTGGAGCCGGTCCGGCGCCGCCCCGGCATGTATATCGGCGGCACCGACGAGCGCGCGCTCCACCATCTCGCAGCCGAGGTGCTCGACAATGCGATGGACGAGGCCGTCGCCGGCCATGCCAACCGGATCGAGGTGACGCTGTCGGCGCCCAACCGCATCACCATCGTCGACAATGGCCGCGGCATGCCGGTCGATCCGCATCCGCGCTTCCCGGACAAGTCGGCGCTCGAGGTGATTCTCTCGATGCTGCATTCGGGCGGCAAATTCTCGGGCAAGGCCTATGCCACCTCGGGCGGCCTGCACGGCGTCGGCATCTCGGTGGTCAACGCGCTGTCGGTGGATACCGTGGTCGAAGTGGCGCGCGACAAGCAGCTCTTTCGCCAGCGCTTCAGCCAGGGCCAGACCCTGGGCCCGCTGGAGAAGCTCGGCGGCACGCCCAACCGGCGCGGCACCAGCGTTGCCTTCACCCCCGATACCGAGATTTTCGGGGAGATGCTGTTCAAGCCGGCGCGGCTGTACAAGCTCGCCCGCTCCAAGGCCTATCTGTTCGCCGGGGTCGAGATCCGCTGGAAGTGCGATCCGTCGCTGATCACCGACGATACGCCCGCCGAAGCCGTGTTCCAGTTCCCCGGCGGCCTCGCCGATCACCTGAAGGAGCAGGTCGGCACGCGCGAATGCGCCACCGCCGATTTCTTCGCGGGCACCCAGGAATTCCCGGACTCGCAGGGCCGCGTCGAATGGGCGGTCGCCTGGCCGCTGTGGAGCGACGGCAGCTTCAGCTGGTATTGCAACACCATCCCCACGCCCGATGGCGGCACCCACGAACAGGGCCTGCGCCAGGCCTTGGTGCGCAGTCTGCGCAGCTTCGCCGACCTCGTCGGCAACAAGAAGGCCAAGGAGCTGAGCCCCGACGACGTGGTGACGGGCTCCGAGGTGATGCTCTCGGTGTTCATCCGCGAGCCGCAGTTCCAGAGCCAGACCAAGGACCGCCTCACCAGCCCGGAGGCGACCGCGCTCGTCGAAAAGGCGGTGCGCGACCATTTCGACCATTATCTCACCGACAATATGGAGCGCGGCAAGGCGCTGCTCGGCTATGTGCTGGAGCGGATGGACGATCGCCTGCGCCGCAAGCAGGAGCGCGAGGTCAAGCGCAAGTCGGCGACCACCGGCCGCAAGCTGCGCCTGCCGGGCAAGCTGACCGACTGTTCGGCCGACAGCCCCGAGGGCACCGAGCTGTTCATCGTCGAAGGCGATTCGGCCGGCGGCTCGGCCAAGCAGGCGCGCGACCGCAAGACCCAGGCGATCCTGCCGATCCGCGGCAAGATCCTCAACGTCGCCAGCGCGACCTCGGCCAAGATCCTGGCGAACCAGGAAATCGCCGACCTGATCCAGGCGCTCGGCTGCGGCACCCGCAAGGATTGCGACGCCGCCCAGCTGCGCTACGAACGCATCATCATCATGACCGACGCCGATGTCGACGGCGCGCATATCGCGACGCTACTGATGACCTTCTTCTTCCAGGAAATGCCGGACCTAGTGCGCAAGGGGCATCTCTACCTCGCCCAGCCGCCGCTCTACCGGCTGACGGTGGGCTCCAAGAGCCTCTACGCTCGCGACGATGCGCACCGTATCCAGATCGAGGCGAAGGAGTTCAAGGGCAAGAAGGTCGAGGTCAGCCGGTTCAAGGGGCTCGGCGAGATGAACCCGAACCAGCTCAAGGAAACCACCATGGACCCCAGGACGCGCGGCATGCTGCGCGTCACGCTGCCGCAGGAATATGAGGAGCGTGCCGGCGTGAAGGATCTGGTGGACCGGCTGATGGGCAACAACCCCGCCCACCGCTTCGCCTTCATCCAGGAAAATGCGGCGCGACTCGACGAGGAAGTGATCGACGCCTGAGGGATTGCGCGCGGCCGGCTGACCTGTACCGTTCCCCTAATACAGGGGGAGACGCCTTCGATGCGTGCCATTGCCATTCTCGCACAGCTGCTGGTCTGCGCGACGCCGTGCCTGGCGCAGACCGCGCCGCAGGCGCCCGCCGCCGCGCCGGTGCAGCCTGCGACGGAATTTCGCGACCGCGTGAACCAGCTGCCCGACCTGCTCGCCGGCAAGGGCGACTATGACGCGGCGTTCGCCGATGCCTTCCGCGCGCAGGTGCCCAAGGCAAGGTTCGACGCGATCCGCAAGCAGATCGAACAGGCGGCCGGCCCCTATTCCGACCTGCAGCATCTGGAGGCCAGGACGCCCTGGTCCGGCACGCTGACCGTCGAATATCGCGACGCCATCGTCACCATGGCGGTTACCGTCGATCCTGCGGGCGACCACCGCATCACCGCGCTGCTGATGCAGGGCCTCACCGCCCGCGAGACGACGCTCGATGCGGTCGAGGCGGCGCTCAAGGGATTGAAGGGCCGCACCGGCTATGTGCTGGCGAGGCTGGGCGATGGCAAGCCGCAGCTGCTCCGCCAGCACAATGCCGATCAGGCGTTCGCCATCGGCTCGGAATTCAAGCTGGTGATCCTCGCCGAACTGATCCGCGCGACCAATGCCGGCGAACGCAACTGGGACGACATGGTCACGCTCGACGGCAAGGAACTGCCGGGCGGCGGCTACACCGCCAAGCCGGCCGGCACCAAGGTGTCGCTGCGCGAACTCGCCACCCAGATGATCGCGATCAGCGACAACAGCGCCACCGACATCCTGCTCGGCACGCTGGGCCGGGAAAAGGTGGAGGCGATGCTGCCGGTGGTCGGCATTGCCGATCCGGCGCGCAACCGGCCGTTCCTCGGGACGGGCGAGGCGTTCAAGCTGAAGACCATCCCGGCGCTGCGCGACCGCTACCTCGCCGCCAACGAGGCCGGTCGCCGCGCGCTGCTGGCGGGCGCGGTTGCGACGACGCCGATTACACAGGTGGACGGCGCGTTGTTCGCCGCCGGCAAGCCGCTGTCGATCGAGACGCTCGAATGGTTCGAGACGCCGAGCGACCTCGTCCGGGTAATGGACTGGATCCGCCGCAACACTGAAGGTCCCAAGGGCGTGGATGCCCGCGCCGTCCTGTCGAAGAACCCCGGCATTCCGCCGCTGTCCGCCGCGAAGTGGCAATATGTCGGCTACAAGGGCGGATCCGAGCCCGGCGTGATCGCGATGACGCTGCTGCTGCAGGGCAAGGACGGCAGCTGGCAGGTGCTCTCCGCCAGCTGGAACGACACCGCGCAGGACATTGCGCAGGGCCGCTTCGCCGGGCTGGTCGGCAAGGCGGCCGAGCTGGCCGCCCCGCCTCAGTAAGCGATCCGCACCGAGCCCCGCACCGTGCGCGGGGCGCCGGGATAGACCCACAGGCTGCTGTACGAACTCATCGCATAGCGCGCGTCGAACAGGTTGTCGGCCTCCAGCCGCAGGGTCACGCGGCGGGAAAAGGCATATTCCGCCGCCGCCTTGGCCTTGACGTAGCTCGGCAGCACCAGCCCGCTGCCGTCGATTGCACCGGTGCGGTCGCCGACATAGGCGAGGCCGCCGCTCACCGAGGGCCCGCGCCCGTCGGCATCGAGGAAGCGGCCGAGCAGGAACACGGTTCCGGCATGCGTCGGCACGTCGAGCACGCGATCGGTCGCGAAACTGCGGTCGAGCGTGCGCGCGTGCGTCCAGGCATAGTTGGCGACGAGCTGCCAGTTGCGGCCCAGCCTGGCCGATCCGTCGAACTCGACGCCGTGGCTCCGCAGCCGGCCGACCGGTGCGTTGAAATTGGGGTCGACGGGATCGTTGGTGAGGATGTTGCGCTTCTCGATGGCGAACCAGCTGACCGACAGGTCTACACCCGGCAGCCGCGCCGAGGCACCCAGCTCATACCCCTTGCCCGTTTCCGGTGCGAAGCCGCCGCCGTCGCGCCCCGTGCCCGAATTGAGCACGAAATTTTCGCCCCAATTGGCATGCAGCGCGAAGCGCGGATCGAGGCGGTATTGCGCGCCCAGCCGGAAGTGCACCGGATCATCGACCGCGCGGCCCACCGCGCCGGTGCGATTGTTGGTGATGCGCTGGCGATAGGGATCATAGCGGACGCCGCCGCTCAGGCTCAGCCGGTCGGTCACTTCCCATAGATCCTGCGCGTAGAACGTCGCCGCCCAGCGCTTCTCGCGATTGTCGGTGAAGGGCGCCAGCGGCAGTGCGGTGGCGCCATAGACGGGCGCGAACACGTCGATCGCATAGGGTGCCGCGGCGGTGGGATTCCGGCGCAGCAGCAGCTCGTGATAGTCGAGCACATAGGCCTTCGCGCCGAAGCTCAGCTGGTGGCGGGCCACCCGCCCGGTCAGCTCCATCCGCGCCGAGACGTCGTCCACGGTATAGCCGCGCTCGCGCCGCTGGCGCCACAGGCTGGTGCCGACCAGCCGCGACTGGTCGGCAGAGAAGCCGCGCAATGAACCCGTGCGCCACGCCACCCCGCCGTTCAGCGCCCAGCCGCCGCCCAGCGCAACCTCGCCGGTCAGCTGGTGGCGCTCGTTGCGAAAGCGCGTGACGCCGTTGGCGGGCTCGCCGAAATAACGGTTGCGCGGCAGGGCGTTGGCATTGCCGGCGATGGCCGGGATGCCCCGATCGAACGGCGTGTCGAAGCGGGTGATCTCGCCCACATAGGTGATCTGCGCCGAATCGGACGGCCGCCAGGTGAGCGAAGGCGCGACCACCCGGCGCTTGAGCGTCACGAAATCGCGCCAGCCATCGCTGTCCTCGGCCGCTGCGACCAGTCGCGCCGCCAGCGTTCGGGTGATCGGCTGGGTAACGTCGATCTCCGCCCGCTTCGTGTCGAACGAGCCATAGGTCAGCGTCGCGCTGCCGGTGGCGGTGAAGCCGGGCGTCTTGCTGACCAGGTTCACGCGCCCGCCCGGATCGGCGTCGCCGAACAGCGCCCCCATCGGCCCCTTGAGCAGCTCGATCCGCTCGGTCGTCGCGGGGTCGCGCGGTGGCGCCATGCCGCGATTGGCGAGGAAGCCGTCGACATAATATTCGCCCCCGCCATCGGGGGTGCCGAGAAAGCCGCGGATCGCGAAATTGTCCATCACGCCGCCGCGATTGTTCTGGTTGCTGACGCCGCTGATCAGCTCCAGCGCGTCGGAAAGGCGATAGGCCCCCGCGGCGGTAAGCAGGTCCCGCTCCAGCACCCGGCTGGACTGCGACATGCGCTCGGTCGCCGGATCGGCTGAAAGCGTGCGATCCCGCTGCTGCTCGCGTGTGCCGAGCACGACGATTTCCTGTCCGGCAGTATCGGCTTCGGACTTCCGCTCATCTGCGGTGGCAGGGAAGATCGCACCCAGCGAAAGCAAGGCGGCCGTGGCGATTGTCACGCGCAAAATGGGTTGCCCTTTATGTAATGTTGTATCATTGCGCTGCAACATGTTGCAGCGCTTGTCAACCGTTCGCCCCGAGGCTTCCGCCCGTCTCCGCATCCGCTCGATCGATGCGCTGCGCGGGCTCGTCATGCTGCTGATGCTGGTCGATCACACGCGTGAATCCTTCTATTCGCAGGTGCCGGTGCCCGACCCGCTGGGGCCGGACACGCCGACCGCGCTGTTCGTCACGCGGCTGACCGCGCATTTCTGCGCGCCGGTATTCGTGTTCCTCACCGGGCTGGCGGCGTGGCTCTACGCGCAGTCGCGTGGGGGACCGGCGGCTGCATCGGACTTTCTGTGGAAGCGCGGGCTGTTCCTGATCGTGCTCGAACTGACCGTGGTGAACTTCGCCTGGGGCTTCGATCCTACCCCGCCGATGCACTATCTGCAGGTGATCTGGGTGATCGGGCTTTCGATGCTGGCGCTCGCGGCGCTCGTCCACCTGCCCCGCCCCGTGCTGATCGCGCTGGGGCTGGCGATCGTACTGGGGCACAATCTGCTCGACGGTGTCCACGCGACGAGCGGACCGGGCCGGGTGCTCTGGGCGGTGCTGCACGAACGCATGGTCTTCGATCTGCCCTGGGGCGGGCATGTGCGGGTCAGCTATCCGCTGCTGCCATGGATCGGGGTGATCACGCTGGGCTATGCGCTGGGGCCGTGGTTCGCACCGGAGGCCGAGGGCGCGACCCGCCGGCGCGGGTTGGTGACGCTGGGCCTCGCCGCGCTGGCGCTGTTCGTACTGCTGCGCGCCACCAATATGTACGGCGATCTCCACCCCTGGCAGGCCGGCAGGGACGCGCTCGGCACCGCGCTCCAGTTCGTCAACCTCACCAAATACCCGCCCTCGGCCGACTTCGTGCTGGCGACCTTGGGCGTGGGGCTGATCGTGCTCGCCGCCTTCGAGCGGCTGCCGGAACGCGCCGCCGGGCTGCTGGCGGTGCTCGGCGGCGCGCCGCTCTTCTTCTACCTGCTCCACCTCTATCTGCTGAACGGCCTCAACCAGCTGGCGCGCGCGCTGCTGGGCGCCGAGGGGCCGGTAAGCGTGCCGAACGTCGCCGCGCTGTGGCTGCTCGCCGCGACGGTCGCGCTGCCCTGCTGGTTCGCCACCCGCGCCTTCGGCCGCGCCAAGCGGCGGAGCGGCGCGTGGTGGATGCGCTACCTATAGGTCGCCGCGCATCCGCCGCTGGTGGTATTTCACCCGCACGGTGATGCCGAGCACCATCAGGAAGAAGGCGAGGCCGAGCACCGCCGCCGGCACCGCGACCGGCATCGGCAGCACCTTCGCCCGAAGTGCGGCGAGCAGGGCACCGAGCACCGCCAGCCACACCGCGCCCATCCGCAGCGGCCGCGCGATCTGCTTCAGCTCGGCCTTGTAGGCGGCGCGCTCGGCAGGATCGGTCAGGTTCGGCGGGGTCGGCATGTCCAGTCTTCCTTCAGCAGCCCGTAGAGCGTGGTGTCGCGGATGCCGATATGGGTTTCCCATTCGGCGCGCAGCACCCCCTCCAGCCGGAAGCCCAGCCGTTCGAGCAGCCGGCGCGAATACACATTGTCCGGGTCCGTGTCCGCAAAAACCCGCCGCTGGTGCTCGGCGAGGAAGAGCTGGTCGAGGACGCCGGTCAGCGCCTCCTCGGCGATCCCCTGCCCCCAATGCGCGCGGGCGAGCAGATAGCCGATCTCGCTGACGCCCGGCCGTTTCTGCCCCACCGCGACATAGCCGATGGCCGTGTCGTCCTCGCCGCGGGTGATCGCCCATACGCGCCAGGCCGGATCCCCGCGCGACAGGCTGGCGCGGGTCTGCTCCAGCGTCTCGTGCGGCGCATGGCTCCACCAGCGCATCAGTTCGGCATCGGACAGGCTGGGGAACAACGCCTCGGCGTCGCCCACACCGCGCGGCCGCAGGCGCAGCCGCGCGGTGGTCAGCACCGGTATGGGCGCAGGCTCAGCGATTGCCACCGATCAGGTCACCCAGCCCGCCCAGCACCGAACCCTCGCCGCGGTTCTGCCCGCCGCCATTGGCCGCCGCGAGCATCCGCCCGGCGAGCCGCGCGAACGGCAGCGACTGGATCCACACCTTGCCCGGCCCGCGCAGCCGCGCGAAGAACACGCCCTCGCCGCCGAACACCATGCTGCGCACGCCTCCGACCGAGACCAGGTCGAAATCCACCGACGGCGTCAGCGCGGCGAGGCAGCCGGTATCGACATGCAGTTCCTCGCCCGGCGCCAGCTCGCGCTCGACGATCGCGCCGCCCATCTGGACGAACACCCAGCCATCGCCGTCCAGCCGCTGCATGATGAAGCCCTCGCCGCCGAACAGCCCGGTCATCACCCGGCGCTGGAAGGCAATGCCCATCTGCACGCCCTTGGCGGCGGCGAGGAACGCGTCCTTCTGGCAGATCAGCGTGCCGCCGATATCGGCCAGCCGCAGCGGCACGATCGCGCCGGGCACCGGCGAGGCGAAGGCGACGCGCGCCTTGCCGCTGCCCTGGTGGGTGAAGACGGTGGTGAACAGCCCCTCGCCGGTGACGAGCCTTTTGCCGGCCCCCAGCAGCTTGTCCATGAAGCCGCCGCCGGCATTGCTGCCGTCGCCGAACACGGTCTGCATGGTGATGGCGGAATCCTTCCACACCATCGCCCCGGCCTCCGCCACCGCGCTTTCGCCGGGATCGAGCTCGATCTCGACGAACTGCAGCTCCTGGCCCTTGATCTCGAAATCGATGTCGTCGGCATAGCCTTCGCGGCGCGTATGCGACCAGGGGCTCATCGGCGGCATGGGGGTCTCCTGCGTGTGTTGCAGACGCCTAGTACACCAAAGCGCGTCGGTCGCGAAAGCCTCCTCACCCCACCCCATCGCCCGGGGTGACATCGGGAAGGCGCTGTGTCATTGCGCAACTTAATTACAACGGATGAGTCGGCACCCAGCCGGCCGCAGGAGAGTAAGATGCGTGTTATCGATCATGTGATCGTCGGCCATGCCGGCGGCGGCGCAGGCCGGATGTCGGACGTGTTCGACCCCAATAGCGGCGCGGTGCAGGCACAGGTCCCCCTCGGCACCGCCGCTGATCTCGACCGCGCGGTCACCGCCGCGCTGGCCGCACAGCCCGGCTGGGCCGCGACCAACCCGCAGCGCCGGGCGCGCGTGATGTTCCGCTTCAAGGAACTGGTCGAGGCGAACATGGACGCGCTCGCCCACATGCTTTCCGCCGAACATGGCAAGGTGATCGCCGATTCGAAGGGCGACATTCAGCGCGGGCTCGAGGTGATCGAGTTCGCCTGCGGCATCCCCCACGCGCTCAAGGGCGAGTATACCCAGGGCGCAGGCCCCGGCATCGACGTCTATTCGATGCGGATGCCGCTAGGCATCGGCGCGGGCATCACCCCGTTCAACTTCCCGGCGATGATCCCGATGTGGATGTTCGGCGTGGCGATCGCCTGCGGCAACGCCTTCCTCCTCAAGCCCTCCGAGCGCGACCCCTCGGTGCCGGTGCGCCTCGCCGAGCTGATGCTGGAAGCCGGCGCGCCGGAGGGCATCCTGCAGGTGGTGCAGGGCGACAAGGAAATGGTCGACGCGATCCTCGACCATCCGGCGATCGGTGCGGTCAGCTTCGTCGGCTCGTCGGACATCGCGCACTATGTCTACCAGCGCGGCGTCGCGGCGGGGAAGCGCGTCCAGGCGATGGGCGGCGCCAAGAACCACGGCATCGTCATGCCCGATGCCGATCTCGACCAGGTCGTCGCGGATCTCTCCGGCGCCGCGTTCGGCTCGGCGGGCGAGCGCTGCATGGCGCTGCCCGTGGTGGTGCCCGTGGGTGACAAGACCGCCGATGCGCTCCGCGAAAAGCTGATCCCGGCGATTCGTTCGCTGCGGGTGGGCGTCTCCACCGATGCCGAGGCGCAGTACGGCCCGGTGGTCAACGCCGCGCACAAGGCGCGCGTGGAGGGCTGGATCCAGACCGGCGTCGACGAAGGCGCCGAGCTGGTGGTCGACGGGCGGGGTTTCTCGCTCCAGGGCCACGAGCAGGGCTTCTTCATCGGCCCCTCGCTGTTCGACCGCGTGACGCCCACGATGAAGAGCTACCAGGAAGAGATTTTCGGCCCGGTCCTCCAGATCGTCCGCGCCCCCGATTTCGAGACCGCGCTGCGCCTGCCGAGCGAGCACCAATACGGCAACGGCGTCGCCATCTTCACCCGCAACGGCCACGCCGCGCGCGAGTTCGCCGCGCGGGTGAATGTCGGCATGGTTGGCATCAACGTGCCGATCCCGGTGCCGGTGGCGTATCACAGCTTCGGCGGCTGGAAGCGCTCGGCGTTCGGCGACGTTAACCAGCACGGCATGGAAGGCGTCCGCTTCTGGACCAAGGTGAAGACCGTGACGCAACGCTGGCCCGACGGCGGCGTGGGCGACGCGGCCAACGCCTTCGTCATTCCGACGATGGGGTGACGGGGGTGCGGGCAGGCCCCTCCTTCTATCTGTCATCCCGGCGAAAGCCGGGATCCATTGGGGTCACCGCCGCGGCTCCAACCCCGGCCGAGTGGCGAATGGATCCCGACTTTCGTCGGGATGACGGAAGAAGGGATGACGGCTTAAGGGTCGGGTGCGTCCAGCGGCGGGAAGCCGAGGCTGATCGCGAGGTCTTCCCAGAAGGGGTTCTCGCGCTCGATCAGCACGATTTTCCAGTCGCGCTTCCATTCCTTGAGCTGCTTCTCGCGCTTGATCGCCGCAGCCATGTCGCCGCCGACCTCGTACCAGACCAGCCGCTTGACGTTGTTGCGCTTGGTAAAACCAGGCACGGTACCGCTCCGGTGCTGGTGGATGCGCCCCATCAGATCAGACGTGACGCCGGTGTACAGCGTCCCATGCCGCTGGCTCGCGAGCATGTAGACGCAGGGCAGTTTGTCCAACGTACCTCTCCACTGTCATCCCGGCGAAAGCCGGGATCCATTCGCCACGCGGCCGCAGCAAGAGCCGTGCGGGCGACCCCAATGGATCCCGACTTTCGTTGGGATGACGATGATAGACAAGTGAACCCATGACCCACCAGTTCGACCTCACCGACGACCAGCGCCAGATCCAGGAGATGGCGCAGAAGTTCACCGCCGATGCGATCACCCCGCACGCGGCCGAATGGGACGAGAAGCACATCTTCCCGCGCGAGACGATCAAGGCCGCCGCCGAGCTCGGCTTCGCGGCGATCTATGTCTCGGAGGAATCGGGCGGCATCGGCCTCGGCCGACTGGAGTCCGCGCTGATCTTCGAGGCGATGGCCTATGGCTGCCCCTCCACCAGCGCCTTCATCTCGATCCACAACATGGCCGCGTGGATGATTGACCGCTTCGGCGCGCCGGCCGTGAAGGACAAGTATCTCCCCAGCCTGGTCACCATGGACCGGCTGGCGAGCTACTGCCTCACCGAGCCGGGCTCGGGCTCCGACGCGGCCGCGCTCAAGACCCGCGCGGTGCGGGATGGCGACCACTATATCGTCACCGGCACCAAGCAGTTCATCTCGGGCGGCGGCGAGAACGACCTCTACGTCACCATGGTCCGCACCGGCGAGGACGGCCCCAAGGGCATTTCCGCGCTGGTGATCGAGAAGGACATGCCCGGCGTCAGCTTTGGCGCGCAGGAGCGCAAGCTCGGCTGGCATTCGCAGCCGACGGCGCAGGTCAATTTCGACCAGGTCCGTGTGCCGGTGGAGAACCTCGTCGGCGCCGAGGGCGAAGGCTTCCGCATCGCGATGATGGGGCTCGACGGCGGTCGCCTCAACATCGGCGCCTGCTCGCTCGGCGGCGCACAGCGCTGCCTCGACGAGGCCGTGCGCTACACGCAGGAGCGCCGGCAGTTCGGCAAGGCGATCGCCGAGTTCCAGAACACCCAGTTCACCCTCGCCGACATGGCGACCGAGCTGGAGGCGGCCCGCGCTTTGCTCTACCTCGCCGCCGCCAAGGTGACCGCCGGCACGCCGGACAAGACCCGCTTCGCCGCGATGGCCAAGCGTCTCGCGACCGACACCGGCTCGTCGGTGGTCGATCGCGCGCTGCAGCTGCATGGCGGCTATGGGTACCTGATGGACTATCCGATCGAACGCTTCTGGCGCGACCTGCGCGTCCATTCGATCCTGGAGGGCACCAACCAGGTGATGCGGATGATCGTCGGCCGGGAGCTGGTACGCGAATGAGCGACGTCCTCACCGCAATCGACGGCCCCGTCGCCCGTCTCCGCCTCAACCGCCCCAAGGCGCTGCATGCGCTCAACACCGCGATGTGCCAGGCGATGCTCGACGCGCTCGACGCCTGGGAGCAGGACGAGGCGGTCCACATCGTCCTGCTCGACCATGCCGAGGGCCGCGGCTTCTGCGCCGGCGGGGACATCCGCATGATCGCCGACAGCGGCGCCAGCGACGGCACGGCCGCGGCGGACTTCTTCCGCGCCGAATACCGGCTCAACCACCGGCTGTTCACCTATCCCAAGCCGATCGTCGCCTTCGCCGACGGCATCGTGATGGGCGGCGGCGTCGGCATCTCCCAGCCGGCGCGCTACCGGGTGGCGACCGAGAACACCAAGTTCGCCATGCCCGAGACCGGCATTGGCCTGTTCCCGGACGTCGGCGGCGGCTGGTATCTGTCGCGCCTGCCCGGGCGGATGGGCGAGTATCTCGCGCTGACCGGCCACCGGCTCGACGGCGCCGAGTGCCTCGCGCTCGGCCTCGCCACCCATTGCCTCCCCGCCGGAGCGCTGGAGTCCGCCAAGGCGCAGATCGCGTCCGCCCCCGACAAGGCGCTGGCGATCCTCACCGATCTTTCGGTCGACCCGCCGATCGCCAAGATCCTGGCGCACTATGCCGATATCGATCGGCTGTTCGCGGGCGACACCGTCGAAGATATCTTCGCCGCGCTCGAGGCCGAGGACGGCGACTGGGCAGCGGCGACCCTCGCCACGCTGCGCACCAAGTCGCCCCAGGCCTGCAAGGTGTCGCTGCGCATCGTCCGCGAAGGCCGCGCGATGCCCGATTTCGCCGCCGAGATGGTCCAGGAATATGCCGTCGCCACCCGCGTCTGCCGCCTGCCCGATTTCGCCGAGGGCGTGCGCGCGGTGATCGTCGACAAGGACAATGCCCCGCTTTGGTCTCCATCCACCCCGGAAGCGGTGGACAGCGCCGCGATCGATGCCATCTTCGCCCCCCTGCCGCCCGCGCAGGCCTGGGCGCCCTGAACGGAGAACGTCTTGTCTTCCTACGAAACTCTCCTCGTCGAACAGCGCGGCGCGGTGACGCTGATCACGCTCAACCGGCCCAAGGCGCTCAACGCGCTCAATGCGCAGGTGCTGGACGAGCTGCTGGCGGTGATGCGCACCTTCGATGCCGATCCGGCGCAGGGCTGCGCGGTGCTCACCGGCAGCGAAAAGGCGTTCGCCGCCGGCGCCGACATCAAGGAGATGCAGGCACAAGGCTTCGCCGACATGTACGGCCATGACTTCTTCGCCGGCTGGGACGCCTTCACCCGCACCCGCAAGCCGATCATCGCCGCCGTGTCGGGCTATGCGCTGGGCGGCGGCTGCGAGGTGGCGATGATGTGCGACTTCATCCTCGCGGCCGATACAGCGAAGTTCGGCCAGCCCGAGATCAAGCTGGGCGTCTCGCCGGGCATGGGCGGCTCGCAACGGCTGACGCGCGCGGTGGGCAAGGCCAAGGCGATGGAGATGTGCCTCACCGGCCGGATGATGGACGCCGCCGAAGCCGAACGCGCCGGGCTGGTCAGCCGCATCGTGCCGTCCGCCGATCTGGTCGAGGAAGCGGTGAAGACCGCCGCGACCATTGCCGCGATGCCGCCGCTGGCGGTGAAGGCCAACAAGGAAATGGTCAACGCCGCTTTCGAGACGAGCCTGGCGCAGGGCGTGCACTTCGAGCGTCGTCTGTTCCACGGCCTGTTCGGCACCGAGGACCAGAAGGAAGGCATGACGGCCTTCGTCGAGAAGCGTCCGGGGAACTGGACCGGGCGTTGAGGCACTCGGGGGGGGGGGAACAACCTCCTCCTTCGTCATCCCGGCGAAAGCCGGGATCCATTGCCCTCAACGCTCCGGCTCCTGCCCCAGCGGAGTGGCGAATGGATCCCGGCTTTCGCCGGGATGACGGAAGTAAGCGTCGGACTTTGAGAGGAAGCAGATGGCACGCGTAGCATTTATCGGCCTCGGCAACATGGGCGGCGGCATGGCGGCGAACCTCGCCAAGGCCGGCCACGACGTCCGCGCCTTCGATCTTTCGCCCGAAGCGCTGGAGCGCGCGAAGAAGGCCGGCTGCCTGCCTGCCGCGACCGCCGCCGAAGCCATCGCCGGCGCCGAGGCGATCGTCACGATGCTGCCCGCCGGACGCCATGTCGAGGCGCTCTACACCGAGACGTTGCTCGACCATGCCGATGCCGGCGCGATCCTGATCGACTGTTCGACGATCGACGTCGCCACCGCCCGCCGCGTCGCCGAAGCCGCGACCCAGCGCGGGTTGCTGGCGGTCGACGCGCCGGTCTCGGGCGGGATCGCCGCCGCCAATGGCGGCACGCTCACCTTCATGGTCGGCGGCAGCGTGGCGGCGTTCGCCCGCGCCGAGCCGTTCCTCGAGGACATGGGCAAGGCCGTCATCCACGCCGGCGCCAGCGGGGCCGGCCAGGCGGCGAAGATCTGCAACAACATGATCCTCGGTGCGACGATGGTCGCCACCTGCGAGGCGTTCGCGCTCGCCGAGAAGCTGGGGCTGGACCAGCAGCGCTTCTTCGACATCGCCTCGGTCTCCTCGGGCCAGAGCTGGTCGATGACGAGCTATTGCCCGGTCCCCGGCGTCGGCCCGGAAACCCCTGCCGACCGCGACTACAGGCAAGGGTTCGCCGCCCCCCTGATGCTCAAGGACCTCAAGCTGGCGATGGAAGCGGCGGCCAGCGTCGGCGCGCAGGTGCCGATGGGCGCGCGCGCCGAGCAGCTCTACGCGGCGTTCGTCGCGGGCGAGGGCGCCCGGCTGGATTTTTCGGGGATCATCAAGACGCTGCGCTGACGGGCGCTACCCGCCCGCCCCAGCCGTCATCCCGGCGAAAGCCGGGATCCATTGGGGTCTCCGTATCGGCTCCTGCTGCGTCCGAGAGGCGTCTGGATCCCGGCTTCCGCCGGGATGACAGTGGGTAGGTCACCCGCCCCTGGCACGGCGCGCCAGCAGATCCTGCGTCAGCACCTGCGGCAGCACCTCGGGCGCGTCCTGCCCAGGCTTGTACCAGAGGTAGAGCGGCACCCCGGCGCGGTTGTGCGCCTCGATGAAGCGGCCGAGGGTCGCATCGCCGTTCGTCCAGTCGCCGACCAGCACCGCGACCTTGCCGTCGGCCAGCGCCTTCTCGACGGCGGCGGTTTCGATCACCGCCTTCTCGTTGACCTTGCAGGTCAGGCACCAGTCGGCGGTGAAATAGGCGAACACCGGCCGCCCCTGCGCCCGCAGCTCGGCGAGCCGCGCCTCGCTGAACGGCTCGGTCCCCGCCTGGGCGGCGGGCGCCGATGCGGCCGGACGGACCAGCGCGACACCGCCGAGCGCGAGCAGCACCAGCGGCACCGCCGGCAGCCAGGCCCGGCTGCGGCCCCTGGCCTGCCGGGCGCCCGCCCACCACAGGCCGAAGGTCCCGAGCAGCGTCGCCGCCAGCCCGATGGTCATGCCGTCCACGCCGGCCTGCTTGCCCAGCACCCAGGCGAGCGCCAGCGCCGTCAGGAACATGGGCACCGACAGGATGTGCCGCATCGTCGCCATCCACGCACCCGGCTTGGGCAGCTTGCGCCGGAACGCGGGGACGAAGCCAAGCAGCAGGAAGGGCAGCGCGATGCCCAGCCCCAGCCCGCCGAAGATCGCCAGCCCCGCGAACCACGGCAGCACCAGCGCCGCGCCCAGCGCCGAGGCCATGAACGGCCCGGTGCACGGCGTGGCGATGAACGCCGCCAGCGCGCCGGTGGCGAAGGCGCCGCCATGGCCCTGGCTCGCCGCGCGGTTGACGAAGGCGGGCGTGGTGATCTCGAACAGCCCGGCCAGGTTGAAGGCGATGGCGGCGACGAGCAGCAGCAGCACCAGGATCACCCGCGGGTCCTGCAGCTGGAACGCCCAGCCCACGCTCGACCCCGCCGCGCGCAGGCCGAGCAGCAGTCCGCCCAGCGCCAGGCACACCAGCACCACGCCGGCGGTATAGGCCAGCGCCTCGGCGCGCGGGCTGCCGCTATCGTTGTTGGCCTTGGCGAGGCTCAACGCCTTGAGGCTGAGGATCGGGAAGACGCAGGGCATCACGTTGAGGATCAGCCCGCCGAGCACCGCCGCGAAGAACGCGCCGATCGCCGCCAGCCACGGGGTCGCGGCGCTGGCGGGCCTGGCCGGCGGCACCGCGCCCGGCCTGGCGGTTACGATCAGCCCCTGTCCGTCGATCGCCAGCACGCCGTCCAGCGCTGCGGGCACGGCGCGTGCCTTGGTCTCTAGCACCAGCCGGTCGCCGTCCCGCACCACGGTCTGCGGCGCGGCATAGTCGACCGCGTTGGCGGTCAGCGGATAGAAATAGACGTCCTTCGCCGCCGCGCCCGCCGGATAGGGCACCGCGATCCGCAGCGTGCCGCCGTCGGCCTGGAAGCTGGCCGGCGTGCTCAGCGGCCTGGGCAGCTTCGCGCGCCAGCCGTCGAACTTCGCGCGGGTCGCCGGATCGATCGCGCCGTCGCCGATCGTCAGCACCGTCTCCAGCGCGGCCTTCTCCGGCACGCACAGCGTATCGGTGCAGACGAGATAGTCGAGCTTCAGCTTCACCGGCAGCACGCCCTTGACGTCGGCGGGGATGTGCAGCGTCGTCAGCCGGACGAAGGTGCCCTCGTACACATAGTTCATCAGCCCGGCGATCAGCAGCCGCTGCGGCACCGGATAGCGGAAATCCGCCGCGCGGGCGCCCGCCGGCAGCGTCCACTGCGCCTCCGCCGGCAGCCCCGCATCGCCGGGGTTCTGCCAATAGGCGTGCCACCTGGGATCGGGCGTCGAGACCAGCGCCAGCGTCACGTCGCTGCCCGGCTTCGGGGTCGCCGTCTCGGCCACCAGCGCGCTGCGGACATGCGGGCCCTTGGCGAACCCCTGCGCCGCCGCCGGAACGACAAAGCCAAGGAGGAGCAGGAGCGACATCAAAGCGAAACGAAGCTGGGCCATGGCGCCGTCCTTGCCCAGTTCGCCGTGTTCGACAATAGCTGGGTGCACCAACGTCCACCCGTGCCCGGAGCCGGCCCCGAATGAAACTGCTTGCCCCCCTCGCCGCGCTTGCGCTGGCCGCTACTCCCGCGCTCGCCCAGCAGAGCGTGCCCGCCCCCGCAGCGCCCGCGGCCCCGCCCAAGCTGGTGGTGGTGATCTCGGTCGACCAGTTCTCGGCCGATCTGTTCGCCGAATATCGCGGCCAGTTCACCAGCGGCTTCGCACGGCTGATGTCCGGCGCGGTATTCCCCGCCGGTTACCAGAGCCACGCCGCGACCGAGACCTGCCCCGGCCACTCCACGATCCTCACCGGCGACCACCCCGCGCGCACCGGCATCATCGCCAATGACTGGACCGATTTCGCCGCGCCGCGCGCCGACAAGACGGTCTATTGCGCCGAGGACGAGACCGTGCCGGGCACGGATTCGAACCACTACACCGTCTCCGACAAGCATCTGAAGGTGCCGACGCTGGGCGAGTGGATGAAGGCGGCCGATCCGCAGTCGCGCGTCGTCTCGGTCGCGGGCAAGGACCGCGCCGCGGTGATGATGGGCGGCCACAAGGTCGACGAGCTCTGGTGGTGGGACGGCAAGGCGTTCGTCTCCTATGCCGGCCGCACCGCGCCGGATGCCGTCACCAGGATCAACACCGCCACCACCGCCCGCATCGCCGAGGCGCAGCCCGCGCTCGACCTGCCGGCCTTCTGCCGCCCGCGCAGCCGCGCGATCCCGGTGAGCGCGACGAAGACCGTCGGCGACGGCCGCTTCGCGCGCGCGGCGGGGGACGCCAAGGCGTTCCGCATCTCCCCCGAGTTCGACGACGCGGTGCTGGCACTGGGCGCCAAGCTCGCCACCGACATGAAGCTCGGCCAGCAGGGCCATACCGACCTGCTGATCGTCGGGGCCTCGGCCACCGATTATGTCGGCCACACCTATGGCACCGAGGGCAGCGAGATGTGCCTGCAACTGCTCTCGCTCGACCAGACGCTGGGCCGCCTGTTCGACGCGCTGGATCGCACGGGCGTCGACTATCAGGTGGTGCTCACCGCCGACCATGGCGGCCACGACCTGCCCGAACGCCACCGCGAACACGGCGCGCCGACCGAGCAGCGCATCACGGCGGAGGTGACCACCACCAGCATCAGCCGCGCGCTCGCCGGCAAGCTGGGGCTGACCGGCCAGGTGCTGGTCGGCGGCCCGGGCGGCGACGTGTACGTGACGCCGGCGGTGCCGCAGGCGAAGCGCGCCGCGGTGCTGGCCGAGGCGGCGAGGCTCTATGCCGCAAACCCGCAGGTGCAGGCGGTGTTCACCCGCGCGCAGATCGAGGCGACGCCGATCGTCCACACGCCCCCCGAGACCTGGAGCCTGCTGGAGCGCGCCCGCGCCTCCTACGATCCGCAGCGTTCGGGCGACCTGGTCGTCGCGCTCAAGCCGCGCGTGACGCCGATCCTCGATCCAGCGATCGGCAGTGTCGCGACGCATGGCAGCTTCTGGGACTATGACCGCCGCGTGCCGATCCTGTTCTGGCGCAAGGGCATGACCGGCTTCGAACAGCCGCTGTCGGTGGAGACGGTGGACATCGCGCCGACGCTGGCCGCGCTGATCAAGGTGCCGGTGCCGGTGGAGATCGACGGGCGCTGCCTGGATATCGACGCCGGTTCGGGGGATAGCTGCAAGTAAGCGGTCTCTAATTCCCCCTCCCGCTTGCGGGAGGGGTTAGGGGAGGGTTTGTAAGGGAAGCGGGCGAGCTGGTTTAAGAAGCGCGTTTCTTCACCGTCCTGCTTTGCTTCCCGCTCTCCCCCTCCCCCGTCCCCTCCCGCAAGCGGGAGGGGCGCCCAAGCGGGAAGGTCAGCGCTTCTCGAATGCCCGCATGCCCGTCAGCCGGTTGTTCGCCACCGTGATCCGCCCCCCCGACAAGTCCGCCACGAACGCCGGATTTGCCGGCGCGCCCGGCGCGAGGCTGGCGGTGTTGCCCTCCACCCGCAGCCCGTCACTCGGATAGGTCCGCGCCTCAGCCGCGACGACGATCAGCCCCGAACGGTTCTCCTTCGCCGGCCCTTGCACGAACATGTTCTGCGCGATCATGCCCGTGCCGCCTTCCGACAGATCGATCATGTAGTTGGTCCTGGCCCCCGCGCTGTCGTCGAAGCTGTTGCCCGTGATCGCCACGCGGCGCGCGCGCAGCTTGACGTAATGGCCCCCGGTGCCGCGCTCGAAGCGGCTGTGGGTGATCGTGACCAGCCCATCGACCGACAGGTACACCGAATGCGCGCAGTTCGGCGATTCGTCGCACTGGCCGAGCCCGGCGAAGCTCGAGCGATCGATGGTGATGTTGCGCACGCTGGGGTGCCCGCCGCCGAGAATGCCCTCCTGACTGTCGAGGAAGGTCGAGCGGGTCACCGTCAGGTCGCCCATCTCGATGCGGATGCCCGCACCGTTGCCGTCGCGCACGCGGAATTTGCGGAACACCACGCCGTCCACCGCCGATCCGCGCCCGCGCAGCACGAACGCCGCCTTGTCCTCGCATACGGTGCGCTCGAAGATCGCAGTGCCAGGCTGGACCGCCTTGTAGGTGATCCGCCCGGCGGCCTGCACCACGCACTGGTGGTAGGTGCCCGGCGCGATCAGGATCGTCGCGGTGCCGTCGCGTACCGAGTCCACCGCAGCAGCGAGGGTCGGGAAGCCCTGCCCCGTCTCGGCGACGGTGAAGGGCGCGGCAGCGGCGGCGAGTGCGAGCAGCAGGATCGACATCCACGCATCCTGCCATACTCAGCTTAAAAATCCGCCGACGCGCAAACGTCCACATTCCCCGCTTGTGCAGCGCAACGAAGCATTGCAGCATGCAGCCAATCCGTCACGCGGGCGTTTGGGAGCTTCGATGGGATCAACGGGGGCGTTCGACGAAATTTGGGGGCATGGCGGTCCGGAGGCGCCGCGCGCGGCGTTTGCGGCGCTGTCGCAGTGGATTGCGGACACCCCGCCCGAAGAGCTGCAGCGGCGGCAACACTCCGCCGAGGCAGCCTTTCGCCAGCTGGGCATCACCTTCGCCGTCTATGGCGATAGCGACGCCGCCGAGCGGATCATCCCGTTTGACATCGTGCCGCGCATGTTCCTGCAACCCGAGTGGGAGAAGCTGAGCGAAGGCCTGGTCCAGCGGGTCGAGGCGATCAACGCCTTCCTGGAGGACATCTACGGCGCACGCCGCATCCTTGACGAGGGCATCGTCCCGCCCGAGCTGATCCTGCACAACGAGCAGTTCCGCCCCGAAGTCGCCGGCATCCGGCCGCCGCATGGCGTGTGGGCGCATATCTGCGGCATCGACCTGGTCCGCACCGGGCCCGACGAATTCTATGTGCTGGAGGACAATGCCCGCACACCCTCCGGCGTGTCGTACATGCTCGAAAATCGCGAGGCGATGATCCGGCTCTGCCCCGAGCTGTTCCGCGATTTCCGCGTGGCGCCGGTCGACAGCTATCCGGACATGCTGCTCGAGACGATGCGTTCTGTGGCCCCGCTCGGCCGCGCGCGGCCGGTGTGCGTCGTGCTGACGCCGGGCCATTTCAACTCGGCCTATTACGAGCACAGCTTCCTCGCCGATTCGATGGGCGTCGAGCTGGTCGAGGCTGCCGACCTCGTGGTCGACGACGATATCGTCTACATGGAAACGATCGCCGGGCGCGTGCGCGTGGACGTGATCTACCGCCGTATCGACGACGACTTCCTCGATCCCTTGGTGTTCCGGCCGGACTCGCTGCTGGGTGTGCCCGGCCTGATCGCCGCGTACCGCGCCGGCAATGTCGCGCTGCTCAACGCGCCCGGCAACGGCATCGCCGACGACAAGGCGATCTACAGCTACATGCCGGAGATCGTGCGCTTCTATTCGGGCGGCGAGGCCAAGCTGCCCAATGTCGAGACCTGGCGCTGCCGCGAGCCGCAGGCGCTGAAATATGTGCTCGATCACCTGCCCGAGCTGGTGGTGAAGCTGGTCGACGGTTCCGGCGGCTACGGCATGCTGGTGGGGCCGACCGCGACGAAAGAGCAGATCGAGACGTTCCGCGCCGCGCTGATCGCCGAGCCGCATCGCTATATCGCGCAGCCGACACTGGCGCTGTCGACCGTGCCGACGCTGACCGAGAAGGGCCTGGCGCCGCGCCATGTCGATTTCCGCCCCTTCGTGCTGACCGGCAGCGACAAGGTACGCGTGGTGCCCGGCGGGCTGACCCGCGTGGCACTGCGCGAGGGATCGCTGGTGGTGAACTCCAGCCAGGGCGGCGGCACCAAGGACAGCTTCGTGCTGCTGGGAGACGCGGCATGAGGGGGGCTTTCTTCTTCGATCCTCCCCGGCACGGCGGAACGTGCGCGGTCAACACAATGGTCCGTCATCCCCGCGAAGGCGGGGATCCATTGGCGCTGATGCCGCAGTTCCTGCCCCAGCCGTCCAGGCGAATGGATTGCCGCCTTCGCGGGAATGACGAAGGAGGCCTGGCGATCGCCGGGCTCCCAACGGCTCGGATCTGGGAGCAGCACCCATGATGATGCTCTCCCGCACCGCCGCCGCGCTCTACTGGCTGGGCCGCTATGTCGAGCGCGCGGACTTCATCGCCCGGCTGGTCGAGGCGACGATCCGCCTCGACGCGCTCTCCGCCCGCCCCGCAGGCGAGGCCGCGTGGCAGAGCGCGCTCACCGTCAGCTATACCGACGAGATTTTCGCCGCGACCGGCCATCCGGCGACGCAGGCGCATGTCGCGCGGTTCCTGACCCTGGAAGCATCGAACCCCGGCTCGATCATCCGCTGCCTCGAAATGGCGCGCAACAACGCGCGCGCCGTGCGCACTGCGCTCACCCGTGAAGCCTGGACCGCGATCAACCGCGCCTGGTGGCTGTTCGCCAACCGCGCCTCCACCGGCGGCGCGACCGAGACGCTCAGCCTGGTCGAGCAGATCAAGGGCGAGACGCGCGGCTTCGAAGGCGCGACGCACCGGATGATGCGCAACGAGGCGACGCTGCTCATCCAGCTCGGCGCCGCGATCGAGCGCGCGGACAACACCGCGCGGCTCGTGGACGTCAAATATCATCTGCTGCTGCCCGCCGGCGAAAGCGTCGGCGGCGCCGTCGATCGCGACCAGTGGACGACGATCCTCCAGACCGTCTCCGCCGTCACTGCCTATCGCTGGCTCTATTCGGAGGGGCTGCGGCCGGACAATGTGATCGACCTGCTGGTCAGCCGGTCGGAGCTGCCGCGCAGCCTTGCCGCCTGCGTCGAGGAAACGGTGGCGCTGCTCAGCCAGCTTGCCAAGCGCACGGGCCTGCAGGGCGAGGCCGATCGGATGGCCCGTTCCCGCCTCGCCCGCTGCCAGAAGGCGCGCACGCCGGACATCATCGTCGGGGGCCTGCACGAATATCTGGAGACATTCATCGCCGAGAACGCGCTGATCGACAGCGCGATCGCTCGCCAGTTCCGGTTCCTCTGATGCGCATCGCCGTCGAACACCGCTCGATCTATCGCTTCACCCAGCCCCAGGCGCGGATCGTCCAGATGCTGCGGCTGACGCCGTGCGATACCCAGCACCAGACGGTGGTGAGCTGGATGGTCGGCGTCGATTGCGACGCGCGGCTGCGCGACGCGGTGGACGGCTATGGCAACGCCGTGACGATGCTCTATGCCGAGGGCCCGATCGAGGCGATCGAGATCGCGGTGACCGGCGAGGTGCTGACCTCCGACAATGCCGGCGTGCTGCGCGGCACGCCCGAGCCGCTGCCCCCTGCCCTGTTCCTGCGGACGACGCCGCGCACCGCGCCGAGCGCGCAGCTCGCGGCGTTCGCGGCGGATGTGAGCACCGGTACCGCCGATCCGATCGAGAAGCTGCACCGGCTGAACCAGGCGCTCCACGCCCGCTTCCGCTGCGTGCCCGACGTGCCCGATACCGGCCTGACGGCGGCCGACGCCTTTGCCGGCAAGGCAAAAGCCTCGCGCGACGTGGCGCAGATGTTCGTCTCCGCCGCGCGGACGCTGGACGCGCCGGCCCGCTACGTTTCCGGCTATCATCTGGACGGCACCCAGCAATGCGCGCCGCATGCCTGGTGCGAGGCCTGGATCGCCGGGCTCGGCTGGGTGGCGTTCGACCCCGTCACCGGCCTGTCGCCGAACGACGGCTATGTGCGCGTCGCGGTCGGGCTCGATTCCGAAGGCGCCGCCGCGGTCGCCGGGCACCGCATCGGGCACGGCGAGGAACAGCTTGCCGTAAACCTGCAGGTCGATCGGCTGGGGAACGAGGAGTAGCGAACGGCTCCCGGGGACCCATCCCTCCCTCACGCGTCCGGGCGAACGCCGGGCCTGGCTTCGCTGGAGCGATGCCCTCCCTTCAGGCCAGTGCCGCCGCCACCGCGTTCGGCATCGGCCCAACCTCCCCCTCGTCGCCGAGCAGCGACCAGCCGGTGGCCCCCAGTACCTCCAGCGGGCGATAGCGGGTCTTGTACGCCATGCGTGCGCTGCCCTTCACCCAATAGCCGAGATAGACATAGGGCAGCCCCGCCGCGCGGGCGCGCAGGATATGGTCCATGATGATGAAGTTGCCCATGCCGGGCCGCGCCTCGTCGTCCGTGACGAAGAAGCTGTAGATCATCGACAGGCCGTCGCCCTGCTGGTCGGTGATGCACGCGCCCACCAGCCGGCCGGGCACGCCGTCGATCGAAGGCTCGCGATATTCCACCACATAGGAGCTGACCGGCGACTGCTCGACCATGTCGGCATAGTCGCTCTCGTCCATCGCCGCCATGCCGCCGCCGGGATGGCGCGAATCAAGGTAGCGCTTGAGCAGCGCATACTGCTCGCCCGTCGCCCAGGGCTTGCACGCGGTGACCTCGATATCGCCATAGCGCTTGAGCAGCTTGCGCTGGGTCGCGTTGGGCTGGAAGCCGTCGGTGACGACGCGGACGGAGGCACAGGCGGTGCAGCCCGCGCAGCTCGGCCGATAGGCGACCGACTGGCTGCGGCGGAAACCGATGCGGCTCAGCGCATCGTTCAGCTCGCCGGCATGCTGGCCCGACAGCTCGGTGAAGATCTTCCGTTCCTGGCGTCCCGGAAGATATGGGCAGGGCGACGGACTGGTCACGAAAAAACGCGGGAATCGAGATAATGCGGTCACCGCTCAGCCGTCCTCTGCTCCATCGGGCCGTCCCGACCGGCCCCTCTTACCCTGTTATGGGGTTCGATTTGGATGATGAAAAGCGCGTTTACCATCAATCAGGAGCATTCCCGGCTGCCCAGCTTTCCCGAGTGACGCGGAACGGGACGATTCGGTTCCGCGGTAACCATGGATCGCGGCAGCGCGGGACGAACGGTCCGTTTTGACAGCCGAATCCGGCCACCGGAGCCCGGCGCGCGGGCGACTCGATTCGCGCGGTCGAGTCACAACCCGAGCGCGTCCAGCGCGCGTCCGACGCCGTCCTCGACGCGGATCGCCGCACCCGCACGGCGCGCCCGCTCCGCGCGCGTCGGATCGTGCAGCAGCCGGCCGATGGCCGCCGCCGCCCTTGCGCCGGTATAGCGCCGCTTGGGCAATGAAAGGCCCAGACCTGCCCGCACGATCCGCGCCGCGTTGTCGAACTGGTCGCCGAAGATCGGACAGACGAGCTGCGGCACGCCGGCGCGGATCGCCTGCGCGGTGGTGCCGATGCCGCCATGGCCGATCACCGCCGCGGCACGCGGGAACAGCTGCGAATGCGGGGCATAGCCGGCGACCAGCAGGTCCGGTCCCGCCAGCGCGCGATGCTGCTCCAGCCTGTCGTCGCCGACGAGCAGCACGGCCCGTCGCCCGAGCCGCCGCGCCGCCTCGGCACTCGCCGGGTAGAAGCCGTCTTCGGCATAGATCGCCATGCTGCCGAGGGTGAAGACGAGCGGGGGCGCCCCCGCTTGCAGAAAGGCTTCGAGGGCGGGGGAAAGCCCCTCCCCCGCAAAGCCGCCATCGTAGAAGAGAAACCCGGTCTGCACGAAACTCGCAGGCGTATCGGCAGGCCTGGGCGAGAAAGCGGGCGACCAAAGCCCGACGGCGCGCTCCACCGCAAGCGGACCCGCCAGCAACTCGTTGCCCGCGAAGGGGGGCGCCCCCATCGCCGCACGCAGGGCAGCGAAGGGTTTCAGCCCCTTCGCATAGCGGCGATCGGCAAGCCGTAGCAGTGGCCGCACCGCGCCCGCGCCGAACCAGCGCCGCAGCATCACCAGCGCTGTCTCGCCGCGGGTCAGCACCGGCGGGTCCTCGGCGGAGAGCAGCGTGATCGGTTGGAGCAGCGCCGAGGCAAGCGGCACTCCCGCCGCCTGTGCCGCGATCCTGGCATGGATCGAGAAGCTGCTGGCGAGCACCAGGTCCGCGCCGGCGATCACCGGCGCCAGGTCAGCCAAGCTTATTTCCGCATAGGGCACCAGCACGCGATCGATGATGAAGGCGAAGTCGGTGGCCAGCGCCCGGGCGATCTGCCCCTCGTCCAGCCCGGTATCGGCGAGCAACTGCGGTCCGTCCGGGCGGATGGGATGGAATTCGATGCCATGGCGCTCGGCGATCGGCCGCACGGACTCCGCGCCCGCGAAGACGGGTACATGCCCCCGCGCCTGCATCCCCAAGGCCAGTGCGATGAACGGGTGGACGTCGCCCAACGTGCCCATCGTCGCCAGCACAACCCGCATGCGTCGTCTCCCCAGGCGCAGGGTGGTCACGGATACGGCGAAACGCGTCAATCGAAATCCTCCCCCGCGTCGCAGGGGAGGATCGAAGCCTCAGTACGCCCGTGCGACCAGGATGCGTTCGACCGCCGGCTTGCCGGTGAACAGGCAGGTGCCTTCCGCCGGCGCCGCGCCAACGGCCACGTTGCGGAAGGTGAGCTTGAGCGCCTTCAGCCGCTCGACCACCGCGTCCAGTTCGGCGCCGGTCGGCTTGGCCCAGCTGACCTCGGCCCAGCCCGGGAACTTCACCGAATCGGCGAACATCGCGGCCAGCGTGTCGAAATCGGTCACGTCGCGGCGGATGTTGCTGTCCAGCCGCTCGCGCGCGTCGAGATACAGGCCCTGCTGGATGCTCTCCAGGATCGCGGCGGCTTCCGCCACGAAATCGCCGCGCGGCATGATCTGCGAATCGAGCTTGCCGTCCTCGCGGTAGAGCTTGTTGCGCTGGATCACCGAGACGTTGCCGCCCGCCACGTCGCGCCCGCCGACCTCGATCACGATCGGCGCGCCCTTCTTCACCCAGCCCCAGCGCTTGGTCTGCGCCTTCACCGCCTTCAGGTCGAGCAACGCGCGCACCGGCTCGCCCAGCGCGGTCAGCTTGGCGAGTTCGGCCTGGAGCGACTTGCAATAGTCGATCGTCGCGGCATCCTCGGGCTGGTCGCGCAGCATCGGCACGATCACGATCTGCCACGGCGCCACCATCGGCGGCACGCGCAGGCCGTCATCGTCGCCGTGGACCATGATCAGCCCGCCGATCATGCGGGTAGAAACGCCCCAGCTGGTCGTCTGCGCCAGCTCGAACTGGCCTTCCGAATTCTGGAACTTGATGTCCTGCGCCGAGGAGAAGGTGGTGCCCAGGAAGTGCGAGGTGCCGGCCTGCAGCGCCTTGCCGTCCTGCATCATCGCCTCGATCGAGAAGGTCGAGACCGCGCCGGGGAAGCGCTCATTTTCCGGCTTCTCGCCCGCGACCACCGGCATCGCCAGGCAATCCTCGGCGAAGCTGCGATACACCTCGAGCATCTTGAGCGTTTCTTCCTGCGCCTCGGCGACGGTGGCGTGGGCGGTATGCCCTTCCTGCCACAGGAACTCCGCGGTGCGCAGGAACATGCGGGTGCGCATCTCCCAGCGGACGACGTTGGCCCACTGGTTGATCAGCACCGGCAGGTCGCGCCAGCTCTGCACCCAGCGCGACATCGCCGCACCGATCACCGTCTCCGAGGTGGGGCGGACGACCAAAGGCTCTTCCAGCTTCGCCTCGGGATCGGGCACCAGCCGGCCGTCCTTCTGGATCAGCCGGTGATGGGTGACGACCGCCATTTCCTTGGCGAAGCCGTCGACATGCTCGGCTTCCTTCTCGAAATAGGAAAGCGGGATGAACAGCGGGAAATAGCAGTTCTCGTGGCCCGTCGCCTTGATGCGATCGTCGAGCAGGCGCTGGATCCGCTCCCAGATGCCATAGCCCCAGGGCCGGATGACCATGCAGCCGCGCACGCCCGAATCCTCGGCCATGTCGGCTTCGCTGATGACGGTCTGGTACCATTGCGCGAAATCGCCATCGCGCGTGACGGAAAGGGCATGCTTGATCATGCCCCAGCGCTTAGCGCTTGGGCGCGCCGACGCAAGGGGCCGGTGCGCCTGGTGCATCTCGACAGCACGCCCGCCGGCAAATCTTCGTCACGCGGGCGCCATGTCTCTCGCGCCTAGGCCTTGCCGAGCACCGGACCTTGCTGCCCCTTGCGTGCAGCGGGTACCCAACCCGCCAGACGCTTGCCGGAATAGAGCGTCGCAAGCGCCAGGCCGAACAAGATCGAGAACAGCGGGTCATTGTCGGTCTGCGCCAGCACCAAACGAGTCGTAATCAACACTGCCAGCGCGCTCGCAACGGCCAATTCTCCGGGGTACTGATCTACTCGCTCCCGCAACCCCGTTCGAACAAGCTCGAAGATCGAAAGAAGGATCATGCCCATATAACTGAAGAACCCGAGCAATCCATAGTCCAACGCGATCGCGACCAAGCCGAGATCGTAAGTCAGGAAGTTATCCTCCGTACGAAAATTGACCGTGCTTCCACCCTGGCCCGGCCCGTAGCCGAGCAGCGGGCGCCGTGCGATGAGGGGAACGGACATGGCAAATTGCACGTGGCGCGCGTCGTTGCTGGCCTGTGTACCGCCGCCGCCGAGTACACGCACATGCAAGGCAGGCACCAACAATACGGCCAATCCAAGGGCCACCAAGAATGCCGGGTACAGCATCGTCGCCGATATGCCGAGAAGATCGCCTCGTGCATTTCGCCAGCGATGCATCCCCCACAGCAGACCGAATAGCGCATGAGCGACAAGGTACCCGACCATTGCCAGCCGTGCGGTAGTAAGAAGGGCCGAGTACAGCAATGCCACGTCGAATGCGGCCCAAAATAACCGCCATGGCCAGTTCTTCGCGTTGACTAGCTTCCACAGGACAAAGGGCGTTGCGAGCGCGAGAAGTTCACCATAGGACAGCGCCGTCGTGTAGGTCGTGAGGACGCGATACCAGGTGCGAATGTGGGGCTGGGTAATCTGCTGCAGAGTCTCTTCGTCGATTTTGAGGAAGCTCGGGATGTGATCGACCCAAAGGATATGCTGAACACGCGCCTCGAATACACCAATCACCATTAGCACCGACACTGCAAGCAGCAACCGGTTGGTAAACCACTTCAAGTCCTTACCGCCGGGGCCGAAGACCCACAGCGCGACGAAGCAAATAGCGGTCGAGGTAAAAGAAAGATTGATCCACCGCCCGATCGTCACACTCAGAGCCGTGGAAAGGAACGCCGACAGGAATTGAATGGCGAAGAACGCAATCAAACACCGCCCGATCAGCGGATACGAGCGCAGCACGTCTGTCATGTCTCGGCGGAACTGCTTCGAGGTGGACAGGCAGATCAGCAGCAGCAGGGTCATGATCAGGCCGACCAGGCGGCGCAGCGAGATCCAGGGCAGCCCGGCGACCGACACGGCCAGATAGTTGGGCCAGCAGATCATGACGAACAGGAAGATGCTCAGGCTGTAGGTCAGCGCACGGGTCGGCGCCGCGCGCGCTTCCGGCAAAGCCCAGACAACAAGCAGCGCGAGCAATCCCAACGGCGCGGCCAGCGGCAGCAGCATCGAAGGCGGCAGGATCGCGCAGAGAACGCCGTAGACAAAGGCCACGATCATGATGCCGAGGATCAGCCCCAACCGCCGCATCGCGACTGCCCAGCCCGCCCGCTCCTTCTGGTAGATCGGCAGCACGTCGCGCTTCGGACGCAGCAGCTCGCGAAAAGGAGCCCCCATGTTTAGCGGCCCCAGGCCCAGGATCGTCTTCAAACGCCGCACCGCCGCTGCCAACCGAGCCTCCTTACAAAATCGGAACGCCGAGGCGCAGGACTGCCAGCATGGACGTCACGCGCAAGAACAGCAACGGCCCCAGGATCGCAATCGCCGCACCCAATGCCCCATAGGGCGGAATGAACAGCAGCGCGAGTACGGTGCCGATTACCGCCGAGATCGTCGTCAGCACGACGGTCAGGCGCTCGCGGCTGGCCATCGTCAGCACGCTTCCGCTGGACGCGAACACAAGGCTGAACACCTGCCCCAGCACCATGATCTGCATCGCCGTGGCACCGGCGGTGAACTGGGCGCCGAACACGCGCATGATCCACACCGGTGCAACCAGCACGGCAATGGCCAGCGGCATCGAGGCGAGCAGCAGGCCCAGGATCGTCAAGCGGAGGATCCGGCCGATCCGCTGGAGGTCGCCCGCTTGATAGGCAACGGCGAAGACCGGCTGCAGGATCGTCTCCGACGTCGCGGAAAAAAGCTTCAAGATGGCGGCAACCTGATAGCCGACGCGGAACAGGCCGGCCTCTGCCGGTCCGTGCGTCGCCGCGAGCAGGATCGTCGCGAACCAGTCGGTGAACAGGTTGTTGGCGTTGGCTACCAGGATAAAGAAACCGGGCCGAAGCAGCGATTCGTTCAGCGGCTCGCGCGGCTGCCACGATCGCACCGCTCGGCGGTAGAGATAGGTCGCTACCACCGCGGTGACGATCCACCCGAGGAGGTAGAGCTGTGAGGGGAACACGGCGCTGACCGGCAACCCAAGCAGCAGCACGACGGCGAGCACCAGGCTGCCGATCGAGGTCGTCAGCGGGCCGTCGATGAACTGCGACAGGCCGATCCACCGCACGCCGCGCAGAACGGTCGAGACCAGCCGGCAATAGACCATGATCGGAATGACCAGCGACAACACCATCAGGCTCTTCGCTATCGCCGGGCTGCCGATCACATCCACGGCGATCTGCCAGTGGAAAATCACGATGATCGTCGTCAGCGCGAAGCCGGCGGCGGTGCCCATCTGGATCGCGTGCCGCGCCGCAGCGCGCGCGCTGCCGGTCCGCTCCATCGAGAGGTGGACCGATACCGAGCGGACGAGAATGGCGTCCAGCCCGAGCAACGACAGGATGACGCACATCTGCACGGTGGTCAGCGAGGTGCCGAACGTGCCGACACCCGCCGCGCCGGCCGTGCGGGCCAGGAGCCAGGTGAACAGAAAGCTGGTGGCGGCTCCGAGGCCCTTGACCCCGAAGCCGACCACCATCTGGCCGCGCACGCCGCGCAGATGAGCGTTTTTAACCTTCAAGATGAGCGCCCCAGGAAACTGCCCCGCGCTTACAGCAAGCCTCGGCACGCGGCAACCCGCCAGGGGCGACCCGGCTCAGACGTGGTACAGGTTGAGCGCCGCGAAGCGCGAAGCGGTGAGCGACGAGAAGGACATCGTGCCCGCCGACTGCGTCCCTGCTGCGCTGGCGCCGGCAAGCGCCGCTGCCAGCGGCGACTGCGACGCCGCCGTGGTGCCGAACGCGCCGGCGAGGCTCAGCGTCGCCGGCGAGGACATTGCACCGCTCCAGGCGGTGCTGCCCGCCAGCGTCGCCGCGCTTTCGGCCACGCCCTTCGCCACCATCACCTTCAGCGTGTCGGCCGCCTTGGCCGGGCTGGTCACGACGCTGCTGGTGTTCAGCGCAAGGATCTGCGCCGCGCTGTAGGCGGTATCGCGAATTTCGATGTCGCCCACGGCGCCGCTGAACGCCGCGCTGAAGGGAGCGCCGACATAGAGTCCCCAAAACTCCTGCTTGCGCGTGCTGCCCGACATCGTCGCCGTTCCGCGCGACACGCCGTCCACATACAGCGTCGCCGAACGGCGGGTGCTGTCATAGCTGAGCGCAATCTTGTGGGTGGCGGTGTCGGTGAGCTTCGCGCCGCGGGTGACCAGCGACGACGTGACGCCCGCATCGTTGGTCATCGTGAACACCAGTTCTCCATCGGCGCGGAGGCTGATGTCCCAGCTCTTGTAGATGCCCATGATCTGGCCTGCCGGCGCCGTCACGCCCGAGCGCTTCATGTCGAAGTTCAGCGTGAAGGCCGACAGGCTGTAGAGCTGCCGCGAGGTACCACGCCCCAGCTCCACGCCGGAGCCGGTCTTCACGTTCAGCATGTCGTTGCTGATCATGCCGGCGGTAAGCGCCTTGACAGGATCGTCCGTGCTCCAGCCCGACGTGTCGATCATGCCGCCCGCGCTGCTGAAGTTGAGGTCAAGCAGCAGCTTGGGCGCGGAGGGCAGCGCCAGGGCCGCCGCACGCTGCGCGGCAACGTCCTTCGCCATCGCGGAGCCCGCCACCGGCGCATAGCCGATACCATCCAACATCAGGCCATATACCGTCGCCTTGGCGCCCTTCCCAAGGTCGGCGATGGTGCGCGTCATCACTGGATCGGAAGCCAGCTGGATGTTGTTGCTGGACGTGATCTGATTGGTACCGGCGAGAACGATCTCATCGGTCACGTTGTTGGTCACCGTACCTGTCACCTTCTCCAGGCGGATCCAGGTAGATTTTTCGTCCGGCATTGAGAGGATAGTGTTGGATTTTACAGTCACGTTCTGGGCGTTCAGCACCGAAATGCCGTGATACATGCCACTGAGATACACCAGGTTATTCTCGATCGTAACATTGTTGTAAGGAAGGTTGCCGTTCTCCTCACCCATGAAAATACCCTGCGTACCAAGGCCGTCACCCTGCAGAATGACATTGTTTTTGATCGTGACGTTCGAGCTGCCGGACGACATGCTCTGGGTGTAGAACTGGATCGCGTCGGGATGCTCACCACCGATCGGATAGAGTCCGTTGAAGGTGTTGCCGTCGATCACCAGGTTCTTCATCTCGGCGAAGTTCGTATGGTCCATGCGATTGTCATGGAAATTGTTGCCCTGCACTAGCATCCCGTCGACGCCGCGGACGATAATGCCCTTCACGAAATGGTCGACGCTAGAATTGATCAGCTTGTTGTTGGTGCCGCCCCGGATGATGAGGCCGACGCCCTTGGACTCACTCGGATCACCCGTGCCGCCGCTGAAGCGCAGGCCATCGATCGTAATATTGCTCGACCCCATGACGCGATTCGCCGTATCGCCGTCATTCGCAAGCTTCGTCGGAGTAACAACGTTCAGGCCCTTCAACGTGATGTTACTTGAGTTCGTCAGCCAGACCGTGCCGACAGTAGCCGGCTTGGTCGAGTCCTGCGACTTCACCGTAATCCCACTGGTCGGATTGATGTTCGACATCGTAATCGACGTGTAGGTACCGGATGCGAGAAGGATCGTATCACCACCTCTGGCAGACTTGATCGCAGCGTCCAGTTCAGTCTGATTCTTAACGACGATATCCGGCATGTTGAATTACCCTATACAGTACTGGTCGACCCCAAATCGACGCGCGATTCCCTCCCTCTAAAAGTGCCACGCGGCCATGAAATAAGTCGTCAAATTCCTTGGTATAAAAGTACTTAATGAGGGACGTTGCAGAACTGCCCGCGGTCCGAGCGGCCAAGCGGCGGACGCCCTGCGCAGCGCCCCGCAGGCGGGTCGACGCTGCGGCGCTTTCCCGGTAAAGCAACGTGCATGAGCACCGAAGCAGCAACGCCGCACGTATCCGTCTTGGTGGTCGCCTATCACTCGACCGACTTCATCCGGCAGTGCGTGGCCGGGATTGCGGCCGCGGCGGTGACGACGCCGCACGAGATCCTGATGATCGACAATGGCGGCGGCGATACCGAGGCACTGGTGCACGCCGAACTGCCCCAGGTCCGCATCGTGCCCTCGGAGGGCAATATCGGCTTCGGCGCCGGCAACAACCGCTGCGCCGCGCACGCTCGCGCGCCCCTGCTCCTGCTGGTCAACCCCGACGCGGTGCCGCAGCCCGCCGCGATCGATCGGCTGGTCGCCTTCGCCCAGGCGACCCCCGATGCCGCCGCCTGGGGCGGACGCTCCTACGACCCGGCCGGCAATCTCGACGCCGCCAATTTCCTTGCGCTGCCCACGCCCGGCGATTTCGTGCTGTCGGTGGTTTCCGCCGGCAGGCTGCGCCGCGGCGGCCTGCCCGCGGACGCGACCGCGCACGGCCCGGTCGACGTGCTCAACGGCGGCTTCATGATGGTCCGCGCCGACGTCTGGCGCGAGATCGGCGGCTTCGACGAGAGCTTCTTCCTGTATTCGGAGGAAGTCGACCTGTTCAAGCGCATCCGCGACAAGGGCTATACCGTGCTGGTCGATCCCGCCGTCAAGGTGATGCACGACGCCGGCAGCGGCCATTCGCTCTCCCCCGGGCGGATCATGTTCATGACGATCGGCCGCATGCACTATGCCCGCAAGCATTACGGCCCGACGGGCGCGATCGTCGCGGGCTGGGGAATCTGGCTCGCCGCGCTCAAATATGCCGTGCTCGGCAAGCTGCTCGCCGGCGTGATGCCGGGCAAGCGCGAGCGCTTCACGACCGTCAGCCGCGCCTGGACGCCGATCGTCCGCGAGCGGCAGCGCTGGTGGCACGGGTATCGCACCGGGAACGAAGGCCGCAGCTGACGCGCCGCTCCAGGCGGAGCGGGGTGGCGCCCGCAGGCCCCACCCCTTCCGTTTGACTACTGCGTGGCGTTGCCGGCCGGCGCGGCCGGGCTGGCCGCCGGCGGGGTGGCGCCGCCCTGCAACTGCGGCGGCGCGCCATAGCCCGGCTGATACTTCACCGTCGCCCGCGCCTTCTTCAGCCGCTCGTTGAGCTGGGCGTCGGCTGCCTTGCTGAAGCGCTCGTTGCGCAGCGCGTTCGCCGCGAGTTCGCGCGCCTGGTCGGCGGGGACCGGCTGCACCGTCGTCGCGGTGATCACGTTTGCGGTCAGGCCCTGCTGGGTCGGCAGGATGAACATCTCCGCCGCCGGCAGCGCCGCGATCTTGCCCGCGATCTCCGGCGGCATCGCGGCCGTGTCGATCTGGGTCGGCGCGCGACGGAACTGCACCCCGTCGGCAGTCAGCTTGGCGGCAAGCTGGTCCAGCGTCTTCAGCGGCGCGAACTGCTTGAACTTGTCGGCCGAGCTGGGCGGCGGGAAGACGATCTGCTCGACGCTGTAGACCTTGCGCTGGGCGAACCGGTCGGGATGCGCCGCCTGGTACTGCGCGATCTCGGCGTCGGTCGGCTGGGTGAGGCCGCCGGCGATCTTGTCGCGCAGCATCGTGGTGAGGATCAGTTCGTCGGCACGACGCTCCTGGATCAGGAAGGCCGGCGTCTTGTCCAGCTTCTGCTCGCGGGCGATCTTCGCAAGAATCTTCCGCTCGATGATGCGCTGCAGCGCGAGCTGCTCGGCCAGCTTGCGATCGGTGCCCTGCGGGACGGCCGATGCCTGCACTTCGGCGTTCAGCTCGAAAATGGTGATCTCCTCGCCGTCGACGCTGGCGACGACCTGCCCCTTGTCGAGCGCGCCACCCTTGCCGCCGCATCCGGATACGGCCAGCGCGGCCGAAGCCACCGCCGTCACCAGGAACCATTTCTTCATGAAAACCTCCCCGTCGCCGCGGAATTGCGCGCGACACAAACTTCTACTTGAACCTATTCGGGCGGGCGGGCATCCGCAATAGTGTTGGCAGTGCAGCATCGCTCCCGCCGGGAGACAGATGGTGCGAGGGGGACACATGGCAGACTCAACCGCGACGGAACAAAATGCGACGAAGCCGCTGAAGATGTGCCTGGCCGCCTCGGGCGGCGGCCATCTCCGCCAGATCCTCGACCTGGAATCGGTGTGGAAGGAACATGACTATTTCTTCGTAACCGAAGATACCGCGCTGGGCCGCAGCCTGGCGGAGAAGCATCCGGTCGAGCTGGTCGAGCATTACGCGCTCGGCCAGGCCAAGCTCGGCCACCCGATGCACATGCTGGGCGGCGCGTGGCGCAACTTCCGGCAGAGCTTGGCGATCGTGCGCCGGCACAAGCCGGATGTGGTGATCTCCACCGGCGCCGGCGCGGTGTTCTTCACCGCGCTGCTCGCGAAGCTCGCAGGTGCAAAATTCGTCCATATCGAGAGCTTCGCGCGCTTTCACCACCCCTCCGCCTTCGGCAAGATGGCGAAGGGGGTCGCGACCGTCACCTTCGTCCAGTCCGCCGCGCTCAAGCAGACCTGGCCCGATGCCGAGCTGTTCGATCCGTTCCGGATGCTCGACACGCCGCGCCCGCCCAAGCAGGCGCTGACCTTCGCGACGGTGGGCGCCACCCTGCCCTTCCCGCGGCTGGTGCAGGCGGTGCTCGACCTCAAGCGCGCCGGCGGCCTGCCGGGCAGGCTGGTGCTGCAATATGGCGACCAGGACCTCGCGGACCCCGGTATCCCGGACGTCGAGATTCGTCGCACCATCCCGTTCGACGACCTGCAGCTGCTGCTGCGCGATGCGGACATGGTGATCTGTCACGGCGGTACCGGATCGCTGGTCACGGCGCTGCGCGCCGGCTGCCGCGTCGTGGCCTTCCCGCGCCGCTTCGACCTTAGCGAACATTATGACGATCACCAGGAAGAGATCGCACAGACCTTTGCCGATCGCGGCCTGCTCCAGGCGGTGCGCGACGAAAAGAAGCTCGGCGAGGCGGTGGCCGCCGCCAAGGCAGCCGAGCCCAAGCTCGCGACCACCGACCAGACAGCGCTCGCCAACCGGCTGCGCCAGCTGCTGGCAAGCTGGGGGCCCAAGCGATGAACGCCCCGCGGATCAGCGTCATCCTTCCCCATTACAACGATCTGCAGGGACTCGCCCTCTGCCTCGATTCGATCGACCGGCAGACGATCGATCGCGGCGCCTATGAGATCATCGTCGGCGACAATGCGTCCCCCTGTGGCCTGGCAGCCGTGGAAGCCGTCGTCGGCGGACGCGCACGGGTGGTCACGATCACCGAAAAGGGGGCCGGGCCCGCCCGCAACGGCGCCGCCGCGGAAGCGCGAGGCGAGGTCCTCGCGTTCATCGACAGCGACTGTGTGGCCGAGCCGGGCTGGCTGGCCGCGGGCGCGGCGATGGTGCAGCCCGGCACGTTCATCGGCGGCCACATGTTCGTGCTGCAGCCCGAGGGCAAGCTCACCGGCAGCGCCGCGGTCGAACTGGCGCTCGCCTTCGACAATGAGAGCTATGTCCGCAATTCGCAGTTCACGGTAACCGCCAACCTGTTCGTGATGCGCGCGGATTTCGAACGGATCGGCGGCTTTCGCACCGGCGTGTCGGAAGACATCGAATGGTGCAACCGCGCCGTCCGGCTGGGCATGAAGATCGATTATTGCGGCGCCGCCTCGGTCGGCCACCCGCCGCGGCCGGACTGGGGGGCGCTCCTCAAGAAGACCCGCCGGATCCAGCGCGAGCTGTTCCTGCTCAGCCTGGAGCAGCCGCGCGGCCGCCTGCGCTGGGTCGCACGCTCGGCGATGCAGCCGGTATTCATTCCCGCGGATTACGCGCGGATCCTGCGGACGCCGGGCACCCGGGGCGCGCGCGGCCGGGCGATGGGCGCGCTGATCGCGCTGCGCCTGTGGCGCGGCGGCGCAGGGTTGCTGCAGGCGGTGGGCGTGCCGATCTGAAACCGCTGCGGCGAGGGAGCAGCCAGCCCCCTCGCCCACGGCCAGGATCAGACCGTGGCCAGCACGTCTTCCAGCGTGCCGCTGTCGAGCCGCAGGCGGCCGACCATCAGCCACAGATAGATCGGCAGCGTGTCGTCGGTGAAGCGGAAGCGGCGCTCGCCGTCCTGGATTTCCGTCTCCAGGCCAAGCTGCGTCGTCATGCCGGCGAGTTCCTGCTCGACCTGCTGCGCGGTCACCGTTGCGGCGGGCAGAAGGTCCACCACCGTGCGACCGCCGAACCAGCCGTCGATCGAGCGCGAGGCCTCGCCCAGCGCGGCGAGCAGCGGATCGTAGCGGCCGCCGACGAACTTGCGCATCTCCAGCACGGTGCGGGGCGCCATTCGCCCTTCCATTTCGACGATGGCCGAATCCAGCGCGCGGCGCAGATGGCCCTGGTCGACGGTCAGCCGTCCCTGGTCGAGCGCCTCGATCGCGGCGTGATGACACAGCAGCCGCGCGAAATAGGGTGAGCCCAGTGCGAGCAGGTGGATGATTCTGGTCAGGTTCGGATCAAATCGCACGCCGGAAGCGCTTTCGCCCAGCGCGATCATCTCCTGGACCTCGCTCTCCTCCAGCCGCGGCATCGGCAAGCCGATGACGTTGCGGCGGATCGACGGCACATAGCCGATCAGTTCCTGGAGGTTCGAGGCGACCCCGGCAATCACCAGCTGGACCCGCGCCGAGCGGTCCGACAGGTTCTTGATCAGTTCGGCGACCTGCCGGCGGAAGCCGGTGTCTTCGACGCGGTCATATTCGTCGAGAACGATCAGCACGCGCGTGCCGGTGATGTCCGCGCACAGGTCGGCGAGTTCGCCCGCACCGAAGGAACCGGCGGGCAAGCGATCGGCAAGGCTGCCGCCGCTCTCCGCCTCACCGGCGTTCGGCGCCACGTCGCGGTGGAACAGCAACGGCACGTCCTGCAGCACGGCGCGGAAGAGATCCGCGAAGTTGGCGTTGGAGCCGCAGGTCGCATAGCTGACGATGTAGCTGCTCTCGCGCGCCACGTCGGCCAGCACGTGCAGCAGCGACGTCTTGCCGATACCGCGCTCGCCGTAGAGCACCACATGGCTGCGCTGGCTCTCGATCGACGAGATCAGCCGCGCCAGCACGCCCAGCCGGCCCGCGAAGCTCGCGCGATCGGAAACGGGCTGGGTGGGCGTGAAATAGGTCGCCAGCGCGAAGCGGGCGCGGGTAATCTCCCGGCGTTCCTCGCGGCGCCGATCCAGCGGCCGGTCCAGCGCGGAGGCGCGGAAGGTGGGGAAGTCGGGCCGCAGGCGACTGGCGCCATGCGCGTCCCGATGCGGCACCACGGTCGCGGCGATCGGGAAATAACCGTCATCCTCAGGCAGGTCGCGGCGCCCGAAAGGCCACAAGAACTTCAGCGCGGAACCTAAAGCCACTCGATCACCTCATAATAAACCGACCGTCGGAAAACCGCGGCCACCCCCTGGCTTGCGCCTTCGGGCATCCTCTCGCGAATCAGCGCAGCCTGAATTCAGCGGCGCTTGATGAATTCGTACGGCTTGATCACGAACGCGATGTACGCCAGCACCAGCAGGATCGTGAGAATAGCGAACACGTGATAGTTCTCGTTCCCCAGATAGTTTGCCACGGCACAGCCTATTGCCGGCGGCAAATACCCGATCATCGTGTCGCGGACAACCGAATCGGCCTGCGAACGTTGCAGGAAGATAACGATCAGGCCGGCGAATATCGCGATTGTGACCCAATCATATGGCGTCTGCATGCATGTCCTTTCCATTCGCCGCAGGAATCAAATGATTTCCCGCGTCGTTCGCACCTGCACTAGCAGCGCGCGGCGCAACTCGCTAGATGCCCAAAGATGTGATAAGGCTCCGTTAAGCAACCACCGCCTCGAAATGGGAGTTTGCGCCTGGCTCGACGCTACCTGCATGGGGAGCGGTCGGGGGACAGAGTCAGGGCAAGTTCCGGCGCCTTTGCCAAGGCGTTGTCCGGTTGCTTGTACAGGAGGCCATTGATAATGAAGCGAGCACCCGGGGGGACCATCGTGCGACCACACGACATTCGACAGGCTGAAAAAACGCGCCTTTCCGGGCGATTTACGCTGCCATGCCGCGCCATCGCGCTTTTCGCGACTGCAGCATCCGCGCAGCCCGCCCTGGCCCAGCGCAATGCATTCACCCCGCGTCCCGGCGGGGGCGAGCGGCAGATCGACGTGCGGGCCGCCGCGACGATCGAGTATAACGACAACGTCGTCGTGAACGACCCGCGAATCAGCCGTGGCGGCAATTCCGACGACGTGCTGGCGTCGCCGTCGCTCGATCTGAGCATCGTCCTGCCGCGCGCGACCGGCAGCACCTATCTGGCGGGATCCGTCGGGTATCGTTTCTACCGCAAGTACACCAGCCTGAACCGCGAGAACATCTCGCTGACCGGCGGTGCTGACCAGCGACTCGCGTCGTGCCTGGTGCATGGCGATATCGGCTACCAACGGCGCATCAGCGACCTGTCGACCCTTTTCGCGCTCGACGCGCCGAACAGCTTCAACAATGTCGAGGAATCCCGCCGCTACAGTGCCGATGTCGGCTGCGGCGGCCCCTATGGCCTGCGACCGGCGCTGGCCTATTCGCGCACCGAAGTCCGCAACAGCCAGGCGGTGCGTAAATATGCGGACGCGAACACCGACACCTTCACGGCCCAGCTCGGGTTGCAGTCGCCCTCGCTGGGAACGATCTCTGTCTTCGGCCGCTACGCCAACAGCATCTACACCCACCGGCAGAGCGCGCCGGGCGCCCCCGGGCGCGACGGCCTCAAGAGCTACGCCGTCGGCGTCCAGCTGGAGCGCAACGTCTCAAGCCGGCTCAACTTCCGCGGATCCGCCAACTACAGCAAGGTCGATCCACGGCTGCCGGGAACCCGCGGCTTTTCCGGCCTCGGCTTCGATCTGTCGGCGGTGTACAATGCAGATCTGTTCAACGTGCAGATCGCCGGCTCTCGCGCTGCGCAGCCCTCGGCCATCTATTTCGTCAGCTACGAGATCATGACGATTCTGTCGGGCACGATCGCGCATGATATCGGCGCGCGTACCCGAGTGTCGCTTACCGCCAGCAAGACGTGGCGCGACTATACGTCGTCGGCGCTGTTCGCAGGTGCCCCAATTTCGGGCAACGACAACGTGTTGTCGCTGGGTGCGAACGCGTCCTACAACGCGACTCAGCGCCTGCGCTTCAATCTGGGCGCAGGCTATGACGAACGGACGTCGAGTATCCGGCTTTTCAAATACCACGCCAAGCGCATCAGTCTCACGACGTCGCTGGCGCTCTGACAAGGGCCGTATCCATGTACGACAAAAGTAGGTTTATGTTTGTCTCCGCACTCGCCGGCATGACTGCCATGGCGATTCCCGCGGCGGCGCAGATTGCCACGACCCGCCCTGCCGCCCCGGCGCGCGCCCGACCTGTCGTTGCCCAGGCGCAGCAGCAGGTGCCGGCCGCGCCGGTACAGACGAGCACCCCGGCCGCGCCGACCCCCTCCGGGTCGGCGCCGGCAGGCTATGTCATCGGCGTCGACGATGTGCTGGAAGTGGACGTGCTCGGGCAGAGCGACTTCAAGACCCGCGCCCGCGTCCAGTCCGACGGCACGATCACCCTGCCGTATCTGGGTGCGGTGCCCGTCAAGGGCGAGACGTCGGTGAAGCTGGTCAAGAAGATCGAAGAACTGCTGAGGAGCGGCGGCTATTACGCCAAGCCGATCGTCAGCGTCGACATCGTGAGCTTCGTCAGCAACTACGTCACCGTGCTGGGCCAGGTCGGCACCGCCGGGCTGCAGCCGGTCGATCGCGGCTATCACGTCTCGGAGATCATCGCGCGCGCGGGCGGTCTCAAGGCCGACGCCGCCGATTACGTGATGCTGACGCGCGCCGACGGCACCAACCAGAAGCTCGACTACAAGAAGCTCGCCCAGGGCGGCCCGGCCGACGACCCCACCGTCGCTGCCGGCGACAAGGTTTTCGTGCCCGAAGTCGAACGCTTTTACATTTATGGCCAAGTTAACGCGCCTGGCGTATATCCGATTCGGGCCGACATGACTCTTCGCCGCGCGGTCGCGCAGGGCGGCGGGCTGGGTCCCGCGGGGTCGATCAAGCGGATCAAGGTCACGCGCGACGGTCAGGAAATCAAGTTGAAGCTGGACGATCCGATCAAGCCCGGCGACACGATCGTCATCGGCGAGCGGTTGTTCTGATCTTGGCAATGTTGGCAGCTGACGAGGCGAACCAGTGAATATCGTACAATTTTTCCGCATTCTCTGGGCGCGCCGGTGGATCATTCTCCCGGCATTCCTCGTCTGCGTCGCCACCGCCGCCTTGGTGGTACAGTTCCTGCCCGAGCGGTACCGCGCGACCACCCGACTGGTGCTCGAGACCTTCAAGCCCGATCCGGTCACCGGCCAGGTGATGAACTCGCAGTTCATGCGCGCCTATGTGCAGACGCAGACCGAACTGATCGAGGACTATGGCACCGCCGGGCGCGTGGTCGACGAGCTGGGCTGGGCCAATGATCCGGCGAACATCGCCGCGTTCAACGCCTCGCCCTCGGCGGCGACCGGCGACATCCGTCGCTGGCTGGCCAAGCAGATCATCGCCAACACCAATGCGAATGTGATCGAAGGGAGCAACATCCTCGAGATCTCCTATTCGGACAGCTCGCCGGATCGCGCCGAGCGGATCGCCAACATGATCCGCACCGCCTTCCTCGCCCAGTCCCTCGCGGCCAAGCGCGACGCGGCCAGCAAGTCGGCGGACTGGTATACCCAGCAGGCCGAGTCGGCCCGCCAGGCGCTGCTCGCCGCCGTCGAGGCACGTACCGCCTTCGTGAAGAAGTCGGGCATCGTCCTCACCGAAACCGGCTCCGACATCGATACCCAGAAGCTTACGCAGCTGACGGGCCAGGCCGCGATACCGGCGGCCCCGGTCATCGCTTCGGGCGGCATGGGCCCGGCGCAGCTGCAGCTCGCCCAGATCGACCAGCAGATCCAGCAGGCCGCAACCAATCTCGGCCCGAACCATCCGGCGTTCCAGGCGCTCCAGCGCCAGCGGGCGGTCTATGCCAAGGCGGCCGCACAGGAGCGGGCGCAGGCCGGCGGCGGCGGCGGTTCGGCGCAGAGCGCGATCCAGAGCGCGGCCAATGCCCAGCGCGCCCGCGTGCTCGGCAACCGCGAGGACGTCGACAAGCTGGCCCAGCTGCAGCGCGACGTCTCGCTGAAGCAGGACCAGTATATGAAGGCCGCGCAGCGCGTCGCGGACCTGCGCCTCGAGGCGAGCAGCAATGACACCGGCATGTCGACGCTGAGCGAAGCGAGCGCGCCCGACTCGCCCTATTATCCGAAGGTGCCGATGATCATCGGCGGTGCCGCGGGCTTCGGCCTCGGCCTGGGTCTGCTGGTGGCACTGCTCGTCGAGCTGCTCGGCCGGCGCGTGCGCAGCCCCGAGGATCTCGAAACCGCCGTCGACGCGCCGGTGCTGGGTGTGGTGCAGAGCCGCGCCTCGCTTTCCGCCCGGCTTCGCCGCGCCCATGAAACTCTCGGCGAAACCGCCGAATCGCACGGAGCTGCAGTAAACTGATGGACGCGATGACCACGCCCGAACCGCTGCCCGAAGGCGATCGTCCGAGCGCCGTGCCGACCACGCCGGACACCACCGGCGCGCTCGAGTTCCAGCTCGTCCTCTCCGACCCTACGGGGATCGAGGCGGAAGCCATCCGTGCGCTGCGCACCCGCATCATCGCGCAGCATCTGCGCGAAGGCCGACGCGCGCTCGCCCTGTGCGCTGCCTCCGAAGGCGTCGGCTGCAGCTTCGTCGCGGTCAACCTAGCGACCGCGCTGGCGCAGATCGGCATCAAGACCGCGCTGGTCGACGCCAATCTCCGTGCGCCGGCGATCGGTGCCGCCTTCGGCATCGATCCGGCCAAGCCGGGCCTGGCCGACTATCTCGCCTCGGGCGAGGTCGAGTTGGCATCGATCATCCACGCGACCGGGCTCGACCAGCTCTCGATCATCCCCGCCGGCCATGTCGAGCACAGCCCGCAGGAACTGCTCTCGTCCGAACAGTTCCGCGACGTGACCACGCAGCTGCTGCGCGAGTTCGACATCACCATCTTCGACACGACGGCGGCGAACACCTGTGCCGATGCGCAGCGCGTCGCCAACGTTGCCGGCTATGCGATGATCGTCGCGCGCAAGGACAACAGCTACATCCGCGACGTAAACACGCTCACCCGCACGCTGCGGTCCGATCGCACCAACGTCGTCGGCTGCGTGCTGAACGGATATTGATTTGGACCAGATGACGGCCACCCCGCTTGGGCAGCAGCGAGGCAGGTCGGCGGGCGGCTACTGGTTCGCCATAGCCGGCCTGCTGGCGCTCGCCATTCCCACCTTCATCACCCTGGGACGCCAAGTGTGGAGCGCGGAGGGCGGCGTACACGGCCCGATCGTGCTCGCCACCGGCGCCTGGATGCTCGCGCGCCAGCGCAGCGCGATCGAGGAACTGCGCACGCCCGGCAACCTCGTTCTGGGCACGCTGCTCCTGCTGCTGTCGCTGGCGATCTATTCGCTGGGCCGAATCTTCGATTTCGTCAGCATCGAGACCTTGGGCCTGGTGAGTGCGGTGATCACCACCGGCTACCTCTATTTCGGCGGCCGTGCGCTGCGCGCCGCGTGGTTTCCCGTGCTCTGGCTGTTCTTCCTGGTACCGCCGCCGGGCTGGGCGGTCGACCGCGTTACCGCGCCGCTCAAGGAGTTCGTCTTCCACGCCGCGACCAGCCTGCTTTCGTGGTTCGACTATCCGATCCTGCGCCAGGGCGTGACCCTGTTCGTCGGCCCCTATCAGCTGCTGGTGGAGGACGCCTGCTCCGGCCTGCGTTCGCTCTCCAGCCTGGTCGTGGTGACGCTGCTGTACATCTACATCAAGAACAAGCCGTCGTGGCGGTACGCGCTGTTCATCGCTGCGCTGGTGATCCCGGTGGCGGTGATCACCAATGTCCTGCGCATCATCATCCTGGTGCTGATCACCTATCACCTGGGCGACGAGGCAGCGCAGAGCTTCCTGCACGTCTCCACCGGCATGGTGATGTTCGTGGTAGCACTGCTGGGCATCTTCGCCATCGACTGGATGGTCGAGCAGGTGCAGCTGTTCCTGCATCGGAGGTCCCATGTTCAACCGGCGTGACCTGCTGATCGGCGGCGGCTGCTTTGCCGCGGCCGGCGCTTCGCTCGGCCTCAAGCCCCATCGTCGCATGGACCTGCTCGGCGCGACCAAGCTCGACGCGCTGATGCCCAAGGCCTTTGGCGCCTGGAAGGCCGAGGATACCGGCGCGCTGATCGCGCCGCCGCGCGAAGGCAGCCTGGAAGACAAGCTCTACAACCAGGTCGTCAGCCGCGCCTTTTCGCGGCCCGATGGCGCCACGGTGATGCTGCTGATCGCCTATGGCAATGCCCAGACCGATCTGCTCCAGCTGCACCGGCCGGAGGTCTGCTACCCCTTCTTCGGCTTCACCGTGTTGGAAAGCCACGCGCAGATGATCCCGGTGGCCGACAAGGTGGCGATCCCGGGCCGCGCGCTGACCGCGACCAACTACAATCGCACCGAGCAGATCCTCTACTGGGCGCGCGTGGGCGAATATCTGCCGCAGTCGGGCAACGAACAGCTGATGGCGCGGCTGAAGAGCCAGATGGCCGGCTGGATCGTCGACGGCGTGCTGGTCCGCATCTCCACCGTCACCAGCGAGGCGGCGGAAGGCCTTGCCGCGAATCTCGATTTCGCCCGCGAGCTGGTCAAGACGCTGGACCCGCGCGTGCTGCGCCCGCTGCTCGGCACCCGCATGACCCAGGCGATCGAACCGCACCACCGCGCGGCCTGAACGCGAAAAAGGGAGGCGACGCCGACGTCGCCTCCCCCCCTCTTTTCCGTACTTCCCGCCGCGCGTCATATCCGGTGCCCTTCCGCCCCCTTAGGCTACGCACAGGAGCCCGGGCCCCGCCATCCCGGCCGCAACCGGGATGACGAATAACGGAGGGGTCGGCCCGCCCGGCGAGCCTCGATATCACCGTGCGACCGCCAGCACATCCCGGCGGCGGCGCACCATCACGCCCAGCGCGCCGAAGCCGAAGAGCAGCATCGCCCAGCTGGCCGGCTCCGGCACGCCCGAAGGGGGCGGCAGGAAGCTGTCGGTGCCGTTGTAGGTACCCAGATGGATCTCGCCGTTCAGCGTGAAGTTGCGGGCGACGATGCTGCCTTCCAGCGCGCTGCTGTTCGATACGCTCGCGTTCGGCGCCAGCACGCTGCCGTGGAAGCCCTTCAGCGATAGGCTCTGCGCCTCATTGAAGTTCCAGATCACCGTCTGGTTGAGCAGCTTGCTGTTGAGGTTGCCCTGCTCGACCAGGTTCGCGCCCAGCACGTTGATGATCGTGGTCATCCCGCTCGGCATGCCGGTGAACAGCGTGTCGAAATTGGCGTTCTGGTTCTCGAACGCCGCCTCGGTCATCGTGAACACGGCGAAGCCGTTCTTCGCACCCGAATAGTCGAGCGCGGTCGCGGTGGAGGTGATCGTGGCGAGCGACGGCATCGTCGCGAGCAGGTTCGACAGGCCGGTCAGGTTGGTCTGCAGCGCTCCCATCTGCACCTGAAGCGCCGCCGCCACGTCGTTCGCGCCGCCCGCGGCGAGGCTGCCGTCCTTCACCGCGCCGTTCAGGCCGCCCGCGGCGGTGCCGCCATAGCGCACGCTGTTGTTGTTGATGTTGAAGGAAGCGGTGAGATTGCCGCCCGCGACGAGCGCGCCGTTCACGCCGCCCGCCGTGTTGAAATCCATCGCGCCGACATTGCCGCCGACGCGCGCCGTGGTGCCGACGATGCCGTTGGCGCCGTTCTGGTATCCTGCCTTGAGGCGGAACGATCCGGTGGCGTTGCCCACGACGCTCAGCACGTCGAACGACGAGGCTGCCGCGCCCTGGCTATTGTTGCCGATGCCGAAATTGGTGAAGTTGGCTGCGGCCAGCGTGCCGACGAAGGTCCGCCCTTCCACTTCCTGGCCGTTGGTGGTCAGCGTGTCGAACACCACCAGGTTCAGTTCGCGCAGGGCCTGCAGGCCGGCGGCGGGATCGGGTGCGGCAACGGCAGGCGACGCGGCAAGCGCGGCGGCGAGAGCCGCGATGGAAAACAGGCGCATGGGAACCCCTCCTCGGACGAAGCCCCCGGTCCTTCCCCATGAAGGCAGCCAAGCGGCTCGTAGTAGAGGCGGCCGATTAGCCTGCTCCGTGCGACAGAAGTACAAGCAATATCAGCCGAAATTCTCGTTGTGACACGTTTGGGACAGTGATCCCGCAATTTTACGGAGTTGCCGGCCCGCGCGCATCGCGGCGCGCCGGCAACTCCATTGCCCTCACCGCTCGTGCAGCGCGTCGCTCCCCGTTTCCAGCACCGGGCCGACCAGGTAGCTGAGCAGCGTGCGCTTGCCGGTGACGATGTCCGCGCTGGCCATCATGCCCGGACGCAGCGGCACCTGCCCGCCATTGGCGACGACGTAGCTGCGGTCCAGCGCGATCCGTGCCTTGTAGACCGGCGGCTCGCCTTCCTTCATCTGCACGGCTTCGGGGCTGATCCCCACTACCGTACCGGGGATCATGCCGTAGCGCGTGTAGGGGAACGCCTGCAGCTTCACCTTCACCGGCATGCCCGTGCGGACGAAGCCGATATCGCTGTTGGCGATCATCACCTCGGCTTCCAGACGCGCCTTGTCCGGCACCAGCGACAGCAGCGGCTTGGCGCCTTCGACCACCCCGCCTTCGGTATGGACCTGCAGCTGCGAGACGGTGCCGCTTACCGGCGCGCGCAGTTCGCGGAACGAGCTGCGCAGCGTGGCCTTGGCGACGTCCTCGCTGCGCGCGCGCACCTCGGCTTCGGCCTTTACCAGATCCTGCAGCACCTGCGCCCGCGCTTCCTCGCGCGTTCTCGCGGAGAGGCTGCTGGCGCTGTGCGACTGCTGGCCGAGCTTTGCCACGGCGGCGCGCGCGGCGCTCAGGTCCTGCCGCTCGACGATCAGCTGGCGCCGCAACTCGACGACGCGGAGCTTGGAGACATAGCCCTTGGCCGCCATCGCCTCGTTGGCGGCAACCTGCTGCTCCAGCAGCGGCAGCGCCTGTTCGAGCTTGCGCACCTGTGCCTGCGCCTCGGCGGCGGCGGAGACGGCGGCACCGCTGTCCGAGCGGCCGCCGGCGAATGCCGCCTCGATCTGCCCGAGCCGGGCGCGGGCGAGATCACGGTGCGTCGCCGCCTCGGCAGCGCTGGCGCCCGCCGGCGCGGCAAAGCGGAAGCCCTTGCCGTCGAGCGCGTCGATGATCGCCTGGTTGCGCGCGACGTCCAGCTGCGCGGTGACCAGCGCGACCTTGGCCTGCGCCGCCTCGGCCGCGCTCATCGTGGGATCGAGCGTGATCAGCACCTGGCCCTGGGCGACCTTCTGCCCCTCACCCACCAGGATGCGGCGGACGATGCCCGATTCGGGCGACTGGACGATCTTGGTCTCGCCGATCGGCGCGATGCGGCCTTGCGTCGGTGCGACCACCTCGACCTTGCCGATCGCCAGCCAGGCGGCGGTGATCGCAAGGCCGGCCAGCATCACCTTGGCGGTGAGCCGCGCGGTGGGCGACACCGGCCGTTCGATGATCTCGAGCGCGGCAGGCAGGAACTCGGTGTCGTAGTCGACGGTGCGGGCGGGCAGCACCGTGCCGCGGATCCGGGCGAGCGGGCCACTGCGGCCCATGGTGACGACGGCGTTCATGCGGCAATCTCCCCGAAGCCGCTTTGGCGGCGGTGCAGGTCGGCATAGCGGCCGCCCAGGCGCAGCAGTTCGTCGTGCCGGCCGCTCTCTACGATGCGGCCCTGTTCGAGCGTGATGATCCGGTCACAGCCGCGCACTGCCGACAGGCGATGGGCGATGATCACCAGCGTGCGGCCGGCGGAGATCGCGCGCAGATTGTTCTGGATCAGCTCCTCGCTCTCGGCGTCGAGCGCCGAGGTCGCCTCGTCGAATACCAGGATGCGCGGGTTACCGACCAGCGCGCGGGCGATGGCGAGCCGCTGGCGCTGGCCGCCGGAGAGGTTGACGCCCCGCTCGACGATCTCGGTATCATAGCCGCGCGGCTGGCGCAGGATGAAGTCATGCGCGCCGGCCAGCGTCGCGGCCGCGACGACATGCTCGAACGGCATGGCCGGGTTGGACAGCGCGATATTCTCGCGGATCGTGCGGCTGAAGAGGAGGTTTTCCTGCAGCACCACGCCGATCTGGCGACGCAGCCAGGCGGGATCGAGCTGCGCCACATCGACCTCGTCGACCAGCACGCGGCCCTGGTTCGGCAGGTTCAGCCGCTGGAGCAGCTTGGCGAGCGTCGACTTGCCCGAACCCGACGACCCGACAATCCCCAGCGAGGTCCCCGCCGGGATGTCGAGCGTGATGTCGCTCAGCACCGGCGGCTGGTCCTCGGCATAGCGGAAGGTGACGTTCTCGAAACGGATCGCCCCATGCAGCGTGGGCAGCGTCGCCGCCGAGGCGGGGCGCGGCTCCACGGGGTGGTTGAGCACATCGCCCAGCCGCTCGATCGCGATGCGGACCTGCTGGAAGTCCTGCCACAGCTGCGCCATGCGGATCACCGGGCCGGACACGCGCTGCGCGAACATGTTGAACGCGACCAGCGCGCCGACGCTCATCGCACCGCCGATCACCGCCTGCGCGCCGAAGAACAGGATCGCGGCAAAGCTCAGCTTGGAGATCAGCTCGATTGCCTGGCTGCCGGTGTTGGCGGTGTTGATCAGCCGCTGCGACGAGGCGGTATAGGCGGCGAGCTGGCGCTCCCAGCGGTTCTGCCAGTGCGGCTCGACCGCAGTCGCCTTGATCGTGTGGATGCCCGAGACGCTCTCGACGAGCAGCGCGTTGCTGGCCGAGCTCTTCTCGAACTTGTCCTCGACCAGAGTCCGCAGCGGCCCCGCGACGCTGAACGAGACGATGGCGTAGAGCACCAGCGACGCCACCACGATCACCGAGAGCATCGGCGAATAGAACAGCATTGCCGCCAGGAACACGACCGTGAACAGCGGATCGACCATCACCGTCAGCGAGGCGTTGGTGAGGAACTCGCGGATCGTCTCGAGCTGGCGGACGCGGGTGACGGTGTCGCCCACCCGGCGCTTCTCGAAATAGGAAAGCGGCAGCGCCAGCAGATGGTGGAACAGGCGAGCGCCGAGCTCGACGTCGATCTTCTGCGTCGTCTCGGTGAACAGTCGGGTACGGATCCAGCCCAGCGCCACTTCCCAGACGGAAACCGCCAGGAAAGCGAAGGCGAGCACGCTGAGCGTGCTCATGCTGTTGTGGATCAGCACCTTGTCGATCACGCTCTGGAACAGCAGCGGCGCGGCGAGGCCGAGCAGGTTGAGCGCGAGCGTGATCCCCAGCACTTCGAGGAACAGCTTGCGATAACGCATGAATTGCGCGGTGAACCAGGAGAAGCCAAATCGAAGCGTCCGCCCCGCCACCGCGCGGGTGGTGAGCAGCACCAGCGTGCCCGACCAGATCGCGTCGAGCCCTTCGCGGTCCACCTGCTCCGGTGCATAGCCCGGCCGCTGGATGATCACGCCATGTTCGGTAAGACCGCCGATCACGAACCAGCCGTCGGGGCCGTCCGCAATGGCGGGCAGCGGCTGCCGCGCCAGGCCGCCGCGCGGCACCTCCACCGCCTTGGCGCGCACGCCCTGCTGGCGCTTGGCGAGCAGGATCAGGTCGTCGGCGCTGGGCGTCTCGGCGTGACCGAGCGCGTGGCGCAGCTGTTCTGGCGTGATCGCAATATTGTGGACGCCGAGCAGCAGCGACAGCGCCACCAGCCCGGATTCGCGCAGCTCGGCCTCGCGCTCCGCGGCCGTCGGGCCGGCGAAGGCGCTCTGCAGGGTGGCCTGCATCTCGTCGCGTGTCATTTCCGGAACTCTGCCTCCATGGCGCTACTAACCGGCGCCATGATGAAGAAGGCTGGTAAAGACTCGATTAAGCCAAGCGTTTCTGTGGTTTATGCGTAGCCCTGCCGCGGAGTACCGGAATGGCCGAGGCGCAGGGCCGCGCTGCCACCACCCCGATTAGATGATCCTTAAGCCGATCCCGCCTAGCATTGCGGGCGGTTCAACCGCGACGGATCGAGGGATATTCAAGGTGCACCGCAGCAATTTGCCGGCAAATTTGCGCTGCAAGTGCGAACTGGAATGCCCGTCGGGGGCATGGACCGCCACGCGCGCCCTTGATTGCGCCATAAAGTTGCGGGTAGACCAGTGTTGGTCGCATTCGCGTGCAAATACGGCAAATAATGTCGGTTTCGGAGGGATATTTGGTCGTGGGTCGCGCGTATGTGCGGGTTAGCCCTTTCACACGGCCATCGAAGCGGGGTGCGATCTTGTTGAATTTCGGTCCCGAAAACGTACCTTTTGATCGATACGGACACTTTCGGATCGCGATCCGTCCCATTATAATGCAGTGCAACAGGCCGACTCGGCCGCTGTCAGCGTACAGATTCCGTTGAAGGAGCCCGATGAGGCCATGAACGCTTTCGAAGCACAGCGCGCCTTTGAGGAGCAACTTCGGGCGCACGCCCGGATCGATCGCTCCGCCGCCCCCGTGTGGCGACGGTCGACGCTCCGCATGATCCTGTATACCGAGCTTCTCCTGCTTGACAGCATCGCGATCCTGGCAGCCTTCTATCTCGCAGCCTGCACGCGCGACGGCAACTGGCTGTCGCTCGCGGGGATCAACGTGGGCGTGTTCCTGCTGCCGATCACGCTGGGAACGGCGCTCGCCAGCGGCACCTACTCGCTGAACTGCCTGCGCTTCCCGGTCAGCGGCGTGAAGAACATCTTTTCCGCGTTCTTCTTCTCGATCTTCGTCGTGCTGTTCGGCAGTTACCTGCTGACGACTGAGCTGCCGCTCTCGCGGTTCCAGCTGGGCGAAGGCGCGGTCCTCTCGCTGGTCTTCCTCATGGTGGGCCGCCTGCTGTTCCGCCGGCACGTCCGCGCGGCGACGGGCGGGAAGCTGCTCGACGAGCTGGTCATCATCGACGGCGTATCGCTGGATGTGGCCGGCAATGCGGTCGCGCTCGACGCACGGATCATCAACCTTTCGCCGAACCCGCGGGACCCGCAGATGCTGCATCGGCTCGGCACCACAGTGGTCGGGTTCGACCGGGTGGTGGTCGCCTGCACCGAGGAACATCGCGCGGTCTGGGCGCTGCTGCTCAAGGGCATGAACATCAAGGGCGAGATCCTGGTCCCCCAGTTCAACGCGCTGGGCGCGATCGGGGTGGACTCGTTCGACGGCAAGGACACGCTGGTCGTCTCGCAGGGCCCGCTGAACATGCCGAACCGCGCCAAGAAGCGCGCGCTCGATCTCGCGATCACCGTGCCCGCCGTGCTGGCGCTGGCGCCGCTGATGATCCTCGTCGCGATCCTGATCAAGCTGGAGAGCCCGGGCCCGGTGCTGTTCGCGCAGGATCGCGTCGGCCGCGGCAACCGGCTGTTCAAGATCCTCAAGTTCCGCTCGATGCGCGTGACGCTGTGCGATGCGAACGGCAATGTCTCGGCCAGCCGCGACGACGACCGCATCACCAGGGTCGGCCGCTTCATCCGCAAGACCAGCATCGACGAGCTGCCGCAGCTGCTCAACGTGCTGCGCGGCGACATGAGCGTGGTGGGCCCGCGCCCGCATGCGCTCGGCTCGCGCGCCGCCGACCATCTGTTCTGGGAAATCGACGAGCGCTACTGGCACCGCCACACGCTGAAGCCGGGCATGACCGGCCTCGCCCAGGTCCGCGGCTTCCGCGGCGCCACCGATCGCCGCGTAGATCTGACCAACCGCCTCCAGGCGGACATGGAATATATCGACGGCTGGGACATCTGGCGCGACATCACCATCCTGTTCAAGACGCTGCGGGTGATCGTGCACTCCAACGCGTTCTGAACCACGCACGTCGCCGGGCCGCCCGATCGATCCGCGAACGGATTGACAGCGGCCCTGCTTCCGTTTCTCGTTTCGTTGTCGTTGCGGCTCGGCCCGCGCCATGGGGGATTATCGAATGAAGGGAATCATCCTTGCGGGGGGCAGCGGCACGCGCCTCTACCCCGCAACGCTGTCGATCTCGAAGCAGCTGCTTCCCGTCTATGACAAGCCGATGATCTTCTATCCGCTGTCGGTGCTGATGCTCACCGGCATCCGCGACATCCTGATCATCTCCACGCCGCGCGACCTGCCGATGTTCCAGGCGCTGCTCGGCGACGGATCGGCGTTCGGCATCAACCTCAGCTATGCCGAGCAGCCCTCGCCCAACGGCCTGGCCGAGGCCTTCGTGATCGGCGCGGATTTCGTCGGCAACAATCCCAGTGCGCTGATCCTGGGCGACAACATCTACCACGGCGAGAAGATGGGCGAGCGCTGCAAGGCCGCCGCCGAGCAGGCCTCGCAGGGCGGCGCCAACGTGTTCGCCTATCATGTCGACGATCCCGAGCGCTACGGCGTGGTCGCCTTCGACCCCGAGACCGGCGTCGCCACCAGCGTCGAGGAAAAGCCGGCCGAGCCGAAGTCCAACTGGGCGATCACCGGCCTCTATTTCTACGACAAGGACGTGGTGGACATCGCCAGGTCGATCCAGCCCTCCGCGCGCGGCGAGCTCGAGATCACCGACGTCAACCGCACTTATCTGGAGCGCGGCGACCTCCACATCACCCGGCTCGGCCGCGGCTATGCGTGGCTCGACACCGGCACGCACGACAGCCTGCACGATGCCGGCTCGTTCGTCCGCACGCTCGAGCACCGCACCGGCGTGAAGATCGCCTGCCCCGAGGAAGTGGCGTTCGACGCCGGCTGGCTCGGCGCGGAGGACCTGCTGAAGCGCGCCGCCGGGCTCGGCAAGACCGGCTATGCGACGTACCTGCGCAAGCTGGTGGCCGCCGCATGACGCAAGTCCATCACCACGAACTGTCCGGCGTGATCGAGTTCACCCCACCCAAGTACGGCGACCATCGCGGCTTCTTCTCCGAGGTGTTCAAGCAATCCGTGCTCGATGCCGAGGGCGTGGAGGCGCGCTGGGTGCAGGATAACCAGAGCTTCTCCGCCCAGCCCGGCACGATCCGCGGCCTGCACCTGCAGGCACCGCCCTTCGCCCAGGCCAAGCTGGTGCGCGTGCTGCGCGGCGCGATCTACGACGTGGCGGTCGACATCCGTCGCGGCTCGCCCACCTATGGCCGCTGGGTCGGCGTCGAGCTTTCGGCGGAAAAGTGGAACCAGTTGCTGGTCCCCGCCGGCTATGCACACGGCTTCATGACGCTCGTTCCGGATTGCGAGATCCTCTACAAGGTCAGCGCGCGCTACGCGAAGGACGAGGAAATGGCGATCCGCTGGGATGATCCCGACCTCGCCATTGCCTGGCCGGACATCGGCGTCGAGCCCGTGCTCTCCGAAAAGGACGCCGTCGCGCCCTCCTTCGCCGATTTCAACACCCCCTTCTTCTATCAGGGCTGAGCCATGCAGCAGACCTTCCTCGTCACCGGCGGCGCCGGCTTCATCGGCTCGGCGGTGGTGCGCCATCTCGTCCGCCAGGGCGCGCGCGTCATCAATCTCGACAAGCTCACCTATGCCGGCAACCCGGCCTCGCTGACCGCGATCGAGAACGCACCCAACTACCGCTTCGTCCATGCCGACATCGCCGACACCGCGACGATCCTGCCGCTGCTGCGCGAAGAGCAGGTCGACGTGGTGATGCACCTCGCCGCCGAGAGCCATGTCGATCGCTCGATCGACGGCCCGGGCGAGTTCATCGAGACCAACGTCGTCGGCACGTTCAAGCTGCTCCAGTCGGCGCTCGAATATTGGCGCGGGCTGGAAGGCGAGAAGCGCGAGGCTTTCCGCTTCCACCACATCTCCACCGACGAAGTGTTCGGCGACCTGCCGTTCGACAGCGGCATCTTCACCGAAGACACGCCCTATGACCCCTCCTCGCCCTATTCGGCGTCGAAGGCGGCGAGCGACCATCTCGTCCGCGCCTGGGGCCACACCTATGGCCTGCCGGTGGTGCTGTCGAACTGCTCGAACAATTACGGGCCGTTCCACTTCCCCGAGAAACTGATCCCGCTGACCATCCTCAACGCGCTCGAGGGCAAGCCCCTGCCCGTCTACGGCAAGGGCGAGAACATCCGCGACTGGCTGTATGTCGACGATCACGCCAAGGCGCTGGCGACCATCGCCACCACCGGCAAGGTCGGCCAGAGCTACAATGTCGGCGGCCGCAACGAGCGCACCAATTTGCAGGTGGTCGAGACGATCTGCGACCTGCTCGACCAGCGCATTCCGCTGGCCGACGGCCGCAAGCGCCGCGCGCTGATCACCTTCGTCACCGATCGCCCCGGCCATGACCGTCGCTATGCGATCGACGCGACCAAGCTCGAAACCGAACTGGGCTGGAAGGCCGAGGAGAATTTCGACACCGGCATCGCCGCGACGATCGACTGGTATCTCGCGAACGAATGGTGGTGGGGGCCGATCCGCTCCGGCAAATACGCCGGCGAGCGGCTGGGCCAGACCGCCTGATGCGCATCCTCGTCACCGGGCATGACGGCCAGGTCGCCCAGGCGCTGGCCGAGCAGGCGCAGGGCCACGAACTGGTCTTCACACGCTTTCCGGAGTTCGACCTCTCCAAGCCCGAGACGATCGAAGCCGCGGTGGCACGAATCCAGCCCGAGCTGATTGTCTCGGCGGCCGCCTACACCGCGGTCGACAAGGCCGAGAGCGAGCCCGAACTGGCGATGGCGATCAACGGCGACGGCCCCGGCGTGCTGGCGCGCGCCGGCGCGAAGATCGGCGCGCCGATCATCCACCTGTCGACCGACTATGTGTTCGACGGCAGCCTCGACCGCCCCTGGCGCGAGGACGATCCCACCGGCCCGCTCGGCGTCTATGGCGCAACCAAGCTTGCCGGCGAGCAGGCGGTGCAGGCCTCGGGCGGTACCCATGCCGTGCTGCGCCTCGCCTGGGTCTACAGCCCGTTCGGCGCCAACTTCGTCAAGACGATGCTGCGCCTTGCCGAGACGCGCGATGCACTCAACGTGGTGGAGGACCAGCGCGGCTGCCCGAGCTCGGCGCTCGATATCGCGACGGCGATCCTCACGGTTGTCGATCACTGGCAGCGCGAAGGCACGACCAGCGGCCTCTACCACTTCACCGGATCGGGCGAGACGAACTGGGCCGATTTCGCCCGCGCGATCTTCGCGGAGAGCGCCCGGCATGGCGGCCCCGTGGCCGAGGTGACCGGCATCCCGACCTCGGGCTATCCCACGCCCGCCCAGCGCCCGGCCAACTCCCGCCTCGACTGCACGCGATTCGCCGAAACCTTCGGCTATCGCGCGCCGCAATGGCAGGATTCGCTGGCGGTGGTGGTGGCGCGCCTGTTCGGCGGAGCCGCCGCCTCCCGCTAAAGGACCTGGATGCGCCGCGCGATGCCCTGCGCGATGCGCGCCGTGGCGGCGCCGCGCAGGTGCAGGCCATCCCATTGCAGCGGCACCCGCAGTCCTGCCAGAAACGCGGCGGGATCGGCGAAGGCGACGCCCTCGCGCATCGCCACCGCGCGCGCCGCCTGTCGGTACGGCGCAATCGCCGCTTCGGCATGGCGGGTCCCCGCCGGCGGAGGGGCGAGCACCAGCACCTGCGCACCGCCGGCCCGATAGCGCCGAACGATGCCGCGCAGCGCTGCTCGATACTGGTCCATCGGCACGGCAGTCCGCCAGCCCCGCGGATTGGCATCGTTGCTGCCGTACATCACCACCACCAGATCGACTGGGCCGGTCCCCGCCCAGCGTGTGCTACCGGAAACGACGGTGTCGCCGGGATAGCCATGGTTTCGTACGGCAACCTTGCCGCCGAGCAGCGTGGCGAGCGTTTCCGGAAAGGGCGTGGCGACCCGCCAGGATCCACCGCCGTTGATCGGCGGCAGCGCCCCTCCCCATCGCTCGGCGCCATAGGTGAGGCTGTCGCCTTGGCACAGGATCGTGCCGCCCTTCGGCACCGTCAGCATGCCGCCAAGCGCCGGGAGCGACCGGACGCTTCGGGCGGGGGCGACGCCCCCCCACCGGAAGGCCGGCAGCAACGCCCACCCGCACCCCGTCGCTACCAGCAGCGCACCGATCGCGACGGGGCGCCAGCGCCTACTTGGCGTGCGCATCGCGCAGATAGGGCTCGCCCGGCTTGCGCAGAATGCCCCACAGGTCGGCGTCGATGCCGGAACGCACGATGACCGCCGGGTTGCCTGCCACGATCGAACCGGGCGGAACGTCCTTCGTCACCACGGAGCCGGCCGCGACAACGGAGCCATCGCCCACGCGCACGCCGGGAAGAATGATGCTGCGCGCGCCGATGAAACAGCACTTGCCGATATAGGTGTGGACCTTGAGATTGCGCGCCATGTCGTGCGACAGGATCGCCGCGCCGAACGCGATATATGTCCACTCGTCGATATGCACGCCGACAGGGTAGGTCTTGTCCAGCTTGGCGCTGGTCGAGATCCGGACATTGGGGTGGATGTCCATCCCCCAGAACCTGGTGTAGTAGCGGATGCGAATGCGGACCAGGAGCCGCTGCAGCCAGAGCAGCTTGTTGAGCGAGCGCATTAGTTTCCTTTTCTCACCTGCGGTTGTGCGGTGCCGCACCACCTATCAAATCCTTCAAATCAAGTCGACGCATCGAAACTTCGATACGTAAGACTTGCTCGGTGCGGAGCCGCGCCCTAACGCTCACTCCCGTGCCCGAAGCCCGTACCGATCGCATCGCCACCGGCCTGGCGCTTCGCCTGTTCGCCATCGCCTGCATGTCTACCATGTCGGCGCTCATCAAGATGTCGGAGCTGCGCGGCGCCTCGCTGATCGAGACGATGTTCCATCGCCAGCTCTGGGCGGTGCCGCTGGTTACCTTGTGGGTAGCGATGGGCCCCGGCCTCAAGTCGCTGAAGACCGAGCGCTTCGGCGCGCATGTCTGGCGCACCGCGGTAGGGCTGACCGGCATGATCTTCACCTTCGGCGCGGTGATCCTGCTGCCGCTGGCCGAGGCGCAGACCTTCCAGTTCACCGTTCCCATCTTCGCCACGCTGCTCGGCGCGGTGATCCTCGGCGAGCCGACGGGCTGGCACCGCTGGGGTGCGGTGATCCTCGGCTTTCTCGGCGTGCTGATCGTCGTGCAGCCGGGGCATGAAGCGATCCCGATCTTCGGGGCGTTCGTCGGGCTGATGGCGGCGCTGTTCGTGGCGATCGTGGCGATCACGCTGCGCCAGATCGGCCGAACCGAAAGCGCCGGCACCACCGTGTTCTGGTTCTCGCTGCTCTCGGTGCCGGTGCTCGGCGCGATCTATGCCTTCCACTATCGCCCGCACGATGCCGAGACCTGGGCGATCCTGATCGCCACGGGCCTTGTCGGCGGTGTCGGCCAGCTCGCGCTGACCGGCGCCATGCGCTTCGCCCCCGTCTCCGCCGTGGTGCCGATGGACTATTCGGGGCTGATCTGGGCGACGCTCTATGGCTGGCTGCTGTTCGACGTGTTCCCGACCTTCTCGACCTGGCTCGGCGCGCCGGTGATCATCGCGAGCGGGCTCTACATCGTCTATCGCGAGCAGAAGCTGGCGCGCGGGCGGGCTAGCTACGCCGAAACGCCACTATGAGGTTGTTGGCGGGCAGCGCCACCCGCCGCTCGAACGCCAACCCCTGCGCTTTCGCCGCCGCGACCACATCGTCCAGCAGCCGCAGGCCCCAGGCCGGATTGCGGGCGAGGAGCGACTGGTCGAATTCCTCGTTCGACGGCGCGGTGGGCACCCCCGCCTCGCGATACGGCCCGTAGAGGATCAGCGGACCGCCCGGCGGCAGCAGCCGCCCCGCCCCCGCCATCAGCCCCAGCGTCGCCGCCCATGGGCTGATATGGACCATGTTGATGCACAGGATCGCATCGGCATGGCCGACCGGCCAGCGCGCCGCCGCGGCATCGAGCGCGACCGGCGGGCGGACGTTGCCCAGCCCCTCGCACCACGAGGCGATCGAGGCGAGCGCATCCGGATCAGGATCGCTCGGGTGCCATTCCAGCTTGGGGAAATGCTCGGCGAAATAGGCGCAATGCTCGCCGCTGCCGCTCGCGACTTCGAGCACCGCGCCGGAGGACGGCAGCAACTCGCCGAGCATCGTCGCGATGGCCGCGCGGTTGCGCAGCGTCGCCGGGGCGTGGCGCCGAGCGCCCTCGGGCGGCGCGAGCCAGCTGCGGTCACGATCGCTCATGCGGCGGCGCGCGCCTGTTCGAGCAGGCGCTTGCCCCGCAGATACATCTCCACCCGCATCGAGCTGAACAGCCCCAGCGCCATCGTGCCGAACGCCTGGGTCAGCAGCAGCACATTGAGGTGCAGCGCCGAACCCTCGGCCTGGCCGACCAGCTTGATCGCGATCAGCACGACGATGAACAACAGTCCGCCGATCGACGCCTTCTGGTTGAGCTGGTGCGTGGCGGGATCGACCGAGAGGTGCATCAGCTTGCCGCGCTGCCACCCCAGCCCCGCGCCAATCGCCAGCGCGGCGGCGCACAGCGTCCAGCCGCCGAGGCTCGGCCGAGCCTGGACGAACAGGCTGGCGACGAGCAGCGCATAAAGGCTGGGCACGATCCACAGCCGCTCCAGGGTGAGCGGCCGCGCCCTCGACATGCGGCGGATGCGGAGCGCGAGGATCAGCCCCACGACGAGCGCGGTGATGCCGTAGCGGATCAGGTGCGGCGTATCGAACTGCATGGCGGAGTCCCCCCGGGTGCGACGCGGTGCAGCATAGGGGGAAGCGCGGCGGCGTCAAAACACCGTTTCCAGGCCTTGTCCCGGACCGCGACGCTTCACGCCTGCCCCTGCGCCCCCCAGTTTCAGTTGCCCGGCCGCTCGATCCGGAATTCCTTCGGCGGCGTCGCGCCCATCAGGTTCTCGACGAAATAGTCCCAGCGGCGCCGCATCATGTAAGTGGATTGGTCGCCATAGCCGTGGTGCGCGCGCGGAAACAGGACGAGGTCGAAATCCTTGTTGGCCTTCTCCAGCGCATCGACCACCAGCAGCGTCGACGACACCGGCACATTGTCGTCGAGCATCCCGTGCGCCAGCAACAGCTTGCCCTTCAGGTTCTTGGCGAGGTCCTGGTTGGCCTGCAGGTCGTAGTTGGTCTTTTTCCCGTCGCTTTCCAGCAACCCGAGATACTTCTCGTAGAAGTCGTCCTCATAGTTGCGGTTGTCGTGATTGCCGCTCTCGGCGATCCCGACCTTGAAGAAATCCGGATAGAGGAACATCGCCGTCGCGGTCGCATTGCCGCCGCCCGAATGCCCCCAGATGCCGACACGATCGGTGTCGATCCACGCATATCGCTTCGCCAGATCCTGGATGCCGCTGGCCTGGTCGGGGACGGCCTGCTTGCCCATGTCGCGATAGTAATAGTCCTGGAAGGTCTTGGAACGACGCGGCGTTCCCAGCGCGTCGATCTCGACGACGGCGAAGCCGAGCGCCGCCAGCGCACCCGCATCCCCGTAGGACGCGGCGAACTGCCGCGAGGGGATCGTCCCCATGAACGGGCCCGGATAGACATAGTCGATCACCGGATATTTGCGCTGCGGATCGAGTCCCCCCGGCTTGAACAACAGGCCGTGGCACAGCGTCCTGCCGTCGCTGCACTGGACGGCGATGCTCTCCGGCGCCTGCCAGCCCGCAGCCTTCAACCGCGTCACGTCGCCCTTCGCCAGTTGCTGGACCACCGATCCGTCTGCGCGGCGCAGCACCGCGGTCTGCGGTTCCTGCGGCGTCGAGTAGATGTCGACAAAGTAGCGCCCGTCGCTGGACGGCACCGCGATATGATCCTGCTTCTCGGGGGTCAGCAGCCTGGGTTTGCCGCCCTTCAGGTCGATGGCATAGATGCTGCGGTAATAGGGATCCGTGCCCGGCTCCCGTCCGACGCCGGCCACCAGCATCTTGCCCGAGCGCTCGTCGATAAAGATCGGGTGGTCGACATTCCATTGCCCCTGGGTCACCTGCCGCACCAGCTTGCCGGTGCTGGCGCTGTACAGATAGTAATGGCCCCAGTCGTCGCGCTGCGACCACCACAGGATCTCGCCGCGCTCGGACAGATAGCGCCAGTTGATCCCTTCGTCATTGTAGCCGCTGTCGAACCAGGTCGGCACGGTCTCGGTGAACACGTCGCGCACCGCGCCGCTGGACGCATCGGCGATGCGCACGGTCTCCACCTTGTGGTCGCGGGAGGTCGACACGAAGGCAAGCGTCTTGGCGTCCTTCGCCCACTGCATGTCCTGCGGGCCCTCGCCGCACACCACGTCGTCGCACAGCGACGAGCGATGCGGCTCCGCCGGCATCTTCAGACGGACGACGCTCGCGGTCTCCACGTCCACGATGACGCGCTGGATCTGGATGATCTCCTTGTCGCCGACGAACGGGTATTTCCACGTGTCCGTCCTGGAGTGGCCGACCTGCGTCGTCGTGGTGGTGAACTCGGCGACCGCGCGCTGATCCTGCTGGAAGGTCGCCAGCTTCCTGGAGTCCGGGGACCAGATCACGATCGCCTGGTCCGAATGCTTCCAGCCCGCATTATCCGTCGCGTAGCCGAAATCCTTTACGCCGTCGGTCGTCAGCTGCCGCTCCGCGCCGGTGGCCATGTCGCGGACCCACAGGTTCCAGTCGCGCACAAAGGCCGCGCGCGTGCCGTCCGGGGAGAGGACCGCGTCGGCCGGGCCCTGCTGCGCCAGATAGCCCGCGAGCTGCCCGGCGCTCGGCGCGGCCGATTGCTTGCACCCATAGGGCTGCGTCGTCGCGCACGCGTAGCGCTTGCCGCCGACGCTGAGGATCGCGCTGTTCCCGGCGAGATCCGGCGCGAAATCCTCGACATACAGCTTGGTGGCGTCCCGCTCCTTCAGCCCGGCCGCATGGAGCGACGCCAGCAGCGACTTGGTCTCGAAGGCGGCCTTCTTCGTGCGCTTGCCCGCGTCTACCAGCATGATCGTCGGCACGCCGTGGTCCGTGTCGACATACCAGAAGCGGCGCGCGTCGATCCAATGCGCCGAGCGCACCGCATGGTCGACCAGCGGCGCCGTCCACGGACCGAGCTGGTGTACGGCGCGGGTATAATCGGCGTCGGTCAGCACCGGCCGTTGTTGCGCGATCGCCGTGCCGGCGGTCAGGGAAGCCAGGAGACAGCAGGCGATCAGGCGCATCGAGAGACTTTCCGAAGGAGAGGAGTCGGCCATCCGCAGGAAGGAGGGTCTACGGCTTGTTCCTCGCCGCTGGCCCCCGCGCGGACCCGGCGCAGCGCACGCGGGCGGATACTGTATGCAGAGCGGGGGCAGCGATCGCAATAGCCCCGGCACGCCGGGCGAACCTCTGCCGTCGATGTGGCGCTAAACGCAAGGCGCCGGCTGGAAGCGGGGGCTTCCAACCGGCGCGTGCGACCCTCTCGGGGGGTATCGGGTCGGTGTTACTCGGCCGCTTCGGCGGGCGCCGCGTCCTTGTACGCCAGCACCGGCTTGCGCGCGGCGAGCGTCTCGTCGAGGCGGCGGCGCGGAGCGAAGTGCGGGGCGGTCTTCAGCGCCGCCTCGCCCTGCTTGGCCTTGGTCGCGACGTTGCGGAATGCGCCAATGAACTGGTCGAGTGCCGCCTTGCTCTCGGTCTCGGTCGGCTCGACCAGCATCGCGCCGTGGACGACGAGCGGGAAATACACCGTCATCGGGTGATAGCCCTCGTCGATCAGCCCCTTGGCGATGTCGATCGTCGAGAAGCCCTCGGGCAGGCCCTTGTCGCTGAAGATCGCCTCATGCATGCACGGGCCGGTCTTGGCGAAGGGCGCGTCGAGCACGTCCTCCATCGAGCGCAGCACATAGTTGGCATTCAGCACCGAATCCTCGGCGACCTGGCGCAGGCCGTCGGCGCCGTGGCTGAGGATATAGGTCAGCGCGCGGCTGAACATGCCCATCTGGCCGTGGAACGCGGTCATGCGGCCGAAGGTGCCGGCATGATGCTCGCCCGCATTCTCTTCCTCGACGATGCGATAGCCCTCGGCCGTCTTCTCGACGAACGGCAGCGGCGCATAGGGCGCCAGCGCCGCCGACAGCACAACGGGGCCCGAACCCGGACCACCGCCGCCATGCGGGGTGGAGAAGGTCTTGTGCAGGTTGATGTGCATCGCGTCGACGCCGAGATCGCCCGGGCGCACCCGGCCGACGATCGCGTTGAAGTTGGCGCCGTCGCAATAGACATAGCCGCCCGCGGCATGGACCGCGTCGGAAATGTCCTTGAGGTCCGGCTCGAACAGCCCGCAGGTGTTCGGGTTGGTGATCATCACGCCGGCAATGTCCGGCCCCAGCCGCGCCTTGAGCGCCGCCACGTCGACCCGGCCTTGCGGAGTCGCGGGGATGTCCTCCACCGCGAAGCCGGCGAAGGCCGCCGTCGCCGGGTTGGTGCCGTGCGCGCTCTCGGGCACCAGCATGATGCGGCGCGCGGTCTCGCCCTTGGCGTCGAGCGCGGCGCGGATCGCCAGCACCCCGCAGAGTTCGCCGTGCGCGCCGGCCTTGGGGCTCATCGCCACCGCCTGCATGCCGGTGAGCGTGATCAGCCAGTGCGCGAGCTGGTCGATCGCCTCCAGCGCGCCCTGCACGGTATCAACCGGCTGGAGCGGGTGGATGTCGGCGAAGCCCGGCAGGCGCGCCATCCGCTCGTTGAGGCGCGGATTGTGCTTCATCGTGCAGCTGCCCAGCGGGAACAGGCCGAGATCGATCGCGTAATTCTGGCGGCTGAGGCGGGTATAGTGGCGCACCGTCTCCGGCTCGGACAGGCCCGGCAGGCCGATGGCCTTGCTGCGCTCCATGCCGGCGAGGCGGGACTTGCCTGCGGGCGCTTCGCCGAAATCGACGCCGGTGGTGTCGGCCGAACCGATCTCGAAGATCAGCGCCTCTTCCAGCATCAGCGCGCGGTTGCCGGTGAAGGTGGCGGCGTCGCTTTCGCCGGCCTGCGGCGTGGTGGGGCGCCAGCCCGACTGGTTGATCGTGCTCATGCCAGCACCTCCTGAAGCGCGGAGGCAAGCGTCTCGACGTCCTCCTCCGTGGTGGTTTCGGTGACCGCGACGACGAGGCCGTTCTGCAACTCCTCGACGCCCGGATAGAGGCGGCCGAGCGACACGCCGGCCAGGATGCCCTTGTCGGCAAGCTGGCGGACGACCGGACGCGCTTCCTTGGACAGCTTCAGCGTGAATTCGTTGAAGAACCGATCGGTGACCAGCTCCACCCCGTCCACTTCGGCCAGGCGATCGGCGGCCGCGCTGGCGCCGACATGGTTGAGCTCGGCGAGCTGGCGCAGGCCCTTCTCGCCCAGCAGCGTCATGTGCACCGACATGGCGAGCGCGCACAGCACCGAGCTGGTGCAGATGTTCGACGTCGCCTTTTCGCGGCGGATATGCTGCTCGCGGGTGGAGAGCGTCAGCACGAAGCCGCGCTTGCCGCTGGCGTCGACGGTCTCGCCACAAAGCCGGCCCGGCATCTGGCGGACCAGCTTTTCCGAGCAGGCGAACAGGCCCACATAAGGCCCGCCGAACTGGAGGCCGACGCCGAGCGACTGGCCCTCGCCGACGACGATGTCCGCGCCCATCTCGCCCGGCGACTTGATCGCGCCCAGCGCCACCGGCTCGGTGACGACGGCGATCAGCAGCGCCTTCTTGGCGTGGCACGCATCGGCCAGCGCCGACATGTCCTCGATGCGGCCGAGAATATCGGGATACTGGACGACGACGCACGAGGTATCGGCGTCAATCGCATTGATCAGGTCGAGCGTGTCGGGCTCGGGGCTCAGCACCGGCACGCCGGTGACGAGCTGGTCGCCGGTGAAGCGCGCCATCGTCTTGGCGACCGAGACATAATGCGGGTGGAGGCCGCCCGAGAGGATCGCCTTGCCGCGCTTGGTGACGCGGCGTGCCATGGTGATCGCTTCCCAGCACGCGGTCGAGCCGTCGTACATCGAGGCGTTGGCGACGTCGCAACCCAGCAGCCGGGCGATCTGGCTCTGGAACTCGAACATCATCTGCAGCGTGCCCTGCGCGATTTCCGGCTGGTAGGGCGTGTAGGCGGTGAGGAACTCGCCGCGCTGGATGAGGTGATCGACCGAGGCCGGCACATGGTGGCGATAGGCCCCTGCCCCCAGGAAGAACGGCGCTTCGCCCGCGGCGATGTTCTTGCGGGCCAGCGCGGTCATGTGGCGTTCGACCGCGAGTTCCGACGCGTGCATCGGCAGGCCGGCGATCGGCCCGCTGAGGCGGGCGCTTTCGGGCACGTCGACGAACAGGTCGTCGATCGACTGGGCGCCGATCGTGCCAAGCATCGCCTGACGGTCGGCCGGGGTAAGGGGCAGGTAGCGCATCATGGTTCCTTCTTCCCGGGCTCCCGTGTTTGGGAGAGGCGGGCAAGGGGCTGAAACTTGCGTCGGGAAGGACGGGCCGAGGCCATTCCTTCCCTGATATTCCCCTGCTTAAGCCCCTGCCCTTCAGGGGAGGGGTTGGGGGTGGGGCCGGCGTCGGCGGGGGCTCGATGCCCCCGGCGGCGCCTTATTCCGTGAGGTCAGGACGCTCGCTTGCGCTCGCGCCCCACCCCAACCCCTCCCCTGAAGGGGAGGGGCTAGGCAAAAATCACAGCTTCTCGACGAATGCCTGGTACTTGGCCTCGTTCATCAGGCCTTCCAGCTCGCTCTCGTCGCTCAGCGTCATCTTGAAGAACCAGCCTTCGCCTTCCGGATCCTCGTTCACCAGTGCGGGGTTCTCGGCGAGATCGGCATTGCCCTCGACGACGGTGCCCGACACCGGCGCATAGACGTCCGAAGCCGCCTTCACGCTCTCGACAACGGCGGCATCGTCGCCCTTGCCCAGTTCCTTGCCCTCGTCGGGCACTTCGACGAACACGATGTCGCCAAGCTGGCTCTGGGCATATTCGGTGATGCCGACCGTCGCGACGTCGCCGTCGACTTCAATCCATTCATGATCTTCGGTAAAATAACGGCTCATGTCACGCTCCCTTTCGGACATAGCGGTGGGGGACGAAGGGCATAGCCACAACCTCCGCGGAATGCTGCTTGCCCCGCTGGACAAGCGTAATCTTGGTGCCGGCCGCTGCAAGCGCCGACGGCACATAGGCCATCGCGATCGGCTTCTGCACCGAAGGCGCGAACCCGCCCGAGGTGACCTTGCCGACTTCGGCGCCCGAGGCATCGAGCACCGCCGCGCCCTCTCGCACCGGCTGGCGTCCCTCGACGATCAGGCCGACGCGCTTCATGGCGCTGCCCTGCTCGCGCTCGGCGAGGATGCGCTCGGCACCGGCGAAGCCGCCTTCCTCGCGGCGGCGCTTCGAGAGCGCGAAGCCGAGATCGGCGGCGACCGGCGTGGTCTCCAGATCGAGGTCATGGCCGTAGAGCGGCAGGCCGGCCTCCAGGCGCAGCGAATCGCGCGCGCCGAGGCCGATCGGCTTCACTTCGGGCTGCGCGGTGAGCGCGTCGGCGAACGCTTCGGCCGCCTCGCCCGGCAGCGAAATCTCGAAGCCGTCCTCGCCGGTATAGCCCGAACGGCTGACCCACAGCGGGTTGCCGTTCCACTCGAACGCGGCGGCGGTCATGAACACCAGCTTTTCGACGCCCGGCAGCACGCGGGCGAGCGCGGTCACCGCCTCCGGCCCCTGCAGCGCCAGCAGCGCCTGGTCTTCCAAATGGTTGATCGTCACTTCGTCGGGCAGAAATTCGCGGAACACGCCCAGATCGTCCCACTTGGTCGCGCCGTTGACGACCATGTAGATCGTGCCGCCATCGATCTCGAAGGCGTTGTCGGCGGGCAGGCGCGTCATCATCAGATCGTCGTGGATGCCGCCTTCTTCGCTGAGCAGCAGCGAATAGCGCATCCGGCCCTCGGCGAGGCCCTTCACGTCGCCCGGCAGCAGCGTCTCGAGCCCGGCGTCGAAATCGACGCCCGAGAACAGCAGCTGGCCCATATGGCTGACGTCGAACAGACCCGCATGCGCGCGCGTCCACAGATGCTCGGCCATGATGCCTTCATACTGGACGGGCATGGCATAGCCGGCGAACGGCACCATCCGGCCGCCGCGGGCGCGGTGCCAGGCGTCGAGCGGCAGCGTCTCGATCGGCGTTTCGGTGGCTGCGGTGTCTTCGGCGATATCGCTCATCGGGGCACTCCGGGCATCAAGGATCAACGATGCGCAAGAGACCCATTGGCCCCCGCAACACCATCGCCCCCTCTGTCACGGAACCTGAGAGCTTTCGCACGGGTGGTGCCCGGCTTACCCCTTCGGTGGAGCCCAGCCTCGAAGGCCGGCTCGCTTTCCAGAGTGTCGTGGCCTGCGCGGTCCTCGGTGCCTGAGAGATTCCGGGGCGGTTGCTCCTTCGGCGATCCGGCGAACCGGATTCTCTCCCGCGCATGCCCATGCCGGTCGCCCGACATCGACGTGCCCGCCTTGGCGGCAGGGCTTGTCGGAGTCAATCGGGATTGCGGGTAAATTAGCCCCAAGGGAAAGACAGAACCCCCGCCCTCAACGCCGTCATCCCGGCGGAAGGCGGGATGACGGCTCTTAGGCAGCCCGTCTTACCGCGTGGCGTTGTACTTCAGCTGGTCGTCGGTCAGCTGGAAGCCGACCAGCGCCTCGAACGTCGCCGACAGCACCGAACGGCGGATCGACGGATCGGACAACGGATCGGTTGCGGCCGACTGCTCGCCCGCCTTGCGCTTCTCGGTCAGGCGCCGGCGGACCTCGTCGGGCAGCGTTGCGGCGGCATGCGATACGCTGCTGGTCGCCTGCCCCACCGCGCTGGCGCGGAGCTGGCCAGCATCGAAGTGCAGCGTGATGTTCGACACCCGCTTCGCCTCTACATTGGTGCCGCCACGCACCACCGTCAGGAAATAGGGCAGCACCACGTCCCGCGCCGGACCGGCATCGCGGCGGCGCGCCAGCACGTCGAACTTGACGTTGGTCACCACCTGCGCGCCGGCATCGTCGCAGGTCGACTGGACGTTGGTGATCGTCGCCACCACGTCGATCGCGCTCGCTTCGCGGCTGGCGGCGGGATCGAACAGCGTCACGTCGCCGGTGCCGGCCGGAATCGCCACCGCCGGGCAGGCGGTGCGCACCGCGCTGATGCCGCCTTCGGTAATTTCGCCGGTGCGGGCGCAGCCGCCGGCGGCGAGCAGGATCAGGGCGGGAACGGTGAACTTAGGCACAGACAAGGGAGGGCAACCTTTCGAACCGAACAGCCGCCCCCCATCTCGCACGAAACGGGGACGGAACGGCGCGCACCATAGGAACCGCCTTCCGCCCGCGCAAGCAATCGCGTAGAGGCTCCACCCGATGGCACACACCGAAAAGCGTCCCCTGGAGCTGCTGATTGCAGCGCCCCGCGGCTTCTGCGCCGGCGTCGACCGCGCGATCCGCATCGTCGAACTCGCGATCGAGAAATACGGCGCGCCGGTCTATGTCCGGCACGAGATCGTCCACAACAAGTTCGTCGTCGAGAATCTGCGCGCCAAGGGCGCCGTGTTCGTCGAGACGCTGGACCATGTGCCGGACGGCGTGCCCGTCGTCTTCTCCGCGCACGGCGTGCCCAAGGCGGTGCCGCACAAGGCCGAGCAACGCGGGCTTTCCTATCTCGACGCCACCTGCCCGCTGGTCTCCAAGGTCCATCGCCAGGCCGAGCGGCTGGTGGCGGCCGGGCGGCACATCCTGTTCGTCGGCCATGCCGGCCACCCCGAAGTGATCGGCACCTTCGGCCAGGTGCCCGAAGGCGCGATGACGCTGGTCGAGACCGAGGCCGATGCCGAATCGGTGACGGTGCCGGCCCCCGAGAACCTGGCCTTCCTCACCCAGACCACCCTTTCGGTGGACGATACCGCGGCGGTGCTCGGCATCCTCAAGCGCCGTTTCCCGACCATCCTTGCGCCCGGCGCGGACGACATCTGCTATGCCACCTCCAACCGCCAGGGCGCGGTGAAGGCGATCGCCGAGCAGGTCGAGCTGGTGCTGGTGATCGGCGCGCCCAATTCGTCCAACTCGCTGCGGCTGGTCGAGGTCGCCAAGCGCGGCGGCGCCCGCGCGGTGCTGATCCAGCGCGCCGCCGAGATCGACTTCGCCTGGTTCGACGGCGTGGAAAAGGTCGGCATCAGCGCCGGCGCGTCGGCCCCCGAAATACTGGTGCGCGAGGTCGTGGAGCGGCTCGGCACCGAGTTCGCGATCAGCGAGCGCGAGGTCGAGACGGTCGAGGAAAGCGTCGTGTTCAAGCTGCCGCGCGGGCTCGAGGCCGCGTAATGGCCGTCTACACGCAGGTTTCGGCCGAGGCGCTGTCCGCGTTCCTCGAGCGGTTCGACGTCGGCGAGCTGGTTTCCGCCAAGGGCATCGCCGAGGGGGTGGAGAACAGCAACTACCTCGTCGACACGACCAAGAGCCGCTTCATCCTCACCCTCTACGAGAAGCGCGTGGATCAGGGCGACCTGCCCTATTTCATGGCGCTGCTCGATCACTGCGCCGATCGCGGGCTGCCGGTGCCCCCGGCGGTGCCCGATCGCGACGGCACGCTGATCCACGAGCTGGAAGGCCGCCCGGCCTGCCTGATCCAGTTCCTGTCGGGCGTCTCGGTGTCGCACCCCACCCCGGCGCAGGCACGCGCCGCCGCCGAGGCGATGGGCCGGATGCACAAGGCGGTGGCGGATTTCCCGCAGGACCGGCCCAATTCGATGGGGATCGACACCTGGCGTCCGCTGTTCGAGCGCTGCGGCACCAGCCTCAACCAGATCGCGCCGGGCCTGTACGACGAACTCGGCCATGCGCTCGACCGCGTCACCGCGCTCTGGCCGCGCGAGGGCTTCGATTCCTGCGCGATCCACGCCGATCTGTTCCCGGACAACGTCCTGATGCTCGGCAACCGGGTGACCGGGCTGATCGACTTCTACTTCGCCTGCACCGACCTCCGGCTCTACGACCTCGCGGTGATGCACACCGCCTGGGCGTTCGACGCGACGGGCGAGCGGTTCGATCCCTATGTCTCCGAGGCGCTGCTCGCGGGCTATGAGACGAGCTACAAGCTCACCGAACAGGAGCGCGCGATCCTGCCGCTGCTGGCGACCGGCGCGTGCATCCGCTTCACTTTGTCGCGCGCCTGGGACTGGCTCAACACGCCGGCCGACGCGCTGGTGACGCGCAAGGATCCGATGGCCTTCTGGCGGCGCGCGCGCGCCTATGAATCGGCACTGGCGGCGCTCGCATGACCACCGAACTCCAGCATGTCGAGATCGCGACCGACGGCGCGTGCAAGGGCAATCCCGGCCCGGGTGGCTGGGGCGCGCTGCTGCGCATGGGCGGCGTCGAGAAGGAACTCTCCGGCGGCGAGGCGCACACCACCAACAACCGCATGGAGCTGATGGCGGCGATCCAGGGCCTCAACGCCCTCAAGCGCCCCTGCCGGGTGACGCTCTCCACCGACAGCCGCTATGTGATGGACGGCCTGACCAAGTGGATCCATGGCTGGATGAAGAATGGCTGGCGCACGGCCGACAAGAAGCCGGTCAAGAACGCCGACCTCTGGCAGGACCTCCTTGCCGCCGCCAAGCCCCACCGGGTCGAATGGAAATGGGTGAAGGGCCATGCCGGGCACCCGGACAACGAGCGGGCGGACAAGCTGGCGAGCGATGCGGCGGTGGCGGCGCGGTGAGGGATGAGGATCGGGCGAACGATACTTGGCGCCCTGCTGCTTGCCCTGTCGCTAGGCGGATGCTCGTATAGCTATGATTTGATCGCCGTCGCTCGAAACGGCGAGGTGGTGTTCGACATTGCTCCCACGTCGCCCGAGCATCCCACTTGCGTACGACAGGTCGAGGTGTACGCGGAGGACGAGAGGGAAGCCACTTGGCGGGAAAGCGTCAGCCATGAGAATGGCTGCGCCAATAAGTTTCCACTGCGGTATGGCGTGGCCCTCCTGGGCGCGCCTCATTCGGAGGTTCCCGAAGTGGCCGCCAAACGCTTGCGCCGCGAAGTGGTCTATGAGGTGACGACCACGACAGGGGCGACCGGATACGGCTTCGTCCGCTTCCTCATCCACGCGAACGGAACGATCGAGAACCTGCCGCGAAGCTCGGCGTCTCAGGACATCGACAACAAGCGCTAGCTTTCGAGCACTGCCAGATGGTGCACGGTTGAGCGCCGGCGGCTTCAGCATCGACAACGGAGGGCAGGCATGTTCGGATGGCTGAGAAGGCGGGCTGTACGGCCCCAACCCGAAGCGCGCTGGATCGTCGCGCTAGACCTCGATCACATCCAAATCACGGACGATAAAGGCAGTGCCCAGTGCATGGCGAAGGCTGACCTGTGCGGCGTCGCCATCGAGACCAATGATTCGGGTCCCTGGGGTGCGGATGTCTGGTGGCTGCTTTTCGGCGCCGATGATCGCGTGGCTTGCCTGGCCCCGCAGGGCACTGCCGGCGAGGACGCCCTGCTCGCCTATCTGTGCGCCCTACCCGGATTCGACCTTGCGGAAATGGCTAAGGCGATGGGATCGACCGACAACGCGGTATTTCCAGTCTGGCGAAAGGAAAACGCCAGCTGATCCAGCTGCTCGGGTCGTCGCGCTTCCGTCATGAAGACAGCGGGTGGCGGCTTGTTTGCGTTACTCAGACCACGCATAGTGCCTCGGTGCTTTCGCGATTTCTCGGTTGGCTTGGCCGTCGATCAACCTCGCTCAACCTGGCGGACGCGCTGGAAGCCGGGTCCTATGTAGCCCCCGCTGACCGAGATCTTTCGCGGCTTTTGCCCGTTATCCTCCCCTTGGAATTGCTCGACACGGCTTGGCCCGGACCGATAGTCCCACTTGAGGGTCTTCCGTTTTGCGTCACTTGGGCGACATGCGGAGACATGAACACTTTCTTCTACGTCTCCCACCCGGAAGCCCAATATTGGGAACAACAGGGCATCGATTGGCGGGCAACAGCACTCACAAACCTCGCCGATGTATCAACAGACCTACCCGCATCCGGCGAGAAACTCGATCAAGCCGGGCACCCCTTCCTGAAAGTGATGTTGCACAAGGACGCGCTGGGCCCATCGCGCCTGCTTCTGCCAAAGCTTTTCGACGAAGCGCTAGGCCCGGGATATAAGGTAGCGATCCCCGAGCGAACCTGTGCAATTGCATTTCGGGAGGATCTCTCAGCCGAACAGGCACGCGATGTCGATGCCATGATCAACGGATGTTTCGAGCACGGCACCGAGCCGATGAGTCCGGCGCGATTCGATGCGTGGCAGTTCTGGACATCGATCGAAACGGCAGCCCGGCGCTAACTGATCTGCGCACGACGGGGGAGTAGCGGCCCACTCCCAGCGACGCGGAAGCGGGCCGCGAACTTTCACGCCGTCGCCAGCGCCACCTCATACTGCGCCGTGGTCTTCGCCGCGACCTCTTCCACGGTCACCCCCGGCGCCAGCTCCACCAGCCGGAACGGCGAGGCATGGTCCGCGCGCGAAAACACCGCGAGGTCGGTGATGATCATGTCGACCACGTTCTTCCCCGTCAGCGGCAGCGTGCAGTCGGGGATGAACTTGGGGCTGCCGTCCTTGGCGTTGTGCTCCATCACCACGATGATCTTCTTCACGCCCGCGACCAGGTCCATCGCGCCGCCCATGCCCTTGATCATCTTGCCCGGGATCATCCAGTTGGCGATGTCGCCGCCCTGACTCACTTCCATCGCGCCGAGCACGGTCAGGTCGATATGCCCGCCGCGAATCATCGCGAAGCTGTCGGCCGAGCTGAAATAGACCGAGCTGGGCAGTTCGCTGATCGTCTGCTTGCCGGCGTTGATCAGGTCCGGATCCTCGTCGCCCTCAAAGGGGAACGGCCCGATGCCGAGCATGCCGTTCTCCGACTGGAGCGTCACTTCCACGCCCGCCGGAATGTGGTTCGCCACCAGCGTCGGGATGCCGATGCCCAGATTGACGTAGAAGCCGTCGCGCAGTTCCTTCGCGGCGCGCGCCGCCATGTCGTCGCGGGTCCAGGCCATCAGTGCTTCTCCTGCGGATCCGTCCAGCGCGTCGCCGGCGGGAAGGTTTGGTCATAGGTGGAACCGAGCCCGGTTCCGTAGACGGGGTTGGGCAGCACGAACCAGCCGCGCCCCCACATCGAACCGATCACCGGGCTCGCGGCGCCCGCGCGCCGCTCGGGCGGGGTGAGGCCGGCGAACAGGTCGGTAAAGTCGCCGAGCTGGTCGCCGCCCATCGCCACCACGCACCAGCGCTGCGCGATCGCGCCCCGGCGGCCGTCCTTGGCCGACTTGCCGTCGACATCGCCCTTGAGGAACAGCGTCTCGCCGTGCTTCGCCGGGCCGAGCCCCGCGAAGTTGAGCGCCGCCTCGGTCTCGGCGGCGTTGGCGGCGGCGCGGTTGGTGTTGAACACCACCGTCACGCCCAGCGCTCGCAGCGCGCGCACCGCGTCGATCGCGCCGGGGACGGCGGCGACCTTCATCGCGCCGGTCTTTTCCCAGCGGTCCCAGCGCGCCGAATCCCAGCCGCCGGAGCGCTGCGCATCGTCGCTCTCATAGCCGAGGTTGAGCAGCAGCGTCTCGTCGACGTCGAACACCGCCGCCGCCGGCTTGTCGCCGCAGGGCTGGAAGCGCGGCACCGAAAGCGTGGAGTCGGACGTCAGCACCACCGAATTGCGCGGATGCGGCCCCTTGGGATCGTCCTTGGCCATGCGGGTGCGGACCTGGTCGACCAGGGCGTTGTACGCCTGCACGCTCAGCGCCGCCGCCTCGCCCGAGCCGTAGAGATACTGCATGCCCCCTGGCACGCCGCCGGCCGCCGCCGGTGCGGGCGGCGCCTGGGTTACGCTCGCATCGACGACACAGCCGGACAGCGCCAGCCCGGCCACGAGCAGCAGCGCGGTGCGCCTCATGCCGCCTCGCGCGGGCGGACGGTGCGGAACTCGATCTTCTTGTCGTAGGGCGCGCCGATGATCATCCGCTTCACATAGATGCCCGGCAGGTGGATCTGGTCGGGATCGAGGCTGCCGACCGGCACCACTTCCTCCACCTCGGCGACGCACAGATGGCTGGCGGTGGCCATCGGCTGGTTGAAGTTGCGCGCGGTCTTGCGGAAGATCAGATTGCCCGCCTCATCGGCCTTCCAGCCCTTGATGATCGACAGGTCGGCGCGGATGCCGCGCTCGAGGATATACTCCTCGCCGTCGAAGACCTTCACTTCCTTGCCCTCGGCCACCTTCGTGCCGACGCCGGTCTTGGTGTAGAAGCCGGGGATGCCAGCACCGCCGGCCCGGCAGCGCTCGGCCAGGGTCCCTTGCGGGCAGAACTCCACCTCCAGCTCGCCGGAGAGATATTGGCGCTCGAACTCCTTGTTTTCGCCGACATAGGAGGAGATCATTTTCTTCACCTGGCGGCTGCGCAGCAGCTTGCCGAGGCCCTCGTTATCGATGCCGGCATTGTTCGAGGCAATGGTGAGGTTTTGCACGCCCGACGCCTGGATCGCGTCGATCAGCCGCTCGGGAATGCCGCACAGGCCGAAACCGCCCGCGCAGATCATCATCCCGTCGAACAGCAGCCCTTCCAGCGCTGCGCTCGCGTTGGGGTAGAGCTTGTCCATCGACGATTCCTCCAGATGTTTGCGGCGGCGATAATACCGGCGGGGCAGCCGGGTCAAGCGAACCTGAACCAGCTTTCAACTTCGCCTGCCTTCCCCTGCGGCAAGGCCGACTGTTGCGCGTCTGCAACACAAGCCGATGTAATGCATTTGTCATATTGCACCTGCGAACCAAAGGCCTACCTAGGCGCTCTGGATGGCCATCCGGTTATAACAAGTAACAAGTCCAAAGGTATCTAATCATGCGTATTTTCGCAGCGACGACGCTCGCCCTCATGGCATCCGCAACCCCCGCCCTGGCACAGGACGCGACCTTCCAGGGTCCGCGCGTCGAGGCCGTTGCCGGCTGGGACAACATCAAGTCGGATGGCATCAGCGCGTCGGGCTTCGTCTACGGTGGCGCAGCCGGCTACGACCTGCAGCGCGGCAACCTCGTTGTCGGCGTTGACGGTGAAATCACCGGCACCACCACCAAGAAGACCTTCGACCTCGTCACCGTCAAGGGCGGCCGCGATTTCTACGCCGGCGCGCGCATCGGCTACGTCGTCGCTCCCGCCACCCTGCTGTACGGCAAGGTCGGCTATGACAACAGCCGCGTGATCGCCCGCTCGGGCAACCTGCGCGACGCCGAGAACCTGGACGGCATCCGTCTGGGCGCAGGCGTGGAGCGTAGCTTCGGCCACTATTACGGCAAGGTCGAGTATCGCTACACCAACGCGTCGCAGGACGTGGTGCGCCACCAGGTGCTGGCCGGCGTCGGCTACCGCTTCTGAGCGAAGCGACGGAAGTGAGGCGCGCCCCCGCGCCTCGCTCTCCCGAAAGCCCCGCATCGGCGACGATGCGGGGCTTTTTCGTGCGCGGCGCGCGCGCTGCCTGCTCGACTTCCCCGCCCCGCCGGGCCTACCATCGCGCGATGACCGCGAAACGTACCGGGGGCAGGATCCTCGTCGACAATCTGGTGGCACAGGGCTGCGACCGGATCTTCCATGTGCCGGGCGAAAGCTTCCTCGCCGTGCTCGACGCGCTGCACGACGAGCCGAGCATCGATCTCGTGACCTGCCGCCAGGAAGGCGGCGCAGCGTTCATGGCCTGCGCCGACGGCGCGATGACCGGGCGGCCGGGCGTGTGCTTCGTCACCCGCGGCCCCGGTGCCACCAACGCCAGCATCGGCGTGCACGTTGCCATGCAGGATTCGCAGCCGATGCTGCTGTTCATCGGCGACGTCGATCGCGGCATGCGCGACCGCGAGGGCTTCCAGGAAGTCGACCTGCCGGCGATGTTCGCGCCGCTCGCCAAATGGGCGACGCGGATCGAGGACGCCCGCCGCATCCCCGAATACATCGCCCGCGCGTGGAACGTCGCGACCTCGGGCCGGCCGGGTCCGGTGGTGATCGCGCTCCCTGAGGACATGCTGCTCGATGTGGTGGAGGCGGTCGACCGCCCCGCCATCGCCGAGCCGATCCAGGCCGCTGACGCCTTCGATCTCGACCAGCTCTACGATCTGCTGCGCGGGGCCGAGCGCCCGATCGCGATCGTGGGCGGCGGCGGCTGGGATTCGGATACGGCGGAGGACTTCGCCCGGTTCGCCGAGTCGATCGAACTGCCGGTCGCCTGCGCGTTCCGCCGGCAGGACGCAATCGACAACGCCTCGCCGGTCTGGGCGGGCAATCTCGGCTATGGCCCCAACCCCAAGCTGGTCGCGCGGATCAAGGCGGCGGACCTGCTGCTGGTGGTCGGCGCCCGACTCGGCGAGGCGACCACCGACGGCTACAGCCTGATCACGCCAGAGCATCCGGGGCAGACCCTGGTGCATGTCCACCCGGACCCGAGCGAGTTCCACCACGTCTACCGAGTCGACCTGCCGATCTGCGCCCGGCCCTTCGAGTTCGCGGTTGCGGCGGCCGCCACCGCCGAGCAGGCCGGCCTGCCCCGCTTCGATGGCGCCGCGGCGCATGCCGAATGGCTGGAATGGTCGACACCCAAGCCGCGGGCGGGCGTCGCGCTCGATCTCGGCCCCTGCGTCGCGGCGATGCGCGCGCAGCTTCCCGCCGATACGATCATCTGCAACGGCGCGGGCAATTTCTCGGGCTGGTGGCACCGCTACTGGCACTATGCCGCGCTGCCGAGCCAGCTTGCCCCCACCGCCGGCGCGATGGGCTATGGCGTCCCCGCCGCCGTCGCCGCGTCGCTGCGATTCCCGGACCGGCGAGTCGTGGCGGTCGCAGGCGACGGCGACTTCCTGATGAACGGCCAGGAACTCGCCACCGCCGTGCAGCACGATGCGGACCTGCTGGTGATCGTGGTCGACAACGGCGCCTATGGCACGATCCGCATGCACCAGGAACGGGAGTTCCCCGCGCGGCTTTCCGGCACAGCCTTGCGCAACCCCGACTTCGCCGCGCTCGCCCGCGCGTTCGGCGGCTGGGCGACCACGGTGGAAATGACCGAAGCCTTCGCCCCTGCCCTCGCGCTGGCGCTCGCCCAGCCCGGACTCAAGCTGTTGCATTGCAAGACGGATGTCGAAGTGATCAGCGCCGCGACAACCATCACAAAGCTGCGAAATCGCTGAAAGGATAGGAACCCGTTAACCGCCTTCGTCCTAGAATCGCGGCCATGGGACAGCAGGCGAAAGAGCGGTGGCGGACGGCGCATCTCGGCAAGCGGGGAGACCGCGTGCGGATCGGGGGGCGCCAGATCTGGCAAAGCGAGTGGCGCTGGATCAACAAGAACATGGTGCGGCTGCCGCATCCGCTGCATACCGACCAGTTGTTCTCGTTCATGATCTGCGAGGTCGGGCCGGCGGCAGCGCCAGTCCGCTTCGCCGCGGCGCAGGTCGAACCGGAGATGTGGGCGTTCTACGTGCCGGATTGAGCCCGTTCTCAGCCCCTCCCCCTCAGGGGAGGGGTTGGGTGGGGCAGTGCCTCACCGAGACCAACCCGCGTTCTCGAATCCCTCCACCCCCACGCCTCCTCCCAGGAGGAGGGGCTCAAGATTGCAGCCCCGAACGAAAACGGGCCGCCCCTTCCAGGGCGGCCCGCTTCTTATCCGGTCTCTCAGGCGACTCAGATGTCGTCGCCGAGCGCGCCCTTGACCTTGCCGCCAAGCTGCTGGGCCTTGCCCTTCAGCTCTTGCGCCGCGCCTTCGTCGCGCGTCTCCGGGTTGCCGCTCTGCTGCTTCACCTTGCCGGCCAGCTCGTTGAGATTGCCTTTGATCTTGTCGGTCAGCTCGCCCATGATCGATACTCCTGGCTAAGGTCGGGTGCCACACGACACGACACCTGCGACTTGCCTGAAATAACGACTGTCGCGCGGTACCGTTCCCGATCAGCCGCGCGTCACCTCGTCCAGGAAGGCCTTGGTCGCGCGCCATGCTTCCTGCGCGCCTTGCGGATTCCTGGTCCGCAGCAGCGTCGACGTGCCGTGCACCCCGCCCAGCTTCGGCACGAACTGCGTCTTCTGCGTCGAGGGCGACGCGGCGAGGATCGCGCGCGCGGCGTCCTCTTCCTTGCCGTCCTGCGCCGAGGTCACGAAGATCGGCGCCGTAACCTGCCGGGCGGCGCGCGCCACCGCCCCCTTGTCGTCGAGATACTCGCCCGGCGAAAAGGCGAGCAGCGCCTTCACCTTGCCCGGGTGCTCGGCGGCGAGCGGGAAGATCAGCGCCGCCGAATAGCTGCTGCCCCACAGAAGGATCGGCAGCTTCTGCTGGAGGCCCCAGGCGAACGCCGCATCGAGATCCTGCTTCGCCTCGGCATAGCTCGCCGAATGGCCGAGCATCTTCACCGTCTCGTTCACGCCGAACAGCGTGCCGCCGGCGCGCTGGTCGATCCGCAGCGACGAATAGCCCGCCTGCGCCAGCTGGGGCGCGAGCAGGGCATATTCGTCCTTGCCCGATTCGGCCTGGTGGAACAGCAGCAGCAGCGCCTTGGGCTTCGCCGCGCGGGTATAGACGCCGGCGATCTTCACCCCGTCCGCCGCGGTCAGCGTCACCGGCTCGGCCGAGATCGGCCCCTGATTCTCCAGCGGATCGCCCTGCGGACGCGGATGGCAGCCCGCCACCGCGACCAGCGCCAGCAGCGCCATCCCGGCCGCCCGCATCAGATCAGGCCTGCCAGCGGGCTCGACGGATCGGCATAGCGCCGCTTCGCCATCCGGCCCGCGCGATAGGAAAGCCGCCCGGCCTCGACCGCCGCCTTCATCGCCGCCGCCATCAGGATCGGATCCTTGGCCTCGGCGATCGCGGTGTTCATCAGCACGCCGTCGCAGCCCAGCTCCATCGCCACCGCCGCGTCCGATGCCGAGCCGACACCCGCATCGACCAGCACCGGCACCTTGGCGCCTTCGACGATCAGCCGGATCGTCACCTGGTTCTGGATGCCGAGCCCTGATCCGATCGGCGCGCCCAGCGGCATGATCGCCACTGCACCGGCGTCCTCCAGCCGCTTGGCGGCGATGGGATCGTCGACGCAGTAGACCATCGGCTTGAAGCCTTCCTTGGCCAGCACTTCGGTCGCGCGCAGCGTCTCGACCATGTCGGGATAGAGCGTCCGCGCCTCGCCCAGCACTTCCAGCTTCACCAGCTCCCAGCCGCCCGCCTCGCGCGCCAGCCGCAGCGTGCGGATCGCCGATTCGGCATCGAAGCAGCCGGCGGTGTTGGGCAGATAGGTGATCTTCTTCGGGTCGATATAGTCGGTGAGCATCGGCGCCTTGGGATCGCTCACGTTCACCCGGCGCACCGCCACGGTGACGATCTCCGCGCCCGACGCCGCGACCGCCGCCGCGTTCTGCTCGAAATCCTTGTACTTGCCGGTGCCGACGATCAGCCGCGAGCGGAACGTCTTGCCCGCCACCGTCCAGCTGTCGTCGCTGAGCGGGCCGGCATGGTCGCCGCCGCCGACAAAGTGCACGATCTCCAGCTCGTCGCCATCCTCGACGATCACCTGGTCCAGCGTCGAGCGCGGCACCACCTCCAGGTTGCGCTCCACGGCGAGCTTTTCGGGCACCAGCCCCAGTTCGGTCGCCAGCTGCGCGAGCGTGAGCCCGGCGGTGATCCGCTTGTGTTCGCCGTTGACCCGGATGGAGACGGTACCGTCGCTGTGCATGAGGTGCCTTGGATTTGATTGGAGACGCTGGGTCATATAGGGAGGGGCGCATCCTGCCCGCAACCGAAAGGCGCCAGCATTGGCCGATACGATCTTCGTCTTGAATGGTCCCAACCTCAACCTGCTGGGGCTCCGCGAGCCGGAAATCTATGGATCGGACACGCTGGACGACATTGCCGGCATGCTCGAGGATCGCGCGAAGGAGCTCGGGCTGGAGGTCGAGGTGCGCCAGTCGAACCACGAAGGCCATCTGATCGACTGGCTGCACGAGGCACAGGCAGACGGCGCCCGCGCCGTCCTCCTCAACCCGGGCGGCTACACCCACACCTCGGTGGCGCTCCACGATGCGATCAAGAGCATCCGCACGCCGGTGATCGAGGTGCATCTGTCGAACCCGCACGCACGCGAGTCCTTCCGCCACATCAGCTATGTCGGCCGGGCGGCGAAGGGCACCGTGGCCGGGTTCGGCGCACAATCCTATATACTCGCGCTTGAAGCCGCCGCGCGTCTCTGACAGAGGGCGCCGTTTCATTTACAGAATTTAAAAGAAGGGTCGTATGGCCGAAGAAACCAAGTCGGGTGCAATGATGGTCGATATCGAGCTGGTCCGCCAGCTCGCCGCCGTGCTCGATGACACCCAGCTGACCGAGATCGAAGTCGAGGACGGCGAACGCCGCGTCCGCGTCGCGCGCAAGGTGACCGCAGCCCCCGCGCCGGTGCAGTACGCCGCGCAGCCCGCGCCGATGCTGGCCGCTGCGCCCGCTGCCGCGCCCGCCGAGATCGTCGCCGCGCCGCAGCCGGCCGCCAATGCGGTCAAGTCGCCGATGGTCGGCACCGCCTATCTCAAGCCGAATCCGGAAGCGAAGCACTTCGTGACCGTGGGCCAGCAGGTCGCCGCGGGTGACACGCTGCTGATCATCGAGGCGATGAAGGTAATGAACCCGATCCACGCCCCCACCGCCGGCACGGTCAAGGCGATCCTGGTCGAAAACGGCCAGCCGGTCGAATTCGACCAGCCGCTCGTCGTGGTCGAGTAACGGAACGCCCATGCCCGAGATCAAGAAGCTGCTGATCGCCAATCGCGGCGAGATCGCGCTGCGCATCCACCGCGCCTGCCACGAAATGGGCATCAAGACGGTGGCGGTGCACTCCACTGCCGATTCCGACGCGATGCACGTGCGCCTGGCGGACGAGGCGATCTGCATCGGCCCGCCGGCCGCGGCGGAGAGCTATCTCAACATCCCGAACATTATCTCGGCGGCCGAGATCTCGGGCGCGGATGCGATCCATCCGGGCTATGGCTTCCTCTCGGAGAACGCACAGTTCGCCGAGATCGTGGAGGCGCACGGGCTGATCTTCGTCGGTCCGAAGCCCGAGCATATCCGCACGATGGGCGACAAGATCGAGGCGAAGCGCACCGCCGGCGCGCTCGGCCTGCCGCTGGTGCCGGGCTCGGACGGCCCGATCAGCGACCTGGAAGAGGCCAAGGCGATCGCCGCCAAGGCCGGCTATCCGGTGATCATCAAGGCCGCCTCGGGCGGCGGTGGTCGCGGCATGAAGGTCTGCACCAGCGAGGACCAGCTCGAGACGCTGATGCAGCAGGCGGGCTCGGAAGCGAAGGCCGCGTTCGGCGACGCCACCGTGTATCTGGAAAAGTATCTCGGCAACCCGCGCCACATCGAGTTCCAGGTGTTCGGCGACGGCAACGGCAATGCGATCCACCTGGGCGAGCGCGACTGCTCGCTCCAGCGCCGCCACCAGAAGGTGCTCGAAGAGGCGCTGTCGCCGGTGATCACGCCCGAAGAGCGCGCACACATGGGCGGAATCGTCGCCAAGGCGATGTCCGACATGGGCTATCGCGGCGCGGGCACGATCGAGTTCCTGTGGGAAAATGGCGAGTTCTACTTCATCGAGATGAACACCCGCCTCCAGGTGGAGCATCCGGTGACCGAGATGATCACCGGCATGGACCTGGTCCGCGAACAGATCCGCGTCGCCGAAGGCCACGGCCTGTCGGTGCGCCAGGAGGATCTGGAGTTCCGCGGCCACGCGATCGAATGCCGCATCAACGCCGAGGATCCGCGGACCTTCGCGCCCTCGCCAGGCACGATCACGCACTTCCACGCGCCGGGCGGCATGCACGTCCGCGTCGATAGCGGCATCTATTCGGGCTACCGGATCCCGCCTTATTACGACTCGATGATCGCCAAGCTGATCGTCTATGGCCGCACCCGCGAGGGCTGCATCCTGCGACTGAAGCGCGCGCTCGAGGAGTTCGTGGTCGACGGCATCAAGACCACGATCCCGCTCCACCAGGCGCTGCTCGACGATCCCGAGTTCCTGAAGGGCGACTATACGATCAAGTGGCTCGAGGAGTGGCTGGCCAAGCAGGACGAGGCCGCCGCGGCGTGAAGGCCACAATCTACCACAACCCGCGCTGCTCCAAGTCGCGCGAGGCGCTGGCGATCCTTCGGGACGCCGGCGCCGAGGTTACGGTGATCGAATATCTGAAGACTCCGCCCAGCCGCGAGACGCTGGCGGACCTGTACCAGCGGGCCGGCATGACCGCGCGCGAAGGGCTGCGCATGGCCGAGGACGCCGCCAAGCCGCTGAAAGGTGCCGACGACGACACGATCCTCGACGCGATGGCGGCCAACCCGATCCTGATCGAACGCCCGCTGGTAGTCACCGAGCGCGGCGTTCGGCTGGGGCGCCCGCCCGAAAAGGTCGCGGAACTCCTGTAACCGCCACTCGCCGTTCTCTTTCGCCGGAGCGGTGAGGACGCGCGCGCGCACGGATGCCCCCCCAAATGGGGGGGTGCGCAGCGCTCGCCTTGGGCTGGCGGCGCCCGGGCCCCTTCGGCATCCTCGCGCCATGTCGAACTTCGGGGACAGGGCCATGGGCGGCGGCAGCGTCACCTTTTCGGGCGCAGCGCGGCCGGGCTTGCGCTGGAACGCTGCCCGCCTCCGCACGCTGGCTGCATCGCTGCTCGCGCTCGGCGTCTTCTGGATCGACAGCTTCACCAGCTTCCACAGCGCGATCGCCACGCTCTACGTCGTCGTCCTGTTGCTGGCCGGGGCGGGCCTCGACCGGCGCGCGTTGATCGGCTGGGCGCTTGCCTGCGCCGCGCTGACCCTGACGAGCTTCCTGATCGTCCATCGCCACGCCCCCGCGACCGAGGCGATGCTGCGCCTGCTGGTGAGCCTCGCCGCCAACGCCGTCACCACCGCCCTGCTGCTCCACCGCGCCGCGCTCGACGCCCGCATGGCCCGCGAGGAGCGCCGCTACGCGACGATGACCGACACGCTCGCCATCGCCATCTGGGAACATGACTTCCGCCCCGTCGCCGATGCCATCGCGACCGTCCGCGCGCAGGGCGTTGCCGACCTCGCCGCCTATCTGCGCGCACACCCCGGCTTCGTCGCCGAAACACGCCGACTGGTGCGCATCACCGACGTCAACCAGACCGCGCTCGACCTGATGGGCGTGCCGAGCAAGGCCGCCTTCTTCCGCAAGCTCGGCGACTTCCTGCCCGAAACCGACGCGAGCTTCGCCGACTGCATCCTCGCGATCGACGAGCAGCGGCCGATGTTCCAGGCCGAGACCCAGGTGATCGCCGCCGACGGTTCGCCGATCGACGTCATCGTGGCGTTCAGCCTCCCGCCCGGCACCTGCCTCGCGCGCGTGCCCGGCAGCATCCTCGACATCCGCCAGCGCAAGCGGCTGGAGACCACGGTCGAGCGTACCCGCATCGAGCTGGAGCGCGTCCAGCGCACGGCTGCGATCGGCGCGATGTCCGCCTCGATCGCACATGAGATCAACCAGCCGATCGCCGCGGTGCAGAGCTATGCCGAGGCGGCCGCCCGCTGGCTCGCCCGGCCCGAGCCCGATCTGGAGGAGGTGCGGCTGTCGCTCACCGGGCTCGGCCGGGCGGTGGCGAACATCCATGCGGTGGTCCGCCGGGTGCGTTCGCTGGTCGGCGGCGGGCGGGGCGAGATGCAGCCGCTGGGGCTGGGCACGCTGGTGGCCGACACGCTCACCATTGCCGCGCGCGATATCGACGCGCACGGCGCGCGCATCCGGGTGTCGCCGCTCGGCGAGCCGCAGGTGATGGGTGATGCCATCCTGCTCCAGCACCTGCTGCTCAACCTGATCACCAATGCGCTGCAGGCGATGGAAGCGGCGGCCATGCCCGACAAGCGCATGGAGCTGGCGCTGGAAATGCGGGGCGACCGCGTCCAGCTGCTGCTGCGCGATCACGGGCCCGGCCTGGATCCGGCGATGGCCCAGCCGTTCGAGACCTTCGCGACGACCAAGCCGGGCGGCATGGGCCTCGGCCTGTCGATCTGCCGCTCGATCGTGGAGTTGCACGACGGTCGCATCGCGATCGCCAACCATCCCGATGGCGGCGTGATCGCAACGGTCGACCTGCCGCGCGTCGCCTGAGCTATCCGCCGATCGCCAGCGCCAGCGCACGGGACAGCAGATCGGGATCGACCGGCTTGTCGAGCAGCGCGACCAGATCGAGCCCCGCGGCGCGGGCGCGCAGCTCGTCGGTCGGGAAGGCCGTCATCAGGATCATCGGCACGGTCGATCCGCGCGCGCGCAGGCTGTGGCGCAGTTCCAGCCCCGATCGGCCCGGCATCTGCATGTCGGTGAGCACGCAAGCGGCGGTGTCGAGCGCGGCGTCGAGATAGGCGTCGGCCGAGGGATAGGTCGCGGTGCGGTAGCCGAAGGAGCGGATCAGGCTCGCCGCCGCATCGCGCACCAGGGCATCGTCATCGATCACGGCAACCAGACTTTCCCGCACGCGCACCATTCCCATCGCCGCCGGGCCATCCGGGACTATGCCTGCAAAGGTAGAGAGGCAGGTCGGCGCTGTAAGCTATACGGGTGTTTATTCGGGAAACTACGCATTCCCGTCGCGGGACGGCAGCGTGCTCGCGGCACGGACGAGATCGGGAACGGTGCGCAGGCCCATCTTGCGCATCAGGCTGGCGCGGTGGAGCTTCACGGTGATCTCGGCGATGCCCAGTTCGCCCGCGATCTGCTTGTTGAGCAGTCCGCGCACCACCCCCTCCATCACCTGCCGCTCGCGCGCGGTGAGCGTCGCGAAGCGCTGGCGCACACCGTCGCTTTCCCGGGCGGCGCTGCGGCGTTCGGCGGCGCGGGCGAGCCCGGCATTGACCGCGTCGAGCATGTCCTGGTCGCGGAAGGGCTTGGTGAGGAAATCCACCGCCCCGCCCTTCATCGCCTTGACCGACATCGGGATGTCGCCGTGCCCCGTTAGGAAGATCACCGGCAGGTCGATGCCGCGCTCCACCAGCCGGTCGCGGCATTCGAAGCCGCCCATGTGCGGCATGCGTACGTCCACCACCAGGCAGCACGGCGTTTCCGGCAGGGGGGCATCGAGCAGTTCCTGCGCCGAGCCATAGTTGCGCACCGAGAAATCGACCGAGCGGAACAGCGAATCGAGCGAGCCGCGCACCAGCGGATCGTCGTCGACGATCAGCACGACGGGCTGCGCGTCGGGCGGGGCGGCGGGAGCGAGGCGAGGCATGGCGCAATCCTTTCGCACCATGGGTGACCCAAGCGGCGCCGGCGGACAATCCCGGATGGGGCGGCCCCGCACCCCCCGAACGAGCGAACGCGGACGTGCGCCTCTCCGCTACGGCAGCCTCTCGACAGCGCGGCGCGATGCCTAGTCGCCGCGCGCTTCCTGCCGGGCCCGGATCGCGGGCGATGCCCGGTGCATCTCCGGCGCGGGTGCGGGCCGGGCGGCGGGCGGCGGCGCGGGTCGGGCAGCCGGCGGCGCGGCGGGCGGCGGGCTCGGACGGTTCGGCATGCCTTCGGGTCGTGCGGCGGGCGGGCGGAACGCC
>NZ_BCYY01000005.1 GCF_001598435.1 Sphingomonas pituitosa NBRC 102491
GCGGCGGGGACGCATCGGCGGGGGCAGTCGGCGGTGGCGGCGGCGCGGCGGCAGGCGGCGAAGCAGGTTGCGGGGCCACGGCACCCGGCCGCGGCCCCTGCCAGCCCGGCCTCGGCCCCTGCCATCCGGGACGGGATCCCTGCCAGCCGGGGCGGCCATCGCCATCCCCGCGCGGCGGTCGGGCGCCCGCGCCGTCGGGGCGGGGACGCAGCGGGGCACCGGCTTCCCATTCGTGCCGGCCCGGCGTTCCTGCCGCAGGCGGCGGCGTGGTCGGGCGCGTGCCCTGCGGGCGATCAGGACGCGGCTGCCCCGGCAGGCCGCCCCACATCCACGGCCGCCCCGGCTGCCCTGCCCCCGGCGGCGTCCCGGCATTCGGCGGGCGGCCGGGGCGCGGCGGGCGATGCTGCCAGTGCGGCCCAAGCCCCTGCGGCGGCGGGCCCTGGAAGCCACCGCTGCGCCAGCGTGCGAAGGCCGCCGCCATCGCGGCGCGGCGCGCGCGCTCCTCGGCCCAGCGATGCTGTTCGGCGAACGCAAAGCCGTCGTTGCGATAGCGCCAGCCCGAATCCCAGCCGGGATCGATGCCGACGAAGAACAGGTTCAGATTGCCCCAGGCGGTGGTGTCGACGGGCGCCCATTGCCGGTCGAGCAGCGCGTTCCGCAGCCGCCGCCCGCGATCGTACAGGCGCTCGCCCGCATCGATGTCCCGCACGCCTTCGCTGCGCGGGGCCAACCGGCCGCCGGCGTCATAGAGCGCGGCGACATTGCCGTCCTGATAGCCGAAGCTGCGATCGGTCTCGCGCACCAGGAACGGTCCGCGATCGCCGGGGGCGAAGAAATAGGTGCGCGCGCCCTCGGCTCGCTCCTCCACCACCACCCAATAGCCGTCACGCAATTCCCAGGCGACCGGCGTGCCGCCATCGAAGCCGAAGCTGTAATCGGGCGGCGCGTCCCCCACCGTGTCCCAAAGCGCGCGGGCCCGGTCGATCCAGCGATAGCTGTCCTCGCCCTCGGCATCGACGTCCGCCGAGCCGGCCGATACCACATGCGCATCCTGCGCGAAGCCCGCCTCGGTGCAGCCGCACAGCAGCGCCGCGCCTGTCGCGCTCAGTAAAAGGTGGTGGAACCGTGCCATCGCGTCACCTCGTCGATCGTGTTGCCGCAAGCATCGGCCGCGCGCGGTGAACAAAGCATGACAAAGCCGTAATTCCCGGCAACAAAATGAAAAATCGCCAATTAACCAAAACTTATACCCCGTCCCTGCATATCCGGCCGCCATGGTTAATGCGGCTTTCAGAGGATTCGGCATGCGACGCGCAATCCTGCTCCCGACGACGGTTTCGGCGCTGGCGCTGGTCGCCGCATGCAGTGGCGGCGGCGGCGGAGGGGGCGGCGTGGCGACGACGCCGGCGGCGCCCAGCCCGGTGCCCGACACGACCCCCGCGCCAAGCCCCGCTCCCAGCCCCACGCCCGTGCCCAGCCCTACGCCTACGCCTGCGCCCAGCCCCACCCCGGCGCCGAGTCCTACGCCGGCACCGAGTCCTACGCCGACTCCGGCGCCCAGCCCGACTCCGGCACCGAGTCCGACCCCGGCACCGAGTCCGACCCCGGCGCCCAGCCCCACTCCGGCACCGACGCCAACGCCTACGCCAACGCCGACGCCCGCCACCCCCCAGATCAATGCGTCGCTCCTGTCGCTCACCAGCACGGAAAGCTTTGACAACGAGGCGACAGGATTCACCGGCACCTTCTATCCCGATGCCCGGGCCTGCGGCTGCCTGGCAGCGACTCGCGCCCTGACGATACGGTTCGATGCCGCCAACGGGGGCTATACCGTCAGCGACGGCGTCAACAGCGAGACTTTCCTCCCCGGCGACATCGATGCCGCGCAGTCCAATGCGGTGCTCCGCGTCTATCGCCACGCGACCGCGAGCAGCGAATACACGCTGTCGCTCACCCTGCCCGGCACCAGCGGTGCGCTGACCTATCGCTATGTCGGCGGAGGCTTCTGGCAGCGCGCAGACATGACCGCGAACGGTGAGAGCGCCTTCCGCTTCAACGCCTTCACTTATGGTGTCGAGACACCGGATTCCGCCCTGCCGCGCGCGGGCGGCGGCGCCTATGCGATCGATCTGGTCGGCTCGCTCGGCTACGGCGTGCTCGAGAGCCTGGTCGGCGGCGGCACGCTCCAGGTCGATTTCATCACCGGCCGTATCGTTACCAGCGGCGAGGTGCGCGAAGTCTCCACCAGCACCGGCGCGACGATCACCAGCTCCACCTTTGTCGGGATTGCCCAGCTCGCCGCCAGCAGCAACCGATTCTCGGGCGTGTTCGCCTTTTCCGGCGGCGACCTCGCCGGCACGCTCGACGGGCGCTTCTATGGCCCGGCGGCGGAGGAAGTAGGCGCATCGTGGAGCGCCGCCAATGCCGACGGCCGCGCCGCCGCGGGGGTGCTGATCGGCCGCCAGTCGGGCGCGCAGACCGGCAATGCCAGCCTCGCCAGCCTCACCGCCAGCCAGATCTTCACCGGCGAGGCCGCCACGCTCGGCGCGAACTATACCGATGCCAGCGGCGCGCTGGGCGCCACCGGCACCACTGCCCAGCCGATGACCGTCAGCTATGATGCCGCTTCGGGCAATTATGTGGTGATCTCCGGCGCGCGCACCGGGGTGTTCCCGGCGACGCCGAGCACGGGCGGCGGCGACCAGCTGACGCTCGATGCGCTGAACGGCATGCGCTATGTCCGCGCCGGCCGCTGGGCGAGCAGTGCCAGCAGCAACGGCGTCACCACCACCCTGGTCGACGCCTTCACCTTCGGGATGGCCACGCCCGGCTCGGCGGTGCCGCGCACCGGATCGGCGAGCTATGCCGTGCGACTGGCGGGGGCGCTGGCCGATGCCAGCCAGCCCGGCCCGCTGGCGGTGACCGGCAGCGGCACGCTGACCGCCAATTTCGCCACGGGCGCGATCAGCACCAGCGGCACCGCCACCGCCAGCTTCACCAATGCCGGGGCCACCACCACCAGCAACGGCAGCTTCAGCGGATCGGCCACGCTGTCGAGCAGCGCCAACAGCTTCACGGGCGCGCTCGATCTCGCGGTCCTGGCGGGCTATAACGGCGCGCTCCTCGGCCATTTCTACGGTCCCGCCGCCGACGAGGTGGGGGCAAGCGCGGCGCTTACCGGCGCGAACGGCACGGTGGGCGCAGTCAGCCTGGTCGGCGACAAGTCGGCCGGAAGCCTCGCCGCGGGCAGCACGATCGCGCCGCCGGAAATCTCGGCCAACGCCGCCGGCGGCTATGGCGTGGCGGGCCTGCCCGGCCTTTCCGAAGTGCTGGTCCTGCTCACCGCCGCCGATCGTGAGGCGATCACCAGCGACGTCGGCTTCGACGTCTATCGCAAGGCGATCGCCGGCGGCACCGTACAGGCGCGGATCTACGACGCCGGCAGGGGCCCGCTCGCGCTCAGCTATGCCAGCTTCGCCGAACTCGCCTATCTTGCGAACGATGCCGCCGCGGGCAGCGATCCGCTGCGCTGGTATCTGCCCTTCGGCCAGCGCACCACGGCAGACCAGATGCCGCGCACCGGCACCGCCAGCTATGCCGGCCTGGTGTTCGGCACCGGCACCGCCGGCGGCGTGCGCTATACGCTGGGTGGCACCAGCGCCTTCACCGTCGACTTCGCCCGGGCGATCGCGGGCGGCAGCCTTGCCATTACCGGCAGCGCCGCCGCCGGCAGCCGCGACTTCGGCAGCTTCGCCTTCCAGGGGGCGGGCATCTCGGCCAACGGCTTCACCGGGGCGCTTACCGCGCCGGGCGGCGCCGGCAGCCTGACCGGCTGGTTCTTCGGCCCGCAGGCGCAGGAGATCGGCGCGACCTTCGATGCGACCCGCACGCTGGCCAATGGCGACAAGGCGGTTCTCAACGGCGCAACGCTCGCTAAGAAGGCGCAGTGACCCGAACGACGCTGATCCCCCTGACGCTGGCCCTGCTGGCGCCGATCCCCGCCCTCGCCCAGACGACCGAGCAGCATCAGGTCTCGGCGGTGGAGCTGTTCGCGCTCGCTGCCCGGGCCGAGGCAGGCGGCCAGCCGGGTGATGCGGAGACGATGTACCGCGCGCTCGCCAGGGACCCCGATGGCGAGGTCCGCGCCGAGGCGCGCTTCCGCCTGGGCCAGCTGCTCGAAAAGCTCGGCCGCAAGCGCGAGGCGGCGACCACCTACCGCGCACTGCTCGACGAGAAGCCAGGCGCCGCGCGCGTCCGGCTCGAACTCGCCCGGCTGCTCACCCAGATGGGCGACGAGGGCGCGGCGCGGCGCGAGCTGCGCCAGGCGCAGGCCGGCGGGCTGCCGCCGCAGGTCGCGCAGATCGTCGACCAGTTCGCCGCCGCGCTGCGCTCGCGGAAACCCTGGGGCGCCAGCCTCGAAGTCGCGCTGGTGCCGGACAGCAACGTCAACCGCGCGACCGACGCTGCGACGCTCGACACCGTGCTTGCCCCGCTCCAGCTGTCGCGCGACGCCCGCGAGCAATCGGGCATCGGCGCCCGCGCCGCCGGCCAGCTCTATGCGCGCGTGCCGATCGCGACCAACCTGTCGCTGGTTCCGCGCGTCTCCGGTCAGGGCGATTTTTACCGCCAGGGTCGCTTCAACGATGTCTCCGCGTCCGGCCTGGTCGGGCTGGAATGGAGCCTCGGCCGCGATCGCCTCCGCCCCTCGATCGGCGGCACCCAGCGCTGGTATGGCGGCAGCCCCTATGCCCGCACCGCCACCGCCGCGATCGACTGGCAACACCCCCTCGGCACCAAGGCGCAGCTGACCACCAGCGCGACGATCGCCGATACGCGTTATCGCGGCAATGCACTGCAGAACGGCCTGCTGCTGAACGGCGCGGTCGCCTATGAGCGCGCCTTCTCCCCGCGCGCCGGCGGCAGCGTCACCCTGTCCGCAACCCGCCAGACCGCGAACGATCCCGGCTATGCCACCGCCTCGGGTGCCGCGAGCCTGCTCGGCTGGCACGAATTCGGCCGCACCACCGTCTACGCCACCGCCGGGCTGCGTCGGCTGGAAGGCGATGCGCGCCTCTTCCTGTTCCCGGAGCGGCGCAAGGACTGGAATGTCAGCCTCGGTGCCGGCGCCACCTTCCGCCGGCTCCAGATCCACGGGTTCGCCCCGATCGTCCGGCTTGACTGGGAGCGGAACAACTCCACCGTCGGCATCTACGACTTCACCCGCAAGGCGGCTACAATCGGGCTCACCCGCGCCTTCTGACGCCATCTCCGCGCGATCCCGGAATGTCCCAAGGTACACGGCGTTCCGGCCAGCCGGGCGGCGCCCCTGCTCTATAAGATCGGAAACGAGCGTCGCCCCCGATCCAGGAGCAGGATCTTGCACCCAGAACTCGCCACACGCCTGGATTTCGTCGGCTATACGGCAGAGAAGCGCGCCCTGCTCTCCGACGCGCGCGACACGATCCAGGGAGCGATGGGCCCGGCGCTCGACCGGCTCTACACTCAGATCGCCGCGCATCCCGAGACGGCGAAGATGTTTTCCGGCCAGTCGCACGTGGCGCGGGCCAAGCAGCTCCAGGCGGAACATTGGGCGCATCTCTCCGGCGCCGCGTTCGATGCCGATTATGTCGAGCGAGTGAAGCGCATCGGCGCCCGCCACGCCCAGATCGGCCTGACGCCGCAATGGTATATCGGCTCCTACGCGATCATCCTCGATTCGATGATCGAGAGCTTCGCCGCGATGGACAGCGGCCCGCGCCTGCCCTTCGGCCGCCGCAAGGCCGACAAGCGCTTCGACCAGCTGCGCGCGATCGTCACCGCCGCGCTGATCGACCTGGAAATGTCGGTCTCGATCTATTTCGAGCAGGAACAGGCCGGTCGCGCCACGGCGATGGCATCGCTGCAGGAGCGCGAGACCACGCTGTCCGGCCTGCTCGGCGCGATCAACGAGACGGTGGATGCGATCCGCACCGGCTCGCAGGAAATCGCCCAGGCCTCGGGCGACCTGTCGCGCCGTACCGAAGCCAATGCCGCCAGCCTCGCCGAGACCGCCGCTTCGGTGCAGGAGATGGACCAGCGCCTCAAGGCCACCGCGCAGAGCGCGCGCCGCACCGTCGAACGCGCCGACGGCGCCAAGGCGACGGTCGACACCGGCCGCGCGATCACCGAACAGGCGGTCACGGCGATGGAGCGCGTTTCGGAAAGCGCCAAGGGCATCGACAACGTCATCGAGGGCCTCGACAAGATCGCCTTCCAGACCCGCGTGCTCGCCATGAACGCCGCGGTGGAGGCAGGCCGCGCCGGCGAGGCGGGCCGCGGGTTCGCAGTGGTCGCCGATCTCGTCTCGGCACTGGCGATGCGGGCGGAGGAAGAGGCCGGCCGCGCCCGCGACCAGCTCACCGCGACCCAGGCGGACATCGTTGCCGCGGTCGGCATGGTCGAGAAGGTAGACGGCGCGCTGTCGAACATCTCGGGCGACGTGGCGACGGTGAACGAACTGCTGTCGCAGATGGCGAGCGACAACCAGGCACAGGCCAGCGCGATCACCGAGGTGTCGACCACGATCGGCGAGATGGACCGCGCCACCCAGCAGAACGCCGCGATGGTGGAGGAGACCTCCGCCGCCGCGCAGAATCTGGCGCGCGAGGTGGACAAGCTCGCCCGCCAGGCGAACGGTTTCCAGGATGCCGGCGGCGCCCCCGCTGCCGCCGCCGGGCCCAGCGCGGCGGCGCGGGCAACGGTGCAGGCCCTTGGCACCATGGCATTTTAGCTCCCCCCGCACCCGGCCCCACCCCGTCGGCCAGGCGGAAGGGATTGTCGGGCTGCACCTGGCGGAGGGGGCAGCGGATTGCCCTGCGCGCGCGTCCCCTCCGCCCTTTCCCGGCTCATATCTCCGAGAAGAATTCCGGCTGCAACCGCACCCGTTCGATCACCACCGGCTCCACCCGGACGCCCAGCCCGCGTTCCTTGAGCAGCTGGCACAGCGTCTCGCCGTCGATCAGGTCGATCGCCGGGGCGCCGTCGCGGGTGGCCTCGCGGCGCGCGTCGGCGGTGAAGCTGCCGGTGGTGAGGATCAGCCCCTTGTCCGCCCGCCCCTGCATCGCCCCGCGAAAGTCGCGCACCGTGGGCGAGGACACCGATCCCGCATAGCGCTTGCACTGGAACAGCACGTGGAAGCTGATCAGGTTCATCCGCAGCACGCCGGTGCCGTCGATCCCGCCGTCGCCGCTCCGGCCGGTCACCTCCACCTTCACGAAGCCGCTCTCGCGCAGCAGCCGGTGGCACAGCCGCTCGAACGCGGCCGGATGCAGCCCCCGCAGGGTGGCGAGCAACTGGTCGCTCCATTCCGAACTTCCCTCCGCGCCGGCGTAGAATTCGGAAAGGGTGGTGGCGACACGATCTTCCTTGCGCTGCCGCGACGCCGATCGGAACGCCGCCGTCCGCGCCACCTTGTGCGCATCGAGCACGTGCCGTCGCACCTCCTCGGCGCGATTGCCGGCGGCGCGCCGGCCTTCCTCCGTCAGCAGCCAGATCCCGCGCCCGCCGCTTTCGACCAACCCGGCATTCTTGAGAAAGGTGCGCGCCCAGGACATGCGATCCGGCACGATCGGCGCCCCGCTGCGGGGATAGGTCTGGTCCAGCAGCTTGCGATGCAGCGCCAGGCGCGCGATCAGCGCCTCCTCGATTTCCTCCACTGCCGCCGACCCTCCCAGGTCGCGCAGGATCTGCAGCGTCGGCAGCATGTAGTCGGTATATTTCGGCATCTCTGGCATCGGTAACGCTCCCCCCTTGGTGCCGCCTGCGCCCATTCCCCCGAGCGCCGACGGAAGCCCCACGCTGGCATGCGCGGCCCCGAAATCCTATGCGAGGTGCTGCCATGCGAATCGCTCGGAGCGCGGCGCGCCGACTCTCCCCCCTGCTGCCGCTGCTGCTCCCCGCCGCCGCCTGCACGCCCGCCTCGCCCCCGCCCCGGCTGATCGTCTGGGCCTGGGAGCGTCCCGAGGACCTTCGCTTCCTTCCCCCCGATGCCGAGATCGCCGTCCAGACCGGCTTCATCGAACTGGCGGGCGACGGCTTCACCGCACGCGGCCGCCGCTATCCGCTGCGCACCGATCGACCGCCCTCGACCGCGGTCGTCCACCTTCAGATCGACGATCGCGATCCGCCGCGCTGGACCCCGGCGCTGCGCGCGCGCGTCGCCGCTGCCGTCCGCCACTTCGCCCGCATCGTCCCCACGCCGCGCGTCCAGATCGACTTCGAGGTGCGCCGGTCGCAGCGCCAGATCCTCATCGACGTGCTGGACGATGCCCGCGCCGGCCTGCCGCGCGCCGTGCCGCTGTCGATGACCGCGATCGCCAGCTGGTGCCAGGAGGACTGGCTCAGCCGCCTGCCGGTGGACGAGATCGTGCCGATGCTGTTCCGCATGGGCCGCGGCGACCCCGCGATCCGCGCCCGCATCGAGGGCGGCGGCGACTGGTCGGATCCGGCCTGCCGCAAGGCGCTGGCGATTTCCGCCGATACCCCCATTGCCCGTGCGCCAGCGGGGCGTAGGATCTACCTGTTCGCACCGCGCAGCTGGACGCCCTCCACCTTCAACGCGGTTCGCAGCCAGGTGGAGCAGTGGCGATGACGCGCGGATGGTGGTTGGCGGCGGGTGCGGCGGCGGCGGCGATGCTGGCAGGCAGCCAGGCGATCGGCTCGGGCGATCCGGGGCCGCTGATCGACTATGTCACCAGCCACGCCCTGCACCCGATCGACCGCGCCGCGCTCGCCGCCGGCCGGGTGGGCATCGTCAAGCCGCGCGCCCCGGAAGCCGTGCGCTATCTCGACTGGCGCCTGCTCAACGGGCTCGATGCCGGTGCCGCGGTGACCGAGCAGCTCGCCACCCCCTGTTGCGGCGACTGGCAGGACCTGACCGGGGTCTGGACCGAGGCACGACGCGCGGTGCCCGGCGTCTCCGACGTCTACTGGATCTCCACCGAGCGGCGGGGCCCCGACTATACCGCCATTCCCACCTGCTTCGGCGATGCCTTCACCACCGCTGCGGCGACGCTGAAGGCACGGATCGCCGCGCACGGCACAAGCTCGACCTGGGTGCGCGCCTGGGTCGATGGCCAGGACGCGGTGTTCGAGGCGTGCAGTAAGCCGGGCGTTGTCCTGCCCGCGCTCGATCCCGCCGCCCCCGCCTGGCTGCGCGCCGACCGGCTCTACCAGCAGGCCGCGCTCGCGCTGTACGATGGCCGCCTGGCCGATGCCGAACGAACCTTCGCCGCGATCGGCCGCGATGCCAGCTCGCCCTGGCAGAAGCTGGCGCCCTATCTCCAGGCCCGGACCATCCAGCGCGCCGCGCTCACCACCCGCGATCCTGCCGCCTTTGCCCGCGCGCACGGCGCGATCGCCACCCTGGCCGCCGCGCCGGAGGGCACCTATGGCAAAAGCGAGGTCGGCCGCATGCAGCAGGTGCTCGACTATAGCGAGCATCCCGCCGCGCTGCGCGATCGGCTGGACCAGGCGCTCAACGCGAAGGCCGCCGCGCCGGATATCGCGGTCAAGTTCAAGGATTACTGGAGCCTTTCCGCCGACAGGCTCGACAAGCCCGAAGCGGCGGACTGGATCGCCACGCTGGGCAGCCGCAACCGTGCCGAAGGCCTTGCCCATGCGGACGAGCGCTGGCAGGCCACCCGCCGCAATGCCTGGCTGATCGCGGCGCTGAGCCTGGCGGCGCGGGAAGACGCAGCGGCGACGCGCCTGGCGGAGGCCGCCGAGCATGTGCCCGCGACCGATCCCGCCTGGCTCACCGCCCGCTATCACCTGCTGCGGCTGAACGTCGGCCGCGCCCCCGATGCCGCGCTGCGGGGGCAGGTGGACGCGATCCTCGCCCGCGACGACCTCACGCCGTCCGATCGCAACATCTTCCTCGCGGTCCGCGCCCAGCTCGCTACCAGCCTCGCCGATTTCGCCGCGCACGCGCTGCGCCAGCCCTATTGCACGCCGGGTGTTGCGACCTGCCTGGATTTCGACGCCGGCATCGCCCTCACCCAGCTCGGTCACCGCGGGCGGGACTGGGCCGGGTTCGGCGACGATGCGCGGATGCTGATCGATCGCCTGCCGCTCGCCGACCGGCTGGCGCTCGGCCGCATGGACATGCTGCCGCCCGAGCTTCGCCTCGATCTTGCGCTCACCAACTTCACCCGCGCCGTGCTGCTGCGCAACGACACGGCGGTGGACGAGACGGCACGCGCGCTGGTGACCCTGCTGCCGCAGGTACGCGGCGACTGGCAGCGCATCCTGCGCACCGCCCCGGGCCCGGACAAGCGCTTCGCCACGCTCTTCGTCATGGCCAAGATACCCAGCCTGCGCACCGATCTCGAGGGGTATGCCCGCCCCTATGGCACCGAACGATCGTTCGGCGGCTACTGGAGCGACTGGCTGGTGCGGGTGCCGCGCGCCATGCCTGCGCCGGCCTTCCGGCCCGCCTGGCTCTATGTACCGGCAAGCTGGCAGAACCGCAGCGCGGGCGAGGAGCCGCCGCCGGCCGACATCGCCTGCGACGGCAAGTGCGGCAGCCCCTTTCCCGCCCGGATCGCGCCCTTTGCCGGACCGCTCCAGCCCGCGGCCCTGCGCGAGCGCAGCGCCTTCCGCACCGCCGCCGATCTGCCCAAGGGCATCGCCGGCGGCACGACGCTGTGGGAAGAAGCGCTGGCCTATGTTGCCGCGCACCCGCGCGATCCGCGCGCCGGCGAAGCGCTGTACCGGCTCAACCGGGTCGGACGCTGGGGCGGCAACCACAACCAGCTCAGCCGGCGCGCCTTCCGCCTGCTCCACGCCCGCTATCCGGGCACGATCTGGGCGAAGCGCTCCCCCTTCTATTACGATTGAGACGGAAGAAGCTGCGGCGACGGTCGGCGGCGAAGAAGCATGTCGCGGCGGTCGCGGTGCACGGGCCCCATGGATGCGTTCGGGAGAGCAGCGGGCGGGCATGTCCAGCCCCCCGGTCTGGACATGCCCGCCCGCATGGGCGCCGCGCTTCCCCCGAAACGCGGCGCCCTGGGAGACCTGGTGCGCCGCGGACCATGTGCATGGCTCCGGCGCTGATCGTGTCTTGCCACGGCACGGCGGCGCCCCTGCGTGACGCCCGTCACGCGTGCGCAATGAATCGCGCTTCGCCGAGGTCCTTTTGGATCGAAAGCGATATGCGACCACCGGAAAACGCCCCGTGCGCCCGCGCAGAAATTGTCGGAGGCGGGATCTTGATCGGTCGCCCGGCTCGTTGCTAGATCGTTGCAAGGGGGATATCTCATGAAATATTCTAGCAGCTCGATTGCCGCGCTGGCGGCCTGCGCCCTGTTGTCCGCGTGCAGCGGCGGCGGCGGCGGCGGGGGCATCGGCGCCGCGCCTGCGCCGGGGACCGGTGGCACGTCGCCTACGCCGGCGCCTGCGCCTTCGCCCACACCCGCGCCAACGCCAGCGCCCACACCGAACACGTCCCTGCTGGCACTTACCAACAGCGAGACGTTCGGTACCAACGGCACCACCCTTGCGGCAAACTATCCCGCCACCGGCACCGGGACCGTTACCGCCAGCAGCCCCACGATCGTCGTCGCCTATGATGCCGCGAACGGAAGCTATACCGTTACGTCAGGCAGTCGCAGCCAGGTGTTCCGCCCGGCAGACAAGGACGCGACCAACAGCACGGCACAGCTCACCGTCTTCCAGCGCACCACCGGCGACGTTACGGATTCGCTTACCCTCACCAACACCGGCACTGTCGGCGCATATCGCTACCAATATGTCGGCGGCGGCTTCTGGCAGCAGACCAGGCGCAGCAGCAACGCGGCAGCCGGTACCGTCGACGCGTTCACCTATGGCGTTCGAACCCCCGCAACCGCCGTGCCGCGAACCGGGTTCGGCAACTATGCGATCGATCTGATAGGCGTACAGGCCTTTCCCGCGGAGCTGGCCAGCATGGCAGGCAGCGGACGGCTCGACGTCGACTTTGCAGGCGGCAGCGTTCGCATCAGCGGCACCGGCCGCAGCGTCGGTCTCGTGCAAGGCAGCGTCAACAATTTCGACTTTCTGAGCGTTGCAGCGATTTCCAGCACCACCGGCGAGTTCACCGGCAACATGTCCTTCTCGCTGTACGGGAACTCGGGCAGCCTGAGCGGACGCTTCTATGGTCCCGGTGCGGAAGAAGTCGGCGCGACCTTTTCCACCGTCAGCCTTACCAGCGACGGCGCGATTCGCAGCGTCGGCACGATTACCGGCCGGAAGGGTGCCACGGACAGCGAGACGCTCGCGACGATCGCCACGCCGCGAAGCTTTGATGTGAATACAGGCTCGCTCGTCTATTCGATGCAGAATGCGCGCGGCGACACGCCGGGCTTGCTCACGCCGTCCTACGCAGAGGCAATTCTCAAAGCCGGGTCCCTCGCAATCGATCGCGCCGCCGCAAGCTATGCGATTTTCGGAAACAACTTCACCGCGGCCAATCTGGTAGCTGCCGAGAGCAATGCGCGGATCCAGACCTACCGCATCGCCACGGCCGATCGCACCTCCACGCTGCGCGTCTATGTTCCCAGCGGCAGTAGCAGCGAACTGGTCCTGAACTATGCCGGCTTCGGCGAATATCGTATGCTGCTGTCCCAGCCGCCTTCCTGGCGCGACGATGGCGTGCAGACCTGGTTCACCTATGGCCTGCAGACCGCTGGCACAGCGATGCCGCGGGTCGGCTCTGCCAGCTTCACCGGCCAGCTCTATGGCAACGGTCAGCGCATCGGGGTGAACACCGGCTATGATCTTCGCGGCACCGCGGGACTCGATGTCGCCTTCACCAGCGGCGTGGTGACCGGGACGCTCTCCCCCGTGTTCACGCCGACCGGCGGCGGCGCGAGCTTCAACTACGGCAATCTCAGCTTCGCCGGCACGATCACCTCCGGACAGAACCAGTTTCATGGGGACCTCACCGCTGCCGCCGGTGCGACGCAGACCTTCACAGGCCGCGGCTCGGGTCTGTTCTTCGGGCCCGCCGCGGAAGAGGCTGCCCTGCAATTCCGCGGGAGCTATGCGCCGCCGGGGAGCAACAGCGCAGCAGACATCATGTCGGTGGCAGGCATTCTGGTTGCGCGCCGCCCCTAGACGAAATCGGGCCGTAGCGGAGGGCGTGAACGCAGCTGCCCTCCGGTACCCCTCGCACCGGATGCGTCCCGTCCCTATCTGGGCTCTGGAAAACCATTCAGAACAAAGATAGAACCCTCCCCTATGGCACTCACCACGATCTCCGTCCGCGGCGCGCGCGAGCATAATCTCAAGGGCGTCGACATCGACATTCCCCGCGACACGCTGACGGTGATCACCGGGCTGTCCGGCTCCGGCAAGTCGAGCCTCGCCTTCGACACCATCTATGCCGAGGGGCAGCGCCGCTATGTCGAGTCGCTCTCGGCCTATGCGCGCCAGTTCCTCGAACTGATGCAGAAGCCCAATGTCGAGCATATCGAGGGCCTCTCCCCTGCCATCTCGATCGAGCAGAAGACCACCAGCCGCAACCCGCGCTCGACGGTGGCGACGGTCACCGAGATCTACGATTACATGCGCCTGCTCTGGGCGCGGGTGGGCGTGCCCTATTCCCCCGCCACCGGGCTGCCGATCGCCGCGCAGACGGTCAGCCAGATGGTCGACCGCGTGCTGGCGCTGCCCGAGGGCACCCGGCTGCTGCTGCTCGCCCCCGTGGTGCGCGGCCGCAAGGGCGAGTATCGCAAGGAACTCGCCGAGTGGCAGAAGGCCGGCTTCAGCCGCGTCCGCATCGACGGCGAGATGTACTTGATCGAGGAAGCCCCGGCGCTCGACAAGAAGTTCAAGCACGACATCGAAGTGGTGGTCGACCGCCTGGTGGTGCGCGACGATATCGGCACGCGCCTGGCCGAGAGCTTCGAGACCGCGCTCAAGCTGGCCGAGGGGCTGGCCTATGTGGATCTGGTGGATACCACGGTCGAGGCGCTGCAGGGCACGGGCGCGGCGGTGCGGGAAGCACCCCAGGCGTTCCAGGCAGAGGGCGCCGACGCTCCCGGCACCGAAGGCGAAGGCCCGAAGGCGAAGAAGAAGATGAAGGGTGTCGGCATCCCCGACAACCGCATCGTCTTCTCCGAAAAGTTCGCCTGCCCGGTCTCCGGCTTCACCATCCCCGAGATCGAACCCCGCCTGTTCAGCTTCAACGCCCCGCAGGGCGCGTGCCCCGCATGCGACGGCCTGGGCGAGAAGCTCGAGTTCGACGAGGACCTCGTCGTCCCCAACCACGATCTCAGCATCAAGAAGGGCGCGGTGGTGCCCTGGGCCAAGTCCAACCCGCCCTCGCCCTATTACATGCAGGTGCTGGGCAGCCTCGCCCGCGAATTCGGCTTCAAGCTCGACACCCCCTGGCGCGACCTGCCGGGCGAGGTGCAACTGATCATCCTCCACGGCACCGGCGGCAAGCCGGTAACCCTCACCTTCGTCGACGGCCGCAAGAGCTACGACGTCAAGAAGCCGTTCGAAGGCGTGATCGGCAACCTCAACCGCCGCATGCTGCAGACCGAAAGCGCGTGGATGCGCGAGGAGCTGGGCAAGTACCAGGCGTCGCACCCCTGCGAAGTCTGCGGCGGCGCCCGCCTCAAGCCCGAGGCGCGCGCGGTGAAGGTCGCCGGGCAGGACATTTCCTACGCCACCCACCTCTCGGTGATCGACGCGCTCGCCTTCTTCAAGGCGCTGCCCGAAACGCTCACCCCCCAGCAGCGCGAGATCGCCCGCGCGATCCTCAAGGAAATCGACGAGCGGCTCGGCTTCCTCAACAATGTCGGGCTCGACTATCTCAACCTCGATCGCACCTCGGGCACGCTGTCCGGCGGCGAGAGCCAGCGCATCCGCCTCGCCAGCCAGATCGGCAGCGGCCTGTCGGGCGTGCTCTACGTGCTGGACGAGCCGTCGATCGGCCTCCACCAGCGCGACAACGACATGCTGCTCGCCACCCTCAAGCGCCTCCGCGACCTCGGCAACACCGTGCTCGTCGTCGAGCATGACGAGGATGCGATCCGCACCGCCGACTATGTGATCGACATGGGGCCGGGCGCCGGCGTCCATGGCGGCGAGGTCGTCGCCAAGGGCACGCTGGCCGAGGTGCTCGCCACCGAAGGCAGCGTCACCGCCGATTACCTCAACGGCACCCGCGAGGTGCCGCTGCCCCCTAAGCGCCGCAAGGGGAACGGCAAGAAGATCACGGTGCACAACGCCACTGCCAACAACCTCAAGGGCGTGACGGCCAGCATTCCGCTCGGCACCTTCACCTGCATCACCGGCGTCTCGGGTTCGGGCAAGTCCAGCTTCACGCTCGACACGCTCTACGCTGCGGCCGCGCGCCAGCTCAACGGCGCGCGGATGCTCGCCGGCAAGCACGACAAGATCACCGGCCTCGAAAACTGCGACAAGGTGATCGACATCGACCAGTCGCCGATCGGCCGCACCCCGCGCTCGAACCCGGCGACCTATACCGGCGCCTTCACCAACATCCGCGACTGGTTCGCCGGCCTGCCCGAGGCGCAGGCGCGCGGCTACAAGCCCGGCCGGTTCAGCTTCAACGTCAAGGGCGGCCGGTGCGAGGCGTGCCAGGGCGACGGCGTGCTCAAGATCGAGATGCACTTCCTCCCCGACGTGTACGTCACCTGCGACGTGTGCCACGGCGCGCGCTACAATCGCGAGACGCTGGAGGTGAAGTTCAAGGGCAAGTCGATCGCCGACGTGCTCGACATGACGGTGGAAGACGCGGTCGAGTTCTTCAAGGCCGTCCCCCCGATCCGCGACCGCATGGCGATGCTCGCCGAAGTCGGCCTCGGCTATGTGAAGGTCGGCCAGCAGGCGACGACGCTGTCGGGCGGCGAGGCGCAGCGGGTGAAGCTCGCCAAGGAACTGGCGCGCCGCGCCACCGGCCAGACGCTGTACATCCTCGACGAACCCACCACGGGCCTGCATTTCGAGGATGTGCGCAAGCTGCTGGAAGTGCTCCACGCGCTGGTCGAGCAGGGCAACACGGTGGTGGTGATCGAGCACAATCTCGACGTCATCAAGACCGCCGACTGGATCCTCGACCTGGGGCCGGAAGGCGGCGTGAAGGGCGGCGAGATCGTCGCCGAAGGCACGCCGGAGCAGGTGGCGAAGGTGCCGGGGAGCTATACCGGGCGGTATCTGGCGCCGTTGCTCAAGCCGCGGAAGGCGAAGGTGGCGGCGGAGTGAGCGAAGCGGAGCGCGGCACCCGCCGCCTCCTGTTCGTCTGCTCGCGCAACCTGCTGCGCAGCCCCACGGCGGAGGCGATCTGCCAGGGCATCGACGGGATCGAAGCGACCTCGGCGGGCACCAACAACGATGCCGAGCAGCCGCTTACCGGCGACCTGATCGAATGGTCGGACGTGATACTGACGATGGAGCGCACCCACCAGAAGCGCATCCAGCAGAAGTCCGGCCGGCTGCTCAAGGGCAAGGAGTTAGCGGTGCTCGGGGTGCCGGACGATTACCAATATATGCAGCCGGAACTGGTCGACCTGCTGAATTTTTGGCTGCAGCGGTGGATTGACTAACACCCGCGTCAATTTTCTTCCCTTCGGAACTTAAAGCGGCACCCTCGTCAACCTTTGCGCAGTTTGAATCGTCATGAAGTCGTCCTCCTCCTTGGGAGGATACTCGGTACTCCATGTTAATCGTCGGCGCCTGATTTTTCTTCTCGACTCCATTATTTCCAAATAAAGATATTATGAATAGAGTTATAGCGGCTACCGCCATAAGCAGCGTAGATACGATTGCCACTCTCTTGGCAACGATGAACGACTTCTCTCCTCGCTTAACCCTAACCCACTCACATTTTAGAAAATCTCTCGAAGCAGCGACGAATTCCTCCTCCAGTGGCTTAATCTCGTCCGCATTGAAATTTTCGTCTTCTGAAGCAATTTTTTCAAACCTCTCCATAATATCGAGAATTTTTTTTGAAGGCGCCTCGTCCCAGTTGAGACGCATCTTTATGTTGAAATTAGCCTTGTTTAAATCAGCATAATGGCCCGCCAACGATTTAATTCTATCATCGGAAGATTCGAATCCAGCCTCAATCTTGTCCACTACTGAGTTCATATTTGTTACATACGACACCATCTCGGCCCGAATCGCATCTATCCATGCTTGCCGGAATTCGGAAGTCTTCTGCTCTTTCCCCAATATTAGACCAAGAACCGATACAAGACCTGCTATAAGCGCCGCCCCTACGGCTCCAATGCTTATCTCCAACGTGCCCCCTTCCTCTACAAAGCGCCCTTCTGCGTGCTTGATGCCCCGAAGTGAGCGCTTGCCTCAAGCGGGAAACTGAATCAATAATACGAGGGGGAGGGACATTATGTCTGAAGAGCTTGAATTTCATTTTGAGGGCGCGCTTGCTGATCGTAACGAAATGAATTTCTATGAAGCCGCTCGGTTTCAGTATGCTGCCTCTAGGTTACTCGTGAAGTTAGCGCAATTTAGAGCAGAGGGGTCCTTCGTCAAAAAGATAACCAATTCTTCAAACTATAACATTCTTCTAGAGTCTCATAGTCCTGGGTCATTCAATATCAGGACCAAGGCACCCACTCCTACCGCGGGCGACAAAAAGTTTTTAGATTTGTCATTGTCAGAATTACTTTCCTACATATCGGAGCGACTGATCGAAAAGGGCGATGAAGATGAGCTATTATCGGCTATAAGCAGTCATCAAGCCTTGCTTTCAGCATCTAAGTCCGAATCACCAGAGTCGGTGGATGACGTTGATGCCATTGTCGACAAAATTTCAGCGAACCCGGACCTTAAAAAGTTCATTAGCAAGGATCAGCTGGAATTAGTGGAGCGACGCATAGCTGAGCTATCCCGCGAGCGGATTCTAGACGAACAAAAATCGGAAATCGCAAAAATTGATGCTGTTCGGGAGCAAAAGCTTATTGCGATGTCAGCACCACTCCTCAGCGAAATGGCGACGGCACTTAGAAGAAGTGCAAACAGCTTAGAAGTCAAAACGAACATAAATTCACAGACTGCTACTGTACTTTACTTGGATAAAGCGGTAGCAGCGGAGATTGAGACCGCAAAGGTTGATAGAGAAATTACACCTATACTTTGCGATATCACCCAGTACAATAAGGAGACGGGGTGGGGAAAAGTTCGATTTTCAAATATGGATGCCGTCATTAGCTTCAGCATTCCATCTGATATTAGGAAAAGAATACAACCGACTTTGATTGATCAAATGAAGAAGGATAAGGTTTATCTCCAATCGTACATTGTACGAGATCGTGCAGGCGACCCCATTAGGCTCATAATCGTCGGAATTCTAGAAACTCCGAAGGATTGACGCCCCATGCCCCACCTCCCCACCAACCCCGCCCATCTCGGCCGCGCCGCCAGCGCCACCGTCGAGCCCGACTTCACCGGCCCCGACTGGTTCGAGGCCTATGCCGCCCGCCACGCAGCGGACGGGCAGGAGGGCCGGCTGGTCTCGCAGTTCGCCTTCTCGACAAGCTGGGATTCGTGGGAGATGCACCCGCACGGCGCCGAACTCGTCATCTGCACCCAGGGCGCCTGCACGCTCCACCAGGAACATGCCGACGGCAGCACCGGGAGCGTGACGCTCGCCCCGGGCGACTATGCCATCAACCCGCCGGGCAGCTGGCACACCGCCGATGTCGCCCCCGGCACCAGCTGCACCGCGATCTTCATCACCCCCGGCATGGGCACCACCCACCGCCCGCGCTGATCGGCCACTCCGCCCCGGCGAGCCGGCAACCGGTCGCAATCCGCGTGGTTGGGATTGCATCTGCGGCGCGCAGGGCCCACATAGGATGGGCTGAAGTCGCAAATCGTTGGTCTCTGGCGCTTTGCGGCTCCGTTTTCCTTCCATCCCTGCCCCTGAAGCGCGAGGTCCGCCCGCACGGGGCGCGCCGACAATGTAAGGAAAACACGCATGAGCATCACTGGCACCGTCAAGTTCTTCAACGCCGACAAGGGCTATGGCTTCATCGCGCCGGATACCGGCGGCAACGACGCCTTCGTCCACATCACGGCGGTGGAACGCGCCGGCATGATCACGCTGCAGCAGAACCAGCGCGTGACCTATGAGCTGGAACAGGATCGCCGCGGCAAGATGGCTGCGGTCAATCTCCAGGCGGCTGACTGACCTGATCCCAAGACGGCGGTCCCATCCGGGGCCGCCGTTTTCGCATGTCCCCCCTCCAGCCAGCGGAGAGCTCCCGCCGATGACCGAAATCGAACTGTTCCGCGCCCGTGCCGACGAAGCCGGTACCGCCGCCGCCCAGAGCGGCCTCGACAACGTCCGCGAGCGGCACCTCCGATCCCAGGCAGCCTGGGAAGCCATGGCAATACGCGCCGAGCGCGTCGCCAACCAGCGCGCCCTCAACGAGGCCGAGAAGGAAGCCCGCGCCGTCGCTTTCTGACGGCCGCCGCCCCTCAGCGGGGCGCCCGGACTTCCACCAGCCGCGCGATGTCCGCGTGCAGCGAATCGATCTTCGCGTGCAGTTCCTCGATCTGCGCCTCGGCGCGCAGGTTGGTCTCGTAATCCAGCCGCGCCTCGAGCCGGTCCTTCGCGGCCTGGCGGTTCTGGCTCATCATGATGATCGGGGCCTGGAGCGCGGCGAGCATCGACAGCATCAGGTTCAGGAAAATAAACGGGAACGGGTCGAACGCGTGCGCCGCCAGCACGACCGTGTTGACCAGCGCCCAGGCGCCGAGAAACACGCCGAAGCCGATGATGAACCCCCACGACCCGCCGACCGCCGCGACCCGATCGGCAAGACGCTGGCCGAAGGTCAGGCGCTCGTCGAACACCGTGTTGAGGTCCCGCGACGCGCCGATCCGGCGCAGGTCGTTCAGGAAACGAATGGCTGCATTCATGGAAACACCTCACTGCCGACCGGCCCCCCGGGGCTGGCGCGCGAGGTGATCGGCAACGATCAGATCAGCGCGGCGGGCCCGGCAGGCGCGGTCGGTCTACTTTGATCGTTACTGGGCATGGTTCCTTCTCGGATCCGTTGCGAAAGCGTCGTGCGGGAACGCGCGACCGGCACGCAGATGGGCCTGGCCCCGGCGCGTGTCAACCAAGGGCAAACGCCGCAGCGTACCGCAATGCGACGAACCGCGGCGGCAAGGCCCCGCCCCTTTCCGGAGCGGGGCACGTGGCGGGTCAGTCGGGCTTCTTGGCGACGGCGACGAGCGCCGGGCGCAGCAGCCGGTCCTTGATCATGTAGCCGGACTGGATCTCCTGCACGACGGTGCCGGGCTCCTTGTCGGCGACGGGCATCTCCATCATCGCCTGGTGCTTGTTGGGGTCGAGCGCCTCGCCCAGCGCCACCACCTTGGAGATGCCGTGGCGGCCGAACACCGCCTCCAGCTCGCGGCCGGTGGCCTCGAGGCCGACGACCAGCCCCTTCATCTTCTCGTCGTCGCGCAGCTCCGCCGGAATGGCCTGCAGCGCGCGACCGAGATTGTCGGCGACGGAGAGGATGTCGCGGGCAAAGCCGGTCGCGGCATAGGCACGCGCGTCCGCCACTTCCTTCTCGGTGCGGCGACGGAGATTCTGCATGTCGGCCTGGACGTAGAGATGCGCCTGCCTGGCCTCGGCCAGCTGCGCCTCCAGCTCGGCGACACGGTCCTGCTCTGCGACTTCCGGCGCGGCTTGAGCAGTTTCTTCCCGCAGCGTTTCGCCCTGGGTCGGTTCGGTATTTTCGATGTTCTCGGACATGGTTCCCTGTTTTCTTCAGGCCAGCAAACGGGCCAATGTGGCCGCCGTGAAATCCACCATGGGCACGACGCGGGCATAGTTCAACCGGGTCGGGCCGATCACGCCGACGACGCCGACGACGCGGCCGTCGAGCGATCGCACCGGCTTGGCGATCACCGACGAGCCGGAAAGCGCGAACAGCTTGTTCTCGGAGCCGATGAAGATCCGCGCAGCCTCGCCCTCCCGGGCGCTGTCGAGCAGGCGGGCAATCTCCTCCTTGCCCTCCAGCTCGTCGAGCAGCTGGCGGACGCGGTCGAGATCCTCGGCGGCGCTGGTGTCGATCAGCCGGGCCTGGCCGCGCACGATCAGCACCGGACGCCGGCCGCTGTCCTCGCTCCACACCGCCAGGCCGCGCTCGACCAGATCGGAAGCCGCGGCGTCGAGCGCAGCCTGCTGCTGGCGCAGCTCGCGCCCGATGCGTACCCGCGCCTCGGCCAACGTCAGTCCGGCGAGCGTCGCGCTCATGTAATTGGCCGCCCGCTGCAGCGACATCGGGTCGACGCCGCCGGGCAGCTCGACCACCCGGTTCTCGACCGAGCCGTCCTCGCCCACCAGCACGGCCAGCGCGCGATCCTGGCTCAGCGGCACGAAGCCGAACTGGCGCAGCACCGTCTCCGCCTTCGGGACCAGCACCAGCCCGGCACAGGCGGAAAGGCCCGAGAGCGCCGCGGTCGTCTCGGCGATCGCATCCTCGACCGGGCCGCCGATGCCGGCGCGCGCCTCGATCGCCGCGCGTTCCTCCATTGATGGCTCGTTCGCCTGCATCATGCCGTCGACGAACAGGCGCAGACCGCTTTCGGTGGGCATCCGGCCGGCGCTGGTGTGCGGGGCGGCGAGCAGGCCGAGCTCCTCCAGGTCCTGCATCACGTTGCGGATCGACGCCGGCGACAGGTTGAGCGCCGAGATGCGCGAGATGGTGCGGGATCCCACCGGCGCGCCATTGTCGAGATAGGATTCCACCACGATGCGGAACACGTCGCGCGCGCGGTCGGTCAGCTCGTGGATCGGCGGCGTGATCATGGTGCGTCCAATTTAGGCGGTGAAGCCTTGTTGCTTCAAGGCCGCGCGCCGATCAGGCTGCCGATCGGCAGCAGGTCCGGCGCGGAGCCCAGCGCATCGGCCATGCCCGCATTTCGCGCGCGGTCACAGCCGAAATAATAGGAGAGCGCACGATGGCCCGCCTTCCCGTCCCATTGCACCTCGACGCTCGGCATGTCGGTGGCGTGCTGGCCGCATGCCGGGGCGCCCGGTGCGATGCGGACGGCACCGCTGCGCGGACGATAGGGCGCCAGCCGGGTGAGAAAGGCGTCATATTGAGCCGGCGAGACCCGAAAGTCCCGTGCGCCGGAAACCGCCGTGAAGCGCTGCCCCTCGAAGGTGCCGGTCCCGTCCGGCCGCACGGTGACCGTGTAGACCGGGCACGCGCCGCCACAGGGGCTGGTGGTGTAGCGGATCATCTCGCCCCGAACGATCGGTGCGGATGGTCCGGCGGGCGTACCGGCCGAGACCGGCGGCGGCGGGGACGGGCGGGAGGGCCGCGCGGGTGCCGGGCGCGCGGGTCCTTCCGGCGCTGCAACCTGCGGAATGCAGCCGCCGAGCAGCGCTCCACCGAAAACCAGTGCAACCAATGGGCGCATGCGTGTCTTTCTCCCGGTATCGTGCAAGACTGGCGGAACGCGCCGCCACGGTCTAGGTGCCCGCCTCGACCTTTAGGGAGACTGAATCACATGCGCCCATCCGGCCGCGCCCCCGATGAAATGCGGGAAATCACCATCACGCCGAACTTCACCCGCCACGCCGAAGGTTCGGTGCTGATCGGCTTCGGCGACACCCGCGTGCTCGTCACCGCCAGCGTCGAAGAGCGCGTGCCGCCGTTCTTGCGCGGCAAGGGCGAAGGCTGGGTCACCGCCGAATACGGCATGCTTCCCCGCGCCACCCACACCCGCGGCCAGCGCGAAGCCGCCAAGGGCAAGCAGTCGGGCCGCACCCAGGAGATCCAGCGCCTGATCGGCCGCTCGCTGCGCGCGGTGACCGATCTCAAGCTGCTCGGCGAGCGCCAGATCACGCTCGACTGCGACGTGCTCCAGGCCGATGGCGGCACCCGCACCGCGGCGATCTCCGGCGCCTGGGTGGCGCTGCGCCTCGCGGTCAACAAGCTGATGGCGGACGGTGCGATCACCGTCGATCCGATCACCACCCAGGTCGCGGCGGTGAGCTGCGGCATCTACCAGGGCACGCCGGTGCTCGACCTCGACTATCCCGAGGACTCCTCGGCCGACGCGGACGCGAACTTCGTGCTGCTCGCCAACGGCAACATCGCCGAGGCGCAGGCCACGGCGGAGGGCGCGACCTATGACGAGGAAGGCCTGCTCCGCCTGCTCCGCCTCGCCCGGATCGGCTGCGCCCGCATCTTCGACGCCCAGCTGAAGGCGGTCGGATGAGCGGCGAGGGCGACGCCCCCCAGGCGATCCGCAAGCTCGCGCCGGGCCGGCTGGTGATCGCCAGCCACAATGAAGGCAAGGTGCGCGAGATCCGCGAACTGCTCGGTCCCTATGGGATCGAGCCGGTCTCCGCCGCCGAGCTCGACCTGCCCGAGCCAGAGGAAACCGGGACCAGCTTCGTCGCCAATGCCGAGCTGAAAGCGCTGCAGGCAGCGGACCTCTCCGGCCTCCCCGCCCTTGCCGACGATTCGGGGCTGTGCGTCGAGGCGCTGGGCCTGGCGCCCGGCATCTACTCGGCCCGCTGGGGCGTGGCCGCGCCGGGCATGGACGGACTGGAGGCGGTTGCCCCGTTCGAGGGCCGCGATTTCGGCCTGGCGATGCGGCGCGTGCAGGACAAGCTGGCGGCGCTCCCGCCCGAGACCAGCCGCGCCGCGCATTTCGTCTGCGCGCTCGCCCTCGCCTGGCCGGACGGCCATGTCGAATGGTTCGAGGGCCGGGTGCATGGTGCGCTCGCCTGGCCGCCGCGCGGTGAAAACGGCTTCGGCTATGATCCGATGTTCGTGCCCCATGGTCATGCGGAAACGTTTGGCGAAATGGATCCAGTTGCGAAGCATGCCATGAGCCACCGCGCCGATGCCTTCCGCCAGTTGGTCGCGTCCGTCTTCTGAGGAATGCCTGGCCCAATCGGGCCGATATTCATGAAATCGAAGGTTTAAGCTATCCTAACGACGTCCATATGTTGATCGAGTAACGATCGCTGCCTAAGCACAGGCGACGATGGAGGACCAATTGGGGGTGCGCGGCACCGAACTATTCGATGAAGTCGATGCGCGGCTGAGCGAGATCAAGCGGCTTTTCACGCAGTTCGCTGATGGTCCCTCCGCGCCCGACGACGATTCGAAGAAGAGTCCGTTCGGGCGGCTCGAACTGGCGCGCATCATCCTGTGGGGCCGCGCCCTGCTGGAACGCGAAGTCGCCCAGGATCTTTTCGCGGATCCAGCGTTCAACATCCTGCTGACGCTCTATGTCAGCCGCGCGGACGGGAAGGACGTGTCGACATCGGCCGCCTGCACCGCCTCCGGCGTGCCCACCACCACGGCACTGCGCTGGATCAACGCACTCGCCCGGCGCGGCATGATCCACAAGCGCAGTCTGGCGACCGATCGCCGGTTCACCTATCTGGAATTGAGCGAGAAGACCGGCACCGCGCTGGACCGCTATTTCGACCTCATCTTGGATCGCGCGACGCACCCGACGGCACCATGACGCCGTACTTGGTCGTCAGACGCTCCAGCGACAGCGAGATGTTGGCGGCTTCGGCATCCTCGCCCAGCTGGTCGAGCAGCGCAATCGCATCCATCAGATGCGTGCACACCGTCTCGATCCCTGCGCCCCGTTCATCCATTATCAAAAACTCGCGTATCCTTATATCCACATTGGATTTTTGAGTACGCATGGACAAGTCAGGAGTTATCCCGACACGGGACACACCTAGAGTACGCTTGAACGCGATCGCAAGTCTTTGCGCATTGCTTCACTAGGTTCATTTTGGATATGAGATCGGCTCCGCTGGCAAGGAAGCCCTGTGACGCCGCTTTCCACGCTCCTCGAGCGCACCGAAGCCATTTATCTGACGCACGGGCCGGGCAGCGCCGCCTATCTTCTCGAGCAGATCGAAACCGCCATCCGGGAAGGCGCGCCGATCCAGCGCATCTGCGAGCTGGACCATCTCCTGCAACTGATCGAATATCGCGACCGTACGCTCGCCCTCTACGGCAACCGCTGATTCAGCGGCAGCCGCGTGGCGCCTGGCCGGGCGCGCTTCCGTCGGCGATCTGAAGGAGATCGCTCGCAGCGGCGGTGGTGGATAGGGATGGATTCGAACCACCGTAGGGCGAAGCCCGGCAGATTTACAGTCTGCTGCCTTTAACCACTCGGCCACCTATCCATGGAGACCGCCGCTTGCGAGCGAGGGGGCCCAATGCCGAAGCGAATGACGCCTGTCAACGCCTTGCGTGCACTCTTTTGCCCGCATAGCGTCCCGCCTTCGATTTTTCGGGGGAATAACCAATGCGTCGCACTATGCTTGCTGTCACCGCCGCGCTGCTCGCCAGCGCACCGATCGCCGCCCAGACGATCCAGACCGCGCCGACCGACCGCGTGATCGACCAGGGCACCAACCACAGCGAAGTGATGCGAATCGCGCAATATCTCACCGATGTGATCGGCGCTCGGCTCACCAACTCGCCGGGGATCCGCAAGGCCGAGGACTGGACCCAGGCCAAGTTCCGCGAATGGGGCCTGGTAGGCGTCCACAAGGAAGGCTTCGAGTTCGGTCGCGGCTGGTCGAACGAGAAGCTGGCGGTGCGGATGGTCGCCCCCCGTCCGCTGCAGTTGATCGCAGCGCCCCTGCCCTGGACGCCCGGCACCAACGGCGCAGTCACCGGGGAGGTCGTGCTCGCCCCTCTAGCCGACGAGGCCGCCTTTGCGCAGTACAAGGGCAAGCTGAAGGGCAAGCTGGTGCTGCTCACCGAGCCAAAGGAGATCGAGGAAGCGACGGAGGCCCCGTTCAGGCGCTGGAGCGTCGAGGAGATGGCCAAGCGTGACTTCTACGATCTGCCCAATGGCGCCGGGGAACGGCCGTTCAACCCCGCCCGCCTGACCTTCGCCGCCAAGCGCGATGCCTTCCTGAAGGCGGAAGGCGCGATCGGCTATGCGATCATGTCCAGCCGCAACGGCAAGCTGGTCCACGGCCAGAACAGCCAGTTCCAGGTCGGCCAGTCGGGCACGCTGCCCGGCATCGAGATCGCGGCGGAAGATTATCGCCGCCTCGCCCGCCTCGCCAAGATGGGCGCCAAGCCGACGCTGGAGATCGACGCGGTGAACCGCTTCGACGACAGCGACACCAAGGCCTATAACATCCTCGCCGACATCCCCGGCACCGATCCCAAGGCCGGCTATGTGATGGCCGGCGCGCACTATGATAGCTGGGCGATGGGCGACGGCGCGGCCGACAACGCCGCCGGCAGCGCGATGGTGATGGAGGCCGCGCGGATCATCAAGGCATCGGGCATCAAGACCAGGCGCGCGATCCGCTTCGCCCTTTGGGCGGGCGAGGAGCAGGGCCTGCTCGGCTCGATGGCCTATGTCGAGAACCACATCGCCAGGCGCCCGGTCGATTCCAGCGCGACGGGCACCGTGCGCTACATGACCTGGAGCCGTGCCTTCCCGATCACACCGGGGCCGGACCATGGCAAGCTCGCCGCCTATTTCAACCTCGACAATGGTTCGGGCAAGATCCGCGGCATCTATGCGCAGGGCAACACCGCGGTGATGCCGATCTTCGAACAGTGGTTCACGCCCTTCCACAGCATGGGCGCCACCATGGTCTCCGCCCGCCGCACCGGCAGCACCGACCATGTGTTCTTCGACGCGGTGGGCGTGCCGGCGTTCCAGTTCATCCAGGACCCCCTCGACTATGGCTCCATGGTGCACCATACGGACGTCGACACGTTCGATCATCTGAAGGCCGACGATATGCGCCAGGGCGCAACCATCCTCGCCGCATTCCTGATCAACGCCGCCAACAGCGATCAGCCGCTGCCGCGCGCGCCGCTTGCGACCGCGCCGACCCCGGCTGATCAGTTCTACAACTTCCCGGAGTCTGCACACTGATGAAACGTCGAGGCCATCGTCCGAGCCAAGCCTCCGCCTCGCGGCCGCGCTTTTACGGCCGCCACGCGGTGCTCGCGGCACTCGCCAATCCCGAGCGGACGGTGCGCAAGATCTGGGGCACGCGCGAGGCGCTGTCGGCGCTGGACCTGCCCCCGGTCATCCCGATCGTCTATGCCGACGTCGCCGATCTCGGCCGCCTGGTGCCGGCCGACGCGCCGCACCAGGGGCTGGTGATCGAAGTCGATCCGCTCGAGGAGATCTGGCTCGGCGATCTTCTCGAGCAGGGCGAGGAGGACACGCGGCCGCTGCTGGTGCTCGACCAGGTGACCGATCCGCACAATGTCGGCGCGATCCTGCGCTCGGCCGCGGCGTTCGGCGCGCTCGGCATCGTGACGCAGGACCGGCATGCCCCGCCCGAGACCGGCACGCTCGCCCGTTCGGCGGCCGGGACGCTGGAACTGGTGCCCTGGGTGCGCGTGGTGAACCTGTCGCGCGCGCTCGACGAAATCGCCGAAGCCGGCTTCTGGCGCATCGGCCTCACCGGCCACGCCAAGGACAATCTGGCCGATGTGATGACGGCGGGCCGGGTTGCGCTGGTACTCGGCGCCGAAGGCGAAGGCATGCGCCAGAATACCGAGGCGCATTGCGACACGCTGGCGCGCCTGCCGATCTCGCCCAAGGTGGAAAGCCTGAACGTGTCGAACGCCGCGGCCGTGGCGCTCTATGCGGTGAACACGCGCGGCTGAAAGGGAAACCGATGACGAAGATGCTGCGCGCGCTGGCGCTGGTGGTGCTGGCGCCGCTCGCCCTGGCGAGTTGCCTGTTCGTGCCGGGCAAGTTCGATTCCGCGCTCACCATCCACCGCGATCGCAGCTTCACCTTCACCTACAAGGGCGAAGTCGTCGCCCTCGACCTGAAGGGCCTGGGCGGCGACTTCATGAAGATGGCGGCGGAGGAAGACGCGAAGAAGAAGGGCAAGAACGGCGAGGCCGATCTCGCCAAGTCCAAGGCGGCGGAACAGGCCAAGCGCGACGAGGCCTATCGCAAGCTCGCCGTCGAGCTCGCCAAGGAAGCCGGCTATCGCAGCGTCGAATATCGCGGCGACGGCATCTTCTATGTCGATTTCGCGCTGTCCGGCGTGCTCGATCACGCCTTCGTCTACCCGTACAACCAGGACAATGAGATCGTCCTGCCCTGGATCGCGATCGAACTGCGCGGCAAGGATGCGGTGCGCGTGAAGGCCGAGGGCTTTGCCCGGCCGAAGAACGACGCTGCCGGCATGGGCGGGCTTGGCGCGGGCCTCTCCAGTGGCGTGGATGCCGCCGATCGCATGGAAGGCAGCTTCACGCTCACCACCGATGCCGAGATCCTCAGCCAGAACAACGAAGGCGGGGCGGAGACCGTCGGCAGCGACAAGGTCGTCACCTGGAAGGTCAATACCAAGACCAAGGATGCGCCGATGGCGTCGATCCGGGTCGCGCCGCTGCGCTGAACCAAAAACGGGCGGGTGCATCGGCACCCGCCCGCCCTCTCCACACCCCCTTGGGGATTCGGTTCAGGCCAGTTCCCACTCCAGGCCTATCTGCGCCTTGAGCAGCTTGGAGACCGGGCAGTTCGCCTCGGCGCCCTTGGCGAGCGCCTCGAACTGTTCCTCGCTGATGCCGGGGATCTCGGCGCGCAGCTTCAGGTCCGAACGGGTGATGGCAAAGCCGTCGCCATCCTGCTCCAGCTTCACCGCCGCCGTCGTTTCCAGCGTACCGTCGCTGAATCCCGCCTGGGCGAGCGCGAAGCTCAGCGCCATGGTGAAGCAGCCGGCGTGCGCCGCCGCGATCAGCTCTTCCGGGTTGGTGCCCTTCTCGTCGCCGAAGCGCGTGTTGAAGCTGTAGGGCGTCGCCTCCAGCACGCCCGAGGGGCTGGTCAGCTGGCCTTTGCCGGTCTTGCCGAAGCCGGTGTAGCGGGCAGTGGCGGTGCGCGTGGTCATGGCAGGCTCCTCGGAATCAAGACTGGCCGGGGAATCGACCCCGGCCCGTTCCTATCATTTGCAGGTGACGTTGTTGCGATCGACCGAGCGGCCTGCAGCGGCGCCGGCGGCAGCACCGAGCAGCGTGCCCAGCGTCTGCGATCCACCCGGCGCAATGAGGTTGCCGAGCAGGCCGCCGGCGACACCGCCGACGATCAGGCCGGTCGTGCCGTCGTTGCGGCGGCAATAATAGCGGCCGTCCTGCCCGCGATAGACGCGGTCGTTGCGCGACAGGCGACGCTCGCGGGCGCGCTGGTCCTCGCGATAATAGCGGTCGGCATAATAGCCGTTATAGGCCGGGTCCGGGCGGTTATAGTCGTAGTTGCGATAGCCGCCGTTATTCGACGAGCCGAGGCCGTAGCCACCGCCCTCGGCGCAGCCGGAAACGAGCGTCGCCGCGGCGACCATGCTCAAAGCGAAAATGCGCATCGGTCTCTCTCCTGATCCATGTTGCAAGTGGGTGGGCAATGCACGGCCGCTGCCAAGGTTGCGCGGCCGCGCCGATCCGGGGAGCGTCAGGAAGGCGCCGCATCGTTGCGACGGAGCTCGTCGGCCTGACCGGCGACCAGCGTCGGGGCAGAGCCCCCAGCCAGTGCGGGCGCGAACGCCTCGCGCTCGTTGGCCGGGATGGGCGCGGTGGGATCGGGACGGAACTGCTCGATCGCGCGCCGGCTGCCGTCCGGATGGCTGTCGCCCATCAGGTCGGTCGGCACGGTGCCGGGCTCGGCCGCGGCGGCGCGACGGTTGCGGAGCAGACCGAACGCGATCGCGCCGATCGCGCCAAGCCCCGTCGCCGCAATCGCGGCAAGGCCGGTCCTGCGCAGCGTCGAACGCTTCTGGACCTTGGTGGCCGGCGCCGCCGCCTTGGGCGCGCGCTTCGGGCGCGCCTTGGGTGCGGGCTTCGCGGCTGCCGGCTCGGCCTTGGCGTCGGCCGCCGACGCGGTGGTTGGGGCCTTCGGCGTGCGCTTGCGCGGCGTGGTGGACTTCGGCGTCTTGCTGGCGGTGGCCATCGAAATCTCCTTTCGGTTACGGCACGGTCAACGGGCCGAGGCGCCGGCCGTTCCGCTCCCATCGCGATCACTTCTGCGCCCGCCCCGGAAAGGGCGGCGCAAGAAGCAGGGAAATCACACCGCGCGCCTCCCTTCCCGCGTGAACTTCCCGCCAAATCCTCCTATCTGACTCGCATGCCCACCCGCTTTGCTTCCGTCCCCCATCGACGCGCCCTGATCGACCGCCGCGCCGTCGCCGAACGCCTCGCCGCGCTGGAGGCCCGCGACACCGCCGCGCTGCGCCAGGCCGGAGCCACGGAGCTCAAGGCGGCGCTCGATGCCGGGCAGGCGGAGATTGCGCGCCGCCTGGCGGAACACCCCTCCCGCGGGCTCGAAGCGGCAGCGGCCGGCGCCTTCCTCACCGATCAGATCCTGCGGCTGCTGTGGGACTTCACCGTCGAGCGGCTGCACCCCAACGCCAACCCCACCGCCGCCGAGCGGATGACGCTGATCGCGGTGGGCGGCTATGGGCGCGGCGAGATGGCGCCGCATTCGGACATCGATATCGGCTTCCTCACGCCCTGGAAGGTCACCGGCTGGAGCGAGCAGGTGATCGAATCGATGCTCTACTCGCTGTGGGACATGCGGCTGAAGGTGGGCCATTCGTCGCGCTCGCTCGACGAGATGGTCCGCCAGGCCAAGGCCGACGTCACCGTCTGCACCGCGCTGCTCGAGGCGCGCTACGTCTGGGGCGATACCGAACTCTACGATCAGGCGGCGAAGCGCTTCAAGGCGGAGATCCAGGCGGACAGCGCCCGCGGCTTCATCACCGCCAAGCTGGAGGAGCGCAACGCCCGCCACAAGAAGATGGGCGACAGCCGTTATGTCGTCGAACCCAATGTGAAGGAGGGCAAGGGCGGCCTGCGCGACCTGCACACGCTCTTCTGGATCGGCAAGTTCGCCTATAATGTCGGCGAGCCGGCCCAGCTGGTCGAAGCCGGGCTGCTGACCCCCGCCGAATATCGCCAGTTCCGCCGCGCCGAGAATTTCCTCTGGGCGGTGCGCTGCCAGCTGCACCTGATCACCAACCGGCCCGAGGACCGCCTGACGTTCGACGTCCAGCGCGAGATCGCCGACCGGATGCGCTTTGCCGATCGGCCCGGCATGTCCAAGGTCGAGCGGTTCATGCGCTATTACTTCCTCCAGGCGAAGGTGGTGGGCGACCTCACGGGCGTGTTCCTCGCGCATCTGGACGAGAAATTCGCCGCGCGCGGACGCCGCTTCGGCTTCCCGGCGTTGTGGCGCGGGCGGCGCAAGCTCAAGGGCTTCGTGCTCGAGCGCGGTCGCCTCGCCCTGCCGCGCGACACCTATTTCCGCGAGGATCCCGTCCGCCTGATCGAGCTGTTCGCGCTCGCCGACCAGCACGAGCTGGAGATCCATCCGCTGGCGATGCGCGCCGCCGCCCGCGATGCCAAGCTGGTCGACGACGTCCGCAACGATCCCCGCGCCAACGCGCTGTTCCTCGAGGTGCTGACCTCGCCGCGCGATCCCGAGACGGTGCTGCGCTGGATGAACGAGGCCGGCGTGTTCGGCCGCTTCGTGCCCGACTTCGGCCGCGTCGTCGCGCAGATGCAGTTCGACATGTACCACCACTATACGGTGGACGAGCATTCGATCCGCGCGATCGGGCTGCTCAGCCGGATCGAGAAAGGCCAGCTGAAGGAAGATCATCCGCTCGCCACCGGCCTGCTCCACCAGCTCGCTTCGCGCCGCGCGCTGTACGTCGCGGTATTGCTCCATGATATCGCCAAGGGCCGGAGCGGCGACCATTCGATCCTCGGCGCCGAAGTTGCGGAGCGGCTCTGCCCGCGTCTCGGCCTCACGCCGGGCGAAACCGAGATGGTCGCCTGGCTGGTGCGCTGGCACCTGCTGATGTCCGCAACCGCCTTCAAGCGCGACCTCGCCGACTTCAAGACCATCCTCGACTTCACCGCGCAGGTGCAGAGCGCCGAACGGCTGCGCATGCTGCTGGCGCTGACCGTGGTGGACATCCGCGCGGTCGGCCCCGGCGTGTGGAACGGCTGGAAGCGCCAGTTGCTCGGCGGGCTGTACGAAGCCGCCGAGGAAGTGCTGCGGCTCGGCCACAAGCAGCGCGGCCGTACCGAGCGGATCGCCGCCAAGCAGGACGAACTGGGTGCGGCACTCGGCTGGACGCCCGCCAAGTTCGAGGCGTTCAAGCGCCGCTTCACCGAAAGCTACTGGATCGCGGAGCCCAGCGACGTGCTGGAGCGCAACGCGGCGATGGTGGCCGCGGCGGGAGAGTCCACGCTGCATGTCGAGGCACAGGTCTATCCGGATCGCGGCGCGACGCTGGTGACGGTGTACGCCGCCGACCATCCGGGCCTGTTCTACCGGATCGCCGGTGCCATCCACGTCGCCGGCGGCAACATCATCGACGCGCGGATCCACACGACGCGGGACGGCATGGCACTCGACAATTTCCTGGTGCAGGATCCGTTCGGCCAGCCATTCGACGAAGAGGCGCGGCTCACCCGGCTGAAGACGGGCATCGCCGATGCGCTGGCGAACCGCGCACGCCTTTCCGAACGGCTCAAGACCAAGGCGCCGGTGCGCCCGCGCTCCGATGCCTTTTCGATCGAACCCAACGTGTTCATCGACAACAAGGCGTCGAACCGCTTCACGGTCATCGAAGTCAATGCGCGCGATCGGCCCGCCCTGCTCTACAGCCTGGCCAATGCGCTGTTCCAGTCGAAGGTGACGATCCACTCGGCGCATGTCGCGACCTATGGCGAGCGCGCGGTCGATACTTTCTATCTTACCGATCTGATCGGGGATAAGATCAGCTCGGCGTCGCGACTCAAGACGATCGAGCGGCGTCTCTTGGAGGCCGCGGCCGGCGAGGAGATCGCTCAGGCCGCCTGATCGGGGGACGGACATGCCGGTAGTTGGGCTGGGCGGCTTTTTCTTTCGCGCGCAGGATCCGGAAGGGCTGAAGGCCTGGTACCAGGAAATGCTGGGCGTCGGTGGCGGGTGCGGCACCGATTCGACCGGTCAGACGAGCCCGTGGTTCTGGCATCCGGAGCCCGGCGGCGTCATCTTCCAGCCCTTCCCCGCGGACAGCAGCTACTACGCGGCGGACAAGCAGGTGATGCTCAATCTCCGGGTGATCGACCTCGACAGCCTGTTGGAGCAGCTCAACGCCGCCGGCATCGCCATCGAGACGCGCGCCGAATGGGACACGCCCGAGACGGGTCGCTTCGCCCGCATCCACGATCCCGAGGGCAACCCGATCGAACTATGGGAACCCCCGGCGGAGTAGGAGATACAGCTCCCCCACCATCGTCATCCCGGCGAAAGCCGGGATCCATTGGGGCCTCCGTGGTGGCTCCTGCTCGGGCGTAGAGGCGACTGGATCCCGGCTTTCGCCGGGATGACGCCGCTGGGTGGGCGCGCCATTCAACCCGACCCCGTCCCGAACGGCAGGATGCTCTCCAGCGTCTCCCGCGGCGGCGCTCCCGGCACCATCACCCCCTGCCGCAGCAGGAACACGTGACGGACGATCTCCGCCTGCTGCTCGATGCCGTAGCGCGCCAGCGTCCAGCCCGGCTTGATGCTGTAGTGGTAGCGACAGAACGGGTGCCGCCGCAGTACGAGGTGGAGGCCCTGCTGGTGCTGCCAGACATGCACCAGCTCATGAATCAGATGCCCCTGCAGGCCCAGCCCGGCGCTGGCGAAGCACGCGCGATAGGCATCGCCGGCGGGATGGAAGTGGAGATGCCCGCGCGGCGCCATCGTCACGTTGCGGGGCTGGAAGGGAAACCACTTGCGCCGGTAGATGCGCACCGGATCGAGATCGATCGCGTTGCCGAACATGCTCCGGGCAAGCGCCCGCTCGGCATCGGTGAGGGGGCGGCCCGATCGCGGACTCTCGCCGGACATGGCCGCCCTCCCCCCTGCTTACTTGATCGCGAGCCCCGTCCACTTGGCGGCGAACGCCCAGAGGTCGGCGGTTTCCTCGATCACCTTGTCGGTCGGCTTGCCCGAGCCGTGGCCGGCGCGCGTCTCGATGCGGATCAGGTGCGGGCGGTCACCGGTCGCCGCATGCTGGAGCGCAGCGGTGTACTTGAAGCTGTGCCCCGGCACCACGCGGTCGTCGGTATCCGCCGTGCTCACCAGAATGGCGGGGTATTCCACGCCGCTCTTGATGTTGTGATAGGGCGAATAGGCGTAGAGCCGCTTGAAATCCGCTTCCTTCGACGGATAGCCGTAATCGTCGACCCAGTAGCGGCCGGCGGTGAACCGGTCGAAGCGGGTCATGTCCATCACGCCCACCGCCGGCAGCGCCGCTGCGAACAGGTCGGGCCGCTGGTTGGTGACCGCACCGACCAGCAGGCCGCCGTTCGATCCGCCCTGGATCGCCAGCTGCCCCTTGCCGGTGATGCCCTCCTTGATCAGGAACTCGCCCGCGCCGATGAAATCGTCGAACACGTTCTGCTTGTTGGCGAGCCGGCCGCCATCGTGCCATGCCTTGCCATATTCACCGCCGCCGCGGATGTTCGCCACGACGAACGCCCCGCCCTGCTCCAGCCAGGCCAGCCGCCCTGCCGAGAAGCCCGGCGTGATCGGGATGTTGAACCCGCCATAACCATAGAGGATCGTCGGCGCGGGGCCGGTCACGCTCTTCTTCTTCACGATGAACATCGGCACCTTGGTGCCGTCCTTCGAGGCGTAGAAGCGCTGCTCGACCGCATAATCCTGCGGGTCGAACGCCACCTTCGGCTGCGCCCAGGGCTCGGCCTTGCCGGTCTTCACGTCGTAGCGGAAGATCGTCGTCGGATAGTTGAAGCTGGTGAAGGCGAAGAAGGTCTCGCCCTCGTGCGGATGCCCGCCAAAGCCGCTGGCGGTGCCGATCCCCGGCAGCGCCACCTTGCCGTCGGCCTTGCCGTCCAGCGTGTAGCGGCGTACTTCGGTGGCGGCATCGACCATGTAGCTGAGGATCAGCCGATCGCCGACGATCGACTGGCCGGCCAGCGTCTCCTTCTGCTCGGGCACCACCTCGTGCGGCGTCAGCGCCGGATCGGCGAGATCGATCGTGACGATGCGCTGGCGCGGGGCACCGTCGTCGGTCGCGAACCAGAATTTGGTGCCGACATTGCCGATCGGCGCCCAGTCATGCTCGAGCTTGCCGATCACCGTCTTCGCCTTCCACGCCGGATCGGCGAGGTCGACGACATGGACGAGGTTCTTGTTGTCGGTACCCTCGCTGGTGGTGATCACCAGGTAGCGGCCATCGTCGGTGATGCCCGCATAATGGCTCTGCTTCGGCGTCGCCGGCGTCTCATAGACGAGCCGGTCGGCGCTCTGCTGGGTGCCGAGCTTGTGGAAATAGACGCGGTGGTTCTCGTTCAGCGCCTGGAACTTGGCGTCCGCCGGCGGCTCGGGATAGCGTGAGTAGAAGAAGCCGCTGCCGTCCTTGGCCCACGCGACCCCCATGGTGAACTTGGCCCAGCCCACCGTGTCGCCGGTCTCCTTGCCGGTGGCGACGTCGAGCACCTTGATCGTGCGCCAGTCGGTGCCGCCGTCCTGGATGGAGTAGGCGAGGAACTTGCCGTCTTCGCTCGGCAGCCATTCGGCGAGCGCGGTGGCGCCGTCCTTCGACCAGCCATTGGGATCGATCAGCACGCGGCCCTCGCCCTTCAGCCCGTCGCGGACGAACAGCACCGCCTGGTTCTGCAGACCGCTGTTGTGCGCATAGAAATAGCGGCCGCCCTTCTGCTCGGGCACGCCGAAGCGCTCGTAATCGAACAGCTGCTTGATCCGCGCCTTGAGCACGTCGCGCCCCGGGAGCGTCGCCAGATAGGCGTCGGTGACCTTGTTCTCGGCCTCGACCCAGGCCGCGACTTCCTTGTCGTTGCGAACGTCGTTTTCCAGCCAGCGATAGGGATCGGCGACCTTCACCCCGAACTGCTCGTCCACCACATCGACGCGGCGGGTTTCGGGATAGGCGAACTTGGTCATCGGCGCGGTGGTCTCCGGCTTGGTGGTCTGGGCGTAGGCGGGGCTGGCGAAAAGTAACGGCAGGATCAATGCACGGCGCATTCAAGGGCTCCCTGAGAATGCGCCCACCCTAGGGAGCCCTGCCCTGCGGCTCAAGCCGGACCCGTCAACTCGATCGCTCAGGCAAAGGACGCAGCACAAACGAAAGGGGCGGCCGCTGCTGCGACCGCCCTTCCCTTGTTCGGTTCGAACGAATGCCGATCAGGCGGCTTCGTCGAAATCCTCGTCCGAGATCACCGGACCCGAATCCTGGCCCTTGGCCGAAACGTCGCGATCGACGAACTCGATGATCGCCATCGGCGACGCGTCCGAGGCGCGGATGCCGGCCTTGATGATGCGGGTGTAGCCGCCGTTGCGATCAGCATAGCGCGCGGCCAGCACGTCGAACAGCTTCACCAGCTGGGCGTCGTCCATCAGGCGCGAATGGGCCAGACGACGGTTGGACAGGCCACCCTTCTTGGCGAGGGTGATCAGCTTCTCGACGTAAGGACGCAGTTCCTTCGCCTTGGCGACGGTGGTGGTGATCTGCTCGTGCTTGATGAGCGCGGCGCTCATGTTGCGGAACAGGGCAATACGGTGAGCCGAGGTACGCTGCAGCTTACGACCGCCTACACGATGGCGCATGATATCTTCCTTTCGTTCGTTAAGGGGCCGTTCGACGGAACCCCAGACCAGGCGGTGCGATCAGGGCCACCGCCCATAACCCTGAGTTTAGGAAGTTTAGGCTCGTGCCAAACTTCCCGTGCTGGCCGCCGCGGCAGAGCCGCGTCGTCGGTCGGAGCCTTCGGCCCCGCCGGCCGGGCCTCGCGATCAACCCGGGATTGGCGATGCCAATCCCGGACGCGAGGCTCAGCCCATGATCTCCTGCTCGAGCTTCTTGGCCATTTCCTCGATGTTCTCGGGCGGCCAGCCCGGGATTTCCATGCCCAGGCGCAGGCCCATGCTGGAGAGGACTTCCTTGATCTCGTTGAGCGACTTGCGGCCGAAGTTCGGCGTGCGCAGCATCTCGGCTTCGGTCTTCTGGACCAGATCGCCGATATAGATGATGTTGTCGTTCTTGAGGCAGTTGGCCGAGCGGACCGAAAGCTCCAGCTCGTCGACCTTCTTGAGCAGATAGCGGTTGATCTGCGCGGCATCGCCGGCAGCACCTTCCGCCGGAGCCGCTGCCGGCGCCATGCCGACCGGGGCTGCCCGGGTGATCGACGAATCGTCGAAGTGGACGAACAGCGCCAGCTGGTCCTGCAGGATCCGCGCGGCATAGGCCAGCGAGTCCTCCGGGGTCACCGTGCCGTCGGTCTCGACGGTCAGCGTGAGCTTGTCGTAATCGAGCTCCTGGCCGACGCGGGTGTTCTCGACCTTGTACGAGACCTGACGGACCGGGCTGAACAGCGCATCGATCGGGATCAGGCCGATCGGCGCATCGGCCGGACGGTTCGCGGTAGCAGGCACATAGCCCTTACCCACGTCCGCGGTCAGTTCCATGTTCAGCGTCGCGCCGTCGTCGAGATGGCAGATCACCAGCTCGGGGTTCATCACTTCGATGTCGCCCGAAACCGCGATGTCGCCCGCCTTCACTTCCGCCGGGCCGGTGGCCGACAGCTGGAGACGCTTCGGGCCTTCGCCCTGCATCTTGAGCGCGATCTGCTTCACGTTGAGGACGATGTCGGTCACGTCCTCGCGGACACCAGCGAGCGACGAGAATTCGTGCAGCACGTTCTCGATCTTGATCGAGGTGACCGCCGCGCCCTGCAGCGACGACAGCAGCACGCGCCGCAGCGCGTTGCCGAGCGTCAGGCCGAAGCCACGCTCCAGCGGCTCGGCGACGAACGTCGACTTCCGCTTGGGATCGCCACCGGGCTTCTTCTCGAGGCCGTTGGGCTTCTTGAGTTCCTGCCAGTTCTTAGCGTTGACCGACACGGGCTTTCCTCATGTTGGGCGGGGAAGAGGCATTCCCCGCCAGGTATTTACTGCAAGACCGCGAAACCCGCCTCAGGGCCCGCGGTGCAAGCAGGACGTATCAGACGCGACGGCGCTTCGAGGGACGCACGCCGTTGTGCGGGATCGGCGTCACGTCCCGGATCGAGGTGATCTGGAAGCCGACGGCCTGCAGCGCGCGGAGCGCCGACTCACGGCCCGAACCCGGACCCTTCACTTCGACCTCGAGGGTGCGCACGCCGTGCTCGGCGGCCTTGCGGCCGGCGTCTTCGGCGGCAACCTGGGCTGCGTACGGGGTCGACTTGCGCGAGCCCTTGAAGCCCATCATGCCCGCCGACGACCAGCTGATCGCGTTGCCCTGCGCGTCGGTGATGGTGATCATGGTGTTGTTGAAGCTGGCGTTCACATGCGCGACGCCGGCGGTGATGTTCTTGCGTTCGCGACGGCGAATACGCTGCGGTTCACGTGCCATTTGGAATTTCCTGACCTAGAAGCTTGGTGCCTGGAGGCGCGAGGCCTCGGGAGAAGAGATCCGCTTGCGCGAATTACTTCTTCTTGCCGGCGATCGGCTTGGCCTTGCCCTTGCGGGTGCGCGCATTGGTGTGCGTGCGCTGGCCACGGACCGGCAGGCCCTTGCGGTGACGCAGGCCGCGATAGCAGGCCAGGTCCATCAGGCGCTTGATGTTCATCGCCACCTGGCGACGAAGATCACCTTCCACGGTGTAACCGGCGTCGATCGCCTCGCGGATCTGCAGCACTTCCTGATCGCTCAGGTCCTGCACGCGGCGCTCCGGCGCAATGCCCAGCTGCGTGGTCAGTTCCTTGGCCTTGGTCGCGCCAATGCCGTGGATATACTGCAGCGCGATGACGACGCGCTTGTTGGTCGGGATGTTTACACCCGCAATACGTGCCATGAAATATATTCTCCCAGCTCCACGAGGCACTGCATGGCAGCGGCGCCCCATCTCGTAGCGTTGCCTTCCGAAATGCAGCCGCACGACGGACGCATGACGCGTGACGCGCCGCCGCATGTTACTGTTTCGGAAGTTGGGCGAGATACGGGGCCGCAGGCGAGCTGTCAAGCGCCGCGGGGCCGGAAAATGCTGAACCCCTTCTATATAGCAAGGTTCCCGGCCCGCCAAGCGGAGCCGTGCGCGTGAAGGCGAAGCGCGTCCCGTTTCGGATAGGGGGGGGTGGGGCTAGTATCAAGTTGCAAGGAAAAGAACGCATCGCCGCCCCCGCGCCGTCACCCCGGCGAAAGCCGGGGTCCATTGGGGCCTCGCTATCGGCTTTTGCCCCGACTGCGCGGCGAATGGATCCCGGCTTTCGCCGGGATGACGGAGTGCGGCTGGCCCAACCAGCCTCCATACATTCTGATACGAATCCCCCGCCGGCTCACGCCAGGAACGCGCCACTCCGCACCCCACCGTCATTCCCGCGAAGGCGGGAATCCATTCGCCTGTGCGCTGGGGGAAAGAACCGCGATACCAGCGCCAATGGATCCCCGCCTTCGAGGGGATGACGGCGGTTTTTGGTGGTTAGCTGCCGTTCGGTTCTGCGAGGCGAAACGGGTGTCGCGGGTTCCGGCGGACAAACTCGTCAACCTCGCGCAAGCGCTCTGGAAACGCCTCTGCCTCTCGCCATCGGGTGTGATTTACAAAACGAAATCCGGCCAGCCAGAGAGCACGAACCTTGTCCCACTGCTCTTTGTCGGACTTCTTGGGCACCTTGAACGCACGTCCCATCGAGTGAAGTGCGCCGCCACATTCCGGGCACTTGCCAGCAGCCTCGTCCGGCAGCTTCCACGACTTACGGCAGATGAAGCAGGCATGCGGCCAAAGGCAGAGTGGTCCCCGATGGTAGGGGACCGCCGCCGTCACGGGCAACGCTCTGTTACCCGACGCGCGACGAAGTTCCATTCGCTCTGACTTTGACGGACCTTGGGCCATTGGCGCAATATGCGATCAAGCTGCGAACGACCGCAAGTGGGGCGGAAGCGGACGAAGCGACCCCACCCGGAATCAAAAAGGGCGGGGTCTCCCCCGCCCTTCTCGTTACCCTTGCCCGTCGAGCACCGCGGCGATCTGCCGCGACACTTCGTCGATATCGGCCATGCCGTCGACTCGGCGAACCAGGCCCTTCTCTTCGTAAAAGGGCAGGATCGGCGCGGTCTTGGCGCGGTATTCGGCCATGCGGGTGCGCACCGTCTCGGCATTGTCGTCGGGGCGGCGCTTGAACTCGGTCGCGCCGCACACGTCGCATACGCCGTCCGTCTTGGGCAGCTTGTACTTGTCGTGATAGCCCTCGCCGCACTTGGCGCAGGTGAAGCGGCCCTCGACACGGTCGACCAGCGCTTCCTCGTTGACCAGCAGCTCGATCACATAGTCGAGCTGGCGGCCGCGCGCGCTGAGCAGTTCGTCGAGCGACTCGGCCTGCGCATAGGTGCGCGGATAGCCGTCGAAGATCGCGCCCTTCTCGGTATCGGCCATGTCGAGCCGCTCGCCGATGATGCCCGAGACGATCTCGTCGGAGACGAGCTCGCCCGCCTCCATCACTGCCTTGGCCTTCAGGCCCGTGGGCGTCCCCGCCTTCACGGCTGCCCGCAGCATGTCCCCCGTGGACAGCTGCACCATGCCGCGCTCGGTCTCGAGACGCTTCGCCTGGGTGCCCTTACCGGCCCCCGGCGGACCCAACAGGATGATATTCAAAAGGTACCTCCCCTAGTGCCGCCGCGCCGATCAGCGCGCGCGGCCGCCCTTCAGCTTCGCCTTCTTGATCAGATCGCCATACTGGTGGGCCAGCAGGTGCGACTGGATCTGCGTCACCGTGTCCATGGTTACGTTCACGACGATGAGAAGGCTAGTGCCGCCCATCAGGAACGGGATGCTCATCGCGGAAAACGCCCATTCCGGGACCAGGCAGATGATGGTCAAATAGGCTGCACCGATCACGGTGATGCGGGTCAGCACATAGTCGAAATACAGCTCGGTGTTCTTGCCAGGGCGGATGCCCGGCACGAACCCGCCATAGCGCTTCAGATTGTCCGCCGTCTCCTCGGGGTTGAAGACCACCGCGGTGTAGAAGAACGAGAAGAAGATGATGCCCGCCGCATAGAGCGACATGTAGATCGGCGAACCGTGGCGGAGCCAGATGTTCAGGTTCGAGATCAGGTCACCCCACCAGTTGTCGCCGGCCGACTGGCCCGCGAACTGGGTGATCGTCAGCGGCAGCAGCAGCAGCGACGAGGCGAAGATCGGCGGGATCACGCCGGCGGTGTTGAGCTTGAGCGGCAGGTGGCTGCGCTCCGCCTGGACGCCGCGCGCGGTCTGGCGCTTCGGATACTGGATCAGGATGCGGCGCTGGGCGCGCTCCATGAAGCAGATGAACAGCACCAGCAGGATCACGCCGAAGATGACGAAGATCAGGCGCAGCGGATCGATCGAGCCCGAACGGCCGCTCTCGAACAGCTGGACCAGCGTCACCGGCAGGCGGGCGACGATGCCGGCCATGATGATCAGCGAGATGCCGTTGCCGATGCCGCGGCTGGTGATCTGCTCACCGATCCACATCAGGAACATGGTGCCGCCGACAAGGCTGACCACGGCGGTAAGGGTGAAGGCAAGGCCTGGCTCGACCACCGGGCTCAGGCCCTTGGCGGCCCCGGCAGCCTCGAGGCCCTGCACCAGGAAGAAGCCCTGCACGCAGGTGAGCAGCACCGTGCCGTAGCGCGTATACTGGTTCAGCCGCTTGCGGCCGCTCTCGCCTTCCTTCTTGATCGCGTTGAGCTGCGGCGACAGCGAGGTCGCCAGCTGCACGACGATCGACGCGGTGATGTAGGGCATCACGCCCATCGCCACGATCGACATGCGCGACAGCGCGCCGCCGGTGAAGTTGTTGAAGAAGTCGAGCACGCCGCCCTGCGTCTGCTGCGCGAGCAGGCCGAGCGCCGTCGGGTCGATGCCCGGCAGCGGCACATAGCTCAGCATGCGGAAGACGATCAGCGCCCCGAGGGTGAACCACAGGCGCTTCTTGAGGTCGGTGGCCTTGCTGAACTTCGCCAGATTGATGCTGGAGGCCAGCTGGTCGGCTGCGGATGCCATTTCGTATCTTCGTCCCGGATAAGTGACGGGCGCTCCCCCGCCCTGCGGAGTCGCATATAGGGGTTGTGCGCGGCTTGTCTAATGGCTGCGGGCGCCGAAAGAAACCGGGCGTTGCCCCTTCCCCGGTCATTCCGGCGAAAGCCGGAATCCATTGGGGTCTGCGTTTCGGCGCTTGCCGCGACGGAGCGGCGAATGGATCCCGGCTTTCGCCGGGATGACGGACCTGGGGAAACGGCGCCAAAGGCGCGCGCACCAAGCCCCAGCACGAAGGAAGGCGGGACCCTGGGGACCCCGCCTTCGCATTTCGTCAGCCCTGCTTGGCGGCCTTGGCAGCGGCCTGGGCCGTGCGGTGCTTCGCCTTGTGCTTGTCGGCGGCCGCAACGACCTCCGGCACGGTGACGGTGCCACCGGCCTTCTCGACCGCTTCACGCGCACCGGCGGAGACGCCCTGCACGGTGAAGTTCAGCTTCGCGGTGAGCGAACCCTTGCCGAGCAGACGGACGCCGTCCTTGCCGCCACGGGCCAGGCCAGCGGCCTTCAGCGCAGCGTGATCGATGTCGGTCGCGGTCAGCTTGCCGGCGTCGACAGCCTTCTGGATCTCGCCCAGGTTCACCTCGGCATAGTCCTTGGCGAAGATGTTGTTGAAGCCACGCTTCGGCAGACGCATGTGAAGCGGCATCTGGCCGCCTTCGAAGCCCTTGATCGAGACGCCTTCGCGGCTCTTCTGACCCTTGACGCCGCGGCCGCCGGTCTTGCCCTTGCCCGAGCCGATACCACGGCCGATGCGCATGCGGCGATGACGGGCGCCCTGATTGTCGTTGAGTTCGTTCAGCTTCATGATGTGTGCACTCGCTTTCGCTTTGGTCGCGCGTTGTAAGGAAGCGCGGGCTCATAGCGGCGAGCGGGGGGAATGTCGACTCTTGTTTGTGGGCGGATACGAGCGCGTTCGCTGCTCACCGCTTCAACTGAGAGTCGAAAGCCGCTATGGCCTCGATGTGTTCTTCAATAAGAGCCCGAAACCGCTCGAAGGCCCGATAACAGTGATCCCGCTCCACTGCGAGCAGATCTGCAACGGTTGCAATGCTAAGTGGCTGGCTTCCCCCGAAAACATAGCTCACGCGACCGTCACGCACCTGCCTTTTGATCAGACCGGTCACACCAACCAGCAAACGCGGCGAGAAGCCGTGATTGTAGCTGTTACGAAAGTCGTTCGTAGCCTCTTTGAAGGATTTACCTGCGAGGGGTTCTAGCTTCAGCTTGAACGAACGATACTTTTCCCACGCGACACAGAATTCCTCGATTATGTGAAGGTATAGCTTCTCCTTTGTGAACTCGTCGCTCCACCCCACTGGATCCCTTGCCCGATTGGCCTGATGACATAGATGACCAACTGCGAACGCGAACCGTGATTTGATCGCGTAGGGCTGGCCAAGCGCAACAGTACCAAGCGGATCGATGAACTCGTCGCAAACCTCAAGCTGATCGTTGTCGCTCAGGCCTTGGGTGACCGTAGCCCAAGCGCGAAGCCGCCGAACATTTTCCGTTATATCGTTGATTATATTAGCCAGCTCGGTCGCGTACTCGCCTAGCATCTGCCCGTATGGCATGAAAAGCACGTGGACCGGATCCGGCAAATTCCACCAGCGATAAGGCATGGTCTTGCCGTCCTCCGCCAGTGAATCGAGAGCGGAGCGATACTGCCGATAAAGCGCTACCAGATTCTGTGAACGCTCGTGCGCATCTTGGTCGGTCATGAATGGATGGTAACGCCGAGCAGACGCATGTCCATTTGGAACCGGGCCTCCCGGCCCCATCTTTCGGGAAGTTCGGGACTACGTTTCATCGAACCATCAGACGACCATGCGTGGCCAGAAAGCACAAAACTGAAAAAGGGCGGTGGTCACCCACCGCCCTTTTCCTATTTCGCTAGCTCAAGCGCTCTAAGGCTTAGCCCTCGAGCACTTCCACCATGTGCGGCAGCTTGCGGATCATGCCGCGGACCTCGGGGCTGTCTTCCAGCTCCGAAACCTTGTGCATCTTGTTGAGGCCAAGGCCGATCAGCGTTGCGCGCTGATCCTTGGTGCGGCGGATCGGCGAACCGATCTGCTTGATCTTGATCTTCGCCATGATCGATTACTCCGTAACGGCCGCAGCGTCCGCCTCGGCGGTCTGCGAACCACCGCGGCCGAGCAGGTCGGCGATCTTCTTGCCACGGCGCTGCGCGACCGACTTCGGCGAAGTCTGCTCACCCAGTGCCTCGAACGTGGCGCGGATCATGTTGTACGGGTTGGACGTGCCGACCGACTTGGTCACCACATCGGCAACGCCGAGCGATTCGAAGATCGCGCGCATCGGGCCGCCGGCGATGATGCCGGTACCCTGCGGCGCCGAACGGACGGTCACGCGGCCTGCGCCGAAGTGGCCATTGCCGTCGTGGTGCAGCGTGCGGCCTTCCTTCAGCGGAACGCGGATCATCGCCTTCTTGGCCGAAGCGGTCGCCTTCGAGATGGCTTCCGGCACTTCGCGCGCCTTGCCATGACCGAAGCCGACACGGCCCTTGCCGTCGCCGACGACGACGAGCGCTGCGAAGCCGAAGCGCTTACCGCCCTTCACCGTCTTCGAGACGCGGTTGATGTGGACGAGCTTTTCGATCAGCTCCTCGCCACCGTCGTCCTGCGGACCACCGCGACGATCGTCACGGCGACCACGGTTGCCATCGCGACCGCCACGGCCGCGGTTGTCACCGCCGCCGCCCGGGCCGCCACGGCCACGGCCGCCACGCGAACCACGACCCTGCTGCTGCTGGTCGGGAGCCGCCTGGCCGGCGTCCTGCGCCTCGACCGGTGCTTCGGTCGTGTTGATTTCATCGGCCATCGTTAGAACTCCAATCCGCTCTCACGCGCGGCATCCGCCAGCGCCTTGACGCGACCATGGTAGAGGAAGCCACCGCGGTCGAAGACGACCTGGGTGATGCCTGCGGCCTTGGCGGCCTCGGCAACGCGCTTGCCCACTTCCTGTGCCGCGGCGATCGTGGCGCCGGTCTGGCCACGCACGTCCTTCTCGAGCGTGGAAGCCGAGGCGACGGTGCGACCTGCGGCGTCGTCGATCACCTGGGCATAGATGTGCTTGCCCGAGCGATGGATCGACAGACGAGGACGGCCACCAGCCCGCGCACGCAGCGCGGTACGGTTGCGGCGACGACGCTTTTCGAAAAGCGAAAGACCCTTGGTGCTGATCACTTCTTCTTCCCTTCCTTGCGGAAGATGAATTCGCCATCGTACTTGATGCCCTTGCCCTTATAGGGCTCCGGCTTGCGCCAACGGCGGATTTCCGCGGCCACCTGGCCGACCTTCTGCTTGTCGATGCCCGAGATCTCGACCGTGGTCTGATCCGGCGTCTTGATCTCGATCCCTTCCGGGATGTCGAAGTTGACGTCGTGCGAATAGCCGAGCTGCAGCTTCAGGACCTTGCCCTGCGAGGCAGCGCGGTAGCCCACGCCGGTGATCAGCAGCTTCTTGGTGAAGCCGGTGGTCACGCCGGTGACGAGGTTCTGCACCAGGGTACGCTGCATGCCCCAGAAGGCACGCGCGCGCTTGGTCTCGTTCGCCGGCTGCACCGAGATGCCGCCGTCGGTCACTTCGTACTTGATGTCGTCGGCCAGCGGCATGGTGAGGGTGCCCTTGGGACCCTTCACCGAGATCTGGCCGGCTTCGACGCTCGCGGTCACGCCCGCGGGGACGGGAACCGGCTTCTTACCGATGCGGCTCATCAGAACACCTCCGCGAGCACTTCGCCGCCGACATTCTGTTCGCGCGCTTCGGCGTCGGACAGAACGCCGCGAGGCGTCGAGACGATCGTGATGCCGAGGCCGTTACGGACGCGCGGAAGCTCCTGCGAACCCGAATAGACACGGCGGCCCGGCTTCGAGATGCGCGCGACGTGCTTGATCGCCGGCTGACCCTCGAAATACTTCAGCTCGATGCGGATGCCGGCCGCGGGGCCCATCTGCTCTTCGCTGTAGCCACGGATATAGCCCTCGCGCTGAAGCACGTCGAGGACACGGACACGCAACTTCGACGCCGGCGTGAGGACAGAGTCCTTGCGCGCGCGCTGACCGTTGCGGATGCGGGTGAGCATGTCACCCAGGGGATCGGTCACTGCCATCTTGCGTGTCCTTTACCAGCTCGACTTCGTGACACCCGGGATCAGGCCCTTGTTGGCCAGATCGCGCAGCATGACACGTGCGAGACGGAACTTGCGGTAATAAGCGCGGGGACGACCCGTCAGCTCACACCGGTTGCGAATGCGGGTCGGGTTCCCGTTGCGGGGAATCTCGGCCATCTTGAGCCGTGCGATGAGACGCTCGGTCTCATCCAGGCTTTCGTCGTTCGCAATCGCCTTGAGCTTCGCGTACTTGCCGGCGTACTTCTTCACCAGCTGCTTGCGACGCTCGTTCTTGTTGATCGAACTCAGTTTCGCCATGACTTAAGTTCTTCCTTCCTTACGCCGCCTGCTTCGCTTCGCCGTCCGCCTGCGGGAACGGGAAGCCGAAGAGACGGAGAAGCTCGCGAGCCTCGTCATCCGTCTTGGCGGAAGTGGTAACGATCACGTCCATGCCGCGCACCTTGTCGATGCGGTCATAGTTGATTTCGGGGAACACGAGCTGTTCCTTCAGGCCGCAGGCATAATTGCCACGACCGTCGAACGACTTCGGGTTCAGGCCGCGAAAATCGCGGACGCGCGGGAGTGCGATCGTGATGAAACGATCGAGGAACTCGTACATGCGCTCACGACGAAGGGTAACCTTCGCGCCGATCGGCATGCCCTCACGCAGCTTGAACTGCGCGATCGACTTCTTCGCCTTGGTCACGACCGGCTTCTGGCCGGCGATCAGTTCCATTTCAGAAGCGGCCTGCTCGACCTTCTTCTTGTCCTGGGTGGCTTCGCCAACGCCCATGTTCAGCACGATCTTTTCGATGCGCGGAATTTCCATGACGTTCTTGTAGCCGAACTTCTCGGTCATCGCCTTTACGATCTGCTCGTCATAGAGCTTACGCAGGCGGGGCACATAGGTATCAGCCATTGATGACCTCCCCGGTCTTGACGGCGACGCGAACCTTCTTGCCGTCGCGGGTTTCGAAGCGAACGCGCGTCGCCTTGCCGTCGGCGGTCACGTGCGCGACCTTCGAGACATGCAGCGGCGCTTCGATGCGCACCAGGCCACCCTGGGGCTCGCCCTGGGTCGGCTTCTTGTGGCGAACGGCGATGTTCACGCCGGAAACGACGACCTTGTCGTCCTTCGGCAGCGACTTGACGACCTCACCGGTCTTGCCCTTGTCCTTGCCGGACAGAACAACGACCTTGTCGCCCTTCTTGATCTTGGCAGCAGCCATCACAGCACCTCGGGGGCGAGCGAAATGATCTTCATGAAGCCCTTCGAGCGGAGCTCGCGGACCACCGGGCCAAAGATACGGGTGCCGATCGGCTCCTCGTTCTTGTTGACCAGCACGGCGGCGTTACCGTCGAAACGGATCACCGAGCCGTCGGTGCGGCGGATGTCCTTCGCCGTGCGGACGATAACCGCGCGGTGGACGTCACCCTTCTTAACCTTGCCGCGGGGAGCGGCTTCCTTGATGCTGACGACGATGACGTCGCCCACGCCGGCGAAGCGACGCTTCGACCCGCCCAGCACCTTGATGCACTGCACCCGCTTCGCGCCGCTGTTGTCAGCGACGTCGAGATTGGACTGCATCTGGATCATCGATCCGGTTCCTTCTCGTTTGGCCTGCCGGGACGAGCCCGGTGGTTCCGTTTCTAATGCGTCACCCCGGCCTCACGGCCGGGGCACCAAAGCGGCGGCCTATGACCGCAACTCGAGTTCTCCGCAAGAGCGGAGATGACGATTATGCGTCGACCGTGTTCGGCGTCGCGTGGGTATCGACCCGCCCGATCACCTTCCAGGTCTTCAGCTTGGAGATCGGCGCAGTCTCTTCGATGCGCACGGTCTCGCCGGCCTTGTACTCATTCGCCTCGTCATGGGCGTGGTACTTCTTCGAGCGGCGGATGATCTTCCCGTAGAGCGGGTGCTTCACCTTACGCTCCACGAGAACCACCACAGTCTTGTCGCCCTTGTCCGAGACGACATTTCCGGTCAGCACGCGCTTCGGCATGGTCTCGGTCCTCTTACTTGGCAGTCGAGCGCGAGCGCTCGTTCTGCAGCGTCTTGATACGGGCGATGTCGCGACGCACTTCCCGCACGCGGGTCGGCTTCTCGAGCTGGCTGGTGGCGGCCTGGAAGCGCAGGTTGAACTGCTCGCGCTTCAGGTTGCCCAGCTGCTCGGAGAGCTGGTCGTCGGTGTTGGCCCGAAAGTCGGTTGCCTTGGTCATTTCTCTCAGCCCTCCAGGTGCGTCGTGTCGCCGAGGCGGGCGACGACCTTGGTCTTGATCGGCAGCTTCATCGCAGCGCGCTCGAACGCTTCCGCCGCGAGCGGACCGGGAACGCCGTCCAGCTCGAACAGGATGCGGCCGGGCTTGACGCGGGCGACCCAGAACTCCGGCGAACCCTTGCCCGAGCCCATGCGGACTTCGGCAGGCTTCGACGAAACGGGGACGTCCGGGAAGATGCGGATCCAGAGACGACCCTGACGCTTGATGTGACGCGTGATCGCGCGGCGAGCCGCCTCGATCTGGCGCGCGGTGATCCGCTCGGGCTCCATCGCCTTCAGGCCATAGGAGCCGAAGTTGAGCGCCGTACCACCCTTGGCGTCGCCATGGATGCGGCCCTTGAAGGCCTTACGGAACTTGGTGCGCTTCGGTTGCAGCATTGTTCTGTCCTAGTCCTTAGCGGCGATCGTCGCGCGACGGGCGCACGCCCGAGGTCTGTGCCTCGAGGTTCAGCCGGTCCTGCGCCATCGGGTCGTGGCCCAGGATCTCGCCCTTGAAGATCCAGACCTTCACGCCGCACACGCCATAAGCGGTGTGGGCTTCGGCCTCGGCATAGTCGACGTTCGCGCGCAGCGTGTGCAGCGGAACGCGGCCTTCACGGTACCATTCGGTACGAGCGATTTCCGCGCCGCCCAGACGGCCGGCGCAGGTGATACGAATGCCCTCGGCGCCGAGACGGAGTGCAGACTGCACCGCGCGCTTCATCGCACGACGGAACGCGATACGGCGCTCCAGCTGGTCCGCCACGCCCTGCGCGACGAGCTTCGCATCGACTTCCGGCTTGCGGATCTCGACGATGTTCAGCGACACGTCCGACGAGGTCATCTCGCCCAGCTTCTTGCGAAGCTTCTCGATGTCCGCGCCCTTCTTGCCGATGATCACGCCGGGGCGTGCCGCGAAGATCGAGATGCGGCACAGCTTGGCCGGACGCTCGATGACCACCTTCGAGATCGCGGCCTGCGGCAGCGTCTTGACGATGAACTTGCGGATCTTGAGGTCCTCGAGGAGGAGCCGACCGTAATCGGCGCCCTCTGCGAACCAGCGGCTGTCCCAGGTGCGGTTGATCTGCAGACGCAGACCGATGGGATTGCTCTTCTGACCCATTATGCTTCTTCCTGCTCGCGCACGACGATGCGCAGACGGCTGAACGGCTTCAGGATGCGGGTGGACTTGCCACGGCCGCGCGTCGCGAAGCGCTTCATCGTGATCGACTTGCCGACCGAAGCCTCGTGGACGACGAGCGCGTCGACATCGAGGTTATGGTTGTTCTCGGCATTGGCGATGGCCGAAGCCAGCACCTTGCGCGCGTCGACCGCCATCGCCTTCTTGGAGAAGGCGAGGATGTTCATCGCTTCAGCCGCGGTGCGGCCACGGATGAGACCGGCGACCAGGTTCAGCTTCTGGGCCGAACCACGGATCTGCGTGGCGACGGCAAGGGCTTCCTTGTCGCCGACCTTGCGGGGGGCTGCCTGCTTGCTCATTAGCGCTTACCCTTCTTGTCCGCGGCGTGGCCGGGGAAGAAACGCGTGGGCGCGAACTCGCCGAGCTTCATGCCGACCATGTCCTCGTTGACCGACACCGGCACGAACTTGCGGCCGTTGTAGACGTTGAACGTCAGGCCGACGAACTGCGGCAGGATCGTCGAGCGACGCGACCAGGTCTTGATCGGGCCAGCGCGGGTGCCAGCCTCCTGAGCGGTTTCTGCCTTCTTGAGCAGATGCAGGTCCACGAACGGACCCTTCCATACGGAGCGAGCCATCTATCAGCCCTTCTTCTTCGCGTGACGCGAACGGATGATCATCTTGTCCGTCGCCTTGTTGTGGCGGGTGCGCGCACCCTTGGTCGGCTTGCCCCACGGGGTGACCGGGTGACGGCCGCCCGAGGTACGGCCTTCACCACCGCCGTGCGGGTGGTCGACCGGGTTCTTGGCGACACCGCGGGTAAGCGGACGCCAACCCTGCCAGCGGCTGCGACCGGCCTTGCCGAAGTTCTGGTTCTGGTTGTCGGGGTTCGACACCGCACCCACGGTCGCCATGCAGGCGGCGTGGATGTAGCGCTGCTCACCCGAGCCAAGACGCACGATCACCATGCCGCGGTCACGACCGACGACCTGGACATACGCACCGGCCGAACGGGCGATCTGGCCGCCCTTGCCCGGCTTCATCTCCACGTTGTGGACGATGGTGCCGACCGGCATCTGGCCCAGCTCCATGGCGTTGCCCGGCTTCACGTCGGTCTTCTTACCCGCGATCACCTTGTCGCCGACAGCGAGACGCTGCGGCGCGATGATGTAGGCCAGACGATCCTTGCCGGCTTCGTCGGCGCCGTAGTTGATCAGCGCGATGAAGGCGGTGCGGTTCGGGTCATACTCGATCCGCTCGACGGTGCCTTCGACGTCCCACAGGCGGCGCTTGAAATCGACGATGCGATAGCGCTGCTTGTGACCGCCGCCGATGCCACGCGAAGTGACATGGCCCTTGTTGTTGCGGCCGCCGGTCTTGTTCTTGCCTTCGGTCAGCGCCTTGACGGGGCGACCCTTGAAGAGCTGCGAGCGGTCGATCAGGATCAGCCCGCGGACGCCCGGCGACGTCGGATTATAGTTCTTGAGCGCCATGGTCTCAGATCCCCGTGGTCACGTCGATCTGTTCGCCCTGGGCGAGCGTCACGACCGCTTTCTTAAAGTCCGAACGGCGGTAGGGCGCGCCCTTCCACTTCTTGGTCTTGCCCTTCTGGACGAGGGTGTTCACGCCGGTGACCTTGACGTTGAACAGCGCCTCGACGGCAGCCTTGATCTCCGGCTTGGTCGCGTCGTTGGCGACCTTGAAGACCACGGCGTTCGCCTCGGAGACGAGCGTCGACTTTTCGGTGATATGCGGGGCGAGCACCACGTCGTAGTGACGGATGTCGACCGGCTTGGACTGCTTAGCCATTGAAGCGCGCCTCCAGCTTCTCGACGGCAGCGCGGGTCAGGACCAGCGTGTCGCTCTTCAGGATGTCGTAGACGTTGGCACCGATCGCCGGCAGCACGTTGACCTGGTGCAGGTTGCCTGCGGCCAGTGCGAACGTCGTCTCGACGGTATCGCCGTCGATCACCAGGGCCTTCTTGCCGAAGCCCAGCTTCTCGAGGTTGCCGACGAGGACCTTGGTCTTGCCGTTCTCGACGACCAGGCTGTCCATGACGATCAGCGAACCCGCCTTGGCGTGGCTCGACAGCGCCATCTTCAGGCCCAGCGTGCGGATCTTCTTGTTCAGCGACGGATTGAAGTCGCGAACGCGGGCGCCGTGTGCCTTACCACCGCCGATGAACACCGGAGCGCGGCGATCGCCGTGACGAGCGGTACCGCCGCCCTTCTGGCGACCGAACTTCTTGCCCGTGCGCGCAACGTCGGCACGCTCGCGGGTGCCGCGGGCGGTGCCACGACGCTTCTCGAGCTGCCAGGTGACGACGCGGTGCAGGATGTCGGCGCGCGGATCGAGACCGAAGATCTCGTCGTTGAGCTCGATATCGCCCTTCTCGGCGGCGTCGAGGGTTTGAACCTTGACCTTCACTTAGCCCTCCTGGCCTTCGGTGGCTTCCGGAGCGGCCACTGCGGGCGCTTCGGCGGGAGCCTCGTTGCTGTTCGCGACGGTCTTCAGACCGGCGGGGTACGGCGCTTCGGCGTGACGGTCGACCTTGACGGCGTCCTTCACGATCAGCCAGCCGCCCTTCGAGCCCGGAACCGAACCCTTGACGAAGATCAGGCCGCGCTCGGCATCGGTGCCGACCACTTCCAGATTCTGCTGGGTGCGATTGCGGTCGCCCATGTGGCCGGCCATCTTCTTGTTCTTGAAGACGCGACCCGGATCCTGGCGGTTACCGGTCGAACCGTGCGAACGGTGCGAGACGGACACGCCGTGGGTAGCGCGCAGACCGCCGAAGCCCCAACGCTTCATGGCGCCGGCGAAACCCTTACCCTGGGTACGGCCCGACACGTCGACCAGCTGGCCCGCGACGAAATGGTCGGCCGAAATCTCGGCGCCCACGTCCAGCAGACCATCTTCCTCGACGCGGAATTCGCAGAGGATCGCCTTGGGCTCGACTTCGGCCTTGCCGAAGTGGCCGCGCTGCGGCTTGGCGACGTTCTTGACCTTCGCCGTGCCGGCGCCGACCTGAACGGCCACATAGCCATCCTTTTCGGTGGTGCGCTGTGCCACCACCTGGACGCCTTCCAGTGCCAGAACGGTCACCGGCACGTGCCGGCCGTCGTCCTGGAACAGGCGGGTCATCCCCATCTTCTTCGCGATAACGCCAGTGCGCATCGGCCTGTTGCTCCTATTACAGAGGCACCCCCGGGACCATTCCCGCGGGTGCGTGTTCAACCCTGATGTTTTTACTGCGAAGCCCCCGTCCGGGCTGAACCTCCACCTTGCGATGGAAGAGACGGGGGACGCAGGCCCGGCCACTCGAAAGCCGCCGGCGGTATCCCTTGTCGCTGCGAGCCGGTTCCGGCCCACCACTCCTTGCGTTGGATCGGGGAACGATCCGGTCGAGGAGGATGGCGACTCCAGTGAAGGAGCCGCGAATCTCGAGGAAGCGGCGCCTTTACGTCAGCTACGCTTCCCTGTCCACCTCTTTAGGGGCGAACGCCAAAAGCCCCCGCGAAGCGCGGGGGCTGAAAGCCGGCTCAGGCCAGCTTGATTTCGACGTCGACGCCAGCGGCCAGGTCGAGCTTCATGAGCGCGTCCACGGTCTGCGGGGTCGGCTGAACGATGTCGAGCATGCGCTTGTAGGTGCGGGTCTCGAACTGCTCGCGCGACTTCTTATCGATGTGCGGGCCACGGTTGACCGTGAACTTGTCGATGTGAGTCGGGAGCGGGATGGGGCCACGGATGAGCGCGCCGGTACGGCGTGCGGTGTCGGCAATGTCGCCGGCAGCCTGATCGAGCACGCGGTGATCGAACGCCTTGAGGCGAATGCGGATATTCTGCGTTTCCATGGTCCTACCGATGCGAAAGAGCGGGGCAACGCATCCAATTGCCACTCCGGCGAAGCCCCGGCCCCTGCCCCATCCGCTTGCCAAGAGCGATTCGGGCGGCGCCGGTTGAACCGGAACGGCGGCTGGATGGCCGCCTCTTGCTGTTGAACTCAAAACTCGAAGGGCGCGCCTTTAACGGCCCTTCTATAAAAAGGCAACCGCCCGACACTCATTTTCGAGTGCCGGGCGGAACCTTTTCGTATCACCCGCCGGCCGAAGCCGGCGAAGCGACCACACCTGCCGGCAAACGCCGGCGTGGTGCTTACTTGTCGATCGAGGCAACCACGCCCGCGCCGACGGTACGACCGCCCTCACGGATGGTGAAGCGCTGCCCGACGTCCATGGCGATCGGCGCGATGAGCTTGATGCCCAGCGCGACGTTGTCGCCCGGCATCACCATTTCGGTGCCCTCGGGCAGCTCGACGGTGCCGGTCACGTCCGTGGTACGGAAGTAGAACTGCGGACGATAGTTCGCGAAGAACGGCGTGTGACGGCCACCCTCGTCCTTCGACAGGACGTACACTTCCGACTTGAACTCGGTGTGCGGCTTGATCGAGCCCGGCTTCGCCAGAACCTGACCACGCTCCACTTCGTCGCGAGCGACGCCGCGCAGCAGCGCACCGACGTTGTCGCCGGCCTGGCCCTGGTCGAGCAGCTTGCGGAACATCTCGACGCCCGTGACGGTGGTCTTGCGGGTGTCGTGGATGCCGACGATCTCGACTTCTTCACCAACCTTGATGATGCCGGTTTCGACACGGCCGGTCACCACGGTGCCGCGACCCGAGATCGAGAACACGTCTTCGATCGGCATCATGAACGGCTTGTCGAGCGGACGCTCCGGCTGCGGGATCGACTCGTCGACCGCTGCCATGAGGGCCAGGATCGCTTCCTTGCCGAGCTTGTCGTCCGAACCCGAGAGCGCGGCGGTTGCCGAACCACGGATGATCGGAATGTTGTCGCCGTCGAATTCGCGACGCGACAGCTCTTCGCGGATTTCCATCTCGACGAGCTCGAGGATTTCCTCGTCGTCGACCAGATCGACCTTGTTGAGGAACACGACCATGGTCGGCACGCCGACCTGACGCGCGAGCAGGATGTGCTCCTTGGTCTGCGGCATCGGACCGTCGGTCGCTGCCACCACCAGGATCGCGCCGTCCATCTGCGCTGCGCCGGTGATCATGTTCTTCACATAGTCGGCGTGACCCGGGCAATCGACGTGCGCGTAGTGACGGCTGTTCGTCTCATACTCGACGTGCGCGGTCGAGATGGTGATGCCGCGCTCGCGCTCTTCCGGAGCCTTGTCGATGTTCGCGAAATCGACCGCTGCGTTGCCCGCAACGTTCTCCGCCAGGATCTTCGTGATCGCAGCCGTCAGCGACGTCTTGCCATGGTCGACGTGACCGATGGTGCCGATGTTGAGGTGCGGTTTGCTCCGATCGAACTTTGCCTTCGCCATTGTCTTCCTACCTTCTGATTCAATTTCCCGTGCCGCCAGGGGACTCGCGAGAACGCGGCCCCATAGCGGCTGTTTTCCGATTACGCCAGCTTTGCCTTCACTTCGTCGGCGACGTTGGCGGGCACTTCGTCATAGTGCGAGAACTGCATCGTGTACTGCGCACGGCCCTGGGTGAACGAGCGGAGCGCGTTCACATAGCCGAACATGTTCGCCAGCGGCACCATGGCAGTGACGGCCTGCGCGTTACCGCGGGTGTCCGTGCCCTGGATCTGGCCACGACGGCTGTTCATGTCGCCGATGACGTCGCCCAGATAGTCTTCCGGGGTGACGACTTCGACCTTCATGATCGGCTCGAGCAGCTTGATGCCCGACTTCTGCGCCGCTTCGCGCATTGCTGCACGGGCGGTGATTTCGAACGCCAGCGCCGACGAGTCGACGTCGTGGTACGCACCGTCGTACAGCAGCACTTCGAAGTCGATGATCGGGAAGCCGACCAGCGAACCGGTGGTTGCCGTCTCGCGGAAGCCCTTTTCGATCGCGGGGATATATTCCTTCGGAATGTTACCGCCCTTGATCTCGTCCTTGAAGACGAAGCCCGAACCGCGCTCGCCCGGCGTCAGCTTGACCTTGACGCGACCGAACTGGCCGGTGCCGCCCGACTGCTTCTTGTGCGTGTAGTCGATGTCGACCGGCTTCGCGAGATACTCGCGATACGCCACCTGCGGCGCGCCGACATTGGCCTCGACCTTGAACTCGCGACGCATGCGGTCGACCAGGATCTCGAGATGGAGCTCGCCCATGCCCTTGATGATGGTCTGGCCGCTCTCCGAGTCGGACGAGACGCGGAACGACGGGTCCTCGCGGGCAAGACGATTGAGCGCGACGCCCATCTTTTCCTGGTCCGCCTTGGTCTTCGGCTCCACCGACAGCTCGATCACGGGCTCGGGGAATTCCATCCGCTCGAGGATGATCGGGGCGTTCTGCGCGCAGAGCGTGTCACCGGTCGTGGTATCCTTCAGGCCCGCCAGCGCGACGATGTCGCCCGCGAACGCTTCCTGGATGTCCTCGCGGCTGTTCGCATGCATCAGCAGCATGCGGCCGACCTTTTCCTTCTTGTCCTTCACCGAGTTCATCACGGTGGTGGCCGCTTCGAGCTTGCCCGAATAGATGCGCGCGAAGGTCAGCGTGCCGACGAACGGATCGTTCATGATCTTGAACGCCAGCGCCGAGAACGGAATCTCGTCCGAGGAGGGACGCTCGTCCGGCGTCACGCCGTCGAGCTTGAGACCCTGGATCGCGGGAACGTCGAGCGGCGACGGCAGATAGTCGACCACGGCGTCGAGCAGGGGCTGCACGCCCTTGTTCTTGAACGCCGAACCGCACACCACCGGCACGAACGCCATCTCGAGCGTACCCTTGCGGATCAGCTTCTTGAGGTCGGCGACGCTCGGCTCGTTGCCTTCGAGATACGCTTCCATCAGCGTGTCGTCGAGTTCGACGGCCATCTCGATCAGGTCGCTGCGATACTTCGCCGCCTTCTCTGCGAGATCGTCCGGGATCGGCTGATATTCGAATTTCGCACCCAGGCTCTCTTCGAGCCAGATGATCGCGCGGTTCTCGACCAGGTCGACCAGGCCCTTGAAACCGCCTTCGATGCCGATCGGCAGATACAGGACGGCCGGGCGGGCGCCCAGGCGATCGATGATCGAGTTGACGCAGAAATAGAAATCGGCGCCGGTGCGATCCAGCTTGTTGACGAAGCACATGCGCGGCACGCCGTACTTGTCGGCCTGGCGCCACACGGTTTCGGACTGCGGCTCAACGCCGGCGACGCCGTCGAAGCATGCGACCGCACCGTCGAGCACGCGGAGCGAACGCTCGACTTCGATCGTGAAGTCGACGTGCCCGGGGGTGTCGATGATGTTGATCAGGTGCTCTTCGCCCTTGCCTTCTTCGGCGCGCCACTTGCACGTGGTGGCAGCAGACGTGATCGTGATCCCGCGCTCCTGCTCCTGCTCCATCCAGTCCATGGTCGCGGTGCCTTCGTGCACTTCGCCGATCTTGTAGGACTTGCCGGTGTAATAAAGGATGCGCTCGGTCGTGGTCGTCTTACCGGCGTCGATATGGGCCATGATGCCGATGTTGCGGTAACGCTCGAGCGGATGGCTGCGGGCCATGATCGTGGTTTCCTTGAAAATTTGGGGAGCCGGACCGTCCAGCTCCCCAATATGTAGGTACGAAAGTTACCAGCGGTAGTGGCTGAAGGCGCGGTTCGCTTCCGCCATGCGGTGCGTGTCTTCGCGCTTCTTCACCGCGTTGCCGCGGTTGTTCGCCGCATCCATCAGCTCACCCGAAAGACGGGCGGCCATGGTGTGCTCGCTGCGGTTGCGGGCCGAGGTGATCAGCCAGCGGATCGCGAGCGCCTGCGCACGCTCCGGACGGACTTCGACCGGAACCTGGTAGGTCGCACCGCCGACGCGGCGGCTGCGGACTTCGATGCCGGGCTTCACGTTGTTCAGCGCGTCATGGAACACGCCGATCGGCTCGCGCTTGGCGCGCTGCTCGACGGTTTCCAGGGCACCATAGACGATCGCTTCTGCAACGGCCTTCTTGCCGTCCAGCATGACCGAATTCATGAACTTCGACAGAACCTGATCACCGTAGACGGGATCGGGCAGGATTTCCCGCTTTTCGGGACGACGACGACGTGCCATCTCACATAATTCCTTCTGAACTTCAGCCGATCCGGAACACGTCCGGGGCTTACTATGGCCTGATTACTTCGGACGCTTCGCGCCGTACTTCGAACGGCTCTGCTTACGATCCTTGACGCCCTGCGTATCGAGCACGCCGCGAAGGACGTGGTAGCGGACGCCGGGAAGATCGCGCACACGGCCGCCGCGGATGAGCACGACCGAGTGCTCCTGCAGGTTGTGGCCTTCACCCGGAATGTAGCTGATGACTTCGCGGCTGTTGGTCAGGCGAACCTTCGCAACCTTGCGGAGTGCCGAGTTCGGCTTCTTCGGGGTCGTCGTGTACACGCGGGTGCAGACACCGCGCTTCTGCGGGTTCTGTTCCATCGCAGGGACCTTGGACTTGGCCTTCTGCGGTTCGCGGCCCTTGCGGACCAGCTGGTTAATCGTCGGCATGAAGCCCTTCACCTTTCAGATGGTTACTTTGCTGGAGCCCTGTTGGACAGAATACGAAAAAGCCCCGGCGGCCTCAGCCCCCCGGGCGATTGCGTCTCCAGCAACGTTCAGCTCTTGTACCCAAGGCAGGAATCGCCCTACCCGGAACCGGGCGGCCTATACCGATGCGGGGCGATCCGGTCAACTGCGGCGCCCTCGGGCCACCGCGGCCGCGGCGTTAACCCTTTCCGGGGGCTGTCCCCTTGCCGGAGCTGTGCTAGCGCAACGCTACGGAATCGGCGGCGGGGTATGCGGATGTTCAACGGCAGTCGTAATCGGGAAGATCGAGCAAGCTCGAGCGGGAGCACCGCCCAGGCGAATGCCCGGCGCGGGCAATTCTCCGTCCTCGGTGCCGACATCGTCATCACCGGCAATCTCAGCGCCACCTCGGACCTGCACATCGACGGGCGCATCGAAGGCGATGTTCGCTGCGGCAGCCTGGTGCAGGGGGCGGAGAGCCAGATCTTCGGCCGAGTCGAAGCCGACGATGCCCGCCTTGCCGGATCCGTCGAAGGATCGGTGCGCGCCCGCCAGCTCACCGTGGAACGCACCGCGCGGATCACCGGCGATGTCGAATATGAGACGATCATGGTCGAACAGGGCGGCCATATCGACGGCCGGCTGAAGCACATGAACGGCGGGGCCGGTCCGGCTGCCGCGCCGGTGCTGATCGAAGCGGCCGGGGAAGCGGCCTGAGGCCACCTCCCCGGGGCGCTTACATGCCCTTGATCTTGTCGTAGTGCTTGGAAATCATGCCTTCCGCGTCGTGCGCGAATTCGCGCAGTTGCGGCACGTCGCCGCTGCCGGCATAGGCCTGCACCGCGGCGAGCGCCTTTTCGTGCGCCACGACCTGCTGGCTCTTGTAGGCCGTGTCGAACGCGGCACCGGTGGCAGACTGGAGCGTCTTCAGGTTCGCCTGCTGCTCCTCGGTCATCGCCGGCGCCGGGGTGATCGCCGGGCTGGCCTTGCCGGCGGCCGTCTTCAGCTTGGCGGTCGACTTGGTGTGCTCCTCGACCATGTCCTTGCCGAAGTCCTTGAGACCGTCCGTCGTCGCCTTTTGCTGGGCGAGCTTGCCGGCGGCGATCTCATAGGCATCGCTTGCCGCGACGGTGTTCGCGAAGACCTGGCCGGTCATCGGCGCGGCGGCCATGGCGTTGCCGTCCATGCCGTTCATCGCGCCCATATTGTCGCCCATCGCCTCGCCCGCGGGGAGGTTGGTTACGGTGTCGCCGCTGTTCATCGCGTCGGTACCGCCGTTGCTGTTGCCGCCACAGGCGGCGAGCGCGAAGATCGGTGCTGCGCCCAACATCAACAGGTATTTCTTCATCATACAGGCCTCCTCAGTTCCGGAAGCGAACGCCCCGCCCCTGCCGGCGTTCCGAAAAAGCCGGATCATCCCTTTGAGGGGCAATCATAAGTTAGGAACCGAGGGTCTGTCGCCTTGTGTCCGCCTGGGGGCAATATCGGCAGCCCGTCGCCCGAATGGTGCAGCGCAACGCGAATGGTGCGGCGCGCAAACTTACGTTACCTAGCGTCCATTCCCCAGTTAAATTGCGCGCTTAGCTCTGGTCCCTCACCAAGCAACAAGGACTCCACGATGCACCAGGATGAACGGACCCGCCGCAAGGAACGCCTGCGAAGCTCCATCGCGCTGCTGCTGTTCGGGCTGGGAACGCTCGCCTTCCTGATCGCGATCGATCGCCCCGAATGGTTCCATCTGCGTCCCGCCAGCGGCACCGCCGCCGCCATGTCGCACGCCGCGACCGCGGCGCCGGACCGAAACGACGGCTGAACGGACCTGAAACAATCGTCGCGCGTATAGTCCGGCCATGATCGTCACCACCGCCCCCCGCGCCAGACAGGTCCTGCGTGAAGTGTGGCAGCCGCTCGCGCTGCTCTTCATCTGGGACGTGATCGTCACCATCGTCTATTTCGTGCTGCCGTTCCGCGCGCCCTCGCTGCCGCTGACGCTGTTCGGATCGGTGCTGGCGCTGTTCCTCGGCTTTCGCAGCAACTCGGCCTATCAGCGCTGGTGGGAAGGGCGCGGGCTGTGGGGGCTGATGATCAACGCCAGCCGCAACCTTGCGCGGATGGCGCGGAACTACCTGCCGGATAGCGAGGCGATCGATCTCAAGCGCACCATCGTGCTGCGCCAGATCGCCTATGTGAACGCACTGCGCTGTCAGTTGCGTCGCCAGTCCGCGGACCAGGAGGTGCTGCGCTTCCTCTCCAAGGGCGAGGCCGACTATGCGCTGGCCCGCACCAACATCGCCAACGGCATCGTCGACGGCACCGGGCGGCGCATCGAGATCGCGCGGTCGAAGGGATGGATCGATTCGATCCAGCAAAGCTCGATGGAGAGCGTGCTGGTCGACATCGCCAATGCCCAGGGCGGCATGGAGCGGCTGAAGAATACCCCGCTGCCGATGCAATATCGCTTCGTGCCGACGGTGTTCACCCATATCTTCTGCGTGCTGCTGCCGATCGGCCTGGTCGAAACGCTGGGGGTGGCGACGCCGCTGGGCTCGACGCTGGCGGGGCTGATGTTCCTGGCGGTGCTCGCGATCGGCGACGATCTGGTCGATCCCTTCGCCAACACCGTGCACGACCTGCCGCTGAACGCGATGTGCCGCACGATCGAGATCGACCTGCTGCAATCGATCGGCGATCCCGCCCCCGAGCCGGCGAAACCCGACAAGCAAGGCGTGCTGTGGTGAATTGCACGCTGGCCGCCCCTCAAAACGTCATCCTGGCTTGCGCCGGGATGGCGCCTGAGAGGGATGGCTTGCCGTGGCGCCCCTCCACCCGCTACAGCGCGCGGCGTAACGGGTGTCCTCCCGCCGACGGGGGGATGAAAAGGGAACTCGGTGAATAGTCCGAGGCTGCCCCCGCAACTGTAGCCGGTGAGCCGGCGCGCCATTCTGCCACTGGAGCCCATGCTTCCGGGAAGGCGGCGCGCCAGCGACGACCCGGGAGCCAGGAGACCTGCCCGCTACGGTCGATTCTTCACGCGGGCGGGGTGCACCGAGTGAGCGGGGCTGAAATCCCCGTGTGAGCGACACCAAACCATGCGGGAGCGCGTCGCTCCCCCATCCCGGGTGTCTGTACCAAATGCAGTTCTTCAAGCTTTCCCTGTTCGCCACCGCCGTGCTCGCGCCGCTGGCCGCCCATGCCGATCCCGACGACGACCGCATCGTCGTCGTCGCCAGCGGCGTCGCCCAGCGTGCCGATACCGTCGGCCGTTCGATCACCATCCTCGCGCGCGACGAGATCGAGCAGCGCCAGACCGTCGCGCTCTCGGACCTGCTCGCCACCACGCCGGGCGTCACCGTCGTCCGCAACGGCGGGCTCGGCACCGCCACCGCGCTCAGCATCCGCGGCGCGCAGACCGACCAGACGCTGGTGCTGATCGACGGCATCCGCGTCGGCGATCCCTCCGCAACCGGCGGCGCCTACAACTTCGCCAGCCTGCTCGCCGGGTCGGTCGAGCGCGTGGAGGTGCTGCGCGGGCCGAACTCGGTGATCTGGGGCAGCCAGGCGATCGGCGGCGTGGTCAACGTGACGACGCTGCAGGGCGCCCAGGGCCTGCACGTCCGCGCCAATGCCGAAGGCGGATCGTTCGGCACGTTCAACGGCAATGCCGCGATCGCCGGCGGCAACGACCGGATCACCGCGGGCCTGACCGCGGGCTATCTCACCACCGACGGCATTTCGGCCGCGGCGAACGGCACGGAGGCGGACGGCTATCGCCAGCTCGGCGCGACCGGCAACGTGCAGGTGCAGCTGGCCCCGGGCCTCGCGCTCGACCTGCGCGGCTATTATGCCGACAGCAAGGTCGATCTCGACGGCTATGCCCCGCCGACCTATGATTTCGGCGACACGCGCGAATATGCCAAGACGCAGGAGATCTACGGCTATGCCGGGCTCAGGAACGACGCGTTCGGCGGCAAGCTGCGCAGCCGGCTGGGCTTCACCCTCTCCGACATCCACCGCGACGGCTATACCGACGACGCGTCGATCGCGTACCGATACCGAGGACGCGCCGAGCGCTACACCTATCAGGGCGATGCGACGCTGGCCGAGCAGCTTCGCCTGGTGTTCGGCGCCGAGCATGAGCAGAGCCGCATCCGCTACGACGAGGGCTTCGGCAGCGTCGGGCGGTATTCCGTGGGCATCACCAGCTTCTCCGGCCAGGCGATCGTCACGCCGATCACCCCGGTGACGCTGACCGGCGGCGTGCGACATGACGATCACGACACGTTCGGCGGGCACTGGACCTGGAACGCCGATCTCGCCGTCCGCCCCACTGCGACCACGGTGCTGCACGCCAGCTTCGGCGAGGGTTTCAAGGCGCCGACGCTGTACCAGCTCTACAGCGCCTATGGCTTTCGCGGCCTCCAGCCCGAGACGGCCAAGAGCTACGAGGCCGGCGTGCGGCAGATGCTGGCCGGCGGCAAGGTCGCGCTGGGCGTCACCTGGTTCCATCGCGATGCCGACAACCAGATCGACTACAACTTCGACACCTCGACCTATTACAACCTCAACCAGACCCGCGCCGAGGGGATCGAGCTCGAAGCGCTGCTCCAGCCGGTGCAGGCGCTGACGGTACGGGCGAACGTCACCCATGTGACGTCGGAAAACCGCAGCGCCGGCTATCTCGGCAACGATCTGCCGCGCCGCCCGCGCGATACCGCCAATGTCTCGGCCGATTATCGCTTCCCGTTCGGCCTCGCGATCGGCGGCACGGTGACGATGGTCGGCGACAGCTTCAACGATGTCGGCAATGCCACGCCGATCGACGGCTATGCCCTGGCCGGGCTGCGCGCCGAGATGCCGGTGACGCAGCGGCTTTCGGTCTATGGCCGTGTCGATAATATCGGTGACGTGCGCTACCAGCAGATCACCGGCTACGGCACCTATGGCCGCGCTGCCTTTGGCGGCGTGCGGGTGCGCTTCCAGTGAGGTTCGGCGCCGCGCTGCTCGCCTGCCTTGGGCTCGCCTGCCTGGGGCTCGCGGGCTGCGCGGCGCCGCCCACCACCGGCGGCGGGGGCATCGTCTCGATGAACCCGTGCGCCGACGCGACGTTGCTGGAGCTGGTGCCGCCGTCGCGGATCGCCGCGATCAGCCATTATTCGCAAGCGCCCGATTCGACCTCGATCCCGCTCGACATCGCCCGACGCTTCCGCGGCAACAACGGCACCGCCGAGGAAGTGATCGGCCTCAAGCCCGACCTGGTGATCGCCAGCAGCTTCACCGCGCCGTCGACCCGCGAGGCGTTCGCCCGCGCCGGGCTGAAAGTCCTCTATCTCAACATTCCGCCATCGATCGCGGACAGCAAGGCGCAGGTCACCGAACTCGCCGCCGCGGTGGGGGCATCCGCGAAGGGCGCCGCGCTCAACGCCCGCATCGACGCCGCGGTCGCCGCCACCCGCTGGACCGGGCCCAGGACCCCCGCCCTGCTGTGGATCGGCGGCAACCTCGTCACCGGCGGCAAGACGCTGCTCGACGATCTGCTGATGACCACCGGCTTCTCCAACCAGGCCGCGCATTACGGCCTTGCCCATACCGGCCACCTGCCGATGGAGCAGGTGATCGCCGATCCGCCGCGCGTGATGCTCGCCCCCGAGGGGCCCGGCCATGACAGCGATTCGCGCGCGGCAAGCCTGCGCAAGCGCGCCCTCGCCGAGACCGGCCTCCCGGTCACCCAGGCGCAGTTTCCCCGCCAGTTGGTCAATTGCGGCGGGCCGGTGATCCCGGCCGCGCTTGCGCGCCTCGCCGAAATCCGCCGACAGGTCCGCTGAGACGCCTCAGCGGCGCGAGAGCACCTTCTCGATCGTTTCGTGCGGGATGGGAACGGCCTCGCCGAATTCGCGCTCCAGCCGGTCGCGGATGTCGAGCAGCTGCTTCTCGCTCAGATGCTCGATGCCGATGAATTCGTTGCGTGCCTTGTCGACCGCGCGGATCACTTCGTCCAGCTTGGCCTGCAGCGCGGCGGCGTCGCGGTTCTGGGCGTTCTGGATCAGGAACACCATCAGGAAGGTAACGATGGTGGTGCCGGTGTTGATCACCAGCTGCCACGTGTCCGACCAGTGGAACAGGGGCCCGCTGGTGCCCCAGACGATGATGATCAGGAAGGCGAAGGCAAAGGCCGGGGGGCGCCCCGCCCATCCGGCGACGCTCTGCGCGAACCGTTCGAAAATGCGTCCCAAGCCGATGCTCCCGATCCGTGGCGCCGCCGCTATGCGCGCCCGACGGGCAATTGCCAATCGGGGCTGTTCCTCGGTCTTCAGAGGAGCGCAAAAGGGGGGCCGGCGTTGCCGCCAGCCCCCCATGTCGCCGGCCGGTCGGGGTTCTGCGCCGAAGCGCATCGTCCTTCCCGTCGGCGGCCTGCGGCGCGCGCCCCGGCAGGGGGACGATCACCGGATCGGCACGCGAACCGCCACCGGGAGGGGCGATCGTCGCGGGCCTGCCGAATCGGGCGGATCCCGGCGGGACCCGGCACCGAAATGGCTCGCAAGACGCTGACTTTGCTCCGGTTTCCCCTCGGCACCGCCAGCCTTCCTACAAGCATGATGGTCTCACCGGCGGCGAGTCGGACCAAGCGGCATCGCCTGTGGATACTGTGGATAACGGGGATAAGCCGATGTCAGAGGCCCGGCGGCGCCCATCCCGGCGCGGCCAGCTCGAACCCCGCGAAATCGAAGCCGGGTACCACCACGCAGCTCACCAGCCCCCAGCCGTGCGGCGCCTCGGTCGCCTGCCAGCGCCCCGCCGGCACGCGCGCCTGCGGCGCCTGCCCTGCCAGCACGTCACTGCCGAGCACCACCCGCTCGATCCCGCCGTCCGAAGCTTCGATCTGCAGGTCGAGCGGGTATCCGGCGTGCCACAGCCACAGCTCGTCGGCATCCACCCGGTGCCAGTGCGAGCGCTGCCCGGCCTCGAGCAGGAACAGGATTCCGGTGCCTGGCGAGCGCCCCTCGCCCACTGTCGCGGCACGCCACGTCTCGCGATACCAGCCGCCTTCGGGGTGCGGCGCCAGCCCCAGCCGCTCGATGATCGCCCGCGCCTCGTCCATGCGTCTGCCTCCTGCCTGAACGCCGCGTAGTATTGGGTTCATGCAACCGGGATTAAACCCGGCACGTTCCTTTCTTCAACAACAACTCGGGGAGTATCCCATGCGTACCCTTCTGCTTTCGCTCAGCGCCGCCGCGCTCGCCATTCCCGCCGCGGTCGTGCTGCCCGCCACCCAGGCCGAGGCCAAGGCGACGATCGGCCAGGACCGTTATTACCGCGACCATGACGACCGCCGCTATCGCGACGACCGCCGCCGCTATGCCTATCGCGAGTGGCGCGGCCGCGACGGCCGCCGCTATTGCCGCAAGCCCGACGGCACCACCGGCACCGTGATCGGCGCCGTCGGCGGCGCGCTGCTCGGCCGCACGATCGACACCAGCGGCGACCGTACCGCGGGCACCGTGCTGGGCGGCGTCGCCGGTGCGCTGGCCGGCCGCGCGATCGAAAAGGGCGGCAACAACTGCCGCTGATAGCCGAAGCCTTAACCCCGGGGTGCTAATGCCCCGGGGGACATGCTTCGCGTCCTCGTCCTCTCCACCCTGTTCCCGGACGCGTCGCGCCCGAATTTCGGCATCTTCGTCGAGCGCCAGACCCGGGCGCTGGCAGCGCGGGACGGGGTGGAGGTGCAGGTGGTCGCCCCGCGGGGCCTGCCGCCCCTCCCCTTGGATCGCCACCCCCGCTACGCGGCGCTGGCCGCGCAGCCGATGCGGGAGGAATGGAACGGCCTGCCCGTCCATCGCCCGCGCTTCCTGAACCTGCCCGCCACCGGCGGCCGCTTCCATCCCTCGATGCTCGCCCGCGCGCTGCGCCCGATGCTGGCCGCACTGCGGCCCGACTTCCCTTTCGACGTGATCAGCGCGGAGTTCTTCTTCCCGGACGGGCCCGCTGCGGTCGCGCTCGGCAAGGCGTTCGACGTGCCCGTCTCGATCAAGGCGCGCGGATCGGACATCCACCAATGGACCCGCCGCCCGGCCATCGCCCGACAGATCGTGCGTGCGGGCCAGGCAGCAGACGGGCTGCTTTCGGTCTCGCTGGCCCTCCGCGACGACATGATCGCGCTCGGGATGCCGGGCGAGCGCACCCGGTGCATCGTCACGGGCGTCGACCTCGCCCGCTTCGCGCCCCGCGACCGCGCCGCCGCCAAGCGGGCGCTGGGGATCGGCGGCCCGCTGGTCGCTTCGGTCGGCGCGCTGATCCCGCTCAAGGGGCATGACCTGCTGATCGATGCCGTCGCGCGTCTGCCCGGCGTCCATCTTGCCATTGCCGGGCACGGTCCGGAAGCGGAGCGTCTGACGGCGCGCATCGCGGCCCATGGCTGCGGCGACCGCATCCGCTTGTGCGGCGCACTGAAGCCGGACGACATCGCCGAGCTCCTCGCCGCGGCCGACGTGATGGCGCTGGCCTCGTCGTCCGAGGGGCTGGCCAATGCCTGGCTCGAGGCGCTGGCCAGCGGCACGCCCATCGTCATCCCGGACGTGGGCGGCGCGCGGCAGGTGGTGACCGCCCCCGCCGCCGGGCGGATCGTCGATCGCACGCCCGAAGCACTCGCCGACGGCATCGCCGCGCTCCTCGCCGCGCCGCCCGCCGCCGCCGCGGTACGCCGCCTTGCCAAACCGTTCACCTGGGAAGCCAACAGCGAACGATTGCATCGCCACCTGGGCGGGCTCGTCGCCGCTCGTCGCGGAACCTGACCGTATCTGCAGGGTTCGACAGGTGCCGAGACAGGCAAGGAGCCCGTGATGCAGAAGCCCAAACCCTATCGCTCGCCGCGCCGACGGCACTCGCCGAACGCGCTGCCGCCGCGCCATCTCCGCCGCGCCGCCGCCCGACCGGGCGACACCGAGTTCGACATCGTGTTCGAATGGGAAGGCGACGGTCCGACCCAACACTGACCGCACGTTGACAGCGCGAATCGCTTGGCGGAAGCTGGCCGCTTCACCCAGCCCGGGAGGTGCGGCATGGCCGGCAAGAAAGACAAGAAGGCGAAGAAGGACGACAAGAAGACGTCGTTCCTGCCCAAGGTGATCGACGGCATCAAGCTGCCCAAGGACGCACGCCGCCAGCTCACCGCGCTCGCCAGACATCCGGTGATCGCCGATCTGCTGGCCTCGGGCCTCGTCGCCTTGGCGCAGCGGATCAAGGGCGACGGCGGCAAGGCCGAAGCCGCGGCGGCTCCGCCACCGGCCACCGAAACGACGCCTGCCGAACCCGCGGCGGTGGCGACGCCCGCAAAGCCGGCGGTGAAGCGGATCCGCAAACCGGCCGCGGCCACTGCGGCCACCCCTGCCGAAGGTACGGCGGAGACCAGGCCCGCGCCAGCCCGGCGCACGCGCAAGACCGCGGCCCCGGCCAATACATCGACGGCGCCGACCGCCGAGGCGGCTCCCGCCAAGCCGGCCAAGGCCCCGCCGCCGCGCCGCACCCGCAAAAAGGCCGAACCCGCCACCAAGCCGCGCACCCGCCGCACGCCGCCCAAGACGGAGAGCTGATCGCCTGCTAGCCCGGGCACCGGGGATCTCTGCATGCTGAGCACGGTGGCGGCGATGCCGTTCTTCACCGCCTTCTCGTCCGAATATTATGGATACCGCGTACCCGCGGCGCTCTATGCCTTCTGGATGATGCTGATCGCGCTCGCCAATATCTGGGTGCAGCGGCTGGCGACCTCGCCGCCGGTGCTCGGCGAACGCATCGCCCCGGCGCATTGCCGGGTGATCCGCCAGCGCGAGCTCGCGACGTTGCTCGGCACCATCTCGGCCTTCGCGATGGCGCTGGTCTTCCCCTTCGCCTCGCAGATGGCGCTGGCGACGATCCCCCTGTGGCGCCTGCTGCTCCAGCGCGTGTCGCCGCCGCGGGGGTGACCAATCCCCAAAGCCGTCATCCCGGCGCAAGCCGGGATCCATTGGGGTCACCGTATCGGCTCCAGCTGCTGCCGAGTGGCGAATGGATCCCGGCGTTCGCCGGGATGACGGAGGGCGTTTAGGCGGCAGATACGAGACGGGCCCCGCCCTGCGGCGAGGCCCGTCTCGTTCGCTAGCCGCCAGCGGATCAGCGGCGGTGGTTGTTGCGGTCGTGCTTCTCGTAGCGCACCTTGGCCGACAGCGCGTCGTAGCGGCGGTCGAGGTCGCGGCGTTCCTGCATCGTCAGGCCGGGACGCGAGGCGCGATAGCGGGCCTCCAGACGCACCAGGCCGCGATACTCGTTGCGGATCTGCGTCGCTTCGCGGCGGCTGAGCGAACCCGAGCGGATGCCCTGGTTGATGCGCTGTTCGATGCGATCCTGGCGCGCGTTGATGTTCTGCCAGCCCGGCTGGAACGCGGCGGCCGACGCAGGAACGGCGGCGGTGGCGACACCCAGACCGGCGATCAGCAGCATGAACTTCTTCATCGGATACTCCTCAATTCGACTGGACCGCCCCTGCGGTCGAGAGCCGTTGTGGAACGCAGATGTCGTCACTTTGTCCCAACATCCCGCCTTTTCCGTCACGATTTGTCGCAAGCCGGAGAGGTTCGTTCAGGTTCAGGTTCAGGGGCAGGTTCAGGCCGCGAGCAAGCGCTCCGCCTGCGCGCGTGCCTCGGGGGTGATCTCGGCGCCCGAGAGCATCCGGGCGATTTCCTCGCGGCGCTGCTCGGGGGTGAGCGGCGTAACCCCGGTGCGGGTGACGATGCCGTCGTGGCTTTTCGCGATCAGCAGGTGCCGCGCGCCGCGCGCCGCGACCTGCGGGCTGTGCGTCACCACCAGCAGCTGCGAACCCTGCGCCAGCCGCGCCAGTCGCTCGCCGATCGCATCGGCCACCGCGCCGCCGACGCCGCGATCGATCTCGTCGAAGATCAGCGTCCGCGCGCCGCCTTCCTCGGCGAGCGCCACCTTCATCGCGAGGATGAAGCGCGACAGCTCGCCGCCGCTGGCGATCTTCATCAGCGGCGCGAACGGCGCGCCGGGATTGGTCGAAACCTCGAACTCCACCCGGTCCATGCCGGCAGCGCTCCACTGACTCTCGTCGAGCGGCGCGACCATGGTGCGGAAGCGCGCGGCGTCGAGCTTGAGCGGCTTGAGCTCGGCCGCCACCGCCGCGTCGAGCCGCGCCGCCGCCATCGTTCGCACCGCCGACAGGGTCTGCGCCGCGTCGCGATAGGCCGCGTGCGCTTGCGTCGCCGCCTTCTCCAGCCTGGCGATGCCCGCGCCGCCGCTGGTCAGCCGCTCGAACCGCCCCGAAAGCTCCGCCAGCAGCGCCGGCAGGTCGTCCGGCTGCACCCGGTGCTTGCGGGCAATGGCGCGCAGCTCGAACAGCCGGGCTTCGTCGGCCTCCAGCGCGGCGGGATCGAAGGCCAGCGCCTCGGCGGCGGCATCGACCTGCGCCTGCGCTTCGCTGCCCTCGGTGATCGCGCGGTCGATCGCAGCCAGTGCCTCGGCCAGCGCCTCGTGGTCGTCGGACACCCGCTCCAGGATCCGCGCCGCCTGGCGCAGCCGGGCCAGCCCGCCGTCGGAGCCTTCCAGCAGATCGGCGATGCCCTGCAGGTCGGTCGCGATCTTTTCGCCGCGCTGCATCGCGGCGCGGCGCTCGGCGAGTCGCTCCTCCTCGCCTTCCTCGGGCGCGAGCGCCGCGAGTTCGGTGACGGCGTGTTCCAGCCATTCGCGGTCACGCTCGGCGCTGTCCTGCTCGGCCCGCGCCACCGCCAGTGCATCCTCGGCCGCGCGCCAGGCGCGGTGCGCGATGGCTACCGGCCCGGCATCGCAGCGCCCGAACGCATCGAGCAGCAGCCGGTGCCCGCGCGGGTTGAGCAGGCCGCGATCGTCGTGCTGGCCGTGAATCTCGACAAGGTGCGGCGCCAGTTCGCGCAGGAAGCCGGCCGAGGCAGGTTGATCGTTGACGAATGCCCGGCTGCCGCCATCGGCCTTGACCAGGCGGCGGACCAGCAGCGGCTCGCCCGGCTCCAGCTCCATGCCGTTCTGCGCGAACAGGTTGGCGATGGCGCTGTCCGCGGCAGGCGGCACGAAGCTCGCCACTACCACCGCCTGTGCCGCGCCGCTGCGGACGAGTCCGCTATCGGCGCGCGCCCCCAGGGCCAGTCCCAGCGCGTCGAGCAGGATCGACTTGCCCGCCCCGGTCTCGCCGGTCAGCACGCCGAGCCCCTCGCCGAACTCCAGGTCCAGCGCCTCGATCAGCACCACGTCGCGAATGGAAAGCGCGGTCAGCATCGGGCCCCCTATCGCAGGAACAGGAGTAGAACGAAAGTGGTTTTAGCTCGCGGGCTTGGGCGGCGGGCTGGCCTTGGTCGCGGCCGCCACCTTGTCCTGGTTTTCCTGGATCAGTTCATAGGCGTGCTTGTACCAGTCGGTGCCGGGATAATTGGCGCCGAGCACGGCGGCCGCCTTGTTGGCTTCCTCCGGCACGCCCATCGCCAGATAGCTCTCGGTCAGGCGCATCAGTGCTTCCGGCACGTGCGTGGTCATCTGATAGTTGTCGACCACGTTGCGGAAGCGCAGCGCCGCCGCCAGCCACTGGCCGCGCGTCTCGTAGAAGCGGCCGACTTCCATTTCCTTGCCGCCCAGGTGATCGCGCACCAGGTCCAGCTTCAGGCGGGCGTCGGCGGCGTATTTCGAATTCGGGTAGCGGCGAATCAGCTCGCCGAGCGAATCGAGCGCCTGCTGGGTGATCTTCTGGTCGCGGGTGACGTCGCTGATCTGCTCGTAATAGGAAATGCCGATGAGGTAATAGGCATAGGCCGCGTCGCGGTTGCCGGGGTGCACCGCCAGGAAGCGCTGCGCCGAGGCGATCGATTCCGCATAGTCGCGGTTCAGATAATAGCTGAACGCGCCCATCAGCTGCGCGCGGCGCGCCCATACCGAATAGGGGTGCTGGCGCTCGACTTCGTCGAACAGCGCGGCGGCGAGCTTGTACTGGTGCTGGTCCAGCTTCTGCTTGGCCGTGCTGTACAGGGTACCGACGTCGCGGGCGACGTAAGGCAGATCCTTCACCCCGCCGCGCTTGGCGCAGCCGGCGACGGAAAGGGCGAACACCGGAAGAAGCGCGAACGCAAGCGCGCGAGGCAGGGGACTACGCATATGGCGGGGTTCTTAGACCGGGGCCGTGGCTGCAAACAATCCTTTTCGGGGCGGGATTGCGGCGGAACCTGCTTCGGGCCACATGCGCTGGCATTTCCGTGACCGTATTCGAAGGGGATCTTCCGTGCCCGCCACGCTTCTCGCCACCCACCGCGTCGAAAAACCCTGGGGTCGCCACACCCTCTATCCGGGCTTCGCCGATCCCGCCGCCGATGGCGAGCCGGTCGGCGAGGTGTGGTTCCAGACGCCGGGCAATTCGACGCCCGACCTGCTGATCAAGTATTTGTTCACCAGCGAGAAACTGTCGGTGCAGGTCCACCCGAACGATGAGCAGGCGCAGGCCGTGGGCCTGCCGCGCGGCAAGGACGAATGCTGGATCATCCTCGATGCCCAGCCCGATTCGACGATCGCGCTCGGCACCAGGCAGCCCTACACCCGCGAGGAACTGCGCGCCGGCGCGCTCGACGGATCGATCGAGGACATGCTCGACTGGAAGCCGGTGAAGGCCGGCGACTTTTTCTACTCGGCCTCGGGCACGGTGCACGCGATCGGCGCGGGCATCACGCTGATCGAGGTGCAGCAGAACAGCGAGACGACCTATCGCCTCTATGATTACGGCCGCCCGCGCGAGCTGCATCTGGAGGCGGGCATCGCCGTTTCCGAGCCCGTTCCGTTCGTGCCGCACCCGATGCCCGGCGCGGTCGCCCCGAACCGCACGATCCTCGTCGAAGGCCCCAAGTTCGTGCTCGAACGCTGGGAAGGCGGCCATCGCCGTTTCGACCTGCCGGAAGGCACCACCGGCTGGCTGATCCCGGTACGCGGCGAAGGCGTGGTCGACGGCGTCGCGTTCAAGGCGGGTGAGTGCCTGACGCTGGAGGGCCATGTCGAGCTGGAAGCGGCGGTCGGCAGCGACCTGCTGTTCGCCTATCCGGGCGATGCACGTGTCCCGTCGATGGACGCCGAATGAACCGGATGTAGTTTCCCGTTCACGCAACCGACCGCGTCGGCGAACCGTTTGGCACGCATTGGAAACGATCTGGAGTACCCTGATGCGCATGCTGATACTCGCCGCCGCGGCCGCGCTGACCCTGCCGGTTGCCCCGGCGCTTGCCCAAGGGCATCGCGAACGGGAAGCACGGCAGGATTGCCGCCAAGATCTGCGCAATGCCGATAGCCGTCGCGAATTTCGCCGCGAGGCGCGCGATTGCCGCCAGGACATCAACGAAGCGCGCCGCGACGACCGGCGCGACTGGCGCCAGAACGGCGCCCGCCCGAACCAGGGCGATTGGCGCCGCTATCGCAACTATGATTACAACCGCCCCGGCCCCGGCCAGCAGCGCTATTATGCCGACAACTATTATCGCGACGGCCGCTATTATCAGGAGCGCCGCCTGAGCCGGAACGACCGGATCTATCGCGGCCGCGACAACCGCTATTATTGCCGCCGCAACGACGGCACCACCGGCCTGATCGTCGGCGGCGTGGCGGGCGGCCTGTTCGGCAACGCGCTGTCCTCGGGCGGCAATGCGACGCTCGGCACGCTGCTCGGTGCGGTGGCGGGTGGCGCGCTCGGCCAGTCGGTGGACCGCGGCAACGTGCGCTGCCGCTAAGCCCCGGCGGACGTCATCGAACGAGGGGCCCGGTTCGCCGGGCCCCTTTTTTGTGCGCGAGCGGCGCGTTGGAAACGCGTCCTCCCTATCAAGCCGTCATTCCGGCGAAAGCCGGAATCCATTGGCACGCCGTTTCGGAAAGAGCGGGCGCGTAGAGGCGAATGGATCCCGGCTTTCGCCGGAATGACGATGCGAGGGGAAGGAGTTCCAGCTGGCGCCGGCTGGGATCAGATGAAGCCGCCGGTCAGCATCAGCCGCGCGCCGCTGATGATCAGGATCAGCAGGTTCAGGTTCCGCCCCGCGTTCCCGCGCGAGAACATGCCGACCACCGTACCGGCGAGCGCGATCGGGAAGGCGATCCAGTTGATCAGCGGCAGAAAGGGGAACGGGATGATCCCCACCAGCGCGAAGGGCAGCGCGACCAGCCCGATCAGCAGCGAGAGTGCGTTGAACATGGCCGGCATGTGGGGCAGGCAAACTGTGTTATCAAGATAGCACGCCCTTTCGTTCCCCTCCTGGCGCTATGGCGGGCCCGGGAAGAATGCTATGTCGCCGTCCTCAAAGAACGCGTCAGGAGGTGTGCCGTGCTGCCCCCGCTTTCCGCTGCCCCGCTGTTCCTCCTGCTCGCCGTCCCGACGGCCGGCGAACGCCCCCTCCACGCCCAATATACGGTGACCAACATCGGCGGCGGCTTGGGCACCTATGTCGACGAGAAGGTGATATTCGGCCAGGTATCCACCGGGCGCTGGATCGCCGAGCGGGTGCGGCACGATCGCAGCTGGTGCGGCAAGCGCGATGCGGGCGGGAAATGCGTCGCCGTCGACAGCACCGTCCATGACTGGCTCGACGGCGCCACATGCACATCGGTTGCGCCGGCCATCAGCGAACTTCGGGCAATCCGGCCCACCGGCTTCGCCCCGATCCGACTTCGTGGTCGTGTCCGATTCCTCCACGGTCACGATCAAGGGCGCCACCACACAGGCGGGGTTCTTCACGGAGATCAGCGTCAGCCAGGTCGCGGGTGATTTCGCACGCTGGTGGCACAATTCCAGCAATGGCTGGAAATCCTGCTGGCAATCTGCCGCGCCGGTGGTGGAGGGGCAGGCGCTTGCCCCCAGCCTGTCCCCGGCTGGAGCCGTCGCTTCGTGAGGCGCCGAACCACGGCGGTTCCCCTTTGGCGCGATTCGCGCTAGGGGCGCGCCATGCCTAATCTTTTTCTCGTGATGCTCGGCGGGGCCATCGGCTCCGCGGCCCGCTACGGCGTTGGCCGCTTGGGCGTCGCCCTGCTCGGCCCGGCCTTCCCCTGGGGGACCCTCGCCGTCAACATTATCGGCGGCTTGCTGATGGGGATGCTCGGTGCCAGCCTGCTCCGCTTCGGCCCCAATGCCGAACAGGCGCGGCTGCTGCTCGGCGTCGGCGTGCTCGGCGGCTTCACCACCTTCTCCTCCTTCTCGCTCGAGACCTTCGCGATGATCGAGCGGGGCGATCTTGTCGTGGCGCTCGGCTATGTCCTCGCCTCCGTGATCGGCGCGATCGGCGCGCTGGCGATCGGCATGACGCTTGCCCGGGCGGTGACGGCATGAGCGGCAACGAGGACGGCGTCCGCCAGTTCGTCGTCGGCTATGACGATGACGGCATCCGGCTCGATCGCTGGTTCAAGCGGCATCTGCCCGATGTCAGCTTCAACATCGTCTCGCGCTGGGCGCGCACCGGCCAGCTCCGTGTCGACGGTTCGCGCGCCACGCCGGGCGACCGCATCGCCGCCGGCCAGCAGATTCGCGTGCCCCCGGCCGAGCCGGTCAAGGCCGCCGCCGCCGCAGCGCCTCGCGCCAAGCGCGTGCCCAAGCCGCTCAGCGAGGAACAGACCGCGTTCGCGCAATCGCTGGTGATCCACCGCGACGACGCAGCACTGGTGCTCAACAAGCCGCCCGGCCTCGCGACCCAGGGCGGCACCAAGACGTTCGAACATGTCGACGAGCTGCTCGACGGCCTGTGGTTCGAAGCCGAAGGTCGCCCCAAGCTGGTCCACCGGCTCGACAAGGACACGTCCGGCGCGCTGCTGGTCGCCCGTTCGGCGCGCGCCGCGGCGTTCTTCTCGAAGAGCTTCTCCAGCCGCACCGCGCGGAAAATCTACTGGGCGCTGGTGATGGGCGTGCCGGAGATCGAGGACGGCTTCATCGATCTGCCGATCGGCAAGCAGCCGGGCACCGGCGGCGAGAAGATGCAGGTGGACATGGAAGAGGGCCAGCTCGCCCGCACCCGCTACCGCGTGATCGAAATGGCCGGCAACCGCTGCGCCTGGGTGGAACTCCAGCCCTTTACCGGCCGCACCCACCAGCTGCGCGTCCACATGGCGGCGATCGGCCACCCGATCGTCGGCGACGGCAAATACGGGCTGCAGGAGGCATTCCTCACCGGCGGGATCAGCCGCAAGATGCACCTCCACGCCCGCCGCATCCGCATCGACCATCCCGATGGCGGCCGGATCGACGTGCGTGCGGAGCTGCCGCACCATTTCGCCGAATCGATGCACACGCTCGGCTTCGACCAGGCGATCGGCAACGCGATCGAGATCGACGACGGTCCCCCGCCGATGAGCAAGGAACTGCTCAAGCAGAAGGCCAAGGCGCACGCCAAGAACTACCGCAAGGAACGCCGCGGCGAACGGCGGGGCCGCGGGGAGAAGAAGTAAGCGTGGGCCTGCCTGCACTTCCTTCGTCATCCCGGCGAACGCTAGGCGCCTTCGCATGAACCGCCTCGCCCTTTTCGATTGCGACGGCACCTTGGTCGACAGCCAGGCGAGCATCTGCCTCGCCATGGAGCATTGCTTCGCGTCACAGCGAATCGATCCCCCGGCGCGCGAAGCGATCCGCCGCATCGTCGGCCTCAGCCTGGTCGAGGCGATCGCGCAGCTGCTACCGCAAGCCGAGGACGAGCTCCACCGCCACCTCGCCGAGGAATACAAGCGCGCCTATTTCGACCTGCGCACCGCCGGCCATATCGAGGACGAGCCGCTGTACGACGGCATCCTCGAGGCGATCGAGACGCTGGACGCGAACGGCTGGCTGCTCGGCGTCGCCACCGGCAAGTCCGATCGCGGGCTGATCCGCGTGCTGGAGGCGCACGGCCTGCGCCAGCGCTTCGTCACGCTCCAGACCGCCGACCGCCACCCCTCCAAGCCGCACCCCTCGATGATCGAGACCGCGATGGCCGAAGCGGGTGCGAGCGCGGAGACGACGGTGATGATCGGCGATACCAGCTTCGACATGGCGATGGCCGTCGCAGCCAATGCGCACCCTCTAGGTGTTGCATGGGGCTACCACACCGCCCATGATCTGCATGCGGCCGGCGCAGTGCGGGTCGTGGACCATGCATCGGCGATCCCGGCGCATCTGGAGGCCCTGTGACTGGAGGCCCTGTGACCGAAGCCGATCGTATCGCGCGCAATCGCTATTTCATCATGATGGGTGCCAACCTGGTCGGCGTCGCCGGCGCGGTGCTGGCACTGCTGATCATGGGCCGCGCCCAAACCACCGAACTGACCATGCTGGGCGTCGCGCTGATGCTCGCCTCGCTCTGGGTCATGGCGGCGATCCCCAAGATGCTCGCCCGCCGCTGGAGGACACCCCCCGAAGCATGAAACGATTCTGGAAGACCGTCGCCATCGTCGATGGCGCCATCGAGCTCGACAACCGTCCCGTCCGTACCCCCGCCCGTGCAGCCCTGATGCTGCCGACGCCGCAGCTGGCCGAGGCGGTGGCGGAGGAATGGCGCAGCGTCGGCGAGCAGCTCGATCCGCGCGCGATGCCGCTGACCGGCCTCGCCAACGCCGCGATCGACCAGGTCGCGCCCAACCCCGCCCCCTTCGCGGCGGACCTGGCGCGCTACGGCGAGAGCGACCTGCTCTGCTACCGTGCCGAGCTGCCGGAGCCGCTGGTCGCGCGACAGGCGGCGCAGTGGGATCCGCTGCTCGACTGGGCGCGGACGCGGTACGACGTGCATTTCGAGACGACGGCCGGGATCATGCATCGCCCGCAGCCCGCAGCGACGATCGCGCGCCTGAACGAGGTGGTGGCCGCGCTCGACCCGTTCCGGCTGGCAGCGCTGAGCCCGCTGGTGACGATCAGCGGTTCGCTGATCGCATCGCTCGCGCTGCTCGAAGACGCCGCGGACCACGACACCGTGTGGCGCGCCGCCCAGCTCGACGAGGACTGGCAGGCCGAGCAATGGGGCGAGGACGACCTGGCCATCCGCGCTCGGGAAGTGCGGCGGACGGATTTCGACGCGGGCGTGCGGTTTCTCAGCCTGCTGTAAGGCAGGTCAGAGGACGTCCGAGGATTCCCCCGTCGGGTCGCCGCGCTTCATCAGGCCGCGGATGAAGCCGATCAGCCCGGTCTGGCGCGAGCGCTTCAGCCGTTCGGCCTTGAGGATGGTGTGGACCGCCTGGAAGCACTGGTCGGCATCGTCGTTGACCAGGACATAGTCATAGCCGTCCCAGTGGCTCACCTCGTTCGAGGCGCGCGCCATGCGGTGCGAGATCACCTCGGGCGAATCGGTGCGGCGGCCTTCGAGGCGGCGGTGCAGCTCGGCCATCGACGGCGGCAGGATGAACACGCGGACGACGTCGCCGCCCATTGTCTGGTGCAGCTGCTGGGCGCCCTGCCAGTCGATGTCGAACAGCATGTCGCGGCCGGTCGCGAGCACCGCGTCCACCGGGCCCTTGGGCGTGCCGTAGCGATGCTTGAAGACGTGCGCCCATTCGATGAAGTGATGCTGCGAGACCATCTCGCGGAACCGCTCGACATCGACGAACGTATAGTCGACCCCGTTCACCTCGCCCGGCCGCGGCTCGCGCGTGGTCACCGAGACGGAGACGGCGAGATCGGGTTCGGCAGCCAGCAGCTTGCGGGCGATGGTCGACTTGCCGGCGCCCGAAGGCGAGGAAAGGACAAACAAAACCCCGCGGCGATGGAATCCATGCGGGTCGTTCTGGTGCGTATGGGCCATGCGCGCCTTTGGCGTAGCGGCACCCGAGCCGTCAAGCCCGGGCGCCGCGTGTCACCTTATGCGCCGAGCCCCGTATCGGGACCATGCTCGGTGCCGAGCTTGCGCTTGAGATAGGCAGCACCCACCGCGCCCGCGCCGAGCACGAACGCTGCGGGCACGACGCGCTTGGCGACTTCCCAGGTCGCGACGCCGACCGCGGCGCCAACGGCACCACCCTCGCCGTCCCGCCGGTCGATCTTGCTGCCGATCCAGCCTGCAATCAACTTGCCGATCATTGTCTTCTCCTTCGCCGGAATAACGGCGGTGCGGCGGCAGCGTTCCCGCCGCTCGCCGCAGCCGATCAACGGCCGATCATCGTCTCGGGCCGGACGAACTGGTCGAAGGTCGCTTCGTCCACCAACCCCAGCGCCAGCCCGGATTCCTTCAGGGTAAGGCCTTTCTCGTGGGCGTTCTTGGCAATCTTTGCGGCGTTGTCGTAGCCGATCGCCGGGGCCAGCGCGGTCACCAGCATCAGTGAGCGATCGACCAGTTCCTTGATCCGCGCCTCGTTCGCTACCGCGCCGTCCACGGCGCGCTCGGCGAAGTTGGTCATGCCGATTGCCATGAGGGTGATCGAGCGCAGCACGTTCGCGCCGATCAGCGGCTTGAACACGTTGAGCTCGAAATGCCCCTGCATGCCGCCCACGGTGACGGCGGTATGGTTGCCGATCACCTGCGCCGCGACCATCGTCAGCGATTCGCTCTGCGTCGGGTTCACCTTGCCGGGCATGATCGAGCTGCCGGGCTCGTTCGCCGGCAGTTCCAGCTCGCCCAGCCCCGAGCGCGGGCCCGAGCCGAGCAGGCGGATGTCGTTGGCGATCTTGGTGAGCGAGACGGCCAGCGTGTTGCAGACGCCGGACAGGTTCACCAGCTGATCCTTGGTCGCGAGCATCTCGAACTTGTTCGGCGCGGAGACGAAGGGCAGCCCGGTGATCTTCGCGATCTCGGCCGCCACGTCCTCGGCATAATGCGGCGGCGAGTTGAGCCCGGTGCCGACCGCGGTGCCGCCCAGCGCCAGCTTGAAGATGTCGAGCTCGAGCACGCTGTGAAACCGCGCCCGCGCCGATTCGAGCATCGCGGCATAGCCGGAAAATTCCTGCCCCAGCGTCAGCGGTGTCGCGTCCTGCAGATGGGTGCGGCCGATCTTGACGATGTGATCCCAGTCGTGCGCCTTGCGGTCGAGCGAGGCGTGCAGTCGTTCCAGCGCCGGGAACAGGTCGAGGGTCACCGCGCGGGCGGCGGCGATGTGCAGCGCGGTCGGGAAGCTGTCGTTCGACGATTGCGCCATGTTGACGTGATCGTTCGGGTGGATCGGGCTCTTGCCGCCGCGATTTCCCGTGAGGATCTCGTTGGCGCGGCCGGCGATCACCTCGTTGACGTTCATGTTGGTCTGGGTGCCGCTGCCGGTCTGCCAGATCACCAGCGGGAACTGGTCGTCGAGCTTGCCGTCGATCACCTCCTGCGCGACCCGGTCGATCACCTCGGCGATCTTGGGATCGAGCCCGTGCTTGACGTTCACCCGCGCCGCGGCCTGCTTCACGATCGCCTGGGCATGGACGATGCCGATCGGCATCCGCTCCTCGGGCCCGAATGGAAAGTTCTGGATCGATCGCTGGGTCTGGGCGCCCCAATAGGCGTCGGCGGGAACTTCGATCGCGCCGATCGAATCGGTTTCGGTGCGCGTGGCCGTCACTGCTTTCCTCCGCTTGTTTGCCTGCGATGTAGGACCCCGGTTCCGCCCCACAACCCGTACGATGGTTGGAAGAACGCGCGGTTGCGGGAAACACTTGGTAACTTGCCATCGGCGGAAGGCGGGAGGCAAAGAAAGCCTGTCACCGGCGACAACAGCCGGGGCAACCGCAGGAGAAGAGCCATGATCCCGTTGATTCTGGGGCTGCTGCTCGCCGCCCCCACTTCCGAAATCGCGCACAGCGTGCGCATCGATCACGAAGCCGGCCCGGTCCATGCCGACTATCGCATGCGCGTCGACGTTCGCCACCAGCAGCTCGGCGTCGCCGGCCCGGGCGGCCGCGCCTCGACGCTGCGCTGCCGCTGGCAGGCTGATCTGGTGGTCGATCGCCGGGCCCGCCACGCCGCCGGCACCCTCCAGCGCGGGCTGCGCCAGGAAAGCGTCGCCACCGGCAGCCGTCCCGGCTGGTGCACCGCCAACCGCGCCGCCATCGCCAGGGATGTTGCCAGCGCGACCAAGGACATGCGAGGCGCGGTGGAAGCGCTGGCCCGGCAGGATGCCGAGACGCTGCGCGCCGAACTCGACCAGATAGGACGTGTAAATACCTGATGCGTATCCCGATTACCGTTTTCGCCCTGGCGGCGCTCGCCTTCCCGATCGCCGCCCAGGCCCAGGTGCTGCCCAAGGTTTCGGGCGGCGTCGAACTTTCCACCGACGAGAGCCGCCGCGGCCTCAGCTGGAGCGAGAACCAGCTCAGCGCATCGGGTGACGTCTCGGCAGGCATCCTCGGCTTCGATGCCTCGGCGCGGGTGGCGATGGTGCGCGAATCGAGCCGTCATGCGGGTGCAGACGCGGTGTTCGACCTGGAGGCAGGCCGCGGATTCGACCTGGGTGCATTCAAGCTGCGCGGCTTCGTCACCGGCCATGTCTTCACCGGCGCGGCGCGGGCGATGGACTATGTCGAGCTCGGCGCGGACGGCGCCTTTTCGCTCGGGCCGCTGCGGCTGAACGGCGGCGCGGTCTATGCGCCGGACCAGGGACCGATCGGCGGGGACAATCTCTACCTGCATGCCGGCGCCTCGGTCGGCATCCCGTCGACGCCGTTCACCGTGTCGGGCGCGATCGGCCGCACCACCGGCAGCACCGACGACATCCGCGCCGCCCGCCTGCGCCCGACGGGCGACTATACCGACTGGCGGATCGGCGTGGAGCACGTCACCGGCCCGCTGACGCTCGGCGTCGACTATGTCGGCACCGACATCGATACCAACCGCGCGGTGTCGTCACCCTATGCAGACCTCCGTCACAGCGGCGATCGCGTGCTCGGACGGGCACGGCTTTCGTTCTGAAGCCGTCCTAGTCTTCCCCGTGCTCAAGTCCCCTCCCGAAAAGCGGGCGGGGACTTGAGAGAAGGTCGCGGTCCGGAAGAAACCTAGCGCTGCTCCGCCCCCGGCACCGCCACATCGGCAACCGCGGTCACCTCGTGCCCGCTGGCGAATCGCAGGGTCAGCGGCACCTTCTCGCCGGCATGGACGTTCGGCACCAGCCCGAGCAGCATGACGTGCTTGCCGCCGGGCACGAACTTCACCTGGGACCCTACCGGAAGGTCCAGGCTCGCGATCTGCGTCATCTTGGTCATGCCGCTGCCGTCCTTGGCGCTGTCGTGCAGTTCGGCCCGGTCCGCGGCCCGCGTGGAGACGCCGACCAGCGTTTCCGCCTCGCGGCCGCCGTGCAGCGTGAAGTACGCGGCCCCCGGCTGGCCGGCTACCGCCGGCAGGCGGATCCAGGCTCCATCCACCTTCACGCCGTCCGCCTGGGGCGAACAGGCCCCCAGCACCAGAACCGTCACAAGCCCCGCCAGAGTGCGCATTCGGCATCCTCCCTCTTTGATTTGGGAAATCTTGTAGAAACCCGGGCGTCTTGCGGCAAGGCGCGACGCACCTATATCCCCCCTCGGACATCTGGACGGCGGCCGCCTCTTCTGGGGCCGGAATCCAGATAACGCTTATGAACCCTTTTGTTTCGATTGTGGGGGCCAACGAGGACCATGGCTAAAGTTATCGGTATCGACCTGGGCACGACCAACAGCTGCGTCGCCGTGATGGAAGGCGGCAAGCCCAAGGTCATCGAGAATGTGGAAGGCGCGCGCACCACGCCGTCGATCGTCGCCTTCGCCAAGGATGGCGAGCGCCTGATCGGTCAGCCGGCGAAGCGCCAGGCAGTGACCAATCCGGACAGCACCATCTTTGCGGTGAAGCGCCTGATCGGCCGTCGTTTCGACGATCCCGTGACCAAGAAGGACACCGAGCTGGTGCCCTACACGATCGCGCGCGGTCCGAACGGCGACGCATGGGTTGCGGCCGGCGGCGAGGAATACAGCCCGTCGCAGATCTCGGCCTTCATCCTGCAGAAGATGAAGGAAACCGCCGAGTCGTATCTCGGCGAGAGCGTGACGCAGGCGGTGATCACCGTTCCGGCCTATTTCAACGACGCGCAGCGCCAGGCGACCAAGGACGCCGGCAAGATCGCGGGCCTTGAAGTGCTGCGCATCATCAACGAGCCGACGGCCGCGGCGCTCGCCTATGGCCTCGACAAGGACAACAACAAGACCATCGCGGTCTATGACCTTGGCGGCGGCACCTTCGACATCTCCGTGCTGGAAATCGGCGACGGCGTGTTCGAAGTGAAGGCGACCAACGGCGACACCTTCCTCGGCGGCGAGGACTTCGACTCGACGATCGTCCAGTATCTGGCCGACGAGTTCAAGAAGGCCGAGGGCATCGACCTCACCAAGGACAAGCTGGCGCTCCAGCGTCTGAAGGAAGCGGCCGAGAAGGCGAAGATCGAGCTCAGCTCGGCGCAGACGACCGAGGTCAACCTGCCCTTCATCACCGCCGACCAGAACGGCCCGAAGCACCTGGTGAAGAACATCACCCGCGCCGATCTCGAGCGTCTGGTCGATGACCTGATCAAGCGCACCCTCGAGCCGTGCCGCAAGGCGCTGGCCGATGCGGGCGTCAAGGCCGATGCGATCGACGAAGTCGTGCTCGTCGGCGGCATGACCCGCATGCCCAAGGTCCGCCAGATCGTGAAGGACTTCTTCGGCAAGGAGCCGCACACCGGCGTGAACCCGGACGAAGTCGTCGCCATCGGCGCGGCGATCCAGGCCGGCGTGCTCCAGGGCGACGTGAAGGACGTGCTGCTGCTCGACGTGACCCCGCTGTCGCTGGGCATCGAGACGCTGGGCGGCGTGTTCACCCGCATGATCGACCGCAACACCACGATCCCGACCAAGAAGAGCCAGGTCTATTCGACTGCCGATGACAATCAGCAGGCGGTGACGATCCGCGTCTTCCAGGGCGAGCGCGAGATGGCGGCCGACAACAAGATGCTCGGCCAGTTCGACCTGGTCGGCATTCCGCCGGCGCCGCGCGGCGTGCCGCAGATCGAGGTCACCTTCGACATCGACGCGAACGGCATCGTCAACGTGTCCGCCAAGGACAAGGGCACCGGCAAGGAACAGCAGATCCGCATCCAGGCCTCGGGCGGCCTTTCGGACGGCGACATCGAGCAGATGGTGCGCGATGCCGAGAAGTTCGCCGAGGACGACAAGAAGCGTCGTGCCGCGGCCGAAGCCAAGAACAACGCCGAAAGCCTCGTCCACACCACGGAGCGCCAGCTCGCCGAAAACGGCGACAAGGTCGATGCCGCGCTGAAGGGCGAGATCGAGGCGGCGATCGCCGAGACCAAGTCGGCGATCGAGAGCGGCGACGCCGATGCGATGACCGCCAAGGCCCAGAACCTCGCCCAGGTGGCGATGAAGCTCGGCCAGGCGATCTACGAGAAGCAGGCTGCCGAAAGCGCCTCGCCGAACGCGGGTGCTGCGGCCGGCGGCGAAGCCGCTGGCGAGGAAGTGGTCGACGCCGAGTTCTCGGAAGTGGACGACAACAAGGCGTAACGGATGCCCCTCCCTCTCCCCGTCGGGGAGAGGGCCGGGGAGAGGGGGAGCGGGCCCGGTCGATGCGACAATGCATCGACGGAGTCTCTCTCCCTTTCCCCTGATGGGGAGAGGGCTTGCTGGATGACCACCGAAGTCGATTATTACGAACTGCTCCAGGTCGAGCGCACGGCGGACGACGCGACGATCAAATCGTCCTACCGCAAGCTCGCGATGAAATATCACCCGGACAAGAATGCCGGGTGCAAGGATTCCGAGGCGAAGTTCAAGGCGATCAGCGAAGCCTATGACTGCCTGAAGGATCCGCAGAAGCGCGCGGCGTACGACCGCTTCGGCCATGCCGCGTTCCAGAACGGCGGCGGCGGCCATCATGGCGGCCAGGGCGATTTCGGCGCGTTCAGCGACATTTTCGAAAGCGTGTTCGGCGAATTCATGGGCGGCGGGCGCGGCGGCGGCGGTCGGCCCCAGCGGCGCGGCGCCGATCTGCGCTACGACATGGAAATCTCGCTCGAACAGGCGTTCCACGGCCATTCGACCGAGATCACCATCGACGTCTCGGGCCCGTGCGACAGCTGCCAGGGCTCGGGCGCCACGCCCGGCACCAAGGCCAAGACCTGCACCACTTGCGCCGGCCACGGCAAGGTGCGCGCACAGCAGGGCTTCTTCATGGTCGAGCGCACCTGCCCCGCCTGCCACGGCGCTGGCGAGGTGATCGCGGAGCCGTGCCGCACCTGCCGCGGCGAAGGCCGGACCGACAAGACCAAGACGCTCAAGATCGAGATTCCGCCCGGCGTCGACGAGGGCACCCGCATCCGCCTGACCGGCGAAGGCGAGGCCGGCGCGCGCGGGGCCCCGGCGGGCGATCTCTACATCTTCCTCCACGTCACCCGCCATTCGCTCTACGAGCGGCAGGGCACGACGCTGTACGCCACCGCGCCGATCAGCTTCACCACCGCCTCGCTCGGCGGCGAGATCCGCATCCCGGGGCTCGACGGCGAGGAGCATGTGATCAAGATCCATGCCGGCACCCAGTCCGGCCGCGAGATGCGCCATCGCGGCGCCGGCATGCCGGTGCTGCAGGGCCGTGGTCGCGGCGACCTGGTCGTGCGGCTGGAAGTGGAGACGCCGACCAAGCTCTCGGCCAGGCAGCGCGAGCTGCTCGAGGAGTTCCGCAAGACCGAAACGGGCGAGGAATGCCCGCAGTCGAGCGGTTTCTTCGCCAAGCTGAAGGCGGCGCTGGGTTGAGGTTGGTTTCCCGCACCTATCCATTGTCATCCCGGCGAAAGCCGGGATCCATTCGCCACTCCGCCGCAGCAAGTTCCGTGACGGCGACCCCAATGGATTCCGGCTTTCGCCGGAATGACGAACGTGGGGATGACAGCCGGGGGCTGGCAGCATGACCCCCCGCGAACTGCTCGACACCGCCGACGTCCCCGGCGGCGAACCGCTGCGGCTGTTCCGCCGCGGCGACGATCACATGATCGTGCTCGAACGCAACGAGCTGATGAACAGCCGGATGAGCGGTTCGGAAGAAGCGCTCGCGGTGATGACGCTCGAACGGCTCGGCAAGCGCGAGGCGCGGGTGCTGATCGGCGGCTATGGCATGGGCTTCACGCTCCGTGCCGCGCTGGGCGTGCTCGGCGGCAACGCCAAGGTGACGGTGGCCGAGCTGGTCCCGAAGATCGTCGACTGGGCGCGCGGGCCGATGGCGGCGCTCACCAATGGCTGCCTCGACGATCCGCGCGTGACCGTGCGCTTCGACGATGTCGGCCGGGTGATCGCCGATGGCCAGAACGCCTATGATGCGATCCTGCTCGACGTCGACAATGGCCCGGACGGGCTGACCCGCGCCGGCAACGACAGCCTCTATTCGATGCGCGGACTCGATTCCGCGCGCCAGGCGCTCCGTCCGGGCGGCATCCTCGCCGTCTGGTCGGCCGCCTCCGATCCCGCCTTTGCCCGCCGGATGCGCGACAGCGGCTTCCTGGTCGAGGAAGTTGCAGTTCGTGCACGCCAGAACGGCAAGGGCCCGCGCCACGTGATCTGGTTCGGCAGACGCCGCTGAAGCGGCTGGACAAGCCGACCGACTTCTGACCTATTTCCCCGAAGGCCCACCGCGCACCTTGCGCAACACGAGGCAAGATCATGGGGATGGATGGGAAGTTGGGCGGCCTGGCCGCGCTGTTGCTTGCGGGGACCGGCATTTTTCTTGGTGCGCCGGCGCTTGCCCAGACCGAGGCGCAGAAGCAGTCCGACGAACTGATCATCCGCGGCCAGCGGATGCCCGCCGCCGAAGCCCAGCGCTCGGCAACGTGCGAGGCGCTGGCGCGCAATCCCTATTTCGCGGCGCTGAGCGGCGTCGCCGCCGACAAGGGCGTGCTGGGGCCAGCGGTGTACCTGCCGACCCGTCTGCCGCGAAACCCGGACTATAGCGCGCCGCCGCTGGCCCCGCCGGGCTCGCCGCTTCCCAAGGCGCCCAAGAGCCGCTTCGGCACGCTCCTTCTCTTTTCCGGCGTGATCGATACCGCCAGCACCACGTCCGATGTCGCCGGCGCCGGGGGCGATGACGGCACGGCCGCGAGCGGTACCCCCGCCGCCGCGACCGCCTCGGCGGACGAGGTCGCCGCTGCCTGCCGCGCCCGCTATCAGCCCAATGCCGGCAGCCCGGAGGTGACCAGCCGCCCGGCTGGCATCCCGATCGAGTTCGGCGGCCCGACGGGCAAGACCGACACCCGGGCCTCGCGCATCGCGCATGACGACACGCTACCCATCGCCATCCTGCTGTTCGACCAGCGTCGCTTCGCGGAATCGCTGCCCTGGTTCAAGCGCGCCGCCGGCAAGCTGCCGCTGGGCGCCGGCGGGGACGAGGCGGCGCTGTACATCGGCAAGCTCTACCTGATGGGCCTGGGCGAACAGTCCGATCCTGCCGAAGGCGTGCGCTGGCTGGAAAAGGCGGCGACAGCCCGCTTCAACGCCATCACCGACACGCCGATGTTCAACCCGGACGTGCCCGAACTCAACACCGCCTCGGGCGAAGCGTCGGTGATCCTCGGCAACGTCTATCGCGGCGGCTACAAGGGCATCGCCAAGAACCCGGAGGCATCGCGCAAATGGTTCGCCCGCGCGCTGGAGACGGGTCATGTGCCCGCCGCCAAGATGCTGGGAGACCTCTACCGCGACGGCATCGACACCCCCCGCGACCCCGCCAGGGCGTCATCCTATTACCGCCAGGCGGCCAAGCTGGACCTGCCCTCGGCGCAGGTCGCGCTCGCACAGATGCTGGAGAGCGGCGACGACGGCGTGAAGCAGGACCGGCCGCAGGCCATCGCCTGGTACCGGGCCGCCGCGAAGCACGAGCATCTGGAGGCACTCTACGCCCTCGCCCGCGCCTTCGATCTGGGTGAAGGGGTGAAGGCGGATCCCGAACAGGCGCTGGGCTATTACAAGCGCGCGGCGCTCGCCGGGAGTGCGGGTGCGATGACCGCGCTCGGCACCTATTTCTATGAGGGCAGGCAAGTCGCCAAGGATCCCGCCGCCGCGCGCCGCTGGTTCGAGCAGGGGGCAACGCGCGGCGACGCCGACGGGATGGTCGATCTCGCCGCGATGCAGATCCAGGGCCAGGGCGGCGACAAGGACGTGGTGCAGGCCTGGGTATGGCTCAAGCGGGCCGCGACGCTCCGCCACCAGGCCGCCCCGAACGCGGTCGCCGCGCTGGAGCGCCGGATGAGCCCGGCCGAGCGCGCGGCGGCGCTACGCGCGCTCGAGCGGCACTGAGCATTCCCCTTCGGTCATCCCGTTTGCGGAACGATAGGCCGGTTTCGAGCATTCCTCCGACGCAAGCATGTGCCCAGAAGGAAGTTCGACCATGTCCGATACGCCCGAAACCACCAGCCTGCTCGTCACCGCGCGCGTCGACGGGCTGAAGGTGCGCAGCCGCGACGGCGATTCGCTGGGGCAGGTACAGGCGCTTATGGTCGAGAAGGGCAGCGGCCGCACGCTCTACGCGGTGCTGAGCCTCGGCGGCTTCCTCGGCATGGGCAAGAGCTACTATCCCCTGCCCTTCGAGCTGATTTCCTACGACGCGGGCGGCGACGATTACATCGTCACGATCGATCGCCGCGTGCTGGAGGGCGGGCCCAGCTGGGCAAGCAACGCGCCCGAATTCACCCAAGCCTATGCCGACCGCGTCTCGAACTATTACGGCCTCTCCGCCGCCCGGGTGGACCGCGTACCGCTGGACTGAAGGCCGCGCTCAGCCGCGGCGCAGCCACCGTGCGAGCCGCTCTGCCCCCAGAGTGGTCACGACACCCTTGCCCAGGGCCACCGCGCCGTCGAACCCGGCCAGCGCGGCGATCAGCGCGTGATTGGCGAATGTCGGCCGCAGCAGCATCAGGTCGACACAGGCGATCCCGCCACTCGCCATCTGCCGCTTGTGCTGGCCCTCCCCCTCGGTGAAGTCGAACCAGGCGAAGCGCCGCTCGGCGAACAGGTCGCGTAGCGCCTCCAACTGCAGCACCGCGCCTGGGGAGCACGCGGCGACCTCCGGGTCATGCCCGACATGGGCGTAGAGCACGGTATCCCCCTCCACCGGACAGCAGAGATAGGCGACAGGCTGCTCGTCCAGCATCAACAGCCAGGCACGCACCGCATCCGCCGCTGCCAGCCGCTGCAGCCAGGCCAGGTCGTCCGGCAGGCCGGCGCCGAGCAGGCGTTCCTGATAGGTCCGTGCCGACAGCGCCCGGGCAAGCGGATGGAAAACGGCCATGTCCCCGGGCGTCCGGAACCGCCGCACCACGGCGCCGATCCGCCGCGCCTTGCGCCTCAGCCCCTGCCGGGTGCTTGCGGAGAGCCCGGCGAACCACGCATCGAAATCCAGCGACAGGTCGACATGGAAGCGCGTGTAGCGCTGCCGCATCAGCACCAGCATCCCGCCGCTGCGCAGGTCCGCGCACTGCGCCTCCGGCAGCGAGGTGACCAGATAGCCTTGCGCCTCCCGCGGCAGCGTCGGCAGCACGGGGCAGGCCCCCTGCCGCGCCTCGGCGAGCGTCAGCGGCACCCGTACCAGGCGGCGTCGTACCGAGGCCATGGTCCGCGCGCCGACCATGAATCGCAGCGGCACCCATTGCGCCGCGCTCATCCGGCGCGTTCCTCGATCAGGTTCGACCATAGCTGCTCGGCCTGTCGCAGCCGGGTTCGCAACGCGTTGGGGCCCAGCGGCGCATCGTCCCGGTCCAGCGCCAGCGGCGGCCGATCCGCGAAATGTGCGGTCGGCAGCACGTCGCGGCGTTCGGCCAGCATCCGGCATAGCGCCTCGAAGCGGCGGACATGCACCGCGTTGGGCCGCGTGCCGGCGCGGTTGGCAAGCTCGAAGCCATGGCTGATGATCGTCAGCGCCGCGTGGCCTTGCGCCACTGCATGGTCCAGCGCCGCCCGCATCTCCCGCACGGACAGCGCACAAATCTGGAAATGGCGCAGCGCCGTGCCGGTATCGATCAGCGTCACCGGAACTTCGATCACGCCCTGGTGGCGCACCGGAGAGATTCGGCGCGGCGGCAGGCCGATCGCGCTCGGCCAGGGATGTTCGGAGCCGTTGTGGCTGGAATCATAGGCAAAGCCTTCCGCCGCGAGCGATGCGAGCGTCGCATCGTTCGCCGCATAGCTGCCGCCCCGAAAGGCGATCGGCGGCGGGGCCCCCGCCTCGATCAGCAGCGCGCGGGCTTGGCGGATCAGCGCGCGCTGCTCCTCCGCGCTGTAATCCACCAGGTCGAAGCGCGACGGCATGCGTGCCCGATCGGCGGCGCTCGCCCCGGTCCAGTTGGGGTGGAGGTGCAGCTGCACCTCCTGCCCCGCCGTACGGATCGCCCGCACCACCGCTTCGATCGGGCCGAGCCCGTGGACCAGCGCGGGCATCGGATCGACGAAGAAGCAGGCCTTCAGGTCGAACGCCGCGAGCCGCTCCAGCTGCCAGCTGACGCCCACGCCCGCCGGCTCGAACGACCGCGCGGCGACCTCCGCCAGATCGAGACCGGCGACGTGGTGGCGCCACATCAGCTCGGTATCGATCGTCAGGAACACGGTGGTGGGCATGCAGGTACGTCTCGCCATCGCCCCGGAGACAGGGGTCAGTCGCGCACCGGCCTAGCCCAGCCGGAGTGAAGAAATGGCAAAGCGATCAGGGCTTGATCCCGAAGCGCGCGAAGCGTTCGTCGATGCGCGGCTCGATCATCCGGGCGGCGGCGAGATAGGCGTCGGCATCCTTGGCCTTGGTCCGCTTGCCGATCACCCCCCGCATGTAGAGGCTGGCCGACTGTTCGGGGCTCGCCAGCAGCGCCGCGTCGAGATCGGTGCGCGCCGCATCCAGCTTGCCCATGCGGAAATAGACCATGGCGCGGCTGTCGAGGACCGCGGCCGAACTGCTGCTCAGCTCCACGCCGCTGGTGCAGTCCTTCAGCGCCTGCTCGATCGCCACATTGTGCGTCGCGCGGATCCAGCAGCGGCTGTTGAGCAAGGCGGCGTTGCCCGGCGCTGCGGCGATCGCCTCGTCGAGCATGGCGACGGCATCGTCGACCTGCCCGCCATCCCCCAGCAGATTGGCCAGATCGATCTGCCAGCCGAGCTTCTTCTCGCCGCCCTGCTCGATCCGCGCCTCGATCAGCGCGCGCGCTTCGTCCATCTGCCCCCGGTCGCGCTTGAACACCGCCAGCGTGCTGGTCGCGCCACCCGAATCGGGCTCCAGCTCAAGCGCGGCCTGCACGTCCGCCAGCGCCTTGTCGTCGCGGCGCAGCGCATATTCGGCATCGGCGCGGCGGAGATACATGTCCGCGGTCGGGGCCAGTTCGATGGCCTTGCTCAGGTCCGCGATCGCCGCCTCGCGATCATAGATCGTCTCGTGGAACCAGGCCCGGTTGGTATAGCTGTCGGGATCGTCCGGCTTCGCGGCAATCGCCTTGGCATAGGCATCCAGGATCGGCTTCAGCCGCCCGTCCGCGCGCGCGGTGCCGATCACCGCCCAGCGCGCCGGATGGTCCGCCGGCGCGACCAGCCGCAGCGGATTGGCCTTCACCCGCGCCACGTCGGCGCGTGCCGCCGGAATCTGGGCGGGCGCCACTTCCTGCAGGCCCGTCGTCGTCCGATCCTGCAGCGAGAGCCAGCCCTCCGCCAGCGCCACCTTGCGGGAGAGCTGCATGCCGGCAAGCGTGGCGGGAAGCGTCTGCTGCCCTTCGAGCGTGAAGCCCTTGCCGCCCTCGGCAAGCTTCCATCGCCGCTCCACCCACACATCGGAAGGCGCCCCGCTCACCGCCGGGATCGTCTTCCACGCGGTGCGGGCGCGATTCGGCGCGAAGCCCAGCCCCGCCGCGGTCGTATCGAGCAGCAGGCGGAAGCGCCCGCGATCATAGTTCCAGTCCTGATAAGCGATGCCGCTCGCGGTCACCGTCACGGTGCCGCCGGTGGAATCGTCCTCCATCTTCTGGTCATAGGCGCTGTGATTGCCCAGCACCGCCGATATCTGCGGCTCGAGGAATTCGGCGAGCTTGTCCTTGTCGATCTGCGAGCGGGCGCCGCGCAGCGCCTCCGCCATCGCGCCGCTATAGACGATGCGGATCGCGAACAGCTGCGGGAATTCGATGCCGGCGGTCGCATCCAGCGTCACCGAAACCTGCTGCGCCGGACGCGCCGGCGGCCGCATCGGCATTGCCTCCAGTCCGGCACCGCCCGCACGGATCGGCAGCGCCGTCCGGAACGGCGGCACGTCGTCCAGGTCCTCGACGCGCGAGCCGCCCTGGGTACCATCCAGCCAGAGCGCCTTGCCGTCGATCGTGGCGCGGACGATCACATGGTCGAACGCGCCCGGCGAAGGCAGCCGCGATTCGACCAGGTCGCCCAGCCCGCTGCTCACCAGCGCCGGCTCGGCCTCGATATCGAGCGCGCGGAGCAGCGATACCAGCAGCAAGGTCTTGGCCTTGCAGTCGCCATAGCGCAGCGTCCAGGTCTCCGCCGGCGCCTGGGGGCGGTAATTGCCGTTGTCCATGCCGCGGAACAGGTAGCGGACCTGGTCCTGGACAAGCCGCAGCGCCATCGCGGCGCGGGTGCGCGGGTCCTTGCTGGCGGCGGCGATGCGGGCAACCTCGCCGGCAAGCGGACTGCCCGGCGCGATCGCGCCTTCGCTGCTGTAAAAGGGCGCCATGGTGCGCGACAGCGTCGCCCAGTCGGCATAGGTGCTCACCTCCAGCATCGGCAGCGGCTTGTACCGCGCCGGCGCATCGTCGGGCAGCTCGGCGGGCTTGGCCGTCGGCAGCGACAGGGTGAGTTCGCGATAGCCGCCGGCAATCAGCTTGGGTTCGGCGCCCCGGCGATCGGCCGAGCCGAACACGCCGCCGGAATAGTCCCGCCACGCCACCGGCACCCCGTCCTTCCACAGCAGCCGCGCGCGGCCGAAACCGAGCTTCGCCGGCGCCGGCACCATCGGGACGATGCTCATCATCTCCTTGCCGAGGACGGGATCCTTGCGGGTGATCGTGAACGCGACATCGATCACGTCGCCGACGCGCAGCCCTTCCAGCGCGACGGTGGCGGTCAGCGCGCCGTCGAGCGCGAACTGCTCGAGCTTCTGCTCGCGCTGGATCACGTTGAACCGCGTGCCCTTGGCGAGCAGGTCCACATTCCCGCCGGCACGCAGGATCTGGAGCTTGTGGATGATCAGGTCGCCCTTGGCCGGATCCCATTGCAGCGGCAGCGTACCGCTCTGGGTGAGCATCTGCGGCGAGGCGATGCGGATCGCGCTTTCCATGTAGATCGCGACCTGCCCGTCCTCCAGCCGCTGCTGCTGGTCGAATACCTGCAGCACCGGCGCGGAATCGTCGAGCTTGACGACATCCACCGCCGGCGCGGAAAGCACCCAGGCGGGCGCCGCCTGATAGAGCGGCTTGTCGCCGGCATGCGCCACCCCGGCCGTGGACAACAATACGGCCACCAAAACTCTACGCCCGCGCATACAACTCCCCCTCAAATGGAGGTGGAGCGTAGCGGATGCTGCGCCGCGCTCAAGTGCCCTTTACGAACGACGAAACGCAGCGGCTAGCGGCTGTGGTAAAAGTCGTAGACCTGCTGCGCCACGCCTGCGGAGACGCCCGGCGCCTTCTTCAGATCCTCCAGGCTGGCATTCCGCACCGCGCGCCCGGTGCCGAAGTGCATCAGCAGCGCCTTTTTTCGCGCCGGGCCGATGCCGGGCACCTCGTCCAGCGGGCTCGCGCCGATCGCCTTGGCGCGCTTGTCGCGGTGCGCGCCGATGACGAAGCGGTGGACCTCGTCGCGCAGCCGCTGGAGGTAGAAGAGCAAGGGCGCGTTGACCGGCAGCATCCGCTCGCTGCCGTCCATCAGGTGGAACACTTCGCGGCCGTCCCGGCCATGATGCGGCCCCTTGGCGACGCCGACCATGCAGACATCCTCGATGCCCATCTCCTCGAGCACCGTCTTGGCGACGTTCAGCTGCCCCTTGCCGCCGTCGAGCAGCACCAGATCAGGCCAGTCGCCCTGGCTGCGATCGGGATCCTCGTCCTGCGCGCGGGCGAAGCGGCGGCTGAGCACCTCGCGCATCATCCCGTAATCGTCGCCGGCGATCGTCTCGGGGCGCTTGATGTTGAACTTGCGATACTGGCTCTTGCGGAAGCCTTCGGGCCCGGCGACGATCATCGCGCCCACCGCGTTGGTGCCCTGGATGTGGCTGTTGTCGTAGACCTCGATGCGGTTCGGCGGCTCGGGCAGGTCGAACAGATCGGCCATCTCGCGGAGCAGCTTGGCCTGCGTCGTGCTTTCGGCGAGGCGGCGGTCGAGCGCTTCCTCGGCGTTGCGCTTGGCCTGGTCGAGCAGCCGCCGCCGCGTGCCGCGCTGGGGCACCGACAGCGCTACCTTGTGCCCGGCGCGCTCGCCCATCGCCTCCGCCAGCAGTTCGGCCTCGGGCAGCTCGCGGTCGACGAACACGTTCCGGGCGGGGGGCACCTCTTCGTAGAACTGCATCAGGAAGGCGGCGAGCACCTCGTCCTCGGGCACGTCCTGGGTGTGGCTGGGGAAGAAGCTGCGATGGCCCCAATTCTGGCCGCCGCGGATGAAGAACGCCTCGATTCCGATCACGCCCGACTTGCTCGCCTGCGCGAAGATGTCGGCATCGCCGACGCCCTCGGCGTTGATCGCCTGGCTGCCCTGGATGAAGGTGAGCGCCTTCAGCCGATCGCGCAGGATCGCCGCCAGCTCGAAATCGAGATTCTCCGCCGCGGCCTGCATCTGCTCGCCCAGCTTGGCCTGCACCTTGGTCGACTTGCCCTGCAGGAAGTCGCGCGCATCGTCGACCAGCTCGGCATAGCCGGCCTGGTCGATGCGGCCGACGCACGGCGCCGAGCAGCGACGGATCTGGTAGAGCAGGCACGGCCGGTCGCGGCCGGCGAAGAAGCCGTCGGTGCAGCTGCGCAGCAGGAACAGCTTCTGCAACGCGTTGAGCGTCTTGCGCACCTGCCCCGCACCGGCGAACGGCCCGAAATAATCGCCCTTGGCGCGCCGCGCGCCGCGGTGGAGCTGGACGCGGGCAAAGTCGTGGTCCTGGCGCAGCAGGATGAACGGGAACGATTTGTCGTCGCGCAGCAGCACATTGTAGGGCGGCCGGTAGCGCTTGATCAGCTGCGCCTCGAGCAGCAGCGCCTCGGCCTCGTTGTTGGTCGTGACGATCGTCATCGACCGGGTCTGCGCGACCATGCGCTGCAGCCGCTTCGAGAGGCGGTTGACGTGGGTGTAGTTGGTCACCCGGTTCTTCAGCGCGCGCGCCTTGCCGACGTACAGCACGTCGCCGCGGGCATCCTGCATGCGGTAGACACCGGGCCGGATCGGCAGCGTCTGCAGGACGTTGCGGATCGCGGCCACGCCTGCTTCCAGGTCGGGCGTCTCTGCGCCGCGGACCGCGAAGGTAGCCTTTTCCTCGTTGAATCGGTCGGGGGAATTCGGGTCGTTCATTGCCGCCGATGTAGGCGTGCGAGGCGCGGGATGCCACCCATCCGAGGGGCATCGTGGCGTACCGAGGGAATGCGTTTTCTCACCGAGCCAGAGCAAAGCACATCTGAAGTCCGGGAGAGCGCCCCGCCGGAGAATAGTCGTCATCCCGGCGAAAGCCGGGATCCATTGCCCTGTGCGCCCGGGGGAAAGAACCGCGACTTCAGCGCGAATGGATCCCGGCTTTCGTCGGGATGACGGAGCAATAGCGCCTTAAGCAATTGCCCTTCCGCAGGCAGAGAGGAGATGCGAAGTGCGCCCTACTTCTCGCCCGCCTCGTTCTCCAGCTGGTCCACCTGCGCCTCGATCCGGCGCATCGTCTCGTCCGCCCGGACCTTCACGTCGCTCGCGCGCGCATGATCGCTCGCCGCGTGGCGCACCGCCACCACGGCCACAAACGCAGCGAGCGCCAGTGCCACCAGGGCACCGGCGCTCAGCCAGCGATAGGATTTAGGTTCAGCCATCGCACGCCCTTAGCACGGGCAGCGTGGCAGGCCAGCTCAGTTGAGCCGGCCCAGCCCGGCAATGGCCTTGTCGACCAGTGCCTTGTCGGCCTCGGCGCCGTGCTTTTCCGCGATCACCGCGGCGGCGGCAGTCGTGGCGGCATCGGCGGCCTTGTTGCGAATCGCCTGGATCGCGCTGCGCTCGGCGGCGGCGATCTTGTCCTCCGCCATGCGGGTGCGGCGGGCGATCAGCTCGGCCGCATCGACTTCGGCCTTCGCCTGCATCGCCTTGGCTTCCGCCTCCGCATTGGCGAGGACGGCCTTGGCATCGGCGTCGCTCGACGCGGTACGGGCCTTCGCCTCGGCGAGCATCGCCTCGGCCTCCGCGCGCAGCTTCGACGCTTCGTCGAGCTGGGTGCGGATCTTGGAAATCTGCTTGTCGAGCATGGCGCCGATCATGCTCGGCACCTTCTTGACCAGGATGATCAGCACCACCGCGAGCATCGACAGCGCCACGAAACCCGGGGCGGTGATGCCAAGCACGGCCGGCTCATGGTGGAGCTCGGTGGTGCCGGTCGCGGCGGTCATCGATTCAGTATGTTCAGCCATGGGCAAGCGCCGCCTTCACCTTCTGTTCGACGCTGGCGCGGTCGACCGCGACGCCCGACACGCGGGCGACGATCGCCTCGACGGCCTCGACGGTTGCCGCCTCGATCTCGCCGATCGCCGCACGCTCGCGCTCGGCGATGGTGCGGGTCGCATCAGCCAGCCGCGCCTCATCGGCCGCCGTGGCGGCCTTGAGCTTGGCTTCGGCGGCGGTTGCCGCCTGCGCCTTGGCGCCGGCGGTCACCCGCAGCGCCTCGGCACGGGCGGCTTCCAGCCCCGCCTGATAGGCCTCGTCGGCCCCGCGTGCAGCGTCGCGCGCGGCTTCGGCCGCAGCGATGTCCCCGGCGATGCGGGCGGAGCGATCTTCCATCGTCCGCTCGATCTTCGGGACCATCGCCTTGCCGATCCCGAAGTAGATCAGGGCAAATACGATCGCGAGCCAGAAGACCTGCGAGGCGTAGATCTCCGGGATCTGATCTAACTGGGGCATCGGCCGAGGCCTCCGTTCTGCTTACTTGACGACGAAGAGGATCAGGATCGCGACGACGAACGCGATCAGGCCCAGCAGTTCCGACGCGGCGAAACCGATGAACAGGCGACCCTGCTGGCCGTCTGCCGCACCCGGGTTGCGCAGCGCGCCTTCGAGGAACGAACCGAACACGTTGCCCACGCCGAGCGCGGCGAGGCCGATACCGATCGCAGCCAGGCCGGCACCGATGTACATTGCACCCAGATCAGTCATTTCTAGCTCCCTAGATAATCTTAAAAATTCAAAGCGAAAACGGGTCGACTTAGTGCAGGTGCACCGCGTCGTGGAGATACAGCGAGGTCAGCAGCGCGAACACATAGGCCTGGATCGCGCAGACCAGCAGCTCGAGCGCGCTGACGCCGACGATCATGCCGAAGCTCAGCACGCCGACCAGGCCACCCAGCGGCGTGCCGCTGCTCAGGCCCTGGACGACGAAGCTGCCGAACACTTCGAGCAGGATGTGCCCCGCGGTCATCGCGACGAACAGTCGCAGGCCCAGCGAGAACGGACGCACCAGGAACGAGATCAGCTCGACGGGCACGATCACCGGCATCAGCCACACCGGCGCGCCGTGCGGCACGAACAGCGAGAAGAACTTGAAGCCGTGCTTGATCAGGCCGACCGCGAGGACGATGCCGAACGAGAAGAAGGCGAGCACCGCGGTGACGGTGATGTGGCTGGTCACCGCGAAGGTGTGCAGTCCCGGCAGCACCGCAAGCGGCAGCACGCCGACCAGGTTCGCGAACAGGATGAAGAAGAACAGCGAGAAGATGTACGGCGCGAACTTCTTGCCGCCCTTGCCGATGTTCACGCTCACCATCGAGTCGATGAACCCGACCGCGCCTTCCACCATCAGCTGCCACTTGCCCGGGATCAGCTTGCGCTGCAGGCCGCCCACCATGAAGATGAACAGCAGCGCGGCGACCACCACCATGAACAGCGCCGAGTTGGTGAAGGAGATGTCATAGCCGAACAGGTCAATATGGCGGCCCAGTACGGGCTCGACCTTGAACTGCTCCATCGGATCGATTTTGCCGGCGCTCACTCTGCGCGCTCCTTCGAAATCTTGTAGATGTTGCGAAACGCCACGATCACGCTGAGCACCAGCAGGATCAAGAGCGCCCAGGGGCTCGTTTCCAGCCAGCGATCCAGCGCGAAGCCGATCACCCCGCCGCCCAGCGGTGCGCCGATCAGTTCGGCGAGCACCCGCGAGCCCTGCTTATAGCCCTTTTCGGGCTTGCGCACCGGCGTCTGGCCATCGCGCACCGCTGCCTTCGCATCGGCGATGCGACGGTCGAGGTCAGTACGGATAGGGTCGTCAGACAAAGCGAGCACGGCGATCCAGATATGAAAAAGCCGCCGCGCATCGGGCGGGCGACATACAGCATCGCAAGCCGGTGGCCGCGACGTGATGGCGCTTTAGGAAGACCAATCGACCGAGTCAACCGTTGCAGCACCCCGCGCTTCATTGCCGTTTCATCAAGTGCCGCGAAGTTCGCATCCGCAGAAATCCGCCATTTGCGTCCGTTGCGGTGCAACAGACGACCGGTTTCCCTGCCCGTTCGGGCGCTGCCGGTGCCGCCGGATTGCAGGTCGTGGCGCGCGCCTGCATAGTCGCTGCCATGTCCGTCGACGCCCCCGACAACAGCGGCCACCGTGCTCGCCTGCGCCAGCGCCTGTTCGAGGGCGGGCCGGACGCGCTGCTCGACCATGAACTTGTCGAATATCTGCTCGCACTGACCATCCCGCGAAAAGATACCAAGCCCCTCGCCAAGACGCTGCTGAAGGAATTCGACGGACTGCCCGGGCTGCTCGCGGCAGATCCCGATGCGATCCAGCGGATCGAGGGCATGAAGGACACCCAGATCGCCGCCCTGAAGGTAGTGCATGCCGCGGCGCTGCGGCTGCTGCAGACGCGCGTGCGGGAGAAGCCGGTGCTCGCCAACTGGCAGGCGCTGCTGGACTATCTACGCGCCGACATGGCGCCGCACGCGATCGAGCGCGTCCGCGTGCTCCATCTGAACGGTCGCAACATGTTGATCCGCGACGAGCTGATGAACGAAGGATCGATCGACGAGGCGCCGCTGTACGTGCGCCAGGTGATCGCCCGCGCGCTGCATCTCGGGTCGGCCGCGCTCATCCTGGTGCACAACCATCCCTCGGGAGACCCGAGCCCGAGCCGCGCCGACATCGAAGTGACACGCAAGACCATCGAAGCAGGCAAGCCGCTCGGCATCCTGGTGCACGACCACATCATTATCGGCAGCGAAGGCCATGCGAGCCTGCGCGCCAAGGGGCTGATTTAGGGGAGCCCGCGTCAGCGGGTCAAAGGGAGAGGAAGCACGGCGAGGGAGAGGTTCTGGCATCCGACCTGTGCGTCACCTTCGCCAAACCTGGCGGGAGGCAACGCTGCAGGCCTCCGCGCTTCTACTTCTTCCGCTTGAAATCCACCGAGACGACGTTCGAGCCGTCCTCCGCGGGCTTGGCCACCGGACCATCGCCGTCATTCTCGGCGTCGTCATGCTCGTGCGGCTCGGGCCCTTCGGGACCGTCTGCCGCCTGGAAGCGCAGCTCGAAATTGACCGCCGGATCGTGGAAGCCGGTGATCGCCGCGAACGGGATCGTCAGGATCGACGGGATCTGGTTGAAGCTGAGCCCGACCGAGAATTTGCGGTCGTCCACCGTCAGGTCCCAGTAGCGGTGCTGGAGGACGATGGTCATCTCGTCCGGGAACCGCTCCATCAGCCGCTGCGGGATATCGACCCCGGGCGCCTGCGTCTTGAAGGTGATGTAGAAATGATGCGCGCCCGGCAGGCCGCCCGACTGCGCCACCGAGCCGAGCACGCGGCCCACTACGGCGCGCAGGGCTTCCTGCACGATCTCGTCATACGGAATCAAACTATCGGGCACGGTGGCATTCATGCCCCTTGGGTAGCGGATGGAAAATTACGGTCAAGATTGCATGCGACGCCGCTAGCGTTATGTGCACCTTCATGCGCACCGCGACCATCAGCCGCAAGACCAGCGAAACCTCGATCGACGTCACCGTCAACCTCGACGGCACCGGCGCCTACAACATCAGCACGGGCATCGGATTTTTCGATCACATGCTCGAACAGCTCAGCCGCCACGGGCTGATCGACCTGGACGTGAAAACGGTGGGCGACCTCCATATCGACCAGCACCACACGGTGGAGGATACTGGGCTCGCGATCGGCGAAGCCATTGCGAAGGCGCTGGGCGACAAGAAGGGCATCCGTCGCTATGCCGATGCGCTGTCGCCGATGGACGAGACGCTGACCCGCGTCGCGATCGACATTTCGGGCCGCCCCTATCTCGTGTGGAAGACCGAGTTCAGCCAGAAGAAGCTCGGCGAGATGGACACCGAGATGTTCGAGCACTGGTTCCACAGCTTCGCTCAGACCGCCGGCCTGACGCTCCACGTCGAGACGCTGTACGGCAGCAACAACCACCATATCGCCGAAGCCGCGTTCAAGGGCCTGGCCCGCGCGCTGCGCGAGGCGGTGGAGATCGATCCGCGCAAGGCGGGGGTGATCCCGTCGACCAAGGGAGTGCTGTGATGATTCTCGTCCTTCTCACCTACAAGGTGGACCTCGCCGAAATCGACGCGCTGCGCCCCGCGCATGTCGACTGGCTCAAACAGGGCGTCGCCGATGGCCGCCTGCTGGTGGCTGGCCGCAAGGTGCCGGTGACCGGCGGGTTCTTCATGGCGCGCGGGTCGCTGGACGAGGTGCAGGCCTGGGCCGCCACCGATCCCTTCGCCACCGCCGGCGCCGCCGACTACGCCTTCATCGAAGTCGCCCCGAGCATCCTCGCGCCGGGGCTGGAGTCGCTCGGCCAGTGACCGTCGCGCTGATCGATTACGGCGCGGGCAACCTCCACTCGGTGCACAATGCGCTGAAGGCGGCGGGGGCTGGCGATATCGCGGTGACCGCCGATCCGGCGGTGGTGCTCGGCGCCGATCGCGTGGTGCTGCCCGGCGTCGGCGCGTTCGGTGCCTGTGCTTCGGGCCTGCGCGCCCTGCCCGGCATGATCGAGGCGCTGGAAACCCGCGTGCTGCGCGACGCCGTCCCGTTCCTCGGCGTGTGCGTCGGCATGCAGCTGCTCGCGACCACCGGCGAAGAGCTTGGCAGCCATGCCGGGCTCGGCTGGATCCCCGGCACCGTCCGCCACCTGCCCGCCGGCCCCGAGCTGCGCGTGCCGCACATGGGCTGGAACGACGTGGTGCCCGTGGTCGATCACCCGCTGATCGAGCGCGGCGAGGCCTATTTCCTCCACAGCTTCGCCTTTGACGGCGACGCGGTGCTGGCCACCACCGACCATGGCGGCCCGGTGACCGCCGCGATCGGCCGCGACAACATCGTCGGCCTGCAGTTCCACCCCGAAAAGAGCCAGCGCTACGGCATCGCGCTGCTCGAACGATTCCTCGCCTGGAAGCCCTGAGATCCCCATGACCCTGCACATCTTCCCCGCCATCGATCTCAAGGCCGGCCAGGTCGTTCGCCTGGCCGAAGGCGACATGGCCCGCGCCACCGTGTACGGCGACGATCCCGCCGCCCAGGCCGAGCTTTTCGCCCAGGCGGGCGCCGAATGGCTGCACGTCGTCGACCTCGACGGCGCGTTCGCGGGCGAATCGGTCAACGGACTCGCCGTCGCCAACATCCTGGCGAAGACGCCGGCCAAGGTGCAGCTCGGCGGCGGCATCCGGAATCGCGACTCGATTTCGCGCTGGCTGGACATGGGCGTCACCCGCGTCGTGATCGGCACCGCCGCGCTGGAGAACCCCGGCCTCGTCCGCGACGCCGCCCGCGCGCATCCCGGCCAGATCGTGGTGGCGGTCGACGCCCGCGACGGCATGGTCGCGACGCATGGCTGGGCCGATGTGTCGGACGTCAGCGTCGTCGATCTCGCCCGCCGCTTCGAGGATGCCGGCGTCGCCGCCCTCCTCTTCACCGATGTCGGCCGCGACGGCCTGCTCAAGGGGTGCAACGTCGAGGCGACCGTGGCGCTCGCCCGCGCGGTGTCGATCCCGGTGATCGCCAGCGGCGGCGTCACCGACATCCACGACATCCACGCCCTGCGCGGCCATGTCGCGGACGGCATCGAAGGCGTGATCTCGGGCCGCGCGCTCTATGACGGCCGGCTCGACCTCGCCGAGGCGATCGAGGCCGGGCGATGACCGTCCGCGCCCGCGTCATTCCCTGCCTCGACGTGGCGAACGGCCGCGTGGTGAAGGGCGTGAACTTCGTCGAGCTGCGTGACGCCGGCGATCCTGTCGAACAGGCCCGCGCCTATGACGCGGCCGGCGCCGACGAACTCTGCTTCCTCGACATCACCGCCAGCCACGAAGCGCGCGGCACGATCCTCGACGTGGTGCGCCGCACCGCCGAGGTGTGCTTCATGCCGCTCACCGTCGGCGGCGGCGTGCGCAGCGTCGAGGATGCCCGCGCGCTGCTGCTGGCGGGTGCGGACAAGGTCGCTGTGAACAGCGCCGCGGTGTCGCGCCCGGAAGTGGTCGCCGAGATCGCGGACCGCATGGGCAGCCAGTGCGTCGTCGCCTCGGTCGACGCGCGCCGCACGGCGGAAGGGCGCTGGGAGGTGTTCACCCATGGCGGCCGCCGCGCCACCGGCATCGACGCGGTCGAGCACGCGCTGCGCCTCGCCGAACTGGGCGCGGGCGAGTTGCTCGTCACCTCGATGGACCGCGACGGCACCCGCGACGGCTATGACCTCGCCCTGATCCGCACCATCGCCGACCAGGTGACGGTGCCGGTGGTCGCCTCGGGCGGCGTCGGCGGGCTCGACGATCTGGTGGCCGGCATCCGCGACGGCCATGCCTCGGCAGTGCTGGCCGCGTCGATCTTCCACTTCGGCCAGGCGACGATCGCCGAGGCACATGCCGCGCTGGCGGCGGCTGGGATTCCGGTTCGGGGGTAACAGCGGCACTCGTCCGAACCCGCCGACCCTTAGCCTACCAGCCACTTAACGAGCCCTGCACCGAGCAAAAGAACAAGTGCACAGCCCCACCACGGAATCGGTGTGTCGTCGTCTAATTCGCCTGACTCAATGAAGCGACGCACATCCCTCCTTTGGCGTATCGCATATGCCTCGTCCCGCGCACGAATGTCCGCATCATCGAGGTAGTGATGGACGGACTCCGGCGTAGCATCAATCGGCAGTTCGCGTTGAAGCTGACTTGAGAGCCGCGCGACCTCCGGCCAATCGGGTGATTCCTGTTCTTCGAAAGCGAGGATGGCTGCCACGCGGCTTTGTAGTTCGTCCATTTCCATCGCTACAGATTAACGCCGCATGCTAGCGAGGCAAAGGCGCGCTCGGTTTAAGCCTCAAACCGCCGTCGGCCGGCTCAGCACATACCACGCACACCCCAGCATCGCCGCCCCCACCCCGACCGCCAGCCAGGGCCCCGGCCGCGCGCCCCAGGCGAACAGGCCGTAGCCGAGCGTCATGCCGGCGCAGGCCATCGCCTTGCCCCTGCGCGGGATCGCGCCCTGTTCGCGCCATGCCACCAGCGTAGGACCGAATCGCTTGTGCCCGAGCAGCCACGCCTCCAGCCGCGGCGAGGAGCGAGCGAAGCAGCCGGCGGCAAGGATCAGGAAGATCGTCGTCGGCATCAGCGGCAGCAGCGCGCCGATGAAGCCGAGCGCGACGAACACGAGCCCGAGCACCAGCCAAAGCGGACGCGACAGGCGCGAGCCGCCCGGCGCCGTCTCCGATTCGCGTTCCTGCACCATCGTCATCCTGCCCTGCTGCCGCGAATCGCTCGCAGCTACCATAGGGGAACCACCGCAATCCGGCGCCTCAGGATTGACAGCGCCGCACGGCTCCCGCAGCCGGAAGCGATGGCAGACCTTCTCGACACGCTCGAACAGACGATCCGCGACCGCCGCTTGGGCGATCCTTCGACCAGCTATGTCGCCAAGCTCACCGCCCGCGGCCGCGCCAAGATCGCGCAGAAGCTGGGCGAGGAAGCCACCGAAGCCGTGATCGCCGCGATTCAGGACGATCGCGAAGAGGTCGTGAAGGAATCGGCGGACCTCATGTTCCACCTGCTCGTGCTGCTCGCTGACATGGACCTCAGCCTCGACGACGTCCGCGCCGAGCTGGCGCGGCGCGAGGGCGTGTCGGGCATCGCTGAAAAGGCGGCGCGGGGGGCGTGAGGGGCCTGCACCCCTCCGACTCTTCCGGCCTGCGGGCAGGGTCATCGTAGTTCGCCAAATGCAACAGCCATCCTCTTAATGGGGGGGATTGAAGGAGCCACCAATGCCGATCGATGCCACCAAGCCCTATGACGACCAGAACATCTTCGCGAAGATCCTGCGCGGCGAGATCCCGGCGAAGAAGGTCCATGAGGACGAGCACGCCCTCGCCTTTCACGACATCGCGCCCCAGGCGCCGCACCATATCCTGGTGATCCCCAAGGGCGCCTATGTCAGCTGGGACGATTTCTCCGCCAGCGCCTCCGACGCCGAGATTGCCGGGTTTGTCCGCGCGGTGGGCAAGGTCGCGCGCGCCGCGGGATTCGTCGAACCGGGCTACCGCCTGCTCGCAAACACGGGCCAGGATGCCGGGCAGGAGGTGCCGCACCTGCACGTCCATATCTTCGCCGGGCAACCGCTCGGCCCGATGCTCGCCCGGTAATTGCGCCGGAGCGCAACATTGTTTCGTGCCGAGACGCCGTAAGGGATTGCGCGGCCCGAGTTTGGGGCTAGGCTCGCGCCTTTACCAATTTGGGGGCGGCGCAACGTTCGCCGCGAAGGGGTCCATGCAATGATATTCGGGCGCGTAAAGCCTCTCGATGCCATTTTGGCGACAGCAGAAAAGAAATCGCTCCACCGCTCGCTCGGCGCCTTCCAGCTGACCATGCTGGGCATCGGCGCGGTGATCGGCACCGGCATCTTCGTGCTCACCGCCGAGGCCGCGCAAAAGGCCGGGCCGGGCATGATGATCTCGTTCGTGATCGCCGGCTTCGTCTGCGCGGTGGCCGCACTCTGCTACGCCGAAATGGCCGCGATGGTGCCGGTTTCGGGCTCCGCCTACACCTACAGCTACGCCGTGATGGGCGAGCTGGTCGCCTGGATGGTCGGCTGGGCGCTGATCCTCGAATATGCCATCGCGGCTGGGGCCGTCTCGGTCGGCTGGTCCGGCTATATGATGGGCTTCATCCAGCATAATTTCGGCATCGTCGTGCCGCTGCAGCTGATCCGCGGGCCGTTCGACGGCGGCATGATCAACCTGCCCGCGATGGCGGTCGCCGCGATCGTCACCGCGCTGCTGGTGAAGGGCACCAAGGAAAGCGCCTCGGTCAATGCGGTGCTGGTCGGCATCAAGATCCTCGCCCTGGCGATGTTCGTGGTGGTCACGCTGCCGGTGCTGAAGACCGGCCAGTTCACGCCGTTCGCGCCGCTCGGCTTCGCCGGCATCTCGGGTGCCGCGGCCTCGATCTTCTTCGCCTATGTCGGCTTCGACGCGGTCTCGACCGCGGCCGAGGAGACCAAGAACCCGCAGCGCAACATGCCGATCGGCCTGATCGGCAGCCTCGCGATCTGCACCATCTTCTACATGCTGGTCGCCTCGGGCGTGATCGGCACCGTCGGCGCGCAGCCGGTCCATGGTCCTGCCGGCGAAGTGCTGTCGCCCGGTACGCCGGCGCTGTCGCAGGCCTGCGCGGCGATGTCCGAGCAGGCGGTGGTCTGCTCGAAGGAAGCCCTCGCCTGGACGCTGCGTTCGATCGGCCATCCGTTCCTCGGCTGGCTGGTAGGTGCCGCGGCGATCATCGCGCTGCCCTCGGTCATCCTGATGATGATGTTCGGCCAGACCCGCATCTTCTTCGTGATGAGCCGCGACGGCCTGCTGCCCGAGTTCTTCTCGCGCGTGCACCCCAAGTGGCACACGCCGCACGTGATCACGGTCCTCACCGGCATCTTCGTGTCGCTGTTCGCTGCCTTCTTCCCCGTGGGCCTGCTGGCGGACGTGTCGAATTCCGGCACGCTGTTCGCCTTCGCCGCGGTGTCGATCGCGGTGCTGGTGCTGCGCCGGACCGATCCGAGCCGCCACCGCCCGTTCCGCACCCCGGCGATCATGGTGACCGCGCCGATCGCGATCGCGGGCTGCGCCTATCTGTTCATCAGCCTGTCGGGTCCCACGATCGCGCTGTTCTTCGGCTGGGCGGCGGTGGGCCTGGTGGTCTATTACGCCTATAGCCGTTCGCGCAGCCATGTCGGCCGCGGGCTGATCGACGTGCCGGAAACCGACGCCGATGCGCCGCCCCAGCCGGTGCCGCCGATCGGCGACGCGCACACGCCGGGCTACAAGGACGCCTGATCCCCGGATCGCAGCGGACAAATGAAAAGGGCCGGAGGAGCGATCCTCCGGCCCTTTTCATTTAGGCAGTGTCTAGTGTCCCCCTCACCCTTCCCACCGCCTTTGGCGGCGGGCCCCTTCCCTCTCCCACAAGGGGAGAGGGAGTTGGACCTACGCTCCCTCTCCCGTTGTGGGAGAGGGAGGGAGCCGCGAAGCGGCGGAAGGGTGAGGGGGAGGTCGCTTGGCTCAGCCCACCTTGGCAGCGGCGAGCGCCTTCAGGTCCTTTTCCGCGCGCGCGCCATAATGCTGGATGATCTCCGCCGCGCAGATCGCGCCCAGGCGGAGCGAGTCTTCCAGGCCCTTGCCCTGCGCCTGGCCGTGCAGGAAGCCGGCGGCGAACATGTCGCCCGCGCCGGTGGTGTCGACCAGCGCCGAAATCGGCTCGGCGGGAACTTCGACCCGCTCGTCGCCCTGGAGGGCCATCGCACCCTTCTCGCTGCGGGTGACCACGAGTAGCGGCACCTTGCCATGGATGTGCTGCACCGCCGCTTCGAAATCCTCATGCGCGCACAGCGCCAGCAGCTCGGCCTCGTTCGCGAACAGGATGTCGATCAGCCCGTCCTCGATCAGCTTGCGGAAATCGTCGCCGTGGCGCGAGATGCAGAACACGTCGGAGAGGGTGAAGGCGACCTTGCGGCCGGCGGCGCGGGCGATGTCGATCGCCTTGCGCATCGCGGCGCGCGGCTCTTCCGGATCCCACAGATAGCCTTCGAGATAGAGGATCGCGCCATTGGCGATCATCGTCTCGTCCAGCGCCGTGGCGGGCAGGAACTGCGAGGCACCAAGGAAGGTGTTCATCGTGCGCTGGCCGTCCGGCGTCACGAAGATCAGGCAGCGCGCGGTGGTCGGCTGGCCCGGGCGGACGGCGGTGTCGAAATGCACGCCCGCCGCGCGGATGTCGTGCGCGAAGACGCCGCCGAGCTGGTCGTCGGCGACCTGGCCGATGAACGCTGCCTTCCCGCCGAGCGCGGCGATGCCCGCCACGGTGTTCGCCGCCGAGCCGCCGGAAACCTCGCGGCCCGGGCCCATCTTGGCGTAGAGCGCGTCGGCCTCTTCGGGCGAAAACATCAGCTGCATCGAACCCTTGGGCACGCCGATCGAATCGATGAAGGCGTCGTCGGCCTGGGCGAGGATGTCGACGATGGCATTGCCGATCGCGACCACGTCAAAGCTGGGATTGGTCAAGGTTTGGGGCTCCAATTGAATTGGCGTCGCCGTAGAGAGAGGCCGCAAAGAGTGCAACCAAGGGAAAGCCGTTTGAACGCCATGCGTATCGCCAAGCCGTCCGCGCCGTTCGTCGCGTTGCTGCTCGCCGCCTGTTCGGGCACGGTGCCGAGCGCGCGCCCGGCCGGGCCGCTGCCCGTGCCGGGCCGGGTGCCGGTGCCCGATCAGCCGGCGAACCTCGCGCCGGTGCGCGGGCTCAGCGCGCCGCAGTTGATCGCCCGATTCGGCCAGCCGCGGCTCGACGTGAGCGAAGGCAAGGGCCACAAGCTGCAGTTCGTCGGCCCGATCTGCGTGCTCGACGCCTATCTCTATCCGCCCGAGCGCGGCAACGGGGCGGCGACCGTCACCTGGGTCGACGCCCGCCAGCGCGACGGAAGCCCGCTCGACCAGGCGAGCTGCGTCGCGGCGCTGACCAAGCGGAAGTAAGGGCGGCGTTCTGCCGCGCAACAAATCCACCGCCATTCCCGCGAAGGCGGGAATCCATTTGCCGGGCCGCTGGGAAAATGAACCACACCATCAGCGCCAATGGATCCCCGCCTCCGCGGGGATGACGTTTTCTTAAGCCGTGTCGGCTTCTCCGCCTCCACTGGCAAATAGCGATCTATGGCAGCAGGATCGTCGACCCCGTCGTCTGGCCGCCTTCGATCGCGCGGTGCGCTTCCGCCGCATCCTGCAGCGCGAACCGCTGGCCGATCTCCGGCTTTACCGCGCCGTTCTCCAACATCGCGAACAGCCGCGCGGCACCGGCGGCGCGCTCTTCGGCCGTGACGTAATAGTCGAACAGCTTCGGCCGGGTGACGAACAGCGAGCCATGCTGGTTGAGCGTGGCCAGCTTCACGCCCTCCACCGATCCGCTGGCATTGCCATAGCTGATGATCAGCCCGCGTCGCGCGGTCGCCGCCAGCGAGGCCTCCCAGGTCGCCTTGCCGATGCCGTCGAGCACCACCGGCACGCCGGCGCCGCCGGTGATCTCGCGCACCCGCGCGCCGACATCGTCCTGCCGCGAGAGCAGCACATGGTCGCAGCCGACCGCGCGCGCCTTGTCCACCTTGGCCTGGTGGCCGACCGTACCGATCACCGTGGCGCCGATCGCCTTCAGCCACGCCACCGCGATCTGGCCGACGCCGCCGGCGGCGCTGTGGACCAGCACGGTCATGCCCGGCTGCACCTTGGCGGCGCGCTCGATCATGAACTCGACGGTGCAGCCCTTGAGCAGCACCGCGGCGGCGGTTTCGCTGCTGATCTCCTCGGGCAGCTTGAACAGACTGTCGGCCTTGAGGTTGCGCGCCGTGGCGTAGGAACCGAGCGCCGGCCCGAAGGTCGCCGCGCGGTCGCCGACCGCGAAGCCGGTGACGCCCTCACCCACCGCCTCGATCACCCCCGCACCCTCGACGCCGATGCCCGAGGGCAGCTGCGCCGGGTACACGCCGGTGCGGTGATACACGTCGATGAAATTGAGCCCCGCGGCCTCGGTGCGCAGCCGCACTTCGCCGGGGCCGGGTTCGGGCAGATCGACCTCGACCCACTGCAGGACTTCGGGGCCGCCGGTCTGCTCGAAGCGAATCATCTGTTCCATGGAAACTCCATCTCTCAATGCACCGGCCAGACGGCCATGATCAGTCCTGTGCCGACGATCAAGACGAGCAACGACAGCGGCGCCCCCAATCGCGCATAATCGCCGAACCGGTAGCCGCCCGGCCCCATCACCAGCGTGTTGCACTGGTGGCCGATCGGCGTGAGGAAGTCGCAGCCCGCGCCCACCGCCGTCGCCATCAGGAACGCTTCGGGCCGATAGCCGAGCTCGCCCGCAAAGGTCGCGGCGATCGGGGCCATCACCAGCACGGTCGCGGCGTTGTTGAGGAACGGCGTCACCGCCATTGCCGCCGCGAGGATCAGCGCGACCGCGCCCCAGGGCGGCAGCGTCGCGGCGAGATGGCCGAGATTATCGCCAATCACCTTGCTGGCGCCGGTGGTGCGCAGCGAATCACTGACCGGGATCAGCGCCCCGAGCATCACCAGGATCGGCCATTCGATATGCTCATAGGCCTCGCGCACCGGCAGCGCGCCGAGCAGGATGGTGAGCCCCGCCGCCGCGAAGAACGCGACCGCCACGGGCACATAGCCGGTCGCCGTCGCCGCCATCGCGACGGCGAGGATCGCGAGCGGCAACAGGCCTTTCCGCGCGCTCCCCAGCCGCAACTCGCGCTGGGCGAGCGGCAGGCAGCCGAGTTCGCCCAGCCGCTCGAACAACAGGTCGAGCGGGCCCTGCAGCACGATCACGTCGCCCGCGCGCAGCTCGATATCGCCGAGCCGGGCGGACAGCCGCTCGCCCTGGCGCGACACCGCGATCAGGTTGACGCCGAACCGCTCGTGCAAGCCGAGCCGCCCGGCTGTGCGGCCGATCAGGGTCGAGTCGGTGCCGATCACCGCCTCGATCACCCCGACTTCGCCGGTGCTGCCGTCGGGCTGGGCGCGGTCCTGCCCCTCCAGCAGCAGCGCGTCGGTGGCGATCACCCGCTCGAGATCGTCGGGCGCGCCGGTGAGGATCAGCACGTCTTCGGCGCGAAGATGGTTGTCGGGAAACGGCGTGCTGCGGATGCCGCCGCGCAGGATGGTGGTGACCGCCACGGCGTGATCGTGCCGCTCGCGGAATGCCGAAACGGTTTCGCCGACTGCCGCAGAACCTTCGGGCACCGCAGCTTCGGTCATGTAATCCTCGATGTCCATCGCCTCGCCCAGCGTCGGCGCGGCGCGGCGATCGCGCGGGATCAGCCGATAGGCGAAGCGCAGGAAGACCAGGCCGACCAGGGTCAGCCCCAGGCCCACGGGCGCATAGTCGAACATGCCGAACGGCTTGCCCATCATCTCCTCGCGCACCCGGCTGACGATGATGTTGGGCGAGGTGCCGATCAGCGTGATCAGCCCGCCGAGCAGCGAGGCGAACGACATCGGCATCAGGAAGGTGGCGGGCGAGGCCTTGGAGCGCTTGGCCATCTGGAACGCGACCGGCATCATCATCGCCAGCGCGCCGATATTCTTGACCAGCGCCGAGGCGAAGCCGACGCTGGCGGCGAGCAGCAGCAACTGCGATCGCACCCGCGTCACCCGCCGCTGGAGCAGCAGCATCGCCCGCTCGATCACGCCCGAGCGCTGCACGGCGGCGGATAGCACGAGCGCCGAGGCGACGATGATGACGATGTCGTCGGAAAAGCCGGTGAACGCCTCCTTCGGCTTCACCACCCCCACCGCCAGCGCGGCGAGCAGCGCCAGCACCGCGACCATGTCGTAGCGGAGCTTCCCCCAGACGAAGAGCAGCATCATGCCGGCCAGCACGACGAGCGACAGAATCTGGGGAGTGGTCAAACGGACCTCGCAAAAGGAGTGCGAGGATGGAACGCGGTGGAGGAATGTTAGGTCCGGCCGATACCTCCTGCCCGCTTGCGGGACGGGAACGAAAAAGCGGACGAAACCTAGTGGACCGTCCCCAGCACCTTGGGCACGGAGAGCAGCACCACCAGCCGTTCGATCTGGCGCCAGCGACAGAAATGGACGACGTTGCCGAGATCGCGGCTCGCCTCGGCACGCGCCGCGGCTTCGCCGCAGGCTGCGTGGCCGAAGCGCCGAATCAGATCCGCCGCGTCGTGCACTTCGTCCCGATCGCTCAGATAGGGATAGACGTCCATTGCAACTCCAACACAAGGGCGAGCCCCCTAGCCCGTGCCAGCCTGATACGCCCGTTTCCCTTCCCCTCCGGTGGACGATGCTGGTGAACGATCGGGAAACCATGCGTCGGGGTGGCGCAGGGCGCGAAATTGTGGCAAGGGGCCCCATGCAGTCCACCTCCTCGCGCTCGCCGATGGCCGGCGGCTTCCTGTTGACGGCGAGTATTCTCGTCGGCGCAGTGGCCGGAGCCCTACGCGGACAAGCGACGACGGGGCTGCTGGCCGGACTGGCGGTGGGGCTTGCCCTCACGCTCGCCGTCTGGCTCATCGATCGCGCGCGAGGTTAGAGGGGCGCGCCTGCCAATGTCGTACGGGCTTGCGGTGCGCCGCGCGTAGCCCCATTTTTTAGGGTCTCAATGTCTATTTCGAATCTCCCGACGCGCCTCGCCGAGGCGCTGGAACAGCGTGGCTATTCCACGCTGACCCCGGTCCAGTCCGCCGTCCTGGAAGAGCAGGCCGCCGGGCGCGACCTGATCGTCTCCGCCCAGACGGGCTCTGGCAAGACCGTCGCCTTCGGCCTCGCCATGGCACCGGAACTGCTCGGCGATGCCGAGATGCTGCCGCCCGCCGGCGCACCGCTCGCCCTGATCATCGCGCCGACGCGTGAGCTCGCGCTGCAGGTCAGCCGCGAGCTGATCTGGCTGTACGGCCCGGCCGGCGCGCGCGTCGCCACCTGCGTCGGCGGCATGGACGCCTCCAAGGAGCGTCGCACGCTCAACCACGGCGCGCACATCGTCGTCGGCACCCCCGGCCGTCTGCGCGACCATCTCGAGCGCGGCGCGCTCGACCTCTCCAGCCTGCGCGCCGCCGTGCTCGACGAGGCGGACGAGATGCTCGACATGGGCTTCCGCGAGGAGCTCGAAGCGATCCTCGACGCGACGCCCGAAGGCCGCCGCACGCTGCTGTTCTCGGCGACGATGCCGCGCCCGATCGTGGCGCTCGCCAAGCGCTACCAGCGCAACGCCTTCCAGATCGCCACCAAGAGCGACGATCGCGGCCACGGCGACATCGCCTATCAGGCGGTCACGGTCGCCCCGGCCGATATCGAGCATGTCGTGATCAACCTGCTGCGCCTGCACGAGGCGGAGACGGCGATCCTGTTCTGCGCCACGCGCGACAATGTCCGCCATCTCCACGCCAGCCTGATGGAGCGCGGCTTCGCGGCCGTCGCACTCTCCGGCGAGCATTCCCAGTCCGAGCGCAACCATGCGCTGCAGGCGCTGCGCGATCGTCGTGCGCGCGTCTGCGTCGCTACCGACGTCGCCGCGCGCGGCATCGATCTGCCGACGCTGACGCTCGTCGTCCACGTCGAACTGCCGCGCGATGCCGAGACGCTGCAGCACCGTTCGGGCCGTACCGGTCGCGCCGGCAAGAAGGGCACCGCGGTCCTGATCGTCCCCTATCCGCGCCGCCGCCGCGTCGAGCAGATGCTGCAGGGTGCGCGCATTCCGGCCGTGTGGATCGAAGCGCCGACCGTCGACCAGATCCGTGCTGCCGATCGCGAGCGCCTGATCGCCGCGCTGCTCCAGCCGATCGAGACCGACGAGGAGGACGTGGCACTGGCCGAGCGCCTGCTCGCCGAGAAGACCCCGGCCGAAATCGCCGCCGCGCTGGTCCGCGCGCACCGCTCGCAGCTGCCCGAGCCCGAGGAACTGATCGAAGCGACCCCCGAGGCGCGCCGCGCTGCGCAGCAGGAGCGTCATCGCCCCGGCTTCGACGACACGGTGTGGTTCCGCATGGATATCGGCCGTCGCCAGAATGCCGATCCGCGCTGGATCCTGCCGCTGATCTGCCGCCGTGGCCACATCACCCGCAACGAGGTCGGCGCGATCCGCATCGCGGCGAACGAGACGCACTTCCAGATCCCGGCTCCGCTGGCAGCGAAGTTCGCGGCAGCGGTCGACAAGTTCGCGCGCACCGCGGGCGACGACGACGACGGCATCCGCATCGAGGCCGCCCAGGGTGCGCCGCAGCCGTCGGCGCGTGCCGATGGCCCGGTGCGTCGCGGTCCGCCGTCGAACCGCGGCAACGGCGCCGGCCCCAAGCCGAGCTTCCGCAAGGGCCCGCCGCGCGGGCGCTGAGGTAACGACGCTCCCCTTCCCATCGCGGAGAGGGGGAGCCGCCGGCTTCTCATTCAAGCTGTCAGCCCGGCGAAAGCCGGGATCCATTCGCTACTCCGCCACCGCAGGAGCCGAACCGGCGACCCCAATGTATTCCGGCTTTCGCCGGAATGACGGGGGCAAGGTCGGCCGCTATTCCGCCCGGTGGCGCTTCCTGCCGTCGAGCGCCGAGAGCACCCCGCGCAGCGTCCGCACTTCCTGGCTCGACCAGCGTGGCTTGGTAAGCAGGGTTCGCAGCGTCCGCTTGGTCGACGGCACCCGGTCGGGCGGGAAATAATAGCCCGACTCGTCCAGCATCGCATCGAGCTGGCCAATCATCCCGTCCAGTTCCTCCTGCGGGGCCGGCGGCTCCAGGTCGACCAAAGGCGGGCTTTCCAGCCCGACATGCTTCGACCATTCATAGGCGACCAGGATCACCGCCTGGGCCAGGTTCAGCGACCCGAATTCGGGGTTGATCGGCACGGTGATGATCGTGCGGGCGAGCGCCACATCGTCAGTCTCCAGCCCCGAGCGTTCCGGCCCGAACAGGATCGCGCTGCGCGTCGGCGCGCCGTGGATCTCGCGCGCGGCAACCTCGGGCGTCACCACCGGCTTGGTCACGCCACGCTTGCGCACCGTGGTGGCATAGACGTGCGTGCAATCCGCCACCGCATCGGCGACGCTCTCGAACAGCTGCGCCTTTTCGAGCACGATGTCGGCGCCGCTCGCCGCCGGCCCGGCCGAGGGATTCGGCCAGCCGTCGCGGGGGGAAACCAGCCGCATCTCGGTCAGCCCGAAGTTGAGCATGGCGCGCGCGGCCTTGCCGATATTCTCGCCCAGCTGCGGGCGGACGAGCACGATCACGGGGGAATTCAACTTTTGCCGACCTCGCTGACGTTACCGGCGAATTCCTCGAAATCCTTCGCCTCGCGGAAATCCTTATACACGCTGGCGAAGCGGATATAGGCCACCGAATCGAGACCCTTGAGCGCCTCCATCACCAGCGCACCGATGCGCTGCGAGGGGATTTCGCTATCGCCCGTCGTTTCCAGCTGGCGCTGGATGCCGGAGACCAGCCGCTCGATCTGCGCCGGCTGGATCGGGCGCTTGCGGCAGGCTGTGGAGACCGAACGCATCAGCTTCTCGCGCTCGAACGGCTCGCGGCGCCCCTCGATTCCATTGGCGCCGCTCTTCACGACCGTCAGGTCGCGCAGCTGGATGCGCTCGAAGGTGGTGAAGCGCGCGCCGCACGCCTCGCACTGCCGGCGCCTGCGGATCGCCGCCCCGTCGTCGGTGGGGCGGCTATCCTTTACCTGGCTGGCTTCATTCGAACAGAATGGGCAGCGCACTTAGCCGCCGTAGATCGGGAAGCGTTCGCACAGCGTGCGGACGCGGGCCTTCACATCGGCCTCGACCGCGGCGTCGCCCGCCTCGCCCTTGGTGCGCAGGCCCTCGAGCACGTCGGCGACCATATTGCCGATCTCGCGGAACTCGGCCGGGCCGAAGCCGCGGGTGGTGCCCGCCGGCGAACCGACGCGGATGCCGCTGGTCTTCATCGGCGGCAGCGGATCGTTGGGGATGCCGTTCTTGTTGCAGGTGATCGCCGCGCGCTCGAGCGCCTCGTCGGCGTCCTTGCCGGTCACGCCCAGCGGGGTGAGGTCGACCAGCGCGAGGTGCGTGTCGGTGCCGCCCGAAACGAGGTTCGCACCGCGCTCCTTCAGCGTCGCCGCCAGCACCTTGGCGTTCTCGACGACCGCCGCGGCATAGCTCTTGAACTCCGGCTGCAGCGCCTCGCCGAACGCGACCGCCTTGGCGGCGATCACGTGCATCAGCGGGCCACCCTGCAGCCCCGGGAACACCGCCGAGTTGATCTTCTTCGCGATCGCCTCGTCATTGGTCATGATCATGCCGCCGCGCGGACCGCGCAGCGTCTTGTGCGTGGTGGTGGTGACGACATGCGCATGGCCGAACGGCGTCGGGTGCACGCCGCCGGCGACCAGGCCGGCGAAGTGCGCCATGTCGACCATGAACATCGCGCCGACCTCGTCCGCGATCGCGCGGAAGCGGGCGAAGTCGATCTGGCGCGGATAGGCCGAACCGCCGGTGATGATCAGCTTCGGCTTGTGCTCACGGGCGAGCGCTGCGACCTGGTCATAGTCGATCAGGTGATCGTCCGGGCGCACGCCGTACTGGACCGCGTTGAACCACTTGCCGCTCATCGCCGCGCGGGCGCCGTGGGTCAGGTGGCCGCCGGCATCGAGGCTGAGGCCGAGGATCGTGTCGCCGGGCTTGGTCAGCGCGAGCATCACCGCACCGTTCGCCTGCGCGCCCGAGTGCGGCTGGACGTTGGCGAAGCCGCAATTGAACAGCTGCTTGGCGCGATCGATCGCCAGCTGCTCCACCTCGTCGGACGGGTGGCAGCCCTGGTAGTAGCGCTTGCCGGGATAGCCCTCGGCGTACTTGTTGGTGAACACCGAGCCCTGCGCCTCGAGCACCGCCTTGGAGACGATGTTTTCCGAGGCGATCAGTTCGATCTGATACTGTTCGCGCGCCATTTCGTGCTCGACGCCGGCGAACACCGCCGGATCGACTTCGGCGAGCGTTTTGGTGAAGAAGCCATCCGGCTGCAGGCCTGCCGTAACGGGGTTGGTGCTCATGCGGGGCTCCTTTCGGGGTTGCTCAGCTTCTCGACGCGGCGCTGGTGCCGGTCGCCGAGGAAAGCCGTTTCGAGAAAACTGGTGACGCAGGCCTTGGCCATTTCGATGCCGATCAGCCGCGCGCCAAGTGCGATGACATTGGCATCGTTGTGCTGGCGCGCAAGGCTGGCCGAAAGCGGCTCGGATACGAGCGCGCAGCGCGCCGCGGGGTTGCGGTTGACGGCAATCGAGATCCCGATGCCCGATCCGCACAGCGCCACGCCGAAAGTCGCCTCACCCGCTTCGATCGCGTTGCCGAGGCGGAATCCATAATCCGGATAGTCGACGCTCTCCGGGCCGTTCGTACCCAGGTCGAGCACGTCATGACCGGCTGCGCGCAACCAATCGGCGAGTTCTGCCTTCAGTTCGTACGCGGCGTGATCCGACGCGAGGGCGATGCGATGTGACATGGCGCGCCCTCTACGCGCGTGTGCGCCCGCTGGCTAGACACCCAGGAGACCATATGCCGAAGACTCTGTCCCTTCTGTTGCCTGCCCTCGCGCTGGGCCTCGCCGCCTGCTCGCCGAACACCGAGGACCGCGTCGACAATTCGCTCGATCGGGCAAGCGACTCGGCGAGCAACGCAGCGGATCGCATCGGCGCCCAGATCGAGAACCGTCTCGACAAGGCCGGCAAGGCAATCCGCGAGGGGGCCGACGATACCGGCGACGCCTTGGCCAACGGCGTGGACCGCACCGGCGACGCAATCGACGACGCAGCGCATTGAGCGAATGCCCCCTCCCGCCTGCGGGAGGGGGATTGATCACGCCGCTGCCCGCTTCGTCCGCTTCGGGCTGCCCGACTTGAGCACACCGCGCCGGAACAGCCGCGCCGCGATCGTCAGCGTGATCGCCACCCACAGCGCGTGCCAGGCGAAGGCGAGCGCGTGCGGCCACAGATCGGGCGCGTTCGCCGCCCGCGCCGCCATCGCCATCGGTGAGCTGAACGGCACGATCTCGGCCGCGATCGCCACCCAGCTCTCGGGATTGCCGGCGGCGTAGGAGGCCATGCCGAACATCGCGAACTGGAAGATGGTGATCGGCAGCGAAAGCATCTGGATCTCGCGCTGGGTCGAGGCGAGCGCGCCCACGCCCAGGAACACCGCGCTCTGCAGCAGATAGGCCATGACGAAATAGCCGATCAGCAGCAGCGGGAAGATCGGCCCCACCGCCACGCTCAGGCTCGACAGCACCCCCGCCGCGTCGCCCGGCAGCAGCCGCGGCAGGTTGGCGATCAAGGTACCCCAAAAGGCCACGAACAGCAGCGCTGACCCGAACGCCCCCAGCAGCTTGCCGAAGAACACGCTCTCCAGCGGCACCGCCGCAGCGAGGATCTCGATCACCTTGTTCGACCGCTCCTCGGCCATCGCGCCGACGGCCTGTCCGGAAAGCATCAGCGTGACGAGGAAGATGGCGAAGGTGGAGAAATAGGCCGCCTGCCCCCGCCCGCTGACGGTCGGCGCGTCGCGGATGACGGTCTCGAACCGCGGCGTGCTGCGGGTGCCGGGCGCATGTTCCGCCCGCAGCGTCTGCACGGCCAGTGCAGCAAGATACCGCCCCTCGGCTTCGGCCCCGGCGCTGCGCAGCACCGTCGGATGATCGAGCGGGCCGTAGAGCACTGCTGCAGCCTCGATCGTATCGGAATCGAACAGAGTGCGCGCCTGCCGCGCCGGCTCTGCCTCCGGCTTTTCCAGCCGCAGCCCTGGCCGCGCAGAGTCTCTCGTAAAGACGCTGCGGAGCTCCCGATCGGCGGTGCGCAAGGCATCATGCTGACCCGGCGGGGCAATGGCGACGATCTGCTGCCGCGCCTCGCCGGCACTGCTCGCCGCCTGGCCGCTAAGCCCTCCGATCACGCCGAAGCCGATCATCAGCAGCGGACTTAGCAGGAAGAGCAGGAAGGTCGGCGTCATCACGGTCGCGGTGAGGTCGCGCCGCGCAATGGTGAGCGCCTGGCGGAGGAAGCGCGGCATCATGCGATCGTCTCCGGCTGATCGGCCAGCGCCTCGGCTCCGACGATGCGGACAAAGGCGTCGTGCAGCCCCGGCCGCTCGATCGACAGGCCGGAAATGCCGTGCCCGGCATCGATCAGCCGGACGAGCAGCGCCTCGATGCCGCCATCGGGCACGGTAAAGCGCCAGCTTCCGCCCTCGCGCACCGCATCGGCCGGCAGCATCGCGGCGATCGCATCGGCATCATGGTGCGGCGTGTAGCGGGCGCGAAGTGGCAGCAGCGCGCGCGCATCGTCCACTGTGCCCTCGAATCGCACCCTGCCCCCGGCGATCACCGAGATCCGCTCGCACAGCCGCTCGGCGTGCGCCATGACATGGGTGGAGAAGAGGATCGTGGCCCCGCGATCGCGCTGGCCGCGAATCAGCAGTTCCAGTCGCTCCTGGTTGACGGGGTCGAGCCCAGAAAAGGGTTCGTCGAGCACCAGCAGTTCGGGTTCGTGCACCACCGATCCCAGCAGCTGGACCAGCTGCGCCATGCCCTTGGAGAGCTTGCGGATCTTGTCGTCGGCGGCGTGACCGAGCCCGGCGCCTTCCAGCAGCTCGCCCGCACGCTTGCGGCCGGTGGCCCAGGGCAACCCCCGCAGCGCACCCATGAAGGCGATCGCCTCCCGGCACTTCATATTGGGGTAGAGGCCGCGCTCCTCGGGGAGATAGCCGACATGGTCGCTCATGTCGCGCGGATGGCGGCTGCCGAGCAGCGTGCGCTCGCCTTCGTCGGGCTCGATGATGCCGAGCAGCATGCGCAGCGTCGTGGTCTTGCCTGCGCCGTTGGGGCCGAGCACGCCGTAGATGAGGCCCTTGGGCACGGCGATGCCGACACCGTCGACGGCGCGCCGCTCGCCGAAACGCTTGACCAGCCCGGAGGCACTGACGGCGAGTTCCTGCACTTTGCCTCCCCCTTGCGATCCCAACGTGGTAGCGGGTGCGCGTGCGGCAAGACAAGTCCATCGCAGAAAGGCTGAAGGCAAAGGCGGCGGAGATCGGCTTCGCGGCGTGTGGCATTGCGCATGCCGATGCCGCGCCGCAAACCGCCGCGCGGCTGCGCCAATGGCTGGACGAGGGTGCGCATGGCGACATGCTGTGGATGGAGGAACGTGCCGAGCAGCGCGGCAGCCCGAAAGGCCTGTGGCCGGAGGTGCGCTCCGTGATCGCGCTCGGCATGAGCTACGCCCCCGCCACCGACCCGCTGGCGCTGGCGAGCGAAAGCGAGGTCGGCCGCATCTCGGTCTATGCGCAGGGGGCCGATTATCACGACGTGGTCAAGCGCCGGCTGAAGGAGCTCGCGCGCTGGCTGGTGGCCGAGGCGCCGGGCGCGGACGTGAAGGTGTTCGTCGATACCGCGCCGGTGATGGAAAAGCCGCTGTCCGAAGCCGCCGGACTCGGCTGGCAGGGCAAGCACACCAATCTGGTGAGCCGCAGCCATGGCAGCTGGCTGTTCCTCGGCGCGATCTACACGACGCTCGACCTGGCATCGGATGGCCCGAGCGGCGGCGGTTGCGGCAGCTGCGACGCCTGCCAGACCGCCTGCCCCACCAACGCCTTCCCCTCGCCGTACCGCATCGATGCGCGCCGCTGCGTCTCCTACCTGACGATCGAGAACAAGGGGCCGATCCCGCTCGCCTTCCGCGAAGCGATCGGCAACCGCATCTATGGCTGCGACGATTGCCTGGCGGTGTGCCCGTGGAACAAGTTCGCCGCCGCCGCGCAGGCGAACCTTGCCTTCCATCCCCGCGCCGAGCTGACCGTGCCCTATCTCGCCGATCTGCTGGCGCTGGACGATGCCGGCTTCCGCGCGGTCTTCGCGGGCTCGCCGATCAAGCGGATCGGCCGCGACCGGATGGTGCGCAATTGCCTGATCGCTGCCGGGAACAGCGGCAGCGCGCGGCTGGTGCCGCCGGTGCTGGCGCTGCTCGACGATCCCGCCCCGGTCGTGCGCGGCGCCGCCATCTGGGCGCTGGCGCGGTTGGACCAGGCCCGCTGGCAGGAAGCGCGCGTCGCCCGTGCCGGCGGGGAAGCCGATCCGCAGGTTGGTGCGGAGTGGGACGGGCTTGACTCCCCCGCCCCTCCCCGCTAGGCGCGCCCCTTCGCAATTGGCTCCGCACCCCGGTGAAGCGGCAGCCCTGCGCTTTTCTCACAAGAGAAGCACAGGCGAAACCGGGATCGCGATCAGGACGGTTCGCCGCCCGGGTCAACGTCACAGCAATTGGTAAAGGATTTTATATGTCGAAGCGCTCCAGCGCCAAGCATAAGCTCGATCGCCGCATGGGCGAAAACATCTGGGGTCGTCCGAAGTCCCCGGTGAATAAGCGCGAATACGGCCCGGGTCAGCACGGCCAGCGCCGCAAGGGCAAGATGTCGGACTTCGGCATCCAGCTGCGCGCCAAGCAGAAGCTCAAGGGCTATTACGGCGACATCACCGAGAAGCAGTTCAAGCGCTCGTACGAGGACGCTTCGAAGATGAAGGGCGACACCGGTCAGAACCTGATCGGCCTGCTCGAGCAGCGCCTCGACATGATCGTCTACCGCGCCAAGTTCGCGCCGACGATCTTCGCGGCCCGCCAGCTGGTCAACCACGGCCACGTCCGCGTCGACGGCGAGAAGTGCAACATCGGTTCGCGTCGCATCAAGCCGGGCCAGGAAATCAGCCTGAGCGGCAAGGCACAGGAAATGGCGCTGGTCATGGAAGCGCAGAGCCTCGCCGAGCGCGACATCCCCGACTATGTCGCTCCGGACGGCGCGGCGAAGGTCACCTTCACCCGCGTGCCGACGCTCGACGAAGTGCCGTACCCGGTGAAGATGGAACCGAACCTGGTCGTCGAGTTCTACTCGCGCTAATTCGGCTTCCTTGCGGAACGAGAAACGGGGCGGTCCTTCGGGGCCGCCCTTTTTCGTTGTGCGGTTCGCCGCGAATCCGCAGAACGGGCGCACCAGGAGGAATTCCATGCGCTTCTCGTTGCTTGCCCTTGCCTTGCTCTCGACCACTGCCGCCGCCCAGGCGCAGACCAACGCCCCCGCTCTCTCGCTCGACACGCTGAAGACCGTTACCGAGACATTGTCGTCCGACGCGTTCGAGGGGCGCAAGCCGACCAGCGCGGGCGAGGACAAGACGATCGCCTATCTGATCGAGCGTTTCCAGAAGGCCGGCCTCAAGCCCGGCAACAAGGGCCAGTGGGTGCAGGACGTGCCGCTGGTCGAACTCAGCGTACAGGCGCCCAGCAAGCTTGCCTTCACCGGCGGCAAGACGCCGGTATCGCTCGCCTATGGCAGCGAGGCGGTGTTCTCCACCTACCGCGTCACCCCGAAGATCGACCTCAGGGACAGCGAGGTCGTGTTCGTCGGCTACGGCATCAACGCGCCCGAGCGCGGCTGGAACGACTATGCCGGCCTCGACGTGAAGGGAAAGACGGTCGTCATCCTGATCAACGATCCCGACTGGCAGACGATGAGCCTCGACGGCCCGTTCGGCGGGCGGGCGATGACCTATTATGGCCGCTGGACCTACAAATATGAGGAAGCCGCCCGCCAGGGTGCGGCCGGCGCGATCATCATCCACGATACCGAGCCGGCGGCCTATGGCTGGGGCGTGGTGGAGAGCAGCTGGGGCGGCCCCAAGCTGGAGCAGGACACGCCCGGCGACCACGCCGACCAGTCGCAGCTGATCGGCTGGATCCAGCAGGATGCCGCACGCGCGCTCTTCGCCAGCGCCGGCAAGGACTATGCCGCGCTGGTCGAGGCGGCAAAGCGCAAGGGCTTCAAGGCCGTGCCGCTGGGGGTGAAGGCCTCGGCGAGCTTCGGCGTCGGCATCAAGCGCCAGGCATCGAAGAACGTCGTCGGCATCCTGCCCGGCACGGCGCGACCCAACGAGGTCGTGCTGTTCTCGGCACACTGGGACCATCTCGGCCGCTGCAAGCCGGTGAACGGCGACGACATCTGCAACGGCGCAGTCGACAACGCCACCGGCACCGCCGGGCTTGTCGCACTCGCCGAAGCCAATGCCAAGGCAGGCCCGGCCAAGCGCAGCATGGTGTTCCTGGCGGTGACCGCCGAGGAACAGGGGCTGATCGGCTCTCAATATTATGCGGAGCACCCGGTCTATCCGCTGGCGAAGACCGTGGGCGGCGTGAACATGGACGGGCTCAACATCCACGGCAAGGCGAAGGATTTCGTGCTGGTCGGCGCGGGCAAGTCCGAGCTGGAGACGCTGGTGAAGCCGCTGGTCGCCGCCGAGGGCCGCGTGATCGGCATCGAGTCGACGCCGGAAAAGGGCAGCTACTATCGCTCCGACCATTTCAGCTTCGCCAAGCTCGGCGTGCCGATGCTCTATGGCGAGAGCGGCGACGATCTGGTGGTGGGCGGCAAGGCGGCAGGCGCCAAGGCGGCGGAAGACTATACCGACCAGCGCTACCACAAGCCGCAGGACGAATATGATCCCAAGTGGAACTGGGACGGCGCGCTGTCGGACCTGCGGATCTATTATGGTCTCGGGCGCGAACTGGCCGAGGGCAGCAACTGGCCCAACTGGTTCAAGGACGCCGAATTTCGCAGCATTCGCGACAAGGCGCGGGCGGGGCAGTAAGGCGACCCGCCCTTACCCCATTTCCGTCATCCCGGCGAAAGCCGGGATCCATTGGGGTCCCCGTCGCGGCTCCTGCTGATACCGAGCGGCGAATGGATCCCGGCTTTCGCCGGGATGACGGCCGTAGGGATGGAAAGATGCTCGGCCTTTTCCCTGTCACCAGACAGGTCTAAAGCCCGCGGCATGACTCGTACCCCTCCCCCCGAATGGGCGCCGCACGACGCGGTCTGGATCGGCTTCCCCAGCCATGGCGACCTCTGGGTCGAAGACCTCGAGCCCGCCCGCGAGGAAGTGATAGCCTTCGCCCGCGCCGTCCATGCCGAAGGTCGCGGCGAGCGCGTGATCCTCGTCGCCGCCGATGAAGCCGCCGCCGAAGCCGCCAGGGCGATGGCCGGCGACGCCGCCGAGGTCGTGACCGAGCGGTTCGGCGACATCTGGCTGCGCGACACCGCCGGCATCGTCACCGGCGACGGTGTCGCGCAGGATTTCGGCTTCAACGGCTGGGGCGGCAAGTACGACCTGGAAGGCGACGACACGATCGGCGCCCGTCTCGCCGCCCACCGCAAGCTTCCGACCCGTGCACATGGCTGGGTGCTCGAAGGCGGCGCGATCGACGGCGACGGCACCGGGCTTTGCGTCACGACCGAGCAGTGCCTGCTCAACCCCAACCGCAACCCGGAACTCGATCGGGCCGCGATCGAGGCCAAGCTGGCGGCAGACCTCGGCTACAGCCGCGTGCTGTGGCTGGGCGAAGGGCTCGCCAACGACCATACCGACGGCCATGTCGACAATCTCGCCCGCTTCGTCGGCCCCAACCGGCTGCTGATCCCGACCCCGACCGAAGACGATCCCAATGCGGCGATCTATGCCGATGCGGTCGCGCGGGCCGAGGCGTTCGGCGTCGATATCGTCCGCATGCCGTCCCCCGGCGCGGTGATGGACGAGGATGATGAAGCGATCCCGGCCAGCTACATGAACTTCTACATCGGCAACGCCGCGGTGGTGGTGCCGCTCTACGGCCAGCCCAATGACGACGCGGCGATCGAGACGCTGAAGGACCTGTTCCCGGGCCGAACGATCATCGGCCAGCGGGCGGATCACATCCTCACCGGCGGTGGCAGCTTCCACTGCATTTCGCAGCAGATCCCGACGATCGGATGACCGCCTTCGCCGTCCGCGCGCTGCTCTCCGGGTTGATCATCGCCGCCGTGGCGATGATCGCCCGGCGCAGTCCCGCGTTCGGCGCGCTGGTCGCGTCGCTGCCGCTGATCTCGCTGCTCGGGGTCGTGTGGCTGTGGCGCGACACCCACGACACGGTGCGGGTGGCAGACCATCTCCAGGCAACCTTCTGGTACGTCCTGCCCTCGCTGCCGATGTTCCTGCTGGTGCCGGCGCTGCTGCGCGGGGGGACGGGCTTCGCGCCCGCCCTGCTAGCCGGCATCGTGCTGACGATCCTGCTGTACTTGCTGACCGCGGCTGCACTCGCCCGCTTCGGCATCACGCTCTGAGCCGCTCGCGGTCTATCAGAAGCTCGACCACTCCTCCGCCTCGCGCGTCATCGCGCGGACCGCGGCGGCGGGCAACGGCCGCGCCTCGGCGGGCGGCGTCGCGAACCTGCCCTGGAGCGACTCGCCGCCGCCCGACACGCGGAACCTGGACGCCTGGTCGCTGAGCAGCCGCGTCTCGTTCGACAGGTTACGCGCCGCCGCCGAAGTTTCCTCGACCATCGCCGCGTTCTGCTGGGTCGCGCTGTCCATGGTGTGGACCGCCGTCGTCACCTGCACGATCGCGGCGGCCTGGGCATTGTTGTCGGTGGCCATGCCGCCGAGCAACTGGTGGACCTGCGCAACGTCCTCCGAGATGTTCGAAAGCGCACCATCGACCTTCTGCACCGCCTCCACGGCGGTGCCGATTTCGGATTGGGTGACGGTCAGCTGGTCGCGGGCGCGCTTGGCTTCTTCCTCGGCGCGCATCGCCAGCGCGGACACCAAGTCCGCGACCACGGCGAAGCCACGGCCGGCCTCGCCGGCACGCCCCGCCTCCACCGCGGCGTTCATCGCCAGCACGCGCGTCTGGAAGGCAATCTTGTCGAGCCCTTCGATAACGCTGTCGATGCCTTTGGCACTGTCTGCCACCCGGCCCATCGCCTGCACCGCCTCGTCGGTGATGGCGCGGCCGCCCTCGACCGTCCGGATCGCGCCATTGGCCCGCTCGACCGTGTTGCCCGCGGCGGCAGCGGTCGCCTTCAGCCGGCCATCGATCTCACCGACCGACGACGAGGTTTCAGCAAGCGAGGCCGCCGTGCTTTCGGTGCGGCGGGCAAGATCTTCGGAGGCGCGCGCGATCTCGACCGAGCCGCTGCTGATGCCCTTTGCACTCTGGATCACGGTGCCGATCAGCGTGCGCAGATTGTCCAGCGCCTCGTTGAAGTTGCTCTTCAGCTCGGCATAGGCCGGCGGGAAATGGGCAGTGACCGGGCGGGTGAGATCCCCCGCCTTGAGCGCTGCCAGACTGTCGCGGAGCGCACTGGTGACGGTGGTCTGCTCGGCGGCGGCAGCGGCGGCGCGGTCGCGCTCCTTGGCGATCGCGGCGTTCAGGAAGCTGTCGACCGAACGGGTGATGTCGCCGATCTCGTCCTGCTGCTCCAGATGCGGCAGCGTCGCCTCGCCGGACGAGCGGCCGAGTTCAACAATGATCTGCGCGAGCCGCCGAATGGGCGCGATCACCTTGTGGGTGATGGTGAGGAACGAGACGACCAGTACCGCGCCCGCCAGGAGCCCCAGCGCCGCCATCCACAGGCGCGCAAGGCCGGCGGCCGCCTGCGCCTCGGTGGCGACCGATTCTGAAATCTTGATCTGCAGGTCGACCAGCTGGTTGATCGATTCCGACACCGGATCGATGGCGGGGTAGAGCTCGTTGCGGACAAACCCGTCCAGCGCTGCGGCATCGCCGGCGCGCAGGATCCCGCTCAACCGATCGACCTTGTCGTCGGCGACCTTCATGCGCGATTCCGCCTCGGCCGCGAGCTTGCTTTCCTCGCCGGCGATCTCGGTCTGGCGATAGGCTGCCCAGGCCTTGTGCAGCTCCGCGCTACCCTCCGCGACATTCCTGGTCGCGTCGGGGAAACCGATATTGCCGTTGCGCGCCTTGTGCGCCGTATCGACGATCTGCACCGCATAGCGGTCCGCGACCACTTTCAGCTGGCGCAGCGGCATTACGCGATCGGCGAGCAGCGTCGACAGCGCCCGCTCGCTGGAGCGGGCGGACCAATAGCCCACGCCGACCAGCAACAGCGTGGCGACACCGAACAGTGCAAGGCAACCGAGGAGTTTCTGCTTAATCGTCATGAATGCGTCTCATGCAGGAGGCCGATCGACGGAGCCGGGCGCCTGAGGGCATGCGGTGCTGCCATGCCCCGGTTGCGTCCTGCCCCCTCGGCCTTATAGCGCCCCTGCGGCTTCCATGCCTGGAAGGCTTCGCATTTATGCGGATCCTCGCGGGAGCGCGTCGCGCGCAGGGCCTTTGTGCGGCGCTGGATTTGGCGACCGCATCGACTATATGGCGCCGCATGACCCAGATCACTGTCGGCGCGCTCCAGCTCGCCTTCTCGAACGATATCGATGCGAACATCGCCCGCGTGACGGAACTGGTCCGCGAAGCGGCCGGACGCGGCGCGCAGGTCGTGCTGCCGCCCGAGCTGTTCGAAGGCGAATATTTCTGCCGCGTCGAGGACGAGGGCCTGTTCGCGAACGCCAAGCCGGTGACCGAGCACAAGGCGGTGCTGGCGATGCAGGCGCTCGCCGCCGAGCTGGCCATCCACATTCCCACCAGCTTCTTCGAAGCCGATGGCCCGCACCATTACAACAGCCTCGCGATGATCGGCCCGGACGGCAAGGTCTCGGGCGTCTACCGCAAGAGCCACATCCCCGATGGCCCGGGCTATGAGGAGAAGTTCTACTTCCGCCCCGGCAACACCGGCTTCAAGGTGTGGGACGGCCCCGGCGCCAAGCTGGGCGTGGGCGTGTGCTGGGATCAATGGTACCCCGAGACCGCGCGCGCGATGATGCTGATGGGCGCCGAGCTGCTCTTCTACCCTACCGCAATCGGCAGCGAGCCGCATGACGACAGCCTGGATACCGCCCGGCTCTGGCGCCGGGCGATGGTGGGCCATGCGGTATCGAACGTGGTGCCGGTGATCGCCGCCAACCGCGTCGGCACCGAACATGGCCAGACCTTCTACGGCACCAGCTTCATCACCGACGAGCGCGGCGACATCCTCGCCGAGCTGGACCGCACGGAAGAAGGCGTGATCACCGCGACGCTCGACATCGATCGGGTGAAGCGCCACCGCGCGGCCTTCGGCTTCTTCCGCGATCGCCGGCCGGAACTGTACGGCCGGCTGGTGCAGGACATCTGACCGGAAGGCTCCGGCGTCTCAGCGCGCCGGAGCCCGATCCCTGCGGCGAAAGGGCACGTCGCGCCGGAGATAGGTCAGCGCCCGCCATATCCACTCGATCGGGCCGTACTGGAAGCGCGCCAGCCACCAGTGCGCAGCGACGATCTGCACCGCGATTGCACCCAGTCCGATCCATAGCCGGGTCGCGGCATCCCAGTCGTCATATTTGCCCAGGCCATACTGGTAGAAGATCGGCACGAAGACGGCGGATTGCAGAATATAATAGGTGAGCGTCAGCCGCCCCGGCGCGGCGAGCGGCTGGACCAGCCGACGCGCCGGTCCGTCGTAAAGCGCGATCACCAGCAGCGCCCAGAAGGCGGTGCCGGCCAGGTCCAGCCACATGTTGATCAGCGCCCAGAAGGCGCGGTTTGCTCCGAGCCCCAGTTTCAGCCCGGCAAAGGCCTCGCGTGCGGGCTCGCGACCGAGGAAGAGCAGGACCGCCAGCAGCCCGGCGACGACCAATGCCGAAGGCCGCCACGCGCGGCTCTTCGCGAGATCGCCGAAGAAATTGGTGCGGCCCAGCACCAGCCCGAGCAGATACAGCCCGAGGATCTGCACCATCCGGCCATATTCGAGGAAAAACCAGTATTTGGATTGCTGGCCGGCCCATATATTGATCCGCAGCACCTGCCACAGGTCGCCGCCGAGATAGATCGGCATGCCCGGATCGACCGAGGACTGCGCCGGGGCATTGGCCCAGCCCGCGCCCATCGCGCCAGCGACGAGCTGCACGATCAGGCTCGGTCCCGCCAGGCAAAGGGCCGCGCCGCCCAGCAGCACGGCGTTGCTCCGAATCCGGTTGAACAGCAGCAGCACGAAGCCGATCGCCGCCAGCGTCTGCATGATGTCGCCGCGGTAGATCAGCGCATGCAGAAAGCCGATCCCTTCCAAAATGAGCAAGCGCCACGCAAACCGGGCGGTGAAATCCTGCCCCCGCTGCGCGGCCCGATCCATCAGGATGAAGAAGCTGAAGCCGAAACATAGCGCCAGCAACGAGAAGCTCTTCCCCATGAACAGCGCGAAGACGACGTCGGTGATCAGGCCCGGTTTTTCACCCGCCCAGAACAGCTCGTAACTTTCGATGACATGCACCAGGAACAGCGCCATCAGTGCGAAACCACGCAGCACGTCGACCACATCGAGCCTGGCGGCCAGCGAAGACCGTTCCGCGCCCGAACCAAGTTCCGCGCCGTCCTTCCGAGGCATTCCGGCGGTGTCAGCAGTGCCCGGCATCGGCCTCATTTACGTCTTCTTTGTCCGACAGGCGTAGCGACGCCATCATGGTTAGCGCCCTTTCCCGCCGGCTGCTCTGCATCGCGTTCGCCGCGCTGCTCGCGTGCATCGTGCTGCCGGCACATGCCCAAGCGGGTGTTGCCGGTCAACCACTTGGCACGTGCCTGCTGGTGGACAGAGGGCAACGGATGGATGAGCTGATCCGGCACCCGGAACGATTCGACTGTACGACTCCGCAGCACCGCTTCGGTTCCGGCGATTTCTGGGCGATCACCATGCCGGTTGACCGTCGATCGACCTTTGCCGACCCGCTTGCGCTTCGCTTCGCCAGCCTCTGGCAGCAGGGCCTCGCGGTCCATTTTCTCTACGCCGACGGTACCGTACGCAGTTGGCAGAGCGACAGCCGCGGCATCAGCCCGCTGATCCAGCTCGGCGCCATCGCCCAGCTGTCGGTGCCGGTCCGCGATCCCGCGCTGGTCCGCGTGCTGTTCCATGTGCAGGGGGCCGCCAACTTGCGCGGCATCGCAATGGGAGTCCGCATCGCGACCGAACGGGAAGGCGAACACGCCAATCTCGTGCTCGCTGCGCTCTACACCTTCTTCGCCGGCATGGCGGTGGCGCTGATCGTCTATAATTTCGCGCTCTGGTGCGCGATGCGTCACCGCTTCCAGCTGCACTACTGCATGCTGCTCGCCGCGTTGCTCGGCTACACCCTGAGCTCGTCCGGTGCCTTCGCCTGGATCGCCCCGATGCTCGCCAACAACGATCGCATCCGTTTCAACTATGTGTTCATCGGACTGGCGGGCGGCGCGGCGGCGCTGTTCACGCGCAGCTTTTTCGAAGACCAGCCGATGCCGCGCTGGCTGGACCGCGCCAGCCAGATCGCCGCCATGGCGGTGCCGTTTGCAGCGATGGCCGCCGCGTTGCTGGGCGCGGTGCATCTGCGCATCGCCGACTTCCTCTACACGCTCGCCTTTGCCGGGCTGCTCGCCATCGTCCTTCCCACCCTCTGGGGCGCCTGGCGGCGACGGTCCAACTTCCTCTGGCTGTTCGCCATCGCCTGGAGCGCGCCGATCCTGCTCGCGGCGGTGCGGATCAGCGCCGCGCTCAACTTCGTCGCCTGGAACTTCTGGATCGACAACTCCACGATCCTTTCGATGGGGATGGAAGCGCTCGTCTCGTCACTGGCCGTGGCTTATCGGATCAAGTTCCTGCGCGACGAGCGCGATGCAGCGCTCACCCGCGAGGTGGTCGCGCGCAATCTCGCCGATATCGATCCGCTCACCGGCCTGCTCAACCGCCGCGCCTTTCTGCAGCGCGCGATCGGCCGCACCGAGCCGCAGCAACTGCTGCTGATCGACATCGATCATTTCAAGCGCGTCAACGAGACGCTGGGCCATGACGGCGGCGACGAGGTCTTGCGCCTGTTCGCCGCCGCCCTGCGGAACGCCGCGCCCGAGCCGGTGCTGATCGCGCGCATGGGCGGCGAGGAGTTCGCGCTGGTCACGCCCGTTGCCCAGCGAATCGAGGCAGATGCGCTGCTGGCTGCGCTGCGCAAGGCGCGCATGCCCTTCGATCTGACCATCACCGCGAGCATCGGCACCTGCACCGGTGCGCTGGCGGACGATCTGGCGTGGAAGGCGCTGTATCGCTGCGCCGACTGCGCACTGTTCCAGGCGAAGGCGGCCGGCCGCGATCGGGCCCGCGCGCTCCGACTCGACGCGGCTTGAGCTTGCCGGGCAGCGTCGCCGGATGTAGACGGGCATCGAGGGAAGAGGGGAACCATGTTGCGTCACAAGCGCCTGTTGATGATCGCCGGAGCGATTGCGCTTCTGGTCGCCGTCGTGCGGCCGCCGCGTCCCCACGCCGATCTCACGATCCTCACCCACCGCACGGGCGACACCGCTCCGCAGCAGGTACACGCGGCGATCGACCTGGGCGTCCTCGCCGTTTCGGTGCTCGTCACCTGGAGCCGGCAGCTCGCGCGCTGAAGCGCGGAACCAACCTCGGATAGTGCCGTAGAGACAGGCCGCGCAGGATGCGCGACAACTCTGCACGCCCGGTGAAAACCGCGCTTGCATGGCAAAATCGGGTTGCTTACACTGATGTCAATGACAAAGCCCGAAATGGTCTGGAAGACCGCCTATCGGCATCCAGGAGAGTGGGATCGCAGCTACGCGCCGCGGTCCATGGTAGACCTGTTCGAGGAGAGCGCCGCGGCCCATCCGCACGCCCCGCTGCTCGATTTCATGGGTCGCATCTACAGCTATGGCGAGACGCTGGACGGCGCCAATCGCGTCGCCTGCGGGTTGCGCGCGCTGGGCTATGGCCCGGGCGACCGGATCGGCCTGTTCCTGCCCAACGTGCCGCATTACGTCGCCGCCTATTATGGCATCCTCAAGCTGGGTGCGACAGTGGTGAACTTCTCGCCGCTCTACTCGGTGGAGGAACTGGCCGCGCAGGTTGCCGACTCGGGCACCAGACTGCTCTTCACCCTGTCCGCCACGGCGCTGCTCCCCAACGCGCTGAAGGTGCTGGAGAAAAGCGGGCTGGAGCGGCTGGTGGTAGGCTCGGTCGCCGGCGCGCTGCCCACCGCCAAGTCGCTGTTCTACCAGCTGTTCCGCGGCAGCGAGGTCACCGCCCGCCCGCATGATCCGCGCATTCTCGCCTTCTCGAAGCTGATCGCCAACAAGGGCGATTGCGTCCATCCGAACATCGATCCCGAGCGCGACGTTGCGCTGATCCAATATACCGGCGGCACCACCGGCACGCCCAAGGGCGCGGTGCTCACCCACCAGAATCTCTCGGCCAATGCCCGGCAGGTGTCGGAGCTCGATCCCGAACTCGGCCAGGCCGAGGATTCGGTGCTCGGCGTGCTGCCGTTCTTCCACGTCTTCGCCAATACCTGCGTGCTGAACCGGACGGTGATCACCGGCGGCAAGATCGTGATGCTGCCGCGCTTCAACGCGCAGCAGGTGCTCACCGAACTGCGCCGCACCAAGCCCCGCTCGCTGCCCGGCGTACCGACCATGTACCAGGCGCTGCTCGACGCGCCGGGGATGAAGCCGAGCGACTTCTCCTCGCTGCGCTTCTGCATTTCGGGCGGCGCGCCCTTGCCCGAGCAGCTCAAGCTCAACTGGGAAGCAACGACGGGCGCGCACATCATCGAGGGCTATGGCCTGTCGGAAAGTTCGGGCGTGGTCTCGGCCAACCCCTATGTCGGCCTCAACAAGAGCGGGACGATCGGCCAGCCGATCGCCGGCACCCGCGTGCGGCTGGTCGACAAGGAAGATCCCCGCAAACCCGCGCCCGAGGGCGAGCCGGGCGAGATCGTCGTGCAGGGTCCGCAGATCATGCAGGGCTATTGGAACCGCCCCGAGGCCGATGTCGGCACCTTCGTCGACGATCACTGGCTGCGTACCGGCGATGTCGGCATCATCGACGAGGACGGCTATATCCACATCGTCGATCGGCTGAAGGACATGATCGCGGTCGGCGGCTTCAAGGTGTTCCCCAGCCAGATCGAAGCGGTGCTCTACACCCATCCGGCGGTGAAGGAGACGCTCGTGCTGGGCCTGCCGGACCCGTATCACGGCGAGCTGCCCCACGCCTATGTCGCGCTCAACGAGGGCATGACGGCAGACGCCAAGGAGATGTGCGGCTGGCTCAACGCCCAGCTCGGCAAGCACGAGCGGGTCGCCGAAGTGGTGATCCGCGACAGCCTGCCCAAGACGATGATCGGCAAGCTCAGCCGCAAGGACCTGCTGGCCGAGGTGAAGGCGGGGCGGTGATCGTCTCTTAAGCCCCTCCCCTTCAGGGGAGGGGTTGGGGTGGGGCAGTGTCTCACCGAGACCAACGAATGTTCTGGCATCCCTCCACCCCAACCCCTCCTCCCAGGAGGAGGGGCTTAGATTGCGGGAAGCTCAATCCCCCGGCTTGCCCTCGGCGAACATCACCGCCTTCAGGTTCATGAACTCGTGCAGCCCCCAGGGCCCGAGCTCGCGGCCATGGCCGGACAGCTTCACCCCGCCGAACGGCGCTTCCGGCACCGAGGCGAGCAGCGCGTTCACCGCGGTCATCCCCGCCTCGATATCGCGGGCGAACCGCTCGATCTCGGCATCGTCCTGCGTCCATACCGACGAGCCGAGGCCATAGGGCACGTCGTTCGCCAGCGCGATCGCTTCGTCGATATCCGCGACCTTGTACACCGCCGCGACCGGCCCGAAGATCTCCTCCTTGGCGACATCGCTTGTCCGATCGAGGTCCACCAGCACGCCCGGCGTCATCCAGGCGCCCTCCCGGTCGATCTTGGTGCCGCCGGTCAGCAGCTTCGCGCCGGCAGCCTGCGCCTTCTCAACCTGCTCCAGCACGGTGTCGCGCTGCTGGACGCTGGAGAGCGGCCCCATCACCGTCGCCTTGTCCATCGGATCGCCGATCTTCACCGCTTGCATGCCCGCGACGAACTTGGCGAGGAAGGCGTCGTACACCTCGGCATGGACGATCATCCGCTTGGAGCAGATGCAGCTCTGCCCGGCATTCTGCACGCGCGCGGTCACCGCGGTCTTCACCGCCGCATCGAGATCGGCCGAGGGCATGACGATGAACGGATCGGATCCGCCCAGCTCGAGCACCACCTTCTTGAGCGCGCGCCCCGCGGCTTCCGCCACCTTGGCGCCGGCGCCTTCGCTGCCGGTGAGCGTCACCGCCACCACCCGCTTGTCGGCGATGATCGCATCGACCTTGCCGGACTTGATCGCGAGGTTCTGGAACAGCCCCTCGGGCGCCCCGGCCTGACGCGCCATGTCTTCCATCGCCGCCGCGCAGCCCTGCACCGATGAGGCATGCTTGAGCAGCGCGACATTGCCCGCGAGGATCGTCGGCGCGAGGAAGCGCACCGCCTGCCAGTACGGGAAGTTCCACGGCATCACCGCCAGCACCGGCCCCAGCGGCAGCCAGCGCGCGACGGCATGGCCGGTCGGCGTCTTCACCGTCTTGGGCTCAAGATAGGCCGGGCCATGCTCGGCATAATGCCGGAAGCCGGAGATGCACTTCTCCACCTCGGCCAGGCCCGCGGTGATCGTCTTGCCCATCTCGCGCACCGCCAGCTCGGCGAGGTGCTGCTTGTTGGCTTCCCAGGCGTCGGCGATCGCCGAGAGCAGCGCGGTGCGTGTCTCGACCGAGGTCTGCCGCCACTCCTGGTACCCGGCGGCCGCGCGGGCCAGCGCCGCCTCGATCCCGGCATCGTCCAGCTCGGCGATGCGGTCGACGGTCTCGCCGGTCGCCGGGTTGATGATTTCGAACATCTGCAAGTCTCCTTCGCGCACTCCAACGCGGACCTAGGCGCACGGTGCCACTGCCCGCAATCATACCGATGTCCATCGCGCGCGGAACGGCTTGCCAAGCGCACGGCGCCCGAACACGATGCCGCATCTGCCCTGCCGGAGACCGTCATGCGCCTCGTTCCCCTCGCCCTCCTCCTAAGCGCCGCGATCCCCGCCGCCGCCCTGGCCCAGGAGGGCCCCACCCGCCTGTTCACCGGCAGCGACCTGTTTTCGCTCGAACAGGCGAGCGATCCGCAGATCAGCCCGGACGGCAGCAAGGTTGCCTATGTCCGCCAGTCGGCCGACATCATGGCCGATCGCGGCCGGGCGAGCATCTGGCTGGTCGATGTCAAGACCGGCGCGCAGACCCCGCTGGTCGCCGGCACCGGATCGCACAGCCAGCCGCGCTGGTCGCCCGACGGCACCCGCCTCGCCTATGTCTCCAGCGCCGAGGGTGGCGCGCCGCAGCTGTTCGTCCGCTGGATCGCCACCGGCGCCACCGCGCGGATCACCGGCCTGGCCGACAGCCCGCAGGGCATCGCCTGGTCGCCCGACGGCACGCAGATCGCCTACACGATGACCGTGCCCGGGGAAGGCATGTCGCTCGGCAGCCAGCCGCCCAAGCCGGAGGGCGCGAAATGGGCCGAGCCGCTCGAGGTGATCGACCGCGTCACCTACCGTGCCGACGGCGGCGGCTATCTCAAGCCCGGCTCCGACCATATCTTCGTCGTGTCGGCAGACGGCGGCGCGCCGCGCCAGGTCACGTTCGGCAAGTTCGACGATGCCGGTCCGCTCGCCTGGTCGAACGACGGCCGCACGCTGTTCTTCGGCAGCAACCGCCGCAAGGACTGGGAGCGCGAGCCGAATGACAGCGAAATCTATGCGGTGGACGTGACATCGGGCACGCTGACCCCGCTGACCAAGCGCTACGGCCCGGACGCGGCGCCGGTGCTGTCGCCCGACGGCACCCGCATCGCCTATCTCGGCTTCGACGACACCCATCGGAGCTTCCAGAACACCCAGCTCTACGTGATGAACCGCGACGGCACCGGCAGCCGTGCGCTCACTACCGCGCTCGACAAGAGCATCGAGAGCGCGGTCTGGGCCAAGGACGGCCGCAGCCTGTTCGTTTCGTACGACGATCAAGGCCGCAAGCTGGTTGCCCGCATCGGCCTGGACGGCAAGGTCAGCACGGTCGCGACCGGTCTCACCGGCGGCGGGCTCGACCGGCCCTATACCGGCGGCGACTTCAGCGTCTCGGCCAGCGGCACCATTGCCTATACCGGGGGCGATGCGCTGCATCCCGCAGACGTCTACGTGAACGGCCGCCGCCTCACCCGGCTCAACGAGAATCTGCTGGCATCCAAGACGCTCGCGCCGGTGACGCCGCTCGCGGTAACCGCCCCCGATGGTCGCAAGATCGACGCGTGGCTGGTCACCCCGCCCGGCGTGAAGCCCGGCACCCGCGTGCCGACGATCCTGGAGATCCATGGCGGCCCGCACACCGCCTATGGCCCCGGCTTCTCGACCGACTACCAGCTCTACGCCGCGCATGGATACGCCGTACTCTATGCCAATCCGCGCGGCAGCACGTCGTACGGCGAGGACTTCGCCGACCTGATCGACAAGAAATATCCCGGTGACGATTACGGCGACCTGATGGCCGCCGTCGATGCCGCGATCGGTGCGGGCGTCGCCGATCCGGACAATCTGTTCGTCACGGGCGGATCGGGCGGCGGCGTGCTCACCGCCTGGATCGTCGGCAAGAACGATCGCTTCAAGGCCGCCGCCACGCAGAAGCCGGTGATCAACTGGATCAGCGAGGCACTGACCATGGACAATACCGGCTTCACCTCGCGCTACTGGTTCGCCAAGCAGCCCTGGGAGGATCCGATGAGCTATTGGAGCCGCTCGCCGCTCAGCCTGGTCGGCAACGTCAAGACGCCGACGATGGTGGTGGTCGGCAGCGAGGATTACCGCACGCCGGTAAGCGAATCCGAGCAATACTACGCCGCGCTGCAGATCCGCGGCGTGCCCACGGCGCTGGTGAAGGTGCCCGGTGCCAGCCATGGCGGCTTCACCGCGCGGCCCAGCCAGTCGGCGGCGAAGGCGGCGGCGATCCTAGCCTGGTTCGATCGCTACCGCAGCGGCCCCAAGCCCGCCGGCCAGTAGCGCCGGGCACCTCAGCCCAAACGCAGGCGTGCTCGAAACCTACTCCACCGCGCCGTTAAGGATGCGAAAGGCGTGACGCATGGCGAAGGGAACCCAGAGGACGCCACTATACAAAGTCCATTTCAATCCTTGCTGGCCCAGGAGCAGATACATCGGCGCCGCAACGGCAATTCCAAATGCGACCAGGCAGAAGCCCACGGCAACGGTGCACTGGGCGCCTTCCGACCACTTCTCAGCGAACTTTTCGAACTTTCCCATGAGCGGCCAGCTATCGAGGCGCCATTGCGGTGGCAAGGCGGGGACGTCGTTGCCCGCTGGCGACAAAGATAGCTGTTGGGCCCGGTTGCCATCGCCCCCCACCCTGCCGCATAGCGAGGGCATGGCTACCCAAACGGACATCACGGCGCTCTCCTTCGAAGAGGCGCTGAAGGAACTGGAGAAGATCGTGAGCCGGCTGGAGAGCGGTGAAGCGGCCCTGCAGGAGGCGATCGACCTCTACGAACGCGGCGACCAGCTGCGCCGGCAATGCGCTGCCCGCCTGGATGCGGCGCAGGCCCGGATCGAGGCGATCCGCACCGATGCCGACGGCCGCGCCGCCGGCACCACGCCCTTCGCGGCCGGCTGAGGCGTGGCGAGCGTGACCCATGCCTCGCTCCCCCTCGAATCGGCGCTGCGCCAGGTCGCGGCGGAGATCGACGACCAGTTCGACCGGCTGCTCGAAGTGCCGGACGATCCCCGCGCCGACCTGTACCGCGCGATGCGCCACGCCGCGATCGGCGGCGGCAAGCGGCTGCGGCCGCTGCTGGTGTTCGCCACCGCGCAGCTGTTCAGCGTCGACAAGACCTGCGCCGCGCGCGTCGCGACCGCGCTCGAATGCATCCATGTCTATTCGCTGATCCATGATGATCTGCCGGCGATGGACGACGACGACATGCGCCGCGGCAAGCCGACGGTGCACAAGGCGTTCGACGAGGCGACCGCGATCCTGGCGGGCGACTGCCTCCACGCGCTCGCCTTCGAGATTCTGGGTCACGAAGCGACCCACCCGGACCCCTATGTCCGCGTCGAGCTGATCGCCGAGCTCGCCCGCGCGTCCGGCCCCTCGGGCATGGCGGGCGGCCAGATGATGGACCTGGAGGCGGAAAAGGCCAGCTTCGATCTCGCCACCGTCACCCGGCTGCAGGCGATGAAGACCGGCGCGCTGATCAGCTGCGCCGTCGAATGCGCCGCGATCCTCGGCCGCGTCTCGCCCGAGGCGCGCACCGGGCTGCGCGGCTATGCCCGCGACATCGGCCTGGCGTTCCAGATCGCCGACGACATCCTCGATGCCGAGGGCGACGAGGTGCTGGTCGGCAAGAAGCTCGGCAAGGACGGCGCGGCGGGCAAGGAGACCTTCCTGTCGCTGCTCGGCATCGATCGCGCGCGCGAACAGGCGCGGATGCTGGTCGATCAGGCGATTGCCCATCTCCACGCCTTCGGCCCCGAGGCCGATCTGCTGCGCGACGTGGCGCGCTTCACGCTCGAACGCGATCGCTAAGGGCAAGGGGAGAACCCGCATGCACAGCCGTATCGGGGTCTATCCCGGCACCTTCGATCCGATCACCCGCGGCCATATGGACATTATCCGGCGCGGCGCGAAGCTGGTCGACCGGCTGGTGATCGGCGTCACCACCAATCCCTCCAAGTCGCCGATGTTCACGGTGGAAGAACGGATGGCGATGGTCCGCCGCGAGGTGGAGGGGCTGCCCGGTACGATCGAGGTGGTCAGCTTCGATTCGCTGCTGATGGACTTCGCCGAGCGCGAGCGCGCCAGCGTGATCGTCCGCGGACTGCGCGCCGTCGCCGATTTCGAATATGAATATCAGATGGCGGGCATGAACCAGCAGATCAACGACCGGATCGAGACGGTCTTCCTGATGGCCGATGTCTCGCTGCAGCCGATCGCGAGCCGGCTGGTGAAGGAGATCGCGATGTATGGCGGCCCGATCCATCGCTTCGTTCCCGAGAGGGTAGAGGCAGATGTCGCCGCCCGTGTCGAGCTGCTCGGGCGCAAGGGCAGCAACTAACGCCGGAGCGGCGCCAAGCCGGGCTTTGCGGCGCCCCGCGATTGGGCTAGAGCCGCGCATTCACCAGAAACCGAGTGGGAAGTTCGATGCGTTTCCTAGCCACGATGGCCGCCATGGCCGCCACGCTGTTTGCCATGCCGGCGCTGGCCCAGGGTGGCGGGGGCAAGCCGAAGCCCGTCATCGAACCGTTCAAGGGCGTCGCGTCCGATGCCAACACCCGCCCCGCCGTGCTGGTTCCCGCCGACCCGGAGAATAGCTGGGTGCTGGACCTTTCGACCGGCGGCCGCGTGCTGATCCGGCTGCGTCCGGACGTCGCGCCGAAGATGGTCGAGCGGATCAAGACGCTCACTCGCAAGCATTTCTATGACGGCCTGACCTTCCACCGCGTGGTCGACGATCCCTACAACATCGCCCAGGGCGGCGATCCCAAGGGCGACGGCACCGGCGATTCGGACATGCCCAACGTGCCCGCCGAGTTCAGCTCGCTGCCGCACGTCCGTGGCACCGTCTCGGCCGCCCGTCGCGGCGCTGCAGACAACGCGACGCCTGAGCAGAAGACCGAGGCGGAGAACAGCGCGAACAGCCAGTTCTTCATCATGATGCAGCCCAAGCTGGCCTTCGACCATGATTACACCGTGTTCGGGCGCGTCACCTCGGGCATGGAATGGGTCGACAAGATCCAGCGCGGCGAGCCGCCGCAGCACCCCACCGTGATCATCCACGCCTATATCGAATCGGACAATCCCCCGGCCTATCAGCCGCTCGCTCCGGCCGCGCCGGCCGCAACCGGCCCGACGCTGATCCCGGTCGGCCCGAGCGTGCCCGCTTCCAAGCCGGTGCCAGCCGCGAAGAAGCCGGCGCCGAAGAAGAAGTGATCGCGCGGATCCCGTGAACGTCGACCTTTTCGATTTCGAACTGCCGAACGAGCGGATCGCGCTGCGCCCCGCGTCCCCGCGCGACTCCGCCCGGCTGCTGGTGCTGGACGGTGCGGAGACGCGCGACGCGATCGTCCGCGATCTCGCAGCACAGCTCCGCCCCGGCGACTGTCTGGTATTCAACGACACCAGGGTGATCCCGGCGCAGCTGGAAGGCGTGCGCGGCGAGGCGCGGATCGGCGCGACACTCCACAAGCGCGAGGGGCCGCGCCGCTGGCGCGCGTTCATCCGCAACGCCAAGCGGCTGCGCGAGGGCGACGCGATCGATTTCGGCCCCGACGCGGTCGCCATCGCCTCGGACCGCGCCGAGGACGGCAGCTTCGCGCTCGACTTCCAGGGCACCGAGCCGGTCGAGCTGCTGCTGGAGCGCTGCGGCCGGATGCCGCTGCCGCCGTACATTGCCTCGAAGCGCCCGACCGACGAACGCGACGCCGACGACTACCAGACGATGTTCGCGGCCGAGCCGGGCGCCGTCGCCGCCCCCACCGCCGCGCTGCACTTCACGCCGGGCCTGATGGCGTCGCTGGACGCGGCGGGAATCGGCCACACCACCCTCACCCTCCATGTGGGCGCCGGCACCTTCCTGCCCGTCAAGGCCGAGGACACGGCCGACCACAAGATGCACGCCGAATGGGGCCGCATCACCCCGGAGGTGGCCGACCGGCTCAACGCTGTGCGCGCGGCGGGCAACCGCGTCATCGCCGTCGGCACCACCAGCCTGCGCCTGCTGGAAAGCGCCGCGGACGAAAACCGGGTGATCCAGCCCTTCGAAGGCGACACCGCGATCTTCATCACGCCGGGCTATCGCTTCAAGGGCGTCGACGGGCTGGTGACCAATTTCCACCTGCCGCGCTCGACGCTGTTCATGCTGGTCTCCGCGCTGATGGGGCTGGATCGCATGCAGGCGGCCTATGCGCATGCGATCGAAACCGGCTATCGCTTCTACAGCTACGGCGATTCCAGCCTGTTGCTGCCCGCCCGCTAAAGGGAATTCGATGCGCCTGTTCCTGCTGCTCGCCGCCTGCACCGCCGCCCTGCCCGCCGCTGCGCAGGACCGCGTCGCGCAGCCGCCGATCGTTCCCGGTGCGCCGGCGGCGCAGCCCCAGGCGACGGTAATCGCCGAGCCGGTCGCGCTGCTGATTGCGGGGTTCGATGCGGACGGCGATGCCCGCGTTACCCGCGCCGAGTTCGACGCGGGCCTGAAGCGCAGCTTCGACAGCGCCGATACCGGCCATGCCGGCATGCTCGGCTATATCGCCTATTCGGACTGGTCGCTGCGCTGGATGGGCGATCGCAACACCCTGCCCAGCCCGTTCGAGCTCGACCGCGACGGCGACAACAAGGTCAGCTGGGCCGAATTCCAGGACCGGTTCGCGCAGATCTGGACACGGTTCGACCGGAACAAGGACGGGGTGATCGAGCGCAGCGAACTGGTGACGATCCGCCCGCCGGCGTTCAACCCGATGGACGGCAAGCGCAAGCGCCGCTGATGGATACTCCGTGCCCCTGCGAACGCAGGGGCCCAGGGCCACGCGCGATGTCCCCTCCTCCCCTGCGCCCCTGCTTTCGCAGGGGCACGGCTGCAGGACCAAGCGGCGCGGACACTTTCGCCGCAATGCGCTAGCATCACATGGGCGACGCCCGCTAGGATCGCTCCACATGTCGGGAACTCACGCGCACGGCCATCACCATGGCCACTCACACGGGCACGGCCATGGCCATGGCCACAGCCACGCGCCCGCCGATTTCGGCCGCGCCTTCGCTATTGGAACCGCCCTCAACATCGCCTTCGTGCTTATCGAAGGCGGCGCCGGCATCTGGACCGGATCGATGGCGCTGCTCGCCGATGCCGGACACAATCTGTCCGACGTGCTCGGGCTGCTGATCGCCTGGGTCGGCGCGGAGCTCGGCAAGCGGCCCGCCACGCCGCGCTTCACCTACGGCCTGGGTGCCTCGTCGATCCTCGCCGCCCTCGCCAACGCGCTGCTGCTGCTCATCGCGGTCGGCGCGATCCTGCTCGAGACGATCCAGCGCTTCGCCGATCCCCCCGCCGTCGCCCCCATCCCCGTGATGCTGGTGGCGGGCGCGGGAATCGTCGTGAACCTCGGCACCGCGCTGCTCTTCGCCCGCGGCCGCGAGCACGACATCAATATCCGCGGCGCCTATCTCCACATGGCGGCCGATGCCGCGGTGTCGGCGGCGGTGGTGCTCGCCGGGGCGCTGATCTGGTGGACCGGGCTGCGCTGGATCGACCCGGCGATCAGCCTGCTCGTCGTCGTGGTGATCCTGGTCGGTACCTGGGGCTTGCTGCGCGAATCGCTGACCCTGGCGCTACAGGCGGTGCCGGACCGGATCGACCTGGAAGCGGTGGAGCGCACGCTGCTCGCCCAGCCGGGCGTCACCCGCGTCCACGATCTCCATGTCTGGCCGATGAGCACCACCGAAGCCGCGCTCACCGCCCACCTCGTCATGCCCGATGGTCATCCAGGTGACGCATTTCTGATTAATCTTCAGCAGTTGCTCGTGCACGATTTCCGGATCGAGCACAGTACGGTACAGATTGAGCTAGGCAACGGGGCGGAGTGCCGGATGCATGGACCTGGTAGCGGACATGGTTGATACGAGCGCCAGGGCGGCCCGCCCGCTGGACCTCGTCATCTTCGATTTCGACGGCACGCTGTCCGACAGCGGCGACTGGTTCGTTTCCGTCGCCAACGACCTTGCCGAACGCTTCCGCTTCCGCAAGATCGCGCCCGACGAAGTGGAGCTTCTCCGCCGCAAAAGCTCGCGCGAGGTGATCGAGTTCCTCGGCATCTCGCGCTGGAAGATGCCGTGGATCGCCCGCCATGTCCGCAAGCTGGTGAGCCGGGAGGCGCACCGGATCGAGCTGTTCCCCGGCACGCCCAACCTGCTCGAGCGGCTGGTCGACATGGGCGTGAAGCTGGCGCTGGTAACTTCCAATTCGGAAGAGAATGCGCGCAAGATCCTGGGGCCGCGCCACGCCGCCAAGATTCATTGTTATGCCTGCGGTTCCTCGCTGTTCGGCAAGGCGCCGAAGTTCCGCCGGGTGCTGCGCAAGATGGGCGTCGAGCCGCACGCCGCGCTGGCGATCGGCGACGAGACCCGCGACGTCGATGCCGCACGCGAAGTCGGCATGCGTGCCGGATCGGTGCTGTGGGGCTATGCCGCCGAGGACCTGCTGACCGGCATGGCGCCGGACGCGGTGTTCCGCACGCCCGAGGACATCGTGACCTATGTCAGCCGGCATCGGGGCTGAGGCTCGGCACCGTCACGCAAGCCGTCATCCCGGCGGAAGCCGGGATCCATTCGCCTCTACGCCTCAGTTCCTTCGGAGACGGCGTGCCAATGGATTCCGGCTTTCGCCGGAATGACGGATCAGGTCAGATATCCAGCGCCCAGCCGTCGCGGCCCTTGGGATCGGGCGGGGTGACGGGCACGTAGCGAACCGCACCCGCCGCGAGCCGCAGGATCGTCCAGTCGCCGCGGCGATCGACCGCCTCCAGCGTGCAGCCGCACGCCTCGAACGCCGCGACGACCTGCGGTCGCTGCGTCTCCAGCAGGCCCGCCAGCACGATGGTCGCGTTCGGAGCCGCGATGGCGGCCAGTTCGGGCGCCATGGAGACCAGCGGTCCCGCCAGAATATTGGCGATGACGAGGTCATACGGTGCCTTGGCGGTGATCGCGTCCGAAAGCGCGCCGTCCGCCACGATCAGGTCCACGCCCTCGATGCCGTTCGCCACGGCATTCTCGCGCGTCACGTCCACTGCGGCCGGATCGATGTCCGTCGCCATGACCGCGGCCTCGGGCCAAAGATGCGCGCCGGCAAACGCCAGCAGCCCGGTACCGGTGCCGACGTCAATGATGTTCGTGAAGCGCTGGCCCGAAAGCCCGTCGAGCATCGCCAGGCAGCCCGAAGTCGTCGCGTGGTGCCCGGTGCCGAACGCGCGGCCGGCATCGATCAGGAACGCGCGGCCACCTTCGGGGGCTTCCACCGGGTGCGCGCTGGTGTGGACGACGAAGCGCCCCTCGCGGATCGGCTCCAGCCCTTCCTGGCTCAGCGTCACCCAGTCCTGGGCGGTGAGCGCCTCGACTTCGGGCTCCACGCCCACAGCGCTCGGCACCAGCGCCTTGATCGCCGCGAGCATCGCGGCATCGGGCTCATGCTCCATATAGGCGTCGAGCCGCCAATGCTCGACATCGTCCTCCACCGTCTCGGTGGTCATCAGCACCGCGTCGATCTCGATCGTGCCGGCGTCGATCGCCTCGGCCTCGGCGCGGGTGCAGGGCAGGCTGACCTTCCAGCTATCGATCTCAGCGGACATAGCTGGCTCCATTGGCGTCAAGCACCGCACCGGTCATCGAGGGCGGCGCATCGAGCGCGCAGAATTTGGCGATCGCGGCGATCTCCTCGGGCATCGCGACGCGGCCGAGCGGGATGTCGGCCAGCAGCTTGTCGCCGCCGCGGCTCTCCAGATAGTCCTCGGCCATGCCGGTCATGGTGAAGCCGGGGCAGATCGCGAAGGCGAGGATGCCCTGCGCGGCATAGCCCCGCGCGATCGACTTGGTCATGCCGACCATGCCCGCCTTGGAGGCGGCATAATGCCAGTGCGCCGGGCTGTCGCCGCGATAGGCGGCGCGGCTGGCGACGTTGACGATCCGCCCGGCGGTGCCGCGCACCTGCCAGTGGCGCACCGCCAGCCGGCAGAGCTCGGCCGAGGCGGTGAGGTTGACCCGCATCGTGCGCTCCCAGCCATCGACCCAGTCGTCATGCGCGGCGTCGAGCGGGTTGGCTTCGAAGATGCCGGCATTGTTGATCAGCACGTCGATCCGGCCGTCGAGCGCATCGAGCGCCTGCTGCCAGAGCGCCTGCGGGGCGGCGGGATCGGTGAAGTCGGCGGGAATGCCGCTGCTTGTGCCCTGGCCGACCAGCGCAACGCGATCGTCCTGCCCGAGCAGCGTGGCCGTCGCCGCGCCGATGCCCCGGCTGCTGCCGGTGAGGAGAATGTGGGTCTTCATCGGCCTGCCCTAGCGCGGGTGCGAGGGCGCGTCACCCCGGCACGCGGGCCTCAGTCGTGCAGCACCGCCACGCCCAGCGCGCCGAGATTGAGCGTCAGCTGCACGCTCAGCGCGTGGTCCATCTGCGGCCGCGCGCCGGCCCGACCGAAGCGATACTGGTTGAGATAGCCGATATCGGCGTTCAGCGCCTTGCCCAGCGGCAGCGCGACACCGAGAATGTTGCGCATCCGCTCATAGCCTGCCCGCTGCCCCCAACGCGTGCTGTTGGGCAGCAGGAAGCTTTCATGGCTGGCGAACAGCGCCAGCCGCGGCCGGCCGAGCGGCAGGTTGTAGCGCAGCAGCGGCCGGATCCGCACGCCGATCCCGCTGCCGACCGTGCTGAACCGCTCGTCGATGCGGAAGCGCCCGGCAAGGCGGCCGCGGTTGAACACGATCTGCTGGCGCAGGCGGTCCTCGTCGGCGGCGCGATTTTCGCTATGGAACCCCACGCGGCGATAGCCGATGCCGAATTCCACCCCCCTGGCGACCTGCCAGCCGAGCAGCCCGCCATACTCGGTGGTGTAGATGCCGCCCTGCCGATCGCTGGTGCGCGCGATCTGCTCCAGCGTCACGCGGACCCGCTTGGTCAGCGGCACGATGACGTTCAGCTGCTCCCAGGCCTGGCGATCCTCCTGCTGCGCATGGGCGGGCACGACACCCGCGAGCAACAGCAGCACGGCACAGGGAAAACTACGGGACATCGGCCAGCGATGACACAGGCAGGGACCGCGGATCAAGCCGCGACCCGTGCCGGGTCAGGCCGCGACCGCCGTGGAGAAGGTGTCCGCCGCCGCGCGCAGCTGGTGCAGCCGATCGTCCACCTCGGTCACGTCATGCTGCAGCGTGTCGATTTCGCTGGTCACACTCTTGGTGTCCTCACGGATCGCGCCGATCGTGGCGGACATCGAATCCGCCGCCAGTGCCGTTTCATCCACCGCGGCGGTGATCGCGGTGACGGTCTGCGCCTGCACTTCCATCGCGGAGCGGATGCGGTTGGCGCTCTCCTGTACCTCCGAGACCGTGTCTCGGATCGAAGCGTTGGTCTCCACCGTCGAGCGCGTGGCAGACTGGATCGCGGCGATCTTGGCGGCGATGTCGTCGGTCGCGCGCGCGGTCTGGCTGGCAAGGCTCTTCACTTCCTGCGCCACCACCGCGAAACCGCGGCCCGCATCGCCCGCCCGCGCCGCTTCGATCGTCGCGTTGAGCGCCAGCAGGTTGGTCTGCCCGGCGATGTCGCGGATCAGGCTGAGGATCGATTCGATCGACTTGGCATGGTCGGACAGCATCTCGCTCATCCCCACCGCCTCGCTCGCCTGGCCGGAAGCGCGCGTGGCAATCCCTGCCGCTGCCTCGACTTCGGTGCGCGCATCCTCGATCGCGCGGATCAGGCCTGCGGCGGTCATCGCCGCCTCGCGCATTGCCACGGCAGACTGCTCGGCGGCCGCCGCGACTTCGCTTGCCTTGCCCAGCATGCCCCGCGCTGCGCTCGACGCACCCTGCGCCTGGACGCGAATGCGGTTGCCGAGCATCGTCGCACCCTCGATCGATTCGGCGATGCTCGCGCGGAACTGGTCGGAACGCGCGCGGCGTTCGGCGTGTACCGTCTCGGTCTCACGCGCGCCCAGATGCGAAGCCATCAGGTCGACCTCGGCCAGCGCAATCCGCTGCACCGCGTCGCACAGGCGAGCGAGCCGCGCGGCATCGTGGCCGAGCTTCTCGCGCAGCACATCGATCGTCTGCGCATGGGCATATGCGAACTGCGCGATCAGCGTAGAGAGCGGGATCCCCAGCAGATACGTGCCGGCGGCATAATCGCACACCAGGCGCGACCATTCCGTGCCGAAAGGCCGTTCGAACTTGACCCGGCTGTAATGCGCACCTGCTTCCACATGCGCTTCCGTGCCATATTCGTGCAGCAGCCGCGTGCCGATCGCGCTCTTCAACAGCTGCGCCTGGCAGCGCCGGGCGATGAGGTGATACGAATCGTCGAGCAAGGCCGCGACGTCGGCACACGAGGCCAGCATCGTACCGTCCCAGTCATATTCCGCGCACCATTCCTGCGGCGATCGCGTGCAGCCGCCCCCCTGCCCCTGCTCCGGCATTGCCGACATCATTCCTCTCCTCAGGCGGCTACCTTGGCGACAAACTCGCCGGCGCTGCCCTTCAATGCTCCAAGCTGCGCATCGAGCGCTGCAAATCCCTGGCCGACGCGATCGATCTCGGAGGCCACTGCTTCGGTATCGGCCCGAATCGCGCTGATCGTCGCAGACATGGAGTCCGCCGCAAGCGCCGTTTCGTCGACCGCCGCGGTGATGGCGGTTACCGTCTGCGCCTGCACCTCCATCGCGGTGCGGATGCGGTTGGCGCTTTCCTGCACTTCCGAGACGGTTTCGCGGATCGAGGCGTTGGTTTCCACCGTCGAGCGCGTGGCGGACTGGATCGCCGCGATCTTGGCCGCGATGTCGTCGGTCGCGCGCGCGGTCTGGCTGGCCAGGCTCTTCACTTCCTGCGCCACCACCGCGAAGCCGCGGCCTGCATCGCCGGCGCGGGCCGCCTCGATCGTCGCGTTCAGGGCGAGCAGGTTGGTCTGCCCTGCAATGTCGCGGATCAGGCCCAGGATCGATTCGATCGACTTGGCATGCTCGGAAAGCATTTCGCTCATCCCCACCGCGTCGGTCGCCTGGCCCGAAGCGCGCGTGGCAATCGCCGCCGCTGCTTCCACTTCGGTGCGCGCATCCTCGATCGCGCGGATCAGCCCGGCGGCGGTCATCGCAGCCTCGCGCATCGCCACCGCCGACTGCTCCGCCGCCGCCGCGACTTCGCTCGCCTTGCCGAGCATGCCGCGGGCCGAGGCCGAGGTGTGCACCGCCTGCCCGCGCAGTTCCTCGCCGCCGCGCGAAGCCTGCTCGACGGTCGCGCCGATCGAGTTGTGGAACTCGGTCGCCAGCCGGTCACGCGCCACCTGCGCGCTGTGCTCGCGATACATGTTGTAGATCTCGACGGTGATGTCGGCTTCCAGGCCGGACAGGCGCATCAGCGTATCGACCAGCACGGGCAGCCGCGGATCGGCGCCGCCGATCCGGCGGATCAGCACTTCCAGCGCAGCCCGGTCGCTTGCACTGATCATCGAGAGCAGCGCCATCGGCGGCACGCCCTTTTCATACGCCGCCGCCACCGAACGCTCGATCGATTCGATCCAGGTCTTGGTGGTGGTTTCGAGGAAACGGGCGCGGAGGAACACCACGCCGACGTCGATCATCTTGGCGGTGTCGGACGGCGCCCAGTCGCGCTCGTCAGGGAAGCAGCGCACCCATTGGTGCCAATAGGCGGCGGACACCGCTTCGATCTCGGACTCCAGCACTTCCCAGCATTCGCGACTCGACTGCTGGAGCGAACCTTCGAAGTCGAACACATGCAGCCGCGCCGCAACATCGATCCGCGCGGTCATGGTGCCTGCTGCGGCAAGCGCCTGGGTGGAAGCCGAATCGCTCACGTACATCTTGTCCCCGGTCGGCGGCCGGGCTTCGACCGCATCGGCCACAAGCTATGCCGGTCCAGTGGTTAAGAGGCGGTTAGGAGCCCCTGTGCCATTGCCGGCGCGCAACATCTTGCATCCACTGCCCGGCTGAACCTAAGGGCAATCCGTCTTGCATCCTCGTCCGGCGGGCTTAAGGAAGCCCGCGTCGACCGAAAGGATTTATCGTTGGCCAACGTCCGCAACACGGCGCGACCGCTATCGCCGCACCTGGGCATCTACAAATGGGGACCGCACATGGCGGTCTCGATCCTCCACCGCGCCACCGGCTCCGGCATGGCGACCGTGGGCACCGGGCTGTTCGTCTGGTGGCTGGTCGCGCTGGCCTATGGCCCCGATGCCTATGCGACGTTCCAGGACGTGTTCACGCTGCAGAACGGCCAGCTCAACATCCTCGGCTATATTGTCGGGATCGGGATGAGCCTGTCCTTCTTCCAGCACATGGCCTCGGGCGTGCGCCACCTGTTCCTCGATGCCGGCGCGAATTTCGAGCTGCGCAGCAACAAGCGTAGCGCACTCACCACCTTCGCGTTCAGCATCCTCGCCACCGCGATCTTCTGGGTCGTGCTTCTGGAGAAGGCCCATGGGTAACGGAACCCGGCTCGGTCGCGTCCGCGGCCTCGGCTCCGCGCATGAAGGCGCGGGCGAATGGTGGAAGCACAAGGTTTCCGCCGGATCCAACCTGCTGCTGGTGCTGTGGCTGATCGTCTCGATCGCGCTGCTGCCGGGCTATGACTATGCGACCGTCGCCGGCTGGATCGCCCAGCCGCTGGTCGCGGTGCCGCTGATCCTCCTGGTGCTCAGCGTCACCTTCCACTTCCGTCACGGCCTGCAGGTCGTGATCGAGGATTATCAGCACGACGAGACGCGCTTCGTGCTGATCGTCCTGCTCGAATATTTCACGATCACCGTCCGCGTGCTCGCGATCTTCGCCATCCTGAAGATCGCCTTCACCTCCACCGGAGTGGCCGCCTGATGCCCGCCGCCTACAAGATCATCGATCACATCTATGACACCGTCGTCGTCGGCGCGGGTGGCTCGGGCCTCCGCGCGGTGATGGAAGTGGCGCAGTCGGGCCTCAAGACCGCCTGCATCACCAAGGTGTTCCCCACCCGCAGCCACACCGTGGCGGCACAGGGCGGCATCGCCGCCAGCCTCGGCAACATGGGTCCGGACCACTGGACCTGGCACATGTACGACACCGTCAAGGGCTCCGACTGGCTCGGTGACCAGGACGCGATCGAGTATCTGACCCGCGAGGCTCCGGCCGCGGTCTATGAGCTCGAACATGCCGGCATGCCGTTCAGCCGCACCGACGAAGGCAAGATCTACCAGCGCCCGTTCGGCGGCATGATGCAGAACATGGGCGAAGGCCCGCCCGCGCAGCGCACCTGCGCCGCGGCGGACCGCACCGGCCATGCGATGCTGCACACGCTGTACCAGCAGAGCCTGAAGTACGACGCGGACTTCTTCATCGAATATTTCGCGCTCGACCTGATCATGGAAGACGGCGAGTGCCGCGGCGTGATCGCCTTGTGCATGGACGACGGCTCGATCCACCGCTTCCGCAGCCATGCGGTGGTACTGGCGACCGGCGGCTATGGCCGCGTCTACCAGTCGGCCACCTCGGCACACACCTGCACCGGTGACGGCAATGCGATGGTGCTGCGCGCCGGCCTGCCGCTGCAGGACATGGAGTTCGTGCAGTTCCACCCGACCGGCATCTACGGCGCGGGCGTGCTGATCACCGAAGGTGCGCGCGGCGAGGGCGGCTATCTCACCAACTCCGAGGGTGAGCGCTTCATGGAGCGCTATGCTCCGTCCGCCAAGGATCTCGCCAGCCGCGACGTGGTTTCGCGCTCGATGGCGATGGAGATCCGCGAGGGTCGCGGCGTGGGCAAGGAGAAGGACCATATCTTCCTTCACCTGAACCATATCGACCCGAAGATCCTGGCCGAGCGCCTGCCCGGCATCACCGAGACCGGCAAGGTCTTCGCCGGCGTCGACCTCACCCGCCAGCCGCTGCCGGTGGTGCCGACCGTCCACTACAATATGGGCGGCATCCCGACCAACTATCACGGCGAAGTCGTGCGCTTGCACGACGGCAACCCGGACTCGGTCGTCCCCGGCCTGTTCGCGGTCGGCGAAGCGGCCTGCGTGTCGGTCCACGGCGCCAACCGCCTCGGCTCCAACTCGCTGATCGACCTCGTGGTGTTCGGCCGCGCGACCGGCAAGCGGATCGTCGACATCCTCAAGCCGAACACCCCGCACCACCCGCTGCCGAAGGATTCGGAAGCGCTGGCGCTGGGCCGCCTCGATCACTTCCGCAACGCGAACGGCGGCACCCGCACGTCGCAGCTGCGCGCCGACATGCAGAAGACGATGCAGCGCCACTGCGCCGTGTTCCGCACCGAGGAACTGATGGCCGAGGGCGTGGCACACATGGACCAGGTCTATGCCGGCCTGCAGGACGTGGCGGTCAGCGATCGCTCGCTGGTGTGGAACACCGACCTCGTCGAGACGCTGGAGCTGGACAATTTGCTCGGCCAGGCGATGGTGACGATCCGCAGCGCGATCAACCGCAAGGAAAGCCGCGGCGCCCATATGCACGAGGACTTCCCCGAGCGCGATGACGCCGGCTGGATGAAGCACACCATTGCGACGTTCGACGGCTGGGGCGGCAAGGGCGGCACCACCGCGATCGATTATCGCCCGGTCCACGACTACACGCTCACCGACGCGATCGAGTATATCAAGCCGAAGAAGCGGGTGTACTGATCCGGTAGCGGATGGGCTTAAAGGAGGCCGGGGCGGCGACGCTCCGGCCTTTTTGTTTGTGGGAACGCGGAGATACCGTACTCGCCCGTCATCCCGGCGAAAGCCGGGATCCATTGGGGTCTACGTTCCCGTTCTTGCGGATAGCGAGCGGCGACTGGATCCCGGCTCTCGCCGGGATGACGCACTAAGAGGAAGCGGCCCCTATCGCACCCCGAACCGCGCACTCGCCAGATGGTGCGCATGGCAGATCGCCACCGCGAGCGCGTCCGCGGCATCGGCGCCGACGATCTTCACCCCCGGCAGCAGCCGCGAGACCATCGCATGGACCTGGTCCTTGTCGGCATTGCCAACGCCGACCACGGACTTCTTGACCGTGCTCGGCTTATACTCGCCGACGTCGATCCCCACCCGCGCGGCGGCGCACAGCACCACCCCGCGCGCCTGGCCCAGCTTTAGCGTCGATTGCGCGTTGGAATTGACGAACACTTCCTCGACCGCCGCCGCCTCGGGCGCATGATCGGCGATCAGCGCGGCGAGCATCGCATCGAGATGGGCGAGGCGGCGCGGCAGCGTGGCCTTGGTGTCGGTCACCAGCTTGCCGTGGGCGACATGACCGAGGCGGTTCCCCTCGGCGCGGATCAGACCCCAGCCGGTGGTCCCGAGGCCAGGATCGAGGCCAAGGATGATCACCTTTTAAGCCCCGCCCCTTCAGGGGAGGGGTTGGGGTGGGGGCTGGCGGACCAGCGATCTGGTCGGGCTTGGAGCGTGTTGACGATCGCCGCGAGTACGCCATCGATATTCTCGAACACATCGTGATTGGAGAACCGCAGGGTCAAAAATCCTTGGCTGAGAAGGAGCGCGTCGCGGCGCGCATCACGCGCCGGGTCATGCGTGTCACCGTCGACCTCGATCACCAGCCCCTTGGCCGGGCAGAAGAAGTCGCAGATGTACGGGAAGATCACCTGCTGGCGACGGAATTTATGGCCGAGCTGGGTGTTGGAGAGATGCCGCCAAAGCCGCTTCTCCAGCTCGGTGGGAGTACGCCGCATCTCGCGTGCGCGGGCCAATAGCTCGGCTTCGGTGACCATATCCATGCCCTCCCCGGGCAGGATGCACCACCAACGGAGTATCTGGCTACTCCGCCAGCCCCCACCCCAACCCCTCCCCTGAAGGGGAGGGGCTTAGGAAGTAGCCAGCTTAACCCAGCTTCTCCATCACGTCGTCGGGAATCTCGTAGTTCCCCCATACCGTCTGCACGTCGTCGTCGTCGTCGAGCGCGTCGAGCAGCTTGAACAGCGTCGCGGCATCGTCCGCGCCCACCGTCACCATGGTCTGCGGCCGCCAGGCGAGCTTCGCGCCTTCGGACTCGCCGAGCACCGGCTCCAGCGCCTTGGCGACTTCGTGCAGGTCGCCCTGCGCGGTCCAGATCTCGTGGCCGTCCTCGCTGCTGGTGACGTCCTCGGCGCCCGCTTCCAGCGCCGCCTCGAACACCTTCTCGGCATCGCCGGCGCTCGCCGGATAGGAAATCAGGCCCAGGCGGTCGAAGCCGTGGCTCACCGAACCGGCGGTGCCGAGGTTGCCGCCGTTCTTCGACACCGCGGTGCGCACGTTGGTGGCGGTGCGGTTGCGGTTGTCGGTCAGTGCCTCGATGATCAGCGAAACACCGGCGGGGCCAAAGCCCTCGTAGCGGATCTCTTCGTAATTATCGCCTTCGCCCTTGCTCGCCTTGTCGATGGCGCGCTGGATATTGTCCTTGGGCATCGACTGCGCCTTGGCGGCGTTGATCGCGGCGCGCAGACGCGGGTTCATGTCGGGGTCCGCCAGACCCATCTTCGCCGCGACGGTGATTTCGCGGCTGAGCTTGGAGAACATCGCCGAGCGCTTCTTATCCTGCGCGCCCTTGCGGTGCATGATGTTCTTGAATTTGGAATGGCCTGCCATGGTGAACCCGAACTGCCTGCGAGTGGAAAAGGAGAAGCACTCGCCTTAGCGCGGAAGCCAGGCGAGCGCCATGCGCGCGGGCTTAGATGCCCAGCGCCTGCTTGTAGGTTTCGAGCAGCATCTCGGCCTCTTCGCGGTGATGCTTTTCCATCTTCCGCAGGCGGACGATGGTGCGCATCGTCTTCACGTCGAAGCCGGTCGACTTGGCTTCGGCATAGACGTCCTTGATGTCGTCGGCGATGCCCTTCTTCTCCTCTTCGAGACGCTCGACACGCTCGATCAGGAGGCGGAGCTGCTCGGCGGAAATATTGTCGGACATGGGTGTTCTAGCTCCTGAAGCATGGGATCGGACAAAGCGCCGCGCGAGACTCGCGCCGGCCGGTTCGTCCGACAAGGATTACGGAATCAGGCGGGCCCTGTACGCCAGCCGGGCCCCGCGCTCAACCACCGTCCTGCGGGAAGACCTGGCGCTTGCCGCCGAGCTTGTGGACCACGCCGCCGCGCACCACCGTGTCGACCCGCTCCAGCACCGTCACGTCCTGCAGCGGATCGCCCGATACCGCGATCAGGTCCGCCACCTTGCCGGGTTCCAGCGACCCCAGCTGGTCCTTGCGGCCGAGCGCATCGGCGGCATCCAGCGTCGCCGCGCGAATCGCGGCCGCCGGGCTCAGTCCCGCGCGGACCAGCAACGCGAATTCCTTCGCATTATCGCCGTGCCGCGACACGCCGGTGTCGGTGCCGAAGGCGACCTTCACGCCCGCCCTGATCGCCCGGGCATGGCTCGCCGCCGCAGCAGCCGCCGCCGCCTCGGCCTTGGGGATGGTGGCGGGCGGCAGCTTGCCGGCGCGGGCATTGGCGAGCGCGGTGACCGGCGCGATCATCGTCGGCACCAGCCAGGTACCGTGCGCCTTCATCGCGGCGATGGTCGCGTCGTCGAGGAAGCTGCCATGCTCGATCGAATCGGCCCCCGCCTCCACCGCGCCGCGCACCCCTTCGGCGGCATGGGCATGCACCGCGACGCGCCGGCCGAAGCTATGGGCGGTATCGACGATCGCCTGCATCTCCGCGTCGGACATCTGCTTGCCCAGGCCGCCGGCGACGTTGGAGAGCACACCGCCGGTCGCCGCGAACTTGATCACCTGCGCGCCCAGCCCGATCTGCTGGCGCACCGCGCGGCGGCAATCGTCCGCACCGTCGCAGGTGTTGATCTGGCGGTGCGCCACCGCCTCGGCGAATTCCTCGGCAAGGCCGTTGGTACCGTCGCCGTGCCCGCCCGAAACCGAGATCATCCGCCCGGCATTGACGATTCGCGGACCCGCGATGGCGCCGCGCTCCACCGCGTCGCGCAGCGCACGGATCGCCCGCGGGTTGCTGCCGAGATCGCGCACGGTGGTGAAGCCCGCTTCCAGGTCGCGCCGGGCATCCTCGATGCCGATGACGAACTCGTCGGCTTCGTCCTCGTTGAGCGCGTTCATCCGCTCCTTCACGGGATCGCCTTCGGAGAAGAGGTGGACGTGCAGGTCGATCAGCCCGGGCAGCACGAACTTGTCGCGCAGGTCGACCAGCGTGGCCCCGGCCTCGGGAGCGACGAACCCGTCGCGCACTTCGGCGACCTTGCCGTCTCGCAGGATCAGCGTGCTCGCGCCGCGCGGCGCCTGGCCCGGCCGGTCGAGCAGCCGCCCGGCCTGGACATAGGTGACGCGGGGGGAAGGCTGGGCCAGCGCGGGCACGGCCACGGTGCATGCCAGCGCGGCCAGCAACAGCGTCTTCATCGCATTCTCCCCCTGTCGCGCCCCCGGCTCAGGCGTGGGGGTCGGTCATGCTCGGAGGATCACTGGCCGGAAAGCTCTCGTCAAGCGCCTCATCGAGTTCCGCGTCGCGGCCTTCGTTCTTCTTCAGGCTCTCTTCCATGCGGGCAAGCTGCTCGGGGCTGGCCTCGCCCTGATACTTTGCCTTCCATGCGGACTGCTCCATGCCATAGACGATTCGGCGCGCATCGGACTTGGCGATGCTCGGGTCCGCCTCGTGGATCCAGTCGCCCAGGCAGTTCCGGCAAAAGCCCGAAAGCCCCATCAGATCAATGTTCTGGGCGTCGTGCCGGTGCCGCAGATGGCGCACCAGCCGGCGGAACGCCTTGGCCGCTGTTGCGTCGTCCAGGCGATCTAGTTCATCCATTTGGCACCTCCGCAGTTGATGTTAACGCATTTGGGGCTAGAGGCGGGCACGCACAAGCCGAGGAAGACAACGATGACACAGGCGATCTCCCCCCGCTCGCGCAAGGTGCGCGTTCTGGCCACGCTGGGACCCGCCAGCGCGTCCCCCGAAATGATCGAGAAGCTGTTCCGCGCCGGCGCCGATGCGTTCCGCATCAATATGAGCCATGGCGACCAGGCCTCGAAGATCCCGCTGTTCGAAGCGATCCGCGGGCTGGAGGCCACCACCGGCCGCCCGACCACGATCCTTGCCGACCTTCAGGGCCCGAAGCTCCGCGTCGGCAAGTTCGCCGAGGGCAAGGTGATGCTCGTCACCGGCCACCAGTTCACGCTCGATCGCGACCCCACCCCGGGCGACGCCACCCGCGTCGAACTGCCGCACCGCGAGATTTTCGAAGCCGCCCATGCCGATGCGCGCCTGCTGCTCGACGACGGCAAGCTGGTGCTGCGCGTGACCGACGCGACGCCCGACCGGCTGACCACGATCGTCGAGGTCGGCGGCGCGCTGTCGAACAACAAGGGCCTTAACGTCCCCGACATGGTGCTGCCGCTGGCAGCGTTGACGGAGAAGGACCGCAGCGACCTCAGCTTCGCAGTGGAGCAGGGCGCCGACTGGATCGCGCTCAGCTTCGTCCAGCGCCCCGAGGATCTGATGGAGGCCCGCCGCCTGATCGGCGGCAAGGCGGCGCTGCTCGCCAAGATCGAGAAGCCCTCGGCCATCGCCCGCCTCGAGGAGATCCTCGAACAGTGCGACGGCGTGATGGTCGCCCGAGGCGATCTGGGCGTCGAGCTGCCGCCGCAGACCGTGCCGCCGCTGCAGAAGCGGATCGTCGAATCGGCGCGCCGCCTGGGCCGCCCGGTGATCGTCGCGACGCAGATGCTCGAATCGATGATCGACAGCCCCTCGCCCACCCGCGCCGAAGTGTCGGACGTGGCGACGGCGGTCTATGACGGCGCGGACGCGATCATGCTCTCGGCCGAAAGCGCCGCGGGCAAGTGGCCGGTCGAATCGGTGTCGATGATGAACTCGATCGCCGATGCGGTGGAGCGCGATCCGGCGCATGGCGACCGCGTCCACTTCACTGTCACCAAGCCCGATCCGACGACGGCCGACGCGCTGGCCGAAGCGGCGAAGAACATTGCCGCGACGGTTTCGGCCTCAGCGATCATCTGCTTCACCAGCTCGGGCTCGACCGCTCGCCGGATCGCCCGCGAGCGGCCGCTGCTGCCGATCCTGGTGCTGACCCCGGAACGCGACACCGCACGCCGCCTGGGCCTGCTGTGGGGCACCCATGCGGTGCAGACCCGCGACGTCGAGTCGTTCGAGGAAATGGTCGCCAAGGCCAAGCGCATGGCGCTGCGCCACGGCCTCGCCAAGGCCGGCGACCGCGTGATCGTCTGCGCCGGCGTGCCGTTCAAGACGCCGGGTTCGACCAACGTGCTGCACGTCGTGACGCTGCTCGGCGACGAGCTGAGCAACTATACCGGGCCGGAAGGCAACTGATCCCAGCGCCCCTCCCGCTCCGGCGGGAGGGGTTGCTACCCCCGCCCCATCCGCATCGCCGCGCCGGCGACGAAGGGGCATCCCGCCACCAGTACCAGGCTGATCGCCCCCAGCAGCTTGATCGCGCCGGGCTCGCCGCCGGTGGCGCCCGCGCCGAAGATCAGCAAGGGCACCGCGAAGGGCAGCATCACCAGCCCGGCCAGCGCGCCCGCGCCGCGCAGCCCCGCCACCAGCGCCGCAGTCGCCACGCCCAGCGCCGCGAGACCCGGCGTGCCGACCGCTAGTCCGATCAGGATCGTACCCAGCGCCGCGCCGTCCACGTGCAGCAACGCCGCCGCTACGCAGGTCGCCGCCAGCAGCGCGGGACCGAAGCCCAGCCAGTGCCCGAGCATCTTCGCCGCGGCGATGCCGGCATCCGAAAACCCGCGCACCACCAGCTGATCGAGCACCCCGCTCTCGGCATCGGGGGTCACCAGCCGCTCGACCGGGAGCAGCGCCGCGAGCAGCGCCGCCGCCCAGATCACCCCGCCGCCGATCCGGGCGAGCAGGCGGCCATCGGGGCCCACCGCGAAGGGGAACAGGATCGCGACCAGCAGGAAGAAGGCGATCGGCAGCACCAGCCCGCCGCTGCTCCACGCCCGCCGCAGCTCGCGCCAGACCAGCGCGGTCACCAGCGAATCTCCTGCGCGCCGGGCAGCGCGATCGGCTGGTGCGTCGCGACCAGCACGATGCCGCCGTCCGCGCGGTGCGCCGCGATCCGCGCCTCGAGCATCGCCACCGAGGCAGTGTCGAGCCCGTTGGCGGGTTCGTCGAGCAGCCAGACCGGGGCGCCGCTCGCCAGTACCCGCGCAAACGCGGCGCGCCGCCGCTGGCCGGTCGACAGCAGCCGTACCGGCACGTCGGCGATGTCGGCGAGCCCCACCGCCGCCAGCGCTTCGGCAACGGCGCCGCGCCGCGCGTCGAGACCGGCCCAGAAGCCCAGCGCCCCCGCCAGCATCCGCTCCGCATCGAGCGCGGCGGTTTCGCTTAGCAGCGCGCGTGCGCCCTCACCCGTCACCCGGCCGCCCAGCGGCGCGAGCAGCCCGGCGGCGATGCGGATCAGGCTCGACTTGCCGACGCCGTTGGGCCCGAGCACCAGCCCGGCCTCGCCCGGCGCCAGCGCGAAGCCGAGCCCTTCGAACAGGATCCGCCCGCCGCGCAGGCAGGTCACGTCGTCAAAGGCGAGGCTTGGGTCAAAGGCGAGGCCGGGGCTCAATCGGCGGCGTCTTCCAGCGCGTGCATGGCATCGTCGGACAGACCGAAATGGTGGCCGACCTCGTGGATCACGACATGGTACACCAGCCGCTCGAGCGACTCGCCCGTCTCCACCCATTCGTCGAGAATCGCGCGGCGATAGAGGTGGATGCGATCGGGCAGTCCGCCCGAATCGAACGCCGATTTCTCGCCGATCGGGCGGCCATGATACAGGCCGCTGAGCGCAAACGGATCGTCGATGCCGAGCGCGTCTAGCGTCTCCTCGTCGGCGAACTCCTCGACCAGCAGCACCACGTCGGCGAGATGCGCCTGGAACGGCGCGGGAATGCGCGCGAGCGCGGCGCGGGCGAGGCGCTCGATCAGGGCGGCATCGGGGGCGAAGGTTGGCGCTTGCTCCGGCATGGCCGAATGCATAGGCGGTTGGGCAGAGAACGAGCAAGGAGGGGATAGCATGGTAGCGCGTTTGACCGAAGGCCTGCGCGAGGAATCGCTCGCGGCACTGCCCTCGTGGAACTACGAACCCGGACGCGACGCGATCACCCGCCGCTTTCTGTTCGCCGACTTCACCGAAGCGTTCGGCTTCATGACCCGCGTCGCGCTGATCGCGGAAAAGGCCGATCATCATCCCGAATGGTCGAACGTGTGGAACCGCGTGGACATCCTGCTGACCACCCATGACGCCGGCGGCCTTTCGACGCGCGACCTGCAACTGGCCGCGGCAATCGACGCGCTGGTGGCGGGGTAGCGGTGCCTGCGCTCCCCTCCCGCTTGCGGGAGGGGGAGATCGGTCACTCCCCCGGGTCTTCCCGCTCGTAGAGATCCCAGCGATGCTCGCCGGTCACCGTATCGGCATAGTGGCGGCCCGTAGCATCCCTGCTGGGCACATAGCGGAAGCGCTTCTGGATCAGCTTGCAGGTCGTCTCGTCGAGGTCGCGGTTGCCGCTGCTGCGCGTGACGGTGCAGCTCGAAACCCGGCCGTCCACGCCCACCACGAAGCGCAACCCCACCGTGCCGCTCGCCCCGGCCTTGAGCGCCGCGCGCGGGTAATCGGCATCGGTGATCCGCCCGCCGATCC
>NZ_BCYY01000006.1 GCF_001598435.1 Sphingomonas pituitosa NBRC 102491
GGAACTTCCTTCTGGGAACTATAGCCGCTTCTGCGGCCAAGGGTCGAAACTGCCGACCAAGACAAGGCGCCACTGCCCCCTGCCCGTCCCCATTGCAGGCCTAATCGTTACCATGTTCTTTATGTCGCGGAATTTAGATGGTTATTTATCCGTTAAAGAAACCGCGGCAGAAGGATCTAGGCGTAACGCCCGTGGCATCTCGATCCGTCCCGTGAAGCTGCGCGACAACGGCCACTCTGTTCCCATGTGCCCGTTGCCGCCGCGGTGGCGCTACTCCGCCGCCTGCGCGACCCGCTTCGCCTCGCTGGACACCGCTTCGTGGACTGCGCGGGACAGGGCCGCCACGGTGAACGGCTTGCGCAGCACCGGCCGGTCACGCAGCTGCTCTGGACTGGCCTCGCCGGTGAAGCCGGTGACGAACAGCACTGCCGCGCCGCGTAGCTGCGCCTCGATCGCCGCGATCATCTCCGGCCCTGTCTGCCCCGGCATCAGCACGTCGGTCATGATCAGGTCGAGCGCGGCCATCGCCTCGATCGCGGTCGGAGCGGCAAGCGGGTCGGCACAGCCGACGGCACGATGCCCAAGCTCACGCAGCGCAGCCAGCGTCGCGGCGAGAACGCGCGGATCATCCTCCACGACGAGGATGTCGTAGCGCTGGCCGCTCTTGTCCTCGGTCAGGTCGATCTTTGCGGGCGCTGCCGACGCGCCGGTCACCGCGCCCTTGTAGCGCGGCAGGTACAGCGTCACGGTGGTGCCTTCGTCGGGCGCCGTCTCGATGGCGATGCCCCCGCCAGACTGGCGGACGAAGCCGAAGATCTGGCTGAGCCCCAGCCCCGTACCCTTGCCCACGGGCTTGGTGGTGAAGAAGGGCTCGAACACGCGCTCCAGCACCTCGGGCATCATGCCGCAGCCGGTATCGCGCACCGCAACCGAGACATAGTCGCCGGCGGCACATTGCCCCACCTCGTTCGCCGCCAGCCGCGATTCGCCGGTGGTGATCACCAGCGTGCCGCGCCCGTTCATCGCGTCGCGCGCGTTAACCGCGAGGTTGAGCACGGCATTCTCCAGCTGGTGCCGATCCACCCAGATCCGCCAGCCCATGCCGCGATCCTGCGCCTCGACGCTGATCGCATCGCCCAGGGTGCGGTCGAGCAGGTCGCGCATGCCGCGAATCAGCGCGCCCGCGTCGACGGCCTCGGGCGCAAGCGATTCGGACCGCGAGAAGGCGAGAAGCTGGCGGGTAAGCGCCGCGGCGCGGTGGGCGCCCTCCATCGCATTGTCGAGGTGGCGGGCCGCTTCCCGGGGATCGCTGTCGATCTGGCGCCGCGCCAGTTCCACCCCGCCGAGCACTACCGCCAGCATATTGTTGAAATCATGCGCAATGCCGCCGGTGAGCTGGCCCACCGCGTCCATCTTCTGCGCCTGGCGGAGCTTCGCTTCGGCGCCTTCGCGCTCGCGCGCTTCCTCGCGCAGCTGGGCGGTGGCGGCGGCGACCGCCTCGCGCAGCTGGCCGGCGCGCTCGCGCTCCCAGGCGGCATCGGCATCGGCGAGCGCACGGTCGCCCTGCGCCTCGATCGCCAGCCAGCCGAACACCACCGCGCCCAGCGCGATCACCAGGCCGAAGCCGCTGAGCACGCGCGAGGCATAGCTGCTGTTTTCGATCAGCTGCGCCGCCGCGCGGGTGCGATCGCGCAGCAGGCGACGTTCCTGATCGACGATATTGTCGAGGATCGCCTCCACCTGCTTGCGCGCCGGGCTCTCACGCACCTGATAATAGGCGCCGAAGGCATCGCTGTTGCGCTTGTAGGTGGTGTAGAGCGCGGTTGCGTCGAGTTCCTTGCCGCGCTCGGCGAACACGCGCTGAAGCTGGCGGACCTGCGCGAACAGCATGGGGTTGTCGCCGGTCAGCTGGCGCAGCCGCTGCAGTTGCTCCCCCGCCTTGGCCCATTGATCGGCATATTGCTGGCCGAGATTGCGGTCGGCGCTGACCACATAGCGCCCCAGCGCCGCCTCGGCCGAGGCGATGCCGCCGGACAGCTGGTTGGCGCGCAGGATCACTTCGAAGCTGTGCTGCTGGAGCGCGATGGCGCGATCGCGCTCGAGATCGGTGCGCTGCTGGATCAGAATCAGCGCGCCGAGCACGAGCACGCCGGCCACTGCCAGCGCCGCCAGCAGCACCAGGCGCCAGTTCTTCGCGTGAACCGAACGCTCTAGAGACGGGATCGCATCGCTCATCCGGCGCCGACTCTAGGCGTTTGGAACGACGGTGAAAAGCCGGTTAGCCGATCACCCCGACGGCCTGCCCCGCCGCGCGGAACATGCCCAGCACGCGCTCGATCTGCTCGGGCCGATGCTCGGCGCAGAGCGAACAGCGCAGCAGGAAGGTGCCGGCCGGCGTCGCCGGCGGGCGTGCCATGTTGACGTACAGGCCGTTCTCCAGCAGCGCCTGCCACATCATCACCGCCTGCTCCTGGTCCTCCAGGATCACCGCTACGATCGCGCTTTCGGGCGTCTCGGTGCCGAGCTTGAAGCCCATCGCCTTGAGGCCGCCATGCAGCGTGCGGGCATTCTCCCACAGCCGCGCGCGCTTTTCGTGCGCGGTCGCCAGCTTGCGGATCGAGGTGGCCGCGGTCGCGACCACGCTGGGCGGCAGCGAAGCGGTGAAGATATAGGCGCGGCAGGCGAGCCGGATCGCTTCGAACTTCGGATGGTTCGAGATGCAGAAGCCGCCGACGGTGCCGACCGACTTGGAGAAGGTGCCGACGACGAAATCGACGTCCGCCTCCAGCCCCTGGTCCTCATACACGCCGCGGCCGTTGGGCCCGAAAAAGCCCATCGAATGGGCCTCGTCCACGAGCACCATCGCCCCGTGCTTCTTGGCGACGGCGACCATCTCCTTCAGCGGCGCGATGTCGCCGAGCATCGAATAGACGCCCTCCAGCACCACCAGCTTGCCGGCCTCGGCCGGCAGGCGGCCCAGGCGCTTGTCGAGATCGGCGACGTCGTTGTGGCGGAAGCGGACGATCTCGGCATTGCCCTGCTTGCAGCCGTCATAGATCGAGGCATGGCTGTCGGCGTCGAGGATGATGTACTCGCCCTTGCCGGCCAGCGTCGAGATCATGCCCAGATTGGCCATATAGCCGGTGGAGAACACGATCGCGCCCGACACACCGTAGAAGTCGCGCAGCGCCTGCTCGACTTCCATATGGTCGCGGAAGGTGCCGTTGAGCATGCGGCTGCCGTTGGTGCCCGAACCGAACTGGTCGAGCGCGTCCTTGCCGGCCTGGATCACGTCCTTGTCGAACGTCATGCCCATATAGTTGTAGGTGCCGAGCAGGATCGTGTCCTTGCCCTTGATCACCGCCTCGGTGGGCGATTTCACCTGCTCCATGACGATCGCGAACGGATCGATCACGCCGCTGTCCAGCAGCGCCTGCCGCTCGGCGATCAGGCCGTCGAACTTGCTCATCAGGTCGGTCATGGTGGTCAGCCCTTGAGCTTCTGCACGGCGTCGACCAGCTGGCCGACATTCTCGATCTCGGCCTGCATGTTCATGGTGATGACGATATCGAACTCGTCCTCGATCGCGGCGACGAAATCCATCACCGTCAGGCTGTCCCATTCGAGATCGCCCGCAAAGGTGGTGGTTTCGGAAAGCGCGACGCCCTTCTTGTTGAAGGGTTCGATCTGCGCGGCGACGATGTCGAAGATTTCTGCACGGTCAGTCATGCGGCCGGTCCTTAGATTGATCGGTCGCAGGTGCCAAGCGAATGCGGCGAAACCGGGCCCGTGGCGGGGCAGTGACCGAAAGGTCAGGCCGCCGCCGCCGCGTCCCCGCTGCCGGCGGTGAGCACGCCGTGCACCCACAGGTCGATCTGGCCGGCGATCTTCTGCAGCAGGCCGGGGTGGAAATGGGTGACGTCCGCCATCTCGTCGAACCCGTCGAGCAGGTCGGCTATTTCGAGAAGGAAAATGCGCCCCGGATTCTCGCGCGCCATCTGCCGCCAGACGGCATTGAACAGGCCGCAGCGTTCGGGCGAGTGGTTGAGGCCCAGACGGTATTTCTCGGCCGGCGCGTCTTCGGGCGGCAGCACCACCAGCATCCGCAGATCGTTCTCGATCAGGTGGATGCACAGCCGCAGCACGCACTTCTGGTAAACCCCGCGTTCCAGCAGGTGCCATTTGCCGGGCCAGCGATTGTCCAGATAATCGATGGTGGCGCCGTAGACGAGGAACGGCGGGAAGTGCTGCGCCTTGTAGCTGTCATCCTCCATCATCCGCAGCGCGAACAGGCGCGGATTGTTGTCGAATTCGATCGCCGGGCGGAACTGGCTGTAATGCGCGATGCCCCCCGACTGGCAGTCGAACATGATACGGATCCCGGCTTCGCCGACCGGCTCCGCAAGCAGTTCGGCACGGATCGCGGCGCGCACCTCGGGCTCGTCGAAGCCATGGTCTTCGATCCAGTCGGGCGTCACCAGGCTGAACCTGCCGTCGAGCGCGCTGAAATCGGCATCCGGCCAGTTCGTCCGGATCTTGTTCAGCGCATATGCCTCCAGCCCCATGTGCATCGCGCGGCACGAGAAGGTGAAGTGCACCAATCGCTGGTCGACTCGGTCGTACATCACGAATCCGACGAGGCCGTAGCGGCCATATTTGTCCCAGGCGAAGATCGACCAGCTATCGTGTCGGGTGACATTGATGATGTCGAGTTCGAGCGCGGCAGGGTCGACGCGCGACTGGGTGTAATTCAGCTGGTTGGCGCGATTGATCAGCTCGGCGATGCGCGGCACGAACGCCAGATTGTCCATGATGAACGGGGCGCAGGCGCACAGGCCCGAGGCGCGCAGGAATGCCTCGTTCGACTGGCCCGTGGCGGCGGTGCGATCGCGCTTCTTCGCCTCCAGGATGCGATACTCGGCAACGCGGCTGCGCGTGCCGGTCTGCAGCGCGAGGAGGCCGGCGAGCTGTTCGTCCGCATCGGGGGCGGTCGCGTCGAGCGTCTGGATCTCGGGCAGGGCATGGCGAACCTCCGCAAGATTGTGCGGATTGTCGTCGATGAACAGGACGTTCGTGGGCCGCAGCTGCATGTCGGCGATGATCCCGCGAATCGCGTCAGCCTTCGGGGTGAAGGCGATGTGCGCGAAGACGAACTCGTCCCACAGCCCGAACGCCTCCAGCTGCTTGCGCGCCGCATCGAAGTCATTCTTCGAGCAGATCGAGGAGACCACGCCGCGCGCGTTGAACGCGCGCACCATCTCCGCCCGCTCCTCGAACAGCGCTACCGCGTCGCCGTCGGCGAGCGTACCGCGCCACAGCGTGTCGTCGAGGTCCCAGAGGATGAGCTTGATCGGGGCGGTCCACATGCCCCTTTTATAGGATGGCTAAGCGCCGTTCGGGCTCAGAGCAGCCCCTTGGTCCGGTACCAGCGCGCGGTCTCTACCAGGCCCTGCTGCGTTTCCACCTGCGGCGTCCAGAGATTGGCAGGCGCGCGATGCGCCGGGTCCGCCACCCAGTCGGGATGGCAGAAATAGGAGACGCGATCGGGCGTGAGCTTGGCGCGGCGCCCACGCACCGCCCGATCGACATAGGCGCCGGCCATCAGCACCGCCCTCGGCAGCGACAGCGCCAGCACGCGTCGCCCCACCGCCCGGCCGATCGCGCGTGCGAAATCCGGATGGGTCCAGCCCCCTGGCCGGCCGTCATCGGGGTCGATCGCGCCGGGGAAGCTTTCATTCGCGGCGAGCGCCAGCAGCAGGCGGCCCAGGTCGCTCACTTCGATCACCGAGATGCGACCGCCCGGCGGCAGCAGCGCCAGCCCGAAGCGGGCGACGCGGAACAGCTCGAGCATCTCCAGATCGCCGGGGCCGTAGATCGCCGGCGGGCGGACGATCGTCCAGTCGAGCCCCGAGTCGCGGACCAGCGTGTCCGCCTCCCCCTTGGACCAGCCATAGGCCGAAAGCTGCGGCTCGCGACTCGCGAGCGAGGAGACATGGACATAGCGCCGCACGCCGGCTGTCTTGGTGGCAGCGAGCATGTTCGCCGTGCCGGTGATGTTGCCATGGGCGAAGCCGTCACGATCGGGCGCGTTCACCACGCCGGCGACGTGGATCACCGCATCCGCCCCCGTGCAGAGCTCGACCAGCGCCGCCGTCGCGTCGAGGTCGCCGCGTACCCAGGTAACGCCCTCGCGCACCGGCTGGTCGCGGCGGGTGAGCGCGCGAACCTGGTGCTTTGCTTCCAACGCCAGGTCGATCAGCCGCGATCCGACGAAGCCGGTGCCGCCGGTGATGGCGAACACGCTCACAGCAGCGCCATGTGGCTGCGATGGACCAGCGCGGCGCGCGGGGCATAGCCGAGGATCTCGACCAGCTCCTCGCTCCGCCGCCCGACGATGCGCGAGGCATCGACATGGCCATATTCGGCCAGCCCGCGCGCGAGATGCTTGCCGTCGGGCCCCACCACCACCACGAGATCGCCGCGCGCGAAACGGCCCTCGACGCGGGTCGCCCCGGCCGAGAGCAGGCTGCGCCCTTCCTTCAGCGCCTGCGCGGCGCCGTCGTCGATATGGATCGCCCCCTTCGCGGTAAGCCCGCCGCGCAGCCACGCCTTGCGCGCCGCGGCACCCTTCTGGCCGAGGAACAAGGTGCCGCGCCGCGTCGCTGCCAGCCGGGCGAGCGGATGCTCGACGCGCCCGTCCGCGATGGCGAGATGCGCGCCGGCACTGGTCGCGATCCGCGCCGCCTCGATCTTCGAGACCATGCCGCCCGATCCCATGCCCGAGGCCGATCCGCGATCGGCCATCGCCTCGATCCGCTCGTCGATCACGTCGACCAGCTCGATCAGCTGCGCATCGGGGTTGGTGTTCGGATTGGCGGTGTAGAGCCCGTCGACGTCGGACAGCAGCACGACGCCGTCGGCATTGGCGGCGCTCGCCACGCGCGCGGCAAGCCGGTCATTGTCGCCGAAGCGGATTTCCTCGGTCGCGACCGAATCATTCTCGTTGATCACCGGCACCACGCCCAGCCGCAACAGCCGGTCGAGCGTCGCCGAGACGTTGAGGTAGCGGCGGCGATCCTCGAGATCGTCGAGCGTCACCAGGATCTGCGCGGCGGTCATGCCCTGGTCGTGAAGCAGTTCGGCCCAGATGCTGGACAGCGCGATCTGGCCGGTGGCGGCGGCGGCCTGCGCGTCCTCCAGGCTGGCGCGCCCGCCCTTGGGCAGCTTGAGCCGCCGCGCGCCGAGCGCGATCGCCCCGGACGAGACGATGACGAGCTGCTGCCCCTCGCGCGCCCGGGTGCCCAGATCGGCGGCCAGCGCCGCGAGCCAGTCGCGCCGGATCTGCCCCTCGGCATCGACGAGCAGCGAGGAGCCGACCTTCACGACCAGCCGGCCGCAGGTGGACGGGCTGAAGCCGATGGCGTCGGCATGGCGGGCGAGCGCGGACATGGCCGCGCTCTTAGCGGTGCGGTTCGGCATCTGCCAAGCCGATCAGACGATCGATTCGCGCTGCAGGTCGCTGCAGTGGCCGACGCCGGTTGCGGTGAGGCGGGCGAGCACGGCGTCGCGCGTGTCGCTGTCGCCCGCGCGGATCTCGCCCAGCTCGGCCGCAGTGAGCAGCACCACGGGCACCACCCGGACGGGCGAGAGCGGCATATCCTCGATCCGCGTGGCGAAATCGGGCTCGGGCCCACCGAGCATCACGCCGAGCACGTCGTCGGCAGTGAGGAAATGCGCGGGCAATCGCGCCGCGATCGCCGCCGAGGCAGAGACGTTGGTCAGTTCCAGCGGAATCGGCCCGTGGCGTTCGAGCGGGCGGAGGATGCCCTGTTCCTCGGCGACGATCGCCGCCACCCGCCGCAGCACCTCCAGCATCCAGCCATCGCCCGCTACCTGCGCGGGGGCGCCCTCGCCCGGCCCTTCGACGAACAGCTCGATCTCGAAGCCGTTCGCGGTGGCGCTCGCGTCGAACGGGTCGGACAGGCCGTCGGTCGCCAGCAGGATGGCGCTGCCGCGGTGGATCAGCCGATAGGCCTCGTGCCCGCCCGGCCAGAGCGACCCGGCCGGCGCGGAGGAGAGGATGCGGTCGCTCGCCGGCCCCAGCGCCGACCAGAACAGGCCGCGCGCCTCGGCCGAGCGTTCGGCGACCGTGGTGATTCGGTGTGGCTCGGGCCGGCCAACCGCCTGCGCCTTCGCGCCAAATAGCCCACGCAACCAGCCGAACGCACCCATCCGCGTCTCTCCCGAAAGGAACCAGACGCGAAGGGTTGCCCTAGAAATGCGTCAGACCGGCGACCATTGAACAGGCTCTTCACCATCTTCGAAATCTTCGTCGGCGGCACGGTTCTCGTTCGGGCCGATCGCCTCCAGCAACTGGTCCAGCACCCAGTCGACGCCGGTGCCGGCCGCGCCGGACAGCGGAATGACTTGCGCGCCGCTGGCTTCCTCGAGCTCGGCCGACAGCGCCGCGATCAGTTCGTCGTCGAGCGTGTCGATCTTGTTGAGCGCGATCACCACCGGCTTGTCGGACAGGCCGGCGCCGTACGCCTCCAGCTCGTCGCGGACGATGCGGTAGCTGGTCGCGACGTCCTCGTCGTTCGCGTCGATCAGGTGGAGCAGCACCCGGCAGCGCTCGATATGGCCGAGGAAGCGGTCGCCGATGCCCGCGCCCTCGGCCGCGCCTTCGATCAGGCCGGGGATGTCGGCGACCACGAACTCGCGCTGCTTGTGGCGGACCACGCCCAGCTGCGGCCGGGTGGTGGTGAAGGCATAGGCGCCCACCTTTGCCTGCGCGTTGGTCACCGCGTTGATGAAGGTCGACTTGCCGGCGTTAGGCAGCCCGACCAGCCCCGCATCGGCCAGCAGCTTGAGCCGCAGCCAGACCCAGGCTTCCTCGCTCGGCCAGCCGGTGCCGTGCTGGCGCGGGGCGCGGTTGGTCGAGGTCTTGTAGGTGGCGTTGCCGCGGCCGCCGTCGCCACCGCGCAGGAAGGCCACGCGCTCGCCTTCCTTGGTGAGGTCGGCCAGCAGCGTGCGCTCGTCGTCGTCGGCCAGGATCTGGGTGCCGATCGGCACCTTGATCACCAGATCGTCGCCGCCTGCGCCGGTACGGTTCGAGCCGGACCCGCCGCTGCCGCGCGGCGCGCGGAAATGCTGGGTGTAGCGGAAGTCGATCAGCGTGTTCAGGCCTGCGACGGCTTCGAAAATGATGTCGCCGCCCTTGCCGCCATTGCCGCCGTCGGGGCCGCCATATTCGATGAACTTTTCGCGGCGGAAGCTCACGGCACCGGGGCCGCCGGCACCCGAGCGGACGAAAATCTTGGCTTGATCGAGGAAATGCATCGCGGGCCCATAGACGTTCGCCGCGATTCCGTCACCCCCGACGGACTCTTTGGCCACATTGCCGGTGCCGATATGACACTTTCCGGGTGGCATCGGCGTTCAGCACGGCTATACGCGACCGGATCATTTCCGCCTGTTTGCCGTTTCGGTGGCGGAAGTATCAAGCTCTGAAGGACGTTCAGCGAACAGCATGAATTCGATCGATCGCTACATGGCGCGGCTGATCGCGGTGCCGCTGATCTCCACCCTGATCATCTCCGCGATGCTGCTCGTGCTCGATCGCATGCTGCGGCTGTTCGAGTTCGTCGCGACCGAAGGCGGTCCGGTGAGCGTGGTGTGGCGCATGCTCGCCAACCTGCTGCCCGAATATCTCGGCCTCGGCATCCCGATCGGCCTGATGCTGGGCGTGCTGCTCGCCTTCCGCCGCCTGGCCACCTCGTCCGAGCTCGACGTGCTCCGCGCGGTGGGCGTCAGCTACACCCGGCTGCTGCGCGTGCCGTACCTGTACGCGATCGTGCTGGCGGCGGTGAACTTCGCGATCGTCGGCTTCGTCCAGCCGACCTCGCGCTACAATTACGAGCAGCTTCGCTTCGAGCTGCGCTCGGGTGCGCTCGGCGCCTCGATCAAGGTCGGCGAGTTCACCAATTTCGGCGCGAAGATGACGCTGCGCATCGAGTCGAGCCAGGACGAGGGCCGCGACCTGCGCGGCATTTTCGTCGAGATGACCAACAAGGACGGCACCCCGCTCGCGGTGACCGCGCAGAAGGGCCAGTTCCTTCGCTCGGACGATCCCGACACGATCATCTTCCGGCTCACCAACGGCACGCTGGTCCATTACGACAAGAGCTCGCCGGTGCCGCGGGTGCTGACCTTCACCACCCACAATCTGCCGATTCCGCTCCCGAAGTACGAGCAGTTCCGCAAGCGCGGCGACAGCAACATCGAGCGCACCCTGCCCGAGCTGGCAGTGATCGGCCGCAACCGATCGGCGAACGAGATCGACCGCGAGACCAGCCGCTCGGCCTTCCACTATCGCATGGCGGAAGTGACGACGATGTTCCTCCTGCCGATGCTGGCGGTGGCGCTGGCGATCCCGCCCAAGCGCTCCACCTCGATGCTCGGCGTGTTCCTGTCGATCCTGATGATCGTCACCTATCACAAGGTGAACGAATATGCGCAGGGCGTGGGCAGCCTGGGGCGGATCGATCCGATCTTCGCGCTGTGGGTGCCGTTCTCGATCTTCGCGGGGCTTACCGTCTGGATGTACTACACCGTCGCCTATGTGCCCGGCGGGCAGCCGATCGGCGCGCTGGAGCGTGTGTTCTCCAAGACCGCGAAGCTGATCGGCAGGCTCCTGCCCGGCAGCAAACGCCGACGCCGCAAGGCGGAGGCCGCCCGATGAGCTTCGGCGCGCTGTTTCCCTCGCCCACCATCTCGCTGTACATGGCGCGGCTGTTCGTGTTCCGCACCTTCGCGCTGCTCGGCGCGCTGGTGCTGGTGCTGACCTCGCTCGACCTGCTGACCGAGAGCGCGGCGATCCTCGCCCATCCCGGCAACGGCAACGCCGAGATCCTGCGCTACGTGACGCTGCGCGTGCCGCAGATCGTCTCTACCTTCCTGCCCTATTCGGTGCTGGGCGGCGCGATCTTCACGCTCGCCCAGCTCAACCAGAACAGCGAGATCATCGCGCTCAAGTCCGGCGGGCTTTCGGCGCACCAGGTGCTGGCGCCGCTGATGATCTCGGGTCTGATCGTCGCCGGCCTCTCCTTCGCGTTCAACGACCGCATCGTCAGCCGCGCCACCGCGACGCTGGAGCAGTGGAAGAAGGTCGAGTTCGCCCCCCTCCCGGTCGATCGGGGAGACCGCGCGAACGTGTGGGTGCAGGCAAGTGGCGACCTGATCAACGTCCAGCAGATCAAGGGCAAGGGCGAGGCGGCCCAGCTCTATGACGTCACCGTCTACCAGCGGACCCGGGGCTCGCTCACCGCGATCCTCACCGCCAAGCGCGGTGTCCGCGCCGGCAGCGGCTGGCGAGTCGACGGCGCGAAGCGGTTCGACGTGGCGGCGGGCACCCTCACGCCGGTGGGCCCCACCCTGATCGGCGAGGGCGTGCGGCCCGACCAGTTCACACTTGCCCATGTCGATCCCGATTCGAGCTCCTTTTCCGAGCTGCGCCTGGCCATCGGCGAGCTGAAGGCAGCAGGTCGCCCGACCAAGGCCCTTGAAGGCTCGCTCTGGCACAAGCTGTCCGGCCCGCTCTCGGCCTTCCTGATGCCGCTGCTGGGCGGCGTGTCGGCGTTCGGCCTCGCCCGCTCGGGCAAGCTGTTCGTCCGCGTCGTGATCGGGATGGCGCTGGGCTTCCTCTATTTCGTGGCGGACAATTTCGCGCTGGCGATGGGCAATCTCGGCGCCTACCCGCCCTTCCTTGCCGCCTGGGCGCCGTTCCTGCTGTTCCTGATGATCGGTGAAGCGGTGCTGCTGCGGACGGAGGAATAGCGTGTCCGCCAGCATAGCGCCGCGACGGCGCGCCGCCTGAACCGGTGCCGATGCCCCGCGTCCGTTACCTTGCGCCGGTGATCCTCGCCCTCGCCCTCGTGCCTGCCGCCGCCTCGGCCGGCCCGGATCAGCTATATCAAGGGGTCGTCGGCACCGCGCGCGTCGTGATGACGCTGAGCGAGGACAAAAGCGACGTCTCCGGCCAGTATTTCTACTTGTCGTCCAGGCTGGACATCGATCTTTCGGGCTCGGTGCAGGGTCAGACGCTCGATCTCGAATCGCGCACGACCGGCGACAAGCTGCACCTGACGCGGCGCGGCACGGCCCTTGATGGCACGCTGACCACGGCAAAGGCCCGGCGCCTGCCTGTCAGCCTTCACGCCGCCGGCACGCCTGCCGATCTGCCCGCCGATCTACCGCCCAAGCTGAGCACCTATGAACGCTGGCACCTCGCTGGGCTGAAGTTCACGCCGCAGCAGGCGGAGACGATCAACGGCCGGACGGTCCGCTGGTATCGCGAGCCCCTCTCCGGCATCCGGCTGTTCCGGCTCGAAAGCGGCTATGCGGCGCCGGCCATGGCCGCGGTCAATCACGCCCTTGCCCGCAGCCAGTGGGAGAATGTGTCGGCGTGGTTCGCCTGCACCGGGTTCGATGGAGCTCCCGGCACCGATACGGCGGAGGCCGGAAAGCCGTGGCTGGGCGCGCGGCACCTCAGCTATGTCTGGAACGCGAGCTGGAGCTGCGCCGGCACCGCCCATCCGGACTTCGGCACGGCCGGAACCAGCTATGACATGCGGACCGGCCGCGAACTGAAGCTCGACGATCTGCTGCACTTCGGGCCGGACCCTGTTCCGGCGGAAGACAGCGACGCCTGGTACAACTACCGCAGCAAGCGCTTCGCCCCCGGCGTGGTGGCCCTGCTCAAACGCCACCACCCCGACGAGATGACCGCCCCGGCCGCGGGCGACGAAGACGACTGCGATTATTCGGATCCCGAGGTTTGGGATTTCCCAAGCTGGGCTCTGTCCGAGAAGGGGCTGTGGCTGGGCGCCTATTTCGCCCGCGTGCAGCGCGCCTGCGATGGGCCGGACTGGGCGGTCATCCCTTGGTCCGCGCTGGGCCTGCCCCGCGGCGAGAAACCCTAGAGAGTATTTTCAAGGTGACCGTTTACGGTCAACCGCTCGGAAAATGCGGCAATCAAACACCCACGGGTCGCTCCGCCGCGGCAACCGTCACGGGTGCGCCTTGGCCCAGTCGAGCGCGCCCTGCAGCGTCGTCACCCATAGTTCGCCGCGATGCACCGCCAACCACGCGACGAACTTGCGATGCTCGGCATCCGGCACCGCCAGATAATCCCCGCCGACGCCGTGGAACAGGAGCACTGCCCAGCCGCCACCCTGCTCGGCTTCGCGAACATAGGCGATCATCTCCTCTGCCGTCGCGCCCTCACCGAAGCCGCGCGCGGGAACGTGCATGGGATCCAGTAGCGCCACGTTCGCCCGCGCGTCTTCGGGCCTATCCACCACGCCGCGCACATAGGTGACGAGGTTCGCCTTGCGCAGCTCCTCCAGATAGTCGGTGCCGCCCGCGAGGGTCTGGCCGCAGGGGGTCGCAAAGCCGTGGTGCTCCTTGCCGTCCAGTGCCTGCAACAGGGTGTTCTGCTGCTCGATTTCCCGGAGCATGCTGGCAGGGGTATAGGCCTCGCTCACATAGCGCGGATCGGCCGGATAGCTGGCCTTGCTGCAGGGATGGAAGATCGTGTGGTTGGCGAGTTCGTGCCCGCCCGCGGCCACCTTGCGCCAGCGATTCACCTGCGCCTGCTGGACATTGGCGAGGAAGAAAGTGGCCTTGAATCGCGCGGCATCCAGCGCGGGCACGACATGGTCGAGCTGCGAGGCCAGCGCGTCGTCATAGGTGAGCACCACGGCCGCCTTGGCACCACTCGGCCACCGGGTCTGCGCCATCGCGGCAGCGCCGCTGGTGACCAGCGCGCACAGCGCCGCCGCCCGCAGGAACATCGCTTGCATCATCCTCTCCCTGGTCATCGACGATCAGCCTAACGCGGCGACAGGGCGGGGCAAGGTAGCGGTATCAAAGAAAAGGGCCGGCGCACCGCCCGGTGCCCGGCCCCTTTTCAGCCATCGCGCCGCGATCAGCGCTGGCGCATCGTGCCCTGCGCGAGCTTCACCACCAGCCCCGACAGCGTCGGGTAATTGGCCTGGTGATAGACCGACGTCGGGTCCAGCGCCGCCACCAGCCGGCGATGCGCCTCGCCGAGCGAATGATAGGGCACCGCCGGCAGCAGATGGTGCAGCGCGTGGTAGCGCAGGCCCACCGGCGCCCACAGATAGGGCAGCAGGCCCGGCTCGGGCACGTTGACGCTGTCGAGATACTGGGCCGTCACGGTCAGCGGCTCGCCTTCATTCTCCCAAAGGTGCGCGACCAGCGTGCGGACCTGGTTGATCACCGCCGAGCAGGCGACGATCGCGACATAGGCGAGGAAGGCGCGCAGCGGCAGGATGCCGGCCACGGTGATGCCGATCAGCGTGATCGCGAAGATGCTCGCGCCCAGCTCCTGCCAGAACCACTGGCGGCGGAATTCGCCTTCGGGCGCGCGGCGCTCGAACGCGGGATTGATCTGCAGCCCCGAATAGCGCGCGACGACCAGCCGGCGCAGCTTCGGCGACAAGAGCGACAGCGGCGCCAGCACCGCGAAGCGGAGCAGCAGGCCGATCGGCATCAGGACCGAGACGAGCAGGAACAGCGGCAGCGTCCACGGCTTCATCCGCGCCAGCGGCAGATATTCGGGATCCTGGTCCGTGCCGTAGCGCGTGCGCGCGTGGTGGATCGTGTGGATCCCTTCGTACATGAACGACGGCAGCAGCAGCGGCACGCCTACCAGCGCATTCCAGGCCGGGCGGAAGCCGGGCAGCAGCGAATGCTTGAGATGGGTGATCTCGTGAATGAACAGCTCGGCGCGATACAGCGCCAGCACCGCGACGATGCCGCCGATCACCGCCACCCAGGGCGAAGCCGCGAACATCGCCGTTGCCATGCCGGCATAGCCGATCGCCGCCGAAAGGAAGCAATCGGTCCAGTACATGGCCTTGTTTGGCGTGTGGAGGTCGCGGGTCAGCTCCGCGGCGGCGCGCAGCATCGCGCGATCGTCGGGAACGCCCGAAAGCCGGATGCGCGCGATCGTCGCCGAGACCTCGGCGTCCGGATGATCGAAGGCTAGCGATTGGGTCATGGGTACTGCCATTGGCCTTAGATAGTGGCTACAAGGTGGCATTACAGGGCGTCCGTTGGGCCGTTTCGCTGCGCTGCATGCCGCGCGCTTGACAGGCGCCCCCGGACGCAAGACTGCATTGCGCCGTATCAAGAATTTCTGGGGGAATCCGCGTGGCTAGTGCCGATCTCAAGGTCCGGCCCGTTTCGGGCAAGGCCGACACCAAGGCGTTCATCGAACTCGCCTACCGCCTGAACGGCGACGACCCGCACTGGGTCGCGCCGCTCCGCGACGAAGTGGCGGCGACGATCAGTCCGAAGAAGAACGGCTGGTTCAGCCATGCCGAGGGCCAGCTGTTCCTCGCCGAGCGGGAAGGCAAGGTCGTCGGCCGGATTTCGGCGCATATCGACACGCTGGCGCTGCAGATGCCGCCCGAGCAGGGCTTCGGTCCTGGCACCGGCTTTTGGGGCCTGTTCGAGGCGGAAGACGCCGAAGTCGCCGCCGCGGTGATCGCCACGGCCGAGGACTGGCTGCGCGCCAAGGGCATGACCAAGGCGCTGGGTCCGGTCAGCCTGTCGATCTGGGAAGAGCCCGGCCTGCTGGTGAAGGGCCACGACCATTCCCCGACCGTGCTGATGGGCCACCATCCGAAGCGCTATCAGGGCTGGATCGAGGCGCAGGGCTATGGCCCGGCCAAGAAGATCGTCACCTATGAGGTAGATATCAGCAGCGAGTTCCCGCCGATCGTGCAGCGCATCGTCGCCGCCGGCGAGAAGAATGCGCGCATCCGCATCCGCGAGGTGAACAGGGACAAGTTCGCCGAGGAAGCGGCGATCATCCTCGCCATCCTCAACGATGCCTGGGGCGACAACTGGGGGTTCGTGCCGCTCACCCAGCCCGAGGTCGACGATGTCGGCAAGAAGCTGAAGCCGCTGGTATTCAACGACCTGATCCGCATCGCCGAATATGACGGCGAGCCGGTGGCCTTCATGGTCACCCTGCCCGATCTCAACGAGCCGCTGAAGCCGCTGAAGGGCTCGCTCTTCCCGTTCGGCTGGGCGAAGCTGCTGCTGTGGCTGCGTCGCCCCAAGGCGCGGACGATGCGGGTTCCGCTGATGGGCGTGGTGAAGCGCCTGCAGAGCTCGCGCATGGCGAGCCAGCTGGCCTTCATGATGATCGAGTATATCCGCCGCGCCTCGGTGACCAAATATGGCGCGAGCCGGGGCGAGATCGGCTGGATCCTGGAGGACAACCAGGGGATGGTCGCGATCGCCGACGCGATCGAAAGCAAGATCAACCGCGAGTATCTGATCTACCAGAAGCCGCTCTGATCCGGCCTCTGGCAGCGGGCGGTTGGGCCGCCCGCTGCCGGCCGATGTTCAGCGGGTCGCCAGCGGATCGACGCCGGTATCCTTGATCCATTCCGCGCGGGTCTTGCACTGGCGCGGCGGCGCAATGCGGGTGCCGGTCATCGCTTCCTGCTGCACGCAGACCCGGACCGAACCGGCTTCCGTCTGCGCGCTGGGTTCGACGCGCTTTTCCTTGTCCGAGGCGGCGCTGGCCGGAACGGTGCCGATGGCGATCAGGGCGCAGGCGCCGAACAGGGTGGCGCCGATGCGAGCGGTACGAGCGAAGTTGGTCATGTTGCTTCTCCTGAAAAAGGCGTGGGGGATTGTTCCACCGCACGCGATGCGGGGGTTGGTAGGCTTGCTGCGATGTCAGAGGGGGTGGCGGGCGATCAGTATTCGCGGAAGGGATCGTTGCCTTCGCGGATCCATTCGCCGCGAGTCTTGCACTGCTTGATCTTCTTGGTCGTGCCGTCGGTCGCCTTGCGCTCGACGCACCAGACGAGGCGTCGCGCGATCGGGTCCAGCGTGCGAAGGTCCTTCTTCGCCGCGGCCTTGGCCTGCTGGGGCTCCGATGCGGCCTGGGCCGATGCAGCCGCGGTCAGGGTCGTGGCGAGCAGCGCGGCAGCCGGGATCAGGCCGAGGATGGTGGGTTTGCGAATTACGCTCATGTCAGGTTCCTGTCTGCTTCGAGGTCCGACGCTCCTTCGCTTCGCCGGTACCTCGCTGCTTTGCAGGAGCCGTGCCAGTTTACACTGGTCATATTTTTCAATGACTTAGCAAAAGCCATTAAAGTGTAATAGCGCCATAAGACGGCGCATTCACCTAAGAGTTGGCGCCGGGCGCCAACCTTATCGCCATTTCCGGAGAGATCGTCGCGATGCTGCGCTTATCGCAGCGTCACCCAGGTCGGCGCATGGTCGCTGGCCTTCTCGCGGCCGCGATAGTCCTTGTCGACACCGGCGCCCGTGAAGCGATCCGCCGCCTGGGGGCTGAGCAGCAAATGGTCGATGCGGAAGCCCGCGTCGCGCTGCCACGCGCCCGCCTGATAGTCCCAGAAGGTCCACACGCCGCCCTTGGGGAAGCGCGTGCGCAGCGCGTCGGTCCAGCCTTGGGCGAGCAGCATGCGGTAACGCTCGCGCGATTCCGGCTGCATCAGCGCATCCTCGGCCATGGCACGCACCGAGAAGGTGTCGTCGTCGTTCGGAATGACGTTGAAGTCGCCCGCCAGGATCGCCGGCCGCTCCTCGGCAAGCAGTTGTGCCGCGCGGTCGTACAGCCGATCCATCCAGCGCAGCTTGTAGTCGAACTTGGGCCCCGGTTGCGGGTTGCCGTTGGGCAGATAGAGGCCGCCGATGATCAGGTCGCCGACTTCCGCCTCGATATAGCGGCTGTGCGCGTCCTCGGGATCGCCCGCCAGCCCACGCTGGCGCTCGATCGGCTGCTGGCCCTTGGCCAGGATCGCCACACCGTTGAAGCCCTTCTGGCCGTGCCATACGGCGCCGTAACCGGCCGCCTCGATCGCGGCGACGGGCAGCGTCTCGTCGGAGCTCTTCAGCTCCTGCAGACAGACGATGTCCGGCTGCTGTTCGGTGAGATATTCGACTAGGCGATCAATGCGCGCCTTGATGCCGTTGACGTTGTAGCTGACGATTTTCAACGGGCTGCGCTCAGATCGAGAAGCTGGTGCCGCACCCGCAACCGGATGCCGCATTGGGGTTGGTCACCGCGAAATGCGCGCCGCCGAGATTGTCGATGAAATCCACCTGTGCCCCGCGGACCAGGTCAAGGCTGACGGAATCGACCACCAGCCGCACGCCGTCTACCTCCGCGACGCTGTCGTCCGCCTCCACGCCCTCGGCAAGGCCGAAGCGGTACTGGAAGCCCGAACAGCCGCCGCCTTCCACCGAAAGCCGCAGGATGGCTGGCTTGGCCTGCTTGGAGGCGATCGCAGCGACCCGCGCCGCAGCGGCGGGAGTCAGCGCGATGGTGGGCGGGTCGAGGGTGGTCGTCATAGGCGTCAGATAATGCGCCGGCGCCCGTCCGGCAATGCGGTCGGCACGCTCAGCGCGGACCGCCCACCCCTCCGGTCACCGGTGCCTGCGCGATATATTCGCCCGACTGGATGAACGGGATCGGATTGATCGCGCGGCCGTCAAGACGCACCTCATAATGGAGGTGAGTGCCGGTCGAGCGGCCGGTCGAGCCCATCAGCCCGATGATCTGGCCGCGGCGGACGCGGGTGTTGTCCGCCACCAGGATCTTCGAGAGGTGGCCATAGCGGGTTTCGAGGCCCCGACCATGGTTGATCTCGACCAGATTGCCATAGCCGCCCTGGCGACCGGCATGCGCGACGATGCCGTCGGCCGTCGCATAGATCGGGGTGCCCATCTCGCCGGGAATGTCGACGCCGGCATGCATTGCCGCGGTGCCGCGGAACGGATCCGAGCGGACGCCGTAGTGCGAGGTGAAGCTGACATGCTGCACCGGCTGCATCGACGGGATCGAGATGGTGCTCGACTCGATCGAGTCGAGCTTCTTCCAGGTCTCGAACAGCGAGCGGAACTGCGCATCGGCATCCGCGCCGGTGGCGACCGCCGCGTCCTCATCGCTGACCGGCTCATAGGGGCCGCCCATCGCGACGTTCACCTTGACGAAACGGCTCGGCGCGAGGCCGAGATGCTGGAGGCGCGCGGCGGCCTGGCGCACCCGCGCCGCACCGACCTTCTGGGCCTGCGCGGCGAGCGCGACCTGGCGTGCTTCCACCTGGCGCAGCGGCGCGACGATCTCGCCGGTCAGTGCGCTGGTCTGCTTGGGGGTGGCGGCGAGATCTGCCTCGAGCACCGAACGATCGGCCTTGCCGGAAATGACCGCGTTCAGCACCGCCTGGCGCTGCTCGATCTTCGAGGCCTGGAGCTTGGCGGCCTCCTTCGCGGCGGCGACCTCGGCGCGCATCCGGGCGACCTCGGCGCGCATCGCGGCGACCTGCGCCTCGGGCGAGCCGGCGACCGGCGCGGTATAGGCGATCGCGCCGGCCATCGCCTGCGACATGCCATAGCCCGAGAACAGCACGGTCAACGTCGCGGCGGTGGCGAACAGCGCCTGCGAACGGCCACCCACGCTGAACCGGCGCAGCTTGCCGCCTTCGTGGAGGATGACGTCACGGGTGGTGAAGAAGTCCCGGAACTTGCGTGCGAAATCGTCGTTCTTGCGTTCAGACGGTACAGCCATGAGTCCCCGGCGCATTCATGGAAGCGAACACGGAGCGACCCGACGTTTCACTTCAGGATGATGCGGACGGATTGGGCAGCCCCTGACCTCGCCGTCCCGCTTGGGGACTCTTTTGGAGGATAATCAGCCAGCGGCAAGCGCTTGGTAGTAATCCCGCGTCAGACCGGCTGCTTCGCGCGCCGAGTCGTTGAACGGCGGCTTAACGGCCCCTCGAAAATGGGTTCGGACCAGGTCCTGCCAGGTCGTTTCGGGGGTGCAACCAGCGGCCTCGCAGGCCGACTCAAACCACTCCGTACCAGCCCTTACGTGCCGTATCTCATCGGTGACAATGCGGGTCAGGATCTTCGCGGTGACGGTGTCGCCGGCCGCCTCGAACCGCTCGATCGTCGCGGGGGTGACGTCCAGCCCGCGGGCTTCGAGCACCATCGGCACCACGGCCAACCGCGCCTTGACATCGTGTGCCGTCCCGGTCGCCGCATCCCACAGCCCGTCATGCGCCGGCAGCGCGCCATAGTGACTTCCCAGGCTGCGCAACCGCCGGTCGAGCAACGCGAAGTGCATCGCCTCGTCGGCGCCCACCCGCATCCAGTCATCGGTGAAGCCGGTCGGAAACTGCGCGCCGAACCGGCCGACCAGGTCGAAGGCGAGGTCGATCGCGACGAATTCGATATGCGCCAGCGCGTGGATCAGTGCGACCCGCCCCCGCTCGGAGCCGCCGCGCCCGCGCTTGGGCATGCGGTTGGGCGGCAGCAATTCGGGGGCAGCCGGGCGCGCCGGGCGTTCTGGCATGGCGACGTCGAAGCGGAAATCGAGCCGCCCCAGCCGCCAGTCGCGCGCAGCTGCCCGCGCCGCCATCACCTTGTCGTTCGGTTCGGCGGCGTCGAGCACCGCCCGCACCGCCGCGCCCACGCTGCGCCGTTCGTTCACCCGAGCGCCTTTGCCGCTTCGAGCACCTCGGCGGCATGGCCGGGCACCTTCACCTTGCGCCAGGCGCGCACGAGCTTGGCCGACGCGTCGAACAGGAAGGTCGAGCGCTCGATGCCCATATACTTCTTCCCGTACATCGATTTCTCGACCCACACGCCCAGCGCCTCCATCAGCGCGCCGTCCTCGTCGGTGGCGAGCGGCACGGTGAGGTCGTACTTGGCAGTGAACTTCTGGTGCTTGGCGGGCGGGTCCTTGGAGATGCCCAGCAGCTTCACGCCCAGCGCGGTGAAGTCCGGCATCAGCGCGGTGAAGTCCTGCGCCTCGCGGGTGCAGCCCGAAGTATCGTCCTTGGGATAGAAATAGAGAACGAACGGCGCGCCTGCGCCCCACTCCGGCAGCGAAAGCGCGCTGCCATCCGCCGCCACCAGCGCGTTGTTGGGGAGCGCGTCGCCCTGCTCGATGCTCATTGCCTGGTCTCCATCAGTTGCCGGCCTGGATGTCGGCCCAGCATTGGCGCACCTCCTGCCGCGTCGCATCGAGCGTCGCAACCACCGCTTCCCAATCGGGCAGGCCGAGCGACCGGGCGATCAGCGCCCGCGTGCTCTCGCCCGGCGGCTGCGCATCGGGTGCGACGAGGCGCAGCGTCACCAGCAACCGGGTGAGGAAATCATGCGCCGCACGCAGCGCCGGCGGCACGATGCCCCACGCCACCAGCGCATCGATTGCGCGGCTAAGCTGCGGATCGAAGCCGGTCCGGTGGCAGAGCTGCTGGACGTGGACCGCGAATTCCAGATCGACCAGACCGCCGTCGAGCAGCTTGGCATCGAGCGGCCCGGCCGGCGGTTTGTGCGCGGCCATGTCCGCCCGCATCTTGCGCGCATCGGCAAGGATGTCGCGCTCGGGTCGCGCGCCGTGGAGGACGCGGTCGATGATCGCCTGGACCTGCGCCCGCGCCTCCGGGGAGCCGAACACCGGCCGCGCGCGGGTGAGCGCCATATGCTCCCACGTCCAGGCGTCCTTCTCCTGATAGCCGGCAAAGCCTTCGAGCGAGACGGAGAGCGGCCCCTGGGTACCGGACGGCCGCAGCCGGGTATCGACCTCGTACAGCGGCCCCGCCGCGGTGGGCACCGAGAGCGCTGCAGTCACCCGCTGCGCCAGCCGGTTGTAATAGGTGACCGCGCCGAGCGGTCGCCGCCCGTCCGATTCCGCGGCATAATCGCCGGTGAACAGGTAGATGAGGTCCAGATCCGAAGCATGGGTGAGCGCCCCGCCGCCCATCCGCCCGAGCGCCAGGATCACCAGTTCGCTGCCGGGCACCGTGCCATGCTGCCCGGCGAACTCCTCGATCGCCGCGGCCGCCAGCACCGCGATCGCGGCTTCTGCGACGCGCGCGTACCCGGCGGAGACCTCCATCGCGTCGCTCACCCCGGCGACGATCTGCGCCCCCAGCGCGAACCGTTTCTCGTTGACGATCCGGCGAACATGTTCGAGCCGCCATTGATAATCGGCACCGCGCTCCACCGATGCCATCGTCGCCACCAGATCGGAGACCGCGCCCACCGGCGCCAGCGCGCTCGAATCGATCAGGCCGTCCAGCAGCTCCGCGCGGCGGCCGAGCTGTTCGGCGAGCGTCGGCGCATGGCTGAGGATGGCGCTGAGCAGGCGGGTGAGCGCAGGTTGCGCCTCCAGCAGCCGGAAGATGTTGACCGCGCTCGGGAGCCGCTTGAGCATCGCGTCGAACCGGGTGATCGCGTGCTGCGGATCGGGCGCGCCGCCGAAACCCGCCATCAGCGTCGGCAGCACGGCCTCGAGCGCGCTCTGCGCGGCCGGGCTGCGCAGCGCCGGATAGGTCGCCCCGCGCCAGCCCTCCACCACGCGCCGCGCGGTCTCGGCATCGGGAAAGCCCGCCTGGCCCAGCCGTTCGCCGAGCAGGTCCGGATCGGTGGGCAAGCCGCTGCCGCCGCCCTCGGCCAGCGCGTCGTAGATCCGCCCCACCCGCTCGACATGCGGCTGGAGCAGCGCGATCAGCGCCGCGCCGTCCTCAAGCCCGTGCAGCCGCGCGACGTGATCGAGCGCCGCGGGATCGCTCGGCAGCGTATGCGTCTGGCGATCGTCGATCATCTGCAGGCGATGCTCGATCGTGCGCAGCAACACATAGGCCTCGTCCAGCGCCGCCGCCTCCCGGGCGTCGATCCGCCCCGCGGCGGCCAGCGCCGCGAGTGCGTCGCGCGTGGCGGGCACGCGCAACGCCGGGTCGCGGCCGCCATGGATCAGCTGGTGGATCTGCGCGAAGAACTCCACCTCGCGGATGCCGCCGCGCCCGCGCTTCAGGTCATAGCCCGGGCCGAAGCGCTGCCCCTGGTGGTGATGGTCTCGGATGCGGCGGGAGATGTCCTGGATCTCGCGGATCGTCCCATAGTCGAGCGCGCGGCGCCATACGAAAGGGCGGATCGCGTCGAGGAAGCCCTGCCCCAGCGCGAGGTCTCCCGCCGCCGCCCGCGCCCGGATGAACGCGGCGCGCTCCCAGGGCAGCGCCTGGCTTTCGTAATAGCTGATCGCCGCCTCCACCGGCAGCACGATCGGCGTCACCTCCGGTGAGGGGCGCAGCCGCAGATCGACGCGCAGGACATAGCCGTCGCCGTCACGCTGCTGGAGGATTTCCAGCACCCGCCGTCCGATCCGCACCGCCGCTTCCTCGGGCACCTCGCGCGGACGGCACGGCAACGTCGCGGGATCGAAGATCAGGATGGGATCGATGTCCGACGAGTAGTTGAGCTCGCGGCTCCCCTGCTTGCCGAGCGCGATGGCGGCAAAGCCGCGCGGCGCCGCATCCGGCGTACGCTCGCGGATCGCAGCGTGGATCGCGCGGTCGAGCGCTTCGTCGGCAAAGTCGCTCAGCAGCCGCGTGGTGCGCCCGAAATCATAGGCGCCGGAAAGGTCGCCGATAGCCGCGATCAGCGCCAGCCGCCGTCGCTGGATGCGCAGCGCCCGGGGCTCCGGCAGCCCGGCCGTCGGCGCACCGGCGATGCCGATCGGATCGCCGAGCGCGGCCGCAGGGTCTTCGGCGATGTCGTGCTCGCGCTGCAGCGCCAGCGCGAGGAACGGCGAATGTTCGGATATCCGCTCGAGGGCGGAAGAGAATGCAGGATCGGTCACGCCAAGTTCCGTGGTCCAGAAACGGTAAAGCTGCGATGAAATGCAGACATGGCAGGCAACGAATGCACCACATGACCGTTTTGTGGCCGTGGTTCAGACGATACCCTCCAAGTCCCAAGAGGCAAGCGCCGCGACTCCCTATCGCATCGAGGCGCCGCGCGCGTGCGACGGCATCGGGCGCGCGATCGCCAATGCCTATGACCGGGACCAGGGCTTGCCACACGACATGGCGGCGCTGCTCGCCAAGCTGAACGACCGCGATCCCCGCTGCATCTGGTGATGCTCACCGGCCCTGCATGTCGCGGTGGGCGGAAGGCATCCGCAGGGTCAACCCGTCCAGCGTATCGGTGAGCAGGATCTGGCAGGCGAGCCGGCTGGTCCGCACCGCGCCGATCGCCAGGTCCAGCATGTCCTCTTCCTCCTCGCTGGCCGGGGGCAACCGCTCGAAATCCTCGGGCGCCACGATCACATGGCAGGTGGAACAGGCCATCTGTCCTTCGCACGTGCCTTCCAGCGGCTGACCGGCATTCTGCGCCACTTCCAGCAGGCGCACGCCAGGCGGGGCCTGCACCTCCTGCACCCCGCCCCCCCGTGCATCTTCGAAACGCACCCGGATCATGCGACAACCCGCTGGGCGTCGGCGGCGGCGCAGAGTCGGTCGAGTGCGGTCATCAATTCCTCCTCGGTGGTCGTCCGGCCGAAGCCGATACGGATACTGGAACGCGCCTGCGCGTCCGAAAGCCCAAGTGCGCGCAGCACATGGCTGGGCCGCCCCGACCCGCTCGCGCAGGCCGAACCGGCGGAAAAGGCGATGTCGCGCAGATCCGCGATCAGACGGCCGACATCCAGGCCGTCGCGGCGGACGTTGAGATTGCCGGGATAGCGGTCCGTAGCCGAGCCGTTGAGATGCCAGCCCCCGGCCAGCCGCGCGATCGCCGCCGCGTGGAGCCGCGCCACATGCGCTGCATCCTCCTCCCGCCGAGCCGCCGCAACCCTGGCCGCCGCACCGAACCCGGCGCAAAGCGCTGGCGACAGTGTACCCGATCGCCCGGGCGCCTCCTGCCCGCCACCATGAAGCAACGGGGCGAGCGTCACGCCGTCGCGCACCCAGAGCGCACCGATGCCCTTGGGACCATGGATCTTGTGCGCCGAGACCGCCACCAGGTCGCAGTTCGCCGGGATCGGCACCCGGCCATAGCCCTGCACCGCGTCGCACAGGAACAGCGCGCCCGCCGCATGGGCGAGGTCTGCCAGCGCCTCGATGGGCTGAATCACGCCGATCTCGTTGTTGACCAGCATCGCCGCGACCAGCCCGGTGCCCGGCACGATCGCCGCGCGGACGAGCTCCAGATCGACCATCCCGTCGGCGCGGACCGGCAGCACCGTCACCGGCCGCCCACTCGCGGCTACCGTATCCAGCACCGCGGCATGTTCGGTCGCGAGCGTCACGATTCCGCCGGTAGTGCCCTTGATCGCCCAGTTGAGCGCCTCGGTCGCGCCGCTGGTGAAGGCGAGCGTGCCCCCGGGCGGCAGCAGCGCCGCCACCTGCCCGCGCGCCGCTTCCACTGCCGCCTTCGCAGCGCGGCCCGGTGCGTGCGGCGAATGCGGATTGGCGTGCTGGGATTCGAGCCAGGGGAGCATGGCGGCCAGCGCCTCCGGGGCAAGCGGTGTGGTCGCCTGATAGTCGAGATAGATCATGCCGCCCGCGCCCGTGCGTCGGCGAAGGTCGCGCACCACAGCTCGGCGAAGCGATCGACATCCGCCGCCGTCGTGGTCCGCCCGAAGCTGACCCGCACAACTTCGCGCAGCGCCGGTTCGATCCAGCCCATCGCGGTCAGCACATGGCTTGGCCGCATGCTGCCCGAGGAGCAGGCACTGCCCGCCGACACCGCGATGCCCGCGAGGTCAAAGCGGATCAGTTGCGCCGCCGAGGACACGCCTGGCATCCGATAGGCGCCGATCAGCGGGCTGCGCGGGCTCTCCGCCCCCACCACCTCCCCGCCGGCGCCGACGATCGCCGTCTCCAGCCGCGCGCGCAGCCGTGCCATTTCCGCCAGATCCTCGGGCACCGCGACCGCTGACGCATAGCCCAGCGCACCGGGCAGGTTTTCCGTCCCCGGTCGGTAGCCCTTCTCCTGCCCGCCGGTCGGGAGCAGCACGCCCAGATCGCGCACCAGCAGCGCGCCTATCCCCGGCGGGCCGCCACGCTTGTGGGCAGAAACGGCCACCAGGTCCGCGTGTCGCAGCACTTCGGCATCGGCATGCGCCGGCATCTGCGCGGCATCGACCAGCAGCAGCCCGCCCGCGCCGTGCACCGTTTCGGCGATCGCCGCGATCGGCTGGCGCACGCCCGTCTCGCTGTTGGCCCATTGCACGCAGACCAGCGTGCGGCCCGCGCCTTCCAGTGCGGCTGCCAATGCCGCCAGGTCGAGCAGGCCGCTCGCCGTCACCGGCAGCACGCGCGCGCCTTCGCCCAGCCGCAGCACCGCATCATGCTCCACCGCCGTCATCAGCCGCCGTTCGGCGACGGTGCGGCCAAAGGCGATTGCCAGCGATTCGCTCGCCCCGCTGGTCAGCAGCAGCTCGTGCGCCCAGCCATAGGCGGCGGCGATCCGCCGCCGCGCATCCTCCAGCGCCGCCCGCGCCGCGCGGCCATCGCCATGGGGCGAGGAGGGGTTCGCCCAGCGCGTCATGCCCTCCAGCACCGCCGCCACCGCCTCCGGCAGCATCGGCGTCGTCGCGGCGTGATCCAGATAGAGTCGAGCGGCCAATGGCGTTCCAATTGCGTGAAGGGACCCGCTGCCTATATAGCGACCATGTTCCTGCGCTCCACCGCGCACTTCCCTATTGAACAGGATCCGCCTTGCCCGAAGTCATTTTCCCCGGACCCGAAGGCCGCCTCGAGGGCCGCTTCGCCCCCGCCCCGCGCCCGCGCGCACCGGTCGCGATGATCCTCCACCCGCACCCGAATGCGGGCGGCACGATGAACAACCGCATCGTCCAGGATCTCTACAAGACCTTCCAGCGCCGCGGCTTCGCGACGCTGCGCTTCAACTTCCGCGGGGTCGGCAAGAGCCAGGGCGTGTTCGACAACGGCATTGGCGAACTCTCCGATGCGGCGAGCGCGCTCGACTGGGTGCAGAGCTTCCACCCCGAGGCTTCGTCCACCTGGGTCGCCGGCTTCGGCTTCGGCGCCTGGATCGGCATGCAGCTGCTGATGCGCCGCCCGGAAATCCGCGGCTTCATCTCGGTCGCGCCGCCGGCGAACATGTTCGACTTCACCTTCCTGGCGCCGTGCCCCAGCTCGGGCATCATCGTGCAGGGCGAGCAGGACGAAGTCGTCACGCCGGGCGCGGTGCAGAAGCTGGTCGACAAGCTGCGCACCCAGAAGCACATCACCATCCACCACGACACCATCCCGGGCGCGAACCATTTCTTCGAGCACGAGATGGATCAGCTGATGGGCTCGGTCGACCGCTATCTCGACATGCGGCTCGATCCCAACTGCCCGATCCGCTGAGGATCCTGGTGGCTCAGCGCGGCGCGAACGTCGCGCTGAGCCAGCGATCGACCACGGCGGTGGCGGGATAGTCCGCCTCGCCCAGCTGGCGGTTCATCGCGACATGGCCGCGCAGGCCGCGGCCTTCGAACCCCTGCACCTGCACCTTCGACCCCTCCGCGCGCAGCCCCGCCGCCAGCGCTTCCGACTGGCGCGTGCCGTCGTCGCGCTGGACGTGAAGGATCAGGAACGACAGCACGTTCGGCCCTGCGGTATGCGCGATCGGCGACAGCGCCCGCTGCCGCGCCGGATCGGTGCCGAACGCCTTGGCATAGATCGGCCGCATGAAGCGCCCCGCCGCCGCGATCTGCGCCGGCACGTCATAGGCGGCGCCGTCCAGCAGCACCACGCCGCGGAGCTGGTCGAGCATCAGGTCCTGCTTGTGCATGTAGCGCGGATCGGTGCCCACCAGCGCGGCGAGATGCGCACCCGCGCTGTGCCCCATCAACACCATGCGGTCGGGATCGAAGCCCAGCTCCCGGGCATGCGCGACCAGCCAAGCGATCGCGGTCGCCACGTCCTGCGCCTGCTGCTCCACGGTCGCGCCCGGCACCAGCCTGTAGTTGATCGTCGCGAAGGCATAGCCCTCGCCGGTGAAGTGCTGGATCTTGGCCGCGCCGGTCGCATTGTCCTTCGAACCACGCTCCCAGCCGCCGCCATGGACGAACACGACCAGCGGGGGCGGCGCGCGGGTGGCGGCGGCGGGCGGGTGATAATCGAGCCTCTGCTCGGGCAACGCGCCATAGGCCAGGTCCCGCTTGGGCGAAGAGGCTGCGGGCGGCGGCGAGGCCATCTGCTGCTGGGCGAGCGCAGGCGCACCCGCGAGGAACAGCCCGGCCAACACCCATCCGATCGCGCGCATACCGGTTCTCCTGCTACGGCTGCATGGTATCGCAGGGAACGGCGCCGGGTCTAACGCGAAAAGGTCGCAAGATGTAACGAAGCGCCCTGCCACGGGCACGACGCTACACCGTCCAGATCAGCACGTTGCCGAGGATCACCAGCGCGCACAGCAGCATCAGCACCCCGCGCTGCCGGTCCCCCCGGCGCAGCACGGCCACCCCGCCCCAGGCGAGGGCCAGCACCGCCAGCACGGCGATTCCCATCGTCAGCGGATACAGCCCGGAAAGGGCACTCAGGTCGCCACCACCCATAGCGTCACCCCTGTCGCGATGCAGACGCAGGCGGTGCCGGCGACCATGCGCGGATCGCTTCGATACGCGATGCGCAGCACGACCCAGAGGAAATGGCCGAGCGCGAGCGTGCCGACGCTCGCGACGCGGGCAATGGCGCCGCCGATCGGGTTGCCGCGATCATTCCGTGCCTCCGAGCGCGCGCGCATAATCCTCCAGGTCGACGTTGCCGCCCGAAACGATCACCAGCGCTCCCGGTTCCGCGGCGACCTTTCCTGCGAGCAGCGCCGCGATCGCCGCCGCGCCACCCGGCTCCACCACCAGCCGCAGCTTCGCCGCCGCCCAGCGCTGTGCCGTCCGGATCTCCGCCTCGCTCACCGCGATGCCGGTGGCGCCGCGACGAGAGAGCACGTCGAAGGTCAGCGAAGAGACGCGCTGCGTCTGCAACGAATCGCAGGCCGTCGGCGGCGGGTTGGCGCCCACCGGCTCGATCCAGCCCGCTTCCAGGCTGCGGCGCATGTCGTCCCAGCCTTCGGGCTCCACCGGAAAGATGTCCGCCTCGGGCAACGCCAGCGCGAGGCCCGCGGAAAGGCCGCCGCCACCGCACGGCACCAGCACCCGCCTCGGCGCGTCCAATCCCGCCTCGGCCATCTGCCGCGCCGCTTCGATCCCGGCGCTGCCCTGCCCCTCGATGATCCACGGGTCGTCGAAGCTCGGCACCAGCGCCGCGCCGCGCGCATGGGCGAGCTGCTCGGCGATCTTCTCGCGGCTTTCGGTGGCACGATCATAGCGGACGACTTCCGCGCCCAGCGCCAGCGTCGCCTCCAGCTTCACCCGGGGCGCATCCGCCGGCATCACGATCACCGCCGGGATGCCCAGCCGCTTCGCCGCCCAGGCGACGCCCTGCGCATGGTTGCCCGAGGAGAAGGCGACGACGCCCTTGTCGCGTACCCGTTCGTCGAGCGCGGTCAGCCGGTGCCAGGCACCGCGGATCTTGAACGCACCGATCGGCTGCAGGCTTTCCGCCTTGAACGCGATGGGCACGCCGCGCACCTCCTGCACCAGCAGGGGCGTCGGCGGCAGGATCGCCGACACCTTGGCGGCGGCGTCGCGGACTCCGGCGCGGGTGGGCTGTCGCAAAATCGTCACAGGGCATCCCTCACCGTGAAAAAACGGACCCCAGAATCACTTTACACAGGGGTCCGACGCGCATATGTGCCCTCCTCCGCTGCCCCATGGGACTTCCAACCGCAAGGCAGCTTTTCGTCAATGTTTGCCTCGCGGCATTTGGAGGTCCCTTGAGTTGCACAAGCATCATCGCGCGCTGGGGTTAGCGACCACCCTCGTCGGCACCACCCGTGTGGCCGATATCGCTAAGCTTCGTCCGGTCCAGCCGGTAACGCTCGTCCGCCCGCACGCCGCATCGCGTGCCGCTCGGTTCTTCGCAGAGAAGTTCCCGGGTCGCTCGATGTATGCCGTGAAGGCCAATCCCTCGCCGGATCTGATCCAGATCCTGTGGGAGAGCGGAATCACGCATTTCGACGTCGCATCGATCGCCGAGGTTCGCCTCGTCGCCGGTGTCGCCCCGAAAGCAACCCTGTGCTTCATGCACCCGGTAAAGGCTGAGGAAGCCATCGCCGAGGCGTATTTCGAGCACGGCGTTCGCGTCTTCAGCCTGGACAGCATGGAAGAGCTGGACAAGATCGTCCGCGCCACCAAGGGCGCGACCGATCTCACGCTGTGTGTGCGCCTTCGCGTCTCCTCCGATCACTCGAAGCTCAGCCTCGCGTCGAAGTTCGGCGTCGGCCCGGGCGAGAGCAAGGATCTGCTGATCGCGGTTCGCCAGGTCGCCGATGCCCTGGGCATCTGCTTCCATGTCGGCAGCCAGGCAATGTCGCCGGAAGCCTATGCCAATGCGATGGAGCGCGCCCGCGCCGCCATCGTCGAGGCGGGCGTCACGGTCGATGTCGTCGATGTCGGCGGCGGGTTCCCGTCCAGCTATCCCGGCATGGAGCCGCCGCCGCTCGAGCGCTATTTCGCGACGATCCACCGCGCCTTCGAAAGCCTGCCGATTTCCTATTCGGCAGAGCTGTGGGCCGAGCCGGGCCGTGCGCTGTGCGCCGAATACAGTTCGCTGGTCGTGCGCGTCGAGCGTCGTCGCGGCGACGAGCTGTACATCAACGACGGTGCCTATGGCGCGCTGTTCGATGCGGCGCATCTCGGCTGGCGCTTCCCGGTCCGCCTGCTGCGCGAGCCGGATTCGAACGCCAAGGACATGGGCTTCAGCTTCTATGGCCCCACCTGCGACGACATGGATCGCATGGCGGGACCGTTCGAGCTGCCGGCCGACATCCAGGCGGGCGACTATATCGAGATCGGCATGCTCGGCGCATACGGCGCGGCGATGCGTACCGGCTTCAACGGCTTCACGGCGGGTGAGACGGTGATCGTCGACGACGAGCCGATGGTCTCGCTCTACACCGGCGAAGACGAGCAGACGGCCGTTCCGTCGAACGTCGTCAAGCTGTAATCATTCCCCGTCATGCCAGCGAAAGCTGGCATCTCCCGCCACCAGCGACCGCCCGGTGGCGGGAGACCCCAGCTTTCGCTGGGGTGACGGCTATACTTTTGGTACCGCATCCCACGGGCCAATTTATGGGTTTCCGCGTCCCCTTTGAATGACGGCGGCCATGTGAAAATGGGAGTTCCCATGACCGACAGCCTCACCAAGACCGCGGCGGCCAACGCCCCGATCAACGACAACCGCAAGGCCGAACTGCTCTCGAAGCAGGTCAAGCATATCGACATCAAGAGCTTCGACGCACGCCCGATCGTCGACGCGATGGCCGATATGAGCTTCACCAGCCGCGACCTCGGCCGCGCGACCAAGATCTACAACGACATGCTGGCCGACAAGGACTGCACGGTCTGCCTGGTGATCGCGGGCTCGACCTCGGCCGGCGGCTGCATGGACCTCTATGCCGATCTGGTGCGCAACAACATGGTCGACGTGATCGTCGCCACCGGCGCCACCATCGTCGACATGGATTTCTTCGAGGGCCTGGGCCACAAGCACTTTCAGGCGCTTGAGATCCCCGACGACGACACGCTGCGCTCGCTCTATATCGACCGCATCTACGACACGTACATCGACGAGGAGCAGCTCCAGGACTGCGACTTCACGATCAACAAGATCGCGAACGAGCTGGAGCCGCGCGCCTATTCGAGCCGCGCGTTCATCCGCGAGATGGGCAAGTATCTGTCGGAGCACGGCAAGAAGGAAAACAGCCTCGTCAAGCTCGCCTATGAGCATGACGTGCCGATCTTCTGCCCGGCGTTCGTCGACAGCTCGGCCGGCTTCGGCCTCGTCAAGCACCAGGTCGACCAGATGAAGGCCGGCAAGCCCTATCTGATGATCGACGCGGTCGCGGACTTCCGCGAGCTGACCGAGATCAAGATCCAGGCGGGCACCACCGGCCTGCTGATGATCGGCGGCGGCGTGCCGAAGAACTTCATCCAGGACACCGTCGTCTGCGCCGAAATCCTCGGCCATGAGGACGTGGAAGTGCACAAGTATGCGGTGCAGATCACCGTTGCCGACGTGCGCGACGGCGCCTGCTCGTCCTCGACGCTGCAGGAAGCCGCCAGCTGGGGCAAGGTGAACACCGGCATCGAGCAGATGGTGTTCGCGGAAGCCGGTTCGGTGATGCCGCTGCTGGCCAGCGACGCGTACCATCGCGGCCACTGGAAGGACCGCGCCAAGCGCGGCTGGGCGAAGCTGTTCGCCTGAGCCGCACAGGGCGAGCCCCGCTCGCCCTGAGACGGCGAAGGCCGGCCGGCGCGGCCCCGCCGCGTCCGACGTCGCGGGATAAATCCCGCGACGGCCCATCCGGACAAAGCAAACGGCCGGGGAGCGATCCCCGGCCGTTTTGCTGTCCGATCCTCCCCGGTACGGAAAGGATCCAGGGGTCTCACCCCGCGTGCGCCGTCGCCATCGCAGTCAGGTGCGCGAGCACCTCGTCAAACTGCCCCTCGCGCTCGGCATTGCGGAGCGGCTTCACCCGCTCGACCAGGATTTCCTGCGGCGTCGGGGCTTCCCCGAACAGCGCCATCACCTCGTCGGCGAAGTCGTCGAGCGGCTGGTAGCCCGGCCGCTGGCTCTGCCCCGGGGTGAGTTCGGTCTGCACCGCCGGCGGTGCCAGTTCGATCACTTCCACCCGCCCGTCCAGCACCGCGCGCAGCGACACGGTGTAGCTGTGCATCGCCGCCTTGGTGGCGTTGTAGGTCGGCGCACTCACCAGTGGCACGAACGCCAGGCCGGACGTCACGTTGACGATCGCCGCATCGGGCGTCGCCACCAGATGCTCGATCAGCGCGTCGATCAGGCGGATGGGGCCGAGCAGGTTGGTGGTGACCGTCGCTTCCGCATCGGTCAGGTCCCGGCGCGTATCGAGCGGCTCGTAGCGCAGGATCCCGGCGTTGTTGATCAGCACGTTGAGCGCCGGATGCGCCGCGAGCAGCCGCGCGGCGAAGTCCTCCACGCCGTCCGCACTTTCCACATCGAGCGTCATCGCATGCATGTTGGCGCGGCCCGCGCACGCTGCCTCCAGCGCCTCAAGCCGCCGCCCCGCGACGATCACGGTGTTGCCCGCGTCGTGGAAACGGTGTGCGAGCGCCTCGCCGATGCCCGAGCCGCCGCCGGTGATCAGGATGGTGTTGCCGCTGGTCTTCATCGAACTCTCCAGTGCTGATTGCTGGCGGCGATGTACGCCGCTAGGCTCCGAACGAAAGTAGGCACCCGAAAGATTTATACGCACCCGAAAGAGAGTGAGCCCATGGCCGCCCTTCCCACCCCCGCCAAGCCCTGCCCTGCCGAGCTCGACCCCCGCGTCGAGGCGCTGGTCACCGACGTCATCGGCCGCGTCGCCGACAAATGGACGATGCTGATCCTCGAGACGCTGATCGAGCAGGGCGAGATGCGCTTCACGCAGATCGGCAAGGCCGTGCCCGGCATCAGCCAGAAGATGCTCACCCAGACGCTGCGCCAGATGGAGCGCGACGGCCTGGTGATCCGCACCATCCACCCGGTGATCCCGCCGCGCGTCGATTATCGGCTCACCGATCTCGGCGCGAGCCTGGGGGAGGCGTTCTGCGGCGTGTGGCTGTGGGCCGCGGCAAATCTGGAACGGATCGAGGCGGCGCGGGCCGCGTTCGACGAGCGTATCACCGGCGGGTGACCGCCAAGAGGCGCCCGGCACGTCGGCAAGGTTCGATCATGTCACCGGCCGGAGTTCCGTTCAGGGCTGCTGCTCCAGCCGCGCCACCATCCGCCGCACCGCATCGATCTGCAGGCCGTGCCGCAGCTGGAAGCCGAACGGCTCGCTATAGCCCCACCAGTCCCAGCAGCCGAACGGATTGCCCTCCATCATCGTCGTCTTGTCGACCTGCGGATAGAGCATGATGATCCGGTTGCTGTCCGCCCAGCCGTTATAGCCCAGCCGCGAATAGATGATGTCGCTGCTCAGCGTGTCGGCGCTCTGCAGGCAGCCATGGAACACCACGTGCACCGCGCACGCGGCCCCCCGCTCCCGACACGCCTCGGGCACGAAGACATAACCGCTATCCGCCAGCATCGCCGGGCGCCCCCGGTACAGGCGCTGATCGAACCGGACCGGCGCGGCGGACAGGATCGCCGGCGGGTGCGCCTTAAGCCCATAGATATGGTTCAGGATCGCATAGGGCTGATCGTAGCGAATACCACGATCGATGCACGAAACGACGAAGCTGGTCGTCGTGTCGCCGCACCCGCCGCCGACGATGGTGGCGGAAACGAACGCATGGCTCGCCGGCACCGTGTCGACATAGCGCAGTGCCGCGCGCGGCACCCCGGCCAGCGTGTAGAATGCCCGCACCGACCGCATCACCGCCGGCACCACGACCGAATCCCTGCTGCCGCTGAACAGATAGACACGCTGCCTGGCGATGTTCGCCACCGGATCGATCACCCGGTCGCGCGCGAATCCCGTCACCGCATCCCAGCTCCGCGCCGGGGACCAGGGCTGGTCCATGCAAAACGGCTTGGCGCCCGCCGCGCGAAACACGGCACCGCAATTGTACAGCCCGCCCGCGACGACGCCCACACCCATCACCTCGCTCGACCAGGCAACGGAATATTGCACCGCCATGAAGGCGCCGGAGGAAAGTCCCGAGACGGAGACTTTCGTGCGGTCCGCCCCCAGGGCTGGAAGTTGCTGGGCGGTGACAAACCCCGGCAAGCACAGTGCAAGCAACGACGGCAACAGGAAAAAGGCGCGCATACTCACCTCCCGGTGACCAGGATGATGCGGGCCGCGACTGCTTGATGCGGTCGTCGGGCGCGCGTGCGACCATGGAAGGAATCTACCATGGGACGCTGCGGTTTCGAAAGGAAAAGCGGCGATCGCAAGAAGCGGATCGATGCACTAAGGCACGCGCGCCATCACGCAGCCGCGCTGCACCAAGACAGGAGGTTCCGATGCTGCGCGCTTTGACACTGCTGATGCTCGCCGCTCTTGCCGTCCCGGCCCTTGCGCGGAGCGATGCCCGCGCGGCCCCGGGCGAGCCGGCGCAAAGGCTCCTCACCATCCGCTATGGCAAGCATCCGAGCCAGAGGGGCGAATTGCGCATTCCGAACGGCACCGGCCCCTTTCCCGTGGCGGTGGTGATCCATGGCGGATGCTGGAGCGCGCGCGGGGGTGACCTGAACGACACCGCCCCGCTTGCCGCCGCCTTGACGGCGCGCGGCATCGCGACCTGGAACATCGAGTATCGACGCGTCGGCGATTCCGGCGGCGGCTACCCCGGCACCCTGGAGGACGTAGGCGCCGCGACGGATTATCTCACCAGCCTGGCGGGCATCCCGGACGTGGCGCTGGACCTGCGACGCACGGCAGTGATCGGCCATGACGCGGGCGCGCATCTGGCGCTGTGGATCGCCTCCCGGCCGAAGCTGGAGAGCCCGATCGCCGGGGCGATGACGGTGAAGCCGGCCACGGTCGTCGCGATCGATGGCGTGGGCACGCTGATCCCCTGGGCGACGCGCGACGCGGCGATCTGCGGGAAACCCGCCATCGTGCCGTTCATGGGCGGCACCCCGGCCGACAAAGCGGACGCCTATGCGCTGGCCAGCCCGGAGAATCACCTGCCGCTCGGCACCCACCAGCTGATCGTGGAGGGCCCCTGGGTGCAGATGGGCGCCTATGTGCAGTCCGCGCTCGCGTCGGGCGATACGGTGGTGAAGCTTGCGCCCGGCGGCGCCGACCATCGCAACCTCATCCGGCCGGAGACGCCGCAGGGAAAGCAGGTGGCGGACTTCATTGCCGCACAGGCATTCACCGAGTGATCCAAGCGCCTTATTGCTAAACGATCGCAATAATATTGCGAACGTATCGCAATAACTACCCGCCGGCCCCCAACAGGTCGTGCCGCCGCAGCGCATGGCGCAGCTGGTCGTACGTCAGCCCCAAGGCTTCCGCGGTGGCGCGCTGGTTGAAGCGATGCTCCGCCAGCGCCTGCGACAGGAGCTGCTTCTCGAAGCGCGAAACCCGTGTCTTGAAGTCGCCGCCCAGCTCCGCAGGCTCGGGTGCCGCAGGCGCGGGCGCCGGCCCGGGCAGTGCCGCCGCTTCGGCGGGCTTCTCGATCGGGCTCATCGACGAAGCCATCGGGCGGGGGCGATAGGGCGAAGCGAAGGGGTCGATCTCGATCCGGTCGATCGGCCCGCCCTGCTCCCAGCGATAGACGGCGCGCTCCACCACGTTGCGCAGCTCACGGACATTGCCCGGCCAGTCATAGGAAAGCAGCGTATCCAGCGCGTGCGGGCCCCAGCCCGGCCACGCCTGCCAGCCGAGTTCGGAGGCCATGCGGCGGCCGTAGAAGTCCGCCAGCACTTCGACGTCGCCGTCGCGGTGACGTAGCGGCGGCAACGTCACTACCTCGAAGCAGAGCCGGTCGAGCAGATCGGCGCGGAACGTGCCCTTTTCCACCCGGTGCGGCAGATGCTCGTTGGTCGCCGCGACGATGCGCACGTCCACCCGCACCGGCCGCGAGGAACCGATCCGCGTGATCTCGCCATATTCTACCGCGCGCAGCAGCCGCTCCTGCGCGCCCATCGACAAGGTGCCGAGCTCGTCGAGGAACAGGGTGCCGCCATCGGCTTCCTCGAACCGGCCGGTGCGCGCCTTGGTGGCGCCGGTGAAGGCACCTGCCTCGTGCCCGAACAGCTCGGCCTCGATCAGCGTCTCGGGCAGTGCGGCGCAGTTCATCGTCACCAGCGGCTGGTCCCAGCGCGGGCTCAGGCGGTGAAGACGCTCGGCGACCAGCTCCTTGCCCGTACCGCGCTCGCCGATCACCAGCACCGGCCGGTCCAGCGCAGCCGCCCGGCTGGCGCGTTCCAGCGCGTCGAGAAAGGCCGAGGATTGGCCGATGACCTGGGTAGTCCGCTCCATTCCCCAAGCTTGGCGAATTTTCCCAACTGTTAGCAAGCGCAATTTATCAGACTACAATTGTAGTCGATTCAAGAACGGCGGTTTTCCGCCATTTCCGGAAATTGGCACGCCTCCTGCAAAGATGGAGGCAAGCCCGATGACGGGCACAAACTTCAACCTACCAAGGTTCAGGAACACGATCATGACCAACCAGATCCACACCCTCCGCAACGCCTTCGTGGCGGTTTCCTTCGCCTTCCTCGCCAGCGTGGTTCTCACCGCCGGCGCGGTGGCCCCGGCGATCGCCTGAGGCGGGCACACGAGGTCTCCCCGGCACGACGTTCCCTCGCCGTGCCGGGGCCGCCGGAAGGGCCCCCATCCCTTCCGGCGGCACCCCCAAAAGAACATACGAAGGAGCGCAATATCATGGGTATCTTCTCGCGAACCCGCGACATCATCGCCGCCAACGTTACCGACCTGCTCGACAAGGCCGAAGATCCGGCGAAGATGGTCCGCATGATCATCCTCGAGATGGAGGAAACGCTGGTCGAGGTTCGCGCCAGTGCGGCGCGCACGATCGCCGACCAGAAGGAAATGCGCCGCCACATCGCCAAGCTGGAAAAGCTTCAGGAGAGCTGGACCGAGAAGGCCGAGCTGGCGCTGTCGAAGGACCGCGAGGACCTCGCCAAGGCCGCGCTGGTCGAACGGCAGAAGGCCGCCGACATGTGCGACCAGCTGCAGCAGGAGATCGCGGTGCTCGACGAAGCGCTCCGTGCCTCGGAAGAGGACATCAACAAGCTGCAGAACAAGCTGCGCGAGGCCCGCGTTCGCCAGAACTCGATCGTCGCCCGCCTGGAAAGCGCCAACAACCGCGCCCGCTTGCGGGAAATGACCAACGGGTCGAAGATGCAGGACGCCTTCTCGCGGTTCGACATCCTGGAACGTCGCGTCGATCTGGCCGAAGGTCGGGCCGATGCGATGGGCCTGGGCGGCAACCCGAAGACGCTCGAAGAGGAAATTGCCGAGCTCCGTTCGTCGGAGAAGGTCGATGCCGAACTCGAGGCGCTGAAGGCACGGCTGAACAAGGGAGCGTAATCGGTGGAAGACATCCTCATCCCGGTCTTCGTCTGCGCCATCCTCTTCCTCGGACTGCCCTGGATCGTCTTCCACTATGTGACGAAGTGGAAGCAGGCAGGGACGATGACCCGAGAAGACGAGAACCTGCTCGACGACCTGTACCGCACGGCGCGCATGCTCGAAGACCGGCTGATGACGGTCGAACGCATCATCGCCGCCGACAATCCCGACTATCGGCCGCACTCGGCGCAACGCCCTGAACCGGCCCCCTACGATCCTTCACGGAGGAACTGAGATGTCCGCTCGCACCAAATTCTACCTCGACAAGCAGAACGGCAAGTTCATGGGCGTCTGCGCCGGCCTGGCGGATTACACCGGGATCGACGTGACCTGGGTGCGAGTGGCCACCGTGCTGCTCACCGTCGCCACCGGCTGGGTAGCCTTGGGGTATTTCGTGATCGCCTGGATCGCCAACCCCAAGCCCGCGGGCCTCTACGACACGCCGGAAGACGAACGCTTCTGGCAGGGCGTGCGGTCGAGCCCCAAGCGCTCGACCTCGGAGGTCCGCTCGAAGTTCCGCGACATCGATCGCCGGCTCGCCGACATCGAGATGTACTACACGAGCCGCAACACCCGGCTCGCCGACGAGATCGACAGCCTGCGCTGAGGCGCAGGCGGTCAACAGGGAGAGGCACGATGAACTGGGGTGGTCCCGAATTTGTGGTAGCGCTGGTGGCGATCTCCACGCTGGGATGGCTGGTCAACAACTGGATCCGCGCCAAGCACGGCTATTCGATCAGCGACGATCACGGCGAGAACATCCACAAGATCGATCCCGACACGCACCGGAAGATCGACCTGCTCGCAGCCGATAACGAACGGCTCGCAGGCCAGATCACCCGGCTGGAAAACCGGATCGCCGTGCTCGAGCGGATCGCCACCGATCCCGCCGAGCGCACCGCCCGCGCCATCGACGCGCTGCGCTGAATTCGAGGAGACGACCGATGATCGAAGTAGCCCTCGCCCCCTACATGCCCTGGATCATCCTTTCGGGCATCGCCATGGGATTTGCCACCGTCGTCGGCTGGCTGTTCACCACCTGGCTCCGCGTCAAGAACGGCTACCCGCTGGAGAACAGCTGGGGCAAGGCGGTCTATCCGCAGCGCAACGACGAGGCGATCGAGCGGATCAAGCTGCTCAGCCAGGAAAATGCCCAGCTCCGCGCCGAGATCGGCTCGATGAAGGACCGGCTGGCCAATGTCGAACGCATCGTGACCGACGGCGCGCACCAGCTCGATCGCGAGATCGAAGCCCTGCGCGGCCGCTCGAACTGAAGGAACGCGAACCATGCTTTCCCCCCTCCTCATTCCGATCCTCGGCATCAGCTGCGGCCTTGTGGCGATCATCGGCGGTGTCTTCATCCGCCCGCTGTTCAAGCTGTGGGAACGCCGCATGGAGATCGAGGCCGGGCTCGCCGCCGAAAAGGCAGCCCAGTACGCCGCGCAGACCGAACGCCTGGAACAACGCGTCCAGGTGCTCGAACGGATCATTACCGATCGCGGCATGGGCCTGGCGGACGAAATCGAAAAGCTCCGGGATGCACCGCTGAACTGAACGGCGCCTCCCACCCTCACCTGAAGCAAGGAAATTTCGATGATTATCATGCTCGCAGTGCTTGCCGCACTGTGCGGGGGAGCTATTGCCCTCGCCGAAAGCCGCGATCGCCCCCGCCGCCGCGCCCTCCGCGCCGCCGAGGTACCGCAGGCAGGGAACTGAGGCGCCGCGTGCGCCGATTAGGGGAGTAAGGTGCAATGAACCCGTTCGAAATGGTCGTGGCCATCATCGTCGTGATCACGATCGGCAAGGTCCTCCAGGCGCGCTACGGCGTCGTGAAGGGCCGGCACGGCCAGCTGGAAGGTCTTGCGACCCGCGACCCGGGCGAAAAGCTCGAGGCCGAGCGGCTGCGCGACGATATCCGCGCCCTCAAGGAGCGCGTCCAGGTGCTGGAGCGCGTGATCACCGACAACGAAAACAGCCTGCGGCTCGACCATGAGATCGAGAAGCTGCGCGACAAGAACCGGATCTAAGCCATGTTTCTGGGAGCGAACCCCATGACCAGCGACCCGCAACTCACCATCACCCTCGCCGTTTCGGGCCTGGCCGGCCTGGGCATGATCACCGCCGCGGCGCTGTCCGGCTGGCGCGGCTGGCTGGCGCTGAAGCACCGCGAGCTGGTGGAACTCCGCCGTCCGGAGCCGACCGCGACGATGCCCAGCCCCGCCTCGCGGATCGAGCTGGCCGACCTCAAGGAACGCATCCGCAAGCTGGAAGCGATCGCCGCCGGGGTGGACCTGTGAGCCAGACCACCCCGCCGGCGGCGGAGCCGAAGCCCGCCCCGGCGCCGGAGCGGACACCCCGCCCCCGGCTGGGCCTGCGCTACGGCGCAGGCGCGACCAAGTAACCGCGAGGCTGGAAAATCGCGCGACACCCGTCTAGCGCGGTGCCCATGACCAGCCTCGCCGATCTCCAGGAAGAATACGGGTTTCTCGACGCCGACGATCGCTATCGCTTGCTGATCGATCTCGGCAAGGCGCTCGAGCCGATGCCCGACCCGCTCAAGACCGATGCGACGCTGGTGCGCGGCTGCTCGGCCTCGGTGTGGGTCTATCCCACCCGCCTGGAGGACGGCCGGCTCCACTTCCTGGCGGATTCGAACGCGGCGATCACCAAGGGCATCATCGCGCTGGTGCTGCAGACGGTGCAGGACCGAAGCCCAGTCGAGATCCTCGCGACCGATATCGAAGCCGCGCTGGCGCCGTTCGACCTGAAGAACCAGCTGAGCTCGAATCGTACCCAGGGCATCCCCAACATGATCGCCCTGATCCGCGACACGGCGGCGCGGTACGCGTAAGCGTCAGCAAATCATATCGTCATCCCCGCGAAGGCGGGGATCCATTGGCGCTGAAGGCACGGCTCTTTTCCCCAGCGCACGGGCGAATGGATTCCCGCCTTCGCGGGAATGACGATGGGAGGCTGGAGAGGGCACGCCCCCTTCGCGCGCGGGTCAGGAAAGCCCCAGCTCGCGGCCGACCTCTTCGAGGTCCGCACCCTTCTTCACGATCAGCCATTCGCGCGCCTGCGCGCCGTTGACCACCGTCACCGCGCCGCCGGGGCACACGCCCAGACACTTGGTCTCGACCACGCCGACCTCGGCCTTGCGGCCCTTGCCGAGCCCGAACTGCTTGCGCAGCGCCTTGGCAAGCGAGGTCTTGCCCTTCGGCCCGAACCCGCCGCCGAGCTTCTTCGAGCATTTCCCGCACACCAGCACCGCATTGCCCCAGTTGGAGGCGACCAGCTGCGTCATTGCGGCTTCCACTGGCGCCGGTCCTCGGCGGTCTTGAGCACGTCGTACGCCGCCTGGATCGCCTGGAACTGCTTGGCCGCGGCGGCGTCGTTCGGCCGCACATCCGGATGATATTCCTTGGCGAGCCGGCGCCAGGCGCCGCGCACCGCCTCGAAGCTCGCATCGACCTCGAGCTCCAGCACTTCCAGCGCCTTCATCTCGTCGCGCGAGCGGCTGCCGTCGCCCGGCCCTGCCCAACTGTTGGTAGCCGAATGGGCATAGCCGTTCGCCGTGCGCCGTTCGTTCGCTTCGCGCTGCGCCGCCTCTTCCGCGGTCAGCCCGGCGAAATAGTCCCAGTTGCGATTGTATTCCGCGGCATGTTCCTCGCAGAAATACCAGCGTTCGGGATTGTTGGGGGATTTGGGCGCCGGCCGATCGCCGGGCCGCTCGCAGCCGTCGCGGTCGCAGAGGCGCACGCGCGCGGCCTCGCGCTCGGAGCCGTATTCGCGCCAGCGGGGAAAGCCCCAGTCCATCGATCGCGTGTGTCGCGCCATAGCCCGCCCAGATAGGCGCGGGGCTGCCCAAAGGCCAGAGCCCCGCGCGCGAGAAGAAATGCCAGAGGGTCTGTAAGCCGGGTTCTGTCCACCCCCGAAGGGGATAGGCGACCATTCCTCTAGGCGACGGATTGCTCCGCCGCTCCAGCAACCAACCCGGACGACGCGCCGGAACGAGGCGCATGTGCCGTCCCTATTCGGTCTTGCTCCCGGTGGGGTTTACCAAGCCGCTTCCGTTACCGGTCGCGCGGTGCGCTCTTGCCGCACCCTTTCACCCTTGCCCTTACCTCGGCGAACCGAGGCAGTGGGCGGTCTGCTCTCTGTGGCACTTTCCCTGGGGTCACCCCCGGCGGGCATTACCCGCCACCGTCGTTCCGTGGAGCCCGGACTTTCCTCCCCCTGCTTTCGCAAGCAAGCGGCGGCCGCCCGACCCTCTGGCGGGGCCGCTCTAGCGGCTTCCCGCGCCCGGGCGCAAGCGGTTCAGCGATCCGGGGATGGGGAAGACGCGGGCGGCGGCGTCGCGCTGTCCATGGTGCTGCCGGTATCGGTGCTCGTCTGCGGGGGTGCGGCCGCATCGGCCTGCTGTGCCGCCGCCTGTTCCGCCGCGGTGGTGCTCTCCGCCTTCGCCTGCGAGGCGTCGTCCTGCGCATCCCGCGCTTCGTCGGTCTTCTTCGCCGCGTCCTGATCCTTGGCCTTTGCGGCCTCGGGATCGCGCTTGCGCTCGACGTCGTCGCTCGGTTCGATCTTCACGGGCGCCATCGCGGTGCCCCAGGCCTGGACCTCGATGCGCCACTGCGTGCTGGTCGTCCCGCCGGCGAGCGCGGCACGCCGATAGTCCGCCGCGACGCTCACCACCTTGTCGGCACCCGCGACGCGCGCCACGCGGTGGAGTTCGGCCGTGGCCTCGGCGGCCGTGGGCGCGTTGACGATACCGATGCCCGGCCCCTTCTCGTCGCCACGCACCAATCCCGTCAGCCGGACATGCACCGGCCCTAACGGGGCGGCTCCACCGCGAATCGACATGCTCACCGATAGTACCTCCGGCGGGCACCTCACCAGAATCTGCTTATACTTCCGTAACCAATCATGGTTACCGGAGAGCGATTCGGCTCAGTCGTCGCCCTGCGGACGCGGCAGCAGCAGCGCGAGCAGGATGCAGCGGCATTCCATGTCGATCTCGCCGTCGATCATTTCGGGCCGGAACCGGCGCTGGAACGCGGTGACCGCCGCCACGGGGTCGGTCACGTCATAGCCGAACCGCTCCAGCGCCAGCATGAAGCCTCCGTCCGGCCAGCCGGGATCGACCAGGTTTCGCGTCGGCCGCGGCAGCGCCAGGCGCAGTCGGGCCAGCGCGTGCCAGTTGAACAGCTCGCCCGGATCCTGCTTGCGCGCCGGCGCCACGTCCGAATGGCCGACGACATTGCCGCGGGTGATACCGTGGCGTTCCTTGATGTCCGCGACCAGCGGGATCAGCGAACCCATTTGTTCGGGCGTGAACGGACGATAGCCGAATTCATGGCCGGGGTTGACGATCTCGATGCCGATCGACGCCGAGTTGACATCGTCGATGCCCCGCCAGTGCGCCCGGCCGGCGTGCCAGGCCCGCTTGTCCTCGCCGACCAGGCGAAAGATCCGGCCATCCTCCTCCACCAGATAGTGCGCCGAAACCTGCGCCTCAGGATCGCGCAACCGCGCCAGCGCCGCCTCGCCGCTCTCCATGCCCGTGTAATGCAGCACGATCATCGAAACGGGGGACAGGCGTTCGCCGTGATTGGGCGAGGGTGCGTCGAGGATATCCAGTCCGCTGGTCATGCATTCTTCTACTGCGCGTGTCGCCGCTGGCAATCCGCCGCGATCAGCCCGCCGCGGCGAGCGGCGCCGGCTCGGCCTCGGCAGTGCGGTAGAAGCCGCGAAAGGCCTCGCTGGGCGTGAAATGCTCGGTCAGCCCGATCACCGTCTCCCCCGCCCCCAGCACCAGCAGCCCGCCCGGCTGGATCGCGGTCGCCAGCCGGTCGAACACCTGGCGGCGCAGCGGCAGCGAGAAATAGAGCATCACGTTGCGGCACAGGATGATGTCGAACTTGCCCGGCGGCGGCACGTCGGCGGTGAGGTTCTGCTGGCGGAACTGGATGCGGCGCACCAACTCCTGCCGGGCAACCCACTCGCCGCCCTCGCTGTCGAACCACTCGACCATCCGGCGCACCGGCAGGCCGCGCTGGATCTCGAACTGCGAATAGCGGCCGGCCCTGGCGCGGGCGAGCGCGGCGGTGGACACGTCGCTCGCCACGATCTCCGGGGGCATCGGGAAGGCTGCGGCTTTTTCGGCGAACAGCATCGCCAGCGACAGCGGCTCCTGCCCGGTCGAGCAGCCGGCAGACCAGATGCGCAGTCGGCGGTTGCCGACCTCCGCCTGCATCGCCACCGCGGCCGCCGCGATCTGTTCGAGCACCGCAACGTCGCGGAAGAAGCTGGTTTCCTGGTTGAGCAGCACGTCCACCACCTGATCGGCGAGTTCGCCGGACCGCGCCCCCAGCAACTGCCCGACGAGCGCATCGAGGCTCGGCAGCCCGCGCTCGCGTAGCACCGGCTTCAGCGCCGTCTCGATCCGCCAGGCGCGATTGGCGGCGATCTGCTGGCCCGTGCGCTGTTCGAGCAGCGCGCCGATCAGTTGCATCGCCCCGCCGCTGGGCGCCATATTCTCGATCATCGCGCCCCTCCCCGGCTGATCAGCCGGCCAATCTCTTCCGGCGGCAGCACCGCGCTCGCGCGCCCTGCCGTCGCCACCGCACCGGGCATGCCCCACACGACCGAGGTCGCCTGGTCCTGCACCAGCACCTTGGCGCCGGCCTCCACCAGTCGCCCGGCACCGTCGCAGCCATCGCGGCCCATGCCGCTCAGCACCACGCCCAGCGCGCGCGCGCCGAACACCTCGGCGATACTGTCGAACATCGGGTCCACCGAGGGCATGCAGCCGCTGCGCACCCATTCGGTGCTCAGCCGAATCGCCGCCCCCTCCGAGGTGCGCACGACCTTCAGATGCGCCTCGCCCGGCGCGATGACGATCCGCCCGGGGCGGATCCGCATCCGATCGGTCGCGACATCGCAGGGCCGGCTGCCGAGCACGGCGAGCTGGGTGGCGAAATAGCTCATGAAACTGGGCGGCAGATGCTGGGTCACCAGGATCGGCAGCTGGAAGGCTGCGGGAATCTGGCGGAACAGCTGACTGAGCGCATGGATGCCCCCCGTCGATGCGCCGATCGCGACGATGTGGAAGGGATCGAGCTGTACGCTCGCGCTCGCGCTCACCGGCCTTTGCGACGGTGCGGCCGTGCACGCGGCGACGGGATCGCCCGGCATGTCGAACAGCTTCGCCAGCCGCTCTTCCAGCACCTCGGCAAAGCGGCCGCCAAACGCGCCCACGCCCGGCTTCACCAGCGTATCGGCCGCACCCAATGCCAGAGCCTGCAGCGTCGTCGCCGCACCTTCGTCGGCCGAGGAGGAGACGATCAGCACCTTCGCGCCCTTGCCCGCGGCGACCACGTCGGGCAGCGCGGTGAGGCCGTCGATGCCGGGCATGGCGATGTCGAGCAGGATGATGTCCACCGTCTCGCGGGCGAGATAGTCGAGCGCAGCCCGCGCCTCGCTCAGCGCAGCCGCGACGCGGAAGCGCCGCGTACCCTCGATCATCCGGCTCAGCACCGAGCGGGCGACGACGGAATCGTCGACGATCAGCACGCGGCCGGTGGCGGGGGTGCCCGCCGGCTCCGGCGGGTGGGGGATGGGCTGGCTCGTCACGCGGGCGCGCTCCGGCGAAGGGGTATCAGGCGACGCCGACGATCTGCAGCTTGCTTTCCAGCGTCTCGCGATCGAACGGCTTCATCACATATTCGTCGGCCCCGGCTTCGATCGCCGCGCGGATATAGGCCATGCCGTTCTCCGTGGTGCAGAACACCACCTTGGGGCGCTGTTCCAGCCCGGCGTTCTTGAGCGCGCGCAGGAAGTCCATGCCGCTCATCACCGGCATGTTCCAGTCGAGCAGCACAACGTCGGGGGGCGTCGCCAGGCAGGAATCGAGCGCCTCGCGACCATCTGCGGCCTCACGAACTTCGAAATCGAGGGTTTCGAGGATGTGCCGGGCAACTTTCCGGATCACTTTCGAATCGTCCACGACGAGGCACGTCTTCATGGTCCCTGATCCCCTGGCAGGCGTCTTAGAAAATCCACTGTACGTGCGAAGGTGTAAGCGTCGCGTTAATCGCGTTCAGGAAACCAGCGCGGATGCCGGCACCAGCGCGGCCAGATCGACGACGAGGATCGGTTCGCCGTCGCGCTCCACCAGCCCGCGCGCCGCATCGCGCCAGCTTCCCTCCAGTGCGATTCCGCTGGCCAGCGGGCGCAGCTCGAACGGGGCGACGTCCTCCAGCGTATCGACCAGCATCGCATAATGATGCCCGTCGATCTGGGTGATCACGGCCCGGCGGGCGAGCGTGCAGCCGTTCAGGCCCAGCGCAGCCTCGGTATCCACCACCGTGACGACGCGACTGCGCAGTGCCGCCAGCCCGCGCACCGCCTTGGCCGCGCGCGGCACCGCCGTCACCTCGCCGATATCGACCACCGATTCGACCTGGTCCGAATCGATCGCGACGGTGCGGCCCGCCACTTCGGCGATCAGATAGAGCTGCTGTGCCATCAGCACCCTCCCCGTGCGCCGACCCGCGCCTCCAGCGCGAACAGCAGCCCGGCACGGTCGTAGCGATAGACGCTGTCGTCGCCCGGTTCGGCCTGGCGCTTGCGCCGCAGCCGCACCACCGGCGCGGCGGGCGTGATCGGTTCCGCCGCATCGGCGGCAAGCACCACCGCGGGCACTTCACCCGGCGCAAGCTGTGCCGCCACGCGGTAACCTGCCGTTTCCAGAAGCGGCCGGACGAAGGTCGCCAGCCAGCCGTCCTTGTCTCCGGCGAGCAGGCACAGCGGCGCATCGACCGCGGCCACGCGATCCACATGCGTGTCGAACACCCAGAGGACGTCGAGGATTTCGATCTGCTCGCCGTCCACCAGCGCCACGCCCATCGCCGCTCCCGGGGACCGCGCCGGCGCGATCTCCGCCGGCAGGGTCACGATCTCGATCGCCTCATGGATCGCGTAGGCAACTTCGGCATCCTCGTCCTTGAGCCGCAGCACGTTCAGCCGCTCGCGTCCATCCAGCGATCCCTGCATCGCCAGCGGCACGATCCGCCCGTCGATCGCCAGGCGGTGACTTCCCGCCGCCAGCTGAACCTGCGCAGCCGATACCTTCTCCACCCGATCCACCGCCGCCAGCGGCACCGCGCGGCGGACGCCGTCGAGATCGTCGAACAACAATGCCGGCAGGCCGGGCGCGACGGCCTCCGCCGTCGGATCGCCGAAGGCGGCACTCAGGTCCCGGCTGAAATCGAGCCCGCCCACACGCGCCATGCCTGCGCAATCGAGCAGCAGCATGGGCAGGCCGGAATCGGGCAGGGTCTGGCCCGCATAGATCCCGGTTGCCATCACCGCCGGCGAAGCGGGCTTGATCACCAGTTCCTCATTGTCGAGCACTTCGTCGACCGCCAGCGCGTAACTGCCTGCCCCGGCGCCCACGATCACCAGCATGCGCGGCCCGTGCCGTTCGCGATCCGGGCACAGTTCGAGCAGATGTCCCACGTCGAGCAGTGGCATCCGCCGCTCGCGCACCGTGGCAATCGGCGTGCCGCCCAGCTGGTCGATCCGGATCGCCTCGCCGCGCTCGCTGACGATTTCCTCGATCGACTGTCGCGGGATCGCGAAGCGCTGCCTGCCCGCCCCCACGATGATCGCCGAGATGATCGAGAGCGTGAGCGGCACATGGATGGCGATGCGCAGGCCCTTGCCGGGCACGTTGTCCAGCTCCACCCGACCACCGATCTGGTCGATGCTGGCCTTGACGACGTCCATGCCGACGCCGCGACCGCTGATCTCGGACACCGTGTCCTTGCTCGACAGGCCGGGGTGGAACATCAGTTCAAGCTTGGCCGCATCGGACAGCGCGTGCAGGTCGCGCTCGCTGCGGATACCACCCGCGGCAAGCTTCTGGATCAGCCGACCGACGTCCACCCCGCGCCCGTCATCGGCGATCTCGATGATGATCTGGTTGCCCGATTGTCGCGCGGAGACGCACAGCCGACCCACCTCGCGCTTGCCGGCGGCCCGGCGCTCGGCCGGCGCCTCGATGCCATGGTCGATGGCGTTGCGGATGATGTGGACCAGCGGATCCCGCATCACCTCGATCATCTCGCGGTCGAGCTCGACGTCCGATCCCTCGATCTGCAGCGCCACCGACTTGCCCAGCCCGGTCGCGGTATCCCGCACCATGCGCTGCAGCGGCGAGAACAGCGCCTCGATCTTCTGCATGCGGGTGCGCGTCACCGTGTCGCGCATTTCCCCGACGGTGAGCGATAGCCGCTCCAGCGCCGCCTCCACCGCCGGATCGATCTCGCCCACCCGCAGCCGCCGGGCCAGCTCGTTGCGGGCCAGCACCATTTCGGACATGCCGCTCATCATCCGGTCGAGCAGGTCGACGCCGAGCCGCACGCTGCGCGAGGGCGCTCGCTGGGCGACGGGCGACGGGAGCACGATTTCGTCCGATCCCTCGGCAAGCGCTGCGATCAGCAGTTCCTCGCCGCTGTCGTCGAGCGCCGCGCCGGCATCGATCGCCTCGATGATCTCGCCGATCCGGTCGACCACCGCCAGCACCGCGTTGACCAGCGCGCGATCGGGCACCCGCGCGCCGTCGCGCACCTGCGCCAGCACGTCCTCGGCGGCATGGGCCAGCCGCTCGAGCCGCGGCAGGTCGAGAAAGCCGCAGCTTCCCTTCACGGTGTGAACGAAGCGAAAAATCGCATCGAGCCGCGCCCGGTCGTCGGGCTGCGACTCCCAGGCGACGATCTCGCCCGAAAGCGCCTCGAGCGTCTCGCGCGTCTCGGCGATGAAGTCCTGCAGCAGGTCGTCCATGGGGCCCCGGTGGAAATTTCCGAGGAGCACCATGGCGGCCGAGGGTTAATTCCGGGTTATGGAGCGCAGCTTTCCGCTCAGCCGACCGGGAAGGACGCCCCGAACAGCAGCACGTCGGACTCCGGCGGGCTCACCTGCAGCTGGCCGCCATGCTGGACGACGAGTTCGTGCGCGAGGAACGCCGCCGCCGCGCGCGGGGTGATCGGGGTTTCCTCGCGACCGCCGGCCAGCGCGCCGCGCAGTTCGGGGTCGAGCACGATGCGCGGGCCGTCGGCGCGGATCACGATTTCGATCGTGCCGTCATTGGTCTCGGCACCGATGTCGAGCTGGCCGCCCCGGACGAGCGCGTCGCCGCCGATCAGCGCCAGGTTGAGCAGCACCTTGATCGCCTGCTTGGCCATCACCGGCTCCTCGACCATCCAGCCGATCTTCACCCGGTGATTGTCACCGAACAGCCCTTCCAGCGCCGCCTGCGCCTCACGCGTGTCCACCGTCTCGCCGAATCCGCCGGCCGCGCCGAAGGCGAGGCGGAAGAACTTCAGCTTGTTGGCGCTCGCCCGGGCACTCTCCGCCAGCAGCTCGAGGCAGCGGGCGCGCATCTCCGGATCATGTTCGTCTGCAAGCAGTTCCAGGCCGTTGTTGAGCGCACCGACGGGGCTCAACAAGTCATGGCACAGGCGCGAACAAAGCAAACTCGCGAATTCGGTAGGGCTGATGTTCAAGTTTTTCTGCTCCAGCTGTGAAACCCCTTTGGCGCAGCGGGCAAAAAGCTGCAAGCATTGCGGCGGCGCGATCGCGCCATCGGTAGCTGCGGTCGGACGAGCCGCGCCACGGGGGAGGATAGGCATGAAAACGCAACTACTTGGCCTTTGCGCCATGGCTCTGCTCGGCCTTTCGGACAACGCTGTCGCCCAGACGTGGACGAAAGCGCAGACGCAGACCGCCGGCACGCACCTCCGCATCGATCGTGCGCGCATCGACGCCGCCCTCGCACAGATGGTCGCGGACGGCCGCGCGGCCGGCGTGTCGGCGCTGGTCTGGGTCGATGGCCGGGAGGTCTATTTCGGCGCGCGCGGCGATGCCGACCGCGAAGCGCGCAAGCCGATGACACGCGACACGCTCATCCAGATCTTCTCGATGACCAAGCCGGTCACCGGCGTCGCGCTGATGCAGCTGTGGGAACAAGGCAAGTTCCGCATCGACGATCCACTGTCGGACTATCTGCCCGAATTCGCCGCCGTTCGGGTCTATGCCGGCGCCAACCCGGACGGATCGGTACGCACCGAGGCGCCCCACCGCCCGATCCTGATCCGCGACATCCTGCGCCACACCGCCGGCTTTGGCTATGGCGACACGGCGCATCCCGCGGACCTGCTGTTCAAGCAGGCCGATCCGCTGGCCCTCGACCATGACCTGCCCGAGTTCGGTCGCCGTCTCGCCGCGGTGCCGCTGGTCTACCAGCCGGGCACGCAGTGGCGCTACAGCGCGGCGGTTGCCGTGCAGGGCCTGCTCGTCGAGAAACTCTCCGGCGTGCCGCTCGAAACCTATGTGAAGCGCCATATTCTCGATCCGCTCGGCATGAAGGATACCGGCTGGACCCAGCCGGCGGACCGCCTGCCCCGGTTGGCGGCAGGCTATCGCAAGGGCCCCGATGGCAAGCTGGCGCGGATGACGGACACGGACATCCGCAGCATCAACTTCGCGCCGCGCAAGCTGACACCCGGCGATTTCGGCCTGATCTCGACGAGCGACGATTATATGCGCTTCGCCCGGATGCTGCTGAACAAGGGCAGTCTCGACGGGGTGCGGCTGCTCAAGCCCTCCACCGTCGAGCGGATGGCGACCGACGACCTCGATCCCGCGATCACCGAGCGGCTGTGGCTGCCCGGCAAGGGCGATGGCGGGTTCGGCATCGATTTCTTCGTCCGCAACGGCCAGCCCAAGACGCCGGAGGAAAATCGCGGCGCGGTGGGCGAATTCTTCTGGGACGGGGCCTGGTCCACCCTGTTCTGGGTCGATCCGGCGAACAAGCTGACCGCGGTGTTCCTCGCCCAGACCGCGCCGTTCGACGGCACGCTCCACCGCGATCTGCGCCGCGCCGTCTACGGCGCGGACTATCGGGGCCCGGCGGGCGACTGATCGCCCGCCGGACGCCCGGTTCAGACTCTGCGGCCGGTGAACAGCTGGATCAGGCCGATCACGAGCGCGATGACGAGCAGGATGTGGATGATCCCGCCGGCGATCTGGAACGAGAAGCCCAGCAGCCACAGGATGACCAGAATTACGACAAGAGTCCAAAGCATGATATCACTCCCTGAAATCGGTCCGGTTAACGTGAGGAGGGGCGAGATCGTTCCGGCTGCGCGCCGCAAGGGCAGACTTTTCAGACGCTTCGGCCTGGTCTAGCGCTGAACCCTGGCTTTTTGAGGAGCGCACCCATGCCCCGATCGCTGACGATCGACTTCGTTTCCGACATCGTGTGCCCGTGGTGCGTGATCGGCCTGAGGGGGCTTGAGGAAGCCCTGGCACGCGCCGCCGACGTGGTGACGGCGGAGATCCGCTTCCATCCGTTCGAGCTTAATCCCGCCATGGCGCCCGAAGGCGAGAACATCGTCGAGCATATCGGCCGCAAATACGGCGCGACGCCCGAACAGTCCGCCGCCACCCGTGCGATGATCCGCGAGCGTGCCGCCGCGCTCGGCTTCACCATGGCGATGGGGGACGATTCCCGCATCTACAACACGTTCGACGCGCACCGGCTATTGCACTGGGCCGGGTTGGTCGGCGACCAGCGGGCGCTCAAGCTCGCGCTGTTCACCGCCTATTTCACCGAGGGCAAGAACCCGGGCGATCGCGCGGTGCTGCTTGCCGCCGCCGAACGCGCCCTGCTCGATCCGGCCGAGGCCGCCCGTGTGCTCGACGACGGCAGCTACGCCGAAGAGGTGCGCGCGGAAGAAGCGCTCTGGCAGTCGCGCGGCATCCAATCGGTGCCCGCGATCGTGATCGACCAGCGCTACCTGATCTCGGGCGGCCAGCCGCCCGAGGCGTTCGAACAGGCCCTGCGCCAAATCGCCGCCCAACCGGCGTGAGACGCAGCGCCCGCATTTTGTTACGGAATCGAATTGTTCCCTGTAAAAATCACGTGCTAGTGCACGTTTAGTACATGGGGGTCGAAAACGGTGCTTCAGGCGGCAACTACGAATCCGGAGCTACTGCCTGCGCGATGGATCGAGATCGCAGAGCATCCGAATTTCGGCATCGCGGCGCGGCATTTCGCCGCCAACATTCTTGCTGCCGCCTATGAAGACAAGACCTTGGCGGCGGTATTCAAGGATGCCGGCCACTATATAGCCGCCATGTCCGCCGCCTATCTGGATACGCGGGGCGGCCTTACCCACACGCTGCTGCGGCAGATCTGCGCCGCAACCGGCCTGCTGACCGCCAATCGCGCGGCGGCGCTGATCGACTTCATGCTGCACCTGGGCGCGCTCGAAACGGCGCCGGACAATGGCTATCGGACCACCCCCGCCTTCCAGAAGGCATGGTGCCGGCACATTCAGGCGGCGCTGGAGCCCGCCGTCCTGCTCGATCCCGCGCTGGCACCCGTTCCGGCGGCTCTCGACGATCCGGCGACGTACCAGCAATTCCTCAGCATCCAGGCCAGCCGCCTCTACGCGCTGACCAGCGAGCCCGACCCCTTCCCCAGCCTGCGCGCGTCCTTCCTGCATCCGCTGGCCGGTTGCGCCATCCTCCACACGCTGGCGCTGGCCTGCACCGACGAGCGCTTCGACCCGATCGAGAGTGCGACAGTACCGCTGGCGGATCTGTCGCGACGCTTCGCAGTCTCCCAGCCGCATGTCCGCCGCCTGCTCAAGCGGGCGGAAGCGAACCGCTTCCTCCTGCATGTCGGCCCCAGTCGCCGCGCCTTCCACCCCGATGGGTTCCCGACCATCCGCTACCATTATGCAGCGCATCTGGCCGAGCTCATCGAATGCGGCAGGCTCCTCCTGGCCAGCCTGGCGGATGACAGCGCCGTGCCGGAGCGGCATCCCGAATGCACCGACGCCTGAACGGCCGGCGTCGCTAGACGACCGTCCATGCCTGCGCGGCAAACCGATCCCAGAGCCCGGCCGCGCCCGCGCGCCAGCAGGTGACATCCTCCCCGCCGAGGATCACCCAAAGCTTGCCGTCGGGCGCCGCCATCGCTGCGTCGGTGCGCGAGGGCGTCGCATTGCCGCTCGGATGCGAGTGCCAATAGCCGAGCAGCGCCGGGCCGCCCGCCCGCTCGGCCCGGAGCGCGGCGAACAGGGCCGCCGGATCGATCTCGAAGCGGATCTCGGGCGCATCGGAAACGTTTGCACACTCGGTGAAGCGTTCGATCTCCCCTTCGGTGCCCAGCAACAGCCCGCACGCTTCCCGCGGCACGGCCGCCGCAGAAGCTTTTTTCATACCGTCCAGTATAGATCTTGAAATCGTAACGCCCATGCCCATTTCCGGTAAAACATGAATCAGGGGGTTTCCATCTTAGAAGCGCGGATTGCGGACGAGGCGCATGGCTGGCGGCTCGACCGTGCCTTGACCGATGCGCTGCCGACGCTGTCGCGCGAGCGCGTGAAGGCGCTGATCTCCTCCGGCGCGGTGACTGGCCCCGACGGCAACCTCGCACGCGACCCCGCCCGCAAGGCGACCGGCGGCGCGGTCTTCCAGGTCATCGTGCCCGATCCCGCGCCCGCGCACAACGAGGCGCAGGATATTCCGCTCAACGTGGTGTTCGAAGACGAGCATCTGATCGTGATCGACAAGCCGGCGGGACTCGTCGTCCATCCGGCCGCCGGCAATCTCGACGGCACGCTGGTCAATGCCCTGCTCCACCACTGCGCCGGCCAGCTTTCGGGTATCGGCGGCGTCGCGCGGCCGGGCATCGTCCACCGGATCGACAAGGACACCTCCGGCCTGATGGTCGCCGCGAAGACCGACCGCGCGCATGTCGGCCTGGCCCATCAGTTCAAGGCGCACAGCATCGACCGGCGCTACCAGGCGATCGCCAGCGGCCGGGTGCTCGCCGCATCGGGCACGGTTCGCGCGCCGCTCGCCCGCTCGCCCAGCAATCGCAAGAAAATCGCGGTGTGCGCGGAAGGGCATGGCAAGCATGCGACTACCCATTGGCGCAAAATTCGCGAACTACGCGATGCAAGTTACATAGAATGCAGGCTGGAGACCGGGCGCACGCATCAGGTGCGCGTCCACATGGCATCGATCGGCCACCCGCTGGTCGGGGACCCTCTATATGGAAGTATGCGTTCCACCCACCGCGGACTTCTGGCAACCTTGGGTTTCCAGCGTCAGGCCTTGCATGCGGCACGTCTCGGGTTCATCCACCCGATAAATAGCAACGCTTTGGCGTTCGATAGCGAAATGCCTGCAGACATGCAGGAACTGTTCAACCAGCTTCTCGTATGAGTTTTGGGTGCCCGAGTCCCGTCGTTTGGACCGGCACCCGTTGGAAAGGGAGACACGATCATGGCTAGCGGCAGCAACGTCCCCGCGACGATTCCCGCGCTCGGTGGCGAGGCGAGCCTCAATCGCTACCTGGCCGAGATCAAGAAATTTCCGATCCTGAGCCCCGAGCAGGAATATATGCTCGCCAAGCGGTTCCAGGAACATGGCGACACCGATGCGGCGGCGCAGCTGGTCACCTCGCACCTTCGCCTCGTGGCGAAGATCGCGATGGGCTATCGCGGCTATGGCCTGCCGGTGTCCGAGCTGATCTCCGAAGGCAATATCGGCCTGATGCAGGGCGTGAAGAAGTTCGAGCCCGATCGCGGCTTCCGCCTCGCCACCTATGCGATGTGGTGGATCCGCGCCTCGATCCAGGAATTTATCCTGCGCAGCTGGTCGCTCGTGAAGATGGGCACCACCGCCGCGCAGAAGAAGCTGTTCTTCAACCTGCGCCGGATGAAGGCCAAGCTCGACGCGTTCGAGGACGGCGATCTCAGCCCTGAGAACCTCGCCAAGATCGCTACCGATCTGGGCGTGACCGAGGACGAGGTCACCTCGATGAACCGCCGTATGGCGATGGGCGGGGATACCTCGCTCAACGTGCCGATGCGCGAGGATGGCGAGAGCCAGTGGCAGGACTGGCTGGCCGATGAAGGCCCGCTGCAGGACGAGGCCGTTGCCGAAGCGCAGGAGGCCGATGTCCGCCACGACATGCTCGTCTCGGCGATGGAAGACCTGAACGAGCGCGAGAAGCACATCCTCACCGAGCGTCGCCTGACCGACGATCCCAAGACGCTCGAGGAACTGAGCCAGGTCTATGGCGTGTCGCGCGAGCGCGTCCGCCAGATCGAGGTGCGCGCGTTCGAGAAGCTGCAAAAGGCGATGATGCGCCTCGCCGGCGATCGCCGCCTGCTCGCCACCCACTGATCCGGACGGCGGTTCCCGCAAGCGATTGCAGGAACCGCCCCGGCTGGGGCATGGCGGTGTGGTGACGAAGAATCGTGCCCGCTCCTCCTCCCCCCGCCGCTCGCCCCAAAAGGCGCGCAAGCCCTGGTGGCGCCGCCTGATCGTGCTGGGGTTCCAATGCGTTTTCGGCTTCGTGCTGCTGTCTCTGCTGATGGTGACGGTGTACCGCTTCGTGCCGCCGCCCATCACCTGGACGATGATCGGCGACGTGTTCGCAGGCCACGGCGCGACCAAGGACTGGATGCCGCTCCGCCAGATCGATCCCAGCATGGCCCGCGCGGTGATCGCGGGCGAGGATGCGCGCTTCTGCCAGCACAACGGCTTCGACTTCGCGGCGATCGAGAAGGCCTATCAGCGCAACAGCGACGGCAAGCACAAGATTCGCGGCGGCTCGACGATCAGCCAGCAGACCGCGAAGAACGTGTTCCTGTGGCAGGGCGGCGGCTATTTCCGGAAGGGCCTCGAGGCTTATTTCACCGTGCTGATCGAGAATATCTGGGGCAAGCGGCGGATCATGGAGGTGTACCTCAACGTCGCCGAGACCGGCATCGGCACCTACGGCGTCAACGCCGGGGCCGACCGCTACTTCCATCACGACGCATCGCAGCTCTCGGACCGCGAGGCGGCGCTGATCGCCGCGGTGCTGCCGCTGCCGAAGAAGCGCGCCGCGATCGACCCGCGCGGGTTCACCCGGAAATACGGCAACAAGATCAATGCACGGATCAACGTCGTCGCGGGCAACGGGCTGGATCGCTGCCTGCAGTGAGGCTCCAGCGCGCCTGAACCGCCACCACTTCCGTCATGCCAGCGAAAGCTGGCATCTCCACGGGGCCGGGCGACACCGTCGCAGCGCTCCTGATGGAGATGCCAGCTTTCGCTGGCATGACGGTTTAGGGAGTGTTTTAGGCCGTCGTTACTTCGCCGCGTCCTTGGCTGCGTCGCCGACATCCTTCGCGGCATCGCCGACGCTGCTCGCAGCGCTGGTCACCGCGTCGGTCTTGGCGTTCTCGCGGGCATTCTGGTTGAACAGGTAGAAGGCGCCGATCACCACCGCGATCAGCACGGCCAGCCCGATCAGGGTCATGCCGGCACCACCGCCGCTGCGGCGCTCGATCACCGTGGTGTGGGTCGCGCGGTCGGTTGCCACGCCGTCTTCAACGATACGGTCGGCCATGATCGTCTCTCCTCGGTTAACTGGCGACAGCAACCGAGGGGACGAAGTTATGGTTCCCTAACCGCTTGTCTCAGAACGGGAGCTTGAAGCCCGGCGGCAGCGGCAGGCCGCTGGTCATCTTGCTCATCGCTTCCGAGGAGGCCGCATCGGCCTTGACCCGCGCATCGTTGAACGCAGCGACCAGCAGGTCCTCCAGCATCGCCTTTTCGGCGACGTTGACCAGCGAATCGTCGATCGCGATGCCGATGATGCGGCCCTTGGCGCTGGCCGTCACCTTGACGAGACCGCCGCCCGAAACGCCTTCGACCTCGACCGAGTCGAGGCTCGCCTGCGCCTTGGTGAGTTCGGCCTGCACGTTCTGCGCCATGGCCATGATGTCTTCGAGGCTCTTCATCCGTCACTCCCGGTCTTGGTCCAGCCGATCAGTTCGGCATCAGGAAAAGCTTGCATCGCGGCGGCGACGATCGGCGACGCGAGCACCGCCTCGCGCTCGGCCGCTTCCTTCGCCGCCTGTTCCTCGCGCAGCGTCATCGCGGTGGCGCCGTCGACGAGGGTAATCTTCCAATGTACGCCCGTGCTGTCCTTGAGCGCCCCGCCCAGCTCGCGCACGAAATCCTGCGGCAGCGGCCGCGCCGCGCCGAAATCGATCTCGCTGCCCTCGAACCGCACCGGCCGCATGTAATCGCGGACGAACATCGCGAGCTGGAGCCGGCGATGTTCCTCGAGATGCTCGGCAAGCTCGGTGAGGTTGGTCGGCAGTACCGGTCCGGTTTCCTGCACCGTCGCCGGGGCAGGCGCGGTCGGCGACGCAGCCGCCGCGACCGGCGCACCGGCGGGCACGGCGATGTTGCCGCTGAGGATCTGCTTCGCCAGCTCGCCCGGATCGGGCAGTTGCGCGGCGTGGATCACCCGCAGCAGCGCCATCTCGGTCGCCTCGATCGGCAGTGCCGCCTTGGCGACCTCGTCATGGCCGCGCAGCAGCAGCTGCCACAGCCGGTGCAGCGCCGGGAAGGACAGCCGGCTCGCCCAGCCCTCCATCGCCTCGCGCTCCTCGGTTGACTGGCCGGAGAGGCGATGCGTGCCGAGCTTGACCAGGGTCACACCGTGGACCGTCTCGAGCAGCGCCCGCAGCACCGCCAGCGGATCGACACCCAGATCATATTGCGCCCGCAAGCCCGCCAGCGCCTGCTGGGCCTGGCCTTCGACCAGCGTGCCGAACAGCGCCCGGTTCGCGCCGCGATCGGACAGGCCGAGCATCTGGCGCACGGCTTCGGCCTTCACCCCCTCGCCTTCCAGCCCCGCATGCGCGATCGCCTGGTCGAGGATCGACAGGCCGTCGCGCGCCGACCCTTCCGCCGCGCGGGCGACCAGCGCCAGCGCCTCGGGCTCGGCTTCGACATGCTCGGCCACGCACACGCGCGCGAAATGCTCGGCGAGCAGTTCGGCCGGGATGCGGCGCAGGTCGAAGCGCTGGCAGCGCGACAGCACCGTCACCGGCACCTTGTTCACCTCGGTGGTGGCGAACAGGAACTTCACATGCCCCGGCGGCTCCTCCAGCGTCTTCAGCAGCGCATTGAACGCGTTCTTCGACAGCATGTGGACTTCGTCGATGATGTAGATCTTGTAGCGCGCCGAGACCGCGGCATAGCGCGATGCCTCGATGATCTCGCGCACGTCGTCGACGCCGGTATGGCTGGCGGCGTCCATCTCGATCACGTCGATATGGCGCCCCTCGGCGATCGCGCGGCACGGCTCGCACACCCCGCACGGATCGATCGTCGGGCCGCCCTGCCCGTCCGGGCCGATGCAGTTGAGCGCCTTGGCGATCAGCCGGGCGGTGGAGGTCTTGCCCACCCCGCGCACGCCGGTCAGCAGGAAGGCGTGCGCCAGCCGGTCGCGCCGGATCGCGTTGCCCAGCGTGGTGACCATCGCATCCTGCCCGATCAGCGCGCTGAACGTCTGCGGCCGGTATTTGCGGGCGAGCACGCGATAGGCTTCGCCGCGCTGCGGCTGCGGAGGTTCGTCGAGGCCAAGCAGGGAATCGGACATCACCGACCTATCTAGGGACCCGCGCGGCGTTTGTCGAAGCAGCAGGCACGATCGGCTGTGGATAGCCCGGCGCGCATCACGATGTGGTGAGGGTGGGAGCCGGAACGACCCGGGACGAAATCGTTACGGCTGCTTCCTTCCGGACCTGACCGGGTTGGCGACGATCCCGTCCGCCCGACTCCCGCGGCGCATATGGGGGAAGCCGCCGCGGGTGGCAAGGGCCGATTTCCGCGGCCTCAGCCGGTGACCTGGAACAGCTTCCACAGCACGAGCCACAGCATGGCCACCAGAGAAACCAGCGCGATCACGCCGGCTGTTGTGGGCCCGAAGCCCGATTGACGACGATGGGAACGGTCGAGACGCATGAAACCTGCCCTCCTGCAAGGAAGGGCAGGTTTTCACGATGTGCGTCGGGGTACCATAGGGAATGTCCACAGGCGCGTGGCCGGGTGGCTCAGCGTTCGCGGCTGAGCTCGTCCACTTCACCCATGATGGTGTCGAGCGCGGTGCGCCCGTCCTCGTTGAGCGCGGTCGAGCGGCGCGAGGGCAGCTGCCCCTCGGACATCAGCGCTTCCAGCGCCACGCGGCCACGCGCGACACGGCTCTTGATGGTGCCCACCGCCACCTGGCAGATCTCGGCGGCTTCTTCATAGGCGAAGCCGCCCGCGCCGACCAGGATCAGCGCCTCGCGCTGCGGCTGCGGCAGGTGCAGCAGCGCGCGCTGCATGTCCGCCAGCTCGACATGGCGATCCTGGCTCGCCGGCGCGGCCAGCAGGCGATCGGCGACCAGATCGTCCCATTCGCCCTTGAAGCGCGCGCGGCGCATCTGGCTGAGATAGAGGTTGCGCAGGATGATGAAGGTCCAGGCGCGCATGTTGGTGCCGGCCTGGAAGCGCTTGCGCGCCGCCCATGCCTTCAGCAGCGTCTCCTGCACCAGATCGTCGGCCAGGTCGCGGCTGCCCGAGAGCGAGCGGCCGAACGCGCGCAGGTGCGGAATCACCTGCGCCAGCTGCGTCTTGAACTCGGGATCCGACAGCGAAACATGTTCCACCGGGGCCGCAGGCGCGCCCGGTTCGTCGTGATCCGTGTGGGTGGGTTCCGTCATGCATTCCCGATCGTTTGCGCGCAGGGCGTCGCGGTTCGTTGCCAAGCTGGTGTCGGAGGGCTCGATTGCAAGCATTTTGCGATGAAGCACGCTCGTCAAACCAATAAGATTACAGCGAAAATCACAATGACCAGCAACATGCCGATACCCAGCACATAACGCATCGCTCCGGTGGTCGCGCCGCCACGGGCGCGATCTGTGGAGATGGAGGCGGGTTCGTCTTGCTCAGCCATAACGGTTAAACACACGAAGACCGTTTAGGGTCCGTACCGGGTGGAACCCGCCTCATTTTCCCGTTCAGGCGGGGACGGTCGCCTCGTCGAAGAACAACGCCTGGCTGATCGTCGCCTTCACCGTTTCGCGCTGGAACGGCTTGGTGATCAGGAAGGTCGGCTCGGGGCGCTCGCCGGTGAGCAGACGCTCGGGGAAGGCGGTGATGAAGATCACCGGCACCGCGAATTCGGCGAGGATGTCCTTCACCGCGTCGATGCCCGAGCTGTCGTCGGCGAGCTGGATGTCGGCAAGCACCAGGCCCGGCCGGTCCTCCATCGCCAGCGCCACCGCTTCGTCACGCGTGACGGCAACGCCGGTCACGTCGTGGCCAAGATCGCGGACGATCTGCTCGAGGTCCATCGCGATCAGCGGCTCGTCCTCGATGATCATCACGCGGGTGCGGGTCTGGCGTTCGATCTCGGTCACCGCCTCGGCCACCAGTTCGGAAACGCGCGCCGGCTGCTCGCCGATCAGATAGGCGGCATCCTCCGGCGGGAAGCCCTCCACCGTGGTCAGCAGCAGGGCCTGGCGGGACAGCGGCGTAAGCCGGGCGAGCCGCTTGCGCGCGATCGATTCGGCGTCATTGCCCTGCTCGACCGCATCGATGCTGTCGTCCCACTGGCTCGACTGCCAGATCACCTGAAAGGTGCGGTACAGGCCGAGGCGAGCGTCGACGTCGCGCGGGAACTGGTCCGGCGCCTCGACGATCGCCTCCAGCGCGGCGCGGACATAGCGGTCGCCTTCGGCCTGGTTGCCGGTGAGCGCACGGGCATAGCGCCGCAGGAGCGGAAGGTGCGGCGCGAGTTGCTGACCAAGCGACATGAGCTGTGTATTCTCCATCAGGTTCGGGAGCCGTTGTCGCTCCCGGCGGGCCGTAGTTCAATTGATTCCGTCACCCGAAGAAGCCCCTCCCCGGATTTCGCATCGATGGTGGAACAATCGAGGCGCTCTTTGGTTTCATCGACCGGACCGCGTGAATGGCTGCCGCGACGCCGGGTGCTTGCACTCGGCGTCGTTCGCGGTATTCGCGGTGACGGTCACATCGTTCATACGTCCGGGTGTCCGGACATTTTCCGGACCCTTAGGGGGGAATTGGTGCATTCCGCTAAAGATGATCAGGGCAAGCAGCCGCAGCCGCAGCCGGAGCAGGGGAGCGAGAAGAAACCGCGCCCCAACGCCGACGTGGGTGACGTATTGCGCCGCGCATATGACGAAACGCTGAACGAGTCGGTGCCGGATGACCTGCTCGACCTGCTGAAGAAGCTCGATTAAACGAATCCACGCATGAACGGCCTGGATTCCCCACTCCGCGGCCGAGGGTTCTCGGCGGCGCTCGGGCGGTTGCCCACGGGCGCCAAGGTATTCCTGATTCTGGTCGGCGCGCTGCTGCCGCTGGCGTTGATCGCACTGTTCACCACGCTGCAGACGACCCGCAGCGCCGACGATGAAGCGCGCGAGCGGCTGACCGTTACCGCGCAGGAAAGCGCCGGCAACGTGGAAAACCTGCTGGCGAATCATGTCGCGCAGCTGGGCGAGGCGCTCGCCGCCCTCGAGCGCAATCCCGACGACGCACCCAGCTGCACCCGCCTCGCGGGCACCTATGCGGCGCAGGGCCAGGCGCACTTCGTCGTCCGCGACGGCCGGGGGCGGACATTGTGCGGCCGGCCGTTCGAACAGGCCGGCATGCTCGCATCCCCGCGCGGGGATGTGTCTGCCCGAATCGTACCCGGCGGCCTGACGCTGCGGATCAGCGGCGGCAGCGGCGCATCGGCCACCGCCTATTATCCGCGCGACCTGCTCGCCGGGCTCGCGCGTCCCAGTGGCTTCGTGCCCGAATATGGCGCGGCGCTGATCGGCCATGGCGACCGGCTGACCCTGCGCGCGCTGAAGGACAACGGCCCGCTCGATCGCGGCAAGAGCCTGCGCAGCAATCTGGGCATCGACGACCTTGCGCTCGAAACGACCATGCCCGGCGCGCCGATCACCTCGCCGCTGGTCATCGCCACGGTGCTGCTGGTGCTGATGTGGATCGCGGCGGCCGGCATCGGCTGGTTCGTCGTCGACATCCTGCTGATCCGCCCGCTGCGCCGGCTGCGCAGCAGCGTGGCCAATTATCAGCCTGGCGACGTGATCGACACCGCGCGCCTGGGGCCCATACCGGCGCAGGAAATCCGCGAGCTGGGCGACACGTTCAGCGAGATCAGCCGCACCGTCCAGGCCCATGAGGCGGACCTCGCCAAGGGGCTGGTGCAGCAGACGCGGCTCACCCGCGAGGTGCATCACCGGGTGAAGAACAACCTGCAGGTCATCTCCAGCCTCATCAACTTCCACGCCCGTGCCGCCAAGGGAGAGGAGGCGGCCAACGCCTATGCCTCCATCCAGCGCCGCGTCGACGCGCTCGCCGTGGTGCATCGCCACCATTATGCGGAGATGGAGGAAAATCGCGGGCTGGAACTGCGCTCGGTGATCGGCGAGCTCGCCGCCAATCTGCGCGCCACCGCACCCGAGCCGTCGCGTGGACTGGGCATCACGCTGGAAGTCGAATCGCTGCTCGTCACCCAGGACGTGGCAATCGCGGTTTCCTTCCTGCTCACCGAAATTGTCGAACTGGCGATCAGCTGCAACGAGTCCGCGCAGATCCGCATCTCGATCAAGGCACCCGAAGACGCCGATCGCGCGGTCGTGCGCGTGTCCTCGCCTGCACTGGTGGGCGGCGCGACCTTCGAGGGGCTGGTGGACAAGCGCTATGGCCGCGTCCTGATGGGCCTTGCCCGGCAGCTGCGCACGCAGCTCCACCACGATCCGCTGGTAGGGGCATACGAGACCACGATCGCGATCACCGGCCGCTTCTAAAAAATCCGACCGGCGCGGGAACCACTCTCCCGAGCCGACGTTTTGAAGTTCGGATAGTGACCTTTTGCCCCCCCGCTCTCGCTATCCACGACATGGGCCCGGAAGCGTCTACCCTCCCCCCCCCCGGTGACGCTTCCGGGCCTACTTCCTTCCAGACATCGCGAGATCGTTTTCCGGCACCGCCCCGCTGCGATGTGCCGCAGGAACGTTTCCACCTGCGCAGCATTGAACTCTTCGTCCCGGCAACCGGGAAACGAAGGAGATTTTCGATGCGTACACTCATCGCCTGCGCCGCGCTTGCCGGCACCCTGCTGATCGCCGCCTGCAACACCGTGGAAGGCGTCGGCAAGGATGTGTCCTCGGCCGGCGACACCGTCGCCAACACGGCTGAAAAGTCGAAGTAAGGAGTTCAGCGCGCCCCTGCCGCAACCGTGGGGCGGGGGTGTCGCTCATTCGGCGGACTGGGTCTCGCCGTCCACTTCGGTCGCCGCCGTACGCTCACGCCGCCGCCGGGTGAAGTAGATCGCCACCAGCGACAGGAAATACAGGCCCACCAGCGGGCCTGCCAGCAGCAGCTGCGAGCCCACGTCCGGCGGCGTCAGCACCGCCGCGATCGCCACCGACGCGACGATCGCATAGCGCCACGCGCCCTTCAGCTGCTCATAGGTAACGATGCCGGCATGTTCGAGCAGCATCAGCAGCACCGGCAGCAGGAACGAAATCCCGAAACCGAAGATGAACTGCATGATGAACTTGAGGTAGCTGTTCACATCGGGCAGCGCTTCCTGCTGCACGCCGGCCAGGTTGCCCTGGAAGCCGAGCAGAAACTTCAGCGCCACCGGCACCGCGATGAAATAGGCCATGGCCGCGCCGGCGATGAACAGCACCGGGGTCGCCAGCAGGAACGGCAGCAGCGCCTGCTTCTCGCGCCGGTACAGGCCGGGCGCGACGAACTGCCACAGCTGGTTGGCGATGATCGGGAACGCGATCATCAGCCCGGCGAAGAAGGCGACCTTCACCTCGACCAGGAAACCGCCGAAGATGTCGGTGTTGATGATCTTCACCTGGCCTGCCGCCTTGAGCGGCGCGACCAGGAAGGAGAGGATGCCGCGCGCGAAATAGAGGCAGCCGCCGAACGCCACGAGCAGCGACAGGATCGACCAGATCAGCCGCTTGCGCAGCTCGATCAGATGCTCGAGCAACGGGGCCTGGGTGTCGTCGATCTCGCTCACGGCTGTACTTCGCTGGCAGGAGGCACGGGCTTGGCGTCGTTGGCGGCGGCGGGCTTCGGCGCCGATACCTCAAGGGGTGCCGGGTCCGGGCGGATTTCCGGCTGCGGCGTCATCACCGGCGCGTCACTGTCATGGGGAACAGCGGCGGGCGCGATCGGATCGTGCGGGACCGTGTCCTGCGCAAGGTGCTCGATCGCGGGCGGAGTCTCCGGCGCGGCGAGCGGCTGGGGCGGATATTGACGCATGATCCGCTCATTTTCCGCCGCCCATTGCTTCTCCAGCTCGGCCAGTTCGGCTTCGCGGACCATCGAGTCGATTCCCGAGCGGAACTGGCGGGCAACGCCGCGCGCCTTGCCCACCCACTTGCCGACGAAATGCATCGCCCGCGGCAGGTCCTTCGGCCCGATGAAGATAAGGGCGGCGATGGCCACGACCAAAAACTCGCCGGAATCGATATTGAACATTCTGTCGGCGCATCCACTCGCACGGCATGCACCGGGGTACCGGCGCGCTGCGGTCAAACCCCGGGCCGCCGGCCTTCACCAGCGCCCCGGCAGGGGCTCAGCGCTGCTCCTCGCGGGCGCGCTCGGCTTCCGGCGTATAGCCCGGCTCGGGCGCGGCCTTGCCTTCGATGCGGGTCGGCGGCGTGGGCGTGGAATCGTCCTCGGCCATGCCCTTCTTGAAGCTCTTGATGCCCTTGGCGACGTCGCCCATCATGTTGGAGAAACGGCCGCCGCCCAGCAGCAGGATGGCGATGATGCCGACGACCAGCCAGTGCATCAGGCTGAAGCTACCCATGAGAATTCTCCTTGATATCCCGACCTATCTAAGGCCCGCAGCTGTCCACGGCAACGGCTGATCACCCTGTACGAAGGTTGGACCGGCCGAATCCGGGATGATCCGCCTATTCCTCGTCCGTGACAGTTTCGCTTTCCGCCGCCGCCTCGGCCGCATCGAGCTGTTCCAATGCGAGATCGACCGGGTCGAGCAGCCCCGCCGCCTTGAGATCCTCGATCCCCGGCAGGTCGCGCCGGCTGGCGAGCCCGAAATGGCTGAGGAAGCCCGGCGTGGTCGCATACATCAGCGGCCGGCCCGGCACTTCGCGGCGCCCGGCGGGGCGCACCCAGCCCGCCTCCATCAGCACGTCGATCGTGCCCTTGGAAATCTGCACGCCGCGGATCGCCTCGATTTCGGCGCGGGTGACGGGCTCGTGATAGGCGATGATGGCCAGCGTCTCGATGCCGGCGCGGCTCAGCTTGCGGCTGTCCTCCCGGTCGCGGCGGAGGAGATGCGCGAGATCGGCAGCGGTCTGGAAATGCCAGCGGTCGCCGCGCCGGACCAGCTCGATGCCGCGCCCGGCATAGGAGTCGCCCAGCGCCGCCAGCGCGGCACGCACATCCACGGCCGGCCCCACATAGGCGCGGATCTCCTCCACCCCCAGCGGCACCTCGGAAGCGAACAGCACCGCCTCGACCGCGCGCACCGGATCGCCCGCGTCGATCATTGCGGAATCGCCTTGAGGTAGAGCGGCGCGAACGGTGCCTCCTGCCGAATCTCCAGCCTCCCCTGTCGCGCCAGTTCCAGCGCGGCGACGAACGACGAGGCCAGCGCCGAGCGGCGATACAGGTCGCTCGCGCCCTCCGGCAGGAAGCTTTCGATCACGTCCCAGTCGATCCGCGTGCCGAGCTGGGTGGAGAGCCGCTCCAGCGCGGCCTCCAGCGTCATCACGTCGCGGTGCGCGACGACATGCATCACCGGGCGGGTGCGTGCGCTGATCCGGCCATAGGCGGCGATCAGGTCGAAGATTTCCACTTCCCACTTCGCCTGGCGCTGGACGCGCAGCCCTTCCGGGTTGCCGCGCGGGAACACGTCGCGCCCCACCCGATCGCGCGCGACCAGTCGCGCCCCTGCCTCGCGCATCGCGCTCAGCCGTTCGAGGCGGAGTTGCAGGCGCAGCGCCAGTTCCTCGGGGCTCGGGCTCTCGGCGGGGTTGCGCGGCAGCAGCAGCGCGGACTTGAGATAGGCGAGCCACGCCGCCATCACGAGATAGTCGGCCGCCAGTTCCAGCCGCAGCGCGCGCGCGGCGTGGACATAAGCGAGATATTGCTCGACCAGGTCGAGGATCGAGATCTGGCGCAGGTCCACCTTCTGCGTGCGCGCCAGCGCCAGCAACAGGTCGAGCGGGCCTTCCCAGCCTTCGACCTCGATCTTCAGGATGTCGTCGCCCCCGTCCACCGGGTGGTCATAGGGAGGGCACGCCCCCCAAGCAAATCCGCAAGTCTTAAGCCCCTCCCCTTCAGGGGAGGGGTTGGGGTGGGGCCGTGTCTCGCAGAGACCAACCTGCCTTCTGGCATCCCTCCACCCCCAACCCCTCCTCCAAGGAGGAGGGGCTTAGAAAGGGTCACACCCCCAGCAGCGCATCCCGTTTGGCCAGCAGCTCGGCGAGCGGCACGTCCTCCGCTTCCCCGACCGACCCCATCGCCCGCGCCAGCCGCTCCAGGCACGCCGCCGGGGCATCGGGGATCCGCTCCACGATCTCCACCATCTCGGGCATCCGGGCCCAGCAATCGAGCACCACGTCGCAGCCCGCCGCAAGCGCGCGCTCGGCCTTCTCACCGGCAGTGCCGGAGAGCGCCTTCATGTCGATATCGTCGGTGAGCAACAGCCCGTCGAAGCCGATCCGGCCGCGGATCACGTCGCGGATCACCGTTGGCGACAGCGTTGCCGGCAGCTCGGGGTCCCAGGCCTCGAACACGATATGCGCGGTCATGCCCATCGGTGCGGAGGCGAGCCGCTGGAACGGCAGCAGGTCCGCCGCGAGCTCCTCTGCCGAGGCCTTCACCCGCGGCAGTTCGAGATGGCTGTCGACCAGCGCCCGGCCATGCCCCGGCATGTGCTTGATCACCCCGGCCACGCCGCCGCGGTTGAGCCCGTCGAGCAGCGCACGCCCCAGCGCCGCCACCCGCATCGGCTCCGCACCGAATGCGCGATCGCCGATCGCCGGCGTGCCATCGGGCACCGCCACATCCAGCATCGGCGCGAGGTCCACATTCACCCCCGCCTTGCGCAGGATATGCGCCAGCGCCTGCCCGTTCGCCCGCGCCGCCTCGATCGCCGAAATCGGCGCGCGGTCATACAGCGCATCGAACGCCGCGCCCGCCGGGAAGGCAGGCCACACCGGCGGCTGCATCCGGGCGACGCGGCCGCCCTCCTGGTCGATCGTGATGGGCAGATCGTCCCGCCCGTGCAGCGCGCGCAGATCGTCGGTCAGCGCCCGCATCTGCGCCGGATCGACGCAGTTGCGCTTGAACAGGATATAGCCGAGCGGCTCCGCCTCGCGGAAGAAGGCGCGTTCGTCGTCGGTCAGCGTCGGGCCGGAAAGGCCGAAGATCACGGGCTTCATGGCGGCAGGCCTACCCGATCCGGCAGGCCCCGCAACCCCTGTTAGCTGGCAACGAAGCAGTTCTCGCCCGCAACCTTCAACTTGCCGCAGATCTCGCGCGCCTGGCCATTGCTGCCCGCATTCACCCGCAGCCGGTAGACTGTCTTGCCCTCCGGCGTGGCGAAGGGCACCACCAGCCTGCCGAGCGGCGCGAGATAGGCGAACCGCTTCGACATCCGCGTCCAGGCGATGTTCGCCGCGCCCTCGCTGGGGAAGGCGCCAAGCTGCACCAGCGCACCGGCCCCCTCGCCCGGCCCGCTGGCGGCGACCGCCTTCGGAGTCGGCGTCGGCTTGACCAGCGTCGGCGCGGGCAGCGCGATGGTCGCGCTGCTGCTCGCCTTGGGACCGTTCGTCGGCACCTGTCGCGGCTTCTGCCCTTCGACCGGGGCCTCGGGCAGCGCGCCGACATTGATGCCGGCCTCGCTCGGCCCGCCCTGGCTGGTGCGGAAGACGATGTCGCCCTCGCCGTCGACGCGCATCCCGCCCGGCTGGTCCGGCCGGATCTTGTACGGCTCGGCCGGGGCGGCGATCAGCGCCCCGTTGCCGTCGCGCGATGCCTGGTGCTTGAGCCAGTAGTAGACGGCGCCGACTGCCCCCAGCACGAGCAGGGCGAGGAAGATCGTGACGAACACGCGGCCCTGCCGCGGCTCCTCATAGGCATCCTCCACCGTCTCCAGCCAGGGGAGCCGCTCGCTGTCGTCGTACCGCGCGGGCATCACATTTCCTCGACCGCCTCCACGCCCATCAGCGCGAGGCCGTTGCGGATGACCTGCTGGATCGAGCGGCCGAGGAACAGCCGCGCAGCGGTAAGCGCCGGCTGCTCCGCGATCAGGAAACGCCGATCGGCAGAATCATTGCCGAGATTGTAGAGCGCGTGGAACTCGGCTGCGAGATCATAGAGATAGAAGGCGATGCGGTGCGGCTCCCGCGCGCTCGCCGCGGCTTCCACCACCCGCGGGAACTGCGCCGCCAGCTTGGCCACGGCCAGCTCGCGCCCGTCGAGCAGCGACAGGTCCGCCGCCGCGTCCAGGCTGATCCCCGCCTCGGCCGCGCGGCGATGCACCGATGCCACGCGGGCATGGGCGTACTGCACGTAGAACACGGGATTTTCCTTGGACGTCTCGAGCACCTTGGCGAAGTCGAAGTCCATCTGCGCATCCGCCTTGCGGGTGAGCATGGTGAAGCGCACCACGTCTTTGCCCACTTCGCGCACCACATCGGCCAGCGTCACGAAATTGCCCGCGCGCTTCGACATCTTCACCGGCTCGCCGGCGCGCAGCAGGCGGACCATCTGGACCAGCTTGACGTCGAACCGGGTCTGCCCGCCGGTCAGCGCCTGCACCGCCGCGACGATGCGCTTGACCGTGCCGGCATGGTCCGCGCCCCAGATGTCGATCAGCTGGTCGGCCGACTGCGCCTTCTGGAAGTGATAGGCGAGATCGGCGCCGAAATAGGTCCACTGGCCGTTCGACTTCTTGATCGGGCGATCCTGGTCGTCGCCGAACTGGGTCGAGCGGAACAGCGGCAGCTCCACCGGCTCCCAGTCCTCGGGCGTCTCGCCCTTGGGGGCCTCGAGCACGCCGTCATAGACGAGGTCGCGTTCGCGCAGCCACGCCTCGGCCTGTTCGGGCTTGCCGGCGGCCTGCAGCTCGGCCTCGGACGAGAACAGGTCGTGCCGGATGCCGAGCAGCGCCAGATCGTCCTTGATCATCACCAGCATCGCCGCGACCGCCGCCTTGCGGAACAGCGCCAGCCATGCGCTCTCGGGCGCATCGACGTACGTGTCGCCATAGTCGGCGGCAAGCTGCGCGCCGACCGGCTTCAGATAGTCGCCCGGGTACAGCCCCTCGGGGATCTCGATCGCAGCACCCAGCGCCTCGCGGTAGCGCAGATGCGCCGAGCGGGCGAGCACGTCGACCTGGCCGCCCGCGTCGTTGACATAATATTCGCGGATCACCTTGTGGCCGACGAACTCGAGCAGCGTCGCCAGCGCATCGCCCACCACCGCGCCGCGGCAATGGCCCATGTGCATCGGGCCGGTCGGGTTGGCCGAGACATATTCGACGTTGACCGTCGTCCCCGTGCCCAGCGACGAGCGGCCATAGTCGGCCCCGGCGCGCAGGATCTCGGCGACTTCGCCGCGCCAGGTGTCCTCGGTCAGCGACAGGTTGATGAAGCCGGGGCCGGCGACCGACACGGCCGAGACCTCGGGCAGCTTCTGCAGCTCGACGACCAGCTTCTCGGCGAGCGCGCGCGGATTGGTGCCGGCGGGCTTGGCGAGCACCATCGCGGCGTTGGTGGCGAGATCGCCATGGCTCGGATCGCGCGGCGGCTCGACCGTGATCGCGCGTCGCTCCAGCCCCGCAGGCAAATCGCCGGCGAGGACGAGCGCATCCAGGGCCAGATTCAGATGCGCGGCGAAACGAGCATAAAGCGTCATTGAGCAATCCAATGGGAATGGGAGCGGCGGCTGTAGCGCAGTGGCGCGGCGCCGTCATCCCTATTGGGATTTGCGATCCTTCCCTGCAAGGGGCGGTGGCAGGTCGCGGGCCTGACGAAGGGGTGTGGCCTGTCGAGGCGGCACACCGTCACACCAGCCTCGAAACCCATCGGTCGCGCTCCGCGCCGCTTTCACTTTAGAGGGTGTAGGAGGGGCCCCCGACCTCCTCCCAGGGCGGATATAGGACAGGCTTGTCGCCGTAGTAGCGGCGCGTCAAATCGCGACGACGCTCCAAGAAACTCCCGGCACGGCTCGGATCATCAGGGTAAAAATACTGTACTTCGAAACGTCCGCTACGAATGAAATACTCGATTTCAGACCAGCGCGCCGGCCCCTCCTGCGCATACCAGAGATCGAGTAGTATCTCACTCCATCGATCCAGATCCACATCCCTGTACATGACGTGATTACCACCCTCCTTGAAAACTGCAGGCGCAATCATCTCAGGATCGACCTCCGCATGGAGCAAGCTGTTCTCGACGGGATACTCGGCATCCTCCGCGAGCATTTGTCCAATCTCCAAAAGCAGACGCTCCGTCTCGTCAGCGGACATGCACTCCTCCCTCCCGCTCATTGGGCAGCTTCACACTTCGCTTCACGCCATCGACATAGAAGACGACATCGATCGTGGTAGGACGCTGAGAGAGTGCTCGAAAATGCGGTACGATCGCGACCGTAACCCGATGTCCCGCACGCTTCTCTCGCGCCCATTCATCCTCTATCGCCCGATACCTGCCCCGGTTGACGTTCGAGTCCTGCGCGAAGTGGTTGAAAGCCTCCGTAGGCCCGTTGAAGCGCGGCGCGATGTAATGTCCGCCGTCGTCCTTCGGCAATCGATCGGTCCCACCGGCGCTGCGCTGCAGACGTCGCGATCGCGGCTGCGGCGGTGCCAGAACCAATGTCCCAGACACCCGTCGAGTTCGCCCACGCTCGTCTATTTCATAGTCATACCCGTTGCGAGAAACGTGCCGTCGAGAGTCCTCCGCCTGGGGGCGAACAGTTCCTGCTGCTGCCACGTGACTGGTCGCGACACGCCGCCCCTGTTCCGCTTCACCGCCCCGCGCAGATGTAGCTATCCAACTTACGGTCGCCCCGCCGCCTCCAAAGCCTCGCGCTGCGCCATCGCGGCGAAAGGCACCAGTAGGGCGACCTTTGGGAGGGTCCCAACTGCTCTGTGTGCCACCCCCGCCGAAGCCCTTCTCCGCACCACCCGGACGGAAATTCTCAGCACTTCCGCTTTTGGGACGTGCCCGGTCACCGGCCTCTCTTCGTCCAGCCGACGCTTGCCCTCTACCCGCAAAGGTGAACTGGCCATTTGCCGGATCATGCCAAGGGTTGAACTTGAACTCGATCGCGCCTTCACCGCCGCGGCGCTGGCGCCGCCCGGTCCGCAACCAAATCGTAAATACTCGCCGCTGCTCCGAAGCTGCCTGCACGCGCATTCCCCCGCATCCACCGAGGGTCGGCATTTAGAACAAAGCAGGAACTTTTTCAAGATAGCGTAACGATCCTGGCGCGCTTGATCCGCCATTCCGGACCAATCCACGCCCCTACCCCCGCACCAACCCCTCCATCCCCGCCGCCGTCGTCATCGCCGGGAACAGCGCCTTCGCCGTCCGCACCGGGGCCAGCGCGAAGTGTCGCGACACCGCGCTGGCGATCAGCACGTCGAGCGCCGTGGTCGGCTTCAGGTCCCGCCCCTCGTACAGCGCCGCGTCGCCCAGTCCCGGCCAGTCGGCCTGCACCCGGCCGCCTTGCACCGCGCCGCCGAGCAGCATCGCGACCGATCCGGTGCCGTGATCGGTGCCGCCGGTGCCGTTGGCCTTCACCGTCCGGCCGAACTCGGTCGCCACCACCACCAAAGTATTGTCCCAGTGCGGCCCCAGCCCTGCTTTCAGCGCCGCGACCATTGCGTCGAGGCCCTTGAGCTGGTTGCCCAGCCGGCCGCGCTGGCCCGAATGGGTGTCCCAGCCGCCGGTCTCGATCATCGCGACGCGGGCGCCGCCCGGGGCGGAGAGCAGCTTGGCCGCCAACGTGCCGGTATCCGCCGCCTTCTTGCCCCCGTCACCGCCGAGATCGCCGGTGAGCATCCGCGTCGCCATCGCCTCCTGCCACAGCGGGTTGAGCTGCTTGTCGCCTGCGTACATCGCACTCACCCGCGCAAGCAGGTCGTCGGAGGCGTCGGGCAGCGAGGAAGGCGCGTAGCTCGCCACCTCCACCGTCCCGCGCAGCGCCATCGGCACCGAGGCGGCGAGCGCCAGTCCCTTGTCGCCCTCCGGCAGCAGCCGGAGCAGCCGGTTCATCCAGCCGTCCTTGAGCTGATAGGCCGAGACGCCGCCGGTCTCGAGCACGTTCTGCCCGTCGAAATGCGAGCGGTCGCGGTACGGCGAGGCCACGGCATGGACGAACAGCGCCTGTTGCGCCCGGTAGAGCCCAGCCAGGTTGGCCATTGCGGGGTGCAGCGCAAACATGCCGTCCAGCTTCGGCGCACTGGCGAAGTCGGCCGCAAGGTCGCCGCGCGCGCCGGCAAAGGCAGGGTCACCCACGGGTGCCACGATGCCGAGCCCGTCGGCGGCACCGCGCTGGATGATGAAGACGAAGCGGCGCTCGGTCGGCGCGGCGGCGAAGGCCATGCGCGCGCCGAGCGGCGAGAGCATCAGCGCGGTGGCGCCGGCGGCGAGCAATTGGCGACGGTGGAGCATCATGACGCTATCTCCGCAGGAACTCGGGGGCGACCAGCAGCAGCGCGACCCCCTGGCTGTTGCTTTCCGCCCGCGCGATCGCCTGGGCGGTGGCGGGGCTGAGCGCTTCCGGGAACATCTCGGCAGCGCGGGCGCGCGGATCGATCTGGTCACGGGTGCGCTGCGCCATCCGCTCGGCGGCCTCCACCCGGCGCAGCACCGCGTCCGGACCGGCCCAGGCGCCGGTCACGTCGTCCCAGCCGGCGGGCGAGCCCGGCTTCCACACCGGCTGTCCCAACTGGTACATCAGCCCGGGCACCGCATTGGGCTGAAGCTGCTGGGTGCCCACCGCGCGCATCGCGGAGATCGACCATTCCCAGGGCGACTTGAACTTCACCGTTCCCGGCGCCCAGCATTCCGGCGATGCGATCAGCGTGCGGTAGAGGCTCGGCAGGTCGCCGCCGGTCTTGCGGAAATTCGCCTCCAGCCGCGCGACCAGCTTCGGCGGCGGATCGTCGCCGGCGAAGTGCCGCGCGAGCTTGGTCGCGACATGGCGCGCCGTCGCCGGGTGCGTCGCGAGGTGATCGAGCACCGCCGCCGCCTGCGCTTCGCCCGTTTGCGCCCATGACTTGCCGAGGATCGTCCGCGTGCCCGGTTCGTGCAGCGCATCGGCATAGACGAAGTCGCCCGGCCGCCCGGTGCCGCCGACGAACTTCGCCGCCGGCCCGCGGCCGAAGCCGGCGATCGTCCACCCGGTCAGCGCCCGGGCGAACTCGGTCACGTCGGCCTGGCTGTAGCCGGTGCGCACGCCCAGCGTGTGCAGCTCCAGGATTTCACGGGCGAGATTTTCGTTGAGGCCCAGGTTGCGCCGAACGTTCGGACGATTGCCCGCGCGCACCGCCAAGGGGCTGTTCGGCCCCACCGATACCGCCTGGTCGAGGAACAACAGCATCGCCGGGTGGCGCTCCACCGCGAACAGCATGTCGCGGAAGCTGCCCATCACATGCGGGCGGATCGCCTCGAACTCGAACGCGCCGGCGAGGTTGGTCACCTCCATCTTGTCGCCCGAGACGGCGAAATGGTTGGCCCAGAAATGCGCCAGCCGCTCGGCGAACGGCGCCGGCGACTGGATCGCCGCGAGCGCGCGCGCGGTGACGGCGCCATTGTACAGCTCGCGGCTCTGCTGGCCGAACTGCTTGCGGAAAGTCTCGGTCGGGTCGTCCGCCGCCTGCACCACCGGCGGCTGCGCAACCATCGGCGCCATGGCGCCGGCAGGTCTGGCCGGCATCGCGGCGGGGGGCGCGGCCGCGGCAGGGGCCGCCGCCTTTTTCAGCTGCGCAAGCCGCTCGCGATAGTCGACGAATTGCGCGACGAGCGTGCCGCTGGCCGGCTGGCCCGCCAGCATCGCCGGCACGGCTGCATAGCGGCCGAGTTGCTGGTCCAGCCAGGCGCGCGGATCGGCGCCGGGATCCTCCGCCGGGCGCGCGCCCAGGCCGAAGCGGTTCAACGCGATACTCTTGTCCGCCATCGCCGATACCTCCGCATGGTAGCAGCCTCGCTACCAGGCGAGTGTCGCAGAAGTTTGCCAGGACCAACGGTTCGTCGCATCGACAAGCGGTTCGTCCCACGACCGTACGATTGCGTGAAGCGCAATCATGACCCCCGTGCTTTGCGGTTGTCGAATCTGCTGCAGCGCAACATTTTATCTATCAAGAACATACGAAGGATGCCGATCTGGCTCTTTTGGCCCAACGAAGGAGAAAGATCGTGACCCGTTTCACCATCGCACTCGCAGCTACCCTGTTCGCCGCCGCTCCGGCTTTTGCCGCTGACAACGCTGCCACCCGCAGCTTCACCCGTGACGGCGTGACCTATGTCTACACGTCGACCCCCAAGGGTGACGCGCAGGTCCTGGAAGGCGTTGCCAAGCCGGGCAACCAGAAGTTCCGCCTCGTCGTCCGCAACGGCTGGGTCGATGGCAACGCTGCCGGCACCCGCGTGTCGTTCCGCGTGCCCAAGACGACCAAGGTGCAGGTCGCTTCGCGCTAAGCGACGCCCACGCATCACGGCGTATGAAAAGCCCCGCGTTCGCATCGGCGACCGCGGGGCTTTTTCGTGACCCGCGCATGGCTGCTCCGGACGGAAGCGTCGCACATACGAATGTGCCCCGCGGTCGCCGAGGCAACCGCGGGGCTTTCCGTTCTGGGGGGACGGAAACTGAACCTAGCTGGTGGCGCCGGCGGCGCTGCTGCCGCCTTCGCGACGCGCTGCCTCTGCCGGCGCCTTGCGGGTCGGCAGATACTGGTGCTTGCCGGCCTGATGATGGGCCTGCGCAGCCTCGGCCTTGTGGCCCTTCATGCGCCAGGTGACGACATGGCTCTTGCCGGCGGGCATCCACACCCGCTCATGGGTTTCGTGGAGCGACTGGGCCGCTGCCGGCGCGGCGATCAGGGTCGCCGAAAGAAGTGCGGCGGTGGCAAGCTTCATGGTGGCGTTCCTCATGGTTGCGGCATCTCTCCTGCACCACGGCCTACCCCGCCGGCTTTGCGTCACCCTTGCACGGCTGTAACGAAACATTGCCTTTTCGCCGCCGACGCCCCTCAGCAACATTTTATTACATTCAAGCCAAGAAGCGGCAATGCTGCAGCGCGAAGATGCGGGTGGAACGACAGTCCCGTCCTTGAGAACGGGTCGCCGTGCCGACGCAGGCTGGAACTTCACTCGCACCCGAGAGGGAATGTTCCATGAAGATTCGTCTTGCCGCCGCAGCCCTGCTCGGCCTGTCCTCTCCGGCCTTCGCGCAGGAGAGCGATGCACCACCGCCCATCACGGTATCGGGCAGCGTCGCGCTGGTTTCCGACTACCGCTTCCGCGGCGTTTCCCAGACCGACAAGCAGATGGCCGTCCAGGGCGGCCTCACCGTCAGCCATGAAAGCGGCCTCTACGGCGCGCTGTGGGGCTCCAATCTCTCCGGCTGGGGCACCTTCGGCGGCGCCAATATGGAGCTGGACGTCGTTGGCGGCTACAAGCTGCCGATCGGCAAGGGCGCCGCGCTCGACGTCGGCGTGACCTGGTACATGTATCCGGGTGGCGCCTCGAAGACCGACTTTGCCGAGCCCTATGTGAAGCTCAGCGGCACCCTCGGCCCGGTATCGGCGCTTGCCGGCGTCGCCTATGCCCCCGCGCAGGAGGCGCTGGGTAACTGGAGCAACACCCCGCAGAGCAGGGCCGGCGACAAGGAGGACAATCTGTACCTCTGGGGCGACATCAGCACCGCGGTGCCGAAGACCCCGATCACGCTCAAGGCGCATCTCGGCTATTCGGACGGCAACCCCGGCCTCGGCCCCAACGGCACCAGCGTCGCACCGACGGGCAGCTATGCCGACTGGCTGGTCGGCGCGGACCTGGCGCTGGGCAAGGTGGTGCTCGGCGTCGCCTATGTGGACACCAGCATCTCCAAGCGCGACGGCGCCTATCTCGAGCCCAACTTCTCGAGCACCAAGGACGGATCGACCATCGCCGGCAGCCGGGTGGTGTTCTCGGTCAGCGCAGCGTTCTGAGCGAACAGGCGAACAAGGAAGGAAGCGCGCGTTTCCTCCCCCGCTGGGGGGAGGAAACGGCGCTCGCCTAGAACCCTTCGGGCAGATCGATCGTCCCGCAGACTTCGCGATATCGCGCGATGGCATAGCGGTCGGTCATGCCGGCGATGAAGTCGGCGATGTGGCGGCTGCGCCAGGGCTCTTGCGCCGGCAGCGCCTCGCGCCACTCGGCGGGCATCAGCCCCGGATCGGCGGCATAGGCCGCGAACAGCCCGGACACGACCTGGCGCGCCGAGGCCGCCGCCGCCAGCTGGCTGGGGTGATGGTAAAGGTTCGCGTACATGAACCGCTTCAGTCCGCGCTCGGCATCGCGCATCGCGGGCGAGAATCCGGCCAGGCAGCGCCCGGCGCGGCGAACCTCGTCCACCGTCTCCACGCCCGATTCCGCGATCCGCGCCTTCGTCTCGCCGATGAAGTCGTTGACCATCAGCCCGATCTGCGAGCGGATCAGCTCGCCGGTCAGCCGTTTGGCGCCGACACCCGGGAAGCGCGCCTGCACGTCGGCCCAGGCCGCGGCGATCATCGGCACATCCATGATCTGGTCGAGCGTCAGCAGCCCGGCGCGCAGGCCGTCGTCGATGTCGTGATTGTCATAGGCAATGTCGTCGGCAATCGCCGCGACCTGCGCCTCGAGCGAGGGCCAGCTGTCCAGCTCGAGCGGAAACTCGGCATCGGCGGCGGCGAGCGCCCATTGCGGCTCGTGGATCGGGCCATTGTGCTTGGCGAGGCCTTCCAGCGTGTCCCAGGTGAGGTTCAGGCCGTTCCACGAGGGATAGGGACTGTCCAGCAGGGTCAGCGTGCGCAGCGTCTGGCCGTTATGGTCGAACCCGCCCCGCCCGGCGAGCGCGACTTCCAGCGCATCCTCGCCGGCATGGCCGAACGGCGGGTGGCCGATGTCGTGCGCCAGGCACAGCGCCTCGGTTAGGTCCTCGTTCAACCCCAGCGCGCGGGCGATGGCGCGGCCGATCTGCGCCACTTCCAGGCTGTGCGTGAGCCGCACGCGGAAATGGTCGCCGTCGGGCGCCAGGAACACCTGCGTCTTGTGGCGCAGCCGGCGGAAGCTGATCGAATGGATGATCCGGTCGCGGTCGCGCTGGAAGGCGTCGCGCGGGCCGCGTGCGCCGCCCCCGGCTTCGGGGTGCAGGCGCCCGCGCGTCTGGCCGGGCATACAGGCCCAGGAGGAAAGCTGTTTCACGCCTGCGCCCCTAGCCCAGCCCGCTGGCCATGTCGAAGGGTCAAGGCGCGATCTTGGCGACCTTCTGCCCCGCCTCGCTGGTGACGACGAAGGCCGAGACGCCCTCGCCCGCCAGCTTGTTGACGAAAGCCTGCGCCTCGCCGCTGGTCTTGAACGGCCCGGTGACGATGCGGTTGGTCGCCTTGAACGGCATCCACCAGCCGCCATGGGTGCGGAACAGCTTCGGCGCCTTGGCGGACACGCTCTTCCAGGCGCGATCGACCGTCGATTCGTTCGCGCCGCTCGCCACCTGCACCCACACGCGCTCGGGATCGGCCTTTTTCGGGTCCGGCTTCTTCGGCTCGGGCTTCTTGCCCTTCACCGGCCTGGCATCCGCCTCGTCGCCGGGCTTCGCACCCTTCCTGGCACCCGGCTTGGCCGGCTTGGCGTCGACCTCGTCCTCGGCCTTGGCGCCTTTCTTCGGCGTCGGCTTTGCGGGCTTGGCGTCTTCCTCCTCCGCCACCGGCACGCGCCTGGGCTCCGGCTTCGGACGGACGGTGACGGTCGGCTTCGCCGCGAGGACCGGCTTCGGGGCTGGCGCAGCGACCGTCGGGCGCGCAGCCGGCGCGCGCTCGCTGGCGGGCACGTCGATATCGGCGATGATCGAGGCGAGCGGCGAGTGCGCCGGTGCCACGTGGCGGACCTCCGGCGGCGGCGCCGGGGTCGGCTGTAGAACCGGCCGAGCCGCGGGCGTCGGCTGGGGCACCGGGATGGGCTGCCACGTCGGACGCGCGGCCGGGGTCGGCTGCGAGATCACCGGCTGCGGCGCCGGCGCGCTCGGCACGGCCCGCGCGACCGGTGCCACCTCGGCCTGGGCAAGCTGTACCGGGGCCGTCCTGGGCGTCGAGGCCGTCCGTCGCCCGCGCGCATCGGCGCGGACCGGCGCCGCGACCGGCACCGCCGGCTGGGCCTGCGCGATCTGGACCGGCGCGGGCCCGGTATAGGCCGGGAGGGAGGGCGCCATCCGCGCGTCCGTCAGCCGCGCCGGCGTGGGAGACAACTCGCCGAAATGCACTGCGAAGGCGCGGTCGGCCGGTCCCAGCGTCGCGATCCGCCGGAAGAAGGGCAGCAGGTTCCTGCCCGCCGCACCCGGCAACACGGTAGCCGCGATCTTCTCGGCCCCGGCGATGTCGCCGTTCATCGCCAGGATGAAGGCGCGATCCCGCCACGCCGCGCGATCCTGCGCGCGCAGCAGCGCGTCGAGCTCGCGCTCCGCCTCCGCCCGATTGCCGCTGATGCCGAGCGAGAGCGCATAGTGGCGCACCACGTCGTCCTCACGCCGGGTCGCCAGCGCCAGCTTGTAGTCGCGCTGGGCGAGCAGCGGCTGGCCGAGCAGATCATAGGCGAAGCCGCGATCGGCGGCGAACTCGCGCACGTCGACGCCGTGCTGCTCCGCGCGCTGGAACAGTCGCAGCGCCTCGCCCGGCCGCTCCTGCCGCACCAGCACCGCCGCGCGGTTGCTGGCGATGCGCGGATTGCTCACCTCGACGCTCTCCGCCCGCTGGAGCAGCGCCAGCGCGCCCGTCAGGTCGCCCAGCCGCGTGCTCAGCCGCGCCGCCGCAAGCAGCGCCTCGACATCGCGCGGGTTCTCGGCAAGCACGCGCATCTGCGTGGCGAGCGCGTCGGCATCGGGATTGTGCGCCTGGACGATCTCGCTCTGGGCCCATACCGGCGACGCGCCAAGGAGCAGCGCCGACGCGAACGCGCCGATGCCGAGATGTTTCTTGCTGATCATGTCGAGCTAACCGCTAGCGACGCGGCGCTGAACGGCCGCTGACAAAGGTGACGGGTGGCCGGCGAACCGTGCCACCCGTGCGCCGTCTTACTGGTTGTTCTGGCTGCGCAGGAAGCGCGGGATGTCCAGCGGATCCTTGTCCTCTTCCTCGGTGGCCTTGGTGCCACGCGAGGCCGAGGCCATGCGCTCGAACAGCGTGCCGCCGGTCTTGGGACGCGGACGCGTATCGGCATCGTCATCGCCGCCGGTCAGCCAGCGGCGACGGCCGGCCGGTGCCTCGGGTGCCGGGGCGGGCGCCGCCGCGGGGGCCGGCGACGGCACCAGCGCTTCGGTGCCGAGCAGCAGCTCGTCCGAAGCCGGGGCCGGCGGGGTCGGCGCGGCCGCGGGCGCCGGTGCAGCGGCGACGGGCTCCGGCGCGGGCGCGATCGGCGCAGGTGCCGGAGCTTCCTCTACGACCGGCGCGGGTGCGACCGGCTCCGGTGCAGCGGCGATCGGCGCGGCGGCAACCGCCTCGGGCGCGGGCGCGGCCGTGGTGCGGCGCGGGGTGGAGAAGGAGAAGACGCGCGGCTGTTCGGCCGGGGCGGCCGGGCGGTTCTCGACATTCGCGTCGATACCGGTGGCGACCACCGAAACGCGGATGCGGCCTTCCAGCTCCGGGTTGAACGCCGAACCCCAGATGATGTTTGCGTCGGGATCGACCAGCTCGCGGATATGGTTCGCGGCCTCGTCGACCTCGAGCAGGCGCATGTCCTCGCCGCCGGTGATCGAGACGATCACGCCCTTGGCGCCGTTCATCGAAACGCCGTCGAGCAGCGGGTTGGCGATCGCCTTCTGGGCGGCGATCAGCGCGCGGTCGTCGCCGTCCGCCTCCCCGGTGCCCATCATCGCCTTGCCCATCTCCTGCATCACCGAACGCACGTCGGCGAAGTCGAGGTTGATTAGGCCGGGCATCACCATCAGGTCGGTGATGCCGCGCACGCCCTGCTGCAGCACCTCGTCGGCCATCTCGAACGCTTCCTTGAAGGTCGTGTTCGCATTGGCGATCAGGAACAGGTTCTGGTTCGGGATGACGATCAGCGTATCGACGTACTTCTGCAGTTCCTCGATGCCCGCTTCGGCCGATTGCGCGCGGCGCTTGCCTTCGAACGCGAACGGCTTGGTGACCACGCCGACGGTCAGGATGCCCATCTCGCGCGCCGCCTTGGCGATCACCGGCGCCGCACCCGTGCCGGTGCCGCCGCCCATGCCCGCCGCGATGAAGCACATATGCGCGCCTTCGAGCGACTGCTGGACCTGCTCGATCGTCTCTTCCGCCGCCGCACGGCCGATCTCGGGCCGCGAGCCCGCGCCCAGGCCCTGCGTGATCTTCGCGCCCAGCTGGATGCGCTGCGAGGCGACCGACTGCTTCAGCGCCTGCGCATCGGTGTTGGCGACCAGGAACTCGACGCCCTGTACCTCGGCACGGATCATGTTGGCGATGGCATTGCCGCCAGCGCCGCCAACCCCGATCACCGCGATCTTCGGCGTCAGCTCGTCCACGTCGGGGGGAAGGAAATCGATACTCATTCTATGGTCTCCCGTGGCAGCGCATCGGCGACGCTGCACAACCTCAAATTCTTTTCTGCACGAAGCGGAGCGGCGACTCTAGCCACTAACACCCCGCGACATGCATTTCCTTAATAATTTGCCCGGAACGCCGCGATCAACCGCTGGAACAGTGCGCCCGGGCTCGCTCGCGTCACCAGCTGGTGCCGGCTGGGCTCCAGCGTGCGCAGATCGATCGGGTCCGCCGCGGCGAACTGGGTGAGTCCCGCCAGCGTGGAGAAGGCGGGACCGGCATGCGCGTTCGGCATGGCCAGCAAGCCCCTGGGCCGCCCGACGCGCACCGCATTGCCCAGCGCCTGCTGCGCATAATCGGCGATGCCCGCCAGTTCGGCGCCACCGCCGGTCAGCACGATCTGCCGGCCCACCGGCTCCTGGAAGTTGAGCTTCTTCAGCTCCTTCTGGATCTCCGCGACGATGCGTTCCAGCCGCTGGCGGATCACGGTGTTGAGCGCCGCCTTGGTGATGCGCGGCCCCTCGACGCCCTCGTCCGCCGTGGCGGGCGCGACGTCGATCGTCTCGCGATTGTCGCGCGGGGAAAGATTGGCCGAGCCATGGAAGCATTTGGTCCGCTCCGCCCAGGCGCGCGCGGTGCCGAAGGCGGCGGCGATGTCGTCGGTGATGTCGGCCGATCCCATCGGGATCGAGGCCAGCCCCGCCAGCACGCCCTGCGCGAACACGGACACGTTCGTCACGCCCGCGCCGATCTCGACCAGCGCCACGCCCAGTTCGCGCTCTTCCTCGGTGAGGCAGGCAAGCCCCGTCGCCACGGGCGCGGCGATGATCGAGCGGACCTCCAGATGCGCCGAGCGCACGCACAGATCGAGGTTGCGCACCGGCGAGCCTTCGGTGGTGACGACGTGCACGTCAACGCCCAGCCGATCGGCATGCAGCCCCAGCGGCCGCTTGACGCCGCCCAGTCCGTCCACCGTGTAGCGCGTCGGCTGCGCGTGGAGCACCATCCGCCCCTGCGGGTCGATCGCGCCGCGCCCGGCCTTGAGCAGATCGTCGATATCCGCCTGCTCGACCCGGTGGCCGCCCAGATCCGCCTCGACCTTGACGACGCTGGAGACCAGCCCGCCCGCCGAGAAGCTGACCCACACGTCCTCGATGTTGAAGCCGGCGATGCGCTCGGCCTGCTCCACCGCCTCGCGGATCGCGATTTCGGTGGCGTGCATGTCGGCGACATAGCCGCGCTTCACGCCCCGGCTCTCGCGCTGGCCGGTGCCGAGCACGATCAGATTACCCTCGTCGGTCCGCTGCGCGATCAGCGCCGAGACCTTTGACGATCCCACGTCGAGCGCGGTGATCAACCCTTCGGGCGCTACCTTCGCCATCAGCCTTCCCCCGTGCCGGTGCCCGCCGGCGGCGTCGTTGTCGTTGCAGGCGGGGTCGGTGCGATCGTCGTCGGCGCCGTGGAAATCGCCGGCGGCGGCTCGATCACGCCCTGCCGGCGCACAACCAACTTGTTTGCGACGCGCATGTCAAACCCGCGATTGCCGCGGCCCAGCAGCCGCTGCGTCCCGTCGATCGAAACGAATGTCTTGAGCGCGGCGATCGCCTCGTCCTCGCCCTCGGGAAGCTGCAGCTTCTCGCCCGAGGTGAAGAACACGTCCCAGCGGCGATTGCCGACCCAGCTCATCGCCTTGACCAGCGGCTTGAGGCCTGGCTGAGTCTCGAGAAGGTGCTTGCGCGCCGCCTCCTGCGTGTTCGCGCCCTCGCCGATCAGCAGTGGCAGATCGGGCATCGCATCGGGCGACACCGGCTCCAGCGGGACGCCCGAAGGATCGATCAGCATCAGCTGTCCGTGGTTCTGCCAGACCGCCGCGGGCGCCCGCTCCTCGATCGCGATGTGCAGCGTGCTCGGCAGCCGCCGCGAGACGCGCGCGTCCTTCACCCAGGGGAATTTGAGCAGCCGCTGCCGCACGTCCCCCAGATTGACCAGCGGCATCGCGCGCGAATCCTGGTCGAGCACCTGCTCATAGACGGTCGCGCGGTCCATCCGCTTGAGCCCGTCGATCTGGATCTCGTCGACCTTGAGCCCCGCATCGCCCACCGCCTGCGCGAAGCCGACGCCGATCATCTGCGGCACGCCCGCCAGGATGCCGACCGTCAGCACCACCGCGCCGACCGCGCCGACGATGCTCCACGTCGTGACCTTGTGCAGCGTCTCCGGGCTCATCGGCAGGCCCGCGATCGCCTGGTCGAGCACGCCCGCCCGCTGCGGCCGGCGCGCGGTGCCGCGCGGCTTCGGCTTCTCGCCGCGCCGGGTGGTCGCGCGCTGCGCTTGGGCGGGTCTGCGGCTCACAATGCCTCCTCGACGATCCGTTGCACGAGACTAGCATAATCGATGCCCAGATGGCGCGCCTGTTCGGGCACCAGGCTGAGCGGGGTCATGCCGGGCTGGGTGTTGACCTCGAGCAGGAACAGCCCCTCGACGCCCTGCGTGTCGTCCCAGCGGAAATCGGCGCGCGAGGCGCCCTTGCAGCCGAGCAGCCGGTGCGCGTCGAGCGCGATCCGCTTGCACGCCTCGGCGATCTCGTCGGGGATCTGCGCGGGGAAGACATGCTCGGTCAGCCCGTCGGTATATTTGGACTCGTAATCGTAGAAGCCGCTCTTGGGCTTCAATTCGGTAACGCCCAGCGCCTGGTCGCCCAGCACCGCGGTGGTAAGCTCGCGGCCGCGAATGAACGGCTCGGCGAGCAGTTCGTCGAATTCCTGCCAGGGCCCGCGCGCATCGGGGTGGATCGGGTTGCCGACATTGCTCTCGGCCGTCACGATCGCGACGCCCACCGACGAGCCTTCGTTGACCGGCTTCAGCACGTATGGGCGCGGCAGCGGATCCTGCCGATACAGCTCCTCGCGCGACACCATCCGCCCACCGGGCATCGGGATGCCGTGCGGCACCAGCGCCTGCTTGGTCAGCTGCTTGTCGATCGCGATCACCGAAGTGACCATGCCCGAGTGCGTGTAGCGGATGCCCATCAGGTCGAGCATGCCCTGCACGCTGCCATCCTCGCCCGGCGTGCCGTGGAGCGCATTGAACACCACGTCCGGCTTCGCCTCGGCGAGGCGGGCGGCGACCTCGCGGTCCATGTCGATCCGGGTTACGCGGTGGCCCAGGCTCTCCAGCGCGTCCGCGACGCCATTGCCCGACATCAGCGAAACCTCGCGCTCGGCCGACCAGCCGCCCATCAATACAGCGATGTGGAGGGATTGGATGGTCATGCTTTGAAATTCTCCGAACTGAGCGGCGGCTGCAGCGCCCGAACCTGGTCGGAGGCACCTTCCTCCCATGGAAACAGGCCGTCCTGCGCACCCGGCCAGATGATCTGGTACGCGGCGTCCATGGCTTTGCCGGTCATATGGCGGCGAAACCACATCGCCGAATTGAAATAGTCGGGCACGATATTGCTGGGGACGACACGCTCCACCACGCAATCATGCCCCAGCAGCAGGTCCGACACGATGAGCCCATCTTCCAGCTGCAGGCCGTCGCGGCACTGGCGATAGAGCGCGTTGATCATGGCGCTGACCAGTTCGCTGGAAAGGCCGAAAACGATCACTTCCGGCTGCCCGACGGTCTCCGGGAAACCCACCGAATAGCCGAAGGGCGGCTGTTCGCCCTCCGGGTCCGCCACATAGTTGATGTGGCAACCGTGATTGCGCACATTGTCTAGGATCCGGCGTTCGTAGTCGTTGAGGTCGCGGCTCACTTCGCCACTCCCACGCGCTGAATTTCCCATTCCAGTTCGACGCCCGACTGCGCCTTCACCCGGGCGCGGACGTCCTCGCCCAGCGCCTCGATATCGGCGCTGGTCGCTTCCCCCAGATTGAGGAGGAAGTTGCAATGCTTCTCGCTCACCTGCGCGTCGCCGCGGCGCAGGCCCCGGCAGCCGGCCGCGTCGACCAGCGCCCAGGCCTTGTGGCCTTCCGGGTTCTTGAACGTGGAGCCGCCGGTCTTCGAGCGCAGCGGCTGCGATTCCTCGCGCGCGGCGGCGATGCGGTCCATCTCGGCCTGGATTGCGTCCGACGGCTTGAGGAAGCCGCGAAAGGTCGCGCGCACCACGATCGCGCCCTCGGGCAGGTTGCTGTGGCGATAGGTGTAGCCGAGGTCTGCATTGGCTAGCACCCGCCGCTCGCCCGAACGCAGCACGATGTCGCAGTCGACCAGGATGTCGCAGGTCTCGCGGCCATAGGCGCCGCCGTTCATCCGCACGAAGCCGCCGACCGTGCCGGGGATCGAGCGCAGGAACTCGACGCCGCCAATGCCCCAGTCGCGCGCCTTGGACGAGACGAGGATACCCGACGCCCCGCCGCCGCAGCGGAGGGTGGTCTCGTCCAGCTGCTCGACCGATGCGAACGCCTTGCCGAGCCGGATCACCACGCCCTGCACGCCGCCATCGCGGACGATCATGTTCGAGCCCAGACCCAGGCCCATCACCGGCACTGCCGGATCCAGCGCGGCGAGGAACGCGGCGAGGTCGTCGGCATCCGCCGGCTCGAACAGCCACTCCGCCGCCCCGCCGCTCTTGAACCACACCAGCGGCGCAAGCGGGGCGTTGGGCGTCAGCTTGCCGCGAACGGGAGGCAGGCTACTCAAAGTCCCTCCCCTTCAGGGGAGGGGTTGGGGTGGGGCAGTGTCTCACCGAGACCAACGGAGGGTCTGGAATCCCTCCACCCCCAAACCCCTCCTCCCAGGAGGAGGGGCTTAAGAAAAGAAACAACCGCGTTCCTCACGCATCCCCCCGCCCAGCCGCAATCGCAGGCGCAAGGCCGGCCGCCCACTTCGTGATATCACCGGCGCCGAGGCACACCACCATGTCCCCGTCCTGCACCACGCCCGAAAGCGCGCTCGCCAGTGCCGTCGCATCGGTGGTCGCCGCCACCGCGCGATGCCCGCGCCGCGACACATTCTCCACCAGCGCATCGGCATGCACGCCGTCGATCGGCGCCTCGCCCGCCGGATAGACGGGCGCGACATACACCATGTCCGCGTCGTTGAACGACTGGGCGAAGTCGTCCATCAGATTGGCCAGCCGCGAATAGCGGTGCGGCTGCACCACCGCGATCACCCGGCCGCGCACGCTCTCGCGCGCCGCCGCCAGTACCGCGCGGATCTCCACCGGATGGTGGCCGTAATCGTCGATGATCGCCGCCCCCGCGACCTCACCCACCTTGGTGAAGCGCCGCTTGACCCCGCCGAACTTGGCGAAGCCCTGCTGGATCGTCGCATCGGGAATGCCGAGCTCCAGCGCCACGCCGATCGCGGCGAGCGCGTTCTGGACATTGTGGCGGCCGGGCATCGGCAGCTCGATATGCTCGATCGACCGGGTGGAGCCGTCGCGGTTGCGGATGATCGCCTCAAAGCGATTGCCGCCGGCATGCGGCGTCACGTTCACCCCGCGCACATCGGCGCTGGCGGCGAAGCCATAGGTGACGATCCGCCGGTCGCGCACGCGCGGGATCAGCGCCTGCACTTCCGGGTGATCGAGGCACAGCAAGGCCGCGCCGTAGAAGGGCACGTTCTCGACGAACTCGACGAACGCCGCCTTCACCTTCTCGAACGAGCCATAATGATCGAGATGCTCGGGATCGATGTTGGTGACCACCGCAATCGTGCCGTCGAGCCGCAGGAAGCTGCCGTCGCTCTCATCGGCTTCGACCACCATCCACTCGCTGTCGCCGAGGCGCGCGTTCGAGCCGTACTGGTTGATGATCCCGCCGTTGATCACGGTCGGGTCGACGCCGCCGGCATCGAGGAGCGCTGCGACCATCGAGGTGGTCGTCGTCTTGCCGTGCGTGCCCGCCACCGCAACGGTGGACTTGAGGCGCATCAGCTCGGCCAGCATCTCGGCACGGCGCACCACGGGCACGCGGTTCTGGTAGGCGGCTTCCACCTCCGGATTGGTGCGGACGATCGCGGTGGAGACCACCACCACCGCCGCGTCGCCCAGATTCTCGGCGGCATGGCCGATGGTGACGGGGATCCCCCGGTCGCGCAGGCCCTGCACGACGTAGGAATCCGCCACGTCCGAGCCCTGCACCTTGTAGCCGAGATTGTGCATCACCTCGGCAATGCCGGACATGCCGATCCCGCCGATGCCGACGAAGTGAATGGTACCGATGTCGGTGGCGACGCCCTTCATGCGCCCAGATCCTTACGCAAAAGCTGGCCTTCCGTTCTTGTTGGCTTTCTGCACCTTGCCCACCGGGGCCTTGGGTGCATGGATCGATTCGACGAGGTCGGCCAGGTCGCGCACCGCATCGGGCCGGCCGACGCCGCGGGCACGCGCCGCCGCATTCTCCAGCGCCTTGGTGTCGAGCCCCAGCTTCTGCATCTGCTTGGCGAGTTCCTGCGCGGTGAAGGCGCGCTGCGATATCGTCCGGGCGCCGCCCGCCTCGGTGATCTCGCGCGCGTTCGCGGTCTGGTGGTCGTCGGTCGCGCTCGGCAGCGGCACCAGGATCGCCGGACGGCCGGCGGCGGTCAGCTCGGCGATGGTCGAGGCCCCCGCCCGCGCGATCACCAGATGCGCCCAGGCGAGCCGCTCGGGCATGTCGGGCAGATAGGTGGCGACCTCGGCCGGGATCTCGTGTTCCTGATACTTGGCGCGGACCATCTCGATGTCCTCGATGCGCGCCTGGTGCGTCACCTGCAGCCGCCGGCGGAAATGCACCGGCAGCAGCGCGAGCCCGTCGGGCACCACCTGGCTGAGGATCGAGGCGCCCTGGCTGCCGCCGGTCACCAGCACGCGGAACAGCCCGTCTTCCTCCAGCATCGGATAGGGCTTGGCGCGCAGCGCCAGCACCGCCTCGCGCACCGGATTGCCGGTAAGGTGGGTCTTCACCGCCCAGCCGGGCTTCATCCGCTCTACCTTGTCGTACGAGGTGGCGATCGCCGCCACCCGGCCCGCGACCAGCCGATTGACCCGGCCCAGCACCGCATTCTGCTCGTGGATCACGGTGGGGATGCGCGCGCTGAACGCCGCCATCAGGGCGGGAAACGCCGGATACCCGCCAAAGCCGATCACGGCGGCAGGGCGCAACTGCTTGTAGAGCTTGCGCGCCATCGCCCGGCCCGCCAACATCTGCCGTGCTGCCTTGAGATACCCCAGCGGTCCGCCGCCCAGCCGCCCCGCGGGCAGCACATGCGTCTCGACGCCCTCGAACAGCCCGGGAAAGCGCACGCCGCGCGCGTCGCTGACCAGCGCCACCTGATGCCCGCGCCGTGCGAGCTCCACCGCCAGCGCGGCCGCGGGCACCATGTGCCCGCCGGTGCCGCCGGCGGCGAGGACGTAACTACGGCGTTCGGTCATGCGGCTTTGCTCCAGCGGCCGGTATAGGGGGAGCGCTTCAGATACGGGTTTCGTCGCGTGAAAGCGAGCAGCAGGCCATAGCCGATCGAAAGCGCGATCATCGACGAGCCGCCATAGCTGATGAACGGCAGCGTCATCCCCTTGGACGGCGCGATGCCGGTGTTCACCGCCATGTTGATCAGCGCCTGCACCCCGAACTGCGAGGCGAGCCCGGCGGCGGCGAGCAGCCGGAACGGATCCTCCTCGTCGAGCAGCTTCATCAGCACGCGGACGACGATGGCGAGGTACAGCAGCACGATCACCGCGCAGGCGATCAGCCCGAATTCCTCGCCGATCACCGAGAAGATGTAATCGGTATGCGCCTCGGGCAGACGGAACTTGATCTGGCCGCTGCCCGGCCCCGCGCCGAACAGCCCCCCGGCGCTCAGCGTATCGTGCGCCATCTCGACCTGATAGCGATCGGCGAGCGCGGCTTCCTTGGTCGGGAACAGGAAATTGTCGATGCGGGTGCGCGCGGTGCCGTAGAAGATATAGGCCGCGACCACCCCCGCCACCGCCGCGCCGCCCAGGCTGGCGATTGCGGCGGGCGAGATGCCGGAGAGCATCAGCAGGATCACCCACACCGTGCCGAACAGGATCGTCTGGCCGAAGTCCGGCTGGAGCATCAGCAGCACCGCGATCAGCGCGGTGATCGCGCCGGTGACGACCATCACCGGCAGCTCGGGATCCTTGGCGCGGAACGAGAGGATCCACGCGGTCGACACGATGAACATGGGTTTCAGGAATTCGGACGGCTGCAGGTCCGAGATGCCGAGGCTGATCCAGCGCTTCGCGCCGTTCACCTCATGCCCCACCAGCGGCAGCAGCATCATCAGGACCAGGAAGACGAGCGCCCCCGCCAGCGACAACCGCCGCGCGGCCGAGGTCGGCAGCATCGAGACGATGATCAGCACCGGCACGCAGATGCAAACCCACATCAGCTGCCGCCAGAAATAATACATCGGCTGCACGATATGCGCGGCGTCCGAGTAGCGCCGCGCGGTCGCGGGCGAGGCGGCGGCGACCGCCACCAGCCCGATCGCGATCAGCAGCAGCGGCAGGAACAGCAGCACCCGGTCGACTTCCCAGAACCACATGCCCGCTCGCGACGTGCTGGCGCGGCTGAGCTGGTTCGAGATGCGCGGTCGGCCGGCCTGTTTTTCGTCCACGTCCCCGGTCTCGCGGCTCACCCGAGCGCCTCCACGGCGGCACGGAAGGCATCGCCGCGCGCTTCGAAATCGCGAAATTGGTCGAACGAGGCGCAGGCGGGGGAAAGCAGCACGGTATCGCCTGGCTGCGCCTGGGCGGCTGCGGCGCGCACGGCGGCCTCCAACGTGCCGGATTGCTCGACGGGCATTGCGCCTTCGAGCAGCCCTGCAAACAACGGGCCCGCCTCGCCGATCGCATAGGCGCGCACGACATGGCCGAAGCCCGGGCGGCACGCCTCCAGGCTGTCGGTCTTGGCGACGCCGCCGAGGATCCAGTGGATGCGCGGGTAGGCCGCGAGCGCAGGTGCGGTCGATTCCGGGTTGGTCGCCTTGCTGTCGTTGACGAAGGCCACGCCGTTCCGGGTCGCGATCCGCTCCATCCGATGCGGCAGGCCGGGGAAACTCTCCAGGCCCTTGTCGATCGCAGTGCGGTCGATGCCCAGCGCCTCGCAGGCGGCAATCGCGGCAAGCGCGTTCTGCGCGTTGTGCGGCCCCTGCAGCGCCGGCCAGCGCGACTGGTCCATGCACACGCCGGGCGCGATCTTGGTCACGTCCGCGCTGCGGCCGGAGAGCGCCACCTGCCGGGCAATGGTGGCCGAGGCGGCATCGCCGATCCCGATCACGGCCGCATGGCCCCCGGACTGCATCGCGAACAGCCGCGCCTTGGAGGCGGCATAGCCCTCGAACCCGTCATAGCGATCGAGATGGTCCGGCGTGATGTTGAGCAGCACCGCGACGTCGCAGTCGAGGCTCTGGGTCAGGTCGATCTGGTAGCTGGAGAGCTCCAGCACATAGACACCGCCCTGGGGCAGCGGGTCCTGCCCCAGGATCGGCAGCCCGATATTGCCGCCGAGGCGCGTGGGAATGCCCGCCGTCTCGATGATGTGGTGGATCAGCGCGGTGGTGGTCGACTTGCCGTTGGTGCCGGTGATGCCGACCACGCGGTGGGCCGGCAGATTGGCGCGCGCCTGCGCGAACAGCTCGATGTCACCGATCAGCGGCACGCCGGCGGCGCGCGCATGCGGTGCGATCGGGTGGCGGTTGAGCGGCACGCCGGGGGAGACGACCATGCCCGCAAAGCCGGTGAGATCGGCGGTCAGCGGGTCCCCAATCTCAAGCGAGACAGCGTCCAACTTGACGGACAGTTCTTGAACTGCGTCGGCGACAGCCTCCCGCGCTGCTTCATTCGAATCCCACGCCAGCACCTCCGCCCCGCTCCCCCCCAACGCGCGCACGGTCGCCGCGCCCGAGCGTGCGAGCCCGAGCACCGCGAAGCGTTTGCCGCGCCAGGCGGGGCTGGTGATCACCGCAGCTTGAGCGTCGCGAGACCAGCGAGCGCCAGCACGAAGGCGATGATCCAGAAGCGGATCACCACCGTCGGCTCGGACCAGCCGAGCTGTTCGAAATGATGGTGGATCGGCGCCATGCGGAACACGCGCTTGCCCGTGCGCTTGAAGAAGAAGACCTGGATGATGACGCTCAGCGCCTCCATCACGAACAGGCCGCCGATGATGCCCAGCACCAGCTCATGGTGCGTGGTGACGGCGATGGTGCCGATCGCCCCGCCCAGCGCCAGGCTGCCGGTGTCACCCATGAACACCGCCGCCGGCGGCGCATTGAACCACAGGAACGCCAGCCCCGCCCCGATCATCGCGCCGCAGAAAATGGCCAGGTCGCCCGCGCCATAGACGTGCGGGATGCCCAGATAGGTCGCGTAGATCTTGTTGCCGGCCAGGTACGCAATCAGCATGAAGGCCATGCCGGCGATCACCACCGGCATCGTCGCCAACCCGTCGAGCCCGTCGGTCAGGTTCACCGCATTGCCGAACGCCACGATCGTGAACGCGGCGAAGGCGATGTAGAAATAGCCGAGGTCCGGGTGGACCCAGCTGAAGAACGGCACGTAGAGCTGGGTGTTGCCCTCCGCGAAGATGATGATCCCGCTGGCGATGCCGGCGATGATGAACTCGCCGATCAGCCGCACCTTGCCCGATACGCCCGCCGTCTTCTGCTTCCGCACCTTGTCGTAATCGTCGAGGAATCCGATCGCGCCGAAGCCCAGCGTCACGAACATGCACGCCCACACATAGGCGTTGCGCAGGTCCATCCACAGCAGCAGCGCCAGCGTCAGGCTGGTGAGGATCATCAGCCCGCCCATCGTCGGCGTGCCGCGCTTGGCGAGGTGGGTCTGCGGCCCGTCGGTGCGGATCGGCTGGCCCTTGCCCTGACGCAGCCGCAGCCAGCCGATGAACTTCGGCCCGATCAGCAGGCCGATCAGCAGCGCGGTCGCCACCGCGCCGCCGGTGCGGAACGACAGATACCGGAAGAGATTGAAGACGCCGGGGAAGCCCAGCTGCTCCGCGATCAGATAGAGCATGATTGCCTTTCCGCCAGCGCCGCGACGATCGTCGCCAGCCGTACGCCGTTCGACCCTTTGATGAGAACCGCATCGCCCGGGGCGAGCGTCGATTCGAGCTCGGCCTTCGCAGCTGCGGCATCGGCCACATGGACGAAATCCACCCGCCCCTCAAGCGCGGCCGCCAGCGGCGCCATCGCTTCGCCCACCAAAATGGCACGGCTCACCCCGGCCTTGGTGATCGGATCGGCGAGCTCGGCGTGGAGCGCATCCGAATGGTCGCCCAGTTCGCGCATCTCGCCCAGCACCGCGACCTTGCGGCCGGGCTCGGCCGCGAGCACCGCCAGCGTCGCGCGCATCGAGCTGGGATTGGCGTTGTAGCTTTCGTCGATCACCAGCGCGCTGCCGTCGCCAACCGCCACGGTCATCCGCGCGCCGCGCCCGGCAAGGCCGCCCAGTTCTGCCAGCGCCAGGCCCGCGACTTCGAGGTCCCCGCCCACCGCGTCGACCGCGGCGAGGATCGCCATCGCGTTCGACACCCAATGCTCGCCCGGCTGCGATATCGTGAAGCTCAGCTCGCGATCGCCGAAGCGCGCCATCACGAAGGTGCCGCCGCTGCGCGCGCGCATCGTCTCGACCGCGCGATAATCCGCACCCTCGCTCAGCCCGAAGGTGACGATCCTGGTCGCATGGGGCCGCGCGGCATCGATCAGCCGGTCGCGATAGGGGCTGTCATGGGGCACGATCGCGGTGCCGCCGGCGCCGAGCCCCTGGAATATCTCGCCCTTGGCGTCGGCGATCGCTTCGACGCTGCCGAAGAAGCCGAGATGCGCGGGGGCGATCGCGGTGACGATCGCGACGTGCGGCCGCACCAGCCGGGTCAGCTGGGCCAGCTCGCCCGCATGGTTCATCCCCATCTCGAACACGCCGTAGCGGGCCTCGCGCGGCATGCGGGCGAGGCTCAGCGGCACGCCGGTATGGTTGTTGTAGCTCTTCACCGAACGATGCGCGCAGCCCGGATCGATCCGGTCGAGCGCGGCGAACAGCGCCTCCTTGGTGCCGGTCTTGCCGACCGATCCGGTGACGCCGATGATCCTGGCCGAGGACCGGGCCCGCGAGGCCGCACCCAGCGCGTTCAGCGCGGCGGTGGTGTCGGCGACCCGCACGTTCGGATGATCGGTCGCATCGGAGACCACGGCGCCGGCCGCGCCCTGCGCAACGGCCTGGTCGAGGAAGCGGTGCCCGTCGGTGCTGTCGCCCTTGAGCGCGAGGAACAGGTCGCCCGGCCCCACTTCGCGGGAGTCGAACGCGACGCCGGAGACGGCGAAGTCCGCCGACGCGGTGCCCTGCGTGGCCGCCGCGATCTCGTCGGAAGTCCAGAGCGTCGTCACGCCGCGCACTCCCGCGCGACCGCGACGTCGTCGAACGGCAGCACCATCTCGCCCACGATCTGCCCCAGTTCATGTCCCTTGCCGGCGACCAGCACGATGTCGTGCGGCGCGGCCATGGCGATCGCGGCTGCAATCGCTTCGCGGCGGTCGCCGATCTCGGTGGCTTGCGGAGCGCCCTTCAGGATCGCGCGGCGGATTTCGGCCGGGTCTTCGGTGCGCGGATTGTCGTCGGTGACGATCGCCACATCGGCGCCCGAAGCCGCGACCTGCCCCATCAGTTCGCGCTTGCCGGGATCGCGGTCGCCGCCGGCGCCGAACACCAGGATCAGCCGCCCCTCGGTATGCGGCTTCAGCGCCGCGATCGCCGCCTCCAGCGCATCGGGGGTATGGGCATAATCGACATAGACCGGCGCGCCGTTGGCGGCGATCACCGCCCGCTCCAGCCGACCGCGCACCGGCTGCAGCCGCGCGCAATTGCCCAGCGTCTCGGTGACGTCGCCGCCGGTGGCGATCACCAGCCCGGCGGCGGTCAGCGCGTTGGCCGCCTGATAGGCGCCGATCAGCGGCAGCCGCACGGTGTGGACCTTGCCCTCCGCCTCGATCTCCAGCGTCTGGCCGAGCAGCGAAGGCGTGCGCCCCACCAGCCGCAGCGTCTTGCCATGCTCGCCCACCGTGATCAGTCGGTTGCCGCGCATCCGGGCGAGGTCCTCGACCTGCGGCGCGTGCGGATCGTCCGCCCACACCACAGCGGTGCCGTCGTCGGCCAGCACCTCGGCGAAGAGGCGCATCTTGGCGGTGAAATAGGTCGCCATGTCGCCGTGATAATCGAGGTGATCGCGGCTGAGATTGGTGAACGCCGCCGCGCGCACCGGTAGCCCCTCGGTACGGTATTGCGACAGCCCGTGCGACGAAGCCTCGAACGCCACGTGCGTCACGCCCTCGCGCGCCAGCCCGGCGACGTTCGACAGGAAGGTGACGATGTCCGGCGTGGTCAGGCCCGTGGAGACGCGCTCGTCCGCCGTCGTCACGCCCAGCGTGCCGATCGAGGCGGCGTGGAAGCCCGCCATCCGCCACAGCTGGCGCGTCATCTCGACGGTGGAGGTCTTGCCGTTGGTCCCGGTCACCGCGGCGGTCACCGCCGGGAACGGCGCGAAGAACTGCGATGCCAGCCCGGCGAAGCGCTGCCGCGGATTGGCGTCGGCGATGTGCACCGCGCCTTCCACCCTTGCCTCGGGCCGCGCCACCACGGCGATGGCGCCTGCCTGCACTGCGGCGTCGATATAGTCCTCGCCGTTCACCCGCGCGCCCTCGAACGCGCCGAAGATCGTGCCCGGTGCCACCTTGCGGTGATCAATCGCGAAGCCGGTGACGACCGCGTCGTCTGCGGTGCCGGTCAGTTGTCCCAGTCTCATTCGGTTCCCGCTCCCGGCGCCGGCGAACGGTCGACGAGCGGCAACAGCTCGCTCTCGTCGATGTCGCGGGCATTGTCGGGCGCGATGCCCAGAAGGGCGCCCGTCCGCGCGATCAGGCGCGAGACGACGGGCGCGACGGTCCAGGCCGCGGTGGTGCGCGGCGTGTTGGCATTGGCCTTGGGCGAGTCGAGCATGGCGACCACCACATAGCGCGGCGCGTCGATCGGGAAAGCCGCCGCAAAGGTGGAGACGTTGCGGTGCTTGTCATAGCCGCCCTCGCTCGCCGCCTCGGCGGTACCGGTCTTGCCCGCGACGCGGTAGCCCGGCGCCTCGCCCTTGCGGCCGGTGCCCTTCAACACGATCAGCCGCAGCAGCTGGCGCATCCGCATGCTGGTCGATTCCTGCAGCACGCGGCGGCCCTGCACCGGATGCTCGGCATCGACCTTCATCAGCGTCGCCGGGTGCCACATGCCGCCGTTGACCATCGCCGCATAGGCGGCGGCAAGGTGCAGCGGCGTCACCGCAATGCCGTGGCCATAGGCGGTGGTCATCACCGTGATCCGGCCCCAGGTCGCCGGCCATAGCGGGCGGACCGCGCCGATCTCGATGCTCGGCCGCTGGTCGAAGCCGAGGCGGCGGAACATGTCCTGCATCTTCTCCGCGCCCAGTTCGTCGGCGATCCGCGCGGTGGCGATGTTCGACGAATAGATCAGCGTTTCCGGGATGTTGAGCCAGCGGAACTGCTCGTCGCCGGGATCGTCGTGAATGGTGAAGCGGCCGACCTTCATCGGCACCGTGGCATCGAACCGCCGCGACATCGAGGTGATCGTGCCCGAATCGATCGCCGCCGCCACCGCGATCGGCTTGAAGGTGGAGCCGAGCTCGTAGACGCTCTGCGTCACGTTGTTGCGCGGCGGCGGGCCGCCCAGCTGGTTGGGGTTGAAGCTGGGCAGCGAGGTCATCGCGACGACTTCACCGGTGTTCACGTCGAGCACCACCGCAGCGGCGCCGCGCGCCTGCAGGTCGGTCATCGCGCGGCCGAGCTCGCTTTCCAGCGCCGCCTGCACGCGCGTGTCGAGCGACAACGTCACCGGCTTGCCGCGCTGCGCCGGATCGGTCAGCCGCGCCTCGAGCACCTTCTCCATGCCGGTGACGCCGCGGCCCTTGTCGTCGAGATAGCCGAGCACGTGCGCCGCCATGTCCGATTGCGGATACAGCCGGTCGGTCTCGCGCTGGAACTCGATCGCCGGCTCGCCCAGCGCGTTCATCTGGTTGACCAGCTCCGGCAGCGCGCGGCGCTTGAGGAAGGCGAAGCCGCCGCCGCTGTGGAGCAGCGCATAATATTGCGCCTGGCTGCGCTCGGGCATCAGCTCGGCCAGCTTCTGCGCCAGCGCCGCCTTGTCGCCGATCACCTGGTTGGGGTGGATCGCGATCGTCCAGGCATCGATGCTGCGCGCCAGCGGCGTGCCGTTGCGATCGACAATGTCGCCGCGCGCCGGCACCAGCGCGTTGGAAAGGTCGCGCGCCGTCGCCGGGCCTGCCGACAACGCCAGAAAGGCGAGCTTGCCGAGGATCGCCAGCACGCCCGCCCCGAACAGGATCGAGAGGATCATCAGGCGCAACTGCGCCACCGCGACGAGCGCCTCGCGCCCCCCGCCCGATCCCCGCGCACGCGCGGAAGGGGCGACGACGACGATCATCGCTGTGCCGTTTGCTCGCGCTTCGCCACGCGGCGCAGATCGCTGATCGTGGCAGCGCTCAGCAGCGGCCGGTCCGGCTTGGCGAGCCGCGCCTTGTCGACCTTCTGCATCAGCCGGCCAAGGTCCTGCGCGGGCTTGCTGTCGGCCTGCGCCACGCGCACGACGGTGGAGTTGCCCGGGGCGGCCTTGACGGGTGCTGCCGAAGCCGTCGCCATCGGCTTGGCCGCCACGGCCTTGCCTGGGGTGGCAGCAGCGGTCGCAACCGGCTGGGTCGCCACCGCCGCGGTTTCCACAGGACGCTGGCCGGTCGGGATCACGAGTGCGGCGGTCTCCACCTTGGCGGTGCCGGGCGCGGCCGCTGCGGGCTGGTCGAGCGCGGCCAGGCCGCTCGCGCTGGCCAGATATTGCTGCGGCTGCGGCGCATTCATCGCCAGCACGTCGCCGTTCCAGCGCTCGATCTGGGCCATGTTGGCGCGGGTGTCGAACTCGGTTTCCAGGCCACGAATGTCCTTGTGCGCCTGCACGATGGCGGTGTCCATCGCGCGCAGCTTCGCGCGTTCCGCCGCGCCGTGCGACGTCACCATGTAGCAGGTCGGCGCAACGATGACGCCGCACAGGAACCAGCCAAGCCCCCTGAAGCCATGCACTGCCATCACACCATATCCTCACTCGACCACGGCGCCGCATCCGTCCGCCGCGCGGCGCGCAGCGTGGACGATCGGGCGCGTGGGTTACGCACCAACTCCGCCTCGCCGGGGCGCACGGCCTTGGCGGGCGTTTCAAAACTCGGTTCCGCCCGCGGCCCCACCGCCGGGCGATGCCGCGAACCCGCCGGCGTGCTGCCGCTGCGTTCGCGGAAGAAGCGCTTGACCAGCCGGTCCTCGAGGCTGTGGAAGGTCACCACCACCAGCCGCCCGCCCGGCTTCAGCACCCGCTCCGCCGCCGCCAGCACGTCGGTCAGTTCGTCCAGCTCGCGGTTGATGTGGATGCGCACCGCCTGGAAGGTCCGCGTGGCGGGATCCTTCTTGTCGTGCGGGCGATGGCCGAGCGCCTTGCGCACCACCGATGCCAGCTCCGAGGTGCGGGTCAACGGCCGCGCACCGACGATATACTTGGCGACGCGCCGGGCGCGCGGTTCCTCGCCGAGGTGGAACAGCACATCGGCGATCTCGCCTTCATCCGCGCTGTTCAGCCAGTCGGCCGCGCTCATCCCCTCGCCCGCCATCCGCATGTCGAGCGGCCCGTCCTGCTGGAACGAGAAGCCGCGCTCGGCCTGGTCGAGCTGCATCGAGGAGACGCCGATATCGAGCACGACACCGTCCACCGGCGCCAGGCCGCGCGCCTCCAGCTCCTGGGCCAGCCGGCTGAACGGCGCGTGGATCAGCTCCAGCTTGCCGCCGCTTTCCGCGACGAGCGTGGCGCCGTTCGCGATTGCGGACGGGTCGCGGTCGAACGCCGCCACCTGCGCGCCGGCACCGAGCATCGCACGGGTATAGCCGCCTGCGCCGAAGGTGCCGTCGACATGGGTCTCGCCGGGCTGGATCGCGAGCGCCTCCAGCACTTCGTCGAGCAGCACGGGGATATGGGGCGCGTCGCTCACATCGCCCCCTTTTGCTGCATCAGGAACGCGCAGATTTCCTTGAGTTCGGGATCGGCCTTTTCGTCGGCGAGCAGCACGTCGGGCGCCCAGATGTCGAACGTGTCGCCGCTGCCGACGAAGAACGCCCATTTCTGGATCTTCGCCTTGGCGCGGAAGAAGGGCGGCAGCACGAAGCGGCCGCTGTCGTCGTACGGCGCCTTTTCGACCATGCCGAAGGCGCGGCGCTTGGGTGCGGCGCTGGGCTGTTCGCCCCGGTCGAGCGCCTGCTGGTCGAGCTTGTCGATGCGGTCGTACTTCTTCTGCGACCAGCCGGTGTCGTGCGCGGAGAGGCACGAATCCTCCGCATGCACCCCGACGACGATCTGGCGGACATCCGAATTGCGCTCGGCGGCGGCGCGCAGGTCTGCGGGTATGGCGACGCGACCCTTCTGGTCGACCGCCTGGAGCGCAAATCCTTCGAAGAGCTCCCTATCTGCCACGCCAAACCCCAAGCCGGGCACGACTCTCCCGCCGCCGGAATCACGCGGACCGTGCTCCAGCTGGAGATGTTCGGAAGAAAGGGTTCGTGCCCCCCTTTTAGTGTGCCCTTTTAACCACATTATAGAGCGGGAAACAACGGGCGTGATGGGGACAGCACGGGAATTTCAGCCACTGATCGCCACCGCTGGGCGCTTTTGCCATTTTGATCTGTATTTGTTCCCTATACACCCCTTCCCGCGACCAATTTTGTCGGGAAAAGTTCCTATTCTGAAGGGGTAGCGTTCGGATGCGGGGTAGCGGCATGCACACCGCCATGCGACCCGGCACTTTAACGCAAGCACCGGAAACTGCGGCATTTTTGCCACCGCACCGCTCGGTGACCCGATCAGCGCCCTGCGTGGCACGGGAAAAGTGGGGCGATTTCCCCAGCGGTCCCCGTGGGCCGATTCCGGTGGGGGCAATTCCCCGGCGGCGCCCGAGTCCCGCGGCTTACTTGCCGGCGGCGTCCTGCCGGTGCGCCTGCTCGCGCGCCTGGGCGGCGGCGGTGGGATCGTCGGTGCTGGGTGCGACGCCGAGTTCGGCAAGCGGTTCGTCGCGCGTCCGATCGGCGGCGGCATTGTCGACGCCGGTCAGGTTGGCGACGACCGAGGCATTCGACGCCCCCGCCGCGCTCACCGGCGCCTCGCGGTTCGCCGAGGAGAAGATCGCGAACGACAGCACCATCAGCAGGACCACGGCCGCGAGTCCGGTCATGCCGACGCGGATGCGCTGCATGGCCTGGGCGTGATCCTGAGGCGAACCGATTTTCATGACTGTGGCATAAATGTAACGCACAAGCGCATGCTTGTCGAGCGAAGCCTCAACCGCGCGTCAACCATGAAGGAACGGTCAGCCCCTTCGCCTGCAGCCAGTCGGCATTGTAGAGCGTCGAGAGATAGCGGAAGCCGGTGTCGCACAGGATCGTCGCCACCCGCTTGCCCGGTCCCAGGGCGCGGGCCAGCCGCACCGCGCCGGCAACGTTGATGCCCGAGGACAGGCCGAGGCACAGCCCCTCCTCCGCCAGCAGCCGGCGCACCCATTCCAGCCCCTCCTCGTCGGAGATGCGGAACTGGGTGTCGATCGGCGCACCTTCCAGATTGCCGGTGATCCGCCCCTGGCCGATACCCTCGGCGACCGAGGAACCCTCGGCGCGAAGCTCGCCACAGGCATAATATTCGTAGAGCGCCGCACCATGCGGGTCGCTCAGCGCGATGGTGACCTTCTCGTCCTTCGCCTTCAGCCCCAGCCCCACGCCGGCGATCGTGCCGCCGGTGCCCGCCGCGCAGGTGAAGCCGTCGATTCGGCCCTCCATCTGCGTCCAGATCTCTTCCGCCGTGCCCACGATATGCGCCTTGCGGTTGGCGATGTTGTCGAACTGATTCGCCCAGATCGCGCCCTGCGTCTCCTCGGCGATGCGACGGCTGGTATGGACGAAATGGCCGGGGTTCGAATAGGGCGCCGCCGGCACCAGCACCAGCTCGGCGCCCAGCGCGCGCAGCGTGTCCATCTTCTCGCGCGACTGGGTCTCGGGCATCACGATGATCGTGCGATAGCCCTTGGCGTTGGCGACCAGCGCCAGCCCGATGCCGGTATTGCCCGCCGTGCCCTCGACGATCGTGCCGCCGGGCGCGAGCGTGCCCTGTTCCTCGGCATCGTTGACGATGTACAGCGCGGCGCGGTCCTTCACCGACGCGCCGGGATTGGCGAATTCGCACTTGGCGAAGATGTCGCAGCCGGTTGCGTCGCTGGGGCCCTTGAGGCGGACGAGCGGAGTGTTGCCGATCAGCGCGAGCGTGTTCTGGGAAACGTGCATGGCGCGTAGATAGGAGCCGCCCCCCGCGGCACGCAAGCAACGCAATCTATTCGGCGACGCCGGCTCGCTTCAGATGCGGCCCCAGCCGCCCGCCGATCCACAGGAAGAACATCCGGTAATCGGAGAGAAGCGACCAGAGCGGATAGGTAAAGGTCGCCGGACGATTGCGCTCGACCCCGAAATGCGCGCCCCAGGCAAAGCCATAGCCGGCGAGCGGGATGGCGATCAGCCACCAGGCGTTGAGCACTATCCCGGCGGCGAGCGCGGCGAAGGTCAGCGCGGTGCCGATATAATGCAGCCGGCGCGTCGCAGGCCTGGCGTGCTCGCGCAGATAATGGGGCCAGAAGTCCCGGTAGCGGGTGATCGTGCGGGCCATGATGCGGTCCTACGCCCTTTCGGATGTCGTCGAAAGGGGGCCGGGGCGGCATTGCCCCCCCCGCCCCGCGATCAGGCGAAGCGCACCGTCACCCGGCTACGCTGGCGAAGTGCCGCGCCCAACAGGCCGAAGCCCAGCACCATCATCGCCCAGCTCGCCGGCTCCGGCACCGCCGACAGCGAGGCGCTGAACGCGGCCGAGGCGTCGCTGTCGTTGGTGAAGATCAGTTCGCCCGCGCTGGTCGCGAATGTCGTGCCGAAATTGAGGAAATCGATCGGAGCGTTGGATGCCGACACGATTCCCGTCTTGAGGTCGTAGCCCAGCAGGCCGGCGTCGCGCACGTCGATCAGGTCGTTGCCGAACGGCGCCGCCTCGGTGAAGCCGACCAGCGCGCGCTGCCCGCTGCCGCTGCCCAGCGTCACGCTGAAGGCGTTGAACAGCATCGCGAAGGTGCCCGACACGCCGTTCACGGTGAACGACAGCGTCGCCGGCGCCGAATTGTAGAGGCTCGGCCGGAAATCGGGCCGGGGCTGGAACACGGAGTCCGTGTCGGTCGCCAGCGAGAGCGTATAGTCGCTCAGGGCAAAAGCCTGCCCGTTGAGCACGCCGCTGATCTTGCCGGAAAAGCTGTAAAGGATCGGTGCGGCCTGTGCGGCGCTGCCCATCGTCAAGGCGCCGAGTGTCGCCACCAGAAATGCCATCCGCATCCAATTTCCCCTCATCCCAGGCCCGACTTGCTTCGTTCTGAAGAAGTGCCGTCACCGCCGACAGGAAATGAAGCAAAGACTCGGAAATTACTAGCTTTTTCTTGCCCTACAACATCAGCGGCGTGATCGCGGGAACGCGGTTGCGGCGTCCGTATTCCGTCCGCATGGCGCACACTCGCGCGCAGACGGTTTCCTGCTAGACGGCACCCATGAAGCGCCCGTTCCGTCTCGCCTCGCTCCCGGCAGCCCTGCTGCTCGCGTCCGCCGCACCTGCGCCGGGCCTGTATACCCCCGCGCCCGGCAGCGCCGAGCGCGGCGCCATCGTCAAGGTGCTGCACCATGGCGATGATCGCCCGGCAGCGCGCTTCACCTTCCGCACCTTCCGCGTGCTCCACAAGGGCCCGCGCGCGATCGCCTATGTCCAGGGCAGCGGCGAGGTCGGCGACTTCGAGGCACTGCTCGAGCAACGCGGGGCCGGCCCCTGGCGCAAGGTCTGGGGCGTGAGCGACGGCGGCAGCGACAGCTGCGAAGCGGGCGCGCGCCATTATGGCTGGGCCGTCCGCCTGATCCAGGGCTATGGCCTCGCCCCCGACACGCTGATTCCCGGCATTACCGCCACCGCGCGAGATCTAGCGCGCATGGCGAAGACCGAGCCCGAGCTGCAATGCGTCGGCGATCTCGACGGCGGCCCCGACGGGGCGGACTGACCATGCGCCATGTCCCGCGCACCGATTCCGGACCGCTGGAGGCGCAAGCGATCCGCGCGCTGCTGGTCGCCGCACGCGAAGAACGCCGCCAGGCGCCCTGGCTCGAAGACTGAGGGAGCGCGTCGCCGATGCCCGAACGCAAGCACAGCTTCCCGCCCGTGGTGGCGCCCGATACGCGCCTGCTGGTGCTCGGCTCGTTGCCGGGCGAGCGCTCGCTCGCGGCGGCGCGCTATTATGCACACCCGCAAAACCAGTTCTGGCAGCTCATTTCCCCCGCCACAGGGCGCGATCTCGTGCCGCTCGCCTATGCCGAGCGGCTGGAGGCGCTGCGCGCTGCGCGCATCGGCCTGTGGGACGTCGTCGCCAGCGCCACCCGGCCGGGAAGCACCGACGCCGCACTGCGCGACATCGAGGCGCACGACATCGCCGCGCTCGCCGCCGCGCTGCCGGAACTGCGCGCGATCGCCTTCAACGGCGCTACCGCCCTGCGGCACGGCCTGCGCAATCTGGGCGAGGCGGCCGCGCGCTACACCATCCTCGGCCTGCCTTCATCCAGTCCGCTGCATACCATCGGCCTGGCCGCCAAGGCCCCGAAATGGGCCGAACTTTCGGCCTTTTCGCGGCCCGGAGGCGGTGATAACGCTTAGCAATAGCGCCCGCAGCCGCAATTGTTTCGCAATAGACTGATAGTCAGTAGCAATACGGAGTGGCCGCGGGGACAGGCGAGGCATAGCCCATTCATCGACCTTTGCCATGCTGAACCGCCGTAGCGCCCTCTTCCGCCCCAGCGGCCAGGCCCCCGATGCGGCTGGGGAGGATGCGCCACCCTATCGCTTTCTCGAACTGCTCGCGGTCAGCGCCAGCGATCTGCTCCAGGCCGGGGATCTCGCACCCGCGCTGGACCGCATCTTCGGGCTGATCCGCAGCGAAGTCGAGCTCGACGTCTTCTTCCACTATGCCTTTGACGGCCAGGGACTGGACCTCAACGCCTGGGCCGGCATCACCCCCGAACAGGTCGTCGACTGGCAGCATGTTCCGCTGGGCATCGCCATTTGCGGCGGCGTCGCGGAAAGCCTGACACCGATGATCGCCCGTGACATCCAGCAGTCGGACGACCCCCGCCTCGCCTATGCGCGTGACATGGGGCTGGACGCCTGCTTCTGCACGCCGCTGCTCCACAAGGACGCGCTGCTCGGCACGCTCGCCTTCGGCCGGCGCGGCCGCGCCGGCTTCAGCGACGCCGAGATCCAGTTCCTCCAGACGCTGGCGAGCTATGTCACCCTCGCCAAGCATCGCATCGGCGTCGACCAGGAACTGCGCAACCGGCTCCAGGAACGCGATCGCATGCTCGCCGAGCGGGTGACGATCGAGCGCCAGATGCTCGAGCTCACCCGCGCCAGCGCGCTCGGCTCGATCGCCGCGACGGTCGCGCATGAACTGAACCAGCCGCTCTCCGCCGCTGCCAACTACATGGCGGCCATCCGCCTGTCTCCGGACAGTGACGAGAGGACCCGCGACCTCAGCGGCGCTGCCGAGCAGCAGTTGCAGCGGGCCGGCGAGATCATCCGCCGCATTCGCCGCATGGTGCGCCATGACGATCTGGTGCTGGAAACACGCTCGGTCGCCACCAGCATCGAGGAGGCGCTCCACCTCGTCCGCGCTGCCGCGCCGATGCTGTTGCCGCCGGTGACGATCCGCGTGGCGCCCGAGGCGCAATACGCCCGGTTCGACAATGTCCAGATCGTCCAGGTGCTGGCCAACCTGCTGCGCAACGCCGGCGAAGCCTGCCAGCACCGTGCCGGCACGACCATTCTCGTCACCGCCGAGAGACAGGATCCGGCGGAAGTCACCGTCCGGGTAATTGACAACGGCCCGGGCGTCGCGCCCGAGCAGCGCCATATCCTGTTCCAGCCCGGGCTGGGCAATGGCCGGTGCGACACCGGCGGCGGGCTCGGCCTGGGGCTCGCCATCTCCCATCACCTGATCGAAGGCCATAGCGGCCGGATCTGGGCCGAGGAGACGCCCGGCGGCGGTGCTACCTTTGCCTTCACGATCCCGGGGGCGCAAGCGGCGTAGCGCGGCGGCGTTCCCGGCCGCTGGGGTTCAATGGGGTGCGAACCCCATTTCGACGCCGGTCTTGTCGTGAAGCGCAAAGCGATCGACGATGTCGGCACTGGCGCGGTTGTACCCGATGACTTCCACCATGCGGCCGTCGCGGCGGAGCCTGGCGACGATCTTGTCGAGCGCACCCACCCCGGAAATGTCCCAGAAGTGCGCGGCCGAGACGTCGATCTGCACCGCGCGCGCCTGGTCTTCGGCCTGGAACGCCCGCGTGAATCGATCGACGGAGGCGAAGAATATCTCGCCGGTCACCCGATAGATCGCGCGCGTGCCGTCGTCCGAGAGGATGCGCTCCACCGCGAACATGCGCTGCACCTTGCCTGCGAAGAAGATCCCGGAGAGCAGGACGCCCGCCAGCACGCCGAGCGACAGGTCATGCGTCGCCACGACGACCGTGACGGTGGTCAGCATCACCACCGACGACGGCAGCGGGTGGCGGCGCAGATTGGGGATCGAGTTCCAGCTGAACGTGCCGATCGAGACCATGATCATCACCGCGACGAGCGCCGGCATCGGCACCCGCCCGACAAAGGGGCCCAGCACCGCGAGGAGGAACAGCAGGAAGGCGCCCGCCACGAACGTCGAAAGCCGGCCGCGGCCGCCCGAGGTGACGTTGATGACGGACTGCCCGATCATCGCACAGCCGCCCATTCCGCCGAACAGCGCCGCCACGATGTTCGCGCCGCCCTGTCCTGCGCATTCCCGGCGCTTGTCGCTGTCCGTATCCGTCATGTCGTCGACGATCCGGGCGGTGAGCAGCGACTCCAGCAGCCCGACCGCCGCCATCGTCATCGCATAGGGAAAGATGATCCGCAGCGTCTCCAGGGTCAGCGGAACGTGCGGCAGGGTGAGGCTTGGCAATCCCTCCGGCAGCTTGCCCATGTCGCCCACTACATGCACCGGCAGCCCCGCGAAGATGCTGATTCCGCTCAGGATCACGATCGCGACCAGCGGCGACGGCACCGCCCTGGTGATGCGCGGCAGGCCGTAGATGATCGCCAGCCCGCCAGCCACCATGGCATAGGTCTGCCAGCCCACCCCGACGAACTGGGGCAGCTGGGCAAGGAAGATGAGGATCGCAAGGGCGTTGACGAACCCGGTGATCACCGAGCGCGAGACGAACTGCATGACCAGATCGAGCCGCAGCAGCCCGGCCGCGATCTGGATCACGCCCATCAGGATGGTCGCGGCAAAGAGATAGTCGACGCCGTGTTCGCGAACCAGCGGCACGACGACGACCGCCACCGCGGCGGTCGCGGCCGAGACCATGCCCGGCCGGCCGCCGATCAAGGCGATCGTCATGGCGATCGCGACCGAGGCATAGAGCCCGACGCGGGGATCGACGCCGGCAATGAGCGAGAAGCCGATCGCCTCGGGGATCAGCGCCAGCGCGACGACGATCCCGGCAAGAACATCCCGGCGGGCGACAACACCGTCCGTGAACCACTGACGGCGGTAGGCAGCAAAATTGAAGGTCATTGATTTTCCACAACAGGGCACGTGGCGCGGATGCGCGCCTTGCAATTGGGTGCGTGTTGTTGTCCGGCGGATCGGCGGCCGGAATAGCCACCCGGAGTTTCACCGGGTCCTTGCGAATGGGCGCCGCATACGCGCTTTGCCGCGCACAGGCAACCTGCCGCGCCGGCCGCCGGCCGCCCGCGTCACCGAATGTGCTGTGAGCCCCTAGTCCGCGCTGCTGTTGTTGCCGCCGTCATACGGCACCGCGAGCGCTTCGTTGTACATCTCGCGGTGGACCTGCTCGACGGTCATCGGATGCGCGCAGCCCTTCAGGATATTCGCGCCGATCCGCACGTCCGCGGCAAGGTTCGCGCCCTCGGCGCACGCGGCGGGGCGCAGCGTGATGGTCACGGCGGCGCCCTCGGGCGTCTGGGTGGGGTAGGTCGCCGCGCCCTGCGCGAGCCGCGGGGATACCGGGTAGAAGGGCACCTGCTTGGCGCCCTCCTGCTGGAAGAGGATGCGGCCCGGCGCCAGGTCGAGCGCCCAGTCGCGCCCCTCGACCGGGCGGATCTGCAGCGGGGTGGAGAGGTCCACGCCGCCCAGCATCGGCCCGGGCGGCACCGCGGCATTGGCCGGATCCTCGGCGGCATTCTCGGTCGGCGCGCCACCGCAGGCCGCGAGCAGTGCCAGCGGCATCAGGGTCCAGCCTCGCGTCCAGCAGATCCTCGGCTTCATGCGCACTCTCCTCGGCTCTCCCTGCGCAGTCGGGCGCATCGGGTCAAGCACGGTAAACGTCCCCTTTCCGATCGCCCCTGCAACCTCCACGACTGTTGCGCGTGTCCGATAGCGCGCAACATTGCGTCTGTTCCGTTGCGGCGCACCATTTCGTGTGACTCTGTTACCCGTTTTCGCTTGACGATGATTACCGCCTAAGGAAAAGCACGCTACGCTATGAAAAACCCCTCCCCGATCGCATTTTCCGCCGCGGCGCTGCTTTCGCTCGCCGCTTGCAACAACAAGCCCGAGGTGGTCGACAGCCGCGCGCCGGATCCCATGGCTTCGCAGCTTGCGAACGCCGCGCCGGTAGAAACGCCGCCGACGATCGAAAGCTCGGTGAGCTTCCGCTGCCAGCCGGGCAACACCCTGCTGTTCGTCGACTTCTTCAAGGAAGGCAAAATGGCCTCGCTGCGCGAGAAGAAGGATTCGATGAAGTCGGTCCTGCTCCGCGCACCGGAAGCCGGCCAGCCCTACACGGCCGAAGGCGGCTACAAGATCGAAGGCAATGCCAAGGCAGCCAAGATCACCCTCGGCAACGGATCGGTCCACACCTGCAAGGCGTAAGCCTGCATTCCGCTACGAAAACAAAGCCCGGCGGCTATTTCCGCCGGGCTTTTTTCATGCCAGCTTGGCCCCGGAGGTAACGCGCGTGGCGACGATAGCGGTGTACAGCCTGAAAGGCGGCGTGGGCAAAACCACGCTGGCGATCAACCTCGCCTGGGCCTCCGCCACCCGTTCGGCCCGCCGCACGCTGCTGTGGGACCTCGATCCGCAGGCCGCCGCCACCTTCCTGCTCGGCGGGGACGCGGGCGGCCGGCACCCGGCGCAGGCGATCTTCTCCAAGGACGTCGACGCCGCAAAGCTGATCCGCGCCACGGCGATCGATCGCCTCGCGCTGCTGCCCGCCGACACCTCGCTCCGCCAGCTCGACCAGTTCTTCCACGCGCTCGACAAGAAGAAGCGGCTGAGCAGGCTGCTCGGGGACCTGGCACAGGATTTCGATCGCATCCTGCTCGATTGTCCGCCGGGCCTTACCGAGACCAGCGAGCAGGTGATGCGCGCGGCGGACCTGATCGTCGTGCCGGTCGCGCCCTCCCCGCTCTCCCAGCGCGCCTTCGCGGAGGTCGCCGCGCACCTCGTCCAGCGCGGCGCCAAGGTGCCGTTGATGCCGGTCCACACCATGGTCGATCGCCGCCGCAAGCTCCATGTCGAGGCGGTGGCCAGGCACCCGGACTGGCCGGTGATCCCGATGGCCAGCATCGTCGAAGCCGTGGCGGTGCGCCGGGCGCCGGTGGGCGCCTTCGCCCCGCGCAGCACCGGCGCGCGGGCATTCAATGCGTTGTGGCAGGCGATCGAGCAGACCCTTGCCGGGCGCGCCCGGTAATGGTCGGGCATCGCCGACAGCCGCCCAAGGAGCTCGACCCCGCGCTGGTCCTGCGCGCCTATGCCATGGGCGTGTTCCCGATGGCCGACGCCCGCGATGCAGGCTCGGTCTACTGGGTGGAGCCGAAGCTGCGCGGCGTGCTGCCGCTGGACGGATTCCACCTCTCCCGCTCGCTGCGCAAGGTCGTGGCGTCGGACCGCTTCCAGGTGACCGTGGATCGCGATTTCCCGGCGATGATCCGGCTATGCGCCGAAGCCGCGCAGGACCGCCCCGACACCTGGATCAACGGCGCGATCGAGCGCGCCTTCATCGCGCTCCACGATCTGGGCTACGCCCATTCGATCGAATGCTGGGAGGGCGATCGGCTCGCCGGCGGCCTCTACGGCCTCGCGCTGGGCCGCGCGTTCTTCGGGGAGTCGATGGTCACGCGCGTCCGCGACGCCTCGAAGGTCGCGCTCGCCCATCTCGTCGCGCGGCTGCAGGCCGGCGGCTTTCGCCTGCTCGACTGCCAGTTCATCACCGATCACCTCGCCTCGCTGGGCGCGATCGAGATCCCGCGGGACGATTATGTCGCGTTGCTGGGCGCGGCGCTCGGCGATTCGACCGGTGCGGTCTCGTTGCCGCCCTCGGCTTCGGGCGACCTCTTCGCACTGGATGCGCCGGGCGACGCCGCCGGCATCGTATCCGGCCCGGTCTCGCGGAAGGTCATCGCGCAGCTCTTGGGCCAGACGTCGTAGATCGGGTGCTGGACGACGTTGAGCGCGGGCTGTTCCTTGTAGAGCCAGCCGGAGAAGACGCGGTGCCAGCGCTGGTCCTCGCGGCGCACGTCCATCTGCACGAAGGCGCCGGTCAGCCGGTCCTGCTCCCAGGGCGCCGTGCGTTCGCAGGCGCGCAGACGCACCGTCACCTGGTCGTCGATCCGCGCGGCCTGGCCGGGCTTGAGCGTGATCTCCCGCTCGACGCCGTTGCGCTTGTTGAGAATGCCCAGCACCGCGACGCGCTCGCGCATCGGCGTGGCCGCGGCGTCGACGGTCGCGTTGTCGGGTCCGACCGAGACGGTATCGACCCCCTGCGAGTCGCCCGCGCCGGTGATCACCAGCTCGTCGCCGGCATTGTCCCCGCCGGCAGCGCCATTGCCGCTCCCGCTACCCGCACAACCGGCCAGCGCGAGCGCGAGCAGCGCCGCCGCAGCCTTCATGCGTCGGGGGTCCAGGCCTCGTAATCGCCGGTGGCCTTGGCCCGGTGCGCACCCTTTTCGAGCGCGCCCGGCGGGCGATAGGCCAGCTCGGTACCGGTCAGGTTCGGCTCGGCCGGCTTCTCCCACACCCGCACCGGCGGCAGCGACTCGTCGGGCGCGCCGTCGATCTGGTGCGCAAGCCAGCTGAACCATTCCGGCGGAACGCGGCTGGCGTCGTTGGATCCCTTGTAGATCACCCAGCGGCGCGGAATGCCGTTGGGATCACGCCCGCCCTCGAAATAGAGGTTACCGAGCGAATCCTCGCCGACGCGCTTCTTGCCGCGCAGTCCCAAGCGAGTGCCGAACGTGGCGCCGTTCCACCAGGTGAAGATCGGAAAAGGAAGTCCCATGGCTCTGCCCGATACCGCCAAGCGCGACGCTCGGCAACTCCCATCAAAACCTGTCCGGGAATTCGGCTACGGTAGCCGGCGAGGCGCCGGGGACGAAACCCCCGGGGCCTCGCCGGCGATGCCCGTAACCACCCTCAGAGCGGTCGTTCGACTGCGACGGCCAGCGGCCCCTTCTCGCCGTCGACGATGCGGGCGCGGAGCGGCTGGCCCGGCTCCACTTCCTCGACCCCGGCACGCCGCAGCGTCTCCATGTGGACGAAGATGTCCGCGGTATCGCTCGTGCGGACGAGGAAGCCATAGCCCTTGAGGCGGTTGAACCACTTGACCGACACCGATTCAAACGGCCCGGCCTCGCCGATCAGCTTCATCCGCTCCACCCGCTCGGTGGGGCGTTTCACCGGCTCCACGGCCGTGGTCAGGTCGATCGAGAGGACGGTCTTCGCCTGCAGCCCCCGCTGCCGCTGCACCGCCACGCACTCGACCCGCGCCCCTTCCGGAACGCTGCGCCGGCCATGGTCCTGCAGGACCGAGAAATGGATCAGGATGTCCCCCACGCTCGGATCATCGGCGACCATGAACCCGAAGCCACGCGTCACATCGAACCATTTGACGACGCCGCGATAGACGCGCTCGTCCATGCCGGAATCGCCCTCGAACTGCACTTCCCCCTCGGACGCGACTAGATAGTGTTCAGACGCCAGCTGTTGCTCAGCACGCATTATCGTTATCCCCCAAGCCAGCAACATTAACACAGCATTACCGTGGAGTGGAATCGCTTTGTGCGATTAGGAATGTCCCGCTCCGGGCGGGTCATCCGGTTCCTCTCCCGGCTGCATCTGCAATATTCTATGCACAATCTCAGGCGGATGCCCCGCCCGTAAAAATGCAGCGACTTGCTTTTTGCGAAGATCGCGATCCGCGATGGAAACGGCGAATGGTCCGAATCGGCGGCGACGCGCGAACACCAGCGCGCTGCGATAGGCTTCCGCCTCGATCGCCTCGGCCAGATCGGCGCTGTCCTCCGCATCGATGCCGTCATGGCGCAGCGCCATCTCCACCCGCCGCGCGCCCAGCCCGCGGCGGCCCATCGACCGCACCCGCGCCTCGGCAAAGCTGCGGTCGTCGACATAGCCCCGCTCGGCCATCCGCTCGGCCACCGCCGCCGGGTCCGGCACCCCCTCGCCGGCCCAGCCGCGCTCGCGCAGCTTGCGGGTGAGATAGGCGGCCAGGCGCGCGCGCGTGGTGGCGAAACGCTCGACATAGCGCAGCGCCAGCCGATCGAGATCGGCGGCGACGAGCGGTGGCTTGGAACGGGACGGTTCGGGCATGCGCCTTGATTGTGCCACACTGCCAACCGATTTTGAACGATACTGCGTAGCAGAGCGCATGCGGAAAACTGCGTTGTGGGGGCACAACGAACTGCTACCTCACAGGGGCACGAGAAAAAGAATGGTATTGGACGAAACGGGATCGCTCGAAACAGTGGATATGGCAGCGCTTGCGCCCACGCCCACGGAAGACCGTCTCCCGCGCCGTTTCGCTGATTTCGAAACGCTGGGTGCCGCGCTCGATTATGCAGCGCAAGGGCAGCGCGGACTGAATTTCCACGATGCGCGGGGCAAGCTGGTGCGGCCCTATCGCTTCGCCGAACTGCGCGCGGACGCGCTCGAACAGGCACGCCGCCTGATCGCCGCCGGCATCCAGCCGCAGGATCGCATCGCGCTGATCGCGGAGACCGGGGCGGAGTTCGCCGCGCTGTTCTTCGGCGTGATCTATGCCGGCGCCTGGCCGGTGCCGCTGCCGCTGCCGACCAGCTTCGGCGGCGCGCAATCCTATATCGACCAGCTCCGCGTCCAGCTCGAGAGCTGCGACCCGATGCTGCTGATCTACCCGCCCGAAATCGGCGCGATGTGCGCCGAGGCCGCGCGCCTGACCGAGGTCGCCGCGACCGACTGGGACGCCTTCTCGGCCAACCCGGCGCCCGAGGCACCCCTGCCCCAGGCCAGCCCGGACGACATCGCGTACCTGCAATATTCGAGCGGCTCGACCCGCTTCCCGCACGGTGTTGCGATCACGCACCATGCGCTGCTCAACAACCTCGCGGCGCACAGCCACGGGATGGAGCTGGTCGACGGCGATCGCTGCATCTCGTGGCTGCCCTGGTACCATGACATGGGCCTGGTTGGCTGCTTCCTGTCGCCGGTCGCGAACCAGGTTTCGACCGATTACATGAAGACCGAGGATTTCGCCCGGCGCCCGCTCGCCTGGCTGGATCTCATCAGCCGCAACCAGGGCAACAGCATCTCCTACTCGCCGACCTTCGGCTACGACATCTGTGCGCGCCGCATGTCCAGCCAGACCAAGGCGAGCGAACGCTTCGATCTGGCCCGCTGGCGCATCGCCGGCAACGGTGCCGACATGATCCGCCCGGACGTGATGCAGCGCTTCGTCGATGCGTTCGCCGATGCCGGCTTCCAGGCCACCGCCTTCATGCCGAGCTACGGCCTGGCCGAGGCGACGCTGGCCGTCTCGATCATGCCCCCGGGCGAAGGCATCGTCGTCGAGCTGGTCGAGGAGACGCAGCTCTCCGGCGGCACCGCCCGCGCCGATCGTCCGCAGCGCTACCGCGCCGTCGTGAACTGCGGCAAGCCGGTGCGCGACATGGCGATCGAGGTTCGCGAGGAAGACGGCACGCCGCTTCCCGAGAAGGCGATCGGCAAGGTCTGGTGCAAGGGCCCGTCGGTGATGGTCGGCTATTTCCGCGACGAGGCGGCGACCGAGGCGTGCATGACCGACGGCTGGCTGGATACCGGCGACATGGGGTACATGTCGGACGGCTATATCTACATCGTCGGCCGCGCCAAGGACATGATCATCGTCAACGGCAAGAACCACTGGCCGCAGGACATCGAATGGGCGGTGGAGCAGCTGCCCGGCTTCAAGCAGGGCGACATCGCCGCCTTCGCGATCACCACCCCCGGCGGCGAGGAGACGCCGGCGGTGCTGGTCCAGTGCCGCACCTCGGACGAGCAGGAGCGGCTGCGCCTGCGCGACGAGATCCGCGAGCGGGTCCGCTCGGTCACCGGCATGAACTGCGTGGTCGAACTCGTGCCGCCGCGCACCCTGCCGCGCACCAGCTCGGGCAAGCTCAGCCGCGCCAAGGCGCGCAACCTGTACCTGAACGGCGAGATCAAGCCCTACGCGATCGCCGCCTGACGCATCGTTCCGGCCGGGCCAAGCGCCCGGCCGGCAGCGCCGCGCCTCCCTGCCGGGAGCGTGCCGCGATAATGGACCTATTCACCTCCATTTTCGCCGCACCCTAACCTCTCGCTAACCTCGCGGCGCTATGTCATCGCGGTGAGCAGCTCCTCCACGACACCCTTGATTCCCCCGCGTGTCGATACGCGCGCGTTGCTGGGCATGAGCGATCCCACCGACACGATCGACTGGCCACGCATGCGCGCCGCGCAGCTGCAGGCCGGGCGGCGATCGGCGCTGCTGTTCTTCTCGGCGAATGTCGGCGCGGCCGCGCTCGCCGCCCTCGCGCTCGCGCCGCTGGCGCCGCACGCCCTGCTCTTCTGCTGGATGACGCTGGCGCTCGGCACCACCATCTGGACGACGCTGCGACGCCTGAACTGGCGCAACGAGAACGTGCTGACGGCCACCCTCGCCGATGTCCGCCGCACCGCCTCCGAAGGAATCGCGATGGGGCTCGCCTGGGCGATCCTGCCGCTCGCCTTCGGCGCCGTCGCCACCGCCCGCGCGAGCCTCGATCTGTGGGCGGCGACCACGGTCGTGCTGATCGCCTCGGCGATGACGATGGGCGTGCTGCCGCTGGCCAGCCTGTCGTTCATCGCCCTGCTCGGCACCACCTGCATCGTCACGCTGCTGCTGGTCGGCGCGCCCTTCCTCGCCGCCGCCGCAACCTTCCTCGTCGTGCTGCTCTGCTTCGGCAGCTACGGGCGCGCCCGTGCGCTGGTGCTGCTGCGCGCCAACCAGATGGCGCTCGCCGAGCGCGACCAGACCGTCAGCCTGCTCCTGCGCGAGTTCGAGGATGCCGGCTCGGACTGGCTGTGGGAGGTGGACGCGCAGCGTCGCCTCGTCCGCGCCAGCCCGCGCCTCGCCGCCTCGCTCGGCCTGGAGCCCGGCACGCTGGTCGGCATGCCGTTGCTCCAGCTCCTCGCCGGCCCCGCCTGGCAGACCGGCAGCTTCACGCAGGAACTCCACGAGCTCGCAGACAAGCTGAAGCGCCGCGAGCCGTTTGCCGACCTGTCGATCCCCATCGAGATCGAAGGCGAGCGGCGCTGGTGGCAGATGTCCGCCAGCCCCAAATTCGACGAGCGGGGCGCCTTTGCCGGCTTCCGCGGCGTCAGCTCGGACGTCACCGAGCAGCGACGCGCGACCGAGCAGATCCATCGCATGGCCCGGTTCGACACGCTGACCGGCCTGCCCAACCGCCTGCACATCAACGAGGCGCTCGCCACCGCCATGGCCGAGGCCGACAAATGGAGCGCGCGCTGCGCCTTCATGATGATCGACCTCGATCGGTTCAAGGCGGTGAACGACACGCTCGGCCACCCGGTCGGCGATCGCCTGCTCCAGCGCGTTGCGCGGCGGCTGCGCGGGCTGGTGAGCGAGACCGAGATGATCGGTCGCCTGGGCGGCGACGAGTTCGCGGTCGTGGTCCGCGACGCGCGCGACACGGCACGGGTGGAGGCGCTGGCGCAGTCGATCATCGACACGATCTCGCGCCCCTATGAGCTGGACCAGCACACCCTCTATATCGGTGCCTCGGTCGGCCTGGCGCTGGCGCCGCGCGACGGCCGCACCGCCGAGACGCTGGTGCGCTCGGCCGATCTCGCGCTCTATCGCTCGAAGGACAAGGGCGGCGGGGTGTTCCACGCCTATGAGCCGCAGCTCCACGTCGCCGCCGAGGAGCGCCGGGTGCTGGAAATCGCGCTGCGCGCCGCGGTCGAAAAGGGCCAGATGCAGCTTGCCTACCAGCCGGTGGTCAATGCGCGCACCGGCGGGCTGCTCGGCTTCGAGGCGCTGCTGCGCTGGACGCATCCCGAGCTCGGCGCGATCCCGCCGTCGAAGTTCATCCCGCTGGCCGAGGAAGCCCGGCTGATCGGCCCGATCGGCGAGTGGGTGCTGCGTACCGCCTGCCACGAAGCCGCCAGCTGGGAGGTGCCGGCCCGCGTGGCGATCAACGTCAGTTCCGAACAGCTCCACAACCCCAGCTTCGCCACGCTGGTCGCCCAGGCGCTCGCCGCCTCCGGCCTCGACCCCGACCGGCTCGAGCTGGAAGTGACCGAGAGCGTGTTCCTGCGCGAGGGCACCGGCGCGGTGAGCGTGCTGGAACAGATCCTCGACCTCGGCGTCCGGCTCAGCCTCGACGATTTCGGCACCGGCTATTCGTCGCTCGGCTATCTCGCCCATACCCGGTTCAACGCGATCAAGATCGACCGCAGTTTCGTGCAGAACGCCGCGCGCGGCACCCGCGAGGCGATCGCGATCATCCGCGCCGTCGTCGCCCTCGCCGAAAGCCTGGGCATGGCCACCACCGCCGAAGGCGTCGAGACCGAGCAGGAACACGAGATGGTCCAGGCACTCGGCTGCACGCGGGCGCAGGGTTTCTACTTCGGCCGGCCGCTGCCGGTGCAGGAAGCGCGGATGATCGCGTCACGGGACGGTAACGAAACGACCCGCGTCCGCGCGTGACTTGCGGTGAACTGTTCCCGGATTGGGACATAAGCCCTTTTTTTCATTCGGAACTTTGGAACCTGCCAAGGGTCTCGCCTGCACTGCAATGGTTCACTTGCCGTTAAGGGAGACACCCCGAATGTATCGTACGCTTATGACGGCGGCTGTTGGCGCTGCCGCGCTCATCGCTGTCGCGCCTGCCCAGGCGCAAACCTATTTCGGCCCGTCCGACATGAACCTCGCGCTCAGCGCCGATGGTTCGATCTCGGCCAGCTTCGGCCAGTCCGGCATCACCGCGGGCAACTTCAGCCATATCTACCAGTTCACCCTGCCGCAGGACGGCCTGGCGAGCGGTTCGATCATCACCAGCGCCGTGACCTTCCAGGGCAAGACCGACCTCGATCTGACCTCGGTGCTGTTCAACGGCGTGCAGCTCACCGGCTTCTTCGGTGGCGGCCTCAACGAGTTCGTTTTCGCGAACGCGGTGCCGATCAAGGCCGGTGTGGTCAACGAGATCACCATCAACGGCTTCTCGCGCGGTAACGGTTCGTACGGCGGCCAGGGCGTGTTCGTGCCCTCGGGCGTGCCCGAGCCGGCCGCCTGGGGCATGATGATCGGCGGCTTCGGCCTGGCCGGTGCCGCCATGCGCCGCACGCGCCGCACGCGCGTCACCTACGCGAACGCCTGAAACAAAAAACATCCTCGCCGTTGCAGAGGAGGCGCCGCCACGGAACACCGTGGCGGCGCTTTCTTTTTGGGCGCCCAATTCGCCCGCACCCGCATCTTGGCTCTTGCCCGAAGCGGAATCGACCGATAAAGGGGCGGACCGCACAGGGGTGTAGCTCAGCTGGTTAGAGCGTCGGTCTCCAAAACCGAAGGCCCTCGGTTCGAATCCGAGCTCCCCTGCCACGGACCTGTCGTTGAACGATAGGACCCCACGCAATGTGCCGCTGAGACGAATCCGGCGACACGATCGTTGCCGCGACATTCCCGTTTCTCGCCTGCTGCCGACGGCGACCGTCACATACGCATCGCGACCAGCGTGTCGATGCGAGCGTCCATCCGCGCGCGGCCGTGCGCCTGCATCACCGCGGGTCCCAGATCGTCCCAGATCCCCGAGACGTCCGCGGCAGCTGCCCCCCTCGCCATTGCATAGCTATTTTCACGAAGCAGGAATTCGGCCATCTCGCGCGGGCCGATCGGTTCCGCGCCGGTATCGTCGGAGCGGTGCTCGGTAACTTCCAGCCCCGCCCGGCCCAGTGCCGCCTGCACGTCGGCGCGCGTCGGCAAGACATAGCCGATCGCACGGTGCAGGGCGAAGCCCAGCGCTTCCGTCGCATCGCCGGCGCTTTCGGGGAAGCCGCCGGCGATCACGAGCCGCCCTGCGGGCGCCAGCCGCGCGGCAACGGACTCGAAGAGCGGATCGATATCGATCCCGCGCAGCAGGTCCGGAAGCGCAAGGAACAGCGTGATCGTGTCGAAATCGTCGGAGACCCGGTCGAGCGTCACGGCCTCGAACCGGCACACCGCCTCGAGCTCGCGATGCCGGGCGATCCGCCGCGCATTGACGATGCAGCCCTCATGCGGATCGATGCCGAATACGGTCTCGGCCGCACCGGTCGCGGCGACGGCAAGCGCGAACAGGCCTTCGCCGGTGCCGATATCGAGCACCCGGCCCAGCCCCCCGGGCGTCCGGGCAAGCACCGCCGCGACGCGTTCGCGGACGCCGCCCATTCTGACATAATGAAGCGCCGCTGCCTGGGCTTCGCTCCGTTCTTCTAGAGTGTTCATGCCAACCGCCTTGAATCGAGTTGGAGACAACGCCATATTTACGTATCGGCGGACATCGCGTCACGCCTTTTATAGCGGTAGTCCAATCCGATGAACCTCAATGATGTCATCGCCATAGAAAGTATACCTGATCGTTCGATCTGCGTATACGAAGCCGAGAACGGCTACACGGTTTTCAGGGCGCCGCAATTTCCTACCTATTATACAGGGAACGGCATTTCTATCGAGCGCGCGGGCCCCTCCCTCGCCGAATGGGAAGCGATACATGCGCGCCACTTTCCTGTCGATCGCTACGATCATCGGACTTTCTTTTTCGACGACAGCGACGAATTCTTGCCGCTGACGGCTGCCGCCAAGGCCCATAACTATCACTGCTCGCATGAGAGCTTCCTGCATCTCGCGCACGCACCCGCAGCCGCGCCTCCGCCGCCCGCCGGTCTCGTCCTGCGCCGGATCGAGACCGAGGCCGATTGGCAGGAGATGCGACGCTTCGACGACGAGCAGAGCAACGAGGAGGATTGGTACGTCGAAGGCGAGACCGAGCTTTTCGACAAGGATCGGCTCGTGGCGCGGGCCATCGCGATGCGATGGGACTATTTCGCGGACGCCGGGACCGGGCAGATGCGGGCCAAGGTGGGCAGCTTCGTACACCAGGGCGTCGTCAGCCTGCAGGACGTGATGACCGATCGGACGATGCGCCGGCAGGGCATCGCCACTGCCCTGCTGCAGACGGTGATCGAGGACTATCGAAGCGCGGGGATCGAGCATTTTACCCTCTGCGCCGACAGGGACGAGGACGCGATCCGCATCTATCGCCGGCTCGGTTTCAACGAACTGGGCAGCAAGATCGTCATGATGACCTATCCGGGCGCCGAAACCGACTGACCCACCAGATCCTGTTCTCGCGCCCATGCCATGGTGCGCTGCAGGAGCGTGTCGATGGTTTCGGTCGGAAGGTCGGCCATCGCGATCCGCAGGCCCTCGCGGTCGTGCCACACGTCGCTATATTCATCGATCGCGACGAAATCGAAGCCGAAACTGGCCGCACGTCGGACGGGGACGCCTGCCTCGCGCAGCCGTGCGATCAGTGGCTCGACCAGCCGGCGTGCATCCGCCCGATCCGCCAGCCCCGGGGGGAAGAGCGTGCAGAAGAGCCCGTGCGCGTAGGGCTGCAGCAGCTCCGCCCGGAACCCGGAGTCGAGAAGCCCGCGGACGAAGTGCCGCATGTTCGCCATGGTCCGCGAAAGCTTGCGCCGTGTCAGAGCCCTGTAGCTCGGATGCGCGACAAAGGGCGGCAGCGCGATCGGGACGGCGGCGGCGCCGGTGAGGCGGACAGCGTCGCGCGTCCCCAGCGCCAGGCGCTGGAACAGTTCGATGGCCGTTCTTCTTCGCACGCCGCGCGGCAGCACGAACACGGCCGAGCCGAGGCGGCCATATTCGATCCCGAGCATGTCCAGCTTCAGGTGGCTGCGGACGAGAACGAGCGGCACGCCTTCGCGATCGGCCCAGGCGAGTACGCGGTCGATCCGGCCGGAGCTGGCGGCGAAGCAGGTGGTATCGAAGATGGCGAGATCGATCGGCCCCAGGTTGCGCGCGGGTGCCGGATCGAACCAGCGGGTCGGCGCGAAGGAATCGATCAGCAATATGTTCGCGGCGTTCGGCAGCGGTGGCGCGGGCGCGATCGCGACGCCGTCGGAAAGCAGTCGCAGCTGGGGAAAGTAGGCGCGGACCAGCATCGCGGTTTCGAAATAGGCCCCGTCGCCCATATGGATGTTCGCAGCGTCCGCGGCACGCGAGAGGCTGAGCATCACCGCGGTGATGGCCGACATGCCCGAGCCGGCATAGCTGGTCCATGTGAAGGGTTGCGGCGCGCCGCGCGCCACCGCGTCGTAAATCGGCGGTCCGGTGACGATTTCGTCGAACCGTTGATAGGAATAGCGGATGGCAAAGGGCGCACAGTCCAGCGCATCATCGTGCCAGTGGCTTTCCGTGGTCGCCCAGGCACCCCGCGCATGCTGCGCCCGCAGCAGCGCGGCAAGGTGGAACTTGCCTTCGATCGGCGACTCGAGCCCGCCCAGCGCGGGCGGCGGCGGCGGCGGCTGGTCCAGCATGTCGCGGAGCAGGTTGGTCTCGTCGCGCTTGCGCGCCGACCAGGCCTCAAGCGTTTCCATGGATCACCACGTTCGCCGCCGGAATACCGTTGAAGCCGTGGTTCCAGGCCGCCGAATAGCCGTCCACGTTGCCCAGCAGAACGAACCCCGGCGGCAGCATGTCGGGTTGCGCCGTGCCCTCGGGCACTTCGAACGCGCCCAGCATGTCCCCCTCGTGGCAGGTAGGTCCGACGAGCAACACGCGCCCCGGCGGCAGGCCGTTGGCGTGCAACGGCACGACGTCGCTCCAGCGCAGGTGACAGTCGCTCGAAAGGTCGAGCGTGACACGGTGCACGCCCGGCGCGAGCGGCTCGACGGCGAGGATGCGTCCCAGGGCGTGCCCCGCACCGATGAACCAGTGGCTGCCGGGTTCGATCAGGATCGTCGTCTCGCCGGGGAGATGCGTACGCAGCAGGGCGAGGGCTGCCCCGATCCTGTCGGCCTTGTACGGCCCGAGCCCGCCGCCAAGGTTGAGATAGCGGAGCGGGCGCCCCTCGCCCAGCCGGCTGAGCGACAGGCCGGTCGCGACGATTTCCTCCAGCGTCCGCTTGCCCTGCCGATGGCAGTGCAATGCGCCGAACCGCGGATCGGAAGTGACGCGCGCGAAGCCGGGGGAGCCCGGCAGCACGCCGAAACGGGACTGCCACGGCGCCGCCGCCTCGGCCTCTTCCCCTTGCGACGATATCCTCAGCCCGAGCACCATCTCGCCTTCCGGCACCAGGTCGAGTTGGCCAGCGCCGTCGAGATAGACGACGTCGACATTCGCATCGCCAAGAATTTCCGCGCCCGCGGGGCCGCTTATCGACAGAAAGGCGGGCGTCGTTCCCACCGCGGCGGCGGCCGCACGCACGGCGCCCAGCTCCGCCTTGTTCGCCACATCGAAACCGACTCCCTCTTCGGACATCAGTTGGAGGAGCCATGGCGCCCCGCAGGCCTTCACCGCGAAGAGAAAGCGGCAGCCATGCAGCGGCTCGAACCGCCGCAGGCGTCGCACGCGGGTGCGGATCGCCGCGGCATCATAGAGCAGGCACGGGCGTTCATAGGTTCGCACCAGCGGCCCGATCGCGCGGACGAGAGATTCCGGAACGGGCATCAGGATGCGGCCCGGAAGGCGAGGCTGATCGTCTCGCGCCCGGGCTCGGCGCGTTGCCAGGGGCTTACCCAGTGGCGGCAGTCCGGATGGATCGGGATGAGCGCGGCATGGTTGAACCGCGGCGGGTGGATCGTCTCGATGCCCGCCTCGTTGCAGAAATGCAGCAGCCCGCCCGATCGGGCGTCGCAATCATCCAGATACAGTACGAAGGCCAGGCTCCGTCCGTCATAATGATCGGTGTGCGGCGCGATGAAGTCACCCTCGCCATAGCGGGCAAGCTCGCAGCCGACGCGCCCGTCCAGCCGAATGCCGACGATGGCCGAGGCCCAGTCGCGCAACTCCGGTTCGACGAGCGCCGCGCGCGCAAAGCGCATCAGGGCACGGCGGTGCGCCGCGGCCATGATTCCCTCGGGCGGAATCAATGCACCGATCGGGCGCAGCACGAAGTGGCTGCTGAATCGCTCCCCCGGCGTGGCGGCAGCCCAGGCCTCGGGTGTCGCTTCGCTGGTCGTGTTGCCCGGCACGTCGATGTGCCGGCTGTGGGTCCAGCATCGGTGCGCGTGCAGGGCTGCCCGCAAATGGGCCGCCTCCTCCTGCGGCAGGACGTTGGCGAGCGTGAAGATGCTGCGCGGGCGCGCGGCATACCACGCGGCAAGGTCCGCGGCTGCGGCCTCGGCGGCGGGGGCAAGCCAGGATCGGGACGCGGTGATGGTCACGGGGCCACCGCCGGCTCGAGCACCCCCATCCGCACCAGGGCCTGCCACAGCGCCGTGCCGACCTCCTCGCCGCCGGCCAGATCGAAAAAGGCACGCTGGTCGAAGGCAGCGCCGTTGAGCCGCGTCGTCAGCGCCAGGATCCCGCGCGGGCCGGACCAGCCGCGATGCTTGCGCCAGTTGAAGAGCTGTACCCCCTCGTCCGCCACGGCGATGTCGATGTCCGCCTCGGCAACGCGGAACAGTCTTTCCGGCGTCCTCGCCGGCAGGGCCCGCCGCACCGCCTCCCCTGCCCGCGCGGCGTTCACCTCCGCCGCGAATGCGCGATAGGCGCTGATGGCGGCACGGCGCTCGGTGTCGGTCATCGCCATGTCGCATGCGCCGAGATGGTTGGCGGTGAACTCGGCCTGGCCGGTGGTCGCCGCCCCGCCCCCCAGGGTCAGCCCGAACGCGCCCGGGTCGCGGCCGACCTCCGAGGAGCGGGTCGCCTCGAACGGGAATACCGTGACGTTGGCAAGGCAATGCTGCACGCCGCGAAGAACGTCCAGCGCGGCCATCGCCTCCGCATGGGTGGTGCTCGGAAGGTCCGGGATCAGATTGACGTAGAGCTTGATTCCGGCCGCCGCCGCGCCCTCCAGAAACGCCAGGTTGCTCGCCTGCGTGGCTGCCTTGCGCACCAGGTGCAGGACGCGATCGGTCATCGTCTCAAGGCCGATGACGAGATGGTCGCAGCCGGACCGCGCCATCCAGTCGAAATGGTCCGGCGTGAAACGGTGATCGACCATCGCGAAGGAATTCCAGCGCACCTCCAAGCCGCGCTCGACGAGGAGCTTCGCGAACCGGAGCGAAAAGCCGGGTGCGATCGCCTCGGTGATCAGGGTGAAGTGATCGGCGCCGGTCGCCTTTTTCTGCTGCTCGATTTCATCGACCACCGCATCGGCCGTGCGCGCGCGGAAGGCGTGGCTCGCGCCGTAGAGCTCCACGAAGTCGCAATAGGTGCATTCCCCCCAATAGCAGCCCCGTGACTGCACGATGCCGAGTTCGGGCGCCTGCATGTCGCGGAGCAGCGCGGGATCATAGGCAGCCGGGGGCAGCTGGCGAAGGCTCGGGCCGGCCTTGAGCGGCGCATGGACGACGGCGCCGTCGCGCCCCCTCGCGCTCGCGTTCGGAACCTCGGCGGGCCGCCAGTCGCCCGACTGCGCCTGCCTCGCCAGCGCCAGCAGCGGGTCCTCGCCATCGAAGCGGACCACCGCGTCGACGGCCGGGAACGACTCGAGCAACAGGGCAAGGTCCTGCTCGGCGAGCAGGCTGAGCACCGGTCCGCCGCAGACGATCCGCACGTCCGGGCGAAGCCGCCGCAAATGGCCGGCCAGCGCGAGGGCCGGAGCGAGCTGCGGCCCCATGGCAATGGTGAGCCCGAACAACACGACTTCGGGATCCGCGAATTCCACCGCCGGGACCCGCGCGTAAAAGGCTTCATAGAAGGCGAGCTGCGACGCGACGGGCCCATGCCGGGCAGCGATCGCATCGATCGCGCAGTCGATATTGAGGGGCTTGGCGAGCTCGTGCAGCAGGAAGCCCGGCCCGTCCGGGTTGGCGAAATCATGGCGTCCCGCCGAATCGAACAGGCGCGCCCGATTCTTGGCGAGCAGTCGCGCCGCGACCGCCGGCATGGCCGTCGTCGCGATCCGCGGCCCCTCGGCGAAGAAGCCGCCGGCGCCGGCCTCCGCGAGGAACGCAGGGGTGATCAGATCCAGCGCCAGCGCCGTGTTCAGATCCACCTGGCTCGCGCTGACTCCATGCTCGGCGAGCCAGGCGGCAAGCACCGCGCTGGCCGGGTAATAGCGTCCGAACCCGCTGCTCACCGTCGGCGGGAAGATAAGGCAGACGTCAGCCACGGCCCCTCCTGATCGATGCATAATCGGGCAAGCCGCCGGGCAGCATCGGGACGATCCAGTCCCGGGCGACGAGCTGGCAGATGCGGGTCCGGCACAGCGGGATCACCGGCATGGACTGCATCAACAGCTTCGCCGCCTTGGTCATGGCGCAACGACGCAGCGTCCGATCCACGATCGCTTCGGCAGCGGCGAAGGCGGTGAGAAATGCTGGCGTCGCCGCCGGCAGATGCGGCAGCGCCCCCGCGGTCGCGAACGGCAGAAGGGTTGCGGCGGGATCGGCGAAGGCCGGCGGCAGAATGGCGTAGGCGAGCTCATATTCGCCTGCGGCAAGGGCGCCGACATAGGCGGAATAATCGAGACGGCGCAGCGTCACCCGCAGTGGAAGCGCGCGCTCGATCTGCCGGGCGACCTCGGCGAGCAAGGCGCCGTTCGGCGGGAAATCGGCATAGACGATCTCGAGCCGGCGCGGCGGCCGCACGACCCCGGCCCAGGCTGCGCGCGCGGCCGAGGGATGGGCCGCGGGCGCCACGTCCCCTCCGTCCCAGAGGCTTGCGAGGTCATGCCAGGGCGCGACCACCGGCGCGAGCTGCTCGGCGAGGGCATTTCGGTCGACCGCCAGCGACAGCGCGTGGCGCGCGGCAGGATCGGCGAATGCCGGGACGCGCCCGGCGTTGGGCAGCAACTGCCCGCCGAGCGTCGAACTGCTGACGTGCAGCGCCGGAGCGAGCGCCGGATCACCGGCGCTGCCATGCGGAAAGGTCGTCCCGCAGCTCAATTGGATCCGCCCCTGCAGGAACAGCCGGATGCCCTGCTCGGGGCTGTCGGTGCGCAGCAGGCTCAGCCACTCGGGACCCGGTCGGCCGGCGCGTGGACTCGGCCCGTTCCGGTGCAGCAGCAGGCCGCGCAGGCCGGGCAAGACCTTCGCCACGCGATAGGGACCCGAACCGATGGTCGGATCCGGGGCGCGCGGAGCGAAGGCGGAGACCGTCAACAGTTCGCGCACATAGCCGATCGGACGCGTGGTACGAAGCGCGAGACGGTACGGGCTAGGGGCGGCGACGTCCTCGATCGCATCGGCGAGCCAGCGCCGCGCGCCGCGCCGCGCAAGGGTTCGGATGGCATCGACGACATGGTCGGCGCGGATTTCCGTGCCGTCCGCGAAATAGCGGTCTCTGGCCAGATCGATCGTCCAGTCCAGCCCGTCGGCCCGCCATCCCGTCGCCAGTCCCTCCAGCCCGTCGGCCCGGAACAGGGTGTCGTGCAACAGCCCCGAGATGCCGTCCGCCACGAAGTCGTAGACATCGACGGGATCCACGCAGGGTTCCAGCACGTCGATCTCGCAGACGAACGGCTCTTCCGGATCCGCGATCGCCTCCCGCAAGGCGTCGGGCGCAAGCACGTTCACGCGGCGCAGGCCCGGCACCGCACCGGCGCCGGCGCGGTGATCGTCATGGTCATGAGGTCGATCACGCGGCGGCCCGCCATTCCATCCGTCTCGCCGCCTTCGACCAGCCAGACGAGAACGTCCCGTGCCAGCAATCCCGCCACCACGGCGTTGGAGGGGCCGAAGGAATAGGGGGAATGCACCTGGGGTAAGGTGCTCGCCCAGTCCTGCTCTCCGGCGGCGGAAGCATCCGCGCAGCCATGGCAGGGGCAGCCGGATGCCGGGTAGATCGGGCCCCAATAGCCGCGCTCCAGGCCCACCGCGGCGCTCGTCCAGGCCATGCCGGCGGCACCGGCAAACTCCGCGACGATCGCTTCGATGCGCCCGACCGGCGTGTCGGCGGCGCAAACGAGCAGGTCTGCGTTCCAGCCTTCCAGGCAGGCCAGGTCCGCGGGTGCGGTGACCATCCGCGGCGCCCGCTCGATCCGGACCGCCGGATAGGCGGCGGCGATGGCGCCGGCCGCGGCCTCGGTCTTCGCGCGGCCGAAATCGGCGGGGCCAAACAGATATTGGCGGTTCAGGTTGCTCGGCTCGACCCGATCGCCGTCGATCAGGAAGAAATTGCCGACCCCGGCGCCTGCGAGATGGCGCAGTATCTCGGAACCGATGCCGCCGACGCCGAGAATGGCGACGCGCGCACCGGCGAGCCGGGCGCGTGCCGCCGCCACGTCCTGGCCGTGCAGCGCCAGCCAGCCGCAGTTCCGCGAGAGCGTCTCTGCTTCCGCCCCATCATCCCCGATCATCAGGAACTGACAGTCGCGCAAGTTCCGCACGATGGCCGCGCCAAGACGTTGCGGAACACCGGGCAGCCAGTGCGACAGCAGCGGCGACTCCCCGATGCGCCGAACCAGCGCGGCGCCGAAGGGACCACATTCGACCCGCAGCGCACGTCGTTCGCTCAGAAAGATCACGGCGGGCTCCGCATGAATGACGGAGATGGCAGCCGACAACGCCAACATTTCCACATCCTGCGGAGCCCTGGTCACCATGATGTTCTAGCTGCGCACGGAAACGATGACGAAGTCCCCGAGATCGACGCGCTTGAAGATGATTTCGAGATCCTCATCCTCTTCCTGCTCGTTGACCAGGCCCTGCGCCTTTGAGCGGATGAACTGCGCGGTATCTTGCAGAAGTTTTGCCAGGTCCTCATCCTCGACACCACTGATCTCAACCCGCAGTGGCGGACGTCCGGATACCATTTCAAATTCGTTGTCATCACTCGAGTCGGTCATTTTGCTTCCCCTTGGTACAGAGTAAGAGCGCGCTAGGCCATTAATGACGCAACGACGAGGACAGCCTTCGCCCGCATGATCATTACTATGCGATTCCAGTTGCGCGGCGCAAGCACTTGGATCATAAATAACGTATCGGGGCGGGAATTATATCGACTCGCAGTTTCTACGGTCGATAACGGCCATTGCCGATTTCCGCGCTTATTATACGAATCAGACACAACCATTTAAGATGCTTTTTTCGGGCACGTAACTTCAGCTTCGGAGGGGAGAGGGGGCTTTGTCGCGCGTATACATGTTCAATATGGTGGGACGGGATCGCTATAGCACGAGCGTTCGCATCATCGTGAACAATGACGGTGCGGCGCCCTACCAGATCCTCAACACCTATCCGTCGATCAACTTCGTGCCGTTCTCCACGTCGGGCGCACTCCTCGGGGGCAGCCAGCCGGCGGGAAACGCGTTCATCGACAGCAACCAGATCCTGACGAGCGATTCCTCGGGCGGCCCGTGCAATCGGTTCGATGCGGTGGCGACGCCGGCGGCCCAGGGGGATCTGCTCGCCTTCGTCAGCCTGACCGATATCGCCCTCTACAGCCAGGCAGGCATTTTCCTGGCGGCCTATGCGCCGAGCACGGACGCGTGCCGGGAGCCGGACACGCACGACACGCCCGCGGCAACCGCCGGCACGGTCTATGTCTTCAACATCTTCAGCGAGGAGCTGTGCGTTTCCAGCAATGGCGGCGCCGTCGGGAGCATCCCCGGCTGGAGCGACGGATCGGGCCCCGTGCCGATCTACACCCCCAGCGTCCAGCCGGCGCAGCGGGTGCTCAACGCCTCCCAGGGGCCCGGCAACTTCGCCAACGGGAACAACGCCATCGAGCTCGACGGGCCGGAGGGCCTGGGCCGCTTCACCCTGTGGATCGACGGCGATCGCTTTCCGCTCAACCAGAGCCTGCTGCTTTTCATCGCATTAGACCATTGGCGGCTGACCACCACGTACGGCGTCGTGGCGGCCGAAGGTCCGGTGTCGCGAACGTGAAGAAACCGCAGGCCCGTCAGTATTCTTGTTCAAACAGAGGAGCACGTCATGTTCAACGACCCCAAGACCGCCGCCGGCAATGTCTATGTGTTCAACGTCTTCAGCCAGGACCTGACCCTGGCGACCAACGGATTGTCCGTCGCGGGCAGCATCATCCCCGCCTGGACGATGTCCGGAACCGACAAATATCAGCCGAACGTGCAACCCGTACCCCGCAAGCTCAATGCGAGCGATGGTCCGGGCAACTTCTTCAACGGCACCAACGCACTTTCGATCAATTGGCTTGACGGCCTCTTCATCGCCTCGGTTCCGATCAATGGCGCGGCATTTCCGATGAATGAGGACATTCTTCTGTTCATCGAACGGAACAAGTGGCAGCTCGTCAGCCAATTCGGCGTGTTTATCAGCTCGGGCGACGTCCTTGCGGCGGGTACGCTTCGCGAAGCGCTGGGCTATGAGCTTGCGGCGAAGGATTGATCACGCTCCGCGGCCGACGCCCGTGGCAAAGCACGGACGTCGGCAGGTCGGCGCTGGGTACCGATGCGAGCAAGGCCGGCCAGGTCCTCGTCTTCAACTTCTTCTCGGAGCCGTTGGCGTTGAGCGTCAACGGATGCCGCGTGGCGGAGATAGACGCCTGGAATAGCGGACAGGTCGGCACGCAGTTCCAGCCTGCGGGCACGGCGATCCTTCGGACGATCGATCCAGACCAGCGCGGTTCGTTCTTCAACGGAACCAACCAGATCATCGTCAACTGGATGGGTGAGCTCTTCACCTTCAACGTCAGGATCGACGGTGCGCAATATCCGCTGGTGGAAGACCTCGCGCTGATGGTCCTGCGGGGAAGCTACGCGCTGGTGGATGCCTTTGGCGCGACCATCGCGTCCGGCCTGCTCGAACAGGCGACGGGGGTGGGCGAGGTCGAGTTCTCGGCCCTGCCTCCACCGGGAGATCCAGGAGAACAGGGATGACGGAGATGGCCGACTCCTCGCTGCTATTCACCCAGCTCGTGCCGGGCACGCCGCTGTACCGGACCGATCCTGCGCCGGCAGCCGATGCGCCGCAGCTGCTCTATGCGCTGGTCGGAAAACCGGCGGATGCCCCGGACAAGCTCACCGCCGACCAGGCCTGGTCCGATTGGAGCGGCGCGTTCCTGTTTCTCCCGCCGGCCGCCGTGATCGAGGATCCCGCGGGTCTGGTCGCCGCGCTCGACGCGCTTCTCGACACGCGCATCCCCTACCGGCAATGGCTCCTCTGGCTGGCAGCGGGCGATGCCGCGGCCGTGGCGGCCGGCGTGCCGATGGTCACGATCAACAAGGCCGCCGGCGCCGGCAACGGCAATGTCGCGGCCCCGACGAGCCTGCCCTTCGCCAACCTTGCCGTCCAGCTGTCCGCGCAACTCGCCGTGCAGCCGGATCTGGATGGACCGGTGCCCGGCCTCAGGCTTGTTCCCAGCCAGCCGGCAGGGACGACGATCGTCCTCCAGCAACCGGCCACCGGCGCTTCGGTGCAGATGCCGAACGACGAGGAACTCGCGCTTCCCCTTGCGGGCACGCAACTCGGCCTGCTGTGCCTGCCCCTGCGCGGGGACGCGGGGTTGTTCTATCAGCTCTTTGCCCCGGGGGATGGCAGCGAGATACCGCCCGCCTCTGCCGAATGCCGCTTCTTCTACGGCGGCGAGACATCGCCGTGCCAGCTCCGCTTCCCCTTCCTTCTCGGCGCCGTGCCCGACCCGGCGCCACCGCAGGCGTCGCTGTTGCCGCTGCGCGTGACGATCGATCCGCTGGCACCTGCCGACATCGCGCGGACCCGCTTCGCCTTCGATCTCGCGGGCTACGGCGGCGGCGGTCCGGCGCTGCCGGTAAGCACGGCATTGCGCACCACCGCCGGGACCCCGCTCAGCTTGACGCCGCAGGCAGGCGCCGGTTTCGGGCTTGGGCTCCGGCCCGACGGCGCGGGCGGCAAGGCGGCGTACCTCACCCCCGCAGGCGACTACACCCTCGGCCAAGCGACCGCCGCCGGCGACCTCGCGGCCAATCCCCCGCTGGCGAACGGCGCGATCGAACTGATGTGCGGCGTGTACGGCAGCGAGTTCCTGCTGCTGGCGGACGGCGACGCGATCCGTTTCGTCGGCAGCGACGCGGCCTTCGCGCAGGACTTCACGCCGCAACCATCGGCCAGGGCCGCGCAGGACGGCGAACCAGGTCCGCTCGGCGATGCGTATCTCACCGGCTGGGCCGGCGTGGTCCCGGGCGCCAACACGGACAAGACCTTCCCGAACGCCATCAAGCAGAGCTACTGCGCCCAGGCCTCCGGCGCGGTCTATTATGCCACCCAGCCGGGCACCGACCTGCCGCTGCCGATGGCAGTCGGCGCGCGCATCGCCGACCTCTCCAGCCCCGATGCCGGCCAGCGGCTGCCGATCGCGCCCTATGGCCTCGTCTTCCACAGCGACGATGTGGTCGTGAACCCGAACGAAGGCACGTCCGCGGCCGACATCGTCGACTTCGATGCCACCATCTTGTCGCGCGCCCGCTTCGCCTCGCTCGCGCCCGATCGGTGCCTCGGCCCGCTCTTCTTCGACATGGCACAACTCGAGGCGCTGGCAGGCGGCTATGTGCGCACCCCGCAGGGCATGCTCGTCGGCCTCAACGACGGGGACCTGGGCGGACCGCAGCCCGCAGGCACGTGGAAAAGCCTGCTGCTCGCGCGCAGCCCCCAGACGCCCCAGCAACTGCTGCAGTTCCGGGCAGCGACGTCGCCCTCCGGCTGCTCGGCCGGGAGCGATCCCTACCTGGTGGTCAGTCCCTATCTGTCAACGGCGCTGATGGAGCCGGCGGCGGTGCTGTTCGTGGCCCGGCCCGACCTGCTCGGCACTTTCGACAATCAGATCCAGCTCGGCGAATTCCCGATCCGGATCGCCGTGGCGAACGGCGACGACAGCGACGATCCCCTCAATCCGCTCGGCACCAATTGCGTCCTGCTCTTCAAGTTCGCGACCGGGCGCTCGGTCGCCGACCTCGCCACCGATCCTTCCGGCTGGGGCAGCGTCGAGTTTCTGACCGGCGATGCCGCCGCGGTCACCCGTATCTCGTCGCAGGTCCATGCCTATATCGAGCAGGCGCGAACGGAGAGCGCGGCCGCGCAAAAGGCGGAGGCCTACGACTATTTCGCCGACTTCCTGGCGCGTGTCGACGATCCGGCGTGGACGGGCACCCTCGCCCTGAACCCCGAGCTCGACCAAGGATCGCTACCGGCCGACATCCAGATGCTGCTGTGCGGCATGCGCGACGGCGACGGGCTTCGCTGCCATCATTTCGGCATCACGGCCAACACGGCGCCCGCCACCGGCTCCCCCGCCGATGCCATCGACAACAGCGCGCTGTTCGGCCTCGTCCACTACAACGCCGAGCTCGACACGGAGGTCGCGACGCCGTTCGACTTTCAGACGCTGCGGCTGAATGCGTTGTTCGACAACAGCGTGATCAAGCATTTCGACTCGCGCATCGCCATGTCCCTCGCCACGGTGCTCGGCAATCCCGCGCGGCTGGCGACGGCGGGCGAAAACGACGTTCCCGAAACCAACACGATCGAGATCGACGGCGTGCTGCAGGTGGCGGACGGAGTCACCCGCGTGGTGTTCGTGACCAAGGAGCCGCGCCTCTTCGCCATGCCGAAGACGGGCAATGCGTATCGCGTCCTTGCCCGACAATCGGTCACCCAGGCAGGACTGGCGCCGGTCGCCGTCGGCGGCAACGACGCGGAAGGGACAGACGCCACCGTCACCGTCACCGCGCGATTCACGCTCGACGGCGCATTCGGCTTCAACCCTCGAAAGCTTTCATCGGGCGCCGATGCCGATCTCTTTTCCTACGGCATCGACGACGACGCGAGCGGCGGGCTTGGCTATAGCGGCTATGCGCTCACCATGGTCAGCCAGGTCCCGGCAAAGGGCAAGACGCCGCCGCCGATCATCACTCCCCCGCCGGGGACGATCATGCAGCTCGATTCGGACATCGGCTCGCCCCGTGCGCAGAGCCTGATGGCAACGCTGCCGCTGAAGGTGACCGGCTTCGCGACGGCGATGCCCGGCGCGGCGCATGTCACCCAGGTGACCGGGATCGGCCTCGACGCGGTGGTGCCGGTCTATGCCCTTGCGACGGAACTGGTGATGGGCACGCTCGGCGCACTTTCGGATGCGGGGCCGCTCGAGGGCCAGCTGCTGCTGGGCTGGGTACCCGGCGGCAACGACCAGACCCCGGACAAGGTGGGCGCGCTGCTGGCGCCCCCGCCCTCGATGCTCGGCGGCAACTTCAAGCTGCAGGGCGTCATTTCCTCCACCTATGGCCCGGTCGAGATCCTGCGGCCGACGCTGAACGGCAGCGATGTCTATGTGCTCGTGCTGCACGACGTGCAGTTCATGCTGGGGGTCTTCGGCCTCTACGACCAGTCGATGGGCGAGCGCTCGCTGACCTTCTTCGGCGAGCCCGGCGCCGCGTCGAGCGGCGTCGCAGCGGACGATGACGACACGGTTTCGCTCTCCTGGTTCCTGGGCAAGCCGGATCTGGACGCGCAGGAGGCACGGCGCCCGGCCCGACCGACCGCGCTGACCAGCACCACGCCGCTGCTTGCATTCACCCCGGCCGTCTATGTGCTCGCCGGCATCAAGGTGACCTACGATCAGGAGGCTTCGTCGATCGTCGACGAGATCGTGGCAAATCTCGCGCAGGTGCCGCTCTCGACCAAGGCTTCGCTCGACGCGATCCTATCGGGCAGCACCGCCATCCCGATCAACTATGATCCCGATGCCGGCGTGACGGTGGCGGTCGATCTCGAATTCGGGCCGGTCACGTTCAAGTTCGTCTTCTGCGACCCCTATGTCTATGGCGGCTACCTGGCGATCGAGAAGTCCGACGACAATGGCGAAAAGGGCGGAGGCGGCAGCACAGGCGTTCCGGCGCGGAACAGGGCCGCCGAACCGGAGCCCGAGAAAAAGGGCATCCTTTCCAGCCTCAGCGGCTTCGTTCTCGAAATCGCCTACCGCAAGATATCGGATGGCCTGGGCGCATGGTCCGCCAGCTTCACGATCACCGGCCATATCGGCACCGACGACTATTACCTGCAGCTGCCCACGGTCGGCCTGGTCATCTACACGAACAGCGATTTCCGCGTCGACATCGGCTGGCCATTCGTCCCCGAGGGCGGCGGGCCGCAGCCGATCGCGGTACAGTTTCAGGTCGAGGGCATTCCCTTGCGGGCATCGGCGGGCCTGTATCTCGCCAAGCTGCGATCGGCGGATGCGCCGCAGACGCTGGGCAACGATTTCGCGCTGATCTGGCGGTTCGGGCTCGGCCTCTCGTTCGGCGTGAACAAGGAGGGTTCCCGCGGGCCGATGAGCTACAACGCGGGGGTTATCGCCTTCCTTACCTTCGAAGGCTTCCTGGCATCGACCAGCGGCCACATGACCGAGGACGGCGTCGATTATAAATGGTTCGCCGGGCAGCTGGGCGCCAAGGCCTATTTCGGTGGCGAGATCGACCTCAAGATCATCATGGCCGGCCTCTCCGCATCCGCGACCCTGGTGCTGCAGGTCGCCTATGAAACCAATCATGCGACATTGATCCGGCTCGCCTTCAGGCTTTCCGTCGCGGTCGAATTCCGCTTCCTGTTCTTCAAGGTCTCCTTCAGCTTCGATGCCGATATCGACGTGCTGCCGCCGCTCCACATCGGCTCCGGGCCGCCCGCCTCGATCGACGGCCCGGATCCCGTCCCCGCACGCCTTCTCGTCGCCCGCGATGCCGCGGTGCCGGCGCCGCGCCCCTTCAAGCATATCGATGTGCAGCTGTTGACGGGGCATGCCGCAGCCGACGACCGGATCGTCGTGCCGCTGTGGTTCGTCCTCCAGCCGACATTGGTGAACACCGGGAACGGCGCCGCGCCCCAGGCGATCGCGACGTTGATGATCAGCATCAAGCCCGCGGGGGCCGAACTCGACGATTTCTCCCGCTTCGCAACCGCGCTCGTCGGCTGGCTCGTCGCCGACTATGGCGGCCAGGGCGCACTCGCCGACCAGCTCGCCGCCGTTGCGGCTGCGCTCGCGTCGGGCAGCGTCGACGACGCCGTCGATGCCTTCCTCCAGGACAACTTCACCTTCGTCATCGCGGCCGCCGGGGCCCTCGGCGCCGAAGCCAATTTCGTCGCCTTCCCGATGCTCAGCCCGCTGGTGCTCCGCTACAACGGCACCGACATTCCCTTCGGCGCGCCGCCGGTACCCGCCGGCTACCCGGCCGCCCTGCGCGCGTATTTCCAGCAACTGTCGCCGCGGCTGAAGGCGCTGCCGGCCAACCTTGCCGCCGCCGCGGCGGGGCCGTCGGCGGCCGATCTCATCTGCAGCGACATGATCGTGCTGATCGCAAAGCAGATCGTCGCGCAGCTGCAGGACATCGCGAAGGACAATCCGGCCGACACGCTGCAACAGGCGCTGCAGGCGCTCGGCCCGAACGGCTTCGCCAATGTCGCGGGACTGGCATCGCGGTTCGCCTATCACGGCGTGCGCCTGCCGACCCCCGGCAGCGAGCCGTTCGGATGCACGCTGGAGGGCATGTATGCCCTGACCGGCCAGCAGGTCCCGCTCGTCCAGGTCGCAGGCGTCTGGCAGACCAGCTTCACGCTCGGCCTCGCCACCGGCGCGAGCGCCACCTGGATCTCCTTCGGGCCCGACCCGCAGGTCCAATCGGTCACCGATGTGCTCGACCCCAATCTGGTTCTCACCCAGCCGGTCGTGCCCGCCTGGCTCACCACCGGCGGCGGACTGCAGCCGCTGCCGCCCGTCCGGGAGGAAACCAGCCTCTTCTATCTGGGCCAGCCCCTCGCCTGGACCACGCCGACCGGCGCCGCGTCGATCCTGCCCTTCGGGGACCAGCTCGCGCGGCGGCTGGCCGCGTTCACCGCCGCCGGCGGCACCGGCGCGACCGCGACGGTCCAGCAAGTCACGGCGGCACCCGCCCGGTCGGTGGAGGCGAAGTTCGCCGACGTCGCCCCCCTCCCCGCGCAGGCGGCGCTGTTCGTCCCCATCGCCCTACGACAGGTGACGCCGCCGGGCGCCAGCAAGCCGCTCGACTCCGTCTTCGAACTGGCGGGCACCGACAACGCCACGCGCGCGCTGCTGGAGATGCTGGTCCGCACCAGCCCCGGCCAGGCCACCCTGTCCTTCCTTCTCGCCAGCGGCGGCGCTGCGTACCAGGCACCGGCCAAGGCCGCCCAGATCGTTCTGTTCAAAGCCAATCTATCGACGTTGAACGAGCCGCCGACACTCGGCGCCGATGGCCGCATCATGCTGGCGACGGATCAGCCTCCCGTCAGCGCAACGCCCGCGGACGTCGCCGCCTTCCTCACCCTCATATGGGAGGAATCGGTCGTCCATAGCGGCGGCTTCTACCTCTATCTGCCCGGCGTGGCGGCGAGCGCGTTCAGCGGCGGCCAGGCGCCGGCCGCAGTGGTCGTCCAGTCGCCCGTACCGGCGGCAAGCCCGGTCCCGCTCGCCGGCTGGTGCAACACCATGGTGCTGACGCCGCCGCCGAGCGCCAACGCCGGCGCGATCGCGATCACGGTGGCGGATGCGGACGGACCATGGTCGCAGACCAATCCCAATCACGACGCCGGGCTGGCGGGCTTCGAGGTGCTCTGGCCGCAGCCGCCCGCCCAGCCCGCGATCGACGGCACGTCCACGCCTGTGCAGAAGGCTGCCTATGCGGAGGCGCTGTACAGTCTCCTCCAGTATCGCGTCACCGCCCTCTCCGGCACCGCCGCCTTCGCTGCGACCCTGCCTTCCCGCTGGAGCCTGCCGGTCGGGCCCAACCAGAAGGACGCCGGGAGCGACTGGCACTTCTCGAGCACGATCGCGTCGGCTGCGCTGCTGGGCGCCGACAATCGCTACGCCGGCGTGGGGACGAGCATCACGTTCGGCGTCACCCTGCTCGATCTGTACGGCAACCAGCTGCCGTCCGAGCAGGATGTCGCGGCGCCGATCGTCTACAACGACCCGCTGCTGGGGCTGGACCAATGGCCCGGCGCGCGCGGCTATTACGCTTTCTCCGCGGGTGCGACCGACAAGGTCGTGCTGTCGCTCGCGGTGGATTTCGATCCCAAGCGGCTCGGCACGGGGGCGCAGGATTCCGCCGATCCGGCGGTCTTGCGCAGCGCCTGCTCGGCCTATCGGAACGTGCTCGACCAGCTCACCGATCCCCTTCAGGCGGGCAAAGCCGGCGCCGGGGCCAGCCTGCGCACCGTGTTCGCAACGCAGCCGCTGACCGAGGCCGAGGGTGGCGTTTCGCTGAACGACGCGCTCACGGCCTGGGTCTCCAGCGTGATCGCCTGGCTGGACGCAGCGGCCGGAGGCACGCCGCCGCCCGTGCCGGCGACCCTGATCCTGGATTTCGCGCTCGCACCGTCGGCACCGGCGTCGCTGCCGTCGGACCTGACGCCGCTCACCGTTTCGCTGGTCTTCGCACGCGATCCCGCGACGGTGGTCCCCGAAATCGCCGCGAGCTTGCCGGGCGTGCTGCGCGTCAGCTCGACGCTCGGCGCCGCGACGAGCCTCGACCCCACGGCCTTTGCCGGTCCCGCCTCGGGTCCGGACATGCAGCTCACCGCCTTTGCCCAGGCATTCGAGAATGCGTGGTATGGATTCGACGGCGGCAACGCCCAGCTCAAGCTTGCGCAAGGGCTCACCGGGCGGGCGGGCGCGGCCTCGGCGCCCGCATCCGCCGAGCTCTGGTTCGTCCGCGTCGGGGCGAACGCCGGGATCGGCATCACCGTGCCCAACGCCGGTAAACCCGGCGCCGACCAGCTGCCCGTCACCTTCGCGCCGCCGCCGCTTTCGACGATGCTGATCTCCCGGTCGGTTCAGGTCCGCTCCTATGCGGCGCACTGGACGGGCGACGGCAGCGACGTCGTGCTGCCGGACCGGGACAACGCATTCGTCGACATCGACATGACCGCGTGGGCCTTTGCCTTCCTCGCCGCGATGGAGGCGTTGTTCACGCCGGAAATGGGCGCGGCGATCGCCACGCTTGATCCGGACCGCTATGCCTCGATCGCCGATCACAAGCAGACGCTCGCGGGCGTGATCGCGTCCACCTTGGCGCCGGTCCTGCTGGTTCCCGGCCAGACGCCGTCGGACGCCGGGGCCATCGAACGCTTCCGCCAGGCACTGCTGAACAATCTCAGCAGCGCCTATGCCCTTTCCGCGATCGTCGACGTCCCCACGGAGATCGCGCTCGCCGGCGTGGACGAGCCGTCGGCGCCGCCCAACCTCTACGGGCATCCCGCCGGTCCCGGACTCCAGGGCGCGAGCGGCGGACAGCCGTTCAGCCTGTCGCCGGCCAGCATCGTGCTGAAAACCGGGACGTCGAACCTCGTCTACCTGGTTTCCTCCCGGCAGGCAGACGCCCGCGCGTGGCTGGACACGCCGCTTACCTACGAAGCGGCGTTCCTCGAGCATGATTTCGATCCGGCCGGCAAGCTGTTCGGCTATGAGCCGTCTTCGTGGCTGAGTTTCATCGTTCCGGATTTCCTGCCACAGCGGCCGGCGGCTACTCGGCCGCTCAGCATTCCACTCGGCCGCAACGCCATTCCGTTGCCGCTGCGGGTCTTTCCGCCGATGCCGGCGATCAGCGCACAGGGCGCGGTACTGCCAGCGGCCCCGGCGACGCTCGCCGATGCGCTGACCTGGTCGTACCGCTGCACGGTGGCGACGCCGCAGGCCGCGCAGGATTCGCTGTTGCTGTCGCTGATGCTCAACGACTCCCCGGCGGCACCGGCGGCGCGCGCGGCGGCACGCTTGGCCGAAGCCGTCGCCGGCGACGATCCGCCGCGGCCCGATCCTGCGGACCTGTTCGAGGCGCTGGCGCGCTTCAGCTTCGAATATCCGCAAATCGAACCCTATCTGGCGGCGGTTCCGGCCGCGGCCTTCTCCGGCGGCGATGCGAAGGTGGCGCGCAAGGCGCTGGAGCGTCTCGATACGCTGATCGCCGGTGCCGTGCTGCGCTGGGCCAGCTGGATCAACCCGGCGCTGGTCCCGCCTACCGCGCGCGGATCCTACGGGGACCCGTTGCCGCCGGTCGACCGCGCCACCTGGGCCTATACCGTGGATTTCAGCCAATGGCCGAACCTCGTCGTGGCGCGCATGCCCATCGGCATCGCGCTGCCGCCCTGGCCGCAAATCGCCGGCTTCACGACACCGACCGGAAGCGGGCGTACCGCGACCTACCTGCCCCAGGGCAAGCCCGCGCAGGGCGCGCCGCTTACCTTCACCTTCGCCGACCTGCCGACGACCGCCGCCCAGAGCGCGCACGTCAAGGCAAGCGTGACCCGCAACGCCAATCTGGTTCCCCCGGGCATGCCCGCCGGAACCGCCGTCAACCGCGCCTTCGTCTATTGCACGCCCGAGGTGACCGCCAAGGATCCGGTCCTGCCCTTGCTAGACCTGCCATCGCAGCCGTTCGCGGTCGGCGGGGATGCGCCGAACCTGTCCGCGGCGATCGACGCCTTCCTCGCCCCGTTCCTGGCCCAGACGTCGCTGGCCGGGCTGACCGTCCGGCAAATCCAGTTCGAAGTCGGCGGCGCCTACTGGTTCACCCTGGCACAGGGGGATCGAGACGAGACCATCCGGAGCGGCAACTGGATTTTCCTTGCCCAGAACACCGTGTCGATCCCGCCCGCCCTGTCCGTCGGCGCGATTTCCGCCGCGGATTTCCAGCAGAAGTTGGTCGAGACGCTCGTCGGGTGGCACGGCGGGATGCAGCCGAGCGATGCCGGCGCCTCGATCCGGCTCCCCGTCACGCTGTACGGGATGATCACCCAAGGGCTCGTGCCGCTGGTACGCCTCGGCATGGTGGAGATCGCCGTGCCGCACGCCAACCCCGGCTGGTGGTCGTGAGGGGCGCGGATCGCGTAGCGGCGGGTCGACCTTCGCTTCGGCCCGCCCGGGGGAGGTCCCGAGTCTAGGCTGTAAAGCGTACCGCCGTCGCCTGCTGGCAACCAGGCGTCGGCATCGAACCAGGCAGGCTTCCAGCGCGGAAAACCGCTTTCATCGATGAATTGCCGCTGCGATAGGCATGGCGATCCCCGGGAGAACGACCATGCCCCAGCACCGCACGCGCCTGCGCGCCGCCGCCGGCCTTATCGCGGCCGCACTGCTGCTCACCGCCGCCGCCGAGCCAGACCCGGCCTACCGCTCCAGCCCGGAGCGGCGCACGATCGACGATTCGCGCGACTGGGGTCGCTGGCTCGGGCCGTTCCGCGCCAAGCTGGTCCCCAGCATGATGCAGGATTTCGGCGAGCGCTATCTCTACGCCGCCGCCAATGCCGCGCTGCCGCCGCCGAAAAAGGGCGAGGACCGCGTCGTTTTCCTCGGCGACTCGATCACGGACGGCTGGGACCTGGCGAAGAGCTTTCCGGGCAAGCCGTACGTCAACCGCGGCATCGGCAGCCAGGTGACCGCCCAGATGCTGGTGCGCTTCGAGCAGGACGTGGTGGCGCTCCACCCCCGCGCCGTCGTCATCCTCGCCGGGGTGAACGACGTGACCGGCTTCCTCCAGGTCGAGAGCCCCGAATCGATCGTCGCCAATATCGAGGCGATGGCGGACATCGCCAGCGCCCATGACATCGCCGTGGTGCTGTGCGCGATCCTGCCGGTGAACAACTATACCGAGGCCGCCCGGTCGGTGGTGCAGGAACGCAAGCCCGAGGAACTGCGGGCGATCAACACCCGCCTCCGCGCGCTGGCGGCGCGCCGCGGCTTCGCCTTTGCCGATTATGACGCGGCGCTCGCGGATGCGGCCGGGCTTATGGGCGCGTCCTTTACGCGCGACGGCGTCCATCCGCTCGCCGCCGGCTATGCCCGCATGGCACCCGTGGCGGCCCGCGCCATCACCGCAGCGTTGCACCGAAATCGTTAAAGCACTGACTTTGCGCCAAATTGACCTGTTAACGCTAACCAGGTTTTATTCGTGAACCATAGTTTCACATAATTGTTGCGATAAATCGGATGCGATGGTAGCGCAAACATCGGATGCCCGGGATCACACCGGCACCGCCGTGTGGCCGCCCTTTGATGAAGCGCCCCGGCTTTATCATCTGCACCGAGCGCACCGCGCCGAGGGAGGGGACTAGTGACCAACCGCTTCACATCATCTTCGCATGAGTCGTCGATCACCGCATGGCTGCGCGCCGGCGCTTCGCTGGCAACGTTGTCACTGCTGAGCCTGCCGGGCGCTGCGCTCGCGCAGACCGCCGCAGCCGCGCCGCAGGGCAGCGAAACCGCGACCCAGACCGACGACGCACAGGCCGACGCCACCCAGGACATCGTCGTCACCGGCATCCGCGCCTCGCTGCAGAGCGCGCGCAACCGCAAGCGCGACGCCGAACAGGTCGTCGATTCGATCACCGCGCAGGACATCGGCGCCCTGCCCGACCGCTCGGTCTCCGAAGCGCTGCAGCGCGTGCCGGGCATCACGCTCCAGCGCACCAACGAGAATCGCGACCCGGCGCGCCTGTCGTCCGAAGGCGGCGGCGTCTTCGTCCGCGGCCTGTCCTGGGTCCGTTCGGAGCTGAACGGCCGCGACGTCTTCTCGGCGAACAACGGCCGCGGCCTGTCGTTCGAGGACGTGTCGTCGGACCTGCTGGTCGGCGTCGACGTGTTCAAGAACCCCTCGGCCGACCTGGTCGAAGGCGGCATCGGCGGCATCGTCAACCTGCGCACCCGCAAGCCGTTCGATGCGCCGGGCTATGTCTTCGCGCTCTCGGGCGACGTCAACTATGCCGATCTGCGCAAGAAGGCCTATTGGTCGGGCAACGGGCTTGCCAGCGGCCGCTGGAACACGCCGCTCGGCGAGATGGGCCTGCTGCTCAGCTACTCGATCAACAACATCGGCAACCGCACGGACAGCATCTCCAACGGCCGCTATGACCGCGGCACGCTGGCGACCGCGCAGGACGGCCTGGCTGCGGGCACCAATGTCTACATCCCGGCCAACATGGGTCTGCGCCGGATCGACTGGCAGCAGAAGCGCACCGCGTTCGACGGCTCGTTCCAGTGGAAGCCGAGCGACACGCTGACCTTCACCGCCGAGGCGCTGATCGCCCAGGCGACGCCGCGCGACATCGAATATGCGATCGGCGACAACGGCACCCCGCCGACCGACGATGCCTCGTACAAGTTCGGCCCGAACCGCGAGCTCGTCTCCGGCGTCATCGCCAACCGCCAGCTCAACCTCGACACCCGCTCGGGCTATCAGCGCAAGCGCACCCAGGACTTCTCGGGCAACCTGCGCTGGACGCCCGACACGCACTGGACCGTCAGCGGCGACCTGCAATATGTGAAGTCGACGGCGCAGGTGAGCAGCATGACCGCGTTCACCCAGACCAACACGCCGGCCACCTTCGACTTCAACTTTGCCGGAGACGATCCCAAGCTGGTGATCCGGCCGACCGCTTCGAACGGTTCGCTGACCAACCAGAGCGACTATTGGTGGGCCGCGGCGATGGACCATCTCGAAGACAATGAAGCGCATGAATGGTCGGGCCGCGCCGACGTCGAATACAAGTTCGACAGCGGCTTCCTGCGCTCGCTCAAGGTGGGCGGCCGCTATACCGACCGCAACGCGATCACCCGCCAGACCGGCTACAACTGGGCCGAGCTGTCTGCACAATATTGGGATCCCGGCTCGCCCGTGTATCTGAACCAGAGCGGGTTTGCGGCGACCAACCCGCCCACCGGCTTTGCGGGCGGTGCGCAGAATGGCGGCCTGCCGAGCCAGTCGGAGCTGATCAGCTACAACAACTTCTTCCGCGGCAAGGTCGCGGCTCCGGGCGCCGGCTTCTGGTTCCCGGCGGCCAGCCTCGTGCAGAACAGCCCGACCGTGGCGTATGATTCCTACCTGAAATATGTGAGCAAGGGCTGGAGGCCGTATAACAGCGACGTCAGCATCTCAGGCCTGTCCGGCGGCGGCGTCAACGACCAGACCGAGCGCACCTATGCCGGCTATCTGGTCGCCCGCTTCGGCATGGACACGAGCCCGATCGGCCATTTCGACGGCAATATCGGCGTCCGCGTGATCCGTACCGAGATCTCGGCGGTGGGCTCCGGCGCGTCGCTGCCCTCCTTCCCCAGCGGCACCTGCGTTCCGGGCACCACGATCGTCGGCGGCCCGCGCGACGGCCAGCCGACGACCGCCGCCGACTGCGCGACCTTTGCATCGGCACAGGCGTTCGCACAGGGCTCGCTGGGCGTGCGCACCAGCGCCAGCAACTCGTACACGGACGTGCTGCCGACGCTGAACCTGCGCTTCTTCCTGAAGGACAATCTCCAGCTCCGCCTCGCGGCGGGCAAGGCGATCTCGCGTCCGACGTTCGCGCAGCTCAACCCCTATGTGCAGCTGGGCTACAACTTCGCGAGCACGCCGAACGCGGCGGTCGCGACGGGCACCGGCATCAACGGTCGCCTGACGCCGTTCACGGGCACCGCCGGCAATCCTAACCTGAAGCCGACCCGCTCCAACCAGTTCGACGCCAGCCTCGAATGGTATTTCGGGCGGGCGAACAGCATCACGGTTGCCGGCTTCTACAAGGACATCAGCAACTACATCTTCGCCGGCACCACGGAGCGCCAGTTCACCAGCAACGGCCAGACGCTCACCTTCGACGTGACGCAGCTGACCAACGGCTCCAGCGGCAAGATCAAGGGCGTCGAGTTCAGCTACACGCAGTTCTTCGACATGCTGCCGGGCGCGCTTTCGGGCCTGGGCTTCCAGGGCAACTACACCATCGTCGATTCGTCGGGCGGCAGGAACACGGCGATCAACGTGTTCGACTCCAACCAGACCACCGGCGCGGGCAAGGAGCTGCCGCTCGAGGGCCTGTCGAAATACTCGTACAACGCAGCCCTGATCTACGAGAAGTACGGCATCTCGGCGCGCGCCGCGTACAACTGGCGCTCGAACTATCTGCTGACGACCTCGGCCGCGAACATCAACTTCCCGGTCTGGTCGGAATCCTACGGGCAGCTGGACGCTTCGATCCTCTACTCGATCAACAAGCATGTGAAGATCGGCGTGCAGGGCACCAACCTGCTCAACTCGCGCACCTTCCTCGACGTTGGCGATCCGGATCTCAAGCCGCGCTACAGCTGGACGGATACGGACCGGCGCTTCGCCTTCCTGGTCCGCTCGGTCTTCTAACTTCCTCCACCTCCGCCCCCGGCCGCCGCAAGGTTTCCGGGGGCGCATTTCATTGTCGGCCGAACCTGCCTAGGCTGGCCGACGATCGGCAGCTCGGGGACAGACGCACCAGTGGCGCAGCATATCATCATCGCCGGGGGCGGCAGTGCAGGCTGGATGGCGGCAGCGCTGTTCGCGCGGCTGCGGCCGGCACCCGATACCCGCATCACCCTGGTCGAATCCGATGCGATCGGCACGATCGGCGTCGGCGAGGCGACCATCCCGATCCTCCGGGAGTTCAACCGCCTGCTCGGCCTGCACGAGCCCGATTTCGTTGCCGAGACGCAAGGCAGCTTCAAGCTGGGCATCGAGTTCGTCGGTTGGGGCGAGGCCGGCAATCGCCACTTCCACGGCTTTGGCGATTTCGGCGCACCGATTGAAGGCATCGGCCCCCATCATCACTGGCTGCGGCTGCGTGCCGCCGGCCGCATCGCCGACCCGATCGACGCCTGGTCGATGCCGGCCCTTGCCGCCGGCCAGGACCGGTTCGCGCCGCCCGAGGCGCTGCGCGGCGAGGCGGCCGAATATCGCTACGCCTATCATTTCGACGCCGGGCTCTACGCACAGCTGCTGCGCAGCTATGCCGAGGCGCGCGGCGTTACCCGGTCCGAAGGCCGCATCGTCGCCGCCGAGCGCGATGCCGAGACGGGCGACCTTACCGCGCTGCTGCTCGACGGCGACCGGCGGATTGCAGGCGACCTGTTCATCGACTGCACCGGCTTCGCCAGCCGCCTGCTCGGCGAGGCGCTGGACACGCCGTTCGTCGACTGGTCGCGCTGGCTGCCCGCCGACCGCGCGCTGGCGCAGGGCTGCACCCGCGCCGGCCGCTTCACGCCCTTCACCCGCTCCACTGCCCATGCCGTGGGCTGGCAATGGCGGATCCCGCTCCAGCACCGCACCGGCAACGGGCTGGTCTATAGCAGCGCCTATCTCTCCGATGACGAAGCCGCCGCGCGGCTCGCCGCCAACCTGGACGGCGACGCGCTGGGCGATCCCCGCCCCTTGCGCTTCACCACCGGCCGGCGCGAGCGTTTCTGGGCGCACAACGTCGTCGCCATCGGGCTGGCCGCTGGCTTCATGGAGCCGCTGGAATCGACCAGCCTCCAGCTGGTCCAGACCGGCCTGGTCCGCCTCGCCGAACTGCTGCCGAACATCGGGCCCGTCGATCCCGCGATCGTCGCCGAATATAATCGCGAGACAATCGGCGAATATGAGGGGATCCGCGATTTCCTGATCGCCCATTACTGCATCAGCCGCCGCCCCGAGCCCTTCTGGCGCGACATGGCGGCGATGGCGCTGCCCGATACCCTCGCCCACAAGCTGGCGCTGTGGGACGCAATCGGCAGGCTGCCGCTCTACGGCCGTGAATCGCACGCCGAGACGAGCTGGGTGGCGGTGCTGTTGGGTCAGGGGCGGATCCCGCGCGGCCATGAGCCGACTGCCGACCGGCCGCCGCTCGACGCACTCGCCCGGCTGTTCGAGCAACGCCGCGCGGCGCTGGAGGCGGCATTGCCGCGGCTGCCGGCGCATGATCATTTCGTCGAAAGGACGTGCCGGGCGGACGCCGCATGAACCCGCCGGCGCCGCACCGACACCAACACCGGGAGAAGATGTCTTGAACAAGAACGTTTTGCCGCTCGCGCTCGGCGGCCTGCTGCTCGGGCTCGCGCCCGTGCAGGCCCTTGCCCAGGCGCCCGCCCGCACCGTCCGCGTCGATGTCGCCACCGCCAAGGCGCCGGTCGATCGGTTCTTCGACCTGTCGATCGGCTCGGACTATCCCGGCACGCTGCGGCGCGACGACTCCCTGGCGCAGCTGAAGACCGCGCGCGACGAGCTCGGCTTCCGCTATGTCCGCTTCCACGCGCTGTTCCACGACGTGCTCGGCACGGTGAAGCGCGAGAACGGCAAGCTCGTCTATGACTGGACCGGCATCGACGCGCTGTACGACAAGCTGCTCGCGCGGGGCGTGAAGCCGTTCGTCGAACTGGGCTTCACGCCCGAGGCGCTGAAGACCTCGGACAGTTCGATCTTCTACTGGAAGGGCAACACCTCGCACCCCGAACTGGGCGCGTGGCGCGATCTGCTCACCGCCTTCGTCCGCCACGCGCAGCAGCGCTATGGCCGCGAGGAAGTGCGCAGCTGGTTCTTCGAGGTGTGGAACGAGCCCAATCTCGACGGCTTCTGGGAAAAGGCCGACCAGAAGGCCTATTTCGACCTCTACGACGCCAGCGCCCGCGCCATCAAGGCGGTGGACCCCACGCTGCAGGTGGGCGGCCCCTCCACCGCAGGCGCGGCCTGGGTACCCGAGTTCCTGGCCGACATGCACAAGCGCGGCACGCCGGTCGATTTCGTCACGACGCATACCTACGGCGTCGACGGCGGCTTCCTCGACGAACAGGGCAAGCAGGATACCAAGCTGTCCCCCTCGGCGGACGCGATCATCGGCGACGTGCGCAAGGTGCGCCGGGAGATCGCCGCCTCGCCCTTCCCCAGGCTGCCGCTCTATTTCACCGAGTGGAGCACCAGCTACACCCCGCGCGACCTCGTCCATGATTCCTATGTCAGCGCGGCCTATATCCTCACCAAGCTGAAGGGCGTGCAGGGCGTCGTCCAGGGCATGAGCTACTGGACGTTCAGCGACCTGTTCGAGGAGCCGGGCCCGCCCACCGCGCCGTTCGAGGGCGGCTTCGGCCTGATGAACCCGCAGGGCATCCGCAAGCCCGCCTGGTTCGCCTACAAATATCTGAACGCGCTGCAGGGCCGCGAAGTGCCTACCGGCGACGCGTACAGCATCGCTTCGGTCGACGGCGCGAAGCTGTCGGTCGTGCTGTGGGACTGGCACCAGCCCGAACAGCCGGTGAGCAACCGCTCCTTCTACAGCAAGCTGGTCCCCGCCAAGGCCGAGGCGCCCGCCGCGGTGCAGCTCGCCCATCTGCGCCCGGGCACCTACAAGCTCCGCCTGTTCCGCACCGGCTATCGCCACAACGACGCCTTCTCGGCCTATATCGACCTCGCCATGCCGAAGACGCTGAGCGATGCGCAGGTCGCCCAGCTCCAGCAGCTGACCCGCGACCTGCCCGAGCGCGACGAGACGGTGACCGTGCCGAAGAGCGGCACGCTGACCGTGCCGGTGCCGCTCCAGACCAACGACGTGCTGCTGCTCCGGCTGGAACCGGCGGGAGGCTGATGCCGAACCGGCGGGAGAAGAACCGGCACTTCCCCAAACATGTCACCCCGGCGAAAGCCGGGATCCATTCGCCTATCGCTGCCAGCAAGAGCCGATACGGAGACCCCAATGGATTCCGGCTTTCGCCGGAATGACATTCGCTTGTCTATGCCGCCGATCGCTCAGCGTGCGGCGCGCAGCGTCACCCGTCCCGCCAGCAGCGGATCGGCGCGCGGCCCCTCGGCCACCGCGGCGACGGTGATCGTCCCCGGCCGCCCGGTCGACTGCACGATCACCTGCGCCAGCCCGTTGAACAGCGAGCGGCGCGGTTCCTTGTCGCTTTCCAGGCAGTTCGGGTCGCCGTTGCCCACCCCGATGATCGCGCCGGGCCCGGCAATCGTGAAGGCGAGCTTGTCCATCGCCGTCGGCACCGGCCGGCCGCGCGCGTCGAGCAGCTCGGCCTTGAGCATCGCCACGTCGCGGCCGTCGCCCCGGATCTCGGTGCGATCGGCGGTCAGCCGGATCGTCCGGCCGGGGCCGGTGGTCTCGCGCCGCTCGGTCAGCAGCCGCCCGCCCTTGCGCCCGCGCGCCTCGATAAAGCCCGGCTGGTACGGCACCTTCCATTCCAGATGGCCGAGCGGCGGCACCGATTGCGTGCCCAGGCTGCGCCCGTTGACCACCAGCTCCACCGTGTCGCAGTTCGAATAGACCCACACCGACACCGTCTCGCCCTCGCGGCCTTCCCAGTTCCAGTGCGGGAAGACGTGGAGCGACGGCTCGGACCGCCACCAGGCGCGGTAGTAATAATAGCTGTCCTTGGGGAAGCCGCACATGTCGACGATGCCGAACTGCGAGCTGATCGACGGCCAGCCATAGGGCGTCGGCTCGCCGCGATAGTCGAAGCCGGTCCAGGCGAAGCCGCCCGCCGACCAGGGCTTGCCGCCATAGAGCTTCCACCATTCCTCCACCGAGTTCCCCCAGGGCACCACCCCGTCATAGCTGTTGACGGTGTTGCGCGCGGGATCGCTGGCATATTCGCCGCGCGTCGCGATCGCGCTCGACGTTTCGGAGCCGAAGATCGACCGCGTCGGATGCTTGGCGTGGAAGGCTTCCGGGAAATTCTGGTGATAGTTGAAGCCGATGATGTCGAGCGCGTCGCTCACCCCCTGCTCGTTGTTGCCGTTGACCGCGGCGGAGACGGGCCGGGTCGGATCGAGCGCATGGCAGCGCCGCACCATCGCGGCGCCGATCGGCTTGCCCTGCTCGGCCATCTTGCCCTGCAGCTGGTTTTCCTCGTTGCCGATCGACCAGAGGATCACCGCGGGGGAGTTGCGGAAGCGCTTCACCATCACCTCCAGCTGCGCCATCGCCTCGGGGTTGGCGCTCATCTGCCGCGTCTCGCACATCACCAGCACGCCGGCGCGGTCGCACGCCTCCACCCATTCGGGCGTCGGCATGTTGTGGGTGGTGCGCACCGCGTTGCAGCCCATCTCGCGCAGCACATTCAGCCGGTAGCGCTGGATCGCGTCGGGCAGCGCCGCGCCGACGCCGGCATGGTCCTGGTGGTTGCAGGTGCCCTGCAGCTTCATCGACACGTCGTTGAGGAAGAAGCCGCGATCCGCATCGAAGCGGAAGCTGCGCACGCCGAAGGTCACCCGGTCGGCATCGCGCACCGCACCGCCCGCCGCCAGCCGCGCGGTGGCGGTGTAGAGCACCGGCGTCTCCACCGACCAGCGCCGCGCCTCGGGCAGCGTCGCGCGAACCGCGCTCTCTGCCGTGCCGCCCGCCGCCACGGCCACCGCCGGTGCCGATGCCCGCGCGACCACCGTGCCCGCCGCATCGGTGATGGTCCACTCCACCGCCGCTTGCCGGGCCGCGTCGCCGTCATTGGCGATCACCGTCGCCAGGTCGAGCGTCGCGCCCTGCCCCTGCGGCGTCGCCCGGACGACGCTTTCCCATCGGCCGAAGTGCAGCGCGTCGTGCTTGGCCAGCCAGACATGGCGGTAGAGCCCCGCCCCCTCGTAGAACCAGCCGTCGCCCAGCGAGGCATCGACCCGCACCACGATCACGTTCGCGCCGCCATAATGGAGGAAGTCGGTCAGGTCGAAACGGAACGAGGTGTAGCCGTCATTATGGCGGCCGATGTAACACCCGTTCACCCACAGGATCGCGTCGCGCATCGCGCCGTCGAACTCGATCCAGACGCGGCGGCCGCGATCGCTTTCGGGCATGTCGAAGCTGCGCCGATACCAGCCGATGCTCGTCTCCGGATAGCGCCGGCCGAGCGGCTTGTAGCCATGCCCCCGGTTGTTGGCATCGCCGTCGCCGCGATCGTCATGGACGAAGGGCAGCTCCACCGCCCAGTCGTGCGGCAGGTCCAGCGCGCGCCAGTCGGTGTCGTCGAAGCCGGTCCTGGCCAGCTTGAACTCGCCGGTCTTGGCGAAATCGTCCTGCCCCATGCCGAAGCCGAAGTCCTTGGCCGGATCGCTGCCGTGCCCCAGCGCGAACCGCCAGCCGGTGTCGAACGGCAGCAGCTCGCGGGGGGCCAGTCCCGGCGCGGCGGGCGGCAGCGGATCGGCGGGGGCGGCGGCGCGCACCGCCCGGGGCAGGAGCGGCGCCGCGGCGGCGAGCGCAAGGACGGTGCGGCGCGAAGGATCGGAGAAGCGTTCGCTCATGATCGGGTCCCGGATTGAAGGCGCAGACGGAAACAGGCGGCAGACCGAACACGCCAGCCGCCGATTGCGTATACCGTATCCAGTGCCTCCCATCACTGCAAGCGCGCGGGAGGGCGGCGCGCCGCCTTATCCGGGCTGGTAGCCCAGCCGGTCGGAGATGCGGGCGCAGGCCGCGCGCAGCTTTTCGCGCACCGCCTCCAGGTCCATCACCTGCGAGCCGTCGATCAGCGCGAGGAACGGGATCGTCAGCGCCGCGACGATCCGGCGGTCGAAGCCGAACACCGGGAAGCTGATGTCCGTCACGCCGAAGGTCACCGGGCTCTCGCGGCTGTCATGCCCCTGGCGCTGCACCGCCGCCAGCCGCTCGGCCAGCCAGGCGCGGTCCATGGCCACGCCCTGCTCCGCTTCGGCGGCGCGCACCATCCGGTCGGCGAGGTCGGGATGCGAGAAGGCCAGCAGCACCTGGCCGGAGCAGCTGCGCACCAGATCGATATGCGCACCCACCTTCAGCGCGAAGCCCCGGGTCGCCGGCGATTCCTCGCGCGCCACCACCAGGCCGTGGCCGTGGCTGGCGACCACCAGGTGGCAGGATTGCACCGTGTCGCGCGCCAGCATCTGCATTTCCGCGCCGGCCGCGCGCACCAGATCCTGCGAGGGGGTGGCGCGGAGCGCGACGTCGAGCAGCTTGTACGCCACCGCATAGCGATCGGTCGCCTCCGAGCGGCGCAGATAGCCGAGCTGCTCCATCACCACGACGATGCGGAACAGCTCGCCCACCGATCGCCCGAGATCGGCCGCCATTTCGCTGACCAGCGCCCCCTCGGGCCGTCCGGCGAGCAGCTCGATGATTTCGAACGCCTTCTCGATCGCCGGAGCGGAGTAGGTCTTTTTCGCTCCCGTTCGCGCCATGCTGCCTCCTCTTGCCCGGCCCCCCTCCCTCGCCCGAAAGCCGGGCCGGCGCAACGGGGTCGCGCGGCGCTCCGCTCGCCGCCGAAACAGCGGCCCTCGTCGCGATCGGCTTGCCTCGTCGTCCGGCCGGCGCGCATCGCAGATCCCTGCACTGCGCGTGACAAGATGCTGGAAACTTTCGATGAAGCGAACGTTAGATCCAGATCAATTCTGGGAAATGGATTTGTCGCAAGATGCCTGAAGGGGAACCCGTGGTGGCTGTAGCCCTTCTCACCCAACGCGACATCGAGCGGTATGGGGCGAGCCTCGCCCGCTGCTACCGCATCGACGACACGCCCGATTTCGATGCCCTGCTCCAGCTGATCGACAAGGCCGACGCCGCGCACCAGGCGCAGGCGCAGGCACTGACCGCCGAGCCGACCCCAATCGCGTAGATCAGGCCCGCGCCGGCGCCAGCTTCCAATAGGTCGCGTAGCGCTCGTGCGCGATGCGGTGATAGGGGATCAGCCGCACCGGCGCGCCGTCGGCCGCCGCCAGCGTGAACTCCAGCGGCTTGGCGCCCGGCCGGATCGCCGCGGCCAGCGTGCCGGGGTCGCCCGCCAGCACCGGCACCTGCACCGGCGTGTCGTTGTAGCGGCCGTACTCGCGCTCGTTGACGACGATATCCGCCCCCGGCGCCAGTCCCTGGCGGCCCAGCGCGCCGGCCAGCACCAGCGGGCCGTAGGTGAAGGCGACCACGTCCGGCGCGGCCGGGGCGCTCTCGAAGCCGACTTCCATCACCAGCTGCAGCTCCACGGTGTCGCCGTCGCGCCAGCTGCGGGCCAGTTCGATCCGGCTGCCCGGCGCCGCCGATCGCGCCGCCGGCTTGCCGTTCACCCGCACGGTGGCGGTACGGCTCCAGCGCGGATGGCGCAGGCTCAGCGTGAGCTCGGTGGGCCTTTCCAGCTTCCAGCGCAGCGTCGTGCCCGGCACCTCGGGGAAACGGGTTTCCTGCACCAGTTCCGCGCCCTTCTCGCGCCAGCGCACCGTCGAGGGCAGGAACAGGTTCACATACAGCGCGCGATCATCGTGGAAGTAGATCGAATCGCGGTACTTCACATGGTTTTCCATGCCCGTGCCGGTGCAGCACCAGAAACTGTGCTCGGGCGTGTGGTACAGCTTCATGTAGCCGGGCCGCGCGCCCTGGAAATAGGTCGCCATGCCGCTGTCCGGGTCCTGCGAGGCGAGGATGCCGTTGAACAGCGTCCGCTCGTAATATTCGGCATATTCGGGGCGCGGCTCGTGGAGGAACAGGCTCCGCGTCAGCTTCAGCATGTTGTGCTGGCAGCAGGTCTCCGATCCCTTGGCCGAGAAGACGTTCTTCTCGAAATCGGCCATCGCGAAGAAATGCTCGTTCTCGCCGTGCCCGCCGGTCGCGAACGAGCGCGTCTCCGCCACGGTCTTCCAGAAGAAGGCGGCGGCGTCGCGATAGGCGGCGTCGCCGGTCGTCTCGTAGACGCGGTGGAAGCCCACCACCTTCGGCACCTGGGTATTGGCGTGGAGCCCGTCGAGATGGTCGCGCGCCTTGGCCAGCGGCGTCAGCAACGCCTTGTGCGAGAAGCGCTCGGCAAGCGTGCGATAGTCCGCCTTGCCGGTCATCGCGTAGAGATCGGCATAGATCTCGTTCATGCCGCCATGCTCGGTCTCCAGCATCGCCTCGAAATCGGCGTCGGACAGCGGCCGGCACGCCACCACGCCCCAGTCGGCGAGCCGCAGCAGCGTCGCGCGGGCGGGCGCGCTGTCCGCCAGCACCGCGCCGTCGCGCAGGCCCGCATAGACCTTGTGCAGCGTGTACCAGGGCACGCCGGTGATCTTCTCGCCGCGGAGATGCGCCGCGACCACCGACGCGCCGTTCGGAAAGGCGGTGACGAGGCCGCTCTTCGCCGCGTCCTGGCAGGCGCCCAGCTCGGTCGCGATATAGTCGATGCGGGTGCGATACACCGGCTTGGCCGTAGCGCGGAAGGCGAGTGCGCAGGCCGAGAGATAATGACCCAGCGTATGCCCCTGGCAGTGAATGTCCGACCAGATCGGGTCCGATTCCCAGCCGCCATAGGCCGGTGCCTTCGGCTTGAGCCCGGCGTTGACGCGGAACTGGTGGAGCAGCCGGTCGGGCTCCAGCCGCAGCAGATAGGCCTCGGTGGCGCGCTGCGCGTGGAGGAACGGCCCTTCGCCCAGCGTCACGTCCGCCATGTCGAACGGCTGGAGCCTGGCCGGGGCCGCCGCTGCCGGGCCGGCCTGCGCGTCCGCGGGGAGCGCCGCGCCCATGCCGATCGCGACCGCGCCGCTGCCCGAACCGGCCAGGAAGCCCCGGCGTGACGTCTCGATACCCATGGCGCAACCCTCTCCGTCCGCTCGATTTACTCCGGGTTATCAGACCCGTCCGCGCACGCCAAGTCGCATCGGTCCCGCTGCACCGCGCAAAAAAGCGGCTTCCCAAAGTCGCGCCGCTGCCCCAACCACGCGGCCATGGTCGAAAAGATTCTGGGCGTCCTCGCCACCTTCACCATCTGGGTCATCTCGAGCGGCGGCTATCTCGGCATCGCGCTGCTGATGGCGATCGAATCCGCGTGCATCCCGCTGCCGTCGGAGATCATCATGCCGTTCGCCGGCTATCTGGTCTCCACCGGCCGGTTCGACCTGTACCTGGCGGCCACCGCCGGCGCGATCGGGTGCAACCTGGGCTCGATCGTCGCCTATGAGATCGGCAAGCGCGGCGGGCGCCCGCTGGCGCTGCGCTGGGGCAAGTATCTGCTGATCGGCCCGGGCGAGATCGATGCGGCGGACCGTTTCTTCGCGCGCTATGGCAGCATCGCGGTGCTGATCGGCCGGCTGCTGCCGGTGATCCGCTCGTTCATCGCCTTCCCCGCCGGGGTCGCGCGGATGAAGCTGGTGCCGTTCCACGTCTACACCTTCCTCGGCAGCTGGCCGTGGTGCTTCGGCCTCGCCTGGGTCGGCATGACCCTCGGTGAAAAGTGGGACAGCGATCCGCGCATGAAGGCCGCCTTCCACAGCGCCGACGCGCTGATCGGCGTGGTGCTGGTCGCGCTCGTCGCCTTCTACATCTGGCACCGCGTGCGGGGCATGAAGCAGCGCTGATTCGGCCCCTTTCCGCCACCGCTTGCGCTGGGCGGCATGATCCTCTAGATACAGCGCCCTAGCCAAAAGCGTGGGTGGATTGCACCGGTTCCTGGGAAGGACCGGGCAGCGGACCCATGCCCGAAGCGCCATTTTTCACACGAGGATAGCCCCAGTGGCGAAGACCAGCCCCGTCGAATTCGTGAAGCAGGTCCAGACCGAGACCCGCAAGATCGCCTGGCCCACGCGCCGCGAGACGATCATGACCGGCGTGATGGTGATGATCATGACGACGCTGCTCGGCACCTTCTTCCTCGGCATCGATTCGCTGTTCGACCTGATCGTCAACGCACTTCTTCGCCTCGCGCAGTAAGGAAAGACCAAGAACCATGTCGCGCTGGTACATCATCCACGCCTATTCCGGTTTCGAGGGCAAGGTCCGCGACCAGATCCTGGCCGACGCCACCCGCCTGGGCCTCGATCGCCTCGTCGAGGCGGTGGAAGTCCCCACCGAGACCGTCACCGAAGTGCGGCGCGGCAAGAAGATCCAGTCCGAGCGGAAGTTCTTCCCCGGCTACGTCCTCGCCAAGCTCGAGATGAACGACGACGTCTATCACTTGGTGAAGAACACGCCGAAGGTGACCGGCTTCCTCGGCAGCTCGGGCAAGCCCCAGCCGATCAGCGAGGCCGAAGCGGCCCGCATCCTCAACACCAAGGAAGAAGCGGCCACCGCGGCGCCCAAGGCCAAGCTGAAGGTCGATTTCGACATCGGCGACACGGTCAAGGTGATCAGCGGCAACTTCGCCACCTTCTCGGGCGTGGTGGAAGAGCTGGATTACGACAAGAACCGTGTGAAGGTCTCGATCTCGATCTTCGGCCGCGCAACCCCGCTGGAGCTGGGTTTCGAGGACGTCGAACGGGTCAAGTAAGGCCGGGCCGATCGGCCTGCCATGCGAACACGAAGGAGCCGGGGTGGAAGCCCCGGCTTTTTTGTTGGCGATGTTCGAATGGAAGCCACTCAAACCACCTTCGGAAACGGCGAGCCGCATGGCACACCCATGCCATGAATCCGCCGCTTCCACCGCGCACGCCTTGGCGCGTCGGCTTTCCCGACGTATTCGTTCATAGCAGTGTGCGCATCCGCGATGCCCATCCAGCCTATGCGCTGGCGAAAGCGGGGGACGCAGATGCTGCCTTTGAGCTCGCTTGCGATCTGCTATCGGCGGATACAACGGCACGGCTGGCCGCCCTTACAGGCGCGGAGGTGCTTGCGATCACCACCCTCACCGAGAGCCGGGACGCTCGGAAAATTTCCTTACGCCCCGCAACCCGGGACATGCTATGGGAGAAGCATGGCGAAGTTCTCGACCACCTCTGGCGCGCCCAGTTCGGACACGGGATCGACTGTCTCACCGACATCGAAGCCCAGAATCTATGTCGTCAGCCATCTCTTGCCGCCATCGAGGATTTCTTGGCTAAGGCAGCAATCGAAGCACGTGGCCGAGGTCTCGACCCGGCGATCGCATGAGCAGACCGTAAAGCCCTGAGGCATTCGCGTGAAACCCGACACCGGGTGAATCCGCACAAAAAAGCCGGGGCTCGCACCCCGGCTTTTCTGCCCTTCGGCTAGGTGACGATCACATCACCGACGGCTCGCGATAGGCGCTGCGTTCGCGCTCGATCTCGTCGCGGGTATAGGCCGGGGCCTTGTCGTCGAACGCGGTCCAGCCCGACTGGCGATAGGCCGCACCGCGCGTACCGGCATCGACACCGCGACGGTTCAGCACCGATTCCGCCTGGCTCGCCAGATCGTCCGAGACGCGCGCGCTCACCAGCGTGCCGCCGCGGCGCACGCCTTCGGAATAGACATGCGCGTCTTCCTCGCTGTGCCCGGCATTCTTCAGCGCACCGACGATGCCGCCGGTCGCCGCGCCGCCGACGCCGCCGATTGCCGCGCCCGCGGCGGTCGAGGCCAGCCAGCCGGCCGCCACGATCGGGCCCAGGCCCGGAATGGCGAGCAGGCCGAGGCCCGCGAGCAGGCCGCCGACGCCGCCCAGCGCCGCGCCGGTCGAGGCGCCGCGGGTCACGTCGCCGTGCGCGTTGACGTCGGTCACGTCATGGTCGCCATGCGTGTTGTTGGCGACGATGCTGAGGTCGCTGTGCGGCACGCCCAGCCGCTCGAGCTCGTTCACGGCGGCCTTGGCGTCCGAATAATCGTCGAACAGACGGGTAATGGTCCGGCTCATGGCAATTCTCCTGCAGAAATCGAGGGGTTAGCGCGCGGTGATGTTGCCCTTGTAGTCGAGCGTCACGGTCAGCTTCTTGCCGTTCTTCATCGCCATGCCCTGCCAGGCGCCGTTGTCGGTGCCCTTCAGATCGGTGATGTCGGTATAGCCGGCCTTGGCCAGCCGCCCCTTGGCCTGGTCCTCGGTGAAGGAGCTGCGGCCCTTGGCCGGGCTGGCGACCTGGTGCGCGGTACCGTCCTTGACCACGGGGTTGTGCGATCCGCTCTGTCCGGTCTGCGCTGCGGCGCCTGTCGTCGCCAGCGCAGCAGCGGCTGCGGCTATGATGATCCGTTTCATGCCCGTTCCTCTCATTTTATGGTCTAGCCCGCGCCGGCCCCTGTCCTCCTGACCGCGCGGATATTTTCTAAACCGATGAAGGACTTGTTTAGTTCAATGCGGCCCGTCTCCGACCGCCGCTTGCCAGCATCGCCGCGTCCCGCCACTGTCGCCCCCCAACACCGGGGACCAGCATGCAACACACCACCAAAGCCCAGACCCGCGCGCGCGTGGTGCTCGCCGCCGCCATTGCCGCCGCCGCCTTGTGGATCGGCATGGCGTTCGTACCGGCGATCCTCTGGGCCGGGGTGCTCGCGATCGGCATCGAGCCGCTGCGCACGCGCCTGGTCGGTCGCCTGCCCGGCCGCCCCACCCTGGTCGCCGCGCTGCTCACCCTCGCCGTCCTGCTGGTCGTGCTGATCCCGCTGTCGATCGCGATCAGCCAGGCGGTGGTCGAGGCACAGTCCGTCGCCGCCTGGATCGCCGATGCCCGCGCCAACGGCGTGCCGGTGCCGGACTGGGTGGCGCGGCTGCCCTGGGGCGCCCCGGAAGTCACCGCATGGTGGACGCTCCACCTCGCCACGCCGGAGGCCGCCGCCGCCGAGTTCGGCCGGCTCGATCAATCGCTCTGGCGCGCCCATTCGGGGGCGCTCACCCACACGCTGGTCCGCCGCGTGGTGGTGTTCGCCTTCACCCTGGTCGTGCTGTTCTTCCTGCTGCGCGATCGCGACGACATCGTCCGCCAGCTCGAGCGCGGCGCCACCCGCGCGTTCGGCGATGCGGGCGACCGGCTGGGCCGCCAGATCTTCGCGGCGGTGCGCGGCGCGGTCGACGGCATGGTGCTGCTCGGCCTGGCGCAAGGCATCCTGATGGCGATCCTGTTCGCGATCGGCGGCGTGCCGCACCCGATCCTGCTCGGCCTGTCCTCGGGGCTCGCCTCGATCATCCCGTTCGGGCTGGCGGTGGTGCTGGTGCTCGCGGTGCTGCTGCTGCTCGCCAAGGGGGCGGTGATGGCGGCGATCGTCGTCGGCGCGATCGGCTATGCGCTCAACTTCGTGATCGATCATTTCCTGCGCCCCAGCCTGATCGGCGGCACCACCCGCCTGCCCTTCGTCTGGGTGCTGATCGGCATCCTGGGCGGCGTGGAGACGATCGGGCTGCTCGGCCTGTTCGTCGGCCCCGCGGTGATGGCGGCGCTGGTGCTGCTGTGGCGCGAATGGGTAGCCGAGGGCGATATCGGCGGGGCGGAGTCGGCGCACACGGCGGAGCTGCGGCCGTGAGGTTTGGGGCTTGGGGAGGCTGCTAACAACCAGACTCGGTCGTGGCGATGGCCAGCGTCTAAAATGATAATCTCCGGATCTTTTCAGAGCGATAGGATCAATTCGATGCACAACCCGCTGGAAAGCCAACGAGAACTTATTGATCAACTTTATCGTATCATGAAGGGCAGCTGTCCTGATCATGCCTCCTCGGCCATATGTCGGTTTGAATATCGACATGGATCTGACGATGGCAGCTTCAGCGTTGAGGAAGCTTTTGGGTACGTGATAGATGGCGCGCCAGTTTCGGCCCTTTTAAAAGGGGATTTAGCGACCCCTGTGCACCATATTATTCCCGAGCTACATGCACTGATGAAGGCCCATACCGGAGGCGATTGGGCGGAATGCACGGTTAAGATAAACGAAGATGGAACAGTTGCGGCAAGTTTTGATTATTCCGGACAAACACAAGATTAACGCCGTGAGCATTTTATCAGCAGGTGACTCGTATTACACCCCACCGCCACAAGGCGGCCTACTAAAAGCGGAAAATTTCAAATGACACCTGCGGAGCTAGATTTGCTCATTCAGGAGGATCTTCAGTGTATAGAAGATCGCGAAGGGGCGTTCGGAAGGTGGATTCATGGCCTGTGGCCGGAGAATTATCAGATCTCCTTCAATGAGAACCGGGAGGTATTCCTTCACCTTATTCGCGTTCTGCTAGATAGCGGCAAAATCTATTTTCAAGAGCCGGCAGCGGCACCGTATGGAGAGAGGCGGGTATTGAATACCGACGTCTGGGCCGCGCCGCATGACTATATCATAGAACATATAGATCAGCGCCTGCCGAAGGACCTTACCGACCATCACGACACGCGGCTGACGGACTTCTGGTACGACATCCATTGCCCGCGACTTCTCTGGTACGACCCGGAAGACAATAGCTTGTTCGGAAGCTGATGCGCGCGGTCTTGCACTCGGCATCCTTGCGCCGCAACTCCGAGCTCTCGCGAGGCTGATAGGATCGCCCCCTCGTCTCGGAGCGGCCACCAACGCCTGAACCTGACTTCCCTACCGCGCCCCACCGCGGCACCCCCTTGCCCCGCGCCCCCCTTTCCGCTAAGGCCGCGCGCTTCCAAGCACACAGCTCGGGAACCATGCGGGAGGCGGCTTCGTGCCGTCGCTTGTACCGCTCGACTTGAAAGAGAGTGACATGGCTAAGAAGATTACCGGCTATATCAAGCTGCAGGTGGCCGCCGGCGCCGCAAACCCCTCGCCGCCGATCGGCCCTGCCCTGGGTCAGCGCGGCGTGAACATCATGGAATTCTGCAAGGCGTTCAACGCCGCGACCGGCGACGTCGAGAAGGGCACCCCCCTTCCCACCGTCATCACCGTCTATGCGGACCGTTCCTTCTCGTTCGAGACCAAGACGCCCCCGGCGACCTATCTCCTGAAGAAGGCCGTCGGCCTGAAGTCGGGTTCGAAGGAGCCGGGCAAGGTTGTCGCGGGCAAGATCACGCGCGCCCAGCTCGCGGAAGTCGCCCAGGCGAAGATGAAGGATCTGAACGCCAACGACATCGAAGCGGCGACCAAGATCATCGAAGGTTCGGCCCGCGCGATGGGCCTCGAAGTGGTGGAGGGCTGATTCCATGAGCAAGCTGACCAAGAAGCAGAAGGCATGGACGATTCCGGCCGAGAAGCTGCACGCCGTTGACGAGGCGATCGCCCTCGTGAAGGCGCACGCCACCGCCAAGTTCGACGAGACCATCGAAGTCGCGCTGAACCTGGGCGTCGATCCGCGCCACGCCGACCAGATGGTCCGCGGCGTCGTCACGCTCCCGGCCGGCACCGGCAAGACCGTGCGCGTGGGCGTGTTCGCCCGCGGCGCCAAGGCCGAGGAAGCCCTGGCTGCCGGCGCAGACGTCGTCGGTGCGGAAGACCTGATGGAAGCCATCCAGGGCGGCAAGATCGATTTCGATCGCTGCATCGCCACCCCGGACATGATGGGCCTGGTCGGCCGTCTCGGTAAGGTGCTGGGTCCCAAGGGCCTGATGCCGAACCCGAAGCTCGGCACCGTGACCATGAACGTCGGTGAAGCCGTCAAGGCTGCCAAGGGCGGCCAGGTGGAATACCGCGTCGAAAAGGCCGGCATCATCCACTCGGGCATCGGCAAGGTGAGCTTCTCGAACGAAGACCTGCGCCGCAACTTCGACGCGCTCGTCGACGCGGTGGTCAAGGCCAAGCCGGCCGGCGCCAAGGGCAAGTACCTCCAGAAGGTCGCGCTGTCCTCGTCGATGGGCCCGGGCGTGAAGGTGGACACGGCGGAAGTCGCCGCCGCCTGAGTCCTTCGGGAACCAAGCAAACGGAAAGGGCCGGGGAGCGATCCCCGGCCCTTTTTGTTTGCAGGCGGCGCTTGCCACCCGCACGCGCACCGCTACGGTTATCCCACCCCCGCCAGCGAGACCCCATGCAAGACACGCCCGACGCCCGCACCCTGCGCCGCCGCCGCACCGCCCTGTTGCTGCTCTGCGGAGTATTGCTGCTGCTCTCGGCCCGTGGCTCCCTGGTGGAAGACGTCCAGGAACTCGTCCACGGGCTGCACGAAGGGTTCTTCGACGACGCATCGAGCGGCTGAACCGCCCCCGCCACGCACGGCGACACCCCGTCACCGCACTGCAACAATTCCCCCTGCCGGTTTCACATCTTTGCAAGCGAACCGAAACCGAAACGTTCGCGCAACCAGCTAAGGCGCCTCTCAGAGACCAATAAGGGTCCAGGGAGAATCCAATCATGCACCCCCCGTTCGCGCTGCTTCGCGCGTCCTCGGCGCTCGCCCTCGCGCTGGCGACGCTCGCCCCCGCTTATGCCCAGACGACCCCGCCGCAGGACGATGCCGGCGCCGACGAGATCGTCGTTCGCGGCAGCTATGCGCGCAGCCTCGCGGCCGCGACCGAGGCGAAGCGCCGCGCCGAATATGGCCTGGATTCGATCAGCTCGACCGATATCGGCAAGTTCCCCACCCAGAACGTCGCCGAGGCGCTCCAGCTCGTCACCGGCGTCGCGATCACCCGGCCCCGCGGTGAGGGCCTGTACGTCTCGGTCCGCGGCCTGGGGCCGCAGTTCCAGAGCACGCTGCTCAACGGCCGCCCGGTCGCGCTCAACGACCTCGTCGAAAATGGCGGCGCCAATGGTCGCCAGTTCCGCTTCGAGATGCTGCCCGCCGAGTTCGTCGCCAATATCGACGTGGTGAAGACCCCCACCTCGGACATGACCGAGGGCGCGCTGGGCGGCAATATCGACGTGCGCACCTTCCGCCCGTTCGACGTCGGCAACAAGGTCACCGCCAATCTGCGCGGCACCTACACGTCGCAGACCAAGAAGGTGAAGCCCAACGCCACGCTGATCGGCAGCCACACCTTCGGCGACACCTTCGGCCTGCTCGTCGGCGCGCAGTACTGGGGCAAGGAAGTCCGCAACGATCGCTTCATGAACTTCGGCTGGAACAAGGACAAGTTCACCAAGGCGGCACAGGGCGGCCTGCAGGCGGGCCTCTACACCCCCACCCGCACCCGACCGACGATCGAGACCGAGGACCGCAAGCGCATCTCGGGCATGGTCTCCGCCCAGTGGCGCCCGACGCCCGAGCTCGAGACCACGCTCGACGTGCTCGCGACCCGGCTCGACGTCGCCTATGACGAGTTCGGCCTCGACATCTACCCGGACGACACCAGCGTCGCCGGCCACACCCCGGTCATCGTCCCCGGCTCGATCAAGCTGCAGGGCAACACCGTGGTGGGCGCGACGATCAACGACGTCCGCTTCATGGCCAGCCGCGAATACAGCCTCAACCGCCACGACCTGCTGACCATCGGCCTCAAGCAGACCTGGAACCATGATCGCTTCTACGTCACCGCCAATCTCAACTGGTCGTCGGCGCACAGCTTCCACCCGAGCAACGCCGAAGGCACGGTGCGCAGCCGCGCCATGTTCTTCGCCCCGCTCACCTATGACGCCTCGGGCGGCTACAAGGTGATGCCGACGATCACCACCCCGGTGGACGTCAACAATCCCGCCAACTACCAGCTCTACACCTTCAACATCGCGCCGAAGAACAGCAAGGACTGGGACAAGTTCGCCCGTCTCGATGCCGCCTATGATGTCGGCGGCTTCCTCCGCAAGGTGGCGGTGGGCGCCGAATATCACTGGCGCAAGCGCGACTATTGGCGCCGCGACTTCACCGTGAACCCGCCCGCCGGCACGCCGCTCAGCTCGCTGGGCGCGGGCGCCTATCAGCCGCTGCCCTATGACGACTTCCTGAAGAACGTCGACGGCAACACGCCCCGCACCTGGCTCGCGCCGGTGACCTCGGCCTATTACAAGGCCTTCTTCACCGATGCCGTCGCCAACGCGCCGCTGACGCCGAGCGACCAGGCCGCATCGTTCAAGACGACCGAGAAAACCGCATCGGCCTATGCCCGGCTCGATTACGGCACGATGCTCGGCGGCGTCGACATCCTCGGCAATGTCGGCATCCGCTATGTCCATACCGACCAGAACGCGACCGGCTTCCTGCGCACCGGGAGCGTCATCACGCCCGCCGCCTTCCCGAAGACGTTCAACGACTGGCTGCCCAGCTTCAACCTGAAGGCCGAGCTGACCCGCACGCTGATCGCCCGCTTCGCCGCGAGCCGGGTGCTGACCCGCCCGAACGTGACCGACAGCGCCCCGCGCATCACCCTGTCGACCGACGCGCCCACCGCGAGCGGCGGCAACCCGCAGCTCCTCCCCTTCCTCGCCACGCAGTTCGACGGGGCGCTGGAATGGTATTTCAACCCGCGCGGCGCGCTCACCGGCGCGGTGTTCTACAAGGCGATGGACGACTATATCACCGCGCAGAACGTCAATATCGACATTCCGGGCCGCGGCACGGTGCTGCTCTCCACCCAGGTCAATGGCGGCAATGCCAAGGTCTACGGCGTCGAGGCAGGGTACAACCAGGTGTTCACCTTCCTCCCCGCGCCGTTCGACGGCCTCGGCATGCAGGCGAGCTACACCCACACCTCGGTCAAGGCGAACTACACCGCCGGCGCGCGGCCGATCGTCGACCAGCTGATCGGCCTGTCGAAGAACAGCTTCAACATCGTCGGCTTCTACGAGAAGGGCCCGCTGTCGACCCGGCTCTCCTATGTGTGGCGCGACCGGTATCTTTCGGGCACCGGCAGCACCACCCAGGCGCCGACCTACACCGCGCCGTTCGGCACGCTGGACGGCAGCATCGGCTACAAGCTGCTGCCGAACGTGTCGCTCAGCGTAGAGGCGATCAACATCTCGGGCGCCAAGCTCTACACCTATAACGACGATCCCAACCGCTTCGGCGAGATCAACTATTGGGGCCGCACCATCCTGTTCGGGGTGCGCGCCGAGTTCTGATCACCGCCACAGGCGAGACAGAGGAAAAGGCCGGGAGCGATCCCGGCCTTTTTTGATACCAGGCTGTAGACTCGCAAATTCGGGATGACCGAAACCGCTCCAGTTGTTGCCGTTCGAAATGGCCTTCCGCCCCCCCGATAGTCGTCTTAGAACAAGGCATGACGATAGCCCCCTTGTTCATTGGATGCGTCGCACTGCTCGCTACTGGCCGGGCCTTGATCCTTGGGGCGGCATCGGCTGACGGCGACGGCATCACGCGCAAAAACGAACCCATCTTCTTTTTGGGCGTTCGTTGTCGCGGGCCTCGTTGCGGCAGCTTTTCTCTTTTACCGTGGCCTGCGACGGTAGGGCAATTTCCGCCCCAGTAGCAGTCTTTTAGTCAGGCTGATCCAAGCCGTAGATGTCGAGATCAATCAACAACCCGCGCTCGCCTAAGCGCAACAGCGTCTCAGACCGCAACGTCAGACCTTCGTTACCGCTGTCGAGGAACAACCCACAGAATGCCCGGCCCCGGTGTCGCTCTGAGAAAGATCGCCATGCCACAAGGTCGTTCGACAAGCCGTCGAGCAAGAGGTTGATTTGACCGTCCAGATCACCCGGCTCACACCGCTCGGCTACGATCCGCCACGATCCGCTCACTGCTGTTTTCACCGCTCCTGACTTCGTTTTCCACTGGCCGCCCTTGCTTACGCCAACGGTAGGTTCGGCACCCAACGCCGCCGTAATCTCTGCCGGGTCGAGATCGTCACCATAGAAGCCAATTGAAGCGGCCGATTTATGCAAGATGCCCATAGCAACCTAATCGCATGAACTGATGCTCGCCGCCAGGAAGCCGGCCGGCAGCTACCCACCAGAATCCGAAATTCCGCACCGGCGGCTGCCGCCCAGTTGCGGACGTTCAATGAAGAGATGCACCACAGGTTTTGTGCCGACACATATCCATCTTGAAGCGACCCGTTCTGCACATCTCGATGTGGACACCACCGTTTTTCATCAGTTGCTCACCGCAGTTCCAGCACCGCAATCGCAGTAGAATTATAAGCAACACCGGCAGCGATGCGTAGGCTATGATCATCGCGGGCGGATAAACGAAGGTCGATATAAATAGGACCGCGACGAAGCCTATGATCATCCAGCGGAGCCGTCTGGCGTTACGCACGAACGATGCCTTATCTGTCATCGTGTCAGATAGGCTCGAAAGCTGAATGTCCGCAATCCACCAGAATGCGAGATTCCGCACTGGCGCTCCCGCCCAATTGCGGCCATTCGCGTTTCAACGTAGCTATCCGAGTGTGACGATGTCAGTTCTTCTCTCAGAGTATCCGGGCGACCTCGCTTGGCGAGGGTTTGCGAGCGCATACGGCTCTACCAGTGATGACATTCAAAGCGTTGCGGCTGCCGTGTTGGGGACTCAGAGTGCCCTATGGTTCAAGACAAGCATTCCGGCACTTGAAGGGTTAAGCCCGAGCGAGGTTTTGGACGCCAGTTCAGACGGCGAGTCGATCGTCCGCACAGTCATCATGCGGATGCCGTGAACGGCAGCTAGCCACCACATTCAGACATTCAGCCGCGCTGTCGAAGGCGGCCGTTCATGAGGTCACGGCCTACGCGGACGGCCCCTGTCCGAAGTCCAGATACCCCATCCCGGCCGCGAAGAAGGGCCAGGCACACGCCCGGCCCTTCCCCCCTCCTCAGAACCCGAACGACAGGCGAACGTAGCCGAACTGCCCCGGCAGATCGTAGGTCGAAGGATCGAAGTTCGCGCTGTCGCAGGTGAAGCACGGCGGCGGCGCGCGATCGAACAGGTTGTTCACGCCCACCGTCAGCCGCGTGCGGTTGTTCATCCAGGCCGGCGAGAAATAGGCCTGGAAGTCGCCATAGAACACCGCGCCCATCCGGTGCACGCCGTCGCGCTCGTCCACGCCGCTGATGTAGCGGGCGGTAAACGAGATGCCGTAGCCCGGCGTCGACCAGTCAAGCGTCGCATTGCCCTTGAAGCGCGGATAGGCCTGGTCCGGGCTGCCGCGCTCGGTACCGGCGAAGCGCAGCGGCGGCGCGTTGAGATCGGCCGGCGGCGCCACGTCGTAGCGCAGCAGATAGGCGGCGTTGGCGTTCACCCCGATCGTCCCCTCGCCGATCTTGCGGCTGCGGAAGGTGAAGGTGCCGTCCAGCCCGTCGGTCTTGATCCCGTTCAGGTTGAGCAGCCGCCCGCTGATCCCGGAGATCGTCCCGCTGGCGGTGCGCCTGATCGCCGCACAGCTGATCGGATCGGCATTGAACGCGCAGCGCCGCAGCGTCAGCGTCGCCGGCACCGAGTCGATCGCGTTGTTCAGCTGGATATTGTAGTAATTGGCCTCGAAGCTCAGCGCGCTGGCAAAGCCCTTGGCCCAGCTCGGGCTGTAGACGCCGCCGGCGGTCCAGGTCTTCGACGTCTCGGGCTTCAGCGCGGCATTGCCCTGCGAGAAGATGCCGAGCTGCCCGCCCGTCGGCTCGTTGTAGCTGCCGTTCGCCGGCACGCCGTTGGCGATGCAGTTCGCCCGAACCGTCGCGTTGCTGCTGAAGGCGCCGCCGGCCGCGCTGGTGCACGGATCGTCGATCGTCGCATCGGTGCGCGACAGCCCGGCATAGAGCTCGCCGATGCTCGGCGCGCGCAGGCTTTCGGCATAGCCGCCGCGCAGCAGCAGGTCGGCCACCGGCTTCCACAGCCCGGAGGCAGTGAAGGTCGTGTTGCTGCCGAACGTCGAATAGTTGGAGTGCCGCACCGCGCCGTCCAGCTCCAGCTTCTGGAAGAACGGCGTGTTGGCCAGGATCGGCACGCGCAGCTCGCCATAGACTTCGTCGACGTTGAAGCCGCCGCGCGCCGGGCTGGTCGGCACGTCGGCGCCGAGCCCCGCGACGATCACCGCATCGGGATCATAGCTGGCAAACTGGTCGCGATGCTCATAGCCGATCGCCACGCCCACCGGGCCGGCCGGCAGGTCGAACAGCGTGCCCGACAGGTTGGCCGTGGTATCCCACAGCTTCTGCGAGCTGCGGTCATGCTCGTCGAAGCCGACAAAGCCCAGCATCGCCGGAGTGATCGAGCCCAGCCCGCCGAACAGGTTGAACGGCACGCACGCCCCGGTGCAGGCCGATACCGGCCCCAGCGCCTGCGCCAGCCTGGCCGCGTTGACGTTGCCGGTGAACAGCTGCTTGGCATCGTTGATACCGTAGACGCCGTTCACGTCCCAATACCATTTGCGGCCCATCACATCGAACGAGCCGTCGAAGGTCAGCGTGGCGGACATGGTATCGACCTTCTGGGTGAACACCCGCTGCCCGGCCTCGACCAGCCGCCGCGCGACATAGGAGTAGTTCCCGTTCGCGCCCGACAGCGTCACGCCGAACGGGTTGTACGGGTTGGTCGCATCGATCGCGATGGTATCGAGCAGATTGCCGTTGCCCGCGTCCGGCCCCACGAACAGCGGCAGGAATGCCGCCTGGGTGCGCGAATAGCGGTGGTTGTACAGCAGCTTCACCCGCATGTTCACGCTGTCGCCCAGCGCCTGCTTGAAGTTGAGGAAGCCGCCATAGCGCTCGGACGGGGTCAGCAGGTAATTGTACGGCGCGAAGTTGAACCGGTCGGCGCTAGTGAACGGCTTGAAGTCCGCCGGATAGGTCGGGCGGCCGGCGACCGGCGCCCTGAGGGTGAGGTTCTGGCCGAACACGATGAAGCGGCCATTGGGCGTGGCGCTGCTGCACCCGCCCACCGCATCGGTGCAGCTGGTCTGGCCGGGATTGGGGAATTGCGAGATGTCGCGATCGCGCGTGAACATCTCGCCCTGCTTCACATAGCTGGCGCCGAACACCAGCGAGGTGCCGGTTTCGCGCGACTGGATGCCGTAGCTCGCCTCATATTGCTGGGTCTTGCCGTCGCCCTGGCGGTAGCTGCCATATTGCGCCGAGGCGCGCAGGCCTTCCTGCGCCTGCTTGGTGATGATGTTGATCACGCCGGCGACCGCGTCCGAGCCGTAGAGCGGCGATGCGCCCGACTGGAGCACCTCCACCCGCTCGATCAGGTTGACCGGCAGCGTGTTGAGGTCGACCGAGGCGGGAATGCCGCCCGCCGCCGATCCGTTGACGAAGCGCAGGCCGTCGACAAGGATCAGGGTCCGTTTGGCGGCAAGGTAGCGCAGGTCGACCTCGGCCGAGCCCGAGCTGACGCCGGTGCCGTCCGGCGGCCCGCCGATATTGCCCGCGTTGTTGACCTTGGTATTCAGCCCGCCCGCGGCGCTGGGCAGCCGCTGGAGCACGTCGGCGATGGCGGTGAGGCCGGTGCGCGCGATCTCCTCCTGGCCGACGGTGACAACGGGCTTGTCCTGGTCGAGCGGGCTGCGCCGGATGCGCGAGCCGGTGACGACGATGTCGTCCGGGCTGCCGGCCGCGGCGGCGGGCGCGGTGCCCTCCTGGGCGAAGGCGGGAGTCGCTGCCATCCCCATGGCGAGCGCAAGTGCGGCGAGACTGCAGGTGGTACGTCGGTACGATGCGTGCATGTGTGTCCCCTCGATCCAAGCCGTTCGCGCGACACCCTCTCGTCATGGTTTGTAACAAATCAGACGCATACCCCCGCAATTGGCAAGCGGTGATTGCGCAGTGCACACGATGGTTGAAATAGTGTTGCTTCGGGGACACGCCGGCCGCCCGGCGGGGCCAGGGCGTTTGCACCTCGGGTGAAGACGCTCCAGCTGTTTGGTTGCCGCATTTTCCGAGCCATCGACCCGTAAGCGGTCAACTTGAAACCATGCTAGCGTCGGCGGTCGCTTCCCGAGGCACGCACGAGGTCGAGGGCGAAGACCAGCTCCACCCCCGCCGCCTCAGAACAGTCGGGTCAGAACAGTCGGGTCAGCGCGTAGAACAGCGCCCCCACCGCCGCCGAGGCGGGGATGGTGATCACCCAGGCGATGACGACGTTGCTCGCCACGCCCCAGCGCACCGCCGAGGCGCGCTTGGCGGTGCCGGCGCCGATGATCGCGCCGGTGATGGTGTGGGTGGTCGAGACCGGGATCCCCAGCCACGACGCGGCGAACAGGATGATCGAGCCGCCCATCGAGGCGCTGAACCCCTGGTGCTGCGACAGCTTGGTGATCCGCGAGCCCATCGTCTCGATGATCTTCCAGCCGCCGCTCAGCGTGCCCAGCGCGATCGCGACATAGCAGCTGATCGCCACCCAGTGCGGCACCTCGAACGTGCCGTGGAGATAGCCGGTCGAATAGAGCAGCACGGTGATGATGCCCATCGTCTTCTGCGCGTCGTTGAGGCCGTGGCTCAGCGAATAGGCGCCCGACGAGATCAGGTGCAGCACCCGGAAGCTGCGCTCCGCCCGGCTCGCGCTCGCGCGGCGGAACAGCCAGCTCGTCAGCAGCATGATCGCCATCGCCAGGATCATGCCCAGCGTCGGCGAGAGCACGATGGCGAGCAGCGTCTTGTTGAGCCCGGTCCACTGGATGCCCTCGAACCCGGCATGCGCGACGCCCGCGCCGATCATGCCGCCGACCAATGCATGGCTGGACGAGGAGGGAATGCCCTTCAGCCAGGTGACGACGTTCCAGAACATCGCGCCGACCAGCGCGCCGAACACCACGCCGGGCGTCACCAGATTCTGGTCGATCAGCCCCTTGCCGATCGTCTCGGCCACCTTGTGCAGGCTGGGGAAGGCGATGGTGACGAAATAGGCCGCGAAATTGAAGAACGCCGCGAAGGCGACCGCGTGGACCGGCTTGAGCAGCCGCGTCGCGACCACCGTGGCGATCGCGTTCGCCGCATCGTGCAGGCCGTTGAGGAAATCGAACGCCAGCGCGACCAGGATCAACCCGATGAGCAGCGGCAGGGCAAGTTCGTGCATGATGGATCAGGCGTGATCGATGACGATGCCGTCGATCTCGTTCGCGACATCCTCGAACGCGTCGACGATCCGCTCGAGATGCTTGTACAGCTCGCGCTGCACCGCGAACTGCAGCGGATCCTGCGGCCCCAGCTCCTTGTAGGCGCGCTTGAGGCCCGCGGCATGGATGTCGTCGGCATGGCTTTCCATCCGCACCAGCCGCTCGGTCAGCTCGTGCAGCCGGGCGCCGTTCCTGGCGACGTCGCGCAGCAGCGGCATCGCCTCCACCGTCAGGCGCGCCGCATCGACGACGATGCCCGCCATGTCCTTCATCTCGCGCTCGAAATGGCGGATCTCGTAGAGGTCGATGGCGCGGACGGTGGCCTGCATCTCGTCGATCGCATCGTCCATCGATCCGATCAGCGCGGTGATCGCGCCGCGATCGAACGGGGTCAGGAAGGTGACCCGCACCGTCTGGAGCACCTGGCGGGTGATCTCGTCGGCGTCATGCTCGCGCTCGATCACCTCGCGGATATGGTCCGGGCCGCCATCCTGCAGCAGCCGCGCCAGCGCATCGGCGCCGGCGACCACCGTGGCGGCATGCGCCTCGAACATCTCGAAGAAATTGCCCGACTTGGGCAACATGCGTTGGAACCACGCGAACATGCGATTGACCTTTGATTTATGAACGACGGTGCCGAGCACCCCCATGCGCCGTGTCGCGGCGCGAAATTCCTCGGGGCCGAAGGAGCGGATCAGGTCGCGCAGGTCCGCCTCGTCGACAGCCTCCGCCGCATCGACGAGATCGAACCAGCGGCGCTGGCGCTGGCCCTGTTCCTTCCAGGCATCGAGCTCGCGCGTGACCGCGAAGGGAAAGACTTCCACATCGGCCATCAGCGACGCGCCGTTGCCGCGCTTCTTGCGGTAGCGATAGGAGCCGAGCGGCGTCGGGCAGATCACGCCCTGCACGCCCGCCTCTTCCTCGGCCTCCAGCACCGCCGCGGCGTGGGCGCTGAGGCCGGCGCCGGGATTGCCCTTGGGAATCACCCAGCGCCCGGTCCCCCGCGAGGTGACCAGCAGCACCTGCGTGGACGCATCGGCGCCCGAACCGAGGGTACGATAGGGCAAGGCGGCGATCTGGCGAATGACGTGGGGCTCCCCGGGGATGACGCGCGCGGTGTTACAGGCTTGCCGGGGGAAGGCAAGGGAGGAGGAATGCGGGGCCCGGCCACCCCGGCGGCGGCATGCACCAGGAGACATGGCCGCAACCCGGCGATATGAGCGCGGCATGGCCCGGCTGCTCCTGTTCAACAAACCCTTCGGGGTCCTGTCGCAATTCACCGACCGCGGATCGCCGACGCTCCGCTCGACCCTGTCGGACTTCATCGCGGTGAAGGGCGTCTATCCCGCCGGCAGGCTCGATCGGGACAGCGAGGGCCTGCTGCTGCTCTGCGATGACGGGCGGCTGCAGGCACGCATCGCCGATCCCCGCTTCAAGATGCCCAAGACCTACCTCGTGCAGGTCGAAGGCGATCCGCAGGACGCGGACCTGGAGCCCCTGCGGCAGGGCGTCCGGCTCAACGACGGCATGACCCTGCCGGCCGAGGTCGCGCGGATCGACGCGCCGGACCTGTGGACACGCGATCCGCCGATCCGTGCACGCAAGTTCATCCCCGACAGCTGGCTGAAAATCACCATCCGCGAAGGACGCAACCGGCAGGTGCGCCGCATGACGGCGGCGGTCGGGCTGCCCACCCTGCGGCTGGTCCGCTGGTCGATCGGCGACTGGTCCGTCGCCGGGATCGCGCCGGGCCACTTCCAGGAGGCCTCCGGCCTGGACTAGGGTCCGCCCGGCGCATAGGCGCACCGGATGGGGTGCTGCCATCGTCTCGCGATCGGCGTCCTCGCCCGGTAAAGCGTACATAGGCACATCGGCAGGTTTCTGGATTTCAATGAATTATCGCCATTCCTTCCATGCCGGCAACAGCGCCGATGTCGTCAAGCACAGCCTGCTGATCGCCCTTGTCCGGGCCTTGCAGCAGAAAGAGGGCGCGCTGACCCTGATCGACACCCATGCCGGCTGCGGGCTCTATGACCTGGGCGGCGAGCAGGCCCAGCGCACCGGCGAAGCCGCACAGGGCGTGCTGCGCGCCTTCGCCGATGCCAACCCCTTGCTGGACGACTATCGCGCCGCCGTACGGGCGGTGAATATCGGGACGGAGCCGCACCTCTACCCCGGCTCCCCGCAATTCCTGGCGCAGCTCCTGCGCCCGCAGGACCTGCTGATCCTCAACGAAAAGCACCCCGAGGACGCCAGCGAACTGCGCCGCACGATGCGCGGGTCGCCCGCTGCCGTGCACGCGCGCGATGCCTATGAGCTCTGGCTGGCGATGCTGCCGACCCGAACGCCGCGCGGCGTGGTGGTGGTCGATCCGCCGTACGAGCAGACCGACGAACGCGACCGCATCACCGCCACCCTCGCCGCGGCGCACCGCAAATGGGCGCATGGCGTGACGGTGATCTGGTATCCGCTGAAGGACCCCGCGACGCACCGGCAGTGGAAGAACAGGTTGCGCCGGCTCGGCATCCCGAAGTTCCTGGTCGTGGAGCATTGGCTGTATGATGCCGATGTGCCCGGCATCTATAACGGCGCAGGCCTGTTCATCGTCAATCCGCCCTATGCCTTCACCCAGGCGCTGCCGCCGCTGCTGGAAGCCCTCCGCGCCGCACTGGCCCCGGAAGGGCATCGGGGCGAGATCACGGCCGACTGGTTGGACGATTAGGAACCAGCCTCGTCGCGGATCCGGTCATCCGGCGCCCTGGTACCGCTGGCCTGTCTCCGGCGGACCTGTGGGCCCGCTGCAATGGCGGACCTGGGGCGCAGGCCGACCGGCAGCACCCCTCAGGGCCGGGCGTTTACCGAAGCGGATGGGAACCACCGGCTCCGGTCGTCACACGTCGAGCCGGAACCGACGTTTGCCGGTCACGGCCGCGCCTTGCTGCAGGTAAAAGCGCTCCGCGGGGGCATTCCACTCCGGGGTCTGCCATTGAAGCTCGGCGATCCCGCGTTGGACGGCGAAGTGCTTCACGGCGCCGAGCAGCTTGGTGCCCACGCCTGCGCCTCTCGCAGTCTCGGCGATGTACAGGCAGTCGAGATGCAGGAATGGCTTGCCCGACCATGTCGAGAAATCACGCGTGGCTGTTGCGTAGCCCATGGGTCGGCCGCTCTCGTCGATGGCAAGCCAGGCGAACAGGATGGCATCCGGCTCGGCCAGGGCGGACCGCAAGGCCGCTGCGGTGCAGGTCGCGGTGGTCCTTTCGAAACGGGCATGGGCCTGGATCAGAGGCAGCAGGGCGGTGACGTGTTCCGGACCGGCAACCAGGACCGTGGCATTCGAAGCGGATCCGGAACACATGCACATCAGCCCTCGGACCCCGTGGCCAAGCTGAAGCCCTCGTCTACCCACCCGGTAATTCCACCGGCCATGATCTTGACGGGACGGCCGAGCTCGGCAATCCGCAAGGCCCCCCGCGCAGCACCATTGCAGTGCGGCCCGGCGCAATAGGTGACGAACACGGTGCCGGACGGCCAGGCGGCAAGCTTGGACGCGATGATCTTGCCGTGCGGCAGGTTGATGGCCCCGGGCACATGGCCGGCAGCGAACATCGCCGGGCTGCGGACGTCGAGCAGCACGAAGTCCGGCCCTTTGCTCAGCGCATCGTGAACGTCCCAACAATCGGTCTCGAAGCTGAATTCGGAAGCGAAATGCGCTCGGGCCAGCTCGGGGGAGGCGGGCGGTATGGCGGTTACGATCGTCGGCATGGGGATGCTCCTTTCATGCTGAGGAATGCAGCCCGGCCACAGGCTTTGGCAATTGGCGCAAATGGCAATATACGTGCATATCATGCCAATCGCTCACGACCCCTTGCCAGGCCCGCACGGCGCACTGCCACGCTCGCACGGCCCACTGCCAAGCCCACACGGCCCACTGGTCGTCGCCTTGCTCTACGATGGGCTCTGCACCTTCGAATTCGGCATCGTTGCCGAGATTTTCGGCCTGTCCCGACCGGAACTGGGGCCGGACTGGTATCGCTTTGCCAGCGCCGCGATCGAGCCGGGTCCGCTTCGGGCGCATGGGGGCTTTCAGATTCTGCCGGACGGCGGGCCGGAACTGTTGGACGTGGCAGACCTGATCGTGATCCCCGGCTGGAAGGGGGTCGACACACCGGTTCCGGAGAAGCTGATTCTACGCCTGCTCCAAGCGCACATGCGCGGCGCCCGGCTCGCCTCGATCTGCTCCGGGGCCTTCGTCCTGGCCGCGACAGGGCTGCTGGACGGTGCGCCGGCGACGACGCACTGGCGTTACGCCTCGGCGTTGCAGGGCAGGTTTCCAAGGATCAAGGTGGACGACAAGTCCCTCTACCAGGGGCAGGACGGGATCTACACCTCGGCCGGCAGTGCGGCGGGGATAGACTTGATGATCGAGCTCGTCCGGCAGGATTTCGGGCCAGAGGCCGCGAATTCGGTGGCGCGGCGCCTCGTCATGCCCGCGCATCGTGCCGGGGGGCAGGCGCAATTTGTCGAGCGCGCCGTGCCGTTACGCCCGGATACCAGTATCGCTCCGGTGATCGACCAAGTCCGACAGGACCTGCGCAGGCCCTGGACCATCGATGACATGACGCGCGCATCCCGCATGAGCCGGAGAACGTTCGAGCGCCGCTTCCGGGATGCCACCGGGACAGGGCCCGGCGAGTGGCTGATCGCAGCGCGGGTGGAAGCGGCCAAGGACATATTGGCCAGATCCGCCAATTCGATCGACGAAGTCGCATATGCCGTCGGCTTCGGCACCGCACATACGCTGAGGCACCATTTCCGCCGGCTCGTGACGCAGACACCCAGCCAGTTCCGGCGCGCCTTCTCCGGCAAGGAAAGGTCCAGCGCCGATCATGTCGGCAGCGGGATGCGCCCGCCAGCAAGCGCCTAACGGCCGGATGCCGGTCCAAGGCGATGTGTCGGCGTGCCGAGCGGCTTCTTCGAACCGCCAAAGCGACAGCTTCCGCCACGACCGGACATCGCTTGGTGTGTGATCACGCGAGCGGCCCTGGTCGCCGGGCGCCGCAACCCGCCGGCGCCCCTACCCCCCGTCCCGCTTCAACCGCCGCTCCACCCGGTCCAGCTCCCGCGTCAGCCGCGCCAGCGCCTCCCCGCGATCGGCGCGCGGCACGCGGAAGCCGGCATGGGGTCGCCCCTCGACGATCTCCGGGCGGCGATAGCCGAGCAGCAGCAGCGCCTCGCGCGGGGTCATGCGGGTGAGCGGGTCGGTCTCGTCCAGCTGCAGCTCCCAGCCCTCCAGCACCGCGCCGTCGGGCCGCATCGAGCGCAGCGCATTGTCGAGCAGCGCCAGTTCCAGCCGTTCATAGCCCTCGGCCAGCGCCGTCGCCATCGCGCGGGCGAAGTCGGGCGCGCGGGCGCGCCTGGCATAGATGGCGCTCCAGCCGATGCCGGTCGCCTCGGCCGAGAGCCGCACATTGGCGGTGGCGGCGAGGTGGGCGAGGAAGCGGCGCTCGCCCTCGGTGGTCAGCAGCCCCTTGGGCGCGCGGCGCACCTGGAGCGCACGCCCGCGCGAGGCGCGCACGCTATACTCGCCGCCGCCGGTGATCGCGGCCTCACCCGCAGGCGCGACCACGCCGCGGCTGGCGGCGAGCTGCGCCTGGGCATAGGCCAGGGCCGCATCCCATTGGCTCGCGAAATCGGGGTTGCGCGCGCGGCGCTTCTGGAAGGTCTTGCGGGTCTGCCCGGCTTCCTCGGCGGCGAGCGTGACGTTGGCGGTGCGGCGCAGCGCCTTGAGGAAGCGCTGGTTCTCGCGTGTCCGATCGCCCCTGGTGCCGCGCATCGTGTCGCCCTTCCCTCGCCCGCCCGCCCGCTTATGGTACGGCGGGAAGATGGTTGTTCCGCATTTGTTCTGCAAGGCCCCTGGTGCCCTGGCGCTTGACTCCGCGCCCGAATCCGCTAATGGGCGCGCTCCTCCTTCGGGAGGAATCCGTCCGAGACAGCGAGGGACCGGAATCTGCCGGTCTTGATTATCTCGCCTAGACGGGGACAGAATTTACCGGCGGCTAGGCCAGTGCGGCGCGATTGCGCAGCTGGCGTCAAGCGTTCCGGGTCACGCCCCAGGGAGAGTTCTCCCCGGCCTCGTGACGATCCTTCCCCTCGGACAAATTGAGCCTGGCCCGTGTTCGCACGGGTCGTGAACCGGGGCCGCCTTGCGCTCGCGCGCGGGGTAGCCTCATGTATGAGGAGACCGGCATGGATCGTTCCCAGAAGGCCGACGCCGTTGCCGAGCTGAATCGCACCTTCAACGAGGTTGGCGTGGTGGTTGTCACCCGCAATCTCGGCATGACCGTCAAGCAGTCGACGGACCTGCGCAACAAGATGCGTGCAGCCGGCGCGACCTATAAGGTCTCGAAGAACAAGCTCGCCAAGATTGCCACCCAGGGCACCGATTATGCGGTGCTCTCGGACCTGCTGACGGGTCCGACGGCACTGTCCACCTCCGTCGACCCCGTGGCTGCGGCCAAGGTCGTCGCGGACTTCGCCAAGACGAACGACAAGCTCGAAATCGTCGGCGGGGCCATGGGCAATGTGCTGCTGGACGCGGCTGGCGTGCAGGCACTCGCCTCGCTGCCGTCGCTGGACGAGCTGCGCGGCAAGCTCGTGGGGCTCATCGCAGCACCCGCGACCAAGCTCGCAACCATCACCCAGGCACCGGCGGCGCAGATCGCCCGCGTGCTTGCGGCGTACAGCGAAAAGCAGGCTGCCTGAGCTTCGGCTTCAAGCGACCTTTATACTTTCCCGAAACTTTGAACTGACTGGAGTTTATCATGGCTGACCTTAACGCAATCGTCGACCAGCTTTCCGCCCTGACCGTTCTCGAGGCCGCTGAGCTCTCGAAGCTGCTCGAAGAGAAGTGGGGCGTTTCGGCCGCCGCTGCCGTCGCCGTTGCCGGCCCGGCCGCTGGTGGCGCCGCTGCCCCGGCTGCTGAAGAGCAGACCGAGTTCGACGTGATCCTCACCGGCGACGGTGGCAAGAAGATCAACGTCATCAAGGAAGTCCGCGCCATCACCAGCCTCGGCCTCACCGAAGCAAAGGCGCTGGTCGAAGGCGCTCCGAAGCCGGTCAAGGAAGGCGTGTCGAAGGACGAAGCCGAGAAGATCAAGAAGCAGCTGGAAGAAGCTGGCGCGACCGTCGAGGTCAAGTAAGCACTTCCCAGCCCGTTTCAAGGCTTGGATACAAAAAGGAGGCGGCCCGGTGACGGGTCGCCTCTTTTCGTTTGCGCTTAGGAACTACACAGCCTGAGGCGCGTAGGCGATAGCAGAGAGCATCCTCGGTGCCGGCCGGTCGAGCCAGATCGGTCCCGGCCTGGCCCCTTGCCCCGCCGCTCCGAGCAGGAAATCCGCACCGAACCGGTGGATGCTCAAGCCACTGCGCCAACGCAGGTCGCAAAGCAGCATCCCGGCAAACATCGGACGCGCGCCCAGCGCGACGACATGGAGTTGATCCCGCTTGAGCCCGAGGCGCACCGGCACGCACATTCGTGCTCCGGGCATCAGGTCGATGGGGTCTGTCGAGTGCTGCGGAGGAGGCCCCGCGTGGAACCCCGCGCGCCGAAGATCCTGGTCCGGGCTAGCGCTGATGAGCGCAAACGCAACGCGAAGACCCTCTGCACTCCCTGGCTGGGCGTTGGCCAGTTCGATCTGCAGATCGAACGCCAGGGCGTCTGCTCTGAAGACGACTGCGGCGGAGACGACACGGACCTGGAATGGTTCGGCAGCAGGAGGGGGCGGCGATACGGCTGTGATCGTCGACACCTGGGGAAGAGTAGCGTCCTGGTGCGCGGGATCTGCAACTTGGGCCGGGGCACCTACGCGCGCCCGCCGCCACCAGCCGATTGCGACGAGAGCAGCAGCGCCCATCGCACCCACTACGAACCACGACCAATAGGCGAAAGGTCCTGCCCCACCGCCCCAAGGCCGGGATATCCGCCGGGACGGGACCGCCGGATCAGTGGTCACCGGTGCCGGTGCAGGCGGAGGCGTAGGCGTAGGCGATTGCTGCGCCGTTGGGCCTGCCCCTTGAGCGACGTTCGGCGTCGCCTCCGGCAGGGGAGCGGGCGCTGGGGAGAAGCCAAGCCGCGATCTGGGACGGGGAGAAGCCACCGGGACGATCACCGGCTGGACGATCGCCCCGCTTGCAGGCGTGGCAGCAGGCACAGGCGTCGGGGTCGGCGTCCCGGGCAGTCGAAAGCGTTCGGGCAACACGCCGGGGATGGCTTGCGGGGTGGCATCGGCGGGCGGGCGCTCCTGCGCGCCCGCGGGAAGGGCGAGCGCTCCAAGAACGATCGCGCCCAATGCTGTTCCATGCCTGCCCGGTCTCACGCCACGGACTTGGGCGACCCAAGGTGAACGACGGCTGCACCAGCGGCCACGGCCGAGCGGCGTGCGACCATCCGTTCGGCGTTGGCGGTCAGCCGCTCAGTTCTTGCTGCCGGTGCCGCGGGCCGCTTCGGCACGGATGCGCTGCGAGCGGGCGCGCTCCACCCGTTCGATCCGCTCACGCTCGATGCGCTCGCGATCGGCACGCTCCAGCTCGTCGCGCTCACGATCCTCGCGGGCCATGCGTTCGGCGATCCGGAGGCGGATGGCCTGCAACTCGGGCGAAACATCATCGCCCCCTACCTGCTTGCGGAGCTTGTTGTGGCGTCCCACCGCCTCCTCGGCGGCGATGCGGTCGGACCAGTGACGCACCGGCTTGGGGCTTTTCCTGCGCTGCTCCAGCCGCAGCCATGCCCGGCGGTACATCCGGAACATCTTGCCTGCGTGCAAGCCGGTCAACAGCGCCGCCATGAGCGCAACCCCGATATATATACCGCTGTTCGGCTGCGGTGCGCGCATCACCAGAAGCACCATCAGGTAGCTGAGCAGCGTCATCAGCGCGCAATAAGCCCCGAATTCCAGCGCGGTCATCAGATAGTGACGAATGGTTTCGGACTTCATGAACGCAACCCCCAGCGGCGAGGTCCGACACGTGTCCCACATGCCTGTGCCGCCCTTTGGCACTGCATCATGAAGCAATCGCGTTAACGAATCCTAACCGGAGGTGAAACGATCCCGGTTATTTGCGGAAGATCGGAGGCGCCTCCTCCTCTTCAGACTCCTCTTCCTTGCGCAGGCGATCGGCGATGCGCTCCCGGATCGCATCCAGCGACATGTTGGGATCGATGGAGAAGGCCTCCCCTTCCTCATGGGGATCGATCCCGAGCGCGACACAGCGCTCGCGATAGGCGCGCTCCAGCGCTTCCAGCCGCTCCAGCATCCGCACCCGCTCCGCGTCGCCGCCACGCGCCTCCAGCCGCTCGGCCGCGATCCGCTCGGACCAGCGCAAGGTCCGCCGCTCGTCTTCGCTCATCTCGGATAGCTGCACGACGAAATCGTCGGGAAGCAGTGCCAGCCGCCGCATGGCGCGCCGGTATCGAAGAAACATCCGCACCGCATAGACGCCGCTGAACAGCGCCATGCCGATGGAGGTGTTGATGTACCAGCGGGAGTTCGCCTGCGGGGCATAGTTGACGAGTACGTACATCGCCGCGCCCAACGCCGTCATGAAGACAAAATAGACGAAGAATTCGATGGTTTCGCGAAGATAGCCGCGAATGGCTGCAACGTTCATGGCACCACTCCCGAGACAACGCCCTCAGCGAAGCTTCCTTGATCGAATCAACCTAAACTAACTTAAGCATTGATGTAAAAGCGCTACAATCCGGTTCCGGAGTTGTACGTAGCTGTCGGCCCCGGATGTCGCCAGGGACCCGGCGGCGATGCCCGCCCTTGATGTCGCAAGGGCGGGCCCGCAGTTCAGCGCGCCTTGGCCGCGCTCTGGTCCACCGGCACCACCGGCAGCAGCACCGAACTGGACTGCTTGCCGCCGTACAGGATCGTCACCGTCGCCTTCTGATAGTCGGCCGGCTTGGCGAAGAAGATGTTCTCCACGAACTTCTGCGGGTTGCGATCATAGACCGGGAACAGGGTCGACTGGATCTGCACCATGATGCGATGGCCGGGCAGGAAGGTGTGGTTCACCACCGGCAGCCGGAACTTGTATTCCTGCACCTTGCCGGCCGGGATCGCCGAGGGATGCTCGAACGAATTGCGGTAGCGGCCGCGGAAGATGTCCATCGCGATCGGCAGCTGGAACCCGCCCATCTCCTTGTTGGTGGCGATCTCCTCCGGATAGACGTCGATCACCTTGACGACGAAGTCGCCGTCGGTGCCGGTCGTCTTGGCGAAGATGTCCGCCAGCGGCGTGCCCGAGAGCCGCACCGGTTCCTTGAGCACCGGCGTCGCATAGGTCAGCACGTCCTGCCGCCCATCGACGAAGCGTTGGTCGGTGACCAGATAGGTGCCCCAGCGCCCGTCGTTGAAGTTGATCGGGCGCGGCAGATAGGGAACCGGCTTGGCGGGATCGGAGACATAGCTGTCTTCCCCTGCCCCGGCCTTGTCGAAGCCGGCGGCCTCGCCCGTGCCGAGGTAGAGCGGCGTGAGCTGCGCACCCAGCGGCCACTTGTTGAGGAAGTCCCAGTGGTTCTCGCCGGTGTTGTAGATGCTGGCGACCGGCGGGGTATAGGCGGGCGAACCGTCCTTCAGGTGCGCGTTGAAGAAGGGCAGCAGGATGTCGCGCCGCGCCTGGAGCGCGGTGTCGCCCTCGAAGTTCAGCTCGCCCAGCTTCGATCCGTTATAGTTGAAGCCCGAATGGCGCCACGGCCCCATCAGCAGGAAGTTGTTGGTCGCCTGCGGGGTCTTCTGCAGTTCCTCCCAGGCGTGGATCGCGCCGTACATGTCCTCGTGATCCCACAGACCCTGCTCCCACAGCGTCGGCACGTTGGACGGGTTGGCCGCGAGGATCTTGTCGAGCGCCTGGCCCTGCCAGAATGCATCGTAGGAGACGTGCTGGCTGAGCTTCTGCCAGAAGGGCAGCTGGTCATAGCCGTACTGCTTCGCCCAGTCGCCGGCCGAGCCGATCTTGCGGAAGGTGTCGTAATCGTCCCAGCCGCCATTGGGCGGGGTCGGGCCGCCGGCCTTGTAGCCGGTGATGCCCGAGATCCAGCCGATGTTCGGCAGGCGGAACGCCCCGTGGTGGAACCAGTCGTCGCCCATCCAGCCGTCGATCATCGGGCTTTCGGGCGCCGCGACCTTCAGCGCCGGATGCGGGTTCAGCAGCGCCATCACCACCGTCCAGCCTTCGTAGGACGAGCCGAGCATGCCGACCTTGCCGTTCGATTCCGGCAGGTTCTTCACCAGCCAGTCGATCGTGTCATAGGCATCGGTGGTGTCGTCGATCTTGGTCGGGTTGAGCGGGCCGACCGGCGGGCGGGTGACGACGAAATCGCCCTCGGAGCGATACTTGCCGCGGATGTCCTGGAACACGCGGATATACCCGGCCTGGGTGAACACCTCGTCGCCCTGCGCCAGCACCGAGAGCATCTTGTTGCTGTCGCTGCGGCGGACGCGATTATACGCGTCGTATGGCGTGCGGGTGAGCAGGATCGGGGCGTTCCTGGCGCCCTTGGGGATCACGATGGTGGTGAACAGCTTGGTACCGTCGCGCATCGGCACCATCACCTCGCGGCGGATATAGTCCTTCGACCCTTCCGGCAGGACGAACTTGGCCGGAATGTCGTTGAACGGCTGCGCCTGTTGCGCGCCGGCGGCCGGCACCAGCGCGGTGGTCGCGAGCGCGGCCAGAAGGAAGGTACGAAACTGCATGGTGTCTCCCCAGAAAACCGAAGCCTGGGGTGATAGTGTTACATTCGCAAGATGGAAAGCCGGGGCATGAAAAGGCCCGCGCTCCCTTGGGGAACGCGGGCCGGTTGACGTTGGGGAGGTCAGGCGTGCGCGGGGGCGCCGAGCAGTTCCGCCTCGACATCCTCGACCAGGTGCGGGCGAGTGGCACCGATCGGGCCGACACCTTCCGCCGCCGGCGCGGCGCGGCCGATGCGGAAGGCGGCGCGGGTGCGGCCCTCGCGACCGTCGGGCAGGCGATAGCGCGCCTCGGCGACGACGACCGGGTTGAAGGTGCGGCCCAGTTCGCCCTTCGGCACCGCGAGATGGGCGTCGACACGGGTGCCGTCGCCGGCATCGATCGTCACCGGCGGCACGTCGGCAGCGGGACCATGGTTGATAAGCAGCTGCTCCATTTCGTTCGCTTCGGCATTGGCGACCAGGAAGGTCGAGATGCGCACATCGCGGGCGGCCGTATCGCCGGCATTGCCGACGGTCAGCTCGATATCGACCAGCGCCTCGTCCTCGCTGGTACCGGCACGAACCGCGCGCAGGCCCAGTTCCAGCCACGGGCGATTGGCGACGGGAGCCTGGGCATCGACGACATGCTCGAGCACGGCCTCGTCCGCCTCGGCCAGCTTCGCCTCGACATGCGCTGCGGCAACCTGCTCGGCGATCGGCGAAGCGATCGGCGGGGCCGCACGGGTCGGCGCCATTACCGGCACGGCGGTCGCCGCTGCCAGACCGATGTCGCTACGCGGCGCCACCGGCTGCGGCGCGGGGCGCGGCGGCACCGGCTCGGTCGTGGTGATGGTCTCGCGCACCAGCAGGTCGTCGTCGGGGCGGCGGCGACGGAGCAGGAACACGGCAGCGAGGGCGGCCAGAAGCACGGCAAGACCGCCGAGGATCCACGGGACCAGCGAGGTCGAGCGGGTCTCGGTGGTGGTCTGCGTCGTCTGCGTTACCTCGGCGGCGGGTGCCGCGGGTGCGGCAGGCTGCACGGCAGGATCGGCTGCCTGCGGCTGGGCGACCGGCGCGGGCGCCGCGGCCGGTTCCTGCGCAGGTACAGCCGCGGGCTGCGGCGCGGGCGCCGTCGCCGTCTGGCGCGGCTGGGCTGCCGGACGGGTTGCGGGCTTCGGCGCGCTGCGCGCCGTTCGGGCCGGCGCGGCATCGGCGGTCGACGGCGCCTGGTTGACGCTGCCGGCCATCTGCTGCTCGACCGGCGGGACCGACTGCACCACCGGCGCGGCCGGTGCCATGCGGACTTCCGGTGCGGGCGTAACGGCCTGCGGTGCGGGCGCTTCGACCGCCGCCGGCGGCGTCACCGTCTGCTGGGGCGCGGCCTCCTGGGCGAAGGCGGGGGTGGCAAGGAACGCGGCACTGATCAACAGTGCGGCGCGGGGGCGGAGCGGGGTCTGACACTGTTTCATGACGAGGGTTCAACGGACGGAACCCGCGATTCGAGCCGCCACGCTGCGGCGAACCGTTGCCCGCACCGGACGGCGCGAGCCATTCACCCGTCATTCAGGCACGGTTCTTGCCCCTCCCAAGGGTAGAAACGAGCCAGCAACCCATTGAAAAGAAAAGGGCTTGCCGCGCAGTTGCACGGCAAGCCCCTCCCCTTCGGACGTGCGACGAAACGATCAGAAGCGGCCGGTCAGCTGCACGCCGTAGAAGCGCGGTTCGCCCGGAATGTAGGTCGGATCGTTGAACCCGCCGCCGGTGTTGCCGGCATCGAGCAGATACTTCTCGTTGGTGGCGTTGCGGACATAGCCCGCGACTTCGTAGCGGCCGTCGGCGAAGCTGACGCCCGCCTTCAGGTTCACCAGCGTCACCTTCTCCTGCGAGATCGCTTCCTTGTTCGGGATTTCGAAGAATATCTTGCTGCGATAGGTCACGCTCGGCGTCGCGAACACCCGGATGCCGTTGCCTAACGGCGCATCAACGGTGAAGCCGGCTGCCCATTGAAGCCGCGGCTGCAGGCGGAAGCGGTTGTTGGCATAGATGCCGTTGGACTTCTTGTTGTCGATCCCGCCGTCGATGAAGCCGGCGTTGCCGAACACCGTCAACCAGCCGGTGGGGCGAAGCTGCCCTTCCGCCTCGAAGCCAAGATTGCTGGCGCTGCCGGCACTCTCGGTGATGCTCGATCCGACCGGGCGGCCCGAGGGATCGTTGGCGTCGGTAACGGTACGGCTGATCTGGAAGTTGTTGTACTTCTGGTAATAGACGCCGAGCGAGCCGGAGAACATGCCCCGCGCCAGCTTCACGCCGCCTTCATAGTTCCATACGATCTCCTCGGGAATCACCGAGGTCGCCGTGGCACCCTGGCTGACGGTCGGCGAGCGCCGCCCCTTGGAGATCGTGGCGTACAGGTTGATGGCGCCGTTGAGCCGGTACAGCACGTTGAAGCGGGGCAGGAAAGCCTGGAAGCTATCCTCACTCCAAAGCGTACCCTTGGTCGTGGCCTGGCCAGGAATCAGCGGTGCGCCGCTGAGCACCGACTTCGGTGCGATCGACACATATCCCGCCTTGCGCTGCTCGATCAAGGCGCGGAGGCCGGCCGTAAGCTCCAGCTGGTGGCTGGGCATCCAGGTGGCTTCACCGAACATCGAATACTGATCGTTGATGCCCTTGTTAGTGAAGATCGAGCTGTAGGGAATCTGCGTCGCCGCGCCGTTGGTGCGGATCGAGGTGAACTGCGCCGCGGTCACCACGCCCGTCGGCGAGACGCAACCCAGCGCCGGGATCAGGTTCGCGGCACACTGCAGGTAGACACCTTCTTCCGTCGAGAACGGCACTTCCTGGCGGTTGTTCTCATGGAACACGTTCCAGCCGAAACTCGTGCGGACATGGTCGCCGACATAGGCGAAGCGCGATTCATGGCTGATCTGCGAGCCATAGGCACCCTCGGCGAATTCGAGCCACGGGGCCGCCGAACCGTCGGCGTCGAACACCTCGAACGAGTCGAACGAACGATAGCCGTTCACCGTGGTGAAGCTCCAGCCGTCGCCGAGGTCGTAGCGCGCGGTGACGTTGACGTCGTAGACGTCGCGGGTCAGGCCCAGCTTGTCGGTACCGAACACGTCCTTGGCATAGGGCGAACCCGAGAGATTGGCCGCGCCGAACGGGTTGCCCGGGCCCTGCGACGTCGCGAAGCGCTTCGAGATGAACGGCGTGCCGCTGTTGCGCTGGCGGTCATAGGTGCCGATCAGATCGATGGTCAGCGCCGGGGTCGGCGTGTAGCGCACCGAGGCGCGCAGCCCGAGCTGGTTCTGCGCGTAGAGGTCGTCCTGCGTCGGCGACAGGTTCTCGACATAGCCGTCGCGCTTCTTGAACTCGCCCGCCACGCGCGCCGCGATCACTTCGTTGCCGATATTGAGGTGCCCGCCCAGCAGATAGGCGTTGTAGTTGCCGTAGCCTGCGGTGAGCTCGCCCGACACGCCCGGCTTCGGCCGCGCCGAGACGATGCTGACCGCGCCGATGGTAGAGGCGGTGCCGAACAGCGTCGCCTGCGGGCCCTTCACCACTTCGATCCGGTCGATGTCGTAGATCGCCTGGTAGGCACCGCGCGAGCGCGAAATGTCGACACCGTTATAATAGAGGGTGACACGCGCCGCCTGCTGCGCCGAGCCGCTGTCCGAGGTGATGCCGCGGATCACGATGCCGGGGTTGTTGGCGCTCTGTTCCTGGATGTTCAGGCCGGGCACATAGTTGGACAGCTCGTCGAGATCGTCGACGCCGATTCGCTTCATCTGTTCCTGCGTCACCGCGGTGATGGTGATCGGCACGTCGCGCAGCTTCTGCTCGAACTTCTGCGCCGTAACGATGACGTCGCCGCTCGCCGCGCCGTCCTGCGCCGTATCCTGGGCATGCACGGCGGTGGCCGAGACAGTGGCGAGCAGTACGGCGACGAGACCCGATTTCTTGTAGTTCATGATTGGCTCCCTGTTTCGGGAGGCCGGGTGGCTGCTGATTGTTAAGACTTCACGGCCCTACCACGACAAATTTGTTGCGCCTGCGCAAAAGTGATGTTGCGAAAGACGTGGGGATCGGATCCGCTCAAGCCCGCGCGAGCGGCCCGACCCTTTGACATCCCTTCCCCTACCTCCTATATCCCCGCTCTGGCCCTCCGATCGGGAAATGACGCGCCGTCGCGCAGCGTGTCGTACGAATGGATCGGAACGGCTTGTCAGACGCCTGTAGAGTCGCCGAATCCCGAGCATCGGGGGTCGCGCGGCTTTTCGGCGTCGATTTGCACGTCCTGGCTCCCGGGCAGGGGCACCGAGTTTACGGCTGACGAGGCAACACACACCTATGGCTACCAAGGCAATCGAGGGCGGCACGCTGAAGCGCCGCATCCGCAAGGTGTTCGGCGACATCCACGAAGTGGTGCAGATGCCGAACCTGATCGAGGTTCAGCGCGAATCCTACGAGCAGTTCCTGCGGTCCGATCCCTCGATCGGCTATGTGTCCGGTCTCGAGAAGACGCTCCGCAGCGTGTTTCCGATCCGCGACTTCGCCGGCACCGCCGAACTCGACTTCGTGACCTACGAGCTCGAGGATCCGAAGTTCGACGTCGACGAGTGCCGCCAGCGCGGCATCACCTATGCGGCGCCGATGCGCGTTACCCTGCGCCTCATCGTGTTCGAGGTCGATCCCGATACGGAAGCCCGGTCGGTGCTCGATATCAAGGAGCAGGACGTGTACATGGGCGACATGCCGCTCATGACCGAGAACGGCACGTTCTTCATCAACGGCACCGAGCGCGTCATCGTCAGCCAGATGCACCGTTCGCCGGGCGTGCTGTTCGACCATGACCGCGGCAAGACCCACGCTTCGGGCAAGTATCTCTTCGCTGCCCGCGTGATCCCGTATCGCGGTTCGTGGCTGGACTTCGAGTTCGACGCCAAGGACATCGTCAACGTCCGTATCGACCGCAAGCGCAAGCTGCCGGTCACCAGCCTGCTGTACGCGCTGGGTCTGACGTCGGAAGAGATCCTCAACTATTTCTACAACCGCGTGACCTTCCTGCGCGGTCCGAACGGCTGGCAGATCCCGTTCCAGGTGGAGAACTGGCGCGGTTCGAAGCCGATGTTCGACATCGTCGACGCCAAGTCGGGCGAGATCGTGTTCCCGGCCGGCCAGAAGATCAGCCCGCGCGCTGCCAACAAGGCGGCCAAGGACGGTCTCGAGACGCTGCTGATCCCGACCGAGGAAATCTTCGGCCGCTACAGCGCCTATGACCTGATCAACGAGGCGACCGGCGAGATCTACATCGAAGCCGGCGACGAAGTCTCGGCCGAGAATCTGGAGAAGCTCGACAAGGCCGGCATCGACCGGATCGAGCTGCTCGACATCGATCACATCGCCACGGGTCCGTGGATCCGCAACACGCTCAAGGTCGACAAGGCCGAAGAGCGCCAGCAGGCGCTGTCCGACATCTACCGCGTCATGCGCCCCGGCGAACCGCCGACGCTTGAGACTGCAGAGTCGCTGTTCGCCGGCCTGTTCTTCGATCCGGAGCGCTACGACCTCTCGGCCGTCGGCCGCGTGAAGCTCAACATGCGCCTCGGCCTCGACACGCCGGACACGGTGACCACCCTGCGTACCGAGGACATTCTCGAGGTCGTCAAGACGCTCGTGAACCTCAAGGACGGCAAGGGCGAAGTCGACGATATCGACAATCTCGGCAACCGCCGCGTGCGTTCGGTGGGCGAACTGCTCGAGAACCAGTACCGCGTCGGCCTGCTCCGCATGGAGCGCGCCGTGAAGGAGCGCATGTCGTCGGTCGACGTGTCGACGGTGATGCCGAACGACCTGATCAACGCCAAGCCCGCGGTCGCCGCGGTGCGCGAGTTCTTCGGTTCGTCGCAGCTGTCGCAGTTCATGGACCAGACCAACCCGCTCTCCGAAGTGACGCACAAGCGTCGCGTCTCGGCGCTCGGGCCGGGCGGTCTGACGCGTGAGCGCGCCGGCTTCGAAGTCCGCGACGTTCACCCGACCCACTATGGCCGTATCTGCCCGATCGAAACGCCGGAAGGCCCGAACATCGGTCTGATCAACTCGCTGGCCACCTTCAGCCGCGTGAACAAGTATGGCTTCATCGAGACGCCGTACCGCAAGATCATCGACGGCAAGGTGACGAACGACGTCGTCTACCTGTCGGCGATGGAAGAGCAGAAGCACACCATCGCGCAGGCTTCGGCCGAACTCGACGCGACCGGCGGCTTCGTCGACGATCTCGTCTCGGCCCGCCAGGCCGGCGAATTCCTGATGGCGCTGCGCGATCAGGTCACGCTGATGGACGTGTCGCCGAAGCAGCTCGTCTCGGTCGCCGCCTCGCTGATCCCCTTCCTCGAGAAGGACGACGCGAACCGAGCACTGATGGGCTCGAACATGCAGCGCCAGGCCGTGCCGCTGGTGAAGGCGGAAGCGCCCTTCGTCGGCACCGGCATGGAATCGACCGTGGCCCGGGATTCCGGCGCCGCGATCGCCGCCAAGCGTTCGGGCGTGGTCGACCAGGTCGACGCGACCCGTATCGTGGTTCGCGCAACGGGTGACGTCGATGCCAGCGAGAGCGGCGTCGACATCTACACGCTGATGAAGTTCCAGCGTTCGAACCAGTCGACCTGCATCAACCAGCGTCCGCTGGTGAAGGTGGGCGACACGGTCAACGCCGGCGACGTGATCGCCGACGGCCCGTCGACCGAGTTCGGCGAGCTGGCACTGGGCCGCAACGTCCTCGTCGCGTTCATGCCGTGGAACGGCTACAACTACGAGGACTCGATCCTGATCAACGAGCGCATCGTGAAGGACGACGTGTTCACGTCGATCCACATCGATGAGTTCGAAGTGATGGCGCGCGACACCAAGCTCGGGCCGGAAGACATCACCCGCGATATCCCGAACGTCGGCGAGGAAGCGCTCCGCAACCTCGACGAAGCGGGCATCGTGTATGTCGGCGCCGAAGTGGAGCCGGGCGACATCCTGGTCGGCAAGATCACCCCGAAGGGCGAGAGCCCGATGACGCCGGAAGAAAAGCTTCTCCGCGCCATCTTCGGTGAGAAGGCCAGCGACGTGCGCGACACCTCGCTGCGTCTGCCCCCGGGCGTGGCCGGCACGATCGTCGACGTGCGCGTGTTCAACCGCCACGGCATCGACAAGGACGAGCGTGCCCTGGCGATCGAGCGCGAGGAAATCGAGCGCCTGCGCAAGGACGCCGACGACGAACGCAACATCCTCAACCGCGCGACCTGGTCGCGTCTGCGCGAGATGCTGCTGGGTCAGGTGGCAACCGCTGCGCCGAAGGGCCTGAAGAAGGGCGTCACCATCGACGAGGACCTGCTTGACAGCGTCGACCGCCACGAATGGTGGCGGTTCGCGGTGCAGGACGACACCATGCAGGGCAACCTGGAAGCGGTGAAGGGCCAGTATGACGAGGCCGTGAAGCGCATCAAGGACAAGTTCGAGGACCGCCGCGAGAAGCTGGAGCGGGGCGACGAGCTGCCGCCGGGCGTGCTGAAGATGGTCAAGGTGTTCGTCGCGGTGAAGCGCAAGCTGCAGCCGGGCGACAAGATGGCCGGCCGCCACGGCAACAAGGGCATCATCAGCCGCATCCTGCCGCAGGAAGACATGCCGTTCCTCGAGGACGGTACCCCGGTGGACTTCGTGCTGAACCCGCTGGGCGTGCCCTCGCGCATGAACGTCGGGCAGATCTTCGAAACCCATCTGGGCTGGGCCGCGCGCGGTCTGGGCCGGAAGATCGGCGATGCGCTCGATGCATGGCGTGCAGCCAACCCGAACCCGCAGGCCGGCGAACCGCCGGAAGCGGTGCGGGAACTGCTCGGCACCGTCTATGGCGACAACTACAAGGACGAGCTGAATCAGCGCACGACCGAACAGCTGGTGGATCTGGCGCAGAACGTCCGTTCGGGCGTGCCGATGGCCACCCCGGTGTTCGACGGCGCGGTGGAAGCAGACGTCTCGGCGATGCTGCGCATGGCGGGCCTCGACGAGTCCGGCCAGGTGACGCTGTTCGACGGCCGCACGGGCGATGCGTTCGACCGCAAGGTGACTGTCGGCTACAAGTATGTGCTCAAGCTGCACCACCTTGTGGACGACAAGATCCACGCGCGTTCGATCGGGCCGTACAGCCTCGTCACCCAGCAGCCGCTGGGCGGTAAGGCGCAGTTCGGCGGACAGCGCTTCGGTGAAATGGAAGTGTGGGCGCTGCAGGCGTACGGCGCGGCGTACACGCTCCAGGAAATGCTGACGGTGAAGTCGGACGACGTGGTCGGCCGCACCAAGGTCTACGAAGCGATCGTCAAGGGCGACGACACCTTCGAGGCAGGCATTCCGGAGAGCTTCAACGTGCTGGTCAAGGAAATGCGCTCGCTGGGCCTCAACGTCGAGTTGAAGAATGCCGAACTCGGCTTCGACGACGACGGCGTGCAGATCGCAGCGGAGTAAGCGACCGGCGCCCCTTCTTCCTTCGGGAAGGAGGGGCCGCCAGCCGCCTGCCGACGAACGATATCCCCTCCCCTAGCCCCTCCCGTCCGCGGGAGGGGGATGGAGTGAAAAATGAACGAACTTACCAACTTCGCGAACCCGCTCGCCAAGCCGGAAACCTTCGACCAGATCCAGATCGGGATCGCGTCGCCTGACCGCATCCGCAGCTGGTCGTTCGGCGAGATCAAGAAGCCGGAAACCATCAACTATCGCACGTTCAAGCCCGAGCGTGACGGCCTGTTCTGCGCCCGCATCTTCGGTCCGATCAAGGATTACGAATGCCTGTGCGGCAAGTACAAGCGCATGAAGTACAAGGGCATTGTCTGCGAAAAGTGCGGCGTGGAAGTGACCGTCTCGAAGGTCCGCCGCGAGCGCATGGGCCATATCGAACTGGCCGCCCCGGTGGCGCACATCTGGTTCCTGAAGTCGCTGCCGAGCCGCATCGGCCTGCTGCTCGACATGCAGCTGAAGCAGCTCGAGCGCGTGCTGTACTTCGAGAGCTACATCGTCACCGAGCCGGGCCTCACCCCGCTCGAGAAGTTCCAGCTCCTTACCGAGGACGAACTGCTCGACGCGCAGGATGAATATGGCGAAGACGCGTTCTCGGCCGGCATCGGCGCCGAAGCGGTCAAGATCATGCTCATGGATCTGGACCTCGAGGGCGAGCGCAAGGAGCTTCTCGAAGAGCTCGCGGTCACCAAGTCCGAGCTGAAGCCGAAGAAGATCATCAAGCGCCTGAAGGTCGTCGAGAGCTTCATCGATTCGGGCAACAAGCCCGAATGGATGATCCTGGACGTCGTGCCGGTGATCCCGCCCGAGCTGCGCCCGCTGGTGCCGCTGGACGGCGGTCGCTTCGCGACCTCGGATCTGAACGATCTGTATCGCCGCGTGATCAACCGTAACAACCGCCTGAAGCGGCTGATGGAACTGCGCGCGCCGGACATCATCGTCCGCAACGAAAAGCGCATGCTGCAGGAAGCCGTCGACGCGCTGTTCGACAATGGCCGCCGTGGCCGCACCATCACCGGTGCGAACAAGCGTCCGCTCAAGTCGCTGTCCGACATGCTGAAGGGCAAGCAGGGCCGCTTCCGTCAGAACCTTCTGGGTAAGCGCGTCGACTATTCGGGCCGTTCGGTCATCGTGACCGGTCCGGAGCTGAAGCTGCACCAGTGCGGCCTGCCGAAGAAGATGGCGCTCGAGCTGTTCAAGCCGTTCATCTACGCCCGCCTCGACGCCAAGGGTCTGTCCATGACCCTGAAGCAGGCGAAGAAGTGGGTCGAGAAGGAGCGCAAGGAAGTCTGGGACATCCTGGATGAGGTGATCCGCGAGCACCCGGTGCTGTTGAACCGCGCGCCGACGCTCCACCGTCTGGGCATCCAGGCGTTCGAGCCGGTGCTGATCGAAGGCAAGGCGATCCAGCTGCACCCGCTGGTCTGCTCGGCGTTCAACGCCGACTTCGACGGTGACCAGATGGCCGTCCACGTTCCGCTGAGCCTCGAGGCCCAGCTGGAAGCGCGCGTCCTGATGATGTCGACCAACAACATCCTGAGCCCCGCGAACGGCAAGCCGATCATCGTGCCGTCGCAGGACATGGTGCTGGGTCTCTATTACATCACCATGGAGAAGGAAGGCGAGCCGGGCGAAGGCATGCTGCTCGCCGACATGGCGGAGGTCCACCAGGCCCTCCACGCCGGCGCGGTGACGCTGCACAGCAAGATCACCAGCCGCGTTCCGCAGACCGACGAGCAGGGCAATTCGTACCTGAAGCGCTACCAGACCACGCCGGGCCGCATGCTGCTCGGCGAGTGCCTGCCGCACAGCCACAAGGTGCCGTTCGACGTCGTCAATCGCCTGCTCACCAAGAAGGACGTGGGCGACGTGATCGACGAGGTCTATCGTCACACCGGCCAGAAGGAGACCGTGCTGTTCGCCGACGCGATCATGTCGCTGGGCTTCCGCCACGCGTTCAAGGCCGGCATCTCGTTCGGCAAGGACGACATGATCATTCCGGACGCCAAGGTCGGTCTGGTCGACGAGACCAAGGCGCTGGTGAAGGACTTCGAGCAGCAGTATCAGGACGGCCTGATCACGCAGCAGGAGAAGTACAACAAGGTGATCGACGCCTGGAGCCGTTGCGGTGACCAGGTGGCCGCGGCGATGATGGACGAGATCAAGGCGGTCAAGACGGACCCCGTGACCGGCCGTCAGATGCCCGACAACGCCATCTACATCATGGCCCACTCGGGTGCCCGTGGTTCGGCGGCGCAGATCAAGCAGCTGGCCGGCATGCGCGGCCTGATGGCCAAGCCGTCGGGCGAGATCATCGAAACGCCGATCATCTCGAACTTCAAGGAAGGTCTGACCGTCCTTGAATACTTCAACTCGACCCACGGCGCCCGTAAGGGCCTTGCGGACACCGCGTTGAAGACGGCGAACTCGGGCTACCTCACCCGTCGTCTGGTCGACGTGTCGCAGGACTGCGTCGTTCTCGAGGATGATTGCGGTACCGAGCGCGCGCTGGAGATGAAGGCGATCGTGCAGGGCGGTTCGGTGATCGCCTCGCTCGGCGAGCGCATTCTGGGCCGCACCACGGCTGAGGACGTCATCGACGCCAAGACCGGCGCGGTGGTGATCCCGATCGGAACGCTGCTCGACGAGCCGATGATCGCGCAGATCGAGGCGCTCAGCACGCCTGCGGTGAAGATCCGTTCGCCGCTGGTCTGCGAAGCCAAGCTCGGTGTGTGCGCCAAGTGTTACGGGCGTGACCTCGCCCGCGGTACGCCGGTGAACATCGGCGAAGCGGTGGGCGTCATCGCGGCGCAGTCGATCGGTGAGCCGGGCACGCAGCTGACGATGCGTACCTTCCACATCGGCGGTGCGGCGCAGCTCAACGAGCAGTCGAACCTCGAAGCCCCCGTGGACGGCAAGGCCGAGTTCCGCGACCTGCGCCTGATCGAGGATCAGCGCGGCCGTCGCGTGGTGCTCAGCCGCTCGGGCGAAATCGCGATCATGGACATGGATGGCCGTGAGCTGGCCGTGCACAAGATCCCGTACGGCGCCTATGTGATGTTCGACGATGGCCACCTGGTCAGCGCCGGCGATCGCATGGCCGAGTGGGATCCGTTCACCATGCCGGTGATCACCGAGACCGGCGGCGTCGTGAAGTATCAGGACGTGATCGAAGGCAAGACCATGACCGAGCAGGTCGACGAAGCGACGGGCATCGCCCAGCGCGTCGTCACCGAGTTCCGCGGCGCGGGCAAGAAGGAGGATCTTCGTCCTCGCCTTACCCTCACCGGCGAAGCTGCCGCCGAAGCCGCCCGCTACATGCTGGCGCCGGGCGCGGTGATCTCGGTCGAGGATGGTGCCACGGTCTTTGGTGGTGACGTTCTGGCACGTGTGGCCCGCGAGTCCGCCAAGACCCGCGACATCACCGGCGGTCTGCCGCGCGTCGCCGAGCTGTTCGAAGCGCGCAAGCCCAAGGAAAATGCCATCATCGCGAAGGTCTCGGGCCGCGTGGTGTTCGGCAAGGACTACAAGGCCAAGCGCAAGATCGGCATCCAGCCCGAGGACGGCGGCGAGGTCGTGGAATACCTGGTCCCGAAGTCGAAGGTGATCGACGTTCAGGAAGGCGACTACGTCAAGCGTGGCGACAACCTGATCGGCGGTTCGCCCGATCCGCACGACATCCTGGAAGTGCTCGGCATCGAGCCGCTGGCCGAATATCTGGTCAGCGAAATCCAGGAAGTCTATCGACTGCAGGGCGTGAAGATCAACGACAAGCACATCGAGGTGATCGTTCGCCAGATGCTGCAGAAGGTCGAGATCACCGATGGCGGCGACACCACGCTGCTGGCGGGCGAACAGGTCGATCGCGACGAGATGGACGAGCACAACGAAAAGCTCGCTCCGGGCCAGGCTCCCGCACAGGGCAAGCCGATCCTGCTCGGCATCACCAAGGCGTCGCTGCAGACCCGCAGCTTCATCTCGGCGGCGTCGTTCCAGGAGACCACCCGCGTGCTCACCGAAGCCGCGGTGCAGGGCAAGAAGGACACGCTGCAGGGCCTGAAGGAGAACGTGATCGTCGGCCGACTGATCCCCGCCGGTACCGGCGCGGGCATGGGTCGCCTGCGGGTCGCGGCGACGTCGCGCGATGCGGCGCTCCGCGTCGCCCAGCGCAAGATGCAGGACGCGTCGCTCATCGCTCCGGCGAGCGCGGCGGAAGAGCATGCGGCCGAGCTGGCCCGCAGCGCGCGCGACGCAGCCGGCACCGGGGATGATCCCCTGGCGTCGGTCGCTCCCTCGGGCCACGGCACCGATGCGGATGCGGGCGAGTATCTGAACGAGGCGGAGTGATCCGCTCCGTTCGGGGGCAGCAAGCCTGACCGAGCGTGACACGAAAAGAGCCGCCGCCCGGGAGCCGGGCGGCGGCTTCTTTTTTGCCCTTCCCTGCCGGCGTCGAAAGGTTCGAAATCGATCCACCCCAAAAGAGCGCGACCCGCCACGGTGCCGGCATTTCCTCCAACACGGAGGCGGTTGCCCCCTGGCGGGGATCAACTTCCTTCGAGGTCTTTGATACTCAAGATGGGAGATGCGGGGGCAACGACCCGAGGAGAGGATCATGCGGAACATGGCAACCGGCATGGCGGGCGCGCTGGCGCTCGTCCTGGCAAGCCCGGCAGGTGCGGCGGCGCTTCGCGGCGGGATGGGCGGACCGGCCGGCTATGGCACGCTGGTACTCCAGCCGAACGACGATGATTTCAGCGCTGTGCTGAACAGCCCGTTCCAGATCAATTTCTTCGGCTATTCGGGAACGTCGTTCTTCGTCAACAATAACGGGAACATCAGCTTCGGCAGCGGCCTCAGCGGCTATACGCCCTCCCCGTTCGACGGGCATGCCGCCGCGCCGTTGATCGCGCCGTTCTGGGCGGACGTCGATACGCGCTGTGCCGGCTGCGGCGCGGTGTATCTGGGGACGCAATCGCCGAACAGCTTCACCGTCACCTGGAACAATGTCGGCTATTACGGCATGCACGGCGACAGGCTGAACAACTTCCAGATGACGCTGGCGGGCTCCAGCACCCCCGGCGATTTCGACATCGAATTCCGCTACAACCGGCTGGAATGGACGACCGGCGACGCCAGCGGCGGCGAGAACGGGCTCGGCGGTGTGCCGGCCCAGGCCGGGTTCGACGCGGGCGACGGCACGCACTTCTTCTCGCTGCCGGGCTCCTTCTCCTCCACCGGAGCGCTGAACTTCGCCAACATCACCAACGTGCCCGGCGGCGACCTGGGGCTGTACAAATTCTCGATCCGCAACGGCGGCGTGCTGGCCGACGGCAGCTCTGCCGCGGCGCCGCTGCTGCCGAGCGCGATCACCAGCACCAATGGCAGGGCCGGTTTCCAGTTCCAGTTCCAGGTCGAGCAGAACCAGCGGGTCTTTGTCGATCCGGTGGTCGCCGTCGGCTATGACTTCACCACCGCCTTCGGCAGCCCCATCATCCTCACCGCGCTGTTCCCCGACCTCGGCGACCCGGACGGCTACACCATCTTCCTGCTCGATGATCTGGTCCACCCGTTCGCAACGCATGTCGGCGCCTACGGAAATTCATTCCTCGTCGATTTCGCATCGGCAGGCGGCGTGTCGGGCTTCCGCATCGCGGGGATCAACCCGTCGCTCGGGCTCGACCCGGCAAACCCCAGCGCATTCGTCACCGGGCTGACCTTCGACGTCGCGGGACCCGCCATGGTCAACCTTACCCAGACGCCCATCCGCTTCGACACCGCAAGCGGCGCGGTGCCCGAACCGGGTACCTGGGGCATGTTGCTGGCGGGGTTTGCCATGGCGGGCAGCGCGCTGCGGCGTCGCGACAGGCGCACGCCCGTCCGCGCCTGAGGCCGGATCGCCCCGCTCGACGGCCAGGTCGGTACGGGGGACGTCGACGGCCGGCGATCAGAAGGCGATCGTCAGCCGCAGCGTGCCCACGATCACCCCCCGCGTCTTCTCCACGCCGCCGCGATCCGTAACGAGTTGCACGTCCGGCTGCACCGTCAGCCATTTCGCGAGACGGTCGGAATAGGTCAGCTCGAAGGTGGTTTCCGCGCGCGACGGGCGGGCGCCTTCCTCCAGCAGCATCGTGCGATAGCCCGGCGTCGTGGTGCCCCGGCTCATGCCGAACGAGAATTGGGAATCCGGGCGCCCGGCCACAAGCCGCTCGATGAGGAAGCCGGCCTGCCAGCCTCCCTGGAACGGGGTGGTCGACCCCCCGGACATCCCCGCCCGTCCAAAGGCGGTCAGCGAACGCTTGCCCTCGCCGCCCAGCACCTGCAGCTCCGCAATGGCATAGCCGCCATGGTCAAGGCGTCGGAGCGGCATGCCGTCCGCATCGACGGCGGTATAGTCGTCGTGCCGCTTGCTGTAGCGCCAATAGCCGCCGGCGAGCTTGAACCCCGGCCGTTCCACGCCCAGCTCCGCAATAGCCAATATGCCGTCACGGAAACTGAAATCGACGCCATGCGGGTCTCCAAGGCACCCGGCCGAACCGTTGAGGATGGCCGCACGCGCATAGGCGATCTGCCCGAAGCGATGTTCCACCCGCACCGTGAGCGCGGTCGACGGGTAGATCGAGGGCCCGTTCGGCCCCGAAGCCGCCAGTTCCGAACCCGCGCCGAAGGACGGCGAGATCAGCAGTCCCGCCGATCCGTTGACATAGAATTCGCTGTTGAGATCGTAGACGCCGGTCCGCACCGTGGTGCGCGCTCCAAGCCGTTGCTCCACCCACGCTTCGAACAGGCGAAGATAGTGGCTCGCCACCTCGATATTGTTGACGCCCTGGAGCGTTCCCGCCGCGTCGTTGGGGCGGCCGCCGGTCGTGCGCATCACGTCGATATGCGCCTTGGCACCCGCCCACCCGGTCAGGCGATGGAGATCGGCGTCGACGGTCAGATCGGTGCTGTCGAGCATATAGGTACGATTGCGGTCGTCGCCGCGCGCGACACTGGCGACGTCAATCGTTTCCACCAAGTGCACATCAACAGCATTCTGGGAATATACGTAGCTAGGCCACGTACACCCCAATACCAGGGCGAGCAGAAATCGCTTCATTACCAAGCATCCCATCATCCCTCGACCATAGTTTTAGGATGAACGACTCTACTTTACGAAATCTTGTCTATAATTTACCCGGAGAGGGCGCATCACATTGTGGATACGTCACGAGCATGGAGCAATCTCGTGCAGTCGATCGCGTATTCAACTCGGAAGCTAACAGCCGCTATCATTGTGCTTTTCCTGCTGTGCGGCGGCACCGGAATCGTTTCATCCTGGCTGCTGAGCGCGGCGCTGGACAGGCAGGCCGGCGCGTCCGCGCTGCTGCGCAACCATATGGAAGCGGACATGATGCACGACGCGATCCGCAGCGACGTGCTCGCGGCGCTCGCTTCGCGCGATCCGGGGGTCGACATCAAGCTGGAGGATGCGCGCAAGGACCTGGACGAGCATCTCGCGACGCTGCGCAAGCGCATCGCCGAAGACGTCGCGTTCAAGGGTGATGCCGCCATCGAAGCCGCAGCGGCCAAGGTGGGCGGCCCGATGACCGCCTATGCCGATGCCGCCCAGAAGATCGCCGACGCGACAGCGATCGATCCCGCCGCCGCCAAGCAGCAGTTGCCGGCGTTCTTCCAGCAATTCTCGGTGCTCGAAGAATCGATGGCCGCCGCCTCGGACGCGATCGAGCATTATTCCGATTCAACGGCCCGTGCTGGCGCGGTACTGGGCTGGATCACGATCGCGCTGCTCGTCGCCGCGCTCGCAGCCGCGGTGGGCGGAGCGCTCTATGCGGCGCGCATGGCGTATCGCCGGCTCGTCCACCCGCTGATCGCCCTGTCCGAGACGGTGGAACGGCTGACGACGGAGCCCGGCACGACCTTGCCGGAAACGGATCGTCAGGACGAGCTCGGCACCCTCGCTCGCGCCATCGCGGCGTTCAGCGGACAGGTCGAAATCGCCAATGCCGAGAAGCAGGCGATGACCGAACTGATCGTCGACACGGTCGGGTCCGGACTGCGGAATCTGGCCAATGGCGACCTTACCGCGCATATCGACCCCGACCTGACCGGGCCGTTCTCGCGACTGAAGCACGACTTCAACACCGCTGCGGACAGTTTGCGCGGCCTGATCGGCACGGTTCACACCGGCGCCGGTTCGCTGCGGCGGGCGTCGACCGAAATTACCACGGCGGCCGAGGATCTCGCGCGCCGCACGGAGGCGAACGCCGCCAGCCTCGAGACGACGACTGCGGAGGTCAACCAGATCGACGAACGCCTCAAGACGTCGGTGCGCGCCGCATCCGAGACCGTGGACAGCGCAGACCAGACAATCGAGGCGGTAAGCTCCGGCCGCTCGCGCGTCAGCAATGCAGTGACCGCGATGAGCCGGGTGTCGGACAGCGCCAAGGGCATCGACGCGGTGATCGAGGGGCTGGACAAGATCGCGTTCCAGACCCGGGTTCTCGCCATGAACGCCGCCGTCGAGGCGGGGCGAGCCGGCGAAGCGGGGCGTGGTTTCGCCGTGGTCGCCGATCTCGTCTCCGCGCTGGCGATGCGCGCGGAGGAGGAAGCAGGGCGTGCCCGCGACCAGCTGACCGTCACCCAGGTCGAAATCGGCACGGCCGTGGCCGCCGTCGAGGATGTCGACGGCGCCTTCACCTCGATTTCGGAAAATGCCCAGTCGGTGCACAAGCTGCTCGGCCAGGTGGCGGCCGACAACCGGGTACAGTCGGATTCGATCTCGCGGCTCAGCGAGACGATCCGGGTGATGGACCATTCCACCCAGCAGAATGCCGCGATGGTGGAGCAGACCTCGGCTGCGGCGCGCAATCTGATGGCGGAGATAAACCAGCTGGTGGAACAGGCAGGCCGCTTCCGCATCGACGGTGACACCGGCGCCTCGGCACCGCGGGCGCCGCGTGCGTCCTACGCGCTGCCGATGCCGGCCACCGCGACGGTGGACGAAGGGGAATGGGTCTAGTCGCCGAAGGGGACGATCCGGTCGCCCAGCCGCTCCGCCTCGCCGCGATCATGGGTGACGAGCAGGATCGGCAGGCCGATGTCGTCGCGGAGCCGCTCGAGCAGGCCGAGGATCTCCTCGCGGCGCGGGCGGTCCAGCGACGCCAGCGGCTCGTCGAGGAGCAGGAAGTCCGGGCCGGTGAGCAGCGCGCGGCCGATCGCGACACGCTTTGCCTCGCCCCCTGAAAGCGTGCGCGGCCAGCGATCGAGGAGGTGCGCGATGCCGAGCAGCGCGATCACCCCGTCCACGTCCACCGCCGCCGCCCGCCGCCATCCATAGAGCAGGTTGGCGCGCGCCCGCAGGTGGGGGAACAGCCGCGGCTCCTGGAACACATAGCCCGCCCGGCGCGCCTCCGGCTTCAGGTCCAGCCCGGCAGCGGCGTCGAACAGGGTACGACCGCCCACGCGGATATGCCCCGCATCCGGCGGCAGCAGCCCTGCCACCATGTTGAGCACGCTGCTCTTGCCGGCGCCCGAGGGGCCGAACAGCACGGTGACCCCGGCACCGGGCTCGATGCGGCAGGCGATCTCCGTCTCGCCCAGCTGCCGGCGCACGTCGATGTCAAAGGACATGGGTGCCCCGCCCCGTCCGCCGCGCGACCAGCTCGGATGCCAGCAGCGCGACGAAGGCCAGCGCGATCGACACCGCCGCCAGCCGCAGCACCTGCCCCTCGCCCCCCGGCACCTGCAGCGCCGAATAGATGGCGAGCGGCAAGGTCTGCGTCTCGCCGGGGACGTTGGAGACGAAGGAGATGGTGGCGCCGAACTCGCCGAGCGCGCGGGCGAAGCCGAGAACCAGGCCCGCCAGCACGCCGGGCAGCGCCAGCGGCAGGGTGACGGTGGCGAAGGTGCGCACCGGCCCCGCCCCCAGGCTGCGCGCCGCCTGCTCCAGCCGCTGGTCCACCGCCTCGAGCGAAAGCCGGATCGCGCGGACCATCAGCGGCAGCGCCATCACCCCCGCGGCGATCGCGGCCCCGGTCCAGCGGAAGAGCACGGTCGTGCCCAGGCCGCGTTCGAGCAGGCTGCCGATCGGCCCGGCAGGCGCAAAGGCGAGCAGCAGCATCCAGCCAGTCACCACCGGCGGCACCACCAGCGGCAGATGCACCAGTGCGTCGAGCAGCAGCTTGCCGGGGAAGCGCACGCGGGCGAGCAGCCAGGCAAGCGCGAAGGCCACCGGCAACACCGCCAGCACCGCCACCCCGCCCACCTTCAGCGACAGGAGGACGATGCCCCACTCCTCGGCGCTCAGCATCCGGGCGCGCTCAAAGCGGCGTGAAGCCGTAGCGGGCGAAGATCGCCTTGCCGCGCGCGCTGACCAGGAAGCGGCGGAACGCCTCCGCATCGGGGCTGGCGGCGGTGGTCAGCCGCGCCACGGGATAGCGGATCGGCGGGTGGGTGGCCGCCGGGAACACGCCGGCGATCCGTACCCGGGTAGAGGCACGCGCATCGGTCGCATAGACGATGCCGAACGGCGCCGCGCCCCGCTCGACCAGTGCCAGCGCCGCGCGGACATTCTCGGCCCGCACCACCTTGGGCGCCAGCCGGTCCCAGGCGCCGATCTTCTGCAGCGCGGCCTTGCCGTAGAGGCCGGCGGGCACCGCATCCGGATCGGCCATCGCCAGCCGCCCCTGCCCGATCGCGGCGAGCAGCGGCCCTGCGCGGTCGAGCGGCACGTTGCGCCGATCCCCGGCCGCGGCGGCCAGCACCAGTCGGTTGCCGAGAAACGCCGCGCGGGTGCCTGCCGCGAGCTTCCCGGCCTTCTCCACCGCATCCATCCACGGCGCGTCGGCGGAGACGAACAGATCGGCGGGCGCGCCCGACTGGATCTGCCGGGCCAGCGCGGAAGAGGCGGCGAAGGACAGCACCGGCCGTGCATGCCCCAGGCGCGCCCAGGCATCGGCGGCGGCGTTCATCGATTCCTGCAGGCTTGCGGCGGCGAGCACCAGCGGCGGCCGGGCCGCGGCATGGCCGGGCACGGCAAGGCCGGCAAGAACCGCCGCAAGCAGCCACCGGCGGGTCGGGATCGGCGAGACGGGCATGGGCGCAGAACCTCCGGCGAAGCGATGCGATCCGGTTCGCGGCTAGGCGCCCACCTGTCAAGCGCGCCAGGAACGCCGCCCAGCTAGCGCCGCAGCGCCCTAACGGCCCCGATCATCCCGCTGGCCAGCAGGTCCGCCGGCCTGGCGTCTCCCAGCGCCGCCGCTGCAGGCCGCGCCGCGACGGCATGGCGCAGCTTCAGCCGGCCCGAGCGGACGCCGGCGCGGCACAGCCGCCACCACAGCCGCGAAATTGCGCGGTCGACCGCCGCCAGCGCCTCCGCGTCGCGCTGGCTTTCCCCGAAGTTCGCGCGCAACACCGCGATGCCCTCGAACAGGCGGCGCAGCAACGCCCGGTCACCGATCGGTGCCCTGCCCATCACATAGCGCACCAGCAGCCCGGCGATGTCCGGCGCCTGCTCCCCCAGCAGGGCGCGGTGCCGCGCGCGCAGCAGGGCTTCGGCATGCGCCTTCATCGTGCCGTTGAACACCTGCGAGGCGCCCCCGGCATGCTGGCGATAGCGGGTGAGCACCGTATCGATCTGGTCGATCCGGCCGAACGCCCGCAACCGGTGGTACAGGTCGAAATCCTCGACATAGCGGCATTCGGGGCGCTCGAACGGATCGAGCTGCCGCGCGGCCTCGGCGCGAAACAGCACCGAGGACCAGACCAAAGGGTTCTGCACCAGCATCAGCCAGTCGATTAGCCCGGGCGAGAGCGGGCGCGGCCACTGGCCCGGCACCACCCTGCCGTCCAGCAGGCAGTCGGTCGCGGTGCTCACCAGCACGGTTTCGGGATGCGCGTCGAGCCAGGCGACCTGCCGGGCGAAGCGATCAGGCAGGCAGAGATCGTCCTGGTCCAGCCCGGCGACATAGCGGCCGCGCGCGGCGGCGAAGGCGCGGTTGCGCGCCACCACCGGTCCGCCGTTCACCGCGCTCTCGACCACCCGCACGCGCGGGTCGCCCACGCCGCGCAGCACGGCGACGGTCTCGTCGCGCGAGCCGTCGTCGACCGCCACCAGCTCCCAGTCGGCGAAGGTCTGCGCCTGCAGGCTGGCCAGCGTCTCCGGCAGCAGCGCGGCGCCGTTATAGGTCGCCATGATCACGGAGACGGTGGGCGCCGCGCTCATGCCGCCACGCGCGCCCGATCGGCCAGGATCTGGTCGACGATCATCCGGCCGATGTCGTTCTGCCACAGCCACAGGCCGTTCGCCTTGCCGCTGAAGCTGGATTCGCCGCCCAGCGGCCCATCCGGCACATGGCCCGAGGCAAGCCCCAGGCCGTATACGCCGGGAAGCGGCCGGCCGCCGGCGTCCAGCACCCGGCATTGCTGGTCGACCAGCCGGGGACGGCCGGGATGGTCCGCCATCAGCGGAATGCGCGCGCCCTCCACATCGTAGAGCGGCAGCGCGCGCGGCCGATAGCCGAGCGCGCCGATCACGACGTCCGCTTCTGCCAGCTCTGCACGCATCGCGGCCTCGTTGGCGGGCATCAGCCGGCAGAGCATCATGCGCGGATCGGGGGCGCGGCCGCCGACGCCGAGCATCCGCAGCACCAGCTCGCGCGCCTCCAGCCGGAAGCCGGCGAGGCGATAGACGAAGCCGCTCAAGGGACAGATGTCCTCCGGGCCGAAATCGGTGAAGCCGTCTGCCTGCGCTTCTTCGGCCGAACGGTAGAAGGGGCGCAGCGGCCGGCGGTGATAGAGCCGCACGGCTCCCGCCCCCAGCGGGAGCGCCGGGCTGGCCTTGAGCAGCAACACGGCAGCGGCCATCGCACTGGTGGAGCCGCCGACGATGGCGATGCGTGGCGCCCGCGCCGTCGCCAGCCGGGCGCGGAGCCGGTCGAGCCCGCCCAGCCGCAAAACGTCGTCGCCCGGCACCAGCCGGTCGCCGGCAAGGTCACCGATCGGTGCGCCCGCGACGATCTCGGCGGCGACATGGGCGCGGTCCTGATAGCCGCCGGTGGCGATCACCAGATTGTCGGCGCGCATCACCCGCTCGTCGCCGGTGAGCAGGTTGCGCACCCGCGCCGCCCAGTCGCCCTGCGGCGTGCGGCGGGCGTCGACCACTTCGGATCGGGTCGCCACCACTCCGCCATGCTGTGCCACCACCGCGCCGAGCCGCGCACCCGTCGCCTCCAGCAGCGGGGTGGAGCGCGCCAGCGGCACGCCCAGTCGCCCCGCGTACAGCGCCACTTCGCGCGCGGCATGATGGTCGGTCAGCGCGGCGATCTCGCCATGGACATTGTCCTTCACCGCGGTGAGGAAGGTCTCGGCGGTGCTGTCGGACGTGATGGCATAGCTGCCGATTTCCCCCCGGCCCAGCACCGCATCGCGTTCGACGATCGCCAGTCCGGTCTGCGCCAGCGGCACCAGCTGGTCGCCCTTGGTCGCCGCCGTCAGCAGCGCGGTGCCTGCCGGACCGCCGCCGACGATCAATGCGGAATGCACCGCGCGGCCGCGGCGCTCCACCCGCAGCCCGTCGAGCCCCGCCTTGCGGCAGGCATCGATCAGCGCCGTGCAGACGGTATCGACATCGCCCTCGGTCATGGCGTCGGTCACCGGCAGCGACAGGATCCGGCCGCTGACCTCGTCGGCCACCGGCAGCGCGCGATCGATCACGCAGCTGCTGCGAAACCAGGGCTGCTCGCCCAGATGGGGGCTGAAATACTGCCCTGCCCCAATCCCCTGCTCGGCAAGCGCGGCGATGATCGCGGCGCGGTGGCCGGCAAAGGGCCGCGGCAGCAGCAGCGACTGGAACTGCAGCGCCGGACGCGCACCGTGCAACGCCTGGAATTCAAACCCATGCGCCTGGGCAAAACCGCCCAGCCGCGCGCGATAGGCGCGGTCCAGCGCGGCGCGATGCGCGGCGACGCCTTCGAGCTGCTCGAGCCGGGCCATGGCCAGGGCACCGAGCACTTCGGGCAGCTTGGCGTTGAGACCGGGCCCTTCCGCCGAGCGCCCGCCGTCGAACCCGAAATTGCTCATCCGGCGCAACGCCTCGACCAGCGCCGTGTCCCCGCAATGGATCAGGCCGCCTTCGGCCGTGGCGAAGACCTTGGTGGCGTGCATCGAATAGACAACCGGGAACGGTTCCCCTGCACCAAAGGCGCGCCCCTCGGCATCGATCGTGCCGAGCGAGGCCGCCGCGTCGATCACCACGCCGATGCCGCGCGCATGATATTCGCGGTACCGGGCCAGATCGATCGCCGCGCCGAACGTCGCATAGGGAACCACCACCGCGATACGATCGCCATGGCGATCAAAGGCCGCCGCCTCCGCGTCCGCGCGCATCGTCCAGTCCTCGGGATCGATGTCGCACAGCACCGGTGTCAGGCCGGCCCATTGCACGGCCTGGGCCGTCGCCGCGAAAGTGAAGGCGGGCACCAGCGCCAGCGCGCCGCTGCCTGCCCGGGGGCCCGCCGCATGCCGGATCGCGAGCATCAACCCCAGCGTCGCGTTGGCGACGGCAAGGCACGCGCCCCGCCCGCCGAAGAGCCGCGCGGCCGCCGCGGATTCGAATCCGCGCACCACCGGGCCGCCGTTCGAATAGGTGCCCCGCGCCTCGATGGCACGAAGCGTGTCGGTCATCATGCTCAGCCGCGGCGGCTGCGGCGCGATCAGCGGCAGGCGCTGCATGGTCGTCTCTCCCAAGGCTCCTTGCGACAAGGAGCGAAGACGGCGGACCATGGCAGAGCCGGCTTAGAAAACGGTAAAATGCGGGCACTCGCTGCAGCGTTCCGCTGCGCACGGCCTCGTCGATCTGGACAGGCCGAACCGCGATGTTGCGGGTGAAGCACGGCGTGAGAACACCCCTCCGTAGTTTCACTTAAGTAACAATATAGACCCCCCAAAGTTCATGTCCTGGGACACGTTACACCTGCGCAACCGCCTATACAGCAACATAAGAGGCTCGGCATTTCAGAAACGCAAGGTGAAGTCGTGAAGCTGACAGGACTCATACTCTCTCTGATCGCAACCACGTCCATTTCGACGCAGGCGCTGGCGCAGAGTGACGCCGCTGCACCGCGCGAGACCAAGGAACGCGCTACGCAGGCCGCACCGGAGAAGGAAGTCTTCTCCACCGGCGTCGCCAAGGGCCGCGATCGGTTGGACAGCGCGACGTCCACCAGCTCCCTGAAGGGTAGCGAGGCGCAGAAGCTTGGGCCCGTCGGCCTGGCCGACATCCTGCGCACCATGCCGGGCATCCGCGTCGAGAACGGCGTCAGCGAGGGCAACAACAACTATACCGTGCGCGGCCTGCCGATCGGCTCGGGCGGCTCCAAATATGTGCTGCTCGAGGAGGACGGCCTGCCGGTCGTCGAGTTCAACGACCTCTTCAACATCGCGGGCGACAGCTTCTTCCGCGCCGACTTCAACATCGCCCAGATCGAGACGATCCGCGGCGGCTCCGCCTCCACCTTCGCGTCCAATTCGCCGGGCGGTCTGATCAACCTGATCTCCAAGACCGGCGACGTGGACGGCGGCGCGATCCAGGTCTCGACCGGACTCGACTATGATTCGAAGCGCGTCGACCTCGATTATGGCGCGCACCTCAGCAAGACCGTGCGCTTCCACGTCGGCGGCTTCTACCGCGTCGGCGAAGGCCCGCGCGCGACCGGCATGACCTCGTTTAACGGCGGCCAGATCAAGCTGAACGTCACCAAGGAATTCGCCAACGGCTATATCCGCCTCTACGGCAGCCTGCTGCAGGACCGCGCCCCCAGCTACGCGACCTATCCGATCACGCTGACCGGCACCAACGACAAGCCGGTGATCGGCAATGTCCCCGGCTTCGACATCCTCAAGGACTCGATGTACTCGCCGAACGTGCCCACCCTGCTCACGCTGAACGGCCAGAACCAGGTCACGGCCTTCGCGATCAAGCGCGGGCAGAGCGTCGAGTCCAAGTCGATCGGGTTCGAGGCGCAGTTCGATCTGGCAGGCTGGACCTTCACCGATCGCGCCCGCTTCTCGAAGAATTCGGGCGAGTTCCTGCGCGCATTCCCCAGCACGGTGGCGCCCGTCGCGACCCTGGCCGCCTCGCTCGCCGGCACCGGCGCGACGGCCACCTATTTCAACGGCCCCAATGCCGGCAAGGCGGTGGGCGCGAATGCCAACGGCAACGGCTTGCTCGCCAACTATTTCGCGAACGTCTACAAGCTGAACAACGCGGACCACTTCGCCAACGACTTCCGCGCCACCCGCGTGTGGAAGGTCGGCAACGGCGATCTCACCACCACGGCCGGCCTGTATGTCGCCGCCCAGTCGGTGGCGGTCGACGCGCTGCAGATCTCGATGGTCACCGACGTCGCCGGCGGCGGTGACAGCTCGCTGGTGACCCTCACCAATGCGGCCGGCGTCGCGCAGACCCAGGACGGCGTCTATGCCTATAGCCGCAACGGGCCGAAGCTGCGCCGGTCGTTCGACATGGATTACAGCTTCTTCGCGCCCTACGCCTCGGTGAACTACCATGTCGGCAAGCTCGCGATCGGCGGCAGCCTGCGCTACGATACCGGGCATGCGCGCGGCAGCATGGTCGGCGCCGATCTCGGCGGCAGCCGCAACGGCACCGTCAGCGTCGACATGAACGGCGATGGCAGGATCAGCGCGCCCGAAACCCGCGTCTCGGCGCTGCCGCTCGGCCAGTCGGCGCCGGTGAACTATGATTTCCGCTATTTGAGCTATTCGGTGGGCGTCAATTACCGCGCCGCCGAGCCGCTCGCCTTCTTCGCGCGCTACAGCCGCGGCGGTCGCGTGAATGCGGACAAGATCCTGTTCACCAGCGCGATCGACAACAATACCGGCAAGCTGGTGGAATCGCGCCAGGCCTATGACGCGGTCAAGCAGGTCGAAGGCGGCATGAAGTTCCGCAGGAACGGCATCACCTTCAACGCCACTGCCTTCCTCGCCTATGCCGACGACCACAACCAGCTCAACGGCCTGGCGACCCAGACCTATCGCAAGTACCGCACCTATGGCCTGGAGCTGGAAGGCGGCATCCGCCGCGGCCCGTTCAGCATGACCGCAGGCGCGACCTACACCAAGGCGAAGATCACCAAGGACTATTTCGATCCGACCCTGACCGGCAAGGAACCGCGCCACCAGCCGGCCTGGACGCTGCAGGCGACCCCGCAGGTCGACACGAAATACGCGACCGTGGGCGCCAGCGTGGTGACGATCACCAGCAGCTATTCGCAGGACATCAACCAGCTGAAGATGCCGGGCTTCACCACCGTCGGCGGCTTCGTGATCCTGCACCCGACCAAGATGATCGATGTCGCGCTGACCGGCACCAACCTGCTCAACGCCAAGGGCTTCCTGGACATCAACCAGGCGAGCATGCCCACCACCGGCATCGGCTGGGCCCGGTCGGTGCAGGGCCGCACGCTGGCTGCCGCGGTGCGCTTCAACTTCTGAACTTCGTCCCCCCCGAAGAACCCCCTCGCCCGGTCGCTCCCCAGCGGCCGGGCTTTTTCTTTGCCTCAGTCCGCGCGGGCTGCGACCGTCTGAACGTGGAGCGCGGGGAACACGTCCTCGATCGGCTTGCTGTCGGGCAGCACGTACACATAGCCACCCTTGCCCTTGTACATCGGGCTGAGCAGCCTGGAGTAGAAGGTGCCGGGCACGTTGATGCAGCCGAAGGTGATGCGGTTGTCGTCGGGCGTCGGCGAGGCGAGCCGTTCGCGCCGTTTCTCCTTGCGCGCCGCGATACCGGTCGGCACCGGATGCAGCGCCACTGAGGTGTAGTAATCCACCCACAGCACCCGCTCCTTGCCGACCGCGAGGCCGAACTTGGCGAGATAGCGCCCGGCGGGCGTCGTCTTCTCGGCGGGCCCGATTTCGGACAGCTGCTTGGCGCCGATCCCCGGCGTCGCATCGTCGCCGGGGGCGATGCCGATCAGTACCGGCACGGCCGCGAGCTGCTTGCCATGCGGGTCGAACAGGAACAGCGCGGCGTGCGGCTTGTCGACGATCAGATAGGGCAGCCCGTGATTGTCACCGGCTGCTGACACCCAGTCGTGCACCCGCAGCGTCTCCGCGGAGGGCTGGAGCCTGGGCGCCTCAGGCCGGGCAGCTGCGGCCTTGGGCTTGGCGGGCGCCCGCCTGGACTTGCCGGCGGGGGCCTTTTTCGCCGCGGCGGGCTTGGGCTTGGCATCCTGGAGGGGAACGGCGGGAGAAGGGACGAGCAGCGCAAGCCCGGCCAGCGCGAGAAAGCCTTGGATCATCGATACGTCGCTCACGAATATTGGCGCTCAATAAAAAGGGTGGCCGCCCCGAAGCGCGGCCACCCGGATCTCGGCCAAGGCCGATGCGGCAGGCTCCGCTTAGTTGCGGGCGCGCTTGCGCGGCTTGGCGTTCTGCTGCTGCACCTGCTGCGAAAGCGCCTGCTGCTGCTGGTCCAGCGTGTCGACGCGGCCGTTCAGCTGGTCGAGGCGCTGGCCGTTCTGCTGGGCCTGGCCGGCAGCGGCCTGGGCCTGCGACAGCGCCTGCTTGGCGGTGCCGTCGGTTTCCTGGAGGCGGGTCTCCAGCGCATCGACGCGCTGGCTGACGGGGGCGATCTGCTCGCGCACGAACTTCTTGGTTGCGCAACCACTCAGGCCCACCGCGCCGATCATGAGCATCGCGAGGGGAGCAAACTTCATACCAGTACGCATATACACACCTTTCACTCGTTAACTAAACTAAGGCCCGGCCACCAAGCCGGAGCGCCGGGTCCGCAACAATCCCGATTCGGTCCGGCTGTGCTTCTTGTCCGTCGGACCGAGCCGGAGACGGGGCGAAGTGTTCCCGCATCAGCGCTTCCGCCGCCCCTTGGGCCGCTCGGCGAAGGGATCGCGGGGAATCCCGTCGTTATCGGTCGCGGCCTTGGCGGGTCCGTGCTGCGCCGCGACGCAGCGCTTGAGCTCCGCGACCGCCGCGCCGCTGCCGTCGAGCGCCAGCCGCGCCACCGGCGTGCTACCGCGATCGATGTGCAGCGCCTTGGAGCCGGCGAAGGACACGGGGAACTTGGGATCGAACGCCGCGACGAAGCCCTGCTTGCCGTCTGCGACGATGCCGATCGCCTGGTGATTGGGGTAGCCGCCTTGCGTGAGGCGGAAGGTGAGCTTCAGCCGGTCCTGCGGGCGGATCGACCAATTCTCGTTGAGGACCGAGAAATGGTTGCTGCCGTCGCGGTCCATCCCGAGCAGCAGCGTGGTACCGCCCGGCTGATCGAACCCGCGGCTGATGAAGCAGCCGGAGCCGTCCTTGCTCGCGGCAATCGTCCAGTCGCCGAGCTGCTTGGTCGGATAGTCCTGCGCCAGCGCCACGGACGACGATGCCGCGCCAATCGCCAGCACGGCCGCAACCCGCAGAATCGCGCCGCTGCACCGTCCGGTTGAGCGTGGCAGGATGCGGAGGGTCGGCAGTGCTTCGATCACGATGGGTTCCCTTAGGTTCGGCCCCATAACGTTCGACATGCAAAACGGTTCTATGCGGATGCGGCCGGAAATCGTGCCAGGATCGGACACGGCCCCGCCGACAGACCGGTGCACATGTTGCACTGCAAGATACTTCCAAACATCCCCTACGTACGTATCGATATGTGCTAGAAACGATTTAGTGATGGTGCAGGTATTGAAGAGGTTGTATTACAACGCTGCGCAATTTGTTGCGTGGCGCGGCATTACATCAACTTTCAATGTCCGCAGCAGATCGCGCCAGCGCGGCGTCAACAATGACATCCTGTACATGCCATATCCCAAGTGGCGTGCATAAGAGACATGTGTCTGAAGGAGAAGACCTGATGGAGACCGCAATCGTATCGCCATTTCAGTATTCACTGATCTACAACGCCTTCTCGTTTACCTTCGCGACGATGGCGGCGACGACCATCTTCCTGTGGTTCGGTCGATCCCAGGTATCCGCAGCCTACAAGAACGCAGTGACGATTTCCGGCCTCGTGACCGCGATCGCCGCCTATCACTACCTCCGGATCTTCGAAAGCTGGGAATCGGCCTATCATTACGTCAACGGTGCCGTCTCGGCGACGGGCATCGCGTTCAACGATGCCTATCGCTATGTCGACTGGCTGCTCACCGTGCCGCTGCTGCTGATCGAGCTGGTGCTGGTGATGCGCCTTTCGCGCGAAGAGACGGTGCAGAAGGGCTGGCGGCTGGGTCTTGCCGCCGCGCTGATGATCATCCTCGGCTATCCGGGTGAGATCGCCAGCGACATTCCCACCCGCGCGCTGTGGGGCACGCTCTCGGCGATTCCGTTCGTCTACATCGTCTGGGAGCTGTTCAGCGGCCTCGGCAAGTCGATCGAGCGCCAACCGGAGGCGGTCCGCGGTCTGGTGAAGCAGGCTCGCCTGCTGACCTTCGCCTCCTGGGGCTTCTACCCGATCGTCTACATGGCGCCCTATGCCAATCTCGCCGGTCCCGACGTCGAGACCGTGATCCAGATCGGCTACACCATTGCCGACCTCGTCGCCAAGGCGGGCGTGGGCCTGCTGGTCTTCGCGATCGCCCAGCGCAAGTCCGAAGTCGAGGGCCACGGCACGCCGCACACGGCCTGATCCGTGACGCAGGCCGGTATCCCCGTCCGGCACCCGGCCACCCACGGCACCGCCCGGCCCCGCGCACTCGCGCAGGACCGGGCGGTGCCTCGGCTGTTCTGGCTGGCCGCGATTGTCCTTGCCGCACTGGCGGCTGCCCGCACGAACCTCGACGGCGCGCTGGCGACCCAGGCGGGCATGCTGCTGATGCTCGCCGGCGGCCTGCCGCATGGGGGGCATGATCTGCTGATCGCCCGGCAGCGCTGGCGCATGCACGGCGGCGCACTGGCATTGTTCGTCGCCTGCTATATCGGTGCGGCGGCGGCGATGGCGCTGGCCTGGTGGGCCGCACCGCTGGCGGCGATGCTGGCGTTCCTCGCGCTCGCCGCCTGGCATTTCTCCGAGGATTGGGACCTGCCGCGCGACCGGCTGCTGCGCACGGCGGCGGGCCTCGCGCCGATCGCCGCGGCGGTGCTGGGGCAGCAGACCCGAGTCGCGCAATTGTTCGCCGCGATGACCGACCCGGCGACAGGCCGCCTGACGCTGGCGCTGGTCACGCTGGTCGCCCCGGTCGCGCTGCTGGTGGCCGGGGTCGCGATCGCGATGGCGTGGCAGGGCGGATCACGCCGCTGGGCCGCTGCCCAGGCGGCCGCACTGGTGCTGCTCGCCGCGACGCCGCCGACCCTCGCCTTCCCGCTCTATTTCGCGCTGCTCCATTCGCGGCGCCACATCGTCGCCATCCTGGACGAGTTCGGCAAGACCACCGGCGCCGTGCACGGCCATGGTGCGGTCCTTGCCGCCCTGCTCGCGGCGCTTGCCTGCATCGGCTGGGCGGCCTTCAGCCCGGGCTTCCTCGATCTCGCACGCGGGATTGATCCGGCGCTGGCCTTTCAGCTGCTCTCCGTCGTAGCGGTGCCGCACCTGCTGTTCGAGGCACTCGGCATGCAGCTTCACCCCCGCGTGGGAGACGCGGCGGCAGCAAAGGCGTAAAAGGCGCCATGACCAGCGCCCCGCCCCGCTCAGAACCCGCGCCCGATCGGCGCGGCGCCCATGCCTCCCTCCGCGTCGGGACGGCAGTGACGCTGGAGGCCAGCATCAGCACGTCCGGCCTGCTCGCCATCGCCGCGATCGTCACCAGCGCGGTGCTGGGATCGGCGGCGATCGTGCGGGCCGCGCGGCGAAACCGTGAGGCGGCCCCTCGCCTGCCGCACCGGCAGCAGGATTGAGCGGCCTTACTCCTCGCCCATCCGCAGCGCGGCGATGAAGGCCTCCTGCGGGATCTGCACGCTGCCATATTCGCGCATCCGCTTCTTGCCTTCCTTCTGCTTGTCCAGCAGCTTGCGCTTGCGGCTGGCGTCGCCGCCATAGCATTTCGCGGTCACGTCCTTGCGCATCGCGGCGATCGTCTCGCGGGCGATCACCTTGCCGCCGATCGCCGCCTGGATCGGGATCTTGAACAGATGGCGCGGGATCAGGTCCTTCAGCCGCTCGCACATGCCGCGGCCGCGGCTCTCGGCGGTGGAGCGGTGGACGATCATGCTCAGCGCATCGACCGGCTCGTTGTTGACCAGGATACCCATCTTGACGAGGTCGCCGGCGCGATAGCCGATCTGCTCATAGTCGAAGCTGGCATAGCCGCGGCTGATCGACTTGAGCCGATCGTAGAAGTCGAACACCACTTCGTTGAGCGGCAGTTCGTACGTCACCTGGGCGCGACCGCCAACATAGGTGAGGTTCTTCTGGATGCCCCGGCGATCCTGGCAAAGCTTCAGGATCGGCCCGAGATATTCGTCGGGCATGTAGATCACCGCCTGGATCCACGGCTCCTGGATCTCCTCGATCCGGTTGGGGTCCGGCATGTCGGCCGGGTTGTGGAGTTCGATCTCCCGGCCCTCGGCCTCGCCCGCCGCCTTGGTGAGCTGCATCTTGTAGACCACGCTGGGCGCGGTGGTGATGAGGTCGAGGTCGTACTCGCGCATCAGCCGCTCCTGGATGATCTCCAGGTGCAGCAGGCCGAGGAAGCCGCAGCGGAAGCCGAAGCCGAGCGCGGCCGAGGTTTCCATCTCGAAGCTGAACGACGCGTCGTTGAGGCGCAGCTTGGAGATGCTTTCGCGCAGCTTCTCGAAGTCCGCGGCGTCGACCGGGAACAGGCCGCAGAACACCACCGGCTGGACTTCCTTGAAGCCCGGCAGCGCTTCCAGGGCAGGCTTCTTGGCATCGGTCAGCGTGTCGCCGACGCGGGCCTGCGCCACTTCCTTGATCTGGGCGGTGATGAAGCCGATCTCGCCGGGGCCCAGGTCCGGCAGCTGCTCGATCTTGGGGCGGAAGGCGCCGACCCGGTCGACCAGATGGGTCGTGCCGGCCTGCATGAACTTGACCTGCTGGCCCTTCTTGATCGTGCCGTCGATCACGCGGACGAGGATGACGACGCCGAGATACGGATCGTACCAGCTGTCGACCAGCATCGCCTTCAGGGGGGCGTTCGCATCCCCCTTGGGCGACGGGATGCGCTCGACGATCGCGTCGAGGATCTCATCGATGCCGATCCCGGCCTTGGCGCTGGCGAGCACCGCGTTGGAGGCGTCGAGGCCGATCACGTCCTCGATCTCTGTCCGCACCTTCTCGGGCTCGGCCGAGGGCAGGTCGATCTTGTTGATCACGGGAATGATCTCGTGGTCGTGCTCGATCGACTGGTAGACGTTGGCGAGCGTCTGCGCCTCCACGCCCTGGGCGGCGTCGACCACCAGCAGCGCGCCTTCGCAGGCGGCGAGGCTGCGGCTCACCTCATAGGCGAAGTCGACGTGACCGGGCGTGTCCATCAGGTTGAGGACATGGCCCTTCCATTCCAGGCGCACGGTCTGCGCCTTGATGGTGATGCCGCGCTCCTTCTCGATGTCCATGTTATCGAGGACCTGCTCGGACATTTCGCGGTCGGCGAGACCGCCGGTCCGCTGGATCAACCGATCGGCAAGCGTGGACTTGCCATGGTCGATATGCGCGATAATCGAGAAATTGCGGATCTTGGTGATGTCGGTGGCCATGATTCCGCGGCCGATAGCAGGCTGCGGGCAAAACCCAAAGTACCCGATTGTACGGCATCGCTTGGTCGCTAGGCCGCGGCGATCCATTCTGTTACGGACATGGCCGGGGGGCGGTCTTTTCCCAATCGGGCCGCCTGAGTTGTACAGGGAGGTTTTAGTACGATGATGAAGCAGTTGCTCGGCGCCGCCGGGGCGATGGCATTGTGCGTGGGCGCCGTTCCCGCACTCGCCCAGAGCAAGCCGACCAAGACCCAGCGCACGCAGGAACAGGCGATGCAGGACGTGCCGCATTGCGCGCGCAAGCTCGGCACGCTCTCGATCGTCGATGGCGACGATCCCCGCGGCTGGACGCAGTATTCGCTGGCGCCGCCGCAGAAGCTGCTGAAGGTGCTGGTGCAGCGTTCGGGCTGCTTCAACCTCGTCGATCGCGGCTCGGGCCTGCAGGCGGCGGAGCGTGAGCGCAACATCGGCGGCAATCTGGGCCTGCAGCGCGGCTCGAACGTCGGCCAGGGCCAGATCAAGGCGGCGGACTATGTCCTCGTCGCCGAGGTGCAGGCGTCGAACCGCAACGCCGGCGGCAGCGGCGTCGCGGGTGCCGCAGGCGGCATCCTGGGCGGCCCGATCGGCGGCCTGATCGGCGGCATCAAGTCGCGCAAGATGGAGGCCAACACCGTCCTGTCGCTCACCAACGTCCGCACGACCGAGACGATCGCGACGCAGGAAGGCTATGCCTCGAAGAACAGCGTGAGCTGGGGCGCGGGCGGCGGCGTCGGCTTCATCGGCGGCGGCCTGGGCGCGGTCGGCGGCGGCTATGACAACACCGATATCGGCCGGATCGTGACGCTGGCGTTCATCGATGCCTATTCGAAGATGGTCAACGAACTCGGCCTCGTGCGGCCGGGCGACGAGGGCACCGCGCAGGCGGCGCCGGCCAAGACCTTCACCGCGCAGGCGCCGGTCGCGATGCGCAGCACCGCCGCGGCGACCGGCAAGGTGATCCGCACGCTGCCCGTGGGCGCGATCGTCTATCCCACCGGCAACAAGAACGGCCTGTGGTGGGAAGTCGCCGACGAGAACGACAATGTCGGCTGGGTACTGAACACCAAGCTCGCCCCGTCGAACTGATCGGGCGCGAATAACGAAAAAGGGCCGTCGCGGAGATCCCGCGGCGGCCCTTTTCTTTTGGCGCCCCGGTCAGGGCGGCATCATCCCGTCCGGCAAAACCCGCCGTCATCCCCGCGACGGCGGGGATCCATTGGCGCTGATGCCGCGGGTCTTTCCCCCCGGCGCAGAGGCGAATGGATTCCCGCCTTCGCGGGAATGACGGAGGTTGTGGGGTGACGGCGCCCCGTCACTGCCATTGCGATGGCGCTCCCCGCTTGAGAAGAGCCCTCGGCCCACCCGCTTACTTGAACTTGCCGCTCAGCGAGACGCCGAACACGCGCGGCTCGTTGAGCACGGCGGCGCGGTAGTTCTCGATCACGCCCTTCAGGTTCTTTTCGCCGGTGATGTTGCGGATGAAGCCCGCCACTTCCCAGGCGTCGTTCGGCGCGGTGTAGCCGATCTTCAGGCCGCCCTCGAAATTGCCGTTCGCGGTGAACTCCCGGGTCTCGTAGAGTACGAAGTTGGTGTAGCCCTGCAGGTTCCAGTCGGTCGCCAGGAACAGCTTGCCGCCGATGTCCATCGGGATGTCGTAGCGCGCATTCAGGCTGACATTGTATTCCGGCGCGTTCGGCAGCGGGTTGCCGTCGATCTTCGCCAGGAACAGCGAACCCTGCCGCCGCAGCGGATCGAGCACGGTGCAGGTCACCGCTCCGCCGAACGCGCAGACCTGCGCCTCGAGATTCTTGTCCTCGATCTTGCTGTGCAGCAGGCTCAGCCCCGCCTGGATCGACAGGTTGCGCACGGGGCGCCAGTCGACATCGGCTTCCATGCCATAGGCCTTGGCCTTGTTGGCATTGAGCAGCACGCCGTTGCCGTTCAGGTCGTTGCCGTTCAGCTGGATGTCGTCGACCGTGTAGTAGAAGCCCGACAGGTTGAAGCGCAGCGTACGGCCCAGCTGCGTCTTCACGCCGGCTTCCCACGACAGGATCTTCTCCGAATTCGCGGTGGTGAAGTCCGAGTTGAACACCGCCGAGCGACCCTGGATGGTCGGGCCGCGGAAGCCCTTGGCGACGCGGGCATAGACGCTGACGTCCGGGTTGATCTCGTAGCGCGCACTCAGGTCCCAGCTGGGCTGCGTGTCCGACAGGCGAACATGGCGGCGGCCGGTATAGGAGACCGCCCCGGCGGCGGAGTCCGCGGTCTTGAGCAGGTCGGTGGTCTTGGTGTCTTCGGTCACGCGGCCGCCGGCGGTGATCGTCAGCTTCGGCGCGATCTCGTAGCTGACCTGGCCGAACACCGCCCAGCTGGTGTTCATGTTGTGCAGGCGCACCCAGTTGTTCGGGTTGTTGGCGGTACCGCTCAGGAAATAGGCGCGCTGGTAGAATTCGGTGATGTCCCGCGCGTCGAAATACATCGCGCCGACCTGCCACTTGAGCGGGCCTTCGCCGTTGCTCGCGACGCGGAATTCCTCGGTCCACTGGTCGAGCCCGCGCACGCGGCCCATCGACTCGCCGAAGCCCGCATTGCCGAAATCGACTGCCGCACCGCCATCGGTATCGCCGCGGCTATAGCCGGACAGCGTCTCGTAGCCGGTGATCGAGGTGAGCGTCACCGGGCCGAGATCCCAGTTGATGTGCACCGATCCGCCGGCAGTCTTGTAGTTCTGCGGATTGTCGGCGCCTTCGTCCCAGCGCGCGCGGGTGAACTGCACGCCGTTGATCTGGTTGGAGCCCAGGTTCAGCGCGCCGCGGCGGAAGACGGTGGCAGTGCCGTCATACCAGCGGGCATGCCCCGAGGCGAGGATCGACAGGCTCTCGTTCGGCGTCGCGAGCAGCTGGAGGCGCACGTCGCGCTCATTGAAGCCGCCCGCGGCGTTCGCACGGCCGACGCGCGTGCCGTCCAGGCTGGGGCCGGCATAGCTGTTGTCGATATAGTCGTCGCGGTGCTGGTAGAGGCCCGAGATTCGGAAGGCGAGCTTGTCCTGGATGATCGGACCGCCGACGCCTGCGTCGACGTTGACGCTGTTATAGCTGCCATAGCTGGCGGTACCGCGACCCTCGAACTGCTGCGACGGGCGGATCGAATCGAACTTGATGATGCCGGCGGTGGTGTTGCGGCCGAACAGCGAGCCCTGCGGCCCGCGCAGCACCTCGATCTGGTTCACGTCGAACACCGGGTTCGACTTCATCACGACATGCTCGAGCACCACGTCGTCCTGGATGATCGAAACCGGCTGCGAGGCACCGAGGTAGAAGTCCACATTGCCGAGGCCACGGATGTAGAAGCGCGGGAAGATGCGCCCGGTCGAGGATTCGACGTACAGGCCCGGCACCTTGCCGGAGAGCGCGAGCAGCGTGTCGTCGCCGCCGGCGGTGTAGTCGCGCGCCTGCGCGGCCGGGAGCACGGCGACCGAGATCGGCACGTCCTGCTGGTTTTCCGGACGTCGCTCTGCGGTGACGACGATTTCGCTCAGGCCGTCATCGGCCTGCGTGTCCTGCGCGAACGCAGTGTCGGCGGTGAACAGCGCGCCCAGGGCGGCGCCGATCAACAGGCTGCGCTTGTCGCGCGCGAGATTCAGCATTGGTCTTCCCCGAATGGATTTCTGATCTTGTGGTTCAACGGCGCGCGGAAACACAGCCAGGCATTTCGCCTTCTGGTGTAAAGACTTGGCGTGAAGCATCCCCGTTGCCGTCGGGGCGGCGCTAGGCCTGGATTGTGAACTTCCTGTGACGCAATTCGAGCCGGCGCCGGATCCTCAAGCCTGTTGCCCGAAAGCCTCGATCGCCGCCAGGGCAGCGGCGGCGCGCGCCTCCCCCTCCCCCTGCACCAGCGCCCAGGGAACGGCGCGCCGTTCGAGTTCGGCGCGGGAAAGATCGAAGAACCGCTGGCGCGCCTCCCGCGTGCCGAACAACCGCGTGCCATCGGCTACCCAGGGGAGGTCGATATCGAACAGAAGATAGAGGTCGGCGGTGCCCTGCCACGCGTCGAACCACGGGTCGCGCGTGCCGAACAGCATGTCGGCCCATACCGCCGTCATCAGCGGATCGGTGTCGAGGATCAGCGGCGACGGTGCGGTCTCCAGCATCATCCGGGTGCCGGCGTCGTGCGTCCTGGCGATTTCCACCAGGTCCCGCATCGTGAAATCGGTGCCGCGCGTCTCGGCATATTCGCGGCCATATTCGTCGAGCACGGTGCCGCCCAGCGCCGCCGCCAGCCGCGCGGCAACCGTCGTCTTGCCCGTGCTTTCGGGCCCATGCAGGCAGATGGTGCGGGGAATCATGCGCGGGCCTTGTTCCAATCGATTGCTCCCCAGACCGAAAGCGCCAGGAAAAGGCAATAGAGCCCGGCGGTGAGGTATAGCCCCTTCACCAGGAACAACGGGATCGCGAGCAGGTCGACCGCGATCCACAGCGGCCAGCACTCCCAGGCCCGACGCGACTGGAGGATCTGCGCGACGATGCTCAGCACCGCGATCGTGCCGTCCCACCAGGGAAAGGCCGCGTCGGTCATCCGGTGCATCAGCGCGCCCCAGCCGAGCGCGGCGAGAACCGCGCCGATTCCCCAGGCGATCCGGGCGCGATCGGGCAACAGCACGACCGGCACCTCGCCTGCATCGGCCTTGGCGCGGCGCCAGTTCCACCAGCCATAGCCGTTGACCACGAAATAGAAGCCCTGGAGCAGCGCATCGCTGTACAGCCGCTCGCGCAGGAAGATCACCGCGTAGAGCGAGACCATCGCCAGCGCGAAGGGGTAGTTCCACAGGCTCCGCCGCACGACCAGCGTTACATTGGCCAGCCCCAGCAGGGTGGCAACGGCTTCGATCGGCGTCATGGGGGCGCAGGCTTATCGGTGCGCCGGGTGGCGGTCGAGGGCGGCGATCGGTGCAATGCAGAAAAAATGCAGGTCGCTGCCTTTTTGCTGCAACGAACCGCTTGACGGCTTGGCCAACCCACCCTTATAGGCGCGCCTCCAAGCTCAAGCCGGTCTGCTCCCGAAAGCATTGTAGACCGGACTCCGTCGGGGAGTAGCTCAGCCTGGTAGAGCACTGTCTTCGGGAGGCAGGGGCCGGAGGTTCGAATCCTCTCTCCCCGACCACTTTCTGTTAAAGCATTGAAAACACGTCCCAACCCTCTCCGAGGGGGGGGCCTCTGGACCCCAGAGTGCACCCCTCGCTGTACATGGACGTGCATGCGATGAAGCATCCCAACCTCGCTCGACGTGGTCATCTTTTCTGGTGGCGGAGGAAAATCACCCTTTCCGGTGTGATCATCCCGATCGAGCTGCCGCTACGAACAGCAAATTTTCACCAGGCCCGTGTCATCGCCGAATGTCTCGGTGGAGCCTTGGAGCGATTACGGGTGGCATACGGGCAACGCGGGTCCATGATCGACGCGACCACGTTCAAGCGAATCTTTCAGGACGCGATGCGCTGACAGTTGGACCGCATCCTTCAGAGTCAGATTGGAAGCACCGAACCCGTCGCTGCGCACCGCCTGACCAACCGGATATATGCAGAGTTCTGGCGACATCGCGCAAGCAACGGTCCGGATGCCGCTTGGCCGCACGATGCGCAGCAGCGGCTGATCCGGAGCGGATGGAACTAGCGGCGGTCGAGACGGCAATTCGCGAGAGGGCTTTTCCAGATGGAACCGAATGGCGTCATCAAGTCATAGCCGCGATGAAAGACAAGGGTGTTGATATCTTTCGTGGCACCGCCGCTTCTCTGTTTAAAGGAAAAGTGCCAGACTCGTGCGACTTGATATATGGGGCCACGAGGGTGGCAACGAGACCACGCAAACATATATGAAGAGGCGGCGTTCGAAGAGAATTTGGATGCGCTGCATTGGTTGATGCCGTTAACCTCGCACATTCAGCCGAGCGTATTGCAACTTCGGTCCAAGGACCGCCAGAACTTCGGTGGGCTTCGAGGATGAAGGCGTCGCTTGCAGCTGGCGCAGATCGCCGCCATCAGCGGCAAATCTAAGTGCTCATATATGAGCGTTTTGTTGCACGATCCCACATAAGTACTCATATATGAGTGATGCTGGTCACCCCATCCGAGTCGATCGTTCGGTTAGGCGCTCGTATTCAAGCGCGCCGAGCTGCCATGGGCATCACCCAGGCTGAGGCTGCAGAGCGGTCCGGCGTATCCTACGGAACCTGGCGTCGCCTCGAGACGCAGGGAAAGGCCTCGATCGAAGACCTGGCGCGGGCGGCGATCCTGCTCCGCTGCGAGCACCAGCTGGCCGAGCTGTTCCCGCCCCCAGCGGCCGCCAGCATGGACGATCTGCTGAAGCAGCAGAAACGGGAGCAACCTGCGCCCCCGCGTCGCCGAGCTCGAGCCAGATCGGCCACGTGATGCGGCTCGCGCCGGGAACCCCGATTGCGATCGGCTTGCGATTCGACGAGCACACCGGCGACCAACCGGTTGGTCGGGCAGTGATGGCGAACGGTCGCGCCATGTTGGAATGGGGCAGAGAGGTCCTGGCGTCCGGCACCGCCGTGTCCCCGCTGCTTTATTCCCTGGAACAAGGCCTTGTCGAAGCGCGCAGTCCTGCGTTCGACGGGTTGCATGGCTTCCTTGCCGACAGTCTACCCGATGGCTGGGGCGCGCTGCTAATGAAGCGCCGCGTCGAGCGTCTCGGTACGCGCTGGGAAACGCTCGATGCCGTCGATCGCCTTGCGCTTGTTGGCGAAAAGGGGCGCGGCGCGCTGGTGTTCGCACCGGCCACCACACCTCCCGCTGAGGTAGCGGTGCTGGATCTGGACGCGCTCGCCGCGCAATCGCAGTCAATCCTGCTGGGGAATGATGCCAGCCTGGTCGACGTCCTTGCCCGACTTGGCGGTGCCTCGGGCGGCGCGCGACCGAAGGTGCATGTCGGCTTCGATGCCAACGGCGCGGTCAGCATCGACGAGGGCGAGAACGCGCCCGGCTTCGAAAGCTGGATCGTGAAGTTTCCCGCGTTGCTAGATCCCATCGATATCGGCCCCATCGAGCAGGCCTATGCTGAAATGGCGCGAGCGGCGGGTATCACCATGGCCGAGAGCCGCCTGCTGCCGGCTCGCCATGGGCCCGGCTATTTCGCCACGCGCCGCTTCGACCGTCCCGGGAATGGCCGGCGTCTGCACATGCTCAGCCTCGCCGGTGCGGTCGAGGCGCCGCCGCATGTGCCGAGCCTCGACTATGACGGTTTCCTGCGGGCGACGCTCGCGATCACCCGCGACGTGCGCGACGTGGAGGAAGCGTTCCGCCGTATGGTCTTCAACGTGCTGGCTTGTAATCGCGACGACCATACCCGCCAGCATGCCTTTCTGATGGACCAGACCGGGCGCTGGCGGCTGGCCCCGGCCTATGACCTGACCTATTCGACCGGCCCGGGCGGCGAGCATTATCTCGCGGTTGCCGGCGAAGGGCGCCGACCGACGCGCGGGCATGTCGACCGTATCGGCAGGATGCATGGCATTGCCGAGCGCCGGATCGGGGAGATCGTCGACGCGGTGGATGGTGCAGTATCGGACTGGCCACGCTTCGCCGGCGAAGCCGGTGTCGGTGCGTCGCACGCGGAAATCGCTGAGCGCTTGCGCGAGGTGCGCAGCAGGTTCGTGGATACCAAAGCCGCCTGATTGCGGGCATGCGCGGCGCGCGCAAAATCAAGCAACGGGCAACAACAGGTTCGCAGCAGTGCCGCCGCCGCGCGCTTCACCCAACGAAAAGTCGCCGCCCCACTGGATCGCGAAATCCCGGACGATGCTGAGGCCCAGCCCCGCCCCGCCCGTTTCGCGGTTCCGTGACGTTTCGCCCCGCTCAAACGGCAGCAGCAGGCGTTCGCGATCTGCGGCGGGAACGCCCGGCCCTGCGTCCGTCACCGAGATGAGCACCCGATCCTCGATCCGCTGTACGCCGATCTCCCCGCCGTCGGCATAGTCGACCGCGTTCCGAAGCAGGTTCTCGATGGCGCGGCGGAAGGCAGGTTCGGGCGCGCAGATGCGAGCCTCGTCGCCAGGCAACAGCCGTATCGCCGCGGTGCGTTCGTTCAGTGCCTCCACAATAGCATGCAGCTGCGCGCGCACATCCAGCACTTCAGGCGGTGCCGCTGCATCGCGTGCGAATGCCAGGACCTCGCCGATCATTCCTTGCATCCGCTCGACATCGGCGACCATCCGGCCGCGCTGGGGCTCGGGCGTACTCTCGATCCGGAGCCGCAGCCCGGTCAGCGGCGTGCGCAGGTCGTGCGCGATCGCGGTGAGCATCCGTGCCCGCTCGGCCGCCTCCGCCGCAAGCCGCGCCTGCATCGCGGCGATCGCCGCCGCGGCTTCGCGCAGCTCGCGCGGTCCCTCCTCCGGCATGCGCACTGCGCCACCGGAGTCGAGCGCATCGGCGAGGGTCCGGAACGGCCGGGTCAGGCGGCGCGCGAAGATCCAGGCGATCGGTGCCAGCAGCATCAGGCTGACGGCCAGGGCGATGAGGATGTTCACCTGCCACCGCGCGAAGAGCGGCCGAGCAGGTGCGACGCTCAGCCATCGACCATCCGACTGCCGCACGCTTGCCGTGAAGGCGGGCACCGGCAGCCCGATCATGGCATTGCGTATCGCGCTGCTCACCGTGCCGGGCGACACCATTTCGAACCGTCCGCGCCCCCGCTGCACCAGCACGAAAGACGGGGGAGCATCGGTCTTGTCGGCCCGCAATACGGTCCCCACGACGGTCGCGGCCTTGTCGCTCAGCGGCTTCGCGCCGGACGATACGACCCGAACATCGCCGATAGGCCGCCGCAGCTCAGACGCGATGATCGCTTCCAGCACCGCCGTGCGCGGCCCGGGCAGCGGCTCGGCGACAATCCGGCGCTCGAAGCCCGGCATCGGTTTGCGGAGCGCGGCGATCGCCTCGGCGGCACTGACGCGGACGGCCGGGGGCTGTGGTGCCAGAAGAACGATGGCCGCGGTGGTCGCCACGCTCAGCGTCGCCACGGCCACGCCGAAGCCGCCGATCGCGACGAGCGCGCTGGGCGCCCGCTTCACGCCGCCCGCACCGTCGGCAGGAAGCGATATCCGACGCCGCGCACCGTCTCGATCACCGGCATCGGGTCCGCCTCGGCAAGCTTGCGGCGCAAGCGGCTGACCGCCACGTCGATAGCGCGGTCATAGGAGGCCGCGTCCATGCCCCGCGCCAGATCGAGCAGGGCATCGCGCGTCAGGATGCGGCCAGGGCGCTGGACGAACGCGGCGAGGAGCGCATGTTCGCCCTCGCTGAGCGGCACGGCTCGCCCGGCAGGATCGCGTAGCCGCCGCTCCTCCAGATCGAGCCACCATCCGGCGAACGTCACGCCGCCGCGGGCGGGGCGCTGCTCGTCCCCTGCCCGCGACGGCCGCCGCAGCAGCGCCCGTACCCGCGCGAGCAGCTCCCGCGGCTCGAAGGGTTTGGTCAGATAGTCCCAGGCGCCGACTTCCAGGCCGACGATCCGGTCGGTAACGGCGTCGAGCGCGCTGAGCATCAGGATCGGCGTGCGTGCGCTCGACAGGCGGCGACAGAGCGAGAGCCCGTCCTCGCCGGGCATCATCACGTCCAGCACGATCAGATCCGCAGGCGCTCCGGCGAGTTCGCGGTCGCAGGCCGCTGCATTCGCGGCGGTCCGCACGGCATAGCCATGGCCGCTCAGGAAATCGGCGAGCGCATCGCGGATACTGGCATCGTCGTCGACGATCAGGACCGTGTTCGTGGCAATCACCTCTGCGTGCATGCACAATGTGTAGCAGCCCATTGTAGCATTTGCGTAACAGCGGGCGCTACCGAGCAGGCATCCCCTGGCTACGCCCTTCTGCTGCAACGCCTTCGAACACAGGTTCGGGAGGTGTGCATGGGGCGGACGATCAGAAGGCTTGTCGGGGTGATAAGCGGTATCGTCCCGGCAGTGATAGAGGCGCAGCAGGTGGCACCGTCAGCGGGAGGGGCCAAGTCCGAGGCGGCGGCATCCCAGTCCTCCCCGGCGACGCAGCCCGTCGAAGCCCCTAAGCCGGGGCAGAACAGCCCTGCCCATGTCCAGTTTCGGGGCGTGGACGGCAAGCCGCTGCCGCCGGAGATCCAGCGCAAGCTGGAGGAGCAGCTGCGCAACAACCCGTCCGCGCTTCTGGGGAACCGGAGCGCACAGCAGCAGAGCGGCACGGGAGGCGATATTCTGGTCACAACCCGCCGCGCGCGCGGTGCCGTGGTTGGCGACGTGCTTCCGGAACGAACGTTCGGCCCGCTCGACGTCCGCGCGCTCGGCGCGGACAATATCGGTGCGCTGCTCGATATCCTCGGGCCCCAGCTGGCCAGCGTGCGTGGGCGGGGAGATGGCGGCCCGGTCGTCCTGCTGAACGGGCGGCGCGTATCCAGCCTTCTGGAAGTCGCGCGAATCCCCGCCGAGGCGATCGAACGGATGGAGGTGTTCCCGGAGGAACTGGCGCTTCGCTATGGCTACCGCGCCGACCAGAAGGTCCTGAACGTCGTCACGCTGGAGCGCTTCCGATCCCGGATCGGCCAGCTGAGCCTGCTGGCGCCGACCGAGGGCGGGCGGGAGAGCGGCACGGGCAAGGTCGACTATCTCGCGATCCGTGGCGATACGCGGCTTTCGCTGGGCGCGACCTACACCCGCGCCGCGTCGCTGCTGGAGAGCGAACGCGGCCTGCGGCAGTTTGCCGACACGCCCGAGCTCGGACGGTTTCGAACGCTGTTGCCCAGCAGCGATCAGGTCACGCTGGAAAGCGTGGTGAGCGGGCAGCTTCCCGGCGACATTGCTGCGACGGTGAACGGCCGCTTCGAGGGAACGCGAACCGAGAGCCTGCTGGGTGCGATCGGCACTCGGTCGCTGCGCCGCCACAGCGACCGAGGCGTCGCCCATCTCGGCACGACGCTGGGCGGGCGCAGCGGCCCCTGGCTCTGGACCGTCACCGCCAGTCACGATCGGTCGACCAGCAACACCCGCACCGATCTGGGCGACGGCGCTGCAGGGCGGGAGCCGGCGCGGTCCACGGACGCGCGCACCACGGCGGACCTGCTGCTCAACGGGCCGATCGTGCAGCTGCCGGCGGGCCCCTTGTCGGCAAGCACGCACGCGGCCGTGGAGGTTTCGACGTTCGACAGTCGCTGGGGCCGCGGTGCGACTGCCGGGCACGTTTCTCCCTCGCGCCAACGCGGGGCAGCGCAGCTGGACCTCGATCTGCCCATCTTCCACCGCGGCGACAAGCACGGGGCGGTGCTCGGCAATCTCTCAGCCAATGTGAACCTCGCGCTGGAGCGGCTCTCCGATGCGGGGAGCCTGCGGAGCTTCGGCTATGGTCTACGCTGGAGCCCGTCCTCGGCCGTTGGTGTCGTCGTGTCCGTGGCCGACGAGCAGACCGCCCCGACCCTGGAGCAGCTGGGCGCCCCGCTGCTGGTGACGCCGAACGTCCGCACCTTCGACCTGGTTCGGCGGGAAGTCGTCGATGTCACGCGGACCTTCGGGGGCAATGCTGGCCTGCGCGCAGAGGATCGGCACATCGTCAAGCTGGGCGTGACCCTCCGGCCTATCCCGCGGACCGATCTGACCTTGAACATCGACTATGTGGCGTCGCGCATCGACAGCCCGATCGCCGCCTTCCCCATCCTGACGCCGCAGCTCGAGGATGCGTTCCCGGACCGGTTCACGCGCGGCGCGGACGGGGTTTTGTCTGCGATCGACGGGCGGCCGTTGAACTTTGCCGATGCCCGGCAGAAGCAGCTGCGCTGGGGCGTCAACTTCGCCCGGCCGCTTGGCCCGGTTCCGGCCGGTCTGCAGAATGCCAGCGTACGGGTGTTCGGAAGCGAGGCGGAGGCGCGCCGCGCGTTCCCCGGCGCCGTGTTCGCCCAGCCCGATCCGGCGAGCGCCACGGCGCGGAGCGTCGGCAATCTCTCGAGCCGACTGTTCCTCAGCCTCTATCACAACTGGTCCTTTGAAGACTCCATCCTCCCGCGGGCGGGCGTCCCTCGACTCGACTTGCTGGACGGCGGCGCGGTGGATGTGCGCGGCGGCCGCCGCCGGCACGAGGTCGAGTTCCAGGCTGCCGCCTTCAAGCATGGGCTCGGCGCCCGCATGACCGTCAACTGGCAGAGTGGGACGGAGATACGCGGATGGGGGAGCGCCCTAGGCGATCTGCACTTCGGCGACTACGCCGTCGTGAACCTCACCCTTTTCGCGAACCTTGCCGAGCGTCTGGGTGGCGCGCGGGCACCCAAATGGCTGAAAGGTGCGCGCGCCACCCTCGGTATCACCAATCTGTTCAACACGCGCCCGTCCGTCCGAGACCAGGCGGGTAACACGCCGCTCAGCTATCAGCCGGCGTATCTCGATCCGCTGGGACGGATGGTCAGCTTCACGCTGCGCAAGACGTTCTAGTCGATTGAATTTCCTACGGAAACATCTTCCCGCGTTCGACGTCGATCATGAACGTCACGGCCCTCGTCGGATGCTTACGGCTAAGCGAAAGCCGCGACGCGCATGCCCGGCCTATTCCTGCTCGAGCGTCGTAGCGGGGCGACTCGAGGATGTCGCCCATCTCCGGTTGCTTGGCGAGTTTCGATCCACGCCCCCGCGTGGGGGGCGACTCGTTCTGCGCCGAGAGCAGCTCAACATAGTGGC
>NZ_BCYY01000007.1 GCF_001598435.1 Sphingomonas pituitosa NBRC 102491
ATTGGCCCTGAGCATATCACTTCGTTCGAATGGTTTCGATCCACGCCCCCGCGTAGGGGGCGACGCGCGAGATGGCTCGCCGGAACGCAGTTTTCCGCGGTTTCGATCCACGCCCCCGCGTAGGGGGCGACATCCGACATCAAGGCAGCGATCGAGCTTCACCGCGTTTCGATCCACGCCCCCGCGTAGGGGGCGACCTCATAACGGCACCACGGCGCAAACTGCCGAGGTTTCGATCCACGCCCCCGCGTAGGGGGCGACGAGGCCATGCGATCCACGGAGGGCTTCACGGAGGTTTCGATCCACGCCCCCGCGTAGGGGGCGACGTCTCGCCGATTATGCGATGGTGCGGCCCTTCGATGTTTCGATCCACGCCCCCGCGTAGGGGGCGACCGCTATAGTGCTAATACAATGAGAAAGAGCGGTAAATCGCTACTACAGCGCGAACTGTCGGCGATTTGCGAGATTGCGGAAGCCAATGCAGCCCCTGCAAGCCTAACCCTTTGCTATACGTGAATATATATCGCGCGAACCTCCAGCGCCCGATAAAACAGATTGAGGTTCGCGCAAGGACCAGATGCGCGACGTCTAAAAAAGCAGCGGCCCCGCCAGGTCCAGTACGGGCTTTGCACCGATATGCTCCACACGCCGCTTGCCATCGGCACCCAGCCGGTAGAAGCGCAGCGAATCCTTCTCCGCGTCGATTTCCTTGAGCAGCGACGCGCGCAGTAAGGCCCATTGCGCTGGATCCACCTCGCATTCGAAAACCGAGTTCTGCACGCGCTGCCCCAGGTCGAGACACGCCTTCGCTACCCGCCGCAACCGCCGCCGGCCCGCCGCGTCTTGCGTGTTAACGTCATAGGTCACCAGCATCAGCATCGCGTCATTTCCACAAGAAGGGCGGATAGCCGTCGAGATCACCCCGCAGGTGCCGCGCCAGCAACTGCGCCTGGACATGTGCAACGAGGCCCATCGGCATCGTCTCGCCCAGGAACGGGTGCCGCAATTCGCGCTTCTTGCGTTCCTGCCACGCGACCAGCACCGCCTTGCGGCCATCGTCGGTCAGCGACACCGCACCGCCCTCGTCCACCGTGAAGTCGCGCGGCTTCAGCTGGCCGCGATTGATCAGCGTCAACGCCAGCCGATCGGCCAGCACCGGGCGCAGCTCTTCCATCAGATCCAGCGCCAGGCTGGCGCGGCCGGGCCGATCGGCATGGAGCAGCCCCACCTGCGGATCAAAGCCCACGCCCTCGAGCGCCGACCGGCAATCATGCCCGAGCATCGCGTAGAGAAAGCTGAGCAGCGCATTCACGCGGTCCAGCGGCGGCCGGCGCGAGCGCCCGGCAAAGGCGAAGGCAGGCCGTTCCCCCTGCAGCATCGCGTCGAATACCCCGAAATAGAGCTGCGCCGCTTCCCCCTCATGCCCCCGCAGGCTGTCGATGTCCTCTGCCTGCGCCGCACGCCGCGCGACATGGCCCAGCCGCGCCTCGGCGGCTGTAAGTGCAGCCTGCGCTTCGGGGGCGAGCCGGCTGCCATGATCGCGCAGCGCGCGACGCAGCACGGTACGCTGGTTGGCCGCCTTGGCGGTGACGATGCCGCGCACGATCGGCACCGCGCGCACCGGATTATCCGCGACACGGTGCTGAGTGCGGCGGAGCAGCACATTGCCGGTGCGCGGCCCCTCCACCCGGGCAAGGAACTTGCCGTTGGGGGTGAGGAAGGAGAGCGCGATCCCCGCCTCCGCACAGGCCGCCATCAGCGCCGGCGAAGCACCCGGCCGGCCAAAGCACACCACGCCTTCCAGCAGATGCATCGGCACCCGCCCGCGCTCGGCGCCCTCCACCTCGACAACGATATTGGCGCCGTCCTTGCGCAGCCAGGCATCCTCGGTGGTGACGTAGATGGTGTTGAGATGGCGCCGCATCGGTCATTCCTCCGGCAGGGCATCGGGCTCGGCGAGTTGACGCAGCAGCCAGCGCTGGACGGCGGGCGGGCGCTCCAGCCGCTTGGGCTGGCATGCATCGGCCAGCGAACAGCGACGGCAGCCGGGCTTTGCCCGGGGCGGCGGGGTGTGGTTTGCGGCAAGCATCGCACGGGTTTCGGCCGCGAGCATGATCGTCAGCGCGCGCAATTCGGCATCGAAGGCGATCCGGCTGCGCTTCTTCGTCTGGGCGTAGAACAGCGCGCCCTCGGGCACGGTGCAGCCGAACATCTCCTCCAGGCACAGCGCCTGGGCGCAGAGCTGCACCTCGTCGGCGCGGTGCGCCTTGGGGCGGCCGCGCTTATATTCGACCGGATAGGGCACGCCGCGCACGAACTCGACCGCGTCGGCCTTGCCCGCCAGGCCGTGTTCGAACGAGCGAAGGACCAGACCGCGCACCGTGCGAACGCCCGCGCGGCGGTCTGGCCGGCCGCCATCCACCCGTTCATGGAGGATGCGCCCCTCGGCGGTGGCGCCGTCCTCCGCCCAGATCCGCTCGACATGGATCAACGCACACTGGCGCGGGCAGAACAGATAATGCTGCAACGCCGATACCGGCACCAGCGCGTCTTCGGCGGCGGGGTCCGGGGGCGGCGCGCGCATCGCCGGGCCTCAGTATTCGAGGATCTCGACGCCGGCCGGCACCGCCTCGCGGTCGATCGTGACCTTGTAATCTTCCCATTTGCGTGCAGGCGGCCAGTTGTCGGTCGCGGTGCTGCCGATTTCCTGGACCGAGCCTTCGTGGACCCGCCAGGTCTTCACCCGATCGAACAGGCTCTGCGCCTGCGCATTGCCGAGCGCGCTCTGGTGGCGGAAGACGATCAGCTTGCGGCTGGCCATCTCGCCGCGCGCTGCCGAGCGGTCATGGTCGAACATCTGGCCCAATGCCTGCCAGAGCAGTTCGAGGTCGCCTTCCGAAAAGCCGGTGCCCTTGGTCGGGTGGCTGGCGAGCGGCGCGGAGACGAAGCCTTGGACGCGGTACAGGCCATAGGGGACGATGTGCTTGCGGCCCATGGTGCGGCCGCCCTTCTCCTCGGCGTCCTTCTCGGTCGTTGCGGCCATGCGGGTAATCGAGATTTCGAGCGGCAGGATGCGCTCCACCGACTTGGCGAAGCCGAACTGCACCGGCCCGCGCACCTGGCCGGCGTTGACGCCGGTGGTCATCACCGCGCCGAAGGTACGGATGTCCCAGAAGTTCGTGCACATCCAGCGGGTAAGCGCCTGTGCCTTTTGCTGGTCTTTGGGCAGCCGCTTGAATTCGTCGTCCCTGCTAACCTCGGGCAACAGCGCGGCCCACGCCTTCTTGTGCTGGTTGTTCAGCGTGGCGCCTTCGGTCATGTAGATCTCGAAGCCGGGTTCCTGATCCTTCACGAGCGCGACGAAGTTGCGGACCTTGCGCTTCAGCGCGACGTCCGACACCAGCCCCTGGTTGGTCTCCGGATCGAGCCGGGGCATGTTGCCGGCATCGGGATCGCCATTGGGATTGCCGTTCGTCACGTCGAAATACAGGACGAACTCGTGGCGCTGGGTAACCGGCGTGCTCATGCTTCCCCCTCGGTCTCTTCGGAATCGGTGAGCGCGGTCGGATCGAGTTCCCCGACCTTGTCGCTGCTCAGCCTGGTGGCGCGTTGGTGGTAATAGCCGATCGCGAAAGCGCCCTGCTTCTGCAGGCTCAGCGAACGCGGCAGCGCGGGGTCGAGATGGCTGTGGATCTCCTCCAGCTCCCGCTCGATCAGCGTGGCCCAGCCGGGCTTTTCCTTGCGCACCTTGGCGAGATGGTTCTGGCCGCCGCGCACGATGATAGGGAACACGCTGGCCGGCGTGGCCGAGGCAGCGCCGAAATATTTGTCGCGGATGCTGGCATTCACGCGACCCAAAGCCGCGCGCTGCGCCAGTTCATAGACGGCGAACAGCCGACCAAGCTGGTAGCCCGGCTCCGCATAGTCCCGTTGCAGGCTCATCGGGGGTTCTCCAAAGGCAGAAACAAAGGCGGGATCGCGCATCAGCACACCCCTGATCACGGCGGCGTGCCATCCGAATGCGGCGCTATCGCCGGCACGAAGCCGCATCAGCACGGCGGCAAGCAGCGATTGCGGATAGGCGCCGCCGGAAAGCACCGCGCGCATCACCTCGCCGGCGAGCAGCGCGGGCACGTTTTTCATCTCGCCCTGCGCGGCAACGGTTTGCGCGAGCAGCCGGCGGACCGACGGCGCTGCCCCCCAGTTGCGCGGCAGCGGTTCGATCCGCATGGCCTGATAATGACGGGCGAGTGCGGCGGCGAACTGGTCGAGCGCACCGGAAAGCCAGAAGCGGATCGAAATCCGCGCCGCATTGGGCGACAGTCCCAGCACATGAAAGCGCGTGCCCACCCCGATGTCCGGGCGCAGTTCCGCCACCGGGCGCCCTGCGGCGATCTGCTCGATCTGCGTCCGCAGCCGGGCAACCTCCTTCTCGTCGGTGATCTCCCGCGCGTCCGGCTCCATCAGCAACGCCATGAAGGCGTCGGCAGCCTCCGTCTCGGCCTTGCTGGCATCCGCCCAGAACACCACCGTCGCATCGCCGATCGGGCGCGACAGGCGGTTGCCGCTGTCGCGCTGCAACATCCGATTGAGTGCCGCGCCGTACCGGAAGGCCACGCCCTCACTGGTGGGTGCGTTCTCGCCCTGCTCCTTGCCGAACGAGGTAAAGGCGTCGAGATTGAAGGACACCAGCGCCGCGCCCGAGGATTGCGCGCCTTCCACACCCTTGATCGTCGGATGCAGCCGCGTGACCGGCGCCAGTTCGCCGGTAACCAGGCAGAGGCTGCCCACCCTATCATCGGTGCCGGGACTGCCGGCGGCCTCCACCAGCGCCCGTGCCGCCGGACGTTCGTGGAGGAAGCCATGCTCTCCGTCCAACCGGAACATCACATTGGCGTCGAGCATATCTGCACTGCCGCGCGGCAGTGCCTCGAACTGGTCGGGGCGCCAGCGTTCCAGAAAGCGCCGAAGCGCCGCGAGCCCCGCATCTTCCTGCCCCGCCAGCCGATCGAGATGCAGCGCGACAAACGCCGCATGTTCGTCCGCCGTGCGCTTGCCCTCGCCCGCCGTGCGGCCGAGCACATAGGCGGTCTTGTCCCACAGGAAATTCGGCGCGATTGCAACGGTGCGCTTCACGGCGGCCGGCACCACCCGCAGCGTCGGCTTGGGCTTCTTGCCGGTCAGGTCGTGCAGATTCTCGACATCGATGGCGTCGCCCTCCGGGCTCAGCACGATGCACCAGCCGAACTTCTCCTGGCTCCATCCCGGGGCCGCGATATCGTCCAGCCGATCATAATAGGCGTGCAGCGCCTGCAGGATCGTCATCGCATCACCGTCTCGGCGTCGAACGGTGGAACCTCGATCACGCCGCCCTGCATCTGCGCCCGGAAGAAGCGCGATTCATTGCCCCGCGCGAAATCGATGTCGTGCAGCATCCAGCCGAAATCGGCGTCGGGCTTGTCGAGCGTGGAGTGGGGCAGCGCTTCGCCCTCCTCGATCAGGGCGAATTCGGCGGGAAACTCGCGCGTGCCGAGGCACGGGCGGTGGAAACATTGCCCCTGTGCGGCGCGACGATTGAACATCGCGATATGCTTGGCCGGGCTGTCCTCGGGCCCGGCCCGGCCGGTCATCGAGAAATGCGCCTCGATCACATAGGCGACATCCACGAGCACCAACGCCGCGCGCTGCTGGCGGTTCTCGTCGACGGCGATGCCGAGTCCGTCGGTGGTGCCGCGCTTCATCGCGCTGGCGGCGTTGGCGGCGCTCGCCTTGGCGCCCACTTCGTTGCGCCGGATCGACTGGAAACGGATCGGCCGCAGGACATGGATGCGATCGACATGCCAGCGTATCGCCGGCTTCCAGTGGATCGCTTCCAGAATGCCGCGGGCCGCCGACGGCGTAATCACGTCATAGCTGACGCGCTCGACCTTCATCTCCGGCCGCGTAAAGCAGGCACGCTCGCCCCAGATGTGCACCCGAACTGCCATTAAGCCCCCATTTTGAGTAGGCTAGGGCGAAAGATGCGGCGTGGCAATAGTATCGCTGGCGTACGCTACAGAACGTTTTCTTCGCTCGACCTCCAGGCCGCTTCGGTAATGTCGAGCCCCCGTACATCATCATATCGCTCGCGATCCTGGAGCACCACGAACCGGTCGCCAAAGTCCTCGCGCACGATCCTGGCGATGCCGCTGGCGAGCATCGTGGCACGTAGTTTCTTCGGCACCGGGACTGCATATTGCTGGAGCTTCCGCAAGATGCCGGACGGCGGGAAAGGCGCGTGGGCAAGCGCATGCAGCGCGTCTTCGGCCTCCGCATCATAGGGGATCAGTACCGGATCCATCGCCTCGTCGATCATCCGGAACGCATCCGAAATCGTTCGAAACGGAAAGTTGGGGCCCCGCCCGTCCACGCTTTCCCGTACGGCCGGGACGATGGCGTAGGGTTCGCCGAGCCCCGTCGCCCGATCCAGCGCAGCATGGCCCTGGTGCCAATAGAGCGCACGATAGTAATGCTGGATCGCCGCCAGGCTGAGCGGGTCTGCAGCATGAATGCGCAGCGCCTCGCGCGCCGGGGTGTAGAATGCGTCGATGGCGGGCGGCGTTCGGTGCTCGGCCGGCTCGAACACCACCGTCCGCCCGAGCCCGGCCAGTTCGCCGCTACGATTGCAGCGCCCGGCCGCCTGGGCGATGTTCGAAAGGCCCGCCGCGGCGCGCCAGACTTCGGGGAAGGACACATCCACCCCCGCTTCGATCAGGCTGGTCGCCACGAGGCGGACCGGCTTGCCCGCCATCAGGTCCGCCCGGATCCCCGCCAGCACATTCCTGCGATGCTTCGCGCACATCAGCGTGGTCAGGTGGCGCGCGCCCGGCTGATCGGCGATCGCGTCGAACAGGGCGCGGGCATGGCCACGGCTGTTGACGATGCAGAGCATCTGCGGTTGTTCGGCGAAGCGGGCGGCGATCTCGCTATCGGGGAGCGGTTGCTGCCGCCATTCGACCGCCACTCGCCGGAGCACCGTGTATAGTCCTGCGGGATCGGGCGCGAGTTCGCGGTCTGCCGGGATGTCGAGCCCTTCCGCCGGATCGCTCTGCCGCTGCCGCGGCAGCGCGCCATCCTCCTTCCGCAGCGCCGGCTGGGTGGCGGTACACAGCACCACCGTCGCGCCATAGTTTCTCGCCAGTTCGTCGATCGCCGCCATGCACGGACGCAGCAGATGGACGGGGATCGACTGGGCCTCGTCGATCACGATCACGCTCTTCGCCAGGTTGTGCAGCTTGCGCGCACGGCTGGTGCGGGCGGCGAACAGGCTCTCGAAGAACTGCACCGCCGTGGTGACCACGATCGGCACGTCCCAATTCTCCGCGTCGCGACGCAGCTTGGCAAGGCCGCTGGCCCCCTCGCCCTCGCGGTCCCCGTCCGACGCCGGCGCACGATCATCCCAGTCGAAACTCGAATGATGCTCCAGCACCGCCCCCGCCAGGCCATCGCCCAGCGCGGTGCGGAACACCTCCGCCGTCTGCTCGATGATCGAGGTAAAGGGAATGACGTAGACGATCCGTTCCAGTCCGTGCGCGATCGCATGATCGAGGGCGAAGCTGAGGGATGTCAGCGTCTTGCCCCCGCCGGTCGGGACGGTGAGGGTGAACAGGCCAGGTTCCAGCGCGGCTTTTGAAACGGCATGATCGAGTATCCGCGAACGCAGCTGGTTCACGACCGTGTCGTCGCGCCGATGGCGGACCATGTACGCACGAACGGCATCGCGGTGGCGCAGGTCGATCCGCCCACCACGATCGGGCGGAGAAAGCCCCTCCGCTGCCGCGTAGAAGCTTTCCGTCTCCAGGAAATCGGCGTCGACCAGGCAGGAGAACAGCATTCGACCCAGAAAGAAGAGGCTGAACGCGGGTTCGATCGCGTTGCGTCTGGGCCTCTTCAGGTTCGCCAGAAGTGCGGCCCGATCAGGCAGTGGCGGCGCATGCGCTTCCCAGCCCGCATGGTCTTCGACCGCCTTGTTCTCCCGGGCGGTGAGCGCCGGACCGTCCATCAGGCCGCCGTGATGCCCTGCGATGCCGAATGCCATAAGACGGCCGATTGCCTGGCCAAACCGGTGCATCGCCGCTTGCGCGCCGGCGGCGCTATGGTCCGGACCACGCGTCTGGACGTCGCTGGTGCGGGGCGCGCGGATATATTGCTGATAAGCCTCGGCGCATTTGCCGATATCGTGCAGCGCCCCCATGATCTGCGCGGGTACCGCAGCACCAAAGGCCTGTCCGAACGAGCCCGCACGTTCACTTACCTGCTTCAGGTGATGCGATAGCGGCTCCCACTGGGATTCAGGTGCGTTTTCAAGAGAATGCGCGTACATCAAATCCCCTCGTTCCCATCACCCGGCCTGGCGCCCGACCATCTGCCGGAAAGCCAACGGTTCGATGACGTTCATAAATGACGGGAGGTTATTCGCCACCGCCTTTCCAGCAACGGCTATTAGCGGCGGCTGGCCGGACGGCCGATATTTACACGTTTCAACCAGCTTTCCTTAGCAGGACTTCCCAGTGACCTGTGTGCCCGGCGCATTCACCTGGCGAGCGCAAGCGCGTGATCAGGCGGATCATCTTGCGACGCCTATCACGCGCTTTGCGCGGTCACCGAGCCAAAGCTCATTAACGGTGACGGCCGGGCGGAGGTGGAGGCAGCGCGTATCAGGCCGGTCGACCAAAACGCGTCCGACACCCTCAGCGATGGGCTGGCTCTGACCAGCACGACACACTGAATGTTCGACTGCGGCTTGGTGGGCCTTGCCGTCGATATGCTGATCCTGATCTCGCAGCAGGCTAGCGATCCGGACAACATCCGTTTGATCATCAACGGAAGCTGGCCGGCGATCCTGCCGCCGCGCTTGGGCGCCCGCCCATCCGCAGTTCGTGGACGGCACCGGGATCATTGCTTCAAGCAATTGCAATGCCGCCGACGGCCACAGCGCGAGTGTACGCGCGACTGTACACCGGGCTTTAAACCCCAGGTTACGATCACGCTTTTTCAATGACTTAGCGTTAGCCGTAATTGGTCGGGCATCCTCTCTCCCCGACCATTACTTGCATTTGGGATATGGCCGGTTACCTTCGGGTCGCCGGCCGCCCCTCTTCCCTCTACGACACGACAGCAACGGCGGGCATTGCTTCGCACGTGCGGCGGCCGCGCCAGCGGCCCGACTGCGGCGCTTCCCCCGCCCCGCAAGCGCGGCCTGCTAGTCCGCCGCGCGCGGCAACGGCCACAGGATCAGCGTGATCCGATCATGCCCGGCCGCGATGTCGAGCACCTCGCCCGCCACCACGTCGATCGGCTCCGGGAAGCTGTGCAGCACCTGCAGCCAGCCGCCGTCGTGATAGCCGTCCGGGTGGTTGTCGAACGTCACGCCGTCCCAGAGATCGATGTGCATCCACTGGACGATGCCGATCGCGCGGCCGCTGGCCGTCACCGGAACGGAAAGCCGCGCCAGCGTCGCGTCATGCTTCTTCTGCGTGAGGTCGAGCCGTACCAGCTCCACGTCGCCGGACAGCCGCTGCCACCCGGTCATGGTGCCGTGGATCGGCAGGCGCTGCGGCGCGAAGGCGGTGAAAGCCGACAGGTCGAAGCCCGAGACGTCGCCGACAAAGGCATAGCCGGCCAGATTCTCGCTGGCGACCAGACAGCCCATGGCGCTCGCCGCGCGGGGGATCACCAGTGCGTCGGGCGCCAGCAGGCGACGATGGGCGTCCTCGAACGTGTCGAGCACCTTTTCGGTCAGCAGATCACTCGACAGGATCTCGGAGACCAGGATGTCGGCAGGGGCATCCAGCTCCGCGCCCACCGCGAGTTCGGTGGAAGGCTTGGCATGGACCGTGATGCGCGCCGCATAGCCGTTCTGCGCGACGATCTGCTGCGCCATCTCGGCGATCATCGGCTCCATCTCGCAGGCGACGACCTTGCGGGCGCCGGCCCGCGCCGCCATCAGCGACAGCAGGCCGCTGCCCGCGCCGATGTCGAGCACCCGCGCCTCGGGACCTGCGACGCCGATCGCCGCCTTGATCGCCGCCTCGAAGGCGTCGTTGCGGGGCGCATCGTTCATCATCGGGATATGCCAGAAGGGAACCGCCCCCGAGCCGAGCCGACGGACCTGGTGGCGAAGGTGCAGATTGTCCGGCTGCAGCGCCAACGCGCGGCGGAAGGTGCGGAGCGCCTCCAGATTGCGGTGCGCGTCGGCCAGCACCACGCCGAGATTGCCGAGCGCGGTGGCATTGTCCGGATCGAGCGCACAGGCGCGCTCCAGCGACGCGATCGCCTCCTCGGTGCGGTCCAGCCAGTGGAGCGTCAGGCCCTTCTCGTGCAGCGCCACGGCATGATCCGGCTCGATCGCGAGGAGCTGGTCCCACGCATGCAGCGCGTCTTCGGGGCGTGACAGCCGACCGAGCAGCCCGGCGAGCAACGGCAGGACGTCCGCCGGACGATAGTCCTGGGCCAGCGCCGCGCGATACCGGCGTTCGGCCGCCACAAGGTCCCCCTGCTCGTGCAGCGCCATCGCCTCGGCAAGGGCGACACGCGCCTCGGTCAGACGGTCGGCGGACTCGAGGTCGGTCAAGGCAGGGTTCCTTAGGATCGGGTTGCTATAGGCGCCGCCCCGGATAGGCCAATCGACGCGGCGAGCGATAGCCCCGGTTTCCGATCCGCGCTCGCCGGGCGCACGAACGCCGCCGACCCGAGGGCCGGCGGCGTCGCTTTGGCTATCCGTGATCAGAACTGGACGCGACCGCCCACGGAGAACACGAAGGCCCGTGCATTGCGCAGCTGGCCCTGCGTCAGGATCGTCGAACCCGCCGCGATCGTCGCGCGGTCGATCGGCGCGTTGGCGAAGTCGACATAATTGGCCGCGGCATCGAGCACGATGTTCTGCGTCACCGCATAGGAGCCGCCGCCGCCGAAATTCCAGCGATTGGAATCGGGCACGCGCGCGTCGCGCTGGCCGTTCTGCGTGGGCGTGGTTGCCCGCTGCACGCCCGCGCGCAGCGTCAGCGCCTGCGAGACCATATAGTCGACGCCGCCCGCATAGCTCCAGCTCTCGCGATAGTTTTCGGGCAGCGCGATGTTGAGCGGCGCCCCGAGACGGATCGCGTCGAACTTGTCCCAGTTATAGTGCACCACCTGGCCGTTGAGCGTCAGCCTGTCGGTGGCGCGCCAGCGGATGCCGGCGATCTGCTGCGCCGGCGTGTAGAAATCCGCCTGCACGTTCGACAGCGCAAGGTTGCTCGCCGCGAGGGGGCCGACCAGCCCGCTCACCGTCAGCTCGCCCTTCAGCTTGTGGCGGATGGCGGACTTGTAGCTGAAGCCGGCGGTCACCCGGTCGCTGTGCATCTGGAAGCCGGCGCTCCAGCCCACATCCCAGCCATCGCCCTTCAGTTCCTGCCGCCCATCGGGCAGGCTGGCGAGCACATTGGGCAGCGCGTTGCTGAGGCTGGCGTCGGTATATTCGACATTGGCCGCCGCACCGACGCGCAGCCAGTCGGTCACCGACACCGCGATCGAGGGCTGGATGTCGACGGTGCGCAGCCGGGTGCGGTCGGCGCTGTAGCGGGCCCAGCTGCTCGACGCATAGTCCGTGGTGAAGCTGTACGGCGACGTCACCGCGAGCCCGAGCGCGATGCGATGGCCGAGCGGCACCGCGATCGCGCCCGAGGGCAGCACGCCGTTGTTGATCGGGTTGCGGCTGGTCGTCTCGCCACCGATGGCGGTTGCGGGCTGGCCGCCGGGTCGGCGGATCAGCGTGCCGGTATCGACCACCTGGCCGCGCGGCAGGATCGCCGCTGCGTTGAGGTTCACTTCGATACGCTCGGCATCGGCGATCGCCGCCGGGTTCCACCAGAGCGAGGCAGCGCCGGTATCGGCGACCTCGCCCGAAAAGGCGCGCCCGGCGCCGCGGGCAGACTGTTCCTGGAGGTAGAAGGCCTGGGCATGGGCAGCACCCGCAAAGCCGGCGCTGGCCGCCAGCGTGGTGCCCGCGGCGAGGAGGAGCTTCATCTTGTTCATGTTGGTTCTCACGCTACTGGGGTACGGGACGGTCGCGCGGGCGACGGTCAGCGAACCCGGGTCCAGGTCTGGGTACGGCAGAAGGGCTTGAACACGCAGCCGCGCAGCTTCAGCTGGTCGGCGCCGGCCAGGGTGATGTCGGCGCTATAGGTCTTGCCGTCCTCGGCATTGTAGATCTTGCCGCCGCTCCAGTTGGCGCCGTCGGCGGTGAAGCCGCTCAGGATCTGGAGGCCTTTCAGCGGGCGGTTGCGCAGCTGGGCGTTCGAATTCTTGGTATCGCGCAGATCGGGGTTGGTGCGCAGCGCGTCCGAGGTCAGGATCCGCCCACAGATCGAAGGACCGCAGCGCTGGATCTCGACGATCGCATTGCGCGTTTGGGTCTTCCAGCGGCCTATTGCACCCTCTCCGGCTTGCGGTGCTGCTACCAGCATCGCGACAAGCAAACTCATCCACATACTTGTTTTTCCATTGTCTCATGTTCCCGCTGCGGATTAACCGCAACGAGGACAGACATGGCGTATATTTACGCTCCAGCCTCTCCTGGGCTGGAACCATACCCATTCCTCAAAGTTCCGCAATAACGGGTATGTTTCCGAAAATTTCAGGCTGTGCGGCGGCGATGGGCGATCCGGCGCGCGGTCTCGATCGGAGCGGCAAAGGAGGTGCCGGTGCCGGTCACCGCGCGACCGTCCGCCAGGCTCGTGGGCACATCGACGCCGCGCTGCCACACATAGAGATAGCCCTGCATCGCGGGCTCCGGTCGGTTGGTCCCCGTCCAGGGCTTGCCGGCCGCATCCAGCGCGCCGACGAGCACCGCATTGGGGAAGCCCTGCCGCGCCATCGCCAGATTGCCCGGGCGCGAGAGGCCGTTGTTGCCGGCTGCAAGCACCACCACGATCCCTGCGGCGGCGGCATCGCGCACCGCGGCGGTAATCGCGGGATCGTCCGCCAGGGCGAGCGAGATGTTGATTGCATCCACCTTCAGGTCGATCGCCTTGCGGATCGCGGCGACGATCGGCGCGGCGCTCGGCTGACAAGGCGGGTTCGCCCCCGGCCGGCAGCCCGCCGGATCGTCGATCCGCAGCGACACGATCGCCACCTCGCCCGCCGCCGCACGGCTGAGGATGGTGGCAACCATCGTGCCATGGTCGTAGCGCGGACGGAACGCCGGACGATCCGCGCCCGCAAGGTCGTATTCGGCGATCAGTTTGCCGTGCAGCTCGGGCGTCTCCGCCACGCCGCTGTCGATGATCGCGACCCGCGGCGCCGCCGCCGGCGAGCTTGCCGCCACCGCTGCGAACAGCGCCATTCCCAGCAGGGGCATGTCTCACTCCGCCCGTCGACCAAACTCGCGGCAACATTAGGAGAAATACGTTAACAACTGCTTCAGCAGAGGCTCCGGCTTGCCCCGCAGCGCACGCCATGCCAGCGGGCGGGCGTCATTCCAGGGAGTATTTCCATGTCGAAGGCGACGCGCGCCACACGGATGCTGGAAGCGGCGAAGACCGCCTTCACCGTACACAGCTACGACTATGATCCCGATGCCGATGCGATTGGGATGCAGGCGGCGGAGGCGCTGGGCGAACCGCCAGCGCGCGTGCTGAAGACGCTGATGGCAAGGGTGGACGGCAAGCCGGTGCTCGCCATCCTCCCTTCGGACCGGCAGGTCGCGATGAAGAAGCTCGCTGCGGCGCTGGGGGGCAAATCGGCCGAGATGATGAAGCCCGCCGATGCGGAGCGCCTGTCCGGTTACAAGGTGGGCGGTATCAGCCCGTTCGGCCAGACGAAGACGCTCCCCGCCGTGATCGAGGAAGCGGCGATCGGGGAGCCTTATGTCTACATCAACGGCGGCCAGCGCGGGCTGCAGATACGGCTTGCCCCGCAGGATGCGGCACGGCTGCTCGATGCGACGGTGACCGCGATCGTCGCCTGAGCCTCAGAGCGGCTGGGCGTGGCGAGCGGCGTCGCGCAGCAGTTCGACGACGTGCTCCAGCAGCGCCGGTCGCCCCTTGGGGCCCTGCACCACCGTGGCATAGACATAGGCATGGACCTTGGCGCGCAACCGCGCCTCGGCGCGCAGGCGCATCCAGTCCCCCGGCGCACCGCCGCGCCCGAGGCCGCCCGCGATCGGCAGCCCCGTCGCCGCGCCCCTGAAAAGCCCGGTCAGCGCCGCGCCCCCGGCGGCGGCCCAGTCGCCCAGTTCCTCCATCATGTCGCGCATCAGGTTGGCGTCGATCGGCAGCGGCTGCCACTGGAGATGGTGCCACGCGATCGGCTGGAGCGCCCTGCCCGCCTCCTCTATCACGCGGCGCGCCAGCGGATCGGCGACCTGCCGCACCACCGGCGCGATGCGGGCGCCGACAAAGCGCGTCTGCTCGATCAGCCCGTCGCGCCAGTCGGCCTGGGAGAGATCGGTGTCGAAGGTCTCGACGAGATCGGCCGCGGCCTGTTGCAGCACCGCACGCGCCATCGCGATGTGGACGTCGCGCCACCGGCGGATCTCGCCCCGACCGAACAGGCGCATCAGGACCAAGACAGGAACTCCAGGATCATCGGCGAACCAGACCAGAAATGTCGGGCAAGCTCAATCGTTCACCGCGCGGCGAAGCCGGGCACGCCGGGCGGGACCGCAGCATTGCGCCAGCGTTCCACCGGAACCGTCTCCAGCCTGCCGTCCCTGGTCCGCCGCCGCTGGATCAGCGTCGCCTCCTGCTGCGACGTGCCGCCGATCGTCGCCCGGGTGCGCACCCAGAAGCTGGTCGAGCGGAACGAGCAGCCCCAGGGCAGCGTGACGTGCTGGTCGTCGAGATCCTTCAGCGTCAGGTACCCCTGGCGGGCACGGACCTGTACCAGCCGGCTGGCCGCAAGCGGATCCTTGAACAGCATCTGCATCAGTTCCGGCTCGGCGGCGTTGAGGTTGATCGAAGTGATGCCGGGCAGCGCCGTCACCACCTTTTCCAGCCGGTCCGCGATCTTGGGGTCGAGCCCGGCGAGCCGCAGCGGGCGCAGATCGGTGATCGGCCCCTGCAACCGCACATATTGGATCGCCGCCACCACCTGTTCGGGCGGCATGTCGATCTCGTTGGCGATTTCCTGCAGCAGCACCACCGCCCCCGCCTCGCCGCTCCGCACCGAATTGATGTTGAACCGCCCTTCGGCATCGCCGATCGCGAGGTCGAACGTGCCGCCCTCGATCGGTGCGGCGGTAACCGCGATCTTTGCCCAGGCCTCGCCACGATGGTCGACATCGCCTGCCGTCTCGCCGTCACGGCGGAGCGCCACCAGTGCCGAAAGCTCGCCGCCGCGCACGATCGCCTGCGCCCGCGCGGCCTCGCGCATGCGCAGCCCGCGATCGAGCGCCAGTTCCTCGCGGTCGATCATCAGCAGCACCAGGCCGCTGGCGATCGCGACGAACATCAGCACGTTGACGAGGATCATGCCGCGCTCGTCGTCGCGGGGTTCGCGGCGGCGGCTCATTGCGGCGGCGCCTCCTGCGCGCGGGCGGGCAAGGTCACCACCCGGCGAAGCGTCACCGGCGCGCCGCCGGGGCCCGCCGCCTGCACGTCGAGCGCGATGGCACGCGGCCAGCGCGCCTTGGCTTCGCTACTGTCGTCGATCGGCCAGCGATCGATCCAGCCGCGGTCCCAGAACCGCCACCGCGCGGTAACCACGCCCGGCAGCAGCAATTGCGGCCCCGGCGCGGCGCGAATCAGCGTGCCTCCCGCCAGCGCATAGCGAACCTGCGTCGCCGTTCCTCCCGTCCCCGGTGCGCTGCGCACGAACGAGAGGCGATCGCCACCCCCTTCGATGGAGCCGCTCGCCACCTGGTCGAGATCGCTGGTCAGCACGAACATCGTCCGCTGCAGCGCCGCCAGCCGGTCCAGCCGTGCCTCGGTCCGTCCGTTCACGCGCAGGATGCCGTCCACCAGGGCCAGCCCCGCCACCGCGATCAGCGCGAACAGCCCGAGCGAGATCATCAGTTCGATCAGCGTGAAGCCGGACTCGCCGGCTTCAGGGCGTCGATTCACGAGCCCGAACTCACCGCGACGCTGGCATAGCCGTCGCGCGAGGCGACCACGATCGCGAAGTCGCGCGCCACCGATCCGTCGGTGCGGAAGCGCACCGGCCCGGTGACGCCGTGGAAGCCCTTGGCGTCGACCAGCCCGTTCATGTTCAGCGCATTGGCTTCGCGCAGCTTGTTGGCGACACCGGCGGCATCATAGGCCAGCGCGGTGATCGTGCCGGGATCGCCGCCATTCTTCGCGGCGAACGCCTGAGCGAAGGAGGCAAAGGCCCCCGGATCCGGGCAGGCGAGCCAGGCGCCGTCGAGCGCCGCGAGCGAATCCGGCCGATTGTCGAGTCCCTGCAGCGTGCCGAGCAGTTGTACGCCGCTGCCCTTCAGCGCCCGCGCGGCGGCAAGCACGCCCTCACCGCTGCCGGGCAGCAGCACCGCATCGGGCGCGTCGCCTGCCTGGGGAAGCGGCTGGCCCGGCTTCACCTGCAGCACCCGCAGCGCGATGCCGATCTCGCTCTCCATGCGGCCGGCGGACAGGCTGGCGGCGGCGCACCAGGCCGAACCGTCGTCGACCATCACCACCGAACGCACGCCGCGGGTGCGGGCATAGCGGAGCACGGCGCTGGTCACCTGCGCGGCAGTGATGCCGAAGATCCAGACGCCCGGCTGGCGCAGCACCGAATCGTTGCTGAAGGAAATCACCGGCACCCGGCTTGCCACCGTGCTGCCGACGGCAGGCACTTCGGCAGCGGTGAGCGGCCCCAGGATCAGCGCCGGGTGCTGGCGGAGCGCCTCGGCGGCGGCGCGGGCGGCGCCTTCCGCCGTTCCGCCGGTATCGAAGGCGAGCACGAAATTGGCGTTTTCCGCGAGCAACGCCGCCTGCCGCATGCTACGGCCCAGCTCCGCTCGCGGTCCGTTGAGCGGGAGCAACAGGGCGATCGGGCGCTTGTCCTTCTTCTCGCCCGCCCATGCGTTGGAGGATAGCGATGCCGCGGATAGGACGAGGCCCGAGGGCAGCAGCCGCAGCAGGGACCGACGGTCCATTGCGAACTCCGGATTCAGCGAATGAGGCACGGCGGCGTCTTATCCTCTTCGCCGGGCTGGGCATAGGGGCCTATGCGCTGGCGATGCTGGCCACCGCACCGGCGAGCCTGCTCGTCCGAAACGTGCCGTGGCGCAGCGGCGTGGCGGGGACGATCTGGAACGGCCAAGTCGGCGTGGCCGGGGGGAGCAAGCTCGAATGGCAGCTGGCGCCGCTACGCTCGCTGACCAGCCTGGGGCTGGCGGCGGACTGGAAGGCGAGCGGACCGGATACCGATCTCGGCGGGCGCGCGCTGGTGCATCTGGGCGGTCGGACGGTGCTCGATCATGTCAGCGGCGCGGCCGACGCCAGCCTGCTCCAGGCGATCCAGCCGGACCTGCCCTTCACCTGCCAGCTGGTGATGCAGGTGGAAATGGCGCGGATCGCCGTGCGCGGCGGCGCGCAGATGCTCGACGGCAAGGTGACCACCGATCCCGGCAGTTGCCGCCCGAAGGCCGGCGGCGGATCGACCGCGGTGCCGGCGCTGCTGCTGACCGCGGAACATGTCGGTCCGCGCACCACGATCCGGCTGACCCCCGCAACGCAGCGGCGGCAATTGCTGCTCGACGCGATCCTCAGCGAGGACGGGACGCTGGACATCGGCATGAGCAAGGACGGCGCGGCGGCGCTGCCGTTCGTCGGCCTCCCCGGCGGGGCACGGATTCAGGGGAAGATGTGATCAAAAGCCCTCTCCCGCTGCGGGAGAGGGCTTTTACACCCCCACCAAATTGTTGAGGTTGATGATCGGCAGCAGGATCGCCAGCACCATCAGCAGCACCAGCCCGCCCATCACCAGCAGCACCATCGGCTCGACCAGCGCGACCAGCGTGGCGACCAGCGCGTCCAGCTCGCGCTCCAGCTCGCCCGAGGCGCGGCCGAGTGCCGGCGCGAGCTTGCCCGAGCTTTCGCCCGAGGCGACGATGGCGACCAGCATCGACGGGAAGATCTCCGCCTCCTGCATCGCCGCGCGCAGGCTGATGCCCTCGCGGACGCGCATCGCCACGCCGAACGCCTTTTCGCGGACGAAATGGTTGGGCGTCACTGCCGCGGCGGCGTGCAGCGCCTCGACCAGCGGCACCGCGCTGCCGACCAGCGTCGCCAGGCTGCCCGCAAAGCGCGCGGCGTTCATCTGGCGGCTGAACCGGCGGAACGGGCGGCGCTCGGCGAAGAAGCGGTGGACGCGCAGGCGGTTGGCCGGCACCCGCAGCCACCGCCCGAAGGCGACGATGCCGGCCCCGATCGCGATCAGCAGATAGAGCCCGAAATTCTGCAGGAAGGCGCTGATCGCGATCAGCGCGCGGGTGAGCAGCGGCAGGTCGGCGCCGCGCGAGACGAACACCTTCACGATGTCCGGCACGACATAGACCATCAGCAGCACCATCATGCCGAACGACACGCACGCCAGCAGCGCGGGGTAGAGCAGCGCCAGTTGCAGCTTCTGGCCGTTCGCCTGACGGTTCTCGACGAATTCGGCGAGGTGGTTGAGCACATCGGTCAGCCGCCCCGAGGCCTCGCCCGCCGCGACCGAGGCGCGGTAGAATTCGGGGAACGCCTTGGGATGCTGCGCCAGCGCCGCGGCGAAGCTGCGCCCGTCGAGGATCGCACCGCGCACGTCGAGCAGCAGCGAACGCACCGCCGGCTGTTCGGATTGGGTGGCGACGAGGCGCAGCGCCTCCTCGATCGCGATGTCCGAACCGACCAGCGTCGAGATCTGCCGCGTGACGGTGGCGAGCGCGCGGGCACTCACCCCGCTTCGGCCGAAGCGCGGCAGCGTTATCGATCCGATCGAACGGCCCCGCTCGGCAGCGGGTTCGACCGAGAGCGGCAGCAGCGCCTGTTCGCGCAGCAGCGCACGGGCCGCCGCCGGGCTGGAAGCCTCGATCACGCCCTTCCTGGCAGCGCCGTTGCGGTCCGCTGCGCGATAGGCGAAGGCGGGCATCTCTAAAATCCTCCCCGGCACGGGGAGGGGGACCATTCGCGCCAGCGAATGGTGGAGGGGCCGCCGCGGCACGCGGCGGGATCAGGCGCGGAAGACGAGCCCCGCGCCTGACGGCGCGGCCCCTCCACCATGCTGCGCATGGTCCCCCTCCCCGTTCCGGGGAGGATCTTGGGCCCGTTCACGCCTCTTCCCTCACGACCCGGGCGACTTCCTCGACCGTGGTCACGCCGGCCTGGAGCTTCGCCACGCCGTCGTCGAGCAGGCCCGGATTGTCGCGGCGCGCGTAACGCTCGATCTCCGCCTCGCTCGCGCCGTCATGGATCATCTTCTGGAAGGCGTCGTCGATCGCGACGACTTCGTACAGTCCGGCCCGGCCGCGATAGCCCTCGTCATGGCACTGGTCGCAGCCGACCGCGCGCCACACCGGCGCCCCCACCGGCAGCGCGCCGCCGAGCAGCAGCGAATCCGCCTCGCTCGCCACGTCCTCGCGCCGGCAATGCGGGCACAGCCGCCGCACCAGCCGCTGCGCGCACAGCCCGACCACCATCGGCGCGAGCAGATAGCGCTCCACCCCCATGTCGATCAGCCGCGTCACCGAACCGACGGCGGTGTTGGTGTGCAGCGTCGAGAGCACGAAATGCCCGGTCATCGCCGATCGCACCGCCACCTGGGCGGTTTCCTGGTCGCGAATCTCGCCGACCATGATCACGTCCGGGTCCTGGCGCAGGATCGCGCGCAGGCCGCGGGCGAAGGTCATGTCGGTGCGCGGGTTGACCTGGGTCTGCGCCACGCCCGGCAGCTCATATTCGATCGGGTCCTCGACCGTCATCACGTTGCGCTTGCGGTCGTTGAGCCGGGTCAGCGCGGTGTAGAGCGTGGTCGTCTTGCCCGAACCGGTCGGCCCGGTGACGAGCAGGATGCCGTGCGGCCGCTCGAGCAGCCGGCCGAACACCGCCTGGTCGCGTTCGCTCATGCCCAGGCCGGAAAGATCGAGCTTCAGCGAGCCCTTTTCGAGCAGGCGCAGCACCACCCGCTCGCCATGCTGGGTCGGGATGGTCGAGACGCGCGCGTCGACATCGTGCCCGCCGATGCGCAGCGTCACGCGGCCGTCCTGCGGCACGCGCCGCTCGGCGATGTCGAGCTTGGCCATCACCTTGATGCGGCTGACCAGCAGCGGCGCCAGCGCGCGCGGCGGCTCGATCATGTCGCGCAGCACGCCGTCGACGCGGAAGCGGACGACGAGGCGCTTCTCCTGCGTCTCGACATGCACGTCCGACGCGCCTTCCTTCACCGCCTCCATCAGCAGCGCGTTGATCAGGCGGATAACGGGTGCGTCGTCGCGGGTGTCGAGCAGGTCGTCGATGCTCGCCGCGCTGTCGGCCAGCGCCGCCAGGTCCATGTCGCCCAGGTCGATATCGGCAGCGGCGCCCCCCGCGCCGCCATAGGCCTCGCCCAGCGCGGTATCGAAGGCGGCGCCTTCCAGCCGCACGAAGCGCGCGCCGGGGGCGAGCCGCTGCACTTCGAGCAACCCCTCCAGCGGTGCATCGGCGCGGTGGACGCACTCGATCCCCTCCGGCGTTTCGCGCAGCAGCACCCCGTGGCGCCGCGCGAAACTGTAGGGCAAGGTCGGCGCATCGAGGATCATTGGCCGAGCTCCACCATAGCCGATACATGCCCGGGCGCAGCAAGTCGCTGCAGGGTGACGCGCTGGATCCGCAAGTCACTGGTCGTTGTCACGTCCGCCAGCCAGTGCACCAGCGAGTCGTAGCTCGCGTCCGCCACGCTGGCGCGCACGCCGCCGGGAATAGGCGCCGTGGTCAGGGCAACGCCGAAGGCACCCGCGGACTGGGTCGCGATCGTCTCCGGGGCACCGGTGCGCCGCTGGGGCTTCACCGCGCTGAGCGATCCCGCCGCGCGGATGCGGGCGTTGAGCGTCTCATAGGTACGGATATCCGCCAGCGCGGCCGCGCGCGCGCCCTGGATCGGCTTCACCACGCCGTAGACCAGGACCACCACCGCGATCAGCGCGCCGAGCACTGCCAGCATCGTCCGCTCGCGCGGGCTGCGCGCCTGCCACCAGTTGCCGGTGCGCGAGAGGCCGGCGTCGAGCGTCGGCAGCTGGGTGCGGAGGAAATCACTCATGCCGCACGTGCCGTAATGCGAACGGAGCCGTCTGGCGAGGCCGTCGCCTGCCCCTGAATGCGGCCAGCCTTGAGCGCTTCGGCGATCCGCGCGGCAAGATCGGGGGCGCCAGGCTCGCAGTCGAGCGTCAGCACGCTGCCGTCATAGCGCACCGCGCGCACCGCGATGCTGCCGGCGAGCGGGTTGAGCGCAGCCGATACCCGCGCCAGCAGCGGCACGAAGCGGTCGGGCGCCTGCGTCGCGCCGGTCGGCAGCAGATCCGTGACGATGCCCTTCAGATCGCCGGTGAGATCCGTGCCCGGTGCCGAGACCGCGACCAACGCGCGCGTCTCCGCCGCGCGCCGATCAGCGATACTGCGTAGCATTAGTGCATCGCCGCCGGCGATCAGCACATGCGCCGCCCCGCCGATGGCGAGGATCCAGCCGAGCCGCCGCCAGCCGTTCGAAAGGCGCTCCCGACGCGCGGCGAACGCGCCCTGGCGTAGATCGAGTTCCGCCGTCGCGATGTCGATCTTGGCATTGATGTCGCGAAGATCGGGCGTCGAAATGCCGACCGGCAGCGTGCTGTCGAGCGGCTCGCCAAGCGCATGGATGCGCGGCCGGCCGGCGGCTTCCCACGTCGAACCGAGCAGTGCGGCCGGCACGGCAAAGCCGGTTCCGTCCGCGGCGAGCACCAGCGCGCGGCCGTCGCGGAGCTCGACGGCCCATCCCTCTGCGGGGCGCGGCAACAGCAGCACGTCCGGCACCATCGAGGCGCCGGCCAGCCCCTGCGCTTCGGCCAGCGCGGCCCATTGCGCCATGATCTCGGCGCGAACCACGCCCACCAGATAGCGATTCGGCGATGCGGCCGGATCGACACGCGCCCCCAGGGCGAGGTGGAGCGACTCGACCGGCTCCGCCACCTGGTCCTCGATGGCGAAGGGCAGCGCCGCCAGCCGCCGGGCGCGATTCGGCAACGGCAGGTCGACGGCGAGCAGCCGCACCCGCTCGGTCGGCACGAGGACGGTTGCGGGCCCCTCTGCGGAGACTATGATCAGGCGGTCGCCCGCCAGCGTCCACACCCCCCCGGCGTGCGGCGGCGGCAGATCCGGCGTTCGGGCGCCGCGTGTCACAGAAGCTTCATGGGTGGGACGCATGAGGCAGGGATGCGCATAAGTTTGAAACCATTTTGTGACATCGCATCGCAGCGCGCCCCGCGCAAGCTCCGCCGGATCGGCGAGCATGAAGCCGGGCTGACGCTGATCGAGATGCTCATCGTCCTCGTGATCATCGCCGTGGTCGCGGGCCTCATCACCGCCAATGTGATCAACCGCCCCGACGAGGCGCGGGCAACGCGGGCGAAGGGTGACATCACCAACATCGAGAGCGCGCTGAAGATGTACCGCCTCGACAATGGCGACTATCCCACCACCGATCAGGGCCTGAAGGCGCTGGTGGAGAAGCCCACCATCCCGCCGGTGCCGGCGAACTGGGCGCAGGGCGGCTATCTCTCCGCAGCCCCGCTCGACGCATGGGGCAAGCCGTACGAATACAAGTCCGAAGGCGGCGGCTTCACGATCCGCTCGTTCGGCAAGGACGGCAAGCCCGGCGGCGAAGGCGTCGACGCCGACATCGAAGGCAAGGGCTGATGTCCGGAAGGGGGGGAAGCATCGACCTCTCCTATACTTCGTCATCCCGGCGAAAGCCGGGATCCATTGGCCTGACCGTCGTCGCGCCTGCCCCGGCGGAGGGGCGAATGGATCCCGGCTTTCGCCGGGATGACGGGCCTGGCAGCCAGGCGGGCATGACGCTGATCGAGATGCTGATCGTGCTGGTCATCATCGGCATCGCCGCGAGCGCGGTGACGCTGGGGATCGGCGCCGCCACCCGCAAGCCGAGCGTCGAAAGCGAGGCGCGCCGCCTCGCCTCGCGGCTGCAGGCGGCGGCCGATGACGCCATGCTCGGCGATCGCCTGGTCGCCTTCACCGCCGAGCCCCACGGCTATGGCTTCGCGAGGATCGGCGCGAACGGCCGGATGTCGGCGCAGACGGATGGCGCGCTCGCCCCGCACACGCTCCCCGGTGGAATCACCCTGACGCTCGACGTGCGCCCGCCCGTGGTGCTGGGCGTGGACGGATCGGGCAAGCCGATCGCGGCGACCGTGGACAATGGCAGCCAGCGCTGGGTCGTGCGGTACGACGGCATGACCGCCAGCGCGGCGCCCGCCCCGACGCAGCAATGAGCGACGAGGACGGTTTCTCGCTGATCGAGGCGCTGGTGGCGCTGGCGGTGCTGGCCATCGCCACGGTCGGGCTGATGCGCACCGTGCAGACGCATATCGATTCCACCCGCGGCGTGGAGCGCCGCGCCGCGGCGATGTGGGTCGCGGAGAACCGGCTCGCCGAAATGGAAGCCGGCATTCCCGGCGAGGCGCAGGTGGAGATGCTCGGCGAACGCTGGCGCATCGCGATCGACCGGCGCAGCACCGATGACCCGGAAATCAACCGCATCCGCATCAACGTGTATCCGGCCGCCGAGAAGACGCCGCTTGCATCGCTCGACGGCTTCGTGGACGGACGGAAGGGATGACCCGCCTCGCCCTCACCCCGCGCCAGACCCGCACCGCGCTTGACCTGCTGACCGGCGCGATGGTCGTGTCGGTCGCCGTCGCCTTGGCCGGACTCACCTGGCGGATCGCGGGCCATGCCGGCACCGGGGCGATCACCGTGCCCTCCGGCCGTTCGGGCCCTGCCGTCGCACCCGACATGGCCCCGGCCATCGCGCTGGCGCCGTTCGGCACTTCGATGGTCGCCGACGCCCCGCAACCGAGCACACTGCCCCTGGAGCTGAAGGGCATCGTCGCTGCGGTCCCCGCCGAGCTCTCCACCGCCTTCATTGCGGTCAGCGGTGCGCCCCCCACCGCCTTCCGTGTCGGCCAGGCCGTAAACGGTGCCACCATCGCTGCCATCCAGCGCGACCGCGTGCTGTTCGACAATGGCGGTCGCCGTGAGTTCCTCGCCTTCCCCGACCCCAGCCTTTCGCCCGAGCAGCGCCAGGCCGCCGCGGCCGCCCCACCCCCGGGCCAGCCCCCCGCTGCCGGCGCGCCTTCCGCGCCCCCGGCGCTCGCAGCAGTCCCCGGCAACAGCGCCGCCGTGCTGCAGAAGCTGGGCGCGACGCAGACGGCGGAGGGCTTCCGGATCGGCAGCAACGGTCCGCCGGGCATGCAGGCGGGCGACGTCGTCACCTCGGTCAACGGCACCTCGCTTACCGATACCCAGGCGGCCAATGCCGCTTTCGCCGCCGCACAGGCCAGCGGCTCGGCCCAGGTCCAGATATTGCGCGACGGGCGGCGGATCACGCTGACCGTCCCGCTGCGCTAGAAGAGAGAAAACCGCGTGAAGATTCGTCCCGCCCTCGCCTGCCTCGCGCTAGCGCCGATGCTCCTGGATCCGGTGCTGGTCGCCGCGCAGACCGCCGCCGCGCCGCAGGACGCCGCCGATGTGGTGATCAACATGCGCGGGGTGGAGATCGCCGACGTCGCCGACCAGATCTCGCGGATCACCGGCCGCACGCTGATCCTCGATCCCGCGGTAAAGGGCGTGGTGACCGTCACCTCCTCCAGCCCGCTGACGCCGAACGGCGTGTGGGACCTGTTCCAGTCGGTGCTGCGCGCCAATGGCTATGCGGCGGTCCGCTCGGGCCGGGCGTGGCGGATCGTGCCCGCGGCCAATGCGGTGCGCGACGGCGGGCTGCCGGCGCGCGGCATTGCCGGGCAGGAACTGATGACGCGGATGGTCCGCCTGTCGAACGTGCCCTCGGCCGATGCCGCCCGCATCGCCCGGCCGCTGGTGGCGAGCTTCGGCAGCGTCGAGCCGCTCACCGCACCCAATGCCGTCGTCATCACCGACTATGCCGACAATGTCCGCCGGATCGAATCGATCATCCGCCAGCTCGACGGCGGCGGCGGCGCGACCTTCGCCGCGATCGCGCTCAAGAACGGCAGCGCGCCCGCGGTGGCGCAGGCGGTGCAGAACGTGCTCGGCGGCGACCAGGGCGCCGGCACCCGCGTCGCCGCCGACGAGCGCAGCAACACCGTGATCCTGCGCGGCACCCCCGCGTCGGTGGCCGAGGGCCGCCGCATCGTCGCCTCGCTCGACCTGCCGGGCGGCTCGACCCCGATCACTCGCATGTTCCGGCTCAACTATGCCGATGCCGAGACGGTGACCGACGTGCTGCGCGGCGTGCTCGGGCTGGGCGACAGCACCGACAACCCCGTCGCCAACAGCCTGTCGAACAACGCCACCAACCCCTTTGCCCGGCTCGCCAGCCAGAGCGCGCTGTCGGGTGCGGCGGCCGGCATGTCCAACGGCACCCCGGGGTCATCGGCCCCCACCGGCACCGGCGTGCAGGCGGCGACCGGCACCACCACGCCGATGATGCAGTCGACCAAGCCGCAGACGCCCAAGGGCTTTGCGACCCCCGACCTGACCGTGCAGCCGGCGCCCGAGCTCAACGCCATCGTCGTGCGCGGCGCACCGAGCGCGATCGCATCGATCGAGCCCTTGGTCCGCGATCTCGACGTGCGCCGCCCGCAGGTGCTGATCGAAGCCGCGATCGCCGAGATCACCGGCGACGACGCCGAGCAGCTGGCAGTGCAGATCGGCACCAGCGGCGCGGTGCTCGACCGGGTGACCGGCGCGGGCACCTCGTTCGACTCCGGCGGTGCCTCGCTCGGCGCGATCCTCACCGCCCTGGGCGTGCCCGCGGGTTCGCTGCTCGGCACCGGCGCGAGCGGCCTGACCGGCAACTTCAAGATCGGCGACAATTTCTCGGTCCTGCTCCAGGCGCTCGGCACCTCCAGCCGCGCCAACCTGTTGTCGACGCCGCAGATCACCGTGCTCGACAATGTCGCGGGCGAGTTCATCGCCGGCCAGAACGTGCCGTTCGTCACCGGCTCGATCCTCACCAATTCGAGCTCGGCCACGCCGTACAACACGATCGAGCGCAAGGACGTGGGCATCACCCTGCGGGTGCTGCCGCGGATCAACGCCGGCGACACGATCCGCCTGCAGGTGAATCAGGAAGCCTCGTCGATCGCCACCACCACCGTCTCGCGCGCGACCGACCTGATCACCAACAAGCGCGCGATCAACACCACGGTGCTCGCCGACAACGGCTCGACGATCGTGCTCGGCGGCCTGACCAGCGACGATTATCAGGACGTGCGCCAGCAGGTGCCGGTGCTGGGCAACATCCCGCTGATCGGGGAGCTGTTCAAGGGCCGCAAGGAGCAGCGCCAGAAGCGCACGCTGTTCATCTTCCTCAAGCCGACGATCCTGCGCGACGGCGCCGATGCCAGCGCGGCGACGAAGGATCGCTACGCCCGGCTGCGTGCCGACGAGGCGGACAACGCCAAGCGCAACAGCCTGTTGCTCGCGCCCCCGCCGGCCCGGCTGACGGTGGAGATCGACGGGATCTACTGAGCCGCCGGCTCGGGATCGGCGGCGGGCAGCGGCACCCGCGCCCGCTGGCCGCCCCGGCTGAACAGCGCCGCATCGATCGACAAGGATTCGAGCCGCCAGCCGTCGACGCTGTCGCCGATCGCGAGGCTGCGGCCGCTTCCCTGCGCGGTGCGGACCAGCGCCACCGCATCGCTGCCCAGCCGACCGACGATCCCGGTGAGTTGCGGCGCATCGGCAGGCAGCGCCTCGGCTTCGACGGCGGGCGCGGTGAACAGCGGCCGATCGAACACATGGGTGAGCGGCGGCTCGGCCGGCGCGACGAGCGGCGGCAGCACGCGCGACGCCCGCGGCTGCGGGGCCGTGCCGGGGCGCAGCAGCAGGACCGGGAAGGCCACCGCCGCCAGCGCCGCCGCGGTGAGCGCTGCGATCTGCGCGCGCGGGATCATCGCGCCGCCCCGACCAGCGTGCCGCTCAGGCGGACCCCGCCGCCTTCGGCGGGCACGATCCGCCAGGTGCGGAACCGCACCAGCGGTCGCTCGCGTTCCAGCGCGTCGGCGAGCGCGAGCACGGCCTTTTCAGGACCGGACAGGCGCAGCTCCACCATTACCAGCGGTGCCGGCGCCGCGGCGGTACGGACCGTCTCCACCAGCACGCCGCCGCCGCGGGCCAGCCGCTCGACCCGCGTGCGGACGGCAGCGGCGGCGGTGCCGCGGGCAAAGGCCAGCTCCGGCCGAAGGACGGGCACGTCTGCGGCAGGCGTCGCGGCCGATGCCATGAGCGCCGTCCGTGTGGCTCGGGCCTTGGCGAGCGCGCCCAGGGCTGCGCCGGTCCAGGGCGCGAGCAGCGCGGCGAGCAGCAGCCCGGCGAGCAGCCCTGACAGGATGGGACGTCTGTTCATGGCGCGGCTTGCCGCAGCAACACATGGGTTCGCCCTTCGCCTTCCTGCTGGCGCACGTCGCGAAGGCCGGCCAGCATCGGCACCCGTCGCAGCGCGGTGCGGAGCGCATCCGGATCGCTGACCGCGACCTCCAGCTCCAGCGTGCCGTCCGCCTGCCGCTCGGCCCGCACCAGCGCCGCATCGGCGGGCATGGCGGCGGCGACGGTGTCCAGCAGCGCCGCCGGTCCCGGCTGCACGATGGCGGAGGCGAGCATCGTTCGCGCGGCGGCGCGTGCCTGCTCGGCGGCACGGCGGGGTGCCAGCGTGGCTTCGGCAGCCGCTGCATCACGCTGCGCATGCTTCGCCAGCAGCGTCGCGCCCACCAGGGTGACGAGCGGCCCCGCGGCGATCAGCAAGGCGATCGCCGGCAATATCCAGGGGCGCGGTCTGCCGGCTGCTGTCGCCGCTCTCCCAGGCGCCGGAGAACGCCTGGCCCGCGCCCGCGCCCGCGCCCGCGCCCAGCCGAGCGCCCGCCCGGCGAGGCTCGGCGGCGGCGAAGTAGGATCGCGATCGGCGGCGTCCGGCGTCATCGCGCTGCGCTTAGCTCCTGGGGGCGGCTTGGCAAGTGTCACCTCGCCGCCATGTGCAGGCCGCCGATCCGTCACGAAAGATCCATGATGGTTTCACGCCCCGCGGCCATGGGCAGCCACGAGCCGGGACCGCATGCCCGTGCAACAGAGGGGACCCCAATGACCGACCCGATCGAGGCGCCGTTCGGCTATACCGATGGCGACGTGGACACCAACCGCAGCACCGCCGTGACGCTCAATGTGCTTGCCGACCAGCGCTGTTCGCGCCGCTCCCTGCTTCGCGGCTCGAGCGCGATCCTCGCCGCGACGATGGGCGGCTCGCTGGTCGCCGCCTGCGACAACAACGACATCGACGATCCGGCGCCGACCGTCACCGCCGGGGCTGCCGCCACCACCAGCTCGGGCCGCACCGTTACGCTCGCCGGCACCGCGAGCGACAACAAGAGCGTCGGCGCCGTCGCCTGGACGCAGACCGCCGGCCCCGCCGTCACGCTCAGCGGTGCGAACACCAACAGCGCGAGCTTCGTGGCGCCTGCCGTGGCGGCCGCGACCACGCTGACCTTCCAGTTCGCCGCGACCGATTCGGGCGGCAAGACCTCGACGGCGACCAGCACCGTCACCGTGAACCCGGCGGCACTGGGCTTCACGGCCGTTGCCAAGAACAAGCTCGACGTGGTCACCGTGCCGGCGGGCTACACCGTCAGCGTGATCAACCGCACCGGCGATCCGATCGCGGCGAACGTGCCCGCCTACAAGAACGACGGCACCGACACGAACTTCGCCCAGCGCATCGGCGATCATGGCGACGCGCTCTACTGGTACGGCCTGAGCACCGACGGCACCGCGCGCGACGCGACCAGCTCGACGCGCGGGCTGCTCGTGCAGAACCACGAGAACATCAACCAGCAGTATCTGCACACCAATGGCGCAACCAGCACCGGCGGCGTACGCCCGGAAGGCGAGGCACAGAAGGAAATCGATTGCCACGGCGTGTCGATCACCGAGGCAAGCGAAGGCACGGGCCGTGCCTGGAGCGTGAAGCAGGATTCGAGCTACAACCGCCGGATCACCCCCGCCACGCCGATGGCGTTCAGCGGCCCGGCCAGGGGCTCGCCCCTGCTCAGGACGGTCTATTCGCCGACCGGCGTGGCGGGTCGCGGCACGATCAACAACTGCGCCAACGGCACCACCCCCTGGGGCACCGCGATCACCTGCGAAGAGAACTGGGCCGGCTATTTCCGCCGCAGCGGCGACAATGCGAACCGGACGCCCAAGGAACTCGCCGCGCTTTCCCGCTACGGGGTGACCAGCGGCAGCGGCAATTATGGCTGGTCGACGGTCGTTGCGGCGGACTCCGCCAACACGCTGTTCCGCCGCTGGGACGCGCGTGCCGGCAGCGGCGCCGCGACCGACGACTTCCGCAACGAGCCGAACCAGTTCGGCTGGATCGTCGAGATCGACCCCTATGCCCCGACGTCGACGCCGCGCAAGCGCACCGCGCTCGGCCGTCTCGGGCATGAGGGCTGCTGGCCCGGCGCGTTCGTCGTCGGCAAGAAGCCGGCCTGGTACATGGGCGACGATTCGCGCCGCGAATATATCTACAAGTTCGTCTCGGCGACCGCCTGGGTCGCGGCCGACGCCACCGCCACCGATCGGCTGGCCATGGGCGACAAGTATCTCGACGCCGGCACGCTCTACGTCGCCAAGTTCAATGCGGACGGCACCGGCAGCTGGCTGCCGCTGGTGTTCGGGCAGAACGGCATCAATGCGAGCAACGCCGCCTATGCCTTTGCCGACCAGGCCGACGTTCTGGTGAACGCCCGCCTCGCGGCCGACGTCGTCGGTGCGACGCCGATGGATCGCCCGGAATGGACCGCGGTGAACCCGGTGACCGGCGAGATCTACGTCACGCTCACCAACAACAACGCCGCCGGCCGCCCGCTCACCGGCACCGATGCCGCCAATCCGCGCCACTATAATGATCCGAACGGGACGGCGCAGACGGCCAATTACGGCAACCCCAACGGTCACGTCATCCGCATGAAGGAAGCCGATACCGAGGCGACCGGCTTCACCTGGGACATCTATGCCTTCGGTGCGGGCGCGGATCTCGACAAGACCAACATCAACCTCTCGTCGCTGGACGACGGCAACGACTTCTCCAGCCCCGACGGCATGGCCTTCGCGCGTACCACCCATGCCGGCGGCCAGGTGAAGCCGCTGATGTGGCTGCAGACCGACGACGGCGCCTATACGGATGTCACCAACTGCATGATGCTCGCCGCCCAGCCGGGCACGGTGGGTGACGGCGGTGCGCGGACGATCACCAACACGGGTTCGGGCGGTGCGACGGCCACCCAGGCGACCCGCATCGGCGCGGCGCCGGGCACCAATCTGCGCCGCTTCCTCGTCGGCCCGGTCGAATGCGAGATCACCGGCGTGGACTCTACCCCCGACGGCCGCACCCTGTTCGTCGGCATCCAGCACCCCGGCGAGAACGGCTCGCCCGTCGCGCCGTCCAGCCACTGGCCGGACAGCCAGGCCGGCGGCACCGTGGCGGCGACCATACGCCCGCGCTCGGCGGTGGCGGTCATCACCAAGAATGACGGCGGCGTCGTCGGCCTCTGAGGCCCCGCTGCCACCGCACATGGAAAAGGGGAGGTCCGGCGGGACCTCCCCTTTTCTTTTTCCCCGGCACGCGGGGCGACATCGATCACCGATCGGTGCGGCTGATGATCTTCGCGGTGCCGTCCGGCGTGATGGTGACCATGTGCGCCACGCCGCCGGTGCAATTGGCGCGCCACATAGGGTTGCCGTCCTGGTCGTCCAGGCGCTGCGAGCTTTCGACATGGTCGCACTTCAGGCCGGCATCCATGATCGCGCGGATGAACACGACGTTGCGCTGCGCGTCGTTCATCGCGATCACCTCCGCCGCGACATTGTTGCCGACCGCGCCATTGTCGACCACCGCGTTCGCCTCGGCGGCATTGTCCGCCGCCGCGTTGCCGGTCGCCTCGCCGCCCTGCTGGCATCCCGCCAGCGCGAGCGCTGCAACCATGGGTAGAAGGATGTGCTTGATCATCATTTGTCACTCCTGATGGGCCGACACGGGCATGCCCGCGCCGGACCCGTTCCACCTGACCGCCCAAATTCCCGCGATCGTGAAGGTTCCGGATGGAACGCTTCGGATCAGTGTTGATACGCCTTGGGCAGCGCGCCTTCCGCCGGTTTCCAGTAGCGGTCGCGCAGCCGGGTCTGGCGGGTGGTGAGCGGCTGCTCGATCCCGTCGACATACAGCTTCGCCGGCATGCTGCCGATCTCCAGCGGATCGCCGTCCCACACCACCACGTCACCGGCACGCCCGGCCTTGAGCGAGCCGAACGCATCGCCCATCCCCATCGCTTCGGCAGGCTTGGAGCTGATCGCCGCGAACGCCGCGTTCCAGTCCAGCCCGGTCGCGCCGGGGACGCGGGTCAGCGCCACCAGATTGCCGGCGAACTGCTTCTCCAGCCGCGCCTGGCGCGCCTCGTCGTCGTTGATCGTGCCGATGCCGACGAGCACGCCCGCCGCCTGCATCCGGCCGATGTTCGATTGGGTGGCGGCCAGCTGCTCGAAGCTCGCCGGCAGGTCGTTCAGCGCGTTGGCGAGCACCGGCACCCCGGCCGCGGCGATGTCCTTCGCCACCGTCCAGCCCTCGGTCGCGCCGACCAGCACCAGCTTCAGCCCCGGCGTCTCGCGCTTGAGCTGGAGCAGCACCAGAATGTCCGACGCGCGCTCGACATGGACGAGCAGCGGCACCTTGCCCTGCACCACCGCGGCCAGCGCCTCGGCATCGGCGCGGGTGAGCAGCGCATCCTTGCCGCGATCGGCGAAGCTCGCCGGGTTGCGGGCATAATCCCGCGCCTCCAGCATCGCATTGCGGAGCATCGCGATCGCCGCCGGGCGGCTGCCCCCGGCGACGCGGCCGCCGCTCTCGCCATATTCCATGAACTGGAAGGCGCGCGGACGGGCCACCGCGTGCAGGTCGCTGCGGGTATCGATCACCGCGCCCTGGCCGGCGAAGATCGAGCCCTTGCTGACGTCCGGCGCGACGACGGCGCGGGTGACGCCGTCCGCCCGGTTGATCGCGATCGGAGTCGCGCGCGGGTTGACCGCCGGCGACACGTCGAGCGCGGCGTTGAACGGCGAGCTGCCCGCCGCCGCGTCGTTGGTCACGCCGACGCCGTCGACCTCGACGATGCCCATCCGGGTGAAGCCGGCGAAGATGCCCGGCGTGACATAGCGCCCGGCCGCATCGACCACCTGGATACCGGCGGGCACCGCCACGCCGCGGCCCGCCGCGACGACCTTGCCGCCGCGCACCACCACCGTGCCGCCCTCAACGGGGGTCGATCCGTCGCCGATCACCAGCTTGGCGTTGGTGATCGCCACATCCTGCGCCATCGCAGGCGCCGCGAGCGCGGCACAGGCCGCTGCGGCAAGAAGAAGGGTCTTCATCACTTCACATCCCCCTCGCCCGGCTGGCCGAGCTCGAAATCGGAAACCGGACGGCGCTTGGGATCCTTGGCGTCGTAGAGCAGCGCCCCGTCGACCCACACCATCTCCGGCCGGGTATAGACGCTGAACGGATTGCCGTTCCACAGCACCACGTCCGCCATCTTGCCGGCCTTCAGGCTGCCGGTCCTGTCGGCGATGCCCAGCGCGATGGCGGGATTGATCGCCAGCCACTTCCACGCCGTCGCCTCGGACACGTCGAAGCCGCCACGGATCGCCGAGGCGCGCGCCTTGGCGACTTCCTGGTTGAGCCGCTGGATGCCGTTGGCGTCGTCCGAATGGATCATCGCGCAGGCGCCTTCCTTCTCGAGGATGGCGAGGTTCTCCGGCACCGCGTCGTAGGATTCCATCTTGAAGCCGTACCAGTCCGCCCAGACGGCGGCGCAGGTGTTGTTCGCCTTCAGCAGGTCGGCGATCTTGTAGGCTTCCACCGCGTGGTGAAATGCCGAGACGTGGTAGCCGAACTCCTTGGCCATATCCATCACATTGGCCATCTCGTCGGCGCGGTAGCAGTGGTTCTGCACGCGGATCTCGCCTTCCAGCACGCCGCGCAGCGTGTCCATCGCGATGTCCCTGCCCGGTGCCTCGCCGCCGTCCTTCTCATATTTGTCCCAGCGGCGCTTGTATTCGGCCGCCTTCGCCCAGGTCTGGCGATCGACCGCGATGTTGCCCATCCGGGTGGAAGGCTCGCGGCCGCGGCTGCCATAGACGCGCTTGGGGTTCTCGCCGCATGCCATCTTCAGGCCATAGGGTGCGCCGGGGAACTTCATGCCCTGCATCGTGCGGGCATAGACGTTCTTGAGCACCACCGATCGGCCACCGAACAGGTTGGCCGAGCCCGGCAGGATCTGCAGCGTCGTCACGCCGCCATTGGCCAGCGCGCGGCTGAAGCCCGGATCCTGCGGCCAGACGCTGTGCTCGGCCCAGACGTCGGCCGTGACCGGCCCGGTTGCCTCGTTGCCGTCGGACAGCGCGTCGACGCCCGGCGAGGGATAGTCGCCGAGATGGCTGTGGATGTCGATCACGCCGGGCGTGACGTACTTGCCCTGCCCGTCGATCACGGTCACGCCCGCCTCGGCCGTCAGGGTCTGGCCCAGGGCGACGATCTTGCCGTCGCGGAACAGCACCGCGCCCTTGTCGATCCGGCCGCCTTCGCCGTCGAGGATGGTGACGTTGGTCAGCAGCGTCGGCACGCCCGGATAGGCGCGATAGGTGGAAGGATAGGGATCGTGGTTATACCCCTTGCCCTGGCCCGGCCCCTTCTGTGCAGGCGTGGTGGAGGCGCTGGCGGGCTTGCCGCCGCTTCCCCCGCAGGCGGTTAGGGCGACGCAGGCGGCCGCCATGGCGAAGCTTCGGATCAAGCGTTACTCCCTGATGTTCTCGTGATGGTCCCCACCCAGTTGATTGCCGGAGACATGAGCTTTGGCAAGGACCTGCACGAAGTGGATGACGAAATCCGCGGAAATCCGTGCATCTCCCTATGGCTTTTCGCGCAAATTTAACCGATGCTGAGCAAATCGTAGCCTCGGCTTCGACCTGTGCAGGGGCAGGTGGTTTGCACGTTGGAAGAATAGATCGACACACGGCGAACCAAATTGCGCCGTCCATGCACGTCACCACGGCCATTGTTCTGGCCGCCATCGCGTTGTTGTGCGGCCTCGCCACGCTCGCAGGCTGGGCGCTCGGCATCCCGATCCTGCACCGCTTCCTGCCCCGCTCCTATCCGATGTGGCCGATGGGTGCGATCGGCTATATCTTCGTGGCGCTGGGCGTATTGTTCGATCAGGCCCGACGGCCGCGCCTGGCGCTCCCCTTCTACCTGGCGGCAATGGCGATCGGAGTCGTCGGCACGCTCCACCCCTTGCTGGAACCGTGGATCGACATTGGCCGACTGGTCTTCGCCGATCGCGTCGCCGCGCTGCCGCTGCAGCATGCCGGGCGTCCGGGTGTCAACGCCATCGTCTTCTTGCTGATGCTGCCGATCGCCGCCTTTGCCTCGCACAGCAAATGGCGGCTGCTGCGCGAAGTCGCGCCGCTGGTCGCGATCGCACCGCTGGCACTCGCGCTGGCATCCGCGACGGGGATGATGCTGTCCGACGATCCCTCGTCGGTGAACCTCAGCCTGCGGGCCTCGGTACCCGGCACGATCATGGCGCTGTCGCTCACCGCAGCGATCCTGCTGGGGCATTGGCGTGTGGATTCGCAACGATCGAGCCGGATCGAGCGCTCCGATCCCGTCGCGATCAAGACGGTGGTGGCCGGCGCGATCCTGCTGCCCACCCTTCCCGCCACGATCGAGCTGCTTTTGGAGCGCGGTGCGCAGGGCGAGCCGATCGTGGGGCATCTGATACTCGGCCTGTTCAACATCCTCGCGGTCGGCCTGATCGCCTATTGGGCGGTCAACCGGGTGGGACGCGAGCAGGTCGCCCGCGCCGAGCTGAGCCTGGCACTCGACGGCGCCACCGTCGTGATGACCGATGCGCGCGGCCAGATCATTCACTGGTCGCTCGGCTGCCAGCTGCTCTATGGCTGGACCGAGGCGGAGGCCCTTGGCGAAAACCTGTACATGCTGCTGCGCGCCCAGTGCCCCAACTGGAACAGCAGCTACGCCGTGCCCGACGCGGACGGGGCGCAGGAACTGATCGAGCAGCGCAAGGACGGCAGCCAGCTGCACGTGATCGAGCGGCTGCTGCGCTCCGCCACGCCGACGCGCGGCGCGATCGTGGTCCACAGCATCCTCGACATTTCCGAGCGCGTCTCCGCCCTGCGCGCCCTGCGGGCGAGCGAGGAGCGGCTTGCACAGGCCACCGCCGCGCACGAGCTCGGCATCTTCGACTGGGACATGAGCGGCGATCACATCAACTGGTCGCCGGGTACCGAGCAGCGGCTGGGGCTGCCGCTGGGCGCGCTGTCCAGCTTCGAATCCTGGAAGCAGCTGATCGATCCGGACGATCTGGAGGAGCTTCGCGCCACCGTTGCCGCAACGATCGCGCAGCGGGCCGAGCGCTTCTCGTTCCGCTACCGGCTGACCGGCTGCCCGGGGGCCGAGCGCACGCTCGAAGGCTCGGCGCGCTGCTTCTACGATGCCGCCGGCAACCTCATCCGCGTAGTCGGCGCGGCGCTCGACATCACCGAGCGTGACGAGCACGAAGCGGCGCTGCGGCGGCGCGAGGCGCAGCTGCGCACCGTGCTGGAAACCGTGCCCGACGCGATGATCGTGCTCTCCGGCGACGGTGCGATCCTGCAGTTCAGCGCGGCGGCGGAGGAGCTTTGGGGCTATCGCGCCTCCGAGGTCGTCGGCCGCCATTTCACCATGCTGATCCCCGCCGACGAAGTGGAAACCGACCAGGAAGTGCTGCACCGCTTCGTCCAGACCGGCGACGGCCTGGTCGGCGAAGTGCTGGTGGGCACTGCGCAGACCGCCGACGGGCGGCGTTTCCCGGCCGAGATGCGCGCCGGCGCCGCGCGCAGCGACGGGCATCTGCTGATCACGGTCTTCGTGCGCGACCTCACCGAGCGAGTCGCCACCGAACAGCGCCTGAGCGAGCTCAACAACGAGATCGCCCATGTCTCGCGCCAGAGCGCGATGAGCGAAATGGCCGCCGATCTGGCGCACGAACTCAACCAGCCGTTGAGCGCCACCGCCAATTTCCTCGCGGCGGCACGCATGCTGATCGAGCGCGGCGAAGGCGGCCCCCGCGTCACCGATCTGCTCCGCATGGGCTCCGAGCAGACCCAGCGCGCCGGCGAGATCATCCGCAGGCTGCGCGCCTTTGTCGCGCGCGGCGAAGTGGAGATGCGCGTGGAATCGGTCGAGCGCACCGTTCGCGATGCGGTGGAGCTGGTGCTGGTGGGCACCGGCCATTTCAACCTGCGGGTGAGCTTCCATCTCGACCCTGCCGCGCGCTTCATCCTGGCCGACCGCATCCAGGTTCAGCAAGTCCTTGTGAACCTGTTGCGCAATGCCGTTCATGCACTGAAGCTCGTCGAGCCTGATGATCGACAGATCACGATCACATCGGAGAAGCTGCCCGATCAGATGATCGCCATCACCGTCACGGACAGCGGCCCCGGGCTCCCCGAGCATGTCTTGGAAACACTTTTTTCGCGGTTCAGCACGACAAAGGGAGGTGCAGGCGGAATGGGAATTGGACTTTCGATCAGCAAACGCATTATCGAAGGCCATGGGGGGATGTTGAGTGCCGAAAATGCGCCGGGGGGCGGTGCGTCATTTCGCTTCACGCTGCCCGGTATCGAAGAAGGTGAAGAATAATGACCCGAACGATCTACATCGTCGATGACGACGATGCCGTCCGCGCTTCGCTGCACAGCCTGCTTTCGGTCCGACCGGACCTGATCGTCCGGGGCTATCGCTCGGGCGATGCTTTCCTGGAACAGGAGAGCGAACTGGATCCGGGCGTGGTGCTGCTCGATTTCCACATGCCGGGATCGAGCGGGCTCGACGTGCTGCTGAAGCTGGATCGCTCGCCGAAGTTCGTGCCCATCGTTCTCACCGGCCAGGGAAATGTCGGTCTGGCGGTTCAGGCGATGAAGGCCGGCGCGCTCGATTTCATCGAAAAGCCCTATGAGGCCGAATTCCTGCTGAAGGTGATCGACCAGGCCTTCTCCAAGCTGGAAGAGGATGGCGAGGCCGCTGCCCGCACGGCGACCGCGGAGAGCAAGATCGCCAAGCTCTCGCCCCGCGAGACGGACGTGCTGAAGGGCCTGATCGAAGGGCGATCGAACAAGATCATCGCCTATGAGCTCGACATCAGCCCGCGCACGGTGGAGATCTATCGCGCCAATCTGATGGAGAAGCTGGAGGTCCGCAGCCTTTCGGAAGCACTGCGCATCGCATTCGCCGCCGGGCTTTTCCCCAAGGGGTGACTTACTGGGCCGCCCCGCCACCGCGCAGCAATGCGGCGATGGCGGTGGCCGGTTCCTCGGTGGTGACATTGACATGGTGCAGGTGCGGCGCCGTCACCTCGCCTGCGCCGTCCATGATGATCAGGCGATGCCACAGCGGATCCGCCGCCAGCGCTGCAAGGCCGCCGGGATGCGCCTGCGTCGCCGGCCCGTCGGCGACCAGTACCGGCGCGGTGCCGCCCAGCCGGGTGATACGGCTGGCATCCACCTGCTCCATGCTCACCACGTCGATGCCGGAGAGTGCCAGCCGCGCGGCGAGCATGCTGCGCAGGCCGGCCTCACGCACCATCAGGATCACCAGCATATTGAGGACCATCGGCACCGACCCTTGTTGCACGCTCGCGTCCGATCATATTCCGGATCGCGGGCGATGACCACCGGTATCGCTTTGGTCCGCTTGCGAGCAATCAGAACTTGAAGACGAGGTCGGCATAGCCATAGCGCGCATCACCGCTGTGGGGCGCGTTGGGCGCCTGGGTGAGGAACCGCCCCTTGGCGAGATAGGCAGCGCCGACTTCGACCCGCAGGCGATCCGGGATCAGCGAGCGACGCACCCGTACCTCCATTTCGGTGCCGGCGTGTCGCCCGGCAGCGCCGGTCTTGTCGCGCACGCTGGTGAAGGCGAAGGTATCGGTGCGATCGGCGAGCCACAGCCCGCGCACCGCAGCCATCAGGTCCAGCCGCTTGGAGGGCTTCACTTCCAGCCGCACGCCCGGCGAGACCAGGTTCGCCAGGCCCACCGGGCCGAACAGCGATGCAGGGCCGTAGTCGGCGCGCCGCGCGCCATAGAGCGAGTCGAACCGGCCATAGCCGGCATTGGCGCCGTCGCCGCTGGCATAATCGAAGAAGGCGGAGATGCGCGGCGCCCAGGCCCGTGCGATGGTGTAGCCGCCCTCGACATGGACGAAGCCCGCATGCACGCTGAGGTCGGTGCGGTCGGTCACCGCATTGGTCACGCGCGCCTCGCCACGCTGCAGCGCCGCTTCGGCCTCGACGTCGACCTTGCCCTTGGCGGGCATCCGGCGGAGGCGCAGACCGAACGTCACCAACCGGCGATTACGTGTCTGGTAGCCCGGGCGATCCTGTTCGGCGAGGCGATAGACATAGCCGCCGACGCTCAGCTTGCGACCGACATCCGCGATGTTGCCGTCGGCGCCGTAGAAGATGGTGCCGGTGTCGACATGGTCGAGTTCCACCTTGTTGTCGTAGATGCCGTCCATCGTCGCGGGGAGCGCCGTGATCGGATGGGTCCAAAACAGGACCAGCTCGTCCTTCTTGCCGGTGCGATACTCGACGCGCCCGCCCAGATAGGAAGGGAAGGTGTTGCCGAAATCGGCACGCGCAACGAGGCGCTGGGCGCCGAAGGTCATCGTGAATCGGCCGGCGGTCGCCGCCAGAACATCCTTCTTTCCCAGGACGTTGTGGAATTTGTAGCTGACAAACGCCTGGAGCGGCTCGATCGTGTTGACGTCGCTGGCCTTGACCGAGCTGTTATGGCCCTCGCCATAGCCGCGCGCGTCGAGCAGCTCGCCGGTCAGGTTCAGGTCGCCCCAATCCAGCTTCGCGGCGACCAGGGTGCGCAGCGATGCGAAGGCGATGCGGTTGTCCACCTTGGGGCGGAACTGGCCGTCGATGCCTTCCATCCGCGCCCGGACGCTGCCTTCGATACTCAGTTTGGGGCCGGCCGGCACGGGCGCGGCGGGCCTGGTCTGCGCGCTTGCCGCACCGGACACGAGAAGCACCGCAAGGCCAAGGCCTTGCAACGAGTTTCGATACTGCCGAATGCCGTCCACGCGCATGCTCCTGCCGCCCCTTGATGGTTGGCCTTATAGGAAGGAACCGCACGCACCCTGCCGCATGGCACATCGTACCAGGATTTTTCCTGAAGTAGCGGAATGTCCATTCGTAATTGCCGAAGGTCGGGCCGCCCGAAACCCGCCTATAATGAACTCCACGTCGCGTCCGCGGCGCGGATAAATGCTCCGGCGGAAGATCGGGGCTTGCGGGTGGAACTATACATGTTCGCATTTCTCGATGATTGGCCCCTTACCAAAAAGATGCTGGCGGCCTTCAGTTTTCTCGGCTTGCTGCTGGTCGGCCTGGCGATCAACGGCTGGATGTCGAACCGCGAGCTGACCAGCGTCGCGCGCAAGCACGTCGAAGTCAGCGTCGCCGGCATGTCCAACATGACCGACGTGATCAGCGACATCAAAGAGATGCGCATCATCGTCTACAGCCACTTCAATGCGCTGTCGGACGAGGAACGGGCCAAGCTGCAGAAGCGCCTCAACACCGCCGCGGAAGAGCTGGACAAGGACATCAACGCCTTCGCTGCGGTCGCCGATCCGTCGATGGCCGAAGACGTTGCCCGCATGACCACGATCAAGGCCCAGCTGGGCGACATCAACCGCCGGATCTTCGAGGCCGATGTCGCGGACAAGGACGCCGGGCTGAAGCTGATCAAGAACGAGGGCAAGGAACGCTCGCACGACGCGCTGGATCAGGCACAGAAGATTCTGGACACGCTGCGCAAGGCTTCCGAGGAAGCCAATGCGCGCGGCAATTCCTCGTCGAGAACCGCGCTGGTGCTGACGATCGGCCTCTCGTTCCTGTCGCTGGCGGCACTCGGCGTGGTATGGCTCGCGATCAACCGCACCATCGCTCAGCCGATGGCGCGCCTGGCGCATGTCACCAAGACGCTTGCCGAGGGGGGGACGGCCACCGTTCCCAGCCTGAACCGCGGCGACGAACTGGGCGAGATCGCGCGTGCGGTCGAGCAATTCCGCCTCGCCGCTGCCGAGCGCGCGCAGATCGACGCGCGCGCCGCCACCGAACAGCAGATGGTGACGAACACCGTTCGCGAGAGCCTGGTCCGCGTCGCCCAGGGCGACCTTACCGCCGACATCACCGCCGACTTCCCGCCGGCCTATGGCGAGCTCAAGGCGAACCTCAACGAGGCGCTTGCCGCGCTGCGCGAGCTGATCGGCTCGGTCATGGATTCGACGCATCGCATCCGCACCGGGTCGAGCGAGATCGCCCAGGCCAGCGAGGATCTTGCCCGCCGCACCGAAGCCAACGCCGCCGCGCTGGAGCAGACCGCGGCCGCGGTCACCCAGATGGACCAGCGGCTGAAGGCGACCGCCACCGCTGCCAGCAGCACGGTGCAGCGCGCCGACCAGACGATCAGCGTCGTCTCGTCGGGTCGCAGCACCACCGACGAGGCCGTCCAGGCGATGACCCGCGTTTCGGAAAGCGCCAAGGGCATCGACAGCGTCATCGAAGGCCTGGACAAGATCGCCTTCCAGACCCGCGTTCTCGCCATGAATGCGGCGGTCGAGGCGGGTCGTGCCGGGGAAGCCGGCCGCGGGTTCGCGGTCGTCGCCGACCTCGTCTCCGCGCTGGCGATGCGCGCCGAGGAAGAGGCCGGCCGCGCCCGTGACCAGCTCACCGCGACGCAGGCCGATATCGTCACCGCCGTCGGCATGGTCGAGAAGGTGGACGGCGCGCTGTCCAACATCTCCAGCGATGTCGGCGAGGTGCATCAGCTGCTCGGCCGCATCGCGAGCGACAACCAGGCCCAGTCGTCCGCCATTTCCGAGATCTCGGAAACGATCGGCACGATGGACCAGTCCACCCAGCAGAACGCGGCGATGGTGGAGGAAACCTCGGCAGCGGCCCGCAACCTGACCTCGGAAGTGGCCTCGCTCGCCGATCAGGCCGAACGCTTCAACACGGGCCGGAATATCGCCGGCGGCCGTTCGCCAGCCGGCGGCAGCAGGCCCGCAGCCGCGCCGCGCGCCAAGAGCAAGGCGAAGGCTTCGGGCGGCGGCTATGTCTCGCCGGTCAAGCCGATGGCGGCGCCGGTTGCGACGGCATCGGCAGGCGGGGACGACTGGACGTCGTTCTGATCCGCTGACGCTGCCTGCAGCATCGACGAGACGGGCGCCCGGCCATGCCGCGGCGCCCGTTTTCGTGTGCGTGCCGCTGGCGCGTTCCCGCCGGGCACACCGCCCGGCTGCCCGGCAGGCCGAAGGGCATCGCCGCAAGCACCCGGACAGCACCGCCGACGGCGCATCCCGAGAGGCTTGGCGCGGGGCCTGATCACCAACCCGTCGCCCCGCCGCGCGACGCCCCTAGGCAGTCCGGTCCGCCGGCGTCCGCCGCCCCGCCCCACCGCCCCCCACTCCCGCCCGTGCACAGCGCACGAAAAAAGCCCCGGGGAAGCACCCCGGGGCTTTTTTCGGTTTCGCGCTGCGGCGCAGATCAGGCGGCGGCGGCGGTTGCCTGCGGCATCGCGCTGCGATCCTGGAGGCCGAGGCCTTCCATGATCGTGCGATTGACCTGGACCAGCTCCATGATCGATTCCCGGCCGGCGACGACGTCGCTGGTGAAGCGATCGACCCACAGGCCCAGCGAGATGATCTTCGCGCGCAGATCGACCGGCAGGTTGTTCCCGCGCGCGCCGCAATCGGTGATGAAGGCCGTCCACATCTCGCGATTGCGGTACAGCGACGGCATCAACAGCGCGCCCTTCAGGCCGGCGTCGTGCGCGGTCAGCATTTCACCGGTGATCTCGCGCATCAGCCGCAGTTCCGCGGCGCGCGGCGTCTCGGCCCGGCTCCGGGCTGCCTGATAAGCATTGATCGTCATTGTCGCTCCTTTGCTCCTGCCGCCATTGTAGGAAGATTTTGCCGGGTTGGTCGGCGGCCTTCCTATAAGATTCCTGCGTCCCCTCGGTGCGGGCGCTTTCCAGGGATAGTGCCGTGACCGATTTCATCCTTCCGCATGCCATGCCGTCGGCGCTCGAAGGGCGCGCGAACGTCAAGCTGCTTTCGCTCGACTGCTTCGACACGCTGCTCTGGCGCGACAGCCACGCGCCGGTCGACATCTTCAACGCGCTGCCGGGCATGACCGTGCTGCAGCGGCAATGGGCGGAATCGCGCGCGCGCACCGCCGTTCTGGTGCAGCATCGTCACAAGGAAGTGACGATCGAGCAGATCTATCGCGAGATGTATCCGAACGGGCGCAAGGCCGAGATCGCCGCCGCCGTCGCGCACGAGCTCGATGCCGAGGCGCAGCACTGCTTCGCCTTCCAGCCGACCGTGGAACTGATCCGCGAAGCCAAGCGCCGCGGCGTCGGCGTGATCATCGTCTCCGACACCTATCTGGACCCTGCCCAGCTGCGCGACCTGATCGCGCGCGCCGCAGGCGACGAGGTCGCCGGGATGATCGACCGCGTGTTCTGCTCGTCCACCTACCACCGGTCGAAGGCCGATGGGCTGTACGAGGACGTGCTGAAGGCGCTCAAATGTGCGCCGGACACGATCCTGCACATCGGCGACAACGAAGCGGCCGACGTCGGCGGTGTCGCCCCGTTCGGCGTGCAGACGCTGCACCTCAAGCAGTTTACCGAGGCGACCGTACAGCGTCTTCGGCTGGAATCCGCGGTCAGCGCGATGCTGCATCCCAAACTTCCCGGCACGATCGCCGCCCAGCAGCCGCACCGCGCAGCACTCGCTGCCGGCGAGCCGCAGATCGGCGACGCGGCCGAGGCACTCGGCTTTTCGGTGATGGGCCCGGTGTTCCATACCTATGAGCGCTGGCTCCAGCAGGAAGCGAAGGCGCTGCAGGCCGAGCGCGGCGGCACCGTCCACTGGCTGTTCATGATGCGCGATGGCCTGCTGCCCATGCGCGTCCACCAGGTGGCACAGCCCGATCACGCCGGTCATGCCGTGGAGATCAGCCGCTTCACCGCGATCGCCGCCTCGCTGACCGACGCCGACGCGATCGAACGCTATGTGCAGTTCGAGATCGGCAGCGACCCGGAAAAGATCGCACATCAGCTGATGCTGCCGCGCAACGAAGCGCGCGTCCTGCTGAACAACCTGCCCAAGGACCGGACCCGGCTGGTCGCCTTCCTGAAGGAAATCCGCCACCCGCAGCGCGTCAAGCAGATCATCAAGGCCGGCAAGGGCTTCGCCGATCGGCTGATCGCCCATGTTCGCGCCGAAGTGAACCCGCAGCCCGGCGATACGCTGATGCTGGTCGACCTCGGCTATAACGGATCGGTGCAGAACCATGTCGACACGCTGTTGCGTGAGCGGTTTGGCGTCCACGTCGCCGGCCGGTACCTGATGCTGCGCGAACAGTTCCGCAGCGGCTGCGACAAGAAGGGGCTGATCGGCGAGGACAGCTATGATTGCCATACGCTGGAGTCCATCGCCACCAACGTCGCCGTGCTCGAGCAGATCTGCACCGCGGCCCAGGGCTCGACGGTGGATTTCGAGGCTGACGGCACCCCGATCCGCAAGGCAAACAGCATCAAGGGCCGCCAGAGCGCGGTGCGCGAACGCATCCAGGAAGGCACGCTCCGCTTCGAACGCGAGCAGGCGGCGGCCCGGCTGCGTGGTACGGCGATCGACGAGATGTCGCTGTGGCGCCAGGCCGCGACGGCCGTGCTCGGCCGGCTGATGTTCCTGCCGCTGGCACATGAGCTGGCGGTGCTCACCGAATTCGAACACGACGTCAACGAGGGCGTGGACGATACCGTGGCACTGTTCGATCCGGCGATCGCGCGGCATGGGCTGCGCCGGCGCGGGCTGTTCTACATGAAGGGCTCGGAGCGCATGTACCTCCCGGCGGAACTGCACGGCGAAGGCATGCCCGTGAAGCTGGCCCTGCTCGCGCAGAAGCGGTTCGGCCTGCCGTTCAAATATGCCGATTTCGTCGACAGCTCGATCTCGGTGCCGGTGATCGTCGCGGACGGCACCAACGTCTCGACCGGCAACGTCACCGCCACGCCGACGCACGACGGCTATTATCTGGCCCCCATCCCGATCGGCGACTGCCGCTTCTCGGTGGGCGTGCAGTTCGGCCAGCTGTTCGACTGGGTGCAGGTGGAAAGCGCCGTGTTCATGCCGGTCAAGCGGTTCCTGTCGGACATGCAGCGCCCCGGCCTGGACGAAAGCGAGGCCAGGCCCTCGCTGGAGGGCATGCAGCAGGTTGCCCCCAACCTGTTCCACTGCGCGGACGAATTCGCCTTCATGATGGTGCCGCCGCCGCCGCGGACCGACGACGAGCCGATGATGCTCGCGCTGGTGTTCCGGCCCATCGCCCAGCGCCAGACGGCCGCGCAGCCGGCCGCAACTCTCCTCTCCAGCACGCAGGCTGCCAACGCATGACGAACCTACTGATTCATTCGATGACCGAATTCTGGGATATCATCCTCGGCACGCTGCACGCGGCCGAGGTGCGCAACATCGCCGAGATCGGCGCGGAGTTCGGCGGTACTACCCAGCATCTCGCCGCCTATGCACGCGCCACGGGCGGCTCGCTGACGAGCATCGACCCCGCGCCGAAGCAGGTGTTTCTGGACTGGGCCCAGGCGACCCCGGAGGTGCGCCACGTGCCCCTCCCCAGCCTGGAGGCGATGCCGTCGCTGGGCGACATCGACGCCTGGGTGATCGACGGCGACCATAATTACTACACCGTGTTCAACGAACTCCGCATCGCCGGGGAACTGGCGCAGCGCGACGGCCGCCCGCTGCTCGCCTTCCTGCACGACGTGAGCTGGCCCACTGGGCGGCGCGACATGTATTACGCGCCCGAACGGATCCCCGCCGAGCACCGCCACCCCTACAGCACCGATCGCGGCTGTACGCTCGACCGTGCGGACCTGCTGCCGCCGGGGCATGGCTTTCGCGGCGACGGCCACTTCGCCTGGGCGCTGCACGAGGGAGGCCCGCGCAATGGCGTGCTGACCGCGGTGGAGGACTTCATGGCGCAGGGCCGCGCGGCGGGGACGAAGCTCGCCTACGCCCATGTGCCGGCCGTTTTCGGCCTCGGCATCCTGTTCGATGCCGGCGCGCCCTGGGCGGAAGCCGTCGCGAACCTGGTGTTCCCCTGGCACGACAATGCCCTGCTCGCCACGCTCGAGCAGAACCGGCTGCGTAACTATCTGGCGGTGATCGAATGGCAGGATCGCGAGCGCGATCGCCTTTCCGCCTAAGCAGTTTCCCAGAACCCCCACCCGGCCGGAAACCATCCTATAATTCTGGAAAGATCCAGGGAAAGAATTTGAGCCCGCCATGCTGAACGCCGTTGGTTTCGTCATCATTCTCGTGTGCGTGTTCGGGAGCTTCATGATCTCGGGCGGCAAGTTCGAGATCATCATGCACGCGCTGCCGCACGAGATGATGGCCATCGGCGGTGCGGCGATCGGCGCCTTCATCGTCGGCAACTCGATGCCGACGGTGAAGAAGGCCGGCGCTGGCATCATGCGCGCCTTCAAGGGCGGACGCTGGAAGGCCAGCGACTATACCGACCTGCTCACCCTGATGTTCACCCTGCTCACGCTGTTCAAGAAGAGCGGCGCCACCGGCATCGAGCCGCATCTCGACAAGCCGGAGGAGAGCGATCTCTTCAAGCCCTATCCGCGCCTGCTGAAGGACCATCACCTGATCGAGTTCCTCTGCGACTATCTGCGGATGATGACGGTGAACTTCGAGGACCCGCACCAGCTGGAATCGGCGATGGAAGCGGACATCGAGAAGCACCATCACGAGGAAACCCATCCGCAGCACTCGCTGCAGCTGATGGCCGACGGCCTTCCCGCCATCGGCATCGTTGCAGCGGTGCTCGGCGTCATCAAGACCATGGGCTCGATCGATCAGCCGACCGAGATCCTGGGCGCGATGATCGGCGGCGCGCTGGTCGGCACCTTCCTCGGCGTGCTCCTCTCCTACTGTGTCGTTGCGCCGCTCGCCGGCAAGCTCCTCGAGACGATCGAGGCCGACTCCCAGCCCTTCACCATCGTGAAGACCGCCATCGTTGCCTACGCCCAGAACCAGCCGGTGCAGGTTGCGATCGAAATCGCCCGTCGCATGACGCCTTCCGCGTACGCGCCGAGCTTCCAGCAACTCGAAACCGCTCTCGACGAGGCCAAAAATGGACTTTCCCCTGCCACCGCTTGAGGCCGGCGCGGACAACGCGCTTGCGCTCCCCGCGCACGGTACGACCGTGACGGCCGCGGATCTTCAAACCCGCCTCATCCAGGCGGTCGACGGCGACGGACCGGTCGAGATCGATGCCTCGCAGGTCGAGAGCGTCGGCCAGGCGGTGCTGCAGCTGCTCGTCGCGGCCAAGGCCGAAGCCGACAAGCTCGGCAAGGCCTTCACCATCCTCAACCCCAGCACTGCCTTCACCGATCGTGTGAACCGTTGCCAGCTCGCAGCGGCGGTCGGCATTGATACCGGAGAACTTCTGTGACCAAGCTGATCCTTACCGTCGATGACTCCGCGAGCATGCGCATGCTGCTCAAGACGTCGCTGACCTCGCAGGGCTTTCGCATCGAGAGCGCGAACGACGGTCAGCATGGGCTGGAGCGCATGCACGAGGTCAAGCCCGACCTGCTCATCACCGACATCAACATGCCGAAGATGGACGGGTTCGAGCTGATCGAGGCCGTGCGCCAGGTTCCCGAATTCAAGGGCGTGCCGATCCTGGTGCTCTCGACCGAGTTCTCGGACGAGAAGAAGCAGCGCGCCCGCTCCGCCGGTGCCACCGGCTGGATCACCAAGCCCTTCGAGGCCACCAAGCTGGGGGCGGCGATCCGCCGCGTCTGCCCGTGAGCGACGAATTCGACGATATCCAGGCAATCTTCTTCGAAGAGTGCACTGAAGGCCTCACGACGGCCGAGGAAGGCCTGTCGGCGATGCAGTCCGGCGACCTGTCGGGCGAGACCATCGCCGGCGTGTTCCGCGCGATCCACTCGATCAAGGGTGGCGCCGGTGCCTTCGGCCATTCGGACCTGACCGCCTTCGCGCACAAGTTCGAGAATGTGCTCGATGAAGTGCGTGCCGGGAAGATCGTCCCCACGCCCGGCGTGATCCGGGTGATGCTGAGCTCGTTCGACGTGCTGTCGGACCATGTCGAGGCGGCCAAGGGCAATGCGTCCCGGCCGAACGACGGGGCCGCGCTGAGCGCGCTCGAACAGGTACTCGCCAACAAGGGCGTGCCGGACGGCGATGCGCCCGCTGCGGCGGCGCCCGCGGCCGCCCCCGCCCCCGCCGCTCCGGCCCCCGCGCCGGCGATGGCGGAAGAGGAAGACGAGTTCGGCTTCCGCCCCGTCGGCGTGTCGCTGGACGACCTCGACGGCCCCGCGGAGGAAGCAGCCGGCTGGACCGTGCGCTTCAAGCCGTCGCGCGCCGCGCTGGCCAATGCCGGTGAGCCGCTGCTGACGGTGCGCGAGCTGGAGGGCCTGGGTGCCCGCGTCGAATCGGTCGACATCAGCACGCTGCCGGGGCTGCGCGAGATCGATCCGGAAGACAGCTACCTCACCTGGGTGATCAACGCACCGGCAGAGCTGCCGGAAAGCGACCTGTCCGACTGCTTCGATTTCGTGGCGCCGGATTCGGTGATCGAAATCAAGCGCAACGAAGACGCGGTCCTGCCCGCAGGGGCTGCCGAGACCGAGATGGACGGCGACGAGATCCCGTTCGTGCCGGTAACGGCCACGGTCGACGACTTCATGGATCTGGGTGCTGCTCCGGCAGCGCCTGCGCCGGCTCCGGCACCTGCAGCGCCTGCTGCGGCGGCGCCCGAAGCTGCGCCTGCGCCTGCGGCGGCGGCAACCCCGCCGGGCGGCGGGGGCACGCCCGGCGGTGGGGGTCCCGGTGGTGGTGCTGGTGGTGGCGGTGGTCCGGCCAAGCCGGTCAACGAAGCTGCGCAGACCATCCGCGTGGACCTCGTCAAGCTCGACCTGCTGCTCAACCTGGTCGGCGAGCTGGTGATCCGCAACTCGATCCTGGCCGACCGGCTGTCGCCGGCCGATCGCCAGCGCGTCGAACTGCCCGAACTGGCCCGCCTCACCCGGCAGATCCAGGACAACGTCATGTCGCTGCGCGCCCAGCCGATCCGGCAGGCCTTCAGCCGCGTGCCGCGCATGCTCCGCGATCTTTCGGTCGAGACCGGCAAGCAGATCAACCTCGAGACGATCGGTGAGACGACCGAAGTCGACAAGGGCGTGATCGAGAAGATCGGCGATCCGCTGACCCACATGATCCGCAACGCAGCGGACCATGGCCTGGAAAGCGCCGAAGAGCGGATCGCGGCGGGCAAGGACCCCGCCGGCACGATCAAGCTGTCGGCCGAGCAGAAGGGCGCCCGGATCTTCGTTCGCGTCGCGGACAATGGCCGCGGCATCAACCGGGAGCGCGTCCGCGCCAAGGCGGTCGAAAAGGGCATCATCAGCGCCGATGCGGTGCTGACGAACGAGGAAATCGACCAGCTGATCTGCGCCCCGGGCTTCTCCACCGCGGAGAAGATCTCGAACATCTCGGGTCGCGGCGTCGGCATGGACGTGGTGCGCTCGAACGTGGAAGCCCTGGGCGGCCGCGTCGAGATCAACTCGGTCCCGGGCGAAGGCACCACCTTCACCATGATCCTCCCGCTCACGCTGGCCATTCTGGACGGCATGATCGTGCGGCTCGCCGGCCAGCGTTTCGTTCTGCCGCTCACGCACGTGCTGGAGACGATCCAGCCCGAGCCCGGCCAGGTGAAGCGTACGGCACCGGACCATGAAGTGATCGACATGCGCGGCGAATATCTGCCGGTGCGGCGCGCGACCGAGATCTTCGGCCTGAACGACGACCGCGCCATCGAGGATTCGCTGGTGGTAATCGTCGAGAGCGAAAGCTCGGGCAAGGTCGGCCTGGTCGTCGACACCATCGATGACCGCCGCGAAGTCGTGATCAAGAGCCTGGATCAGAACCTGCATCCGATCCGCGGCCTGGGTGGCGCAACCATCCTGGGCGACGGCTCGATCGCTCTCATCCTCGATATCGAGGCGCTGGTTGCCTCGCCCTCCCGTTACTCGCCCAAAGGACTGGCAGCATGAGCACCACCCCTGACACCGCCAACGATCGAAAGATCGTCACCTTCTCGCTCGCCAAGCAGATCTTCGGGATCGACATGAGCGCGCTCATCGAAATCCGCGAATGGGACGAGCCGACGCCGCTCCCGAACGTGCCGAGCTTCGTCAAGGGCGTGACCAACCTGCGCGGCAACGTGATCCCGGTGGTCGGCCTGGCCGAGCGCCTGGGCTGGGAACCGAGCCAGCTGCATGCGCGCTCGTGCATCCTGGTCGTCAACATCATGGGCAAGCAGGCGGGCTTCCTGGTCGACGAGGTCAACGATATCGTGGGCATCAACGTCAACGAGATCCAGCCGGCCCCGGCCGTCGAGACGGCGCTGGAAGAAAGCGTGATCGCAGGCCTCGTCCGCATCGCCACCCGCGCCAAGGACGGCACGCGCGACGAGAATGGCAGCATGGTCCTGCTGCTCGATCTCAACGCGCTCAGCCTGACCAAGCACCTGGATCTCGCGGCATGAGCCCCGCCGGGGGCGCCGCCGCGGCGTCCGCCGGCGCCGGTAACGCGATGGCACCAGGCCAGAACGCGGAGCTTACGCCGCGCGACTTCCAGGCCATCGCCGCGATCATGTACGACGATGCACGCATCTCGCTGAGCGAGGCGAAGACGACGCTGGTGCAGTCGCGCCTCGCGCGGCGGCTGCGCAAGTTCGGGCTCGCCCGGTTCTGCGACTATGTCGACCTGGTGCACAGCGATCCGGAGGAACGCAACGCGATGGTGGTGGCACTCACCACCAACCACACGCACTTCTTCCGCGAGCCGCACCATTTCGATCATTTCCGCGAGACGGTGATCCCGACGCTCCAGCGGAAACAGGGTCCGATCCGGATCTGGTCTGCGGGCTGTTCGTCGGGCGAGGAAGTATACACGATCGCGATGTGCCTGCTGGGGCCCAGCCGCAGCACCGCCTCATGGTTGCGCAATGCGGACGTCCGGCTGCTTGCGACCGATATCGCCCCGCACGTGGTCGAGTCGGTGCAGCGCGGGGTCTATGCGGAGAACGTCGCGGCAGGCGTGCCGGAGCCCTATCGCTCGACCTGGATGAAGCCCGCCCAAGGCGGCTTCGTCATGGCCGAGGAAGCGCGCCAGCTCGTCACCGCAAAGGTTCTGAACCTGTTTGAACCATGGCCGCTGAAAGCAGCCTATGATGTAATTTTCTGCCGTAACGTCATGATCTATTTCGGAGATCCCGCAAAGGAAGAGCTGGAGCATCGCTTCGTCGAGCAGCTCGCCCCCGGGAGCTTCCTGTATATCGGTCATTCGGAACGGCTGATCGGTCCGGCTGCGAGCAAGATGCGCTCGTGCGGGCATACCATTTACCAGAAGCCGGAGTAATGGGCATGAAACCAGTCCGCACGCTCATCGTCGACGACAGCGCCTCGATGCGCGCGACGCTGAAGCGGATGCTCTCGGCCGACCCCGAGATCGAAGTGGTCGGCATGGCGCCGGAGCCGTTCGCGGCCCGCGACATGATCAAGGCGCTCAACCCCGACGTTCTGACGCTCGACGTCGAAATGCCGGGGATGGATGGCCTGTCGTTCCTCGAGCGCATCATGCGCCTCCGGCCGATGCCGGTGGTGATGTGCTCCACCCTCACCGCGCGCGGCGCGGAAGTGACGATCGAGGCGCTGCGCCTGGGCGCGGTGGACTATGTCACCAAGCCCAGCGGCACGCCCGAGGACATCGAGCGCGACGCCGGCCTGCTGTGCGAGAAGGTGAAGAGCGCGGCGCGCTCGGTCGCCCGCGCCGGCCCGCAGCGCCTGCCCGCGCAGCCCAGCGTCGGCGCCGCAGGCGGCGGTGCGGCCGCGCAGCTGATCGCGATCGGTTCGTCGACGGGCGGCGTGGAAGCGCTGTTCTCGCTGCTGCCCGCGCTGCCGGAGGATTCGCCGCCGATCCTGATCGTCCAGCACATGCCGGCGACCTTCACGCGCAGCTTCGCGCAGCGCCTGAACGCCGAATGCCGCGTCAACGTCGTGGAAGCTACGGATGGTGCCCAGGTGACCCCCGGAACCGTCTATATTGCTCCTGGAGGCGAACGACATATGGAACTCTCGGGCGGTGCCAATGGCCGGATCAAGCTGATCGCCGGCGACCCGGTGACCGGCCATCGTCCCTCGGTGGACGTGCTGTTCCGTTCGGTCTCCAAACTGGGCGCGGGTGCCGTCGGCGTCATCCTTACCGGGATGGGCAGCGACGGTGCGCAGGGCCTTCTGGCGATGCGCCGGGCCGGTGCCCGCACGCTGGGCCAGACGAAAGAAACCTGCGTGGTGTGGGGCATGCCCCGCGCCGCCAAGGAAGCGGGTGCGGTGGAGAAGGAAGTCGGGCTTTCGGCCATGCCGGAGGCCATTCTGAAAGCTTGTCGAGAAACGGTTAAGGTTGGGAGCGCATAACAATGCCCGCTGCATCACAAATCAAGGTGATGGTCGTTGATGATCAGACCAGTATGCGGGCGATGATCCGTCGTGCGCTGCAGGATCTCGGGTTCAAGGACGTCCGCGACAAGGCCAGCGCCCCGGAAGCGCTTTCCGCAATCAAGAGCGACCGCGTCCACCTGGTCATCTCCGACTACAACATGCCCGAGATGGACGGGCTGCAGTTCCTGGAGGCGGTTCGCGCCGACCCGGTGATCGGCAAGACCGTGTTCATCATGCTCACCGGCTCGTCCGACCGCGAGGTCGTGCAGAAGGCGGCGGCGCTGGGTGTGAACAATTATGTCGTCAAGCCTTTCGCGCCGGCGGCGCTGAAGGAAAAGATCGAACGCGTTTTCGGCGAGCTGACCTGATATGCGCAGAGTTTCCATCGTACAGGGCGAGAACGCGGTGATCGCGGAGCCCCATGTCATGATTTCGACCCTGCTCGGGAGCTGCGTGGCCGCATGCCTCTACGACCCGGTCGCCAAGGTCGGAGGCATGAACCACTTCCTGCTCGGCGAGCCGGGCGCGGACCACAAGGTCTCGAACTCGGACATGGCACGCTACGGCGTGCATGCGATGGAACTCCTGATCAACAGCATGATGGCCAAGGGCGCCTCGCGCCAGCGGCTGCAGGCCCATCTGTACGGTGGTGCCAACATCATCTCCGGCCTGGGGAACATCGGCGCCTCCAACGGCGCCTTTGCCCGCCGGTTCATGGAGACCGAAGGCATCACGATCGCGCATTGCGATCTCGGCGGCACGCTCGCCCGCAAGGTCGAGTTCCTGCCGCACGAAGGCAAGAGCCGCTGCACCAAGGTGGCGGAGCGCGTCCAGGAACGTCCGGTCGCCCCCCTGCCTGTTGCCGCCCCCGACGGAGAATTGGAGCTTTTCTGATGTCCTGCCTGCCCATGTCGGAACCCTCTCACGCGCAAGCCCTGCCCGGCTACGATCCGTTCGCGGGCGTGCTGCACAGCGTCATGGCCGGCGAGATCCGCGAAATCAGCAAGAAGCTCGAAGGTCTGGCCGAAGTGCTGGTCTGCGACGAGCATTTCGCCGCCAATTATCTCGAGCAGCTCCAGGCGTTCGACTATCTGATCCAGCATGCCGACGAGTGCGTGAACCTGCTGGAGCGGATCGCGGGCGGCGAGGACTCGCTCTCGGCGATCAGCCATGTCCGCCTCGGCGCGGTGCAGGAACGCCTGCGCAACGCACTGAAGGGTCAGTAACATGGCCCGCGGGGGGGACGTTCGGCCGATCATCGTCAAGAAGGTCAAGAAGGTCGCGGGCGGCCATCACGGCGGCGCGTGGAAGGTGGCCTATGCCGACTTCGTGACCGCCATGATGGCGTTCTTCATGCTGTTGTGGCTGCTCGCCAATCCGGACAAGGACCGGCTGAAGGGCCTGGCGAAGTATTTCTCGCCGACCATCGCCGACAGCGGCCCTTCCACACCGGTCAGCAACTCGGCGCCGGGCGCCGGCGGCCCGACCCGCCGCTCCGAAGCAGATCCCAGCGCCGCCAAGGGCCAGCCCACCTTCGAGGTGACCACCGCCGGTTCCGCGCGCGGCGGCACCGCCGACGTGCCGGCGACGATGCGCGTCATGGCGTCCGAACTGATGGTGGCGCTGGAAGCGACCCCGCAATCGCAGGGCAAGAAGAATGTCGACGTGCAGCAGGACCGCGAGGGCCTGCGCATCACGCTGATGGACACCGACCAGCAGCCGATGTTCAAGTCGAACACCGCCGAGCTCAATCCCTATGCGCGCACGCTGCTCACCAAGCTGGCGAGCAAGATCTCCACGGTCGGCGCGCAGATCGCGATCGAGGGCCATACCGACGGCGCGGGCGGCCAGAGCGACGCCAACTGGCTGCTCTCCGGCCAGCGCGCGCTCGCCGCCCGCTCGGCGCTCGTCGCCGGCGGCGTGACGCCGGACCATTTCGCCGAAGTCGTGGCGATGGGCGCGACCCAGCCGGTGTATCCGGATCAGCCGAACCGCGCCGAGAACCGCCGCATCAGCATCGTGCTCAAGGGCCAGACCTCGGCGCTGCCGAACGACTCCAGCTTCAAGTTCTGAGGGGCCGTCCGTGAAGAAACTGCTGTTCCTCATCGTCGCGCTGATCGCCGGTCTCGCCGCCGGCGGCGGCACTGCCTATGCGATGGTGAAGATGCTCGGCATCGGCGGCGCGCCCAAGCAGGAAGCCAAGGTCGAAGAAAAGGAAGAACCCGGCAAGTTCCTGCCCACCGGCAAGATCCTGGTGCCGCTCGTCTTCGCGGACGGCCACCTGGCCGGCTATGCCTCGATGGACGTGCAGTTGCAGGTGGACGAGGCCAAGGCCGATTTCGTCAACCAGCGGATGCCGCTGCTGCTGCATGCCATCAACATGCGCACCTATCGAACCCCGATGGCGGCGGGTCCGGATGGCATGCTGCCGGACCTCGAAGGCTTCCGGAAACTGGTCGATGCCGCCGCCAACGAGGCGTTCGGCCCCAAGATCGTGCGCAAGATCGCCGTCACCGGCGCCAATCCCGCCTGACATTCGTAGCACTACCGATGCGAAGCTGAACGCTCGTTCATCCTATAATATGCATAGGGACTGCGTGTTCTGCAGTCGAACGGGGAGACAGACGCCGTGGGCGCAGCCGAACATCAGTTTGACCACAACAGCAGCGATCCCGGCCCCTGGGCCGAGCGTGCCCCGCGCACGGTGACGACGCTGATGGTGGGCAAGCTGATCTGCGCGGGCGCCGGCGAGCAGCTTTGCCGCGTTCGCAACATCTCCGCCACCGGCATGATGCTCGAGAGCCCCTTCCCCCTGCGCGAGGCCGACGGCATCGTTGTCGAACTGCGCGGCGGCCCGGTACTCGAAGGCAGGATCATGTGGGTAAGCGCCGGGCGTGCGGGCGTGCAGTTCCCCGCACCGATCGACGTCGAGGAAGTACTCGCCACCGCCAAGGGCAGCTCGCCGGCGGCACGCCTGCGTCGTGCCGTGCCGCGCGCGCCGCGCTTCCAGCTCGGCAGCAATGCCCGGCTCGTCTGCAACGGCGTTTCGCACACCGTGGTGATGGAGAACATCTCGCAGAGCGGTGCCCGCATTCGCCTGTCGAACCAGCCGGACCTCGACCGGGTGATGACGCTCGTCATCCCCGGGCTCAACCCGCGCAGCTGCACCGTGCGCTGGATCGAAAGCGACTCCGCCGGCGTCGCCTTCATCGACATGATCCCCTATGCCGAACTTGCCGCCTGGCTGACCGAGGTGCAGGCGCCGCGCTGAACGGCGGCGCCGCAGCCCGTCGGCCTCATGCCGCGGCGAGGCGCTCGCGCATGTCGCGGCGGCGCCGCAGCACCGCCCCCGTCGCCGCCACGCCCAGGATCAGCAGCACCCAGGTCTCGCTCTCCGGCACCGCGCTGATGCCGAGCTGGCGCGCCATGGCGTCGGCGATCGCCTTGTGCACCTGGGTCGTGGGGTGGATCTCGTCGAAATAGAGCGAATTGCTGCAGTTCGCGATCTGCGGCGATCCGCCCCCGACGATCTGGCACGGTGTGGTCGTGTTCAGCGTGGCCGGAAGCCCGAATGCAGCGGGCGAGTCCAGCAGGTCGTGCTCTGTCGCGAACAGGTCGAAGAAGGACGCGGTGACGTCCGGCTGCGCATCGATGCTCGCCGCCATCTGCCGCAGCGCCAGGCTGATCTGGAGCGAACGGGCCGTCAGTTCGTCCAGCCGCCCGGGAATGTTGCCCGCGAGCGCGGCCGATACCGGCAGCAGGCCGATGTCCGGCGCACCGACGATCGCGAAGTGGCGCGCGCCGAGGCCATAGAGTGCCGTCACCGCGTCGTTGAAGTCGCTCAACGCCGCAAGAAAGCTCACCGGCCCGCCGGTCAGGAGCGTGTCGCGGACATCGTTGCCGCCGAAGGTGAGCAACACCAGCGCGTCGCTGTCGATCGGCGCCCTTACCTGGTTCCAGTACAGCCCGACCTGGGCACGGAAGCTCGGGCTCAGCTCGCCGGGCACGAACTCGGCAGTCGCGCCGCCGACGGCGACATTCCGCCCGCCGGCATATAGCGACGTCGCCGGCGTACCCGTGATCGCCAGGCTCAGATAATCGGCGAAGTTGAAGCCGTTGGAGAAGCGTCCGGCGAAATAGCCATCGTCCGGACTGGCGACCGTACCGTTGGTGGCGAGATAGGCGTTGCCGGAATCCACCAGACTGTCGCCGAACACATACAGCCCGGAATAGCTGGTTGCCGCCCGCGCCGCGGCGGGTGCCACGCACAGCAGGACGACCGCAAAAAACTGCGTGAAAGCCTTCATGACACTTCCCCTCTTGTTTACCACTCCTTAAGTCTTTGTAGAGACTTATCCAAGTAGTTCATTTGGGGAACATGCCGCCGGCCGACCCACGTCTCGCACTTTACTGCAGCGCAGCAAATGCTTGCGGCTGCAATTGCATCTCGAACCGAGACGCGCGCGTATTCAGACCTGGATGTCGAGCTTGGCCAATTCTACGCGCACCCGTACGTCGATTTCGCGCATCAGCGCCGCGAGCTCGGGCTCGGGCGGGGTCGGCACGGTCTGCGACCATTCGACGATCTCGCGCAGCCGCGCGACATTGGGGGTGCCTGCAACCAGTTCCTTGTGCAGCCGATCCAGCGCATCGATGCCGCGTTCGACATCGCGGGCCTGCTTGCGGCGGCGCTCGGCGATCGGGTTGTTCGCCGCGATCGCGACCAGCATCTGCACGCTGGTAGGCGGTGTCGCCCCCGGCGTGGGCAGCGGATGGGGCAAGGCGGAGGCCTGATCGTCGAGCCGGTTCACCAGGCCGGGCACAGACTTGGGCAACGCCGCCAGCAGGTTGCGCGCCATCATCGGTGACAGGCTGTCGATACGCACGAAATCAGACCCTCGCGAGCCTTGTTGGCTCTCCTCTTCCTATAAGACGAGTAGCGTTAATTTTCCACTTGGCCCGAGAGGTTTATGTATCGTCTCTCCGCATCGTTCCTGGCGCTCGCGCTGGCCTGTGTCGGCGCGCCCCAGGCGATGGCCCAGACCCGGATCAAGGACATCGTCGACGTCGAGAATGTCCGCGAAAACCAGCTGGTTGGCTATGGCCTCGTGGTCGGCCTCGCCGGCACCGGCGATCGCATCCGCAATGCGCCCTTCACCGAGGAATCGATGCAGTCGATGCTCGAGCGGATGGGCGTTAACATTCGCGGCACGCAGATGCGCACGCAGAATGTCGCGGCCGTCTCGATCACCGCGACCATGCCGCCCTTCTCGCGTTCCGGCTCGCGGATCGACGTGCAGGTCTCGGCGCTCGGCGACGCGACCAGCCTGCAGGGCGGCACGTTGATCGCCTCGTCGCTACGCGCGCTGGACGGCGAGATCTATGCGGTCGCGCAGGGCCCGGTGGCCGTGTCCGGCTTCAAGGCGCAGGGCGCGGCGGCGAACGTGAGCCGCGGCGTCACCACCTCGGCGCGGATTGCCGGCGGGGCGATCGTCGAGCGCGAGGTACCCTATCAGCTGCGCTCGGCAAACAGCCTCAAGCTCGCGCTGAAGAACCCCGATTTCTCGACCGCCGACCGTATCGCCCGCGCGATCAACGGCCGCTATCCCGGCGCCGCGCAGATGCTCGATCCGGCGACCGTCGAGCTGCGTCCGACCGGCCAGTTCGCCGGTTCGGTGATCGATCTCGTCACCCAGGTCGGCGACCTAGAGGTAAAGGTCGACCAGCCGGCCAAGGTGGTGATCAACGAAGCCTCGGGCACCGTGGTGATGAACAGCGATGTGCGGATCACCCCGGTGGCGATCGCGCAGGGCGGCCTCACCATCTCCGTCACCGAAACACCGCAGGTCTCGCAGCCCGGGCCCTTCTCGCAGGGGCAGACGACGGTGGTGCCGCGCACCCAGGTGCAGGTGAACGACGGCAACGGCGCCAGCCTCGCGGTGATCAACGGCTCGTCGCTGAAGGCGCTGGTCAGCGGGCTCAACACCCTCGGCGTGTCGCCGCGCGACCTGATCACGATCCTCCAGGCGATCAAGACCGCCGGCGCCCTCCAGGCCGAAATCGAGGTACAGTAATGACCGACACCACGCCCCTCCCCCTCGCGGCCGCAGGTGCGACCACCCCGGCCAAGCCGCTGCCGAAAGTGGATCCGAAAAGCGCCAAGACGGCGCAGGAATTCGAAAGCGTGTTCCTGGGCCAGATGACCCAGCTCATGCTGCAGAGCGTCCAGCAGGACGAACAGTTCAGCGGCGGCAACGGCGAAGAGATCTTCCGCGGCGTGCTCGCCGAGAAGCTCGGCGCCGAAATGGCGCGCCGCGGCGGCATCGGCCTCGCGCCCGCCGTTCTCGACCAGATCCTCAAGCTTCAGCAAGGACAGAAATGATCACTCAGCTCGTCGATGCGATGATTTCGCTCACCGCCCTGATGGAAGAGGAAAGCGAGCGCCTGGCGCGGACGCCCTATATTCCCGAACTGGGTGAAATTGCCGATGCCAAGCTCCGCCTCGCCGGCCGGATCGAAGCCGAAGTCGCCCGCCTGAAGCGCGAGAATCCGGAAGATTGGCTGGAGACGCTGGAGCCCGACGTACGCGAGCAGCTCTCGGATGCGAGCCGCTCGTTGCGGGACGCATCGATCGTCAACTCGCGTATACTTTCGCGTCAGATCGAATTGTCTTCCGAAATGATGGCAGCAATTGCAGCAGAAGCGCAACGCCTGACCGGAAGTCGCACCACCACCTACAGCGCGTGCGGCGGACTATACGGCATCGACGCACCGGCGCCGATCTCGGTAAATGCGCGTTTGTGAAGGTATTTTTGATTCGCTGCAGCGCGCAATGAGCGCTGCAGCGCGGAATATGTCTGTCTCATTTCAGGGCGATTTGCAGTTCGATCTGGATAAAAAACTCTTCATAACTCCTTGTTTTGGCTTGGTTTTTTAACGGTATATTTTCCGTCAACTATAACCTAGCAAAATCAGTGCGTTCGTTTATAAGAAACGGACAGCACGTATGGGAAGAAGAGTGTTTCCTGCCTGGACACATCGGGCAGCTCTCAACGGCTGTGTGATAGCGTTAGGGAGGTGTGGATGAACAAGTTCAAGAGTTTGATGATCGCGGCCGCGACGGCGGCTGGCGCGATCAGCATGGCGGGCACCGCGCAGGCGGCAACGGTCGTTTGCGCCGATTCTGCTGCGGCTGTCTGCAGCTTCGACGGCTCTGCCGGTGGCTGGAGCAATATCAAGGTCGACAAGAAGACCACTGTCGCCCAGGCGTTCTCGCTGCTGCTCAACGCACCGGGCACCCTGAGCGTGACCATCACGTCGAACTACCTCGACCTGGTGAGCCTCTCGTTCGGTGGTGTTACCCTCACCGGTATCACCAAGGGCCTGACGTACCAGTTCGCAGTCATCCCGTCGAACACGCCGCAGCTGCTGACGGTGTCGATGAAGAACACCAAGAACGCGGCTTATGGCTACAGCTCGCAGCTGGACTTCGCGGCGGTTCCGGAACCGGCCGCCTGGGGCCTGATGATCGGCGGCTTCGCCATGGCTGGCGGCGCGCTGCGTCGTCGCCGCCTCGCGCGCGTCGCGATCGCCTGATCGCACGCTTCCGCGTGAAAACGAAAAGGGCCGCGAGCATCGCTCGCGGCCCTTTTTGCTGTCCGCGAGAGCGGGGCGTCAGCCGCCGGCCTTGCCCAGCGCGGTCTTCAGCAGCACCATCTGCTTGCGGTAGATATTGGTCATCGCGCTGAAATCGGCCTGCACCTTACCCATCTTGAGCAGCTGGTCTTCCAGCGTGACGTTGTTGCCGTCGGGCTTGGTCTCGGTCACGTCCTTGTCGAACACCAGGCCGCTGCCCACGGGCTGCACCGCGCCCAGGTTCTTCATCGTGCCGGTCAGTTCGACGCGCGGCTTGGCAATGCTGATGCCGCCCGCGCCCTGGAGCAGATCGCCGAAGTTGGGCTCGGAGACGTCGCGCGACTTGTAGCCGGGCGTTTCGCTGTTCGCGAGGTTCTGCGCGATCACCTGCTGGCGCTGCGACAGATTCTGCATCCGCATCTGGATCGCGGAGAAGATGGTGGGCATGTCGGACATGGATCAGAATCCCAGGGTTGTCGGGGTGCCGGCGGAGAGCCGCGACAGCGCCGCCTGATAGTTTTTCAGCTGTGCCTGCTCGACGGCGGTCGATGCGCCCTTCTTGCCCGACTTGTTCGTGCCGGAGCCGTCGACGAACGCAGCCTTGCTGTCATCCCAATATAGAGAGCGATAGGCGGTCTGCGTCATCGAGACCGCATCTTTGATCTTGCCCAGCGCCGCCTTGGCATTGTCGATCGAAGCGAGGCTCAGCGCCTCCGTCAGTTCCAGACCATAGTTGCCGCCCGGCTTCACCTTGGGCGGCGTGCCGAGCACCACGGCCTGGTTGGCGATGCGCTGGGGCTCCATCCCCAGTTTGGCGAGGGCGTCGGTCTCCGCGCTGCCGGCAATCAGTTCCAGCTCGTGCCCCTGCTTCATCGAGATGCGCAGCGACTGCACGCCGTCGACCGTCGTGGCGCTGACGGTGCCCTTGGAGGCGCCGATCATGCCCTGGATGCGTTCGGCGATCGACTTCAGCGTGTCGTCCTTCTCGATCGTCACGCGGCGAACGGCGTAATTGTCCGCCTTGATCGAGAAATAGTCCCCGGCACGCAGCGTGGTCTGCGTGGTCACCTTGTCCGACACGCTCGGGTTGAGCACCCCGCGATTGAAGCCAAGCGCCGACAGCGCCGTGCTGCCGCCCTTGTCGGCGGCGACCCGGACCGGCTCCATGCGGGTCTGGACCTGGCCGAACTGGCTGGTGTTGGCGATCGCGCCGGTGGCGGCATCGATGCGGGTCACGAACCCGTCGACCGGTCCGCGCCGCGGCGCGCCGAGATCTCCCGTGGTACGGCCGCCCGCATAGATGCTGTCGCCCATGAAGGCGATGCTGTCGATCTGGTCGTCCTCGGTGGTGCCGACATAGGTGGTGGTGGCACTGGTGAGGTTCGCGTCGATCCGCGTGACGAAGCCGTCGCGGCCGGCGCTGAGCCCGTTGGCCTGCGTCCCGGCGATGGCGGCACTGGTCGCGCCGCCCACGCCGATCGTGCCATCGTCCGCCACCGCGAGTGCGCGCGCATCCGCGGTGCCGAGGCTGAAGCTGCCCAGGGTGGTCGACAGCGCATTCGCCTGCAGCTTCATCACGCTCGCCACCCCCTGGCTGGAGACCAGGGCCAGCAGGTTGCCGTCCTTGTCCATCGCCAGGCTGTTGATGGTGTCGCTGCCGCCGGTGTTGATCGTGCGGCGCTCGGCGATCTTCCCGTTGGCGTCGATCCGCGCGATCATCGCGTCGCCGCCGTCCTTGTTGGCGATGCGTCCGGCGACGAACACCGAACCGTCCGCGCCCACCGTCACGGCGCGCGCGCTGTCCATGTCCTTGGAGACGACGAGGGTCGAGAATTGCTCGTCGCCATTGGCGGCGTATTTCGCAACGGCCATGTCGCCGTCGGCGGTGATGCCGTTGAAGCTGCCGGTCACGGTGCCGGCGACGACCACGCCGCCATCCGGCGCGAGCGAGACCGAAGCGCCCGTCGCGGAGCCGGAGGCGCCCAGGTTGCGCTGCCACACCACCTTGCCGGCGCTGTCCATCTTGGTGAGGAACAGATTGTCGTCACCATCGGAAAGGTTCGCGCCGAGATCGCCCTTGGTCGTGCCGACCACATAGCTGAAGCCCTGCGCGTCGGTGACGCTCGCCGCCGCAGTTGTGCTGGCATAGACGTCACTGGTCTTGGTGGTGTTGAGCTTGACCTTGCCGTCGGGCCCTTCCACCGCCGTGGTGACGTTGGTCGTCTTGCGGGCGACGACGTTCTGCTCGGTCCCCTGCCGATCCAGCGCCTGGATCGTCCCCATCGTGACCTTGCTATTGTCACCCGCGGGATCGTTGAGGCGGAACACCTGGGTCGCGGTCGGCGCGTCCAGCGGCGTCTGGCCGGTCGTGACGACCAGCGAATCCTTGGCGCCCACCTGATCGAGGCTCACCTGCTCCAGGCCGTCGGGCGTGTTGAGCTTCAGGCTCCACATGCCGTCCTTGAATTCCGGCTGGAACCGCGCGTGCCATTTGCTGACCGGCTCGCCCTTGCTGTCGGTCAGCACGGTGCCGTCGGTCTTGGTGGCGAGCACCGAGCTGATCTGCGCGTTGAGCGCTTCGGCGACCGAATTGATCGTCGGCGGTTGCGGCCCGGTCGAGAGATCGACCGTGAAGCTCTGCGACTGGCTGCCGCGCTTGATGTTGACGACGAACTGCTCGTTGCCGGTCAGCCCCGGCAACGGGTCCGACGCCTTCTTCACCAGCGGCTTGCCCTTGGTATCATACAGGTTCGTCGCGGCGAGCTCGCTCGTCTTGACGGTCGAGCTGGGCTTGCCGAAACCGAGGTTGATCTTGTCCGAGGGCGAAGTGACCAGATAGTTCTGCAGGTCCGACAGGCCCTTGGCGAAGACCTTCTGATATTGGGCGCGCTGCGCGTCGGACGTGGTCTTGTCGCTGGCCGCCTCGGCGAGCACGCGCAGCTTGTCCAGCGCCTTGAACGCGGTGAAGCTGGTCTGCACGTCGTCCGGCAGCAGCGCCCCGTTGCTGTCGCTGGATACCGGCTGAATCAGCGTGCGCGCGGCGAGGATCGAGGTGAGCTGGGAGGAAGTGGCGGTGCCGTCCTTGTCCTTCCAGGGCGGCGCGGTCGGCGCGGTGTTGAACAGGGCCTTGGCCGTGCGGACGGCCTTGCTCTCGAAAGTCGGCATGGCGCTCGTCGCGAACGAGTTCTGCCCGGTGAGCACACTCAGCCCGATCAGATTTGCCGATAAATTAACCATGATCCGATCCGTCCCTTCCCCATTCATTCCTATAATAGAGGAGAGCGCGGCCTTGCGGGTGCGCGCGGACCATTTTCTGCAGGGATGAGCATGGCTTCTGTCGCCACGGTGGGTGAACCGCCCGAACTGAAGAAATTCTCGGGACCGCAGCGCGCGGCCGCGCTGATGCTCGCGCTCGGCAAGGAGCATGGCGCGCCGATCTGGGACCAGCTTTCCACCGACGAGATCAAGGAGCTTTCCTCGACCATTTCCAACCTGGGGCGTATCCCCAGCGTGGTCGTCGAATATCTGCTCGTCCAGTTCACCGGCGAAGTGGCGAGCATGGCCTCGCTGCATGGCAGCTACGAAACGACCGAGCGCCTGCTCGCCGGCATTCTGCCGAACGACAAGGTGAAGGAGATCATGGAGGATATCCGTGGTCCCTCCGGCCGGACGATGTGGGACAAACTGTCCAATGTCTCCGAAACCGTGCTGGCCGGCGCGCTCAAGCAGGAATATCCGCAGACCGTCGCCGTGATCCTTTCCAAGCTGCGCCCGGACCATGCAGCGCGCGTGCTCGCCGAGCTGCCGCGCGAATTTGCGGTGGACGTGATCATGCGCATGCTGCGGATGGACACGGTGCAGAAGGAAGTGATCAATCAGGTCGAGCAGACGCTCAAGACCGAATTCATGACCAACCTCTCCCGCTCGCAGAAGCGCGATCCGCACGAGAGCATGGCCGAGCTGTTCAACTCGCTCGACCGCTCGACCGAGGAAGCGATGCTCACCGCGCTCGACGCCAAGGCGCCGGAAAGCGCCGAGCGCATCCGCGCGCTCATGTTCACGTTCGAGGATCTCGCCAACCTGCTGCCGCCGGCGATCGCCTCGATCGTCCGAAATGCCGACAAGCGCGAGATGGCGCTGGCGCTGAAGGGCGCACCGGAGCAGCTGAAGACGATGTTCTTCAGCGCGATGACCGAGCGCGCCGCCAAGCTGATGCGCGAGGACATGGCCGGCATGGGCCCGGTGCGTGCCCGCGATTGCGAAGAGGCGCAGTCGAGCCTTGTTCGCCTGGCCAAGGACCTTGCCGATCGCGGCGAGATCCTGCTGGTCGATCCCAAGTCCGACGATGCAATGATTATCTGAGGAGCATGGCAGCATGAGCATCCATGTCGAGCGCTTCGCCTTCGACCGCGTGTTTTCGGCCCCGGTGCCGGACAAGAAGCTGGTCAACGAAGACGCGCTGATCGAACTCGCCGCGCTGCGCGCCGAAATCGCGCTGCTGAAGGCCGATCAGGAAGCGGTGATCGCCCAGGCCCGCGCCGAGGGCTACGAGGCCGGGCTTGCCCAGGCCCGCTCCGAGCGGGAAGTGGCGCTGCTGAGCGCGGTCGACGCGCTGCACGCCGGCATCGAAGTGATCGATGCGCAGTTCACCGAAATCGCCGAGCGGGTGACCAGCGAGGCGACCGAAGTCGCCCTCGCCGCCGCCGACCACATCGCTGCGCGCGCCATCGAGCGGGCGCCTGGCGACGCGATCGACGCGGCGATCGGCCGGGTACTCGGCCAGGTTGCGCGCGGCACGGAGCTGCAGGTGCGCGTCCACCCCGATCTGGTCGAGGACATCGAGGCCAAGATCGCCGACCGCCAGTCCAACGACCGCCGCAAGCTGAGCCTCACCGTTGCGCCCGACGCGACGCTGGCCATGGGCGACGCGCTGATCAACTGGGACGAAGGCGGGCTCGCGCTCAACGCGCAACAGCGCCGCGACGCGGTCGCGGCCGAGCTGGAAAGCCTGTTGCTGCACTAGGCAGCGAGCGGAACGGCACCATCGACCGGTGGTTGATCCCCTTCGCAATCTCGAAGGGAATCCACCATGCCGCAGCCTGTCCGTTATTCGCCCTCCGTCGAACAGCCGCAGCCCGACGAGGCGGAGACGATCGCCGGGCTGAAGGCGCAGTTCGAGAAGATCCTCGACACCACCTCCGAGGACTATCAGCACGCCGTCCGCTCGGTGCATGCCAAGGGGCATGGCCTTGCGCGGGGCACGCTCACCATCGCCGAAGGCCTCCCGCCGGAACTGGCGCAGGGCCTGTTCGCCACCCCCGGCAGCCATGAGGCGATCCTGCGCTTCTCCACCAATGCCGGCGACATCCTGGACGACTCGGTCCGCCTGCCCCGCGGCGCGGCGCTGAAGGTCCTCGGCGTCGAAGGCGCGCGCCTGCCCGGCAGCGAGAGCGACACCACGCAGGATTTCGTGATGGTCAACGCGCCGGCCTTTGCCGCGCCCGACGCCAAGAAGTTCCTCGGCAACCTCAAGCTGCTCGCCGGCACCACCGACAAGGCCGAAGGCGCGAAGAAGCTGCTGTCGGCCGTGCTGCGCAGCTTCGAGGCGGCTATCGAGGCGGTCGGCGGCAAGTCGGCGCTGCTCAGCGCGCTGGGCGGCGCCCGGCCGGTGCATCCGCTCGGCGCCACCTATTACAGCCAGACGCCCTATCGCTACGGCGACTATATCGCCAAGTTCCAGCTGGTACCGGTGTCCGGCATCCGGGACTTTGCCGACGCGACGATCAACGCCACCGGCCGTCCCGACGCGATCCGCGAGGCGGTGAACGAGCTGCTGCTCGAACAGGGCGGAACCTGGGAGTTGCGCGCGCAGCTCTGCACCGATCTCGAGAAGATGCCGGTCGAGGACGCTTCGGTTGCGTGGGACGAGGAGGAAAGTCCCTACCGCACCGTCGCGACGCTGCACGTCGCGCCGCAGACCGGCTGGGTCTACGGCGAAAGCGAGCGGATCGAGGACCAGCTATCCTTCGCGCCCTGGCACGGCCTCGCCGCGCACCAGCCGCTCGGGGGCGTCAACCGGGCACGGAAGGTGCCGTACCAATTCTCGGCGGACTATCGCGGCCGGTTCAACGGCTGCCCGATGCACGAGCCGCGCGCGCTGGACGAGCTCACCGCCAGGGCCTGACCGACAGGGGTCGTCGCGCCGGGCGGCCCCAGCTTCGCGCGATCAGCCGGAGGCGAGACGCCGCATCTGCATGCCGACCGTGTCGGTGGCGAGACCACTCGCCAGCACCATGTCGAGCAGCAGGTCATGCTGCACTGCGGTAACGGCGCCGTCGCTCTCCGGCCCGCTCCCGATCTGGTGGAACACCAGGATCGCCCAGCGGCGCTCCGCGCGCGCCCGCTGGAGATAATTGAACACGTCCAGCGGCGTTGCGTCATACCCTATCGCCAGTGCCTGGAGGCGAAACGGGTGAAGCCGCGCCCATGCCGCAGGGTTCGGCGGCCCTTCGCTGTTCCGGCCGCTCTGCATGCCCAACCCGCGCAGCATCGCTTCGTAGCGCGCGCGCTGCACGTTCGGGGTGCCCGCTCCCAAATCGGTCACGTCGCAGGGGAAGGCGAAATCGCGCGCCCTGCCCGGCCCCGCGACCCGATCGAGCCACGCATCGAGCGGCCGAAACTCGCGATCCGCGAAAGTCTTGGCATCGAAGGGGCTGATATTGCAGGGATGATGAACCGTATGCGCGCCGAGTTCGTGCCCGCGCCCAGGCAGCCTGGCCCACTCCGCGATGCGCTGAGCGATGTTTTCCAGCGTCACGTAGAACGTGCCCCGCAGCCCGCGCCGTTCCAGTGCCGGCACGGCTACGTCGAGGTGCGAGGGCAGCCCGTCGTCATAGGTGATGCTCACCGCTCCCGCCGCGGTCGGCGCGGCGGCTGCCGGCCCGGAGGCGAGCACCAGCGTCGCCAGGCCGGTAGCGAAACGGCGTCTGTCCACGTGCATGTCGTCTCCATCGGCGCGGCTGTAGCGCTCGGGGCATAAAGCCGTGCCTTGGCCGCGATCGCCGCCGTCCGCAACCGTCCGCAACCGTCCGCAATGGCTGGTTGCGCTCGCGCCGGTCCGACCGTTTTTTTTAAATCGCGGTAACGGACTGTAGCGGTTTTTGTGCATTGCACCCCTTGCGTCTTGCGAGGGTCGTGCTTCTCCACTATGCGTCGCGCTTGAGGGAAGAACGATGTGATGTACCAGCCAGATCATGTCGCGTGCGCTGAAGAACGCGTCTGACCGCCAGTTGCCCGGTCCTGCTTGGCCTGGGTTTGTGCTGACACCACGATTTTTTGAGCTTGATCGCAAAGACAAGGGGGGCGCATGGAGGAGTTGATTTCTCTTGAGCGCGGTCAAGACGGGCAAAGCCTGTTTTCCGCGCTTACGTTCATGGATCTCGACAACGTCCGAGGCCCTGGACGGACCTGCTCCCTCATCCTCGATCAGTTTCATACCGCAGGTCTCAAGGCCGAGCTGCTGACGCCGCGCGCGAACCGCCCGCTGGCGCCGGAGGTTTCGGTGCGCAGGACCTTGCCTGGTCCGCTGCGATCGCTGCCCTGGCGCTTGACCCGGGGCTATGCGAAGAGCTCGCTCCAGCGCAGCTTTTCCAGGGCGCTCAAAGCTGCCGACCCGGAAAAGGTAATCCTCTATTTCTGGCCGCACGCGCCGCTTTCGCTGCTGCGCGAAGCCCGCGCGCAAGGCTTCGTGATGGCGCGCGAGATGATCAACAATCCGTGCCGGACCGCCAAGCCCCTGCTCGACGAGGCCTATTCGAAGCGCGGATTGGGAGAATATCCCTTCATCACGTGGGAAAAGGTTGCGGCCGAGGACGAGGAACTCACCTATTTCGACCTCGTATTCGCGTCGAACATCGAAGTAGAAAAGTCGCTTCGCCAGATCGGCGTTGCGGATCACAAGATCAAGCCTGCGGTCTTCGGCTACGATTCCCACGCATTCGCGGATGCGCCGGCGCGGCAGAGCGAAGGTCGGCCGGTGCGCTTCCTGTTCCTCGGGACGATGGAAGTGCGCAAGGGGTTCCTCGATCTACTCGACGCGTGGAAGCTTGCCGACCTGAATGCCGAGCTCTGGCTTGCCGGTCATGTCGACCCGGTGGTTGCGGGGCCGCTCGCCTCGGCCATGGAAGGTGGGAAGATCCGCCAGCTTGGCTTCGTGTCGGATGTCGCGCGCCTGTTGAGCGATGTCGACGTTTTCGTGTTCCCCACCATCGAGGAAGGCGGCCCCCAGGTCACCTGCGAGGCCGCGGCGATGGGCCTGCCGACGATCACCACCAAGATGGGGGTGGGCCGCCTGGTGCGCGACGGCGAGAACGGCCTCGTCATTCCCGCCATGGACCCGCACGCCCTCGCCGCCGCGATGACGCGACTGGCGGACGACAAGGCCTATCGCGAAGAGCTCGGCCAGGCGGCTGCACGGGAAGCACCGCAATTTTCCTACGAGCGCGCCGGCCACGGCCGCGGAGAGACGCTGGTCAACGCGATGCGCGCGCGCAGCGCTTGACCCCGTCCGCCCGGGACGTGTCCCCGGGCGGCATGCCACGCCGCAGGCGCCGTGCCCCCGGCGGGCACGGGAGCGATGCTGCCATGCGGCATTGCCCCCAAGGGGCGTTCGCCGGATCGCACCCGCCCCGGGCAGCATGATAGTATCCCGACGACTGCTAGGCAAAAAATTCCCACCCGGCAGAAACTGCCGCTCCAAGCCCTTCCTATAAGTCCAGTAACAAGGGGCATTCCGCGCCCCGTAGCTACTGCATGGGGCGGCTTTGGAAGCGATCAAGAATCTGGTGACGCAACTCGGCACCAAGCGGCTCGCGATGATGGGGGGCGTGGCGTTCGCCTTGCTGGCGGCGCTGACCTTCGTGGCGATGAGCAGCTCCAAGTCCAACATGGGCTATCTCTACACCGATCTCGATCCCGCCGCGGCATCGACCATCACGGAGAAGCTGAAGGCGCAGAACGTGCCCTACACGCTCTCGGCCGACGGCACCGCGATCATGGCGCCCGAGGACAAGCTCGCCGAACTGCGGATGAGCATGGCCGGCGAGAAGCTGGGCGGCAAGATCGGCTATGAGGTGCTCGACGAGGAACAGCCCTTCGGCGTCTCCGCCAGCCGCGCCAAGATGAACGAGACGCGCGCCGTCGAAGGCGAGCTCGCCAAGTCGATCCAGACGATCCAGAACGTCACCGCCGCCCGCGTCCACATCGTGATGCCCGAGCGCGCGATGTTCGCGAACGAGAGCCGCAAGGCCACCGCCGCCGTCACGGTGAAGACCAAGGGGCATATGGGCTCGGAGCAGATCGCCTCGATCCGCTACCTCGTCTCCTCCTCGGTGCCGGAGCTTTCGCCCGACGCCGTCTCGGTCGTCGACCAGACCGGCGCGCTGCTCGCCCGCGCGGGCGATCCCGACACCGCCGCCGCCGGCGATGCCGACGAGCGCCAGCACGCCGTCGAAGGCAAGCTTCGCGACGAGATCGAGGCCCTGCTCCAGCCGATCGTCGGCGAGGGGAAGGTTCGCGCCGAGGTTTCCGCCCAGATCGACCGCGACCAGACCCGCGAGGAATCGAACATCTTCGATCCCGACAAACAGGTCGTCGCCCGCCAGGTGAGCGTCGAGACCGGCGACCAGAACAAGGAAAGCGACGCGGGCCCGCAGACCGCCTCGGTCGCCAACCAGATGCCCGATGCCAAGGCCAATCCGGGCACCCCGGGCAGCTCGCGCCAGTCGGCCAGCAACCAGACGTCGGAAGACACCACCTATTCGAACAGCTCGACCAAGACGGTCACGCTGCGCTCGCCCGGCAAGGTCACCCGCCTCACCGTCGCGGTGATGGTCGATGGCGGCGTGAAGGGCCTGCCCGCCGACCAGATCCAGCGCCTGCAGCGCCTGGTGGAGAACGCCGTCGGCATCGACACCCAGCGCGGCGACAGCGTCGTCGTCGAGAGCATGCCCTTCTCGGCGGTGCCGGTGGACGATGCCAAGGAGAGCATCTTCTCCAAGCTGCCGATGGACCGGATCTGGACCTTCCTCCAGCTCGCGCTGATCGCCGGGGTCGGCCTGCTCGCCCTGCGCATGCTCAAGCCCAAGCCCGAGCCGCTGGCGATCGAACCCGAGATGACCCAGCTCGAGGCGCAGCAGCAGTCGGACGAGATGCGCCTGCTCACCGCCCGCGCTGCCGACGGCGATCCCGAAGCGCTGGAACAGCTCGAGCAGATGCAGGCCACCGAAACCGCACTGCTCGATCAGGAAATCGCCCTCGCTCAGGTGGATGGGCGGATCAAGCTCTCCGCCCTCAAGCGGATCGGCTCGGCCATCGCGGCCAGCCCGCCCGAGGCCGCCTCGGTGATCCGCCAGTGGATGAACGCATAGGATTTTAGCAGATGACGATCGATCCCCACGACATCATCCCGTCGGACGGCCCCGAGCCCCAGCCGGCTTCCGTCCCGGACTTCGAGGACTTCGAACTGCCGGGCAGCACGCCCGAGGCCCATGGCGGCAGCGCCGGCCTGGAAGCGGTGCACGACGTACCGGTCAAGGTGCAGGCGGTCCTCGGCCGCGCGCGGATGCCGATCGGCGACCTGCTGGCGCTCAGCTCGGGCACCGTGCTTGAGCTGGACCGCCGGGTCGGCGAACCGGTCGACATCTTCGTCAACGATCGCCTGATCGCCCGCGGCGAAGTCGTCCTGATCGATAACGCGCTGGGCGTGACGCTCACCGAAATCGTTCGGCCCGATCGCTGATGGCAAACCCGATCCGCATGCTCCTGATCGGCGCACCCGGCAGCGAGTTCCGCCTCGCCGCGGAGCTGGCGCGCAGCGCCGGCGCCGAGGTGGCGATGGCCGACACGCCCGACGACGGGCTGGTCGAGCTGCGTCAAGGCGGTGCCGACCTGGTGATGATCGACGTCGAGGCCGACATTGCCGGCTTCATGGCGAGCATCCGCGCCGAACGCTTCACCATCGCCGTGCTGGCCTGCGGCATCGACGCGCCGGCCGAACGCGCGGTGGCGGCGATCCGCGCCGGTGCCCGCGATTACGTCCCCCTTCCCCCGCAGCGCGAGCTGATCGCGGCGGCCATCGCCTCGGTGGTCGAGCGCAAGGCGCCTGCCTGGATCGGCGGCCACCCCGCGCTCGCCCGCGCGCTGTCGCTCGCCGCCGGCGTCGCGCCGAGCGCCGCCCCGGTGCTGATCACCGGCGAAAAGGGCAGCGGCAAGGAAATGATGGCGCGTGCGGTGCACGATGCCTCGGGCCGTCCGCAGCCGATGCTGGTCGCGGAGTGCTCCGGCGTCGCACCCGACGTCATCGAGTCCGAGCTGTTCGGCCATGAAGCCGGCGCCTTCCCCGGCGCCGTCGCCCGCCGCATCGGCCGGCTGGAAAAGGCCGGCCACGGCACCGTCCTGCTCCGCGAAGTCGGCATGCTGTCGCCCCCGCTGCAGGCCAAGCTGCACGACGTGCTCCAGAAGCAGCAGTTCCGGCGGCTCGCCGGCAACGAGGCAATTCCGTTCCACGGTCGCCTGATCGCTACGTCGAGCCTCAACCTCGACGCGCTGGTCGATAGCGGCACGTTCCGCGCCGATCTGCTGGTGCGGCTGGGGCTGGTGCGCGTCGAGGTGCCGCCCTTGCGCGCCCGAGGGGAGGACATCCTCGCGCTGGCTCGCTATTTCGCCAAGCGCCACGCCGAAGTCGACGGCCTGCCGCCGCGCGCCTTCACCGATGAAGCGCTGGCGCTGCTCCAGCGCTATGCCTGGCCGGGCAATATCCGCGAACTGGACGAGACGGTGCACCGCGCCATCCTGCTCGGTCGCGGCGCCGCGATCGTGCCGGGTGATCTGGTGCGCGCCGACGGCACGCCGCTCGCCGAGCTCAACGCGGAGACCAATCCCCTGGACATCAACAGCCTGGTCGGCCGCACGGTGGAAGAGGTGGAGCGCGAGCTGATCCTGCAGACACTGGAGCGCTGCCGCGGCAACCGCACCTCGGCGTCGAACATCCTCGGCATTTCGGTCCGGACGATGCGCAACAAGCTGCGCAGCTTCATCGACGCCGGCATCGCCGTCTCGCCCGCGCCCTGACCTCCATTACCGGTAGCAGCCCATGCCTCCCGTCGTCCTGAAGTTCCTCGACCGCATCGGCGCCAACCGCGACATGGCGCTGGCCGGCGGCGTGCTCGCGATCATCGCGATGCTGATCCTGCCGATGCCGGGCTGGATGCTCGACATGGGGCTTGCCCTGTCGATCACCATTTCGGTGATGATCCTGATGACGGCGCTGTTCATCGAGAAGCCGCTGGAACTCAGCGCCTTCCCGACGATCCTGCTGATCGCGACGATGCTGCGGCTGGGCCTCAACCTTGCCTCGACGCGCCTGATCCTGGGCCACGGCCATGAAGGTCCGGATGCCGCCGGCGGCGTGATCGGCGCCTTTGGCGAGTTCCTGATGGGCGGCGAGACGATCATCGGCCTGACCATCTTCATGATCCTGGTGGTGATCAACTTCGTCGTCATCACCAAGGGCGCCGGTCGTATCGCCGAAGTCGCCGCGCGCTTCAGCCTCGACTCCATGCCCGGCAAGCAGATGGCGATCGACGCCGATCTCTCCGCCGGCATGATCAACGAGGAACAGGCCAAGCAGCGCCGCGCCGACGTGGAGGCCGAAAGCGGCTTCTACGGCGCGATGGACGGTGCGTCGAAGTTCGTGAAGGGCGATGCCGTCGCCGGCCTGCTGATCACCGCGATCAACATCGTCGTCGGGCTGGGCATCGGCGTGATCGAGCACGGCGTTCCCATTGCCGAGGCGTTCCGCACCTATACCGTGCTCACCGCAGGCGACGGCCTGGTCAGCCAGATCCCGGCGCTGATCGTGTCGACCGCGGCGGGCCTGCTCGTCTCGAAGGGTGGCGTGACCGGCAAGACCGGATCGGCGCTGGGCGACCAGCTCGGCCGCTATCCCAAGGCGTTCGGCATGGTGTCGTTCCTCATGGGCGCGCTGGCGCTGATGCCCGGCCTGCCCTTCGTGCCCTTCGCCGCCTTCTCGGCGCTGTCGGGCTGGGTAGCCTGGGAGATGTCGCGCCGCTCGACCGCCAAGGCCGCGCGCGAGCGCATCCAGGCCGCGCAGGAGGTGGCGCAGTCGCAGGCGGTCGAGCAGCCGATCTCCGAGACGCTGGCGATCGACGCGGTCCGCATCGAGATCGGCTATGCCCTGCTGCCGATGATCAACGACGACACGCGCGAACCGCGGCTCGACGACCAGGTCCGTGCGCTGCGCCGCCAGATGGCGACGGAGTACGGCTTCGTGCTGCCGTCGGTGCGGATCATCGACAATATGGGCCTGAAGCCCAACGAATATGTCATCTCGATCAAGGAGACCGAGGCGGCGCGCGGCGACATCCGGCTGGAGAAGCTGCTGCTGATCAATCCGGGCGGCGGCCCCGTCGGCCTGCCCGGCGAGCAGACCAAGGAACCGGTGTTCGGCCTGCCCGCACTGTGGATCGATCGCGAGCTGCGCGACGAAGCCGGCTTCCGCGGCCTGACCGTGGTCGATTGCGGCACGATCATCGCGACGCACCTGACCGAGCTGGTGAAGGACAATATTGCCGATCTGCTCTCCTACACCGAGACGCAGAAGCTGCTCACCGAAGTCCACAAGGAATCGGAGAAGCTGGTGGCGGACATCATTCCCTCCAAGGTCTCGGTGTCGAGCGTCCAGCGCATCCTGCAGAACCTGCTGGCCGAGGGAATCTCGATCCGCGACATTCCGACGATCCTCGAAGGCATCGCGGAATCGGCGCCGCTCTCCAACAATCTCACCACCATCACCGAGCATGTGCGCAGCCGCCTGGCCCGCCAGATCAGCGCGTCGCAGGCGCGCGGCGACGCGATCCCGGTGGTCACGCTCTCGGCCGACTGGGACCAGGCGTTCGCCGACAGCATCCTCGGCGCGGGCGACGACCGCCAGCTGGCGATGGCGCCCTCCGCGCTCCAGCAGTTCATCGGCGCCGTGCGCGAGACCTATGACCGGCTGGCGCAGGACGGCGAGATTCCCTGCCTGCTTACCAGCCCCTCGATCCGCCCGTTCGTCCGCTCGATCATCGAACGCGTGCGCCCGGCGACGGTGGTGCTGTCGCAGAACGAAATCCACGCCCGCGCCCGCATCCGCGCGCTCGGGGTAATTGGCTGACCCGCAACGATCGGCTCCGGGGTTGTCCTATAATGGTTTGGAACGGCCTTCTTCCGGCCGCGCGCACGAGGCGACTGCATGAACGTCACGAACATCGGCTTCCCCTTGTCCACCCCCGCTTCTCAGGGGGGCATTGCGGATGCCGCCGCCGGGACCGGCTTTGCCGGATTGCTCGGCACGCTGCCGGGTGACACCGGACAGGCGCCGGTCGCGCTCGGCATGCCGGACATGAGCGCCGCGCTGCTGACCGCCCAGACGAACGCGCCGCTGCTCCCCGGCACCGCGGCTCCGGCCAGCGCGCTGCCTGGCGATCGTCCGCAGGTGGCGTTGGCACAGTTGCTCGCCACGTCCGCGCCGGGGGCGATGACCCAGCCGGTGGCGACCGGCGGCAACCCGCTCGCCGATGCCGTTGCCAAGGCACTCGCCGATGCCCAGGGCAAGGCCGCCGATGCGCCCGTTGCGACGGATGCCCTGCCCTCGACAACCGCGCAGCCCAAGCCGGCCGCGGCAACGCCCGCGGCTGCAATCCCCGGCAGCGACGAAGTCGCCGCGGCGCTGGATGCCGCCATCGCGCTCCCGGCCGAAGCCGCCGAGCAGCCCCAGCCCGCAACGCCGATCAAGACCGCGGCAAAGCCGTCGCGAGGCGGCAACGCGAAGGACGCGGCGCTTGATCCCGCCGGCGCCGCGCTGCCCGCACCCGAGGCCGCCGCAGTACCCGTACAGGCGGTTGCCGTGGCCATCGCCCAGCCGCAGCCGGCCGCACAGCCTGCAACGCCGCAACCCGCCGCGCAGAACAAGACCAGCGGCGTCGTGGCCCCCCGCTACGCCAAGACCGACGCGCCCGTTGGCAGCGACGCCGCCCCGGCCCAGACCACCAACGACAAGATGGCGGATCTTGCCCGCGCGATCGGCACCCATTCGCAGGGCGGCGCTACCGACGGCGGCGCCAAGGGCGATAATGGCCAGCAGTCCTTCGGTCAGCAGCTCGCCGCCGCCGATACCCACACCGCCGGTGCGATGCCCGTGGCCGGCGCCCACGCGCCCTTCGCCGCCACGGCGCCGAGCGCTGCCGCAGCGCCGGCCGCAGAGCCGGTCATCAATGCACGCCCCGGCGAACTGGGCCGCAACCTCGGCGTCGAGATCGCCCGTAAGGTCGATGCCGGCGAGGACACGCTGCGCGTCCGCCTGAACCCGGCGGAGCTCGGCCGGGTCGAGGTGACGCTGGCGTTCGACGACAAGGGCCGCGTCCAGGCGACGATGCGTGCCGAGAGCCGGCATACGCTCGAGCTGCTCCGCCAGGACGCGCCCGACCTGGGCCGCGCGCTGGACCAGGCCGGCATCCGCAGCGATGCGAGCAGCTTCCGCTTCGAAAGCCGCGACGGCAGCACGGGCAGCGGCGGCAACGGCCAGTCCGGCGGGCAGCAGCAATCGCGCGGCGGCAGCCAGCAGTTCAACGACGAACCCGAAGTCCAGGCCGCAGCCTATCGCCCGATCCGCGGCGACGGGCAGGTCGACCTCATCGCCTAACGCTCAGGAGTAGCGCATGACCCTCGTCTCTTCCGCCACCGCCCCGACCACGGCACAGGGCGCCGCCGACGCTGCCAGCTCCAAGCTCACGGCCGACTACAACCTGTTCCTGAAGCTGCTGACCACCCAGATGCAGAACCAGGACCCGATGAATCCGATGGACAGCGCACAGTATACGCAGCAGCTCGTCCAGTATTCGCAGGTCGAGCAGTCGATCACCCAGAACAAGACGCTCAATTCGATCCTGTCGGGTCTGAACATGACGTCGCTTACCACCAGCTCGTCGATGATCGGCCAGCCGGTGCAGCTGGATTCGGACAAGGCCGGCCTGAGCGCCACGGCGCCGGCGCAGTGGGAGTGGAGCGCGCCCAACGCCATCACCAAGCTCACCGCCACGCTGACCGACGCGAAGGGCACCAAGGTCGATACGTTCAACCTCGACGTCAAAGGCACGTCCGGCCAGTTCAGCTGGGACGGCACCACCAGCACCGGCACCAAGTACACCGACGGCCTGTATCAGCTGACGCTGAGCGGCACGACCGATGCAGGCGCCAAGATCACCACGACCGCGAAGGCAACCGGCAAGGTTACCGATGTGCAGATGCTAAATGGTGCGCCCGTGGTATCGGTGAACGGCGCCCAATACCCGACCAGCATGATCTTGCGCATTGCAAAATAGCTATCGCATTTGATGTTGCCGCTTATGGAACGGCCCCTAAGTACAAATCCTGTACCTCGATAATGTGGGTTTCGTTTCTCTCTCGACCAAATTTGCGATATAACGAAATCAGAAGCAGCGAGGACGTTCCGATCCCCTCACGATCCTCGCGCTTCCCAATTTGCCGGGCACCCCCCGCTCGGCATGGCGGCAGGTCAGTTCCCCCCAACTGGCCTGCCGCTCGCATTTGTGCCGATGCGCCGCGGCGCCCCCGGCGCGGCATCGCCGCCCCAGGCCTTCCTGCACAGCAGGGCTCCGCAGTCCCTTCCCCACCGGTGAACGACCGGAAATCGCGGACCGCGATCGCGCGGCGACGCAGCGTACGAGCGACCCGCGCCGGCTCGTCAGCAGCCCCTGCCCTGCCCCCCCCCACCGCGAGAGCGGCAGCCATAGACCCTTTCCGAAACAAGGCGGCACGCTTCTGCGGAGCGGCGTAGGCGGGACTGTACGCCCCTGGGCGGCGGTCGCCCGCGTGTGTGATCGACGCTGGGGAGGCTGGCGGTACGCGCGCGCTCGTGCCTGCAGGCCGGGGAGGAAGCGGGCGCACGACATGCCGGGCCGCAGCCCGGCGGCGCGCCGGCGTCGTCGTCAGTGGACGCGGGCTTCCGCCCGGCGGGTCAATTCGCGCGCATGGGCGGCGACGATGCACAGCTCGGCATAGAAGCGATCCCAGAAGGGTGCGGCGATCTCCAGCCCGGCTGTGCCTTCCTGGCTAAGCACCAGCGCCGCGCTGGGGTCCAGTTCGAGCCGGAAGCGGGTGGCGAACATGCCGTCGACATGCTCGTCGGGCAGGCCCTGAGGGACGGACAGCCGCGCCGACATGATATAGCCGGCCAGCACGTCCACGCCGTACCCGTCGAGCAGGATGCGAGGGCGTCCCCCTAGATCGGGGCGCTCGACCACGACCAGCGCGCCCGAGGGATGCTCTTCGACGCTGACGCGCAGGCGCCCGCCAAAGGCATCGGTGATTTCGCGAATCCTCGGAAACAACGCCGATCTCCCAGTTTCCCATCATTATAGAAGCGGAAACCATATTACCCGCGATGAACGCGGGCAAAAAAAAGGGGCCGGGATGGCGTACCATCCCGGCCCCCGCAAGCCTTCGGCCCCCCAGGGTTGGGGCCTT
>NZ_BCYY01000008.1 GCF_001598435.1 Sphingomonas pituitosa NBRC 102491
AGGGATCGCAACTCCCTCTCCCCCTGTGGGAGAGGGAAGGGGCCCGCCGCCGGAAGCGGTGGGAAGGGTGAGGGGGACTTACGTCAACGCAGACAGTACAACGCCGCCGGCAGCCCCGGCGGCGTTTTGCTATCCCGGCCCGCCAAACCCCGCTATCGCGCGACCATGCCCCCTTCCCTCGGCACCCATGACGCAATCCTCCTCGGCGCCGGCGCGGCGGGCCTGTTCTGCGCCGCCATGGCGGGCCAGCGCGGCCGCAAGGTCCTGCTGCTCGATCATGCCGAGGCGCCGGGCAAGAAGATCCTGATCTCCGGCGGCGGGCGGTGCAACTTCACCAATCTCGGCACCGCGCCCGATCGCTATCTTTCCGCCAATCCGCATTTCGCCAAGTCGGCGCTCGGCCGCTATACCGCGCAGGATTTCCTCGCGCTGGTCGAGCGGCACGGCATCGCCTGGCACGAGAAGACGCTGGGCCAGCTGTTCTGCGACGGGTCCGCCCGCCAGATCGTCGACCTGCTGCTGGGCGAATGCGCGATGGGCGGCGTGACGGTCCAGCTCGGCGCTGCGATCACCGATGTCGACCACGCCGATGGGCGCTTCCGCGTGACCACCAGCAAGGGCGTGGCCGAAGCGCCCGCGCTCGTCATCGCAACCGGCGGCCCGGCGATCCCGAAGCTCGGCGCGACCGGCTTCGCCTATGATCTCGCCCGCCGCTTCGGGCTGAAGGTGGTCGAGCCGCGCCCCGCCCTCGTGCCCCTCACCCTCGGCCCCGATCAGGCCTTGTTCCGCGACCTCTCGGGCGTCTCCACCCCTGTCGCGGCCCGCGCGGGAAAGACGGCGTTTCGCGAGGCGGCGCTGTTCACCCATCGCGGCCTTTCGGGCCCCGCGATCCTGCAGGTGTCGTCGTACTGGCGGCACGGCGAGGGGATCGCGATCGACTTCCTGCCCGATCAGCCCAAGGGCTGGCTCCGCAACGCCAAGCGGACCGAGCCCCGCCTCGGCTTGCGCAGCCTGCTGAACCGCCAGCTGCCCGAGCGCCTGGCCACCACGCTGGCCGAACGCGTGGCCCTGCCCAGCGAGATCGGCAATTGCCGCGACGCGCTGCTGGAACAGGCCGAAGCGCAACTCGCGTCCTGGCCCTTCACCCCCAACGGCACCGAGGGTTTCGCCAAGGCCGAGGTGACCGTCGGCGGGATCAGCACCGCCGACCTCTCCTCGCAGACCATGGAAGCGCGTCGCGTGCCCGGCCTCTACGCGATCGGCGAGGCGGTGGACGTCACCGGCTGGCTGGGCGGCTACAACTTCCAATGGGCATGGGCGAGCGGGTGGGCGGCAGCGCAGGCGCTGTAACGCTTCGCCATGTGTTGCGCCGACACCACGTACGTCCGCGGAAAGTTGCTTAACACCCCGTTTTCGTTTGCAAAGCTTGCGCCGGTTCGGCCAGACTTGTTGCAAGGAGCAACTATCTTGTTGATCCTGGGGGGACATTCCGAGTCGAATGAAAGTCAGGTGCGTTTTGGCGGCCGCCGCACTGGCCTGCCCTGTCACCGCGTTCGGACAGCAGCAGGCTGATCCTGCTGGGACCTCCGCCGGAACGCCGCCTGCTTCGGGGGTGCTGGTCTACGGACCCGAATTCTTCGCCAACACCGCACTGCCGACGGCGCTGGACATGGTGCAGCGCCTGCCCGGCTTCACGCTCGACATCGGCAATGGCGATGCGCGCGGGATTGCCGGCAACACCGGCAACGTGCTGATCGACAGCAAGCCGCCCGCCTCGAAGACCGACGGTCTCGGCGAGATCCTGCGCCGGATCAGCGCCGGCAGCGTAGCCCGTATCGAGCTGATCCGCGGCGGCGCGCCCGGCATCGACATGCAGGGCCGCGCGGTGATCGCCAACGTGGTGCTGAAGCGGACGGCGGCGACCGAGAAGCTGATCAACTTCCAGAGCTATATCTACCGCGACGGCTATGTCGGCCCCGACGTGACGCTGCAATATGCGCGGCGCGACGGCGATCGCCGCGACGAAGTCTCGCTCGAGCTGGTCAGCGATCGCACCAGCGGCACCGCGCAGGGCAACCGCGTCCGCCGCGATGCCGCCGGCAATCTGCTGGTTCGCCAGTCGCTCGATCTGTGGGACCGCTTCCGGACGGCGACGCTGCGATCCTCGATCCAGCGCGCGGCCGGCGGGGGGCTGCTGACGGTCAACGGGCGGTTCGACTATATCGACTACCCTACCAGCTTCACCGCGACGACGCTGGAAGGCAGCGGCAGCGATACGCGTGCGACCGACATCACGCACCAGTGGAAGGGCGAACTCGGCGCCAACTGGACGCGGTCGCTCGGCCAGAAGAGCGAAGTGGAGGTGATCGCGCTCCAGCGGCTGGGCCATGTCGGCTATGATTCGGACACCCAGATCGGCAGCTTCGCCTCGACCTTCGGCCAGCAGTCGCGCACCGGCGAATCCGTGCTCCGCACGATCCTGCGCCACAAGGCGGACAAGAGGCTCTCGCTCGAGGGCGGCGGCGAGATCGCCTACAACTTCCTCGACAACCGCACCGCCTATGCCGAAGCGGGGGAGCCCGTGCCGCTGCCGGACCAGAGCGTGTTCGTCAGCGAGGTGCGCGGCGAGCTGTTCGGGCTGGCGCGGTGGCAGCCCGCCGCCAGCGTGACGCTGGAAGCCGGCATGCGCGCCGAGGTCTCGCGCATCGCCGCCGATGCCGACAGCAACCGCGCCCGCTCCTTCTTCTATCCCAAGCCGCGCGTGCAGCTGACCCTGCGCCCCACCCGCCGCGACCAGCTGCGGCTGCGGGTGGAGCAGAGCGTCAGCCAGCTGGATTTCTCCGATTTCGTCGCGGCGACCGAGATCAACCTCGGCACCGTCCGCGCCGGCAACGGCGATCTGGTGCCCGAGCAGACACTGACGGTCGAAGCCGTCGTCGAGCACCGTTTCTGGGGCAAGGGCGCGCTGGAACTGGGCGCCAAGCACGAGGCGACGCGCAACGTCATCGATTATATCCCGCTGGAGGGCGGGTTCGATGCGATCGGCAATATCGGCACCGGCACGCGCGACACGCTGTCGGGCACGCTGACGCTGCCGTTCGACAAGCTCGGCATCAAGAATGCACGGCTGCGCGCCAATGCGGCGGTGGTGCGCAGCCACGTCACCGATCCGCTGACTGCGGAGCGACGGCGCTACACCAACGAAGTGCCGTTCACCTGCAGCGGCAGCTTCAGCCAGGACCTGTTCGGCGGCCGCTTCACCTATGGCGTATATGGCAGCTGCGGCCAGCCGGGGACGCGGCTCTACCGGATCGACGAGTTCCGCACGACCGAGATCGAACCGAGCTTCGAGATCTACGGCATCTGGAAGCCGAGCAAGCGGCTGGCGATCCGGCTCGATGCGAGCAATATCAACAATCCCGCGCGTATCTACGACCGCGACGTCTATACCGCCGATCGCAACGCCTCGCCGCTGCTCTACCGCGAGCGGCGCGTCCAGCGGCGCGGGCAGTATCTCTACGTGCAGATCCGCCGGACGCTGTAGGAGCGCCCGGCGGCGTCGATCAGTCCAGGTTCGGCCGGAGGTAGCGCGTCGCCAGCTCCTCGCTGATCCCGCGGCGCACCGCGTAATCCTTGAGCTGGTCCGGCCCGACGCGCGCGACGCCGAAATATTCGGCCTGGGGGTGACCGAAATAAAAGCCCGACACCGCCGCCGTCGGCAGCATCGCGAAGCTTTCGGTGAGGCTGATGCCGGTGCGCTTGTGGGCACCCAGCAGGTCGAACAGGATCGGCTTGAGGCTGTGCTCGGGGCACGCCGGATAGCCCGGTGCCGGGCGGATGCCGCGATACTGCTCGCGGACCAGCGCCTCGTTGTCGAGCTGCTCGCCCTCGGCATAGCCCCACAGCGCGGTGCGGACGAACTTGTGGAGCCGCTCGGCAAAGGCTTCGGCGAGGCGATCGGCCAGCGCCTTGAGGAGGATGTCGGAATAATCGTCGATCGCCGCCTTGAAGCGGGCGAGGTGCGGTTCGATGCCGTGGATCGAGACTGCGAAGCCGCCGATCCAGTCGCCGTCATGATCGATGAAGTCGGCCAGGCACATGTTCGCCCGGCCCTCGCGCTTGGCGATCTGCTGGCGCAGGAACGGCAGGCGGACATGGTTCTCGTCCTCGAGATGCACGATCACGTCGTCGCCCTCGCGCCGGCACGGCCACAGCCCGGCGACGCCGCGCGCGGTGAGCCAGCGCTCGGCGATCAGCTTGTCGAGCATCTTCTGGGCATCGGCGAACAGCGAGGTCGCGCTCTCGCCGACCACTTCGTCGGTCAGGATCGCCGGATAGTTGCCCGCCAGCTCCCAGGCGCGGAAGAAGGGCGTCCAGTCGATATAGTCGCGCAGGTCCTTCAGATCCCAGTCGTCGAAGCTATGCACGCCCGGCATGCGCGGCTTGCCCGGCTTGAGCGTCATGTCCGCCTCGAACGCATTGGCGCGAGCGTCCTCCAGCGGCAGCAGCGCGCTCTGGCCCTTGCCGGCGCGGGTGACGCGGACATGCTCATATTCGTCGGCGATCTTGGTGACGTACGGATCGCGCTGGGTATCGGAGACGAGCGCGGTCGCCACGCCCACCGCGCGGCTGGCGTCGAGCACATGGACCACCGGCCCGGTATAGGCCGGGTCGATGCGCAGCGCGGTGTGGACGCGGCTGGTGGTGGCACCGCCGATCAGCAACGGCATCGTCATGCCCGCGCGCTGCATCTCCTCCGCGACGGTGACCATCTCGTCGAGGCTCGGGGTGATCAGGCCGGACAGGCCGATCATGTCCGCATCCTCGTCCACCGCGGCCTTCAGGATGTTCGACCAGGGCACCATCACGCCCAGATCGACCACGTCGAAGCCGTTGCACTGGAGCACGACGCCGACGATGTTCTTGCCGATATCGTGGACGTCGCCCTTCACCGTGGCGAGCACGATCTTGCCCTTGCCCTTGGCGCCTTCTTCCTTCTCCGCCTCGATATAGGGGAGCAGGTGGGCGACGGCCTTCTTCATCACGCGGGCGGACTTGACCACCTGCGGCAGGAACATCTTGCCCGATCCGAACAGGTCGCCGACGACGTTCATGCCGTCCATCAGCGGGCCTTCGATCACCTCGATCGGCCGCGCGAAGATCAGGCGGCATTCCTCGGTATCCTCGACGACATGCGCGTCGATGCCCTTGACCAGCGCATGCTCGAGCCGCTTGGCGACCGGCCAGCTGCGCCATTCGGCCGCCTGCTTTTCCGCCACCGCATCGGTGCCGCGATACTTCTCCGCGAGCGCGACCAGCCGGTCGCCGGCCTCGGGATCGCGGTTGAGCACCACGTCCTCGCACGCCACGCGCAGCTCGGGGTCGATCGCGTCGTACACGTCGAGCTGGCCGGCGTTGACGATCGCCATGTCCATGCCGGCGGGGATCGCGTGATAGAGGAACACGCTGTGCATCGCCCGGCGCACTGGCTCGTTGCCGCGGAAGCTGAACGACAGGTTCGACAGGCCGCCCGAGATATGGACGTGCGGGCAGCGCTTCTTGATCTCGCGGCACGCCTCGATGAAGTCGACGCCGTAATTATTGTGCTCCTCGATGCCCGTCGCCACCGCGAACACGTTGGGATCGAAGATGATGTCTTCCGGCGGGAAGCCGATGCCGGTGAGCAGCTTGTAGGCGCGCTCGCAGATCTCGACCTTACGCGCTTGCGTGTCCGCCTGCCCCACCTCGTCGAACGCCATCACCACCACGGCGGCGCCGTACGCCATGCACTTGCGGGCATGATACAGGAACGCCTCCTCGCCTTCCTTCATGCTGATCGAGTTGACGATCGGCTTGCCCGAGACGCACTTCAGACCCGCCTCGATCACGTCCCACTTCGAGCTGTCGATCATCACCGGCACGCGGGCGATGTCCGGCTCGGCGGCGATCAGCTTGAGGAAGGTGGTCATCGCCTCGATCGCGTCGAGCAGGCCCTCGTCCATGTTGACGTCGATCACCTGCGCGCCGTTCTCGACCTGCTGGCGCGCGACCTCGACCGCGGCGGGATAGTCGCCGGCCATCACCAGCTTCTTGAAGCGGGCCGATCCGGTGACGTTGGTGCGCTCGCCGATATTGACGAAGTTGGTGGAGGAAGGCGTGGTCATGATCTGGGTTCTTTTTCTCTCCCTCTCCCCATCGGGGAGAGGGCCGGGGAGAGGGCAGTGTGTCGTTGGTCGCGTGGAGAAGAAGGGCGTCGTCCGGCCCCTCTCCCAGCTTTTCGGCCTTACGCCGCCATGGTGAACGGCTCGAGGCCGGCCAGTCGCGTGCGCACTTCGGGCGTCGGGATGGCGCGCGGGGTGAGCCCCTGCACCGCCTTGGCGATCGCGCCGATATGCGCCGGGGTCGAGCCGCAGCAGCCGCCGAGGATGTTCACCTGCCCCGCATCCGCCCATTCCTTGACGAGGCCGGCGGTGGTTGCCGGCATCTCGTCATAGGCGCCCAGTTCGTTGGGCAGGCCGGCGTTGGGATAGACCATGATCAGCGTGTCGCACAGCGCCGACAGTGTCTTGACGTGCGGGCGCAGCTGCTCGGCGCCGAACGAGCAGTTGAGCCCGATCGTCACCGGCCGCGCATGCCGCACCGCCGCCCAGAACGCCTCGACCGTGTGGCCGGACAGGTTGCGGCCGGACAGGTCGGTCAGCGTCATCGACAGCATGATCGGCAGGTCGCGGCCCAGCGCCTCGCCCGCCTCGATCGCCGCCATGATGCCGGCCTTGGCGTTGAGCGTGTCGAACACCGTCTCGATCAGCACGAAATCCACGCCGCCTTCGACCAGCGCGTCGATCTGCTCGCGGTACACGTCCTTGAGATAGTCGAAGTCGATCTCGCGATAGCCGGGATCGTTGACGTCCGGGCTGAGCGACAGCGTCTTGTTGGTCGGGCCCAGGGCGCCGGCGACGAAGCGCGGGCGGCCGTCCTTCGCCTCGAACTCGTCGGCGATCTGGCGGGCGAGCTTCGCGCTCTCGATGTTGATTTCGCGCACCAGATGCTCGGCGCCGTAATCGGCCTGGCTGATCCGGTTGGCGGAGAAGGTGTTGGTCTCGGCGATGTCGGCCCCGGCTTCGAAATAGGCGCGGTGGATGCTCGCCGGCACCTCGGGCTTGGTCAGCGCGAGGATGTCGTTGTTGCCCTTCTGGTCATGGGCAAGGCCGAGGGTGCCGGCATAGGCGGCCTCGTCGAGCTTCCAGTTCTGGATCTCGGTGCCGAACGCGCCGTCGGTGATCAGGATACGCTTGGCGGCTTCGCCCAGCAGTTTCTCGCGTGCAGTCATGTCATTCGCTCCTTTAGCCCCTCCCCTTCAGGGGAGGGGTTGGGGTGGGGCTGTGTCTCACCGAGACCAACCAAGGGTCTGGCATCCCTCCACCCCCAACCCCTCCTCCCAGGAGGAGGGGCTTATGATCAGTTACGCCGCCGCGATCGCCGCCTGCTGCCGCGGGCGAAGCCCCAGCAGATGGCAGATCGCGTAGCTCAGCTCCGCGCGGTTGAGCGTGTAGAAGTGGAACTGCCGCACGCCGCCGGCATAGAGCTTGCGGCACAGCTCGGCCGTCAGCGTCGCCGTGACCAGCTGGCGCGCCGAAGGATGCTCGTCGAGCCCTTCGAACAGCTTTTCCATCCAGGCCGGCACGTCGGTGCCGCACATCGCCGACATCTTCACGACGCTGGCATAGTTCATCACCGGCATGATGCCGGGCACGATCTCGGCGTCGATCCCTGCCGCCGCCGCACGGTCGCGGAAGCGCAGGAAGGTTTCGGCCTCGAAGAAGAACTGGGTGATCGCGCGGTTGGCGCCGGCGTCGATCTTGCGCTTGAGGTTGTCGAGATCGGCCTCGGGGCTCGGCGAATCCGGGTGGCATTCCGGATAGGCGCTCACCGAAATCTCGAACGGGTGCAGCCGGCGCAGGCCCGCGACCAGGTCCGCCGCATTCTCATAGCCGCCGGGATGGGTGCGATACTTCTCGCCGGCGCGGGGCGGATCGCCGCGCAGCGCGACGATGTGCCGCACGCCCGCCGCCCAATATTCCTCGGCGATCTGGTCGATCTCCTCGCGCGTCGCCTCGACGCAGGTGAGATGCGCGGCGGCGGCCAGCGGCGTCTCGCGGGCGATCCGCGACACGGTCGCATGGGTGCGCTCGCGCGTGGTGCCGCCCGCCCCATAGGTGACGCTGACGAAGCGCGGCCCGAGCGGCGACAGCGTCTCGATCGACTGCCACAGCGTCTCTTCCATCTTCTCGGTCTTGGGCGGGAAGAATTCGAAGCTCACCGCCACGTCGCCCGCCACATCGGCGAACAGGGGCGGTGCCATGGGGTCTACGATCGTCATGCCGCCTTCACCTTTTTCACGCTCTCGCCGGTCTTGCGACCGAGCCATAATTTCACCGTCAGTGCCCCGCCTTCCAGCGTCTGCACCTGCACCGGGGCGAGCCCGGCGCGATCGAACCAGCCGAGCATCTGCTCGTCCGAAAATCCCAGTCGCGCATGCGCATCGCGGGTGCGCAGCTCTTCGCGCTCGTGCGGCGCGAAATCGACGATCAGCAGCCGCCCGCCGGCCCCGAGCACCCGCCCCGCCTCGCCGATCGCGGCCGCCGGTTGCTGCGCGAAATGGAGGACATGATGCAATATAGCAGTATCCGCAGCGCCGTCCGGCAGGGGCAGCGCATAGAGATCCGCCTGGCGCAGTTCGGCATGGCCGAGGTCCGCCAGCTTGGCGCGCGCGAGCCGCAGCATTTCGGACGAGCGATCGATGCCGAGCGCCTGGGCCGAGCGCGGCCCGAACAGCTCGAGCATCCGTCCCGTGCCGGTGCCGATATCGACCAGCGTGCCCAGCGAGCCGTCGCCCAGCGCCGCCGCCATTGCCGCCTCGACTTCGCTTTCCGCGACATGGAGCGATCGGATCGCATCCCACTGGCCGGCATTGCTCTCGAACCAGGCCTCCGCCGCCGACGCGCGATCGGCGCGCACCGCCGCCAGTCTGGCCTGGTCGGCGATCACCCAGGGGTCGCCCGCCAGCTCCCACGCGTCGAGCGCCGCCAGCACGGGCGCGGTCACCGCCCGACGGCCGAGCGCCACGAACACCCAGCTGCCTTCCTTGCGCCGCTCGGCGATCCCTGCATCGCACAGGATCTTCACATGGCGCGAGACCCGCGGCTGGCTCTGCCCCAGCACCTGCGCCAGTTCACCGACGCTCAGCTCCATCGCCCGCAGCAGCGCGACGATGCGCAACCGGGTCGAATCCGCGAGCGCGCGGAAGATGGCGAGGGGTTCTGTCATGGGCGGGATAGAGATATAAAGATATCTTTATATCAGGTCAACGCATCGCTGCGCGGTTGCGTGCGTTTGCGCCTCTGGCTAGCCCGGCCCAAACCCCGTGAAGGAACGATCTCCCATGCGCAAGCTTCTCCTCCTCCCCGTCGCCGCGCTGGCGCTCACCGGCCTGTCGGCCTGCGGCAACAAGGCGAAGAACGAGGCCGCCGAAGCCAATGAGGCGATGGCCGGCGACAGCAACACGATGGGCGAGGCCGTCGCCGACGTGAACGCCGCCGAGGACGCCGCCTTCGCCAATGCCGAAAGCGCCTATTCGAACGGGAGCGGCCCGGCGGGCAACGAGATCACCGACTGATGCCGATCGCGCGGTGACGGACGGCCTCCGTTCTCAGGGCCCTGTCCTCCCGGCGAAAGCCGGGATCCAGTCGCCTCTGGGTGGCAGCAGGCGCCAACACGGAGGCCCCAATGGATCCCGGCTTTCGCCGGGATGACGATCGCGGGCAGATGAGCCAGTCTCAATACGCCCTGGTATGATTCTTTCCCTCGCTTCGGAGACCACCCATGCCGCATCTTCGCCACCTCGGCGCCTCGGGCCTCGAAATCGCGCCGCTCGTGCTGGGCGGCAATGTCTTCGGCTGGACCGCCGACAAGGCCGCCAGCTTCCGCATCCTCGATCGCTTCGCCGAGCGCGGCGGGGTGATGATCGATACCGCCGACGTCTATTCGGCCTGGGTCTCCGGCCACACGGGCGGCGAATCCGAAACCGTGATCGGCGAATGGCTGCGCAGCTCGGGCAAGCGCGACCAGGTGCTGATCTCGACCAAGGTCGGCATGCTGCCGGGCGAAGGCGGCGCGAAGCTGGCCCCGGCCCGCATCGCGGCGGCGGCCGAGGCGTCGCTCCAGCGGCTGGGCATCGAGACGATCGACCTCTATTTCGCGCATCAGGACGATGAGGACGTGCCCCAGGAGGAGGTTCTCGCGGCGTTCGGCGCGCTGATCGACGCCGGCAAGATCCGCGCGCTGGGGGCTTCGAACTTCCATGCGATGCGGCTGAAGTCGGCGCTCGATCTCGCGGCGAAGGAAGGCCTGCCGCACTTCCGCGTGCTCCAGCCGGAGTACAACCTCGTCAGCCGCCGCAAGTTCGAGGGCGAGTTGCAGGATCTGTGCATCACCCATAATCTGGGCGTGATCCCCTATTACGGGCTCGCCTCGGGCTTTCTCACCGGCAAGTATCGCAGCGAGGCCGATCTCTCGAAGAGCGTGCGCGGCGGCGGCATGGCCAAGCTGCTTGCCGGCAAGGGCGGCGCGGTGCTCGCGGTGATGGACGCGGTGGCGGCCGAGACCGGTGCCACCCTCGCCCAGATCGCGCTCGCCTGGCTGGCCGCGCAGGACGGCATCACCGCGCCGATCGCCAGCGCGACGAGCATCGAGCAGCTCGACGAACTGATCGGCGCCTGGGACGTCGCGCTCAGCCGCGACCAGCTCGACCGCCTGACCGCCGCCGGGGCCTGATGACCGCAGCAGACCTGATCGATCGTATCGTGGCGCAGCTCGTCCGCCGCCATGGCGGCACGGTGCGGCGCTGGAAAACGGTGCTGGGCAAGGTCCGCGTCTACGACGCCGAGACGCACCCGCACTGCAACTGGTCGCTGGCGCCCAGCGGCGCACCGGGCGACGTCGCCGCGGTGGAGAAGCTGCTCGACGAACTGCGGATCACCTATCCGATCGTCACCGGCTGAACGAAAAAGGGCGGAGCACCCTGGTGCCCCGCCCCGTTCTCGGCCTTCGGTCGCTTACAGGCCGACCTTCAGCGTCAGGAAGAACTGCTGCGGCGCGCCGATCATCAGCGTCTGGTTGTCGCCGCTGTTGCCGAACCCGTTGGTGCCGATCGTCGACACATAGCTCTTGTCGAACAGATTGGTGACATTGCCCTGCAGCTCCAGTTTCCGCCCACCCAGGTCGAACTTGTAGCCGAGCGTTGCATCCACCACCACGCGGCCATCGACCGCCTGGTCGTTGGTGTAGGTGAAGTAGCGCTTGCTCATGTAGTTCGCACCGACGCGAGCATTGAAGCCCTGCCCGGACCAGGTCACTTCGCCTTTCAGCATGTGCTTGGGCGAGTCGACCACGGTCTTGCCCTTGGTCGGGATCACCGCGGTCGCGGTGCGGACGTCGTCGCGATAGGTCGAGTCGTTGTAGCTGTACGAGGCGAACAGCCCGAAGCCCATCGGCAGGCGCACGTCGCCCGTCGCCTCGACGCCGACCGAGCGCGCGTCGCCGACATTCTGCAGGATCGCCGGGTTGCCGACGATGCCGGCGCTGGTCGTCACCGCCAGCAGGCGATTGCGGAAGTTGACGTAATAGCCGGCGAGCGAGCCCGTGAAGATGCCCGAGCGATAGCGCCCGCCGACTTCATAGGTATCCGAGGCTTCGGGCTTCAGCTTGGTCGAACCGCTGTTGAGCGCGTCGAAGCCGGCCTGGGTGGTGGCGAACGGACCGCTGGTCGCCGCCGACACGAAGGCGCGGGTCACCTGGGTGAAGCCGGCAAACAGTTCGGCGTTGCCGGTGACGCGGTAGTTCAGGCCGACATGCGGCTGGAACCAGTCGGTCACCTTGATCCGGCCGCCGGCGAGTCCGCCCGCGACGAGCGGCGTCGCGCGATTGGTGACGGCAAAGCCCTTCCAGCCCAGGTTGGCGGTGAGCGCGCCGAGCTCGATCTTGTCCTGCACAAAATACTGTACGGTGTCGGTCTGGTACTTCCAGTACCACTGGGTCGCGAACGGATCGCTCTGGAACGACAGACTGTCGCGGCCGGGGTTGGTGCGGCTGGACAGCGCGTAGAAGCGGCGCGCCTGGCGGAAGTCGTTCCGCTCGTACCAACCGCCGACGGTCACGTCGTGCATCCCGATCTTGGTGCCGACATTGCCGAACACCCCGCCGCGCCGGATGTCATATTCGGTGGTGCGCAGCGACATCGGCACGCCGCCCGGCGAGGCGAGATAGGGCGTGTACCAGAGTCCCTGGCCGTGGTTGCTGTGGTAATAGCCCTTGAGCGCGCCGTGGATCGACGAACTGCCGGTCGTCTCGACGCCGAGCGAACCCAGATAGTCGCGGCGCAGGCCCGCTGCATTGTAATAGGCATCGTCGGGGTTCAGGAACGGCGCCGGGTAGACCTTGCCCGCACCCGGATTGGTCGGCGTGACGCCCGTATAGCCGTTGTTCGCGCCGATATCGGAAACCAGGATCGCCTTGGCGTAGTCGTTCGAGATATTGTCCCAGTTGTAGCCCAGCCGCTTGATCATATCGAGCGACATGTCCTGATAGTCGTTCTCGCGACGATCCGAAAAGTCGAAGGTGCCGACGGCGCGCAGCTCGAGGGTAAGCGGGGTTACGACCTTGGCATTGACCTGGTTGATGCGCTGCGAGCCCCAGCCCTTCCACTTATCAGTATCCGAGTGGAGGTAGGACACATAGGCACGGGTGCCGCCCGGCGTCAGCTCGCCCGTATCGATGCGGCCGAACAGGCGCCAGAAGCTGTCGCTACCGCCGGTGGCGTTCAGTTCGGCGCCCAGCTTCTCCCTGGGGTCGCTCGACAGGAACTCCAGCGTGCCGCCGAGATTGTTGGTCGCCTGGGTATCGATTGATCCCGAGCCCTGCGCCACCCGCGTCTCGGCGATGTTCTCGCTGATGATTGCGCGGCTGATGTGCAGGCCGTTGACGTTGCCGTAGCTCGCGTCGCCGAGCGGGATGCCGTCCAGCGTATAGCCGAGCTGGTTCTGGTTGAAGCTGCGGATCGAGATACGGCCGGCCCATTCATAGGAACCGAACGGGTCCGCACCCTGGAAATTCACGCCCGGCAGCTTCTCGATAGCCTTGAGCGGGCTGGTGCCCGGGGCGAGCAGCGCGATGTCGCTCTGGGTGAGGGTCTGGATCTGGCGGGTTTCGCCCTTGCCGATCACCACGATCTCGTCGCCGCCGCTCTGCGGGGCGGTGTCGTCGACGAGGGTGGCGGCGGGTGCGGTTTGCGCGAAGGCGGCGCCGGCGGTGAAGAGCGACGTGCCGGCAAGCAGGCCGGCGGCAAGCATACGGATGCGCATGCGCATGAATCCCCTTGGGAAAGCACCGGACCCCTCGCCCCGTGCTTTGCGGCCGCTACGCGCGCTGCGTTGCAACATCGGGCTGTTCCGATTGCAGAATCGCGGCGCTTCCGCGACATTTCGGTGACGCCGCGGTTAACGCTCGGAAAACTCCGCATTTCCGGTATTCCTTGGCGGGTGCAGGGATCGCAAGGCACGCAAGAGTCCCCTCTTGTGTTGCGAATTTGCAACACTATCTGCTGGTCACATTCGAACAGGGATCAGGCATGAACCTCGAAAAATTCACCGACCGCGCCAAAGGCTTCCTGCAATCGGCGCAGACCGTGGCGATCCGCATGAACCACCAGCGGATCAGCCCCGAACACCTGCTGAAGGCGCTGCTCGAGGACGAGCAGGGCATGGCCAGCGGCCTGATCCAGGCGGCGGGCGGCGACGCCAAGCGCGCGCTGAGCGAGACCGACCTCGCGCTGTCGAAGATCCCGTCCGTCAGCGGTTCGGGCGCGCAATCGACCCCGGGCCTCGACAATGACCTCGTCCGTGTGCTCGACCAGGCCGAGACGATCGGTGCCAAGGCGGGCGACAGCTTCGTCACCGTCGAGCGGCTGCTGGTCGCGCTGGCGCTGAGCCTCAACACCGCCGCCGGCAAGGCGCTGCAGGCCGCGAATGCGAAGCCCGAGGCGCTCAACACTGCGATCAACGCCATGCGCGGCGGCCGTACCGCCGACACCGCGTCCGCGGAAGACCGGTATGATGCGCTCAAGAAGTTCGCCCGCGACCTGACCGAGGCGGCGCGCGCCGGCAAGCTCGATCCGGTGATCGGCCGCGACGAGGAAATCCGCCGCACCATCCAGATCCTCGCCCGCCGCACCAAGAACAACCCGGTGCTGATCGGCGAGCCCGGCGTCGGCAAGACCGCGATCGCCGAGGGGCTCGCGCTGCGCATCGCCAATGGCGACGTGCCCGATACGCTGAAGGACCGCACGCTGATGGCCCTCGACATGGGGTCGCTGATCGCCGGCGCGAAGTATCGCGGCGAGTTCGAGGAGCGCCTGAAGGGCGTGCTCGACGAGGTGAAGGCCGCCGAGGGCCATGTCGTACTGTTCATCGACGAGATGCACACGCTGATCGGCGCTGGGAAAGCCGAAGGCGCGATGGACGCCGGCAATCTGCTCAAGCCCGCGCTCGCGCGCGGCGAGTTGCACTGCATCGGCGCGACCACGCTCGACGAGTATCAGAAGCATGTCGAGAAGGACCCCGCGCTCCAGCGGCGGTTCCAGCCGGTGTTCGTCGGCGAGCCCACGGTCGAGGACACGATCTCGATCCTGCGCGGTCTCAAGGAGAAGTATGAGCTGCACCACGGCGTGCGGATCACCGATGCGGCGATCGTCGCGGCGGCCACGCTCTCCAACCGCTACATCGCCGACCGCTTCCTGCCCGACAAGGCGATCGACCTGATGGACGAGGCCGCCAGCCGCATCCGCATGGAAGTGGAGAGCAAGCCCGAGGAGATCGAGACGCTCGACCGGCGGATCATCCAGCTCAAGATCGAGCGCGAGGCGCTGAAGCGCGAGACCGACGAAGCCTCGCGCGACCGGCTCGCCACGCTGGAGGAGGATCTCGCCAATCTCGAACAGCAATCGGCCGAGCTGACCACGCGCTGGCAGGCGGAGAAGGACAAGATCAACGCCGAGGCGGTGCTCAAGGGCCAGCTCGACCAGGCGCGACTGGAACTGGAACAGGCGCAGCGTGGCGGCGACCTCGCACGTGCCGGCGAGCTGTCCTACGGCGTGATCCCCCAGCTCACCCGCCAGCTCGACGAGGCGCAGAACGTCACCAAGGGCGCGATGCTGCGCGAGGAAGTGACCGCGGACGACATCGCCGGCGTGGTCGCGCGCTGGACCGGCATTCCGATGGAACGGATGCTGGAGGGCGAGCGCGAGAAACTGCTCCACATGGAGGAGCAGCTGGGCAAGCGGGTGATCGGCCAGGCCGATGCGGTAAAGGCAGTCTCCACCGCCGTGCGCCGGAGCCGCGCTGGGCTGCAGGATCCGAACCGGCCTTTGGGCTCGTTCCTCTTCCTCGGCCCGACGGGCGTGGGCAAGACCGAGCTGACCAAGGCGCTCGCCGAGTTCCTGTTCGACGATCCCAACGCGATGGTGCGCATCGACATGAGCGAATTCATGGAGAAGCACGCGGTCGCGCGGCTGATCGGCGCCCCTCCGGGCTATGTCGGTTATGAAGAGGGCGGCGTGCTCACCGAGGCGGTGCGCCGGCGCCCCTATCAGGTGGTGCTGTTCGACGAGGTGGAGAAGGCGCATGGCGACGTGTTCAACATCCTCCTCCAGGTGCTCGACGACGGCCGCCTGACCGACGGCCAGGGCCGCATGGTGGATTTCTCAAACACGATCGTGATCCTCACCTCGAACCTGGGCAGCCAGTTCCTCACCAACCTGGCCGACGGCCAGCCGGTAGAGGAGGTCGAGCCGCAGGTGATGGACGTGGTGCGGGCGCATTTCCGGCCCGAATTCCTCAACCGGCTGGACGAGATCATCCTGTTCCACCGGCTTGGCGCGGACCATATGGCGCCGATCGTCGACATCCAGGTCGGCCGCGTGGGCAAGCTGCTCAAGGACCGCAAGGTGACGATCGACCTGACGCCGGCGGCGCGCGAGTGGCTGGGCCGGGTGGGCTATGATCCGGTGTACGGTGCACGGCCGCTCAAGCGGGCGGTGCAGCGCTACCTGCAGGATCCGCTGGCGGACCTGATCCTGCGCGGGGAAGTGAAGGACGGATCGACGGTGCATGTCGACGAAGGCGACGGGGCGCTGACGTTGCGCGTTGCGTGAAAGACGGGAGGGCTGCGTCCCCGTGGCCCTCCCCCCTAGTTCTGGTCCCAAGGCGAATAGGGGGCAGCGCGGATCCAGCGCGTGGCGACCCATTTCGCACCGGCGCGTACCGGCAGGCCGGCGTGGCGTGACCGAGGATCGGGGCGCCCGTCTTCCAGCACATTATCGAAGACCAACGCGTCGCCACCGCGAGCGACCACGTCGATGCCGAGAAGCTCGAATCGCGTCTCGCCGCCTGCGAACCCCTCGTTCAGGTAGAGCAGCACAGTCTTGATGCGCTGGTTCGTGGATCCGTTGATAGTATCGAGATGGGGCCGATATTGCTGGCCGGGCGAATAGCGGAGCAGCGATACGGGCTCGCCTTGGCCGACATCGGTGCCGGTTGCGGCCGCGACGCGGCGCAGGATCGCTTGGACGACCAGGCTCTCGCGGGTCGGCCCGATCACCGCATTGTCCGAGGTTCGCACCGGATGGTTGACCATGCGGTTGGTCTTGGGATCAAAGACCATGGCAGGCTGCAGCAGATCCGCCGCCGACATTGCGAGATGCTCGCACTCGGCCGGCGTGAGCAGCTTCGGCAACCGCACGATCCGCGGGGCATCGTGCAACACCTCGGGCGCGGGCAGCGTCAAAGGATGACCTGCGTCGCTCAGCGCCATCTCGTCGAGCAGCAGGAGATGCTGTCGCGCAACCGCATTGGCCTTGTCGGCCGCCGCCCGTAGCAGTTGGAGCGCGCGCGCCCAGTCGGGCGTCGCCGCCGCGCCATTTGCGACGAGCGCGGCCTCCATCAGCGCCGCATCCGCATGTCCGGCCAGAGCGGCGCCGTGCAGCGCCTCGATCGCGCGCGGCAAGTCCCGCGCAATCGGCGCCCCCGCAAGCAGCCACATCGCCAGGCGGAAACAGGCATCGCGTACGCCGGCCGCGCTGGCTTTCTCAACCAACGCCACTGCCGCCGACACGTCTCGCTGCTGCAACAGCTGATCCACGGAGGCGTCGGAATAGTCGGATGCCATGGCAACTTCCAAAAAAAATGGGGAGCGGGCAAGCCCGCTCCCCTGTCGTTAGCAGCGTTGCCGCTCGATCAGAACTTCACGTTGAAGCCCGCATAGAAGCGACGACCGATATTGTCATAGATACCCGAACCGCCACCGATGCCGGTGGAACCGAGCGGCGGACGCTCGTCGGTGAGGTTGTCGACGCCCAGGAAGAACTGCTGCTTCGGACGGATGGAAACGCCGACACGCAGATCATGATAGGTCATCGCACGATACCAAGGGATGTCGGCGAAATCGACATTGGTCGCCGGACGCCCCTGGAACGCCTCGAGCGACTCGATCGAGGTCGCTGCCATCTTGCTGAGATAGCGCAGCTGATAGCCGAAGTAGAACTTGCCGAACTTGCCGTCGACATTGACGTTCATTGCATCGCGCGGATCACCGACTTCACCGCGATAATTGTCGGCAAAGCCCGGCTGGGTCGGATCCAGGAACGCTTCGTTCGTGATCTGGTGCGTGTAGACCACACGCAGCCCAAGGGTATTCTCCGGCGAGAACTTGTAGGAATACGAAAAATCAGCGTTGATGCCGCGCACCTTCAGCTGCGCATAGTTGAGCGGCGACTGGATCAGGCTGCCTTCGAGGATCCGAAACCCGGTGCCGGTCTGCGTACCTGCGGCGTCGTCGCGCTGGAACAGGCTGCAGAACTGGTTGCCGGTGGTCGGCGAGTCATAGCAGGCGTTGACGATCTGCTGTGCGCTCGGCGCCGTGATCACATCGTTGACGGCGATGTTGTAGTAATCAACCGACAGCGAGAGGCCCGGGACCAGCGCCGGCTGCAACACCACGCCATAGGTGTAGGAGTCGGACTTTTCTGCGCCGAGATTGGCGTTGCCCGACGACACCGTCTCCAGCGACTGGGCGTAGTTGTAGTTGAACGCGCCACCCACGGTCGCCGCGCAGTTGGCTGCACGATACTGCGTGCCAAGCGCGAGGTTGGCCTGCGCGCACGGGTCGCTGAAACCGGGCGCGAAGTTCTGACCCGCAGCCGAGTACAGCTCCGTCAGATTCGGTGCGCGTACCGACCGCGAATAGGCGGCGCGGAGCGTAACGCCCTTCACGGGGCTGTAGACGCCATCGAAGTTGTACGCCCAGACGGTGCCGGCCCCACCCTTGTAATCGGACACGCGCGCCGAAGCATGGGCGTTGAGGCTGTGGATCAGGAAGATGTCCTTCAGCAGCGGCACGTTGATTTCGCCGAACGCCTCCTTCACCTCGAACGACGGCGGGTTAAATTCGGCCAGCGCGTTGTAGAAGGTGTAGCCTGCCTCGACGAGCGGGTCCGCCTTGAAGAACGCCGTCTCGCGGCGATACTCACCACCCAGCGCAACGCCGACCGGACCGCCCGGGAGGCTGAAGAAGCTGCTGCTATCGCCCGAAACGAAGCCGGTGAAGTCCAGCTGGGTGATCTTGCCGCGCGAAACCGTGTCTTGCAGGACGTAGTTCTTGGCATCCTGCGAAATGTTGCCGACCCCGAACGGGTTCAGCGGCTTACAGCCGGCGATGTCCCTCTGGAGGATTGCGTCGTTGCCGACGAAATCTTCGGCGCGGCTCGGATCGATCTGCGAGGCGCAGACGATTTGGCCGGACGCGTTCCGCGTCGAGTCCAGGGCGAGTGCGAGACGCTGCGTGTTCACGTTGCCGAGCACGCGGGTGTTCTCGGTGAACTGGCCGTAGTTGCCCGCGACTTCGTAGCGGAAGCTAGAGCCGAGGTCGCCGCGAACGCCGCCCACGACGCGGAAGGTTTCGCGACGTGCCGCTTCCGAACGCATGCCGAGATCGGTCAGGTTCTTGCGGAGAACGAAGCGCGTGGCGTCGGTGATGCTGCCGGGCGCGACACCGCTGGCGACCAGCGCGTTGGTGATGGTAGTCCGCGCCTGGGTCGACAGATAGGGGTTGTCGAGTCGCGGACGCTCGTACAGGGCGTCGATGGTACCGCCGGTGAAGAAGGCAGGGCCCGAACCGCCGGCACTGAAGGAATCCGTCCGCACATACTTGGCTTCGACGAACGGCACGAAGGCGCTGGAAATGTCGAAGTGCCCGATGACGTTGACCGCGTAGCGATCAAGGCGCGGCAGCAGCTGAACCAGCTGGTCCTCACGGCGGGTGTTGCCGTTGCCACCGATGAACGAACCGCCCGGCGTCGTGTTGGTGATGGTCGTCGGGTTCACGCTCGCCGTGGTTGCATTCTGAAGGCCGACGCGCGAGCCGGTCTGCAGGATCAGGTCGCCATTCGAAGCGAACACATAGTTACAGGTGAACGGCCGGCCGTTCGGGAACGTTGCGCTCGTCTGGCTGTCGCGACCACAGGGCGCCGCGCCGGAAGCGGTCGAAGGCGCGAAGGAAATGAGACCGCCGCTGTAGATCGACGCACTGCGCACATCGCGGAAGAAGACGTTGTCGGGGACGCCGTCCGAGCCGTTCGGCAGGCCGGGCGGGTCGGTGTCGACGGTCAGCAGCGTGTCGTTGCGCGCGAAATAGCTGCGATCCGATGCGAACAGGTCGTTCTGATGCGCATATTCGAGATCGACGGCGAGGTTGCCGCGACCGCCTGCGAAGTTCTTGCCTGCCACGAGGCTTGCCGAATAGCTGCCGGCGTCACTGCGGCTGGTGATCGCTCCCTGGCCCCGCATCTGGACACCTTCGAAGTCTTCCTTCAGCTTGAAGTTGACCACGCCCGCAATGGCGTCCGAACCGTACACCGCCGAGTTGCCGCCGGTCGTGATCTGCACATCTTCGATCAGGTCGGTCGGGAAGGTGTTCAGATCGGGCGAAACGGCATTGTTCAGGATGTCCGAGCCGACGTGACGACGACCGTTGACCAGCACCAGCGTGCGCTGCGTGCCGAGACCGTACAGGTCGAGCAGGCTGAGGCCGCCGGTGCCGAGGAAGCGCGACGAATTCTGCTGGCTGAACGTGCTGCGAACCTGCGGCAGGTCATTGAGGACGTCGCCGATCGAGATGCGCGCGGTCTGCGTCAGCTGATCGGCCGTGACCACGGTCACCGGCGAGGAGCCTTCGAGATTCGGACGTGCGATGCGCGAACCGGTGACAACGATGTCCTGACCGGCCGGCGCTTCCTCCTGCGTGGGGGTAGCTGCGGTATCCTGCGCGAAAGCCGGCATGCCGGCGAACACGCCTGCGCCCGCCAGAACCAGCGCCGACAGCGCGGTCCCGGTCCGCAAACGCTTCTGTATCTTCTTCATGGGTGTCCCTCGTTTTTTCCCGGCTGCGTTCCCCAAGGCCGGGATTGTCTCCCCTTCCACCCGCCGCGCCTCATGCCCGGCTGGTAGAGATGGGTCTAAGGAAGCAAGGAACGCCGTCCTCGTAAAGCTTCCATTCATTTCGAGGCCATGATGGGACGAAAACGTCTCCATTTTGCAACAGTTAAGACATGTCCTGTCCCACATGTCACACAGTGCGCAACATTATGTTGCGCGGCGCAACAATCTGCTCAAAAAATGCGCACAAGTGTGAGCGTTCGCAAGATATTCCCACGGATGAAGCGGGGGAGCCGCTGCAGAAAGGCCTGGGCTTTCCGCGGCATTCTCGCCCCACCCCTTCGGAAACGGTCGCGCGCGCAAGCTTGGACCGGCGCATCGCGCCGATCAGCGCGGCGCGTAGCCGAATCGCTCAACCCATGGCTGCAGCACCTCGGACACCGGCGCCAGGTGCCGTTGGTAGCGTTCCCAGCGTCCGATGGCCCGCCGGTACAGCGGCTCGGTCACCTGCGCATAGCTGGCCGTCGAGATCACCCCGCGTTTCCGCGCGGTTTCGCGATGCGCAAGCACGCACTCCTGCCACCCGAGCCCCAGCGCCTCGAACAACGGCCGCAACGTCTCCTCGGGGGCCGCGATCATCGCCTCATAGGCGACAGGGTGCACCGGGCCGGGCAGCAGCGAAGCCGCTTTCGACCAATAGGCGAAGGCTTCCGCATAAAAGGCCGCCGCCGTCTCCAGCGTGAGGAAATTGGCCATCGCGTTGTTCAGGCGGAAGTTGGTGATGAAACAGCTCAGCACGACGTCGCAGGGATGCCGAAGGGCGAGAATGACGGGCGCATCGGGGAAGAGGCGCCGGATCAGCGGAAGCCGCAGCAGGTGGAGCGGAGACTTGTCCACCAGCAAGGCGCCCGGCCTGTGCGGTGCCAATCGCTCGACTTCCGCGTAATAGCGCTCGCGGAACTGCTTCGCATCCGCGTCGGTCAATGCCGCCAAGCCGGCGAGACCGCCCGCTGCTTCCTCGACCAGGCGAAGCGGCGGTTGCTCCTCGAGAACCTGCACGTCGGGATGGCCCATCAACATCGTGTCGAGCAGCGTGGTACCCGATCGCGGAAAGCCCAGCAGGAACGCCACGCGACGCGTTTCCAGATGGGCAATCGGGCGCCAGGTGCGGACCCAGTCCGCATCCAGCAGCGCATCGTCCGCCGCGAGGGCTGCTCGCGTCGTCGCTGCGCGGGATAGCGGGTCGGACGGATCGGCCGCGAGCAAGGCATTCATCCGCTGGAAGCTGGCGAAGGCATCGTCATACGCCCCCAGCCCGTCGTAGAACTGGCCGGCGAGCTGCGCGCTGCGGATGGGTTCGATGATCTCGGGAACGCGCGCAAGCGCCGCCAGCCCCTCGGCGAACCGCTTCTCGCGACGACAGAGCAGTGCTTCCAGAAAGGCTTGCGCACTGGGATCGCTGCCATTCGCACGGGCCGCCTCGAGCAGTGCAGGCAGCTCTTCCTCGCGGTTCCGATGTTCGAGCAGCAGCCCCTTCATGATGAGCGCCTCGGCATGGTCCGGACGCACGTGCAGTATGTCCGCGATTACCGCTTCCGCGCCGTCAGCATCCCATTGATCGAACCGTTCGCTGGCGAGCGCCAGGCGTAGTTCGACATTGGCGGGATCCCGGCCCACAGCCTCCTCCAGCGCCGCGATCGCTTGGTCGGGCCGTCCCAGTTGCTTCGACAGGGCCGCCAGTTCCGCCAGGGGCTTGGCATCTGCCGGAAACGCACGGGCACACTGGGCCAGCAGGGCGACGGCTTCCTCCGCCCGGTCCGCCTGCGCCAGCGCGCTCGCCAGGTTCAGCCGAATGGGCGCGGCAGGCGAAAGCGCAGCCGCGCGGGTGAGCGCCTCGACAGCTCCCGGTGCATCACCCTGGTCGGCACGGGCATTGCCCAGGTTGTTCCAGCTCTCCGCATCCTCGGGAAACGCCGCGACGACCGCGGCGTAGCAGGCCTCGGCCATCGCATAGTCTTCGCGCCGCTGCGCGACATAGCCGAAGGCGCGCCACAGGCGCCCCGACGGATCGGCGCGCGGGTCGATATTGTTCGCCAGTGCCTGCGCTTCGTCCAAGGCGCCGGCGTCCGACAAGGCGCGCAACAGGTTCACGGCGACGCCCACGTCGGCCGGCGCGTCGACGTGCGCCGTGCGCAGAAATCCGATGCCCGCTGCGAGATCGCCCATCTGGCAGCATAGCGCACCCACCAGCCCCGCGACCACCGCTGGCGCGCCGGCATTCCGATAGAGTCGCTCGGCTCGGCCGCGCGCGCCGGCGACATCTCCCCGCGAGGCCAGCGAAAGGATGGCGCGAAGCTCCGTCGTCTCGTCGGCAGTCAGCGGGGGTGCGGGGCGGGTCATGGGCAAATCCTAGCGGCGAAATCTTCGTCGGACAAAAAAATGGGCGGCGCTCCAACGGCGCGCCGCCCCATCTCTAGCGACATTGAGGTGCGTTAGAAGTTGATGGTCGCACCCGCGAAGACGTACCGGCCGAGCGCATCGTAGACCGCCGGATAGGTGTTGCCGTTGCAGGGACCGGTCGGGCAGGCCGAAGCATTGCCCGCGGCATCGCCCGAACCGACCAGCGGCGGCTCGCGATCGAGCAGGTTGTTCACGCCGAGACGCAGCGTGTACCGCTTGGTCGGAGCGAAGGTCAGCGCCAGATCGAAGTAGCTCTGGGCACCCAGGCGAGAGCCGAAGTTGAAATAATTGCCCTTCAGCGTCTCGTCGTTGCTCGACAGGTCGACCTTGACCGGATCGATGTAGCGCCACTGCAGCGAGGCGCCGATGCCGGCAGGCGACGTGTAGCTCAGGCGCGCCTTGTGGCGCCAGCGCGGGTTCGGGGCCGAGGGCGTCGACGTCAGGGTGCTGCACTTCGTGCCGTAGTAGCCGGCACAGTCATACGAGTCGGTCAGCCCGTTGTTGATCTCGTAGCTGTCCAGATACGTGCCGATCATGGTGAAGCTGAAGTTGCCTACGCCGCTGATATTGCGCGTATACCCGAAATTGACATCGATGCCCTTGGTCTGGACCCGGCCGACATTGCTCGAGATGTCGTTCACATAGCCGTCGTTGGTCAGCCACAGCGAACCCGTGACGGGGTTGCGCTTGATCAGCGCACACGCCTTCGGATTGAGCGTGTTCGTGCAACTTGCCAGGATCGCGTCGGCACCGAAGCCTTGGATCGCACCGCGCACCTTGATGTCGAAATAGTCGACGCTCAGGTTCAGGCCCGGAATGAAATCGGGCTGGAAGATCACACCGAACGACTTGGTGGTGGCGATTTCCGGGGTCAGCTGGTCGTTGCCGCCGATCAGGCCGTTATACTGGCCGGCCGGGTTCGAGGCGACGCGCTGGCCGATCGACAGGCCCTGCGCAAGGCAGCCCCTGTCGGCCGCGGTGAGCACGCGGTCCGAGCACGGATCGGTCGAGCCGTCGAGCGCAACATGCTGGACCGAGAACAGTTCCTGCAGGTTGGGCGCACGAACCGCGCGGTTGTAGCTGCCGCGGAAGCGGACCGCACGTACCGGCGCGAATTCGAGACCCAGCTTGTAGGTATTGGTGTTGAACGACCGGCCGTTGCTGATCTCATAGTGCGAGAAGCGATAGCCGCCCACGAAGGACAGGTCGTACACGAAGTTCTTGTTGACCAGCGGGACCTGCGCTTCGCCGAACCCTTCAGTAACGCGGTAGCTGCCCGAGATCGGCAGCGTAGCGCCACCTTGGCCGGTCAGGTCGCCGGTCGCGAAACCTTCGTCAACCTTCAGTTCCAGCGCCTCGCGACGATATTCGACGCCGAGGTTGACCACGGCGCCGCGATCCGCCCAGGGGGTCTTGATGCCATAGTTGCCGAGATCGCCGGTGATCGAGCCGCTCGCCACCTGCTCCGACACGGTGCCGTGCTGGAAACCGGTCGCCGACAGGTAGTTGACCGCCGCCGGCGTCACGGTGCTGAGGCCGCCGAAGATGTCGTACGGTACGCAGTTCGGATCGGCGCCCGTGGTCACCGAACGGCAGGTCGGCGTGCCGTTGACGTTGACGACGTCCAGCGCGTTGTTGAGCTTCCGGACCGAGAACTCGTTGCTGTAGATCTGCGAGTAGATCGTGCGGCCATACTGGTAATAAGCGTCGTAGTTCCAGGCTTCGCCCAGCGCGCCCTTGGCGCCGATCACGCCGCGATACTGGGTGTGGCCGAAGTCGGCCGCGCGCGGACCGCCTTCGACGTTGCGGCGAAGCAGCTGGAAAAAGGCCTTGTTGTAAGGCTGGCCAGTGGTCGGATCGATATAGGTGAGCGCGCCCGGACCCGGGTTGGAGACCGCCGTCAACGGGAAGTTGCCGAGGAAACCGTTGATCAGATTCTCGTTCGCGCAGACGACCGACTTCTGCTGCGCCGACATCAGCGGGTTGTCGCAATTGATCGTCAGCGTGTTGCCGAAGTCACCCGACGGCGCAATCTGCGCGACCGAGCGATCGTCCATGAAGTTGAACTCGAGATAGGGATGCAGCGCATCGCTGACTTCGTAGTTCACGAAGGCGCCGCCGGTGTAGCGTTCGTCCGGGCGCTGGAAATAGTTGGTTGGCGCGAAATTATAGCGGGTACGGCCCGGCTGCAGGGTGCGGCCGCTGCCGATCTGGAAGAAGGTCGAGGTGCCGTCATTGTACAGCACGATGTTGCCCGGCGCGGACGTTGACGAACCGCCGCACTGCAGCGCCGTCGCGTTCGCATTCTGGATGGTGCAGGCGCTGTAGTCGCGGTTCGACTGAACCACGGCGTCGACCTTGCGGTATCCGAAATAGGCGACCGCATGGCCGCGATCGTCGTCGAACTTGGCGCCAACCGACAGCGTCGCGTTGACCGTGCCACCGTCGGTGACGCTGCCCGTGGGATAGCCGAAGCCGGAGAAGCCGGCCTTGGTGCGCGCATCGAGCAGCGGCGGCGTGATGTCGTTGCTGTTGTTGTGCTGGTACAGGCTGTACTGGCCGTCGAGGCGGATACCGGTGAAATCGGTGTCCATCACGAAGTTCACGACACCGGCGACCGCGTCCGCACCATAGGTCGACGATGCGCCGCCCGTCAGCACTTCCACGCGCTTCACCAGCGCTTCCGGGATCGCGTTGAGGTCGGCCGCGGAGGTCGTCGGATCGCCCGGCATCAGGCGACGGCCGTTGATCAGCACCAGCGTCCGCTGCGGGCCAAGGCCGCGAAGATCGACGGTGGCGGCGCCGCTCGCGCCGTTCGAGACCGTGCTCGACTGGCCGGCAAACACCTGCGGCAGCGAGTTCAGCATGTCCTCGACGCGGGTGATGCCCTGCAGCTTGAGGTCTTGGCTGCTGACCACCGTGACCGGGCTGACCGATTCAAGGTTCGGCTGCGGGATGCGCGAGCCCGTGACGAGGATCTCCTGCGGCCCGTCACTGGTAGCGCCGCTTCCCGGAACGGCGGTGGTGTCTTGCGCCATGGCAGGCGCCGCAAACAGCGCGCCAGCAACAACAACTGCGGAAAGCGCACAGCCTCCCCGCAGCATCATGTGCATATTCTTCATGCAAGTACCTCTTTCTACCGAGGCCACGAACAAAAAGCGTCGGTCCCCGGAATGTCTCCCCGGCTCTTCCTTCGGTCGGACCGGCAGGAAGAGCTTGCGGCAGAAGGAAGCAGCTAAGCTTGAGTGTTGTAAAGCGACGCTATTGACGATGTTTACGGTTTCACGAAACTGTCGCTTAAAAGCCACATCTTAGCACAGGAAATTGCGACAAATCCGCGCTGGATTGTTACAAAGTTTCGCTGGGCATGGCAGCATTGTACAGAATTCAGGCAGGCATCGCCCCCGCTGCAAGCAGCGGGTCGATCCGCGCGCCGCGCCACATCATCCCCCAGTGCAAATGCGGCCCCGTGGCGCGGCCGGTCGCGCCCACCGCGCCGAGCAGCTGGCCCTGACGGACCACAACCCCCTCCGCCACGTCGATCCGCGACAGGTGCAGAAAGGCGCTCGACAGCCCCATGCCATGGTCCAGCATCAGGAGATTGCCCTCCAGCGTGAAGGGCGCCTCGGCGGCGAGGATCACCGCCCCGTCGGCCGGCGCACGGACCGGCGTGCCGGTCGGCAGGGCGATGTCGATGCCCGAATGATAGGCACCCGGCTCACCCGCATAGATGCGCTGCGAACCGAACAGGGTCGAGATGCGACCCGTTGCCGGCCACGCGAAGCGCTGCCGCCACCCCTCGGCGAGGGTCTGCTTCGCACGCGCCGCCGCGATTCGGGCAAGCTCGGCAGGACGCCGGGCTTCGAACTCGGCACTCGGCACGGGATATTTGGGAAGCTGGTCCAGCCGCGAGATGTTCCAGGCGCGCGGCGCGATCGCAAGGTCCGCGCGGAGCGCATGGCCGCCGCTGCCCGTCGCCGCCAGCACCGCCGCCGCCGGCGCGTCGCGATCAAAGGCGATCAGGAAGCGGCGATCTGCCGCTACGGGAACCGGCTGGTCGTTGAAGCGCAGATCCGATGCGCCGGCGGGAAGCTGCCCGCGGGCGATGCCGCCCTGCTCGAAATGCCCGTCCAGCGCGAAGGGATCCCCGCCCGCCCGCGCGGTCCGCGCCATGAGCGTCGTCGCCAGCATCGCCGCGGCGAACCGCCGCCGATCGATCATGCTTCGAGCAGCGCCTTGGTCGCCGCCTCGGGCGTGGCATAGGCTTCCTGCCGCGCGACGCTCCAGTAGCGCAGCGAGTCGACGGGGATGCGCTCGCCGGTGACTGCGCACAGCACATGGTCGCCGGGCGACAGGACGCGGAAGCCGTTGGCCATATAGTGCAGCTTGGCGACGCGGGCGGTGTTGGACATCAGCATGGGCGGCGCCATTCCTGCTTTCGAGTGGGTTGGATGCGCCTCACAGCAGCGTCGGCTGTTCGGGCTTGGGCGCAGCATAGGCCTTGCCCGCGCCGCGCTCAACCCGGGCATCCACCGAACCGTCGGCGAAATGCAGCGTCACGGCCTGCGCCGCGCGCGCATCCTCGGCCGAGGCGACGACCTTGCCGGTGCCGCGCCCCTCCACCCAGGCATAACCCTTCTTGAGCGGCAATTCGGGATCGAGCAGTTCGAGATGCCGGCCGATCGCGGCCAGCCGCTCGGCGGCAATCGCGAAACGACGTTCGAGCGACGCCGGCTTCAGCGCCTCGGCCGGGCGGGCGAAGCGCTGGCGCAGCGCCGCCAGCTCGCGATCGGCGGCGCGATCCAGCGCGAGGGCGCCCAGCCGCTGTCGCGCGGTAGCCAGCCTCTGTTCGAGCGTGGCCGGGCGCAGCGCCGCGCCCGCACGATCGAGCTGGCCGCGCGCCACCGTCACCCGGCGTTCGAGCCCCAGCCCGAGCCGCGCGCCCGCATCGTCGAGCCGCTGGCGCTGCGGACCCAGCAACGCGTCGCGGCGCGGCAGCACGCGGACCAGCGCCGCCAGCTGCTCGCCGGCGCGCTCGTGATAGCGGCGCACGCAGCGTTCGGTGCGGTGCGCCAGCGTGGCGATGCCGTGACGGACGTCGGCGAGCACCGGCACCGCGATTTCGGCGGCGGCCGTGGGCGTTGGCGCGCGCAGATCGGCAGCGAAGTCGCACAGCGTGGTATCGGTCTCGTGCCCGACCGCCGAGATGATCGGGATCGCGCATTCCGCCACCGCGCGGACGACGACTTCCTCGTTGAACGACCATAGATCCTCGACCGAGCCGCCGCCGCGCGCGACGATCACCAGATCCGGGCGCGGCACCGGGCCGCCCGGCTGGATCGCGTCGAAACCGCGCACCGCACGCGCGATTTCCTGTGCCGAACCGTCGCCCTGCACCTTCACCGGCCAGACGAGGACATGGCTGGGGAAGCGATCCTCCAGCCGATGCAGGATGTCGCGGATCACCGCGCCGGTGGGCGATGTGACCACGCCGATCACGCGGGGCATGTAGGGGAGCGGCTTTTTCCGCTCGCGATCGAACAGTCCCTCGCCCGCAAGCTTCGCCTTGAGCTTTTCGAGCAGCGCCATCAGCGCGCCTTCCCCGGCCAGTTCCATCCGCTCGATGACGATCTGGTATTTGGAACGGCCGGGATAGATGGTGAGCTTGCCGGTGGCGATCACCTCCAGCCCGTCCTGCGGCTGGAACGGCAGCGCCGATGCCGCCCCGCGCCAGATCACCCCGTCGATCACCGCGTCCATGTCCTTGAGCGCCAGATAGGCGTGGCCGGAGGCGGCGCGCTTCCAGCCCGAAATCTCGCCGCGCAGGCGGACATGGCCGAACTCGCCCTCCACCATCCGCTTCAGCCGGCCGGAGAGTTCGCTGACGCTCATCGGCGCCGCGTTGTCCCCGGGCACCGCCTCGGCTACGAGCCGCGCCGATGATGTCTCGAATAAGGGGTCGGCCATGAACGTCCTGCTACTGGGTTCGGGGGGGCGCGAACATGCGCTCGCCTGGAAGCTCGCGCAATCGCCGCTGCTGACGCAGCTTTTCGCCGCACCGGGCAATCCGGGCATAGCGGCGCATGCGTCGTGCGTCGACCTCGCAGCGACCGATCCTGCGGCGGTGCTCGCCTTCGCGCGCGAACACGGCATCGGCCTGGTCATCGTGGGCCCCGAGGCGCCGCTGGTAGCCGGCGTGGGCGATGCGCTGCGCGCGGCCGGCATTCCGGTGTTCGGGCCCAATCGTCTGCCGGCGCAGCTGGAAGGATCGAAGGGCTTCACCAAGGATCTCTGCGCCCGCGCGAACATCCCCACCGCGGGCTATGTCCGCGTCCACGGGCTCGAAGAGGCGCTGGCGGCGCTCGAACCGTTCGGCCTGCCGGTGGTGGTGAAGGCTGACGGCCTCGCTGCCGGCAAGGGCGTGACGGTGGCGATGACCCGCGACGAGGCGGTCGGCGCGCTCACCGCGATCTTCGCCGATGCGGGCGCCAGCGCGGTGATCGAGGAATTCCTCGACGGCGAGGAAGCCAGCCTGTTCGTGATCACCGACGGCACGGATGCGGTGCTCTTCGGATCGGCGCAGGACCACAAGCGCGTCGGCGAGGGCGATGTCGGGCCGAACACCGGCGGGATGGGCGCGTACAGCCCCGCGCCGGTGCTCACCCCGGCGCTGGAGCGCGCGGCGATGGAGCGGATCGTCCTGCCGACCATTGCGGCGCTGGCGGCCGAGGGCATCCCCTATTCGGGCGTGCTCTATGCCGGGCTGATGCTCACCAAGGCCGGCCCGAAGCTGATCGAGTATAACGCCCGGTTCGGCGACCCCGAATGCCAGGTGCTGATGCTGCGGCTGGAGGACGACCTGCTCGAACTGCTGCTGGCAACCGCCCGCGGCGAACTGGCCGGCCGTCCCGCGCCGCGCTTCCGCCCCGACACCGCGCTGACCGTGGTGATGGCGGCGCGCGGCTATCCGGGCACGCCGGAGACCGGCGGCAGCATCGAAGGGATCGACGCGGCAGAAGCCGGCGGCGTGCAGGTGTTCCATGCCGGCACCAAGCTTCAGGGCGATATGCTGGTGGCGAGCGGCGGCCGGGTACTGAACGTGACTGCGATCGGGCCGGACATCGCGACGGCGCAGGCAGCGGCCTATCGCGGCGTCGACGCCATCGACTTCCCTACCGGCTTCTGCCGGCGCGACATCGGCTGGCGCGAACTGGCGCGCGCGCGCGACTGACCCAGGCGAGGCGCGGCTGCACCGGCGGCCGCGTCCCTGCCGGAAGCACGCGAAACATCATCGCCCAGGGGGCGATCAGGCATGTATCGCGATGTCAGGGGAAAATGGTGCGCCCGGAACGATTCGAACGTCCGACCCTCAGATTCGTAGTCTGATGCTCTATCCAGCTGAGCTACGGGCGCATTGGAGGTGCGGCGCCTAAACGAGGTTCCAGGGTAGCGCAACCCCCTTTTTGCAGTCTTCGCGTCAATTATCGCGATAGGGCAGCATATCCTCGTCGAACGAGCGCGGCTGGTTGAGCTCCCAGGTCGCGCCGTCCCAGCGATCCTCCTGGTCGTCATACTGGATCAGCGTGCCTTCGGGGCAGCCCAGCGCGACCAGTTCCTCGCGGCAGAAGGCGCGGCCGCGCGCGAGATCGGTCAGGTCGACGTCGAGGATCGCGCAGGCAGGGCGCCACTGGCCACCATCGTCGAGCGTCTCGATCAGCGTGCCGCCGCCGCAGCTGCCCAGCCCGGCGATGCGCAGCTCGGCATCGAGGAACACGCCGAAGCGACCCTCGCGTTCATGGGGGTCCATGTCGCCGGGAAAGGCGACGGACACGCGGTGCGTGTCGAGCGGCTCCGCCAGAAGGGCGTCGAGCCCGGGTAGGAACCGCTCGATCATCGCATCATCCTCGCAAGGTCGCGCCCAGCTTCGCCGCCGCCACGACGACCTTGTCGGCCACCGCCTTCAGGTCCGCATCGGTGAAGCTCTTCTCGCCCGGTTGCAGCGTGACTTCAATGGCCAGGCTCTTTTGCCCCTCGGGCACGCCCTGGCCGGTGAAGACGTCGAACAACCGCGCATCGACGATCGTGGCCTTGTCCGCGCCCTTGACGGTGCGGACGAGGTCGCCCGCCGCCAGCGCCGTCGGCACCAGGAAGGCGAAGTCGCGCGTCACCGCCTGCAGCGCAGGCGGCGTGAAGGCCGGGCGGGTGAAGCCGCTGGCCTTCTTGGCCGGCAGCGCGTCGAGATGGATCTCCACCGCCGCTACCGCGCCGTCGAGGTCGAACGCCTTGAGCACGCTAGGGTGCACCATGCCGAAGCTGGCGAGGACGTTCTTGGGCCCGAGCCGCAGCGTTGCCGACTGGCCGGGATGGTAGGCGCCACCCGCCTCGCCCATCACCTGCAGATTGCCGACCGGCGCGCCGGCGGCCTCCAGCAGCGCGAGCGCCTCGGCCTTGGCGTCGAACGCAGTGAAGGGCTGGGCCTTGCCGCCCTGCCAGCCGCGCGCGGCCTTGGATCCGGCCAGCACCACGCCGAGCGTCAGCCGCTCCTTGTCCGCCAGATAGCGACGGCCGACCTCGAACAGGCGGACGCTGGTCGCCCCGCGCTTGAGGTTGCGCTCCGCCGCTGCCAGCAGGCCGGGCAGCAGCGAGGGGCGCATGACCTTCATGTCCTCGCTGATCGGGTTGGCGAGCGTCCAGGCGCCGCCGCCGAACACTTCGGCCTGGGCTTCGGGGAGGAAGCTCCAGGTGATCGCCTCGTTCAGCCCGCGCGCGGCGGCGGTGCGGCGCATCCTGCGCTCGAGCTTCTGCTCGGGCGTAGCGGTAGGCGTCGCAACGCCGGGGGTGCGCGGCAGCGGCACCGAGGGCACGTTGTCGATGCCGGCGATGCGGATCACTTCCTCGACGATGTCGGCCGGGCCGTCCACGTCGCGGCGCCAGCTTGGCGCGGTGACGCGGAAGGCTTCGAAGCCATCGCCGAGTTCGACCGGATCGCCATTGCCGTCCAGCGGCTGCACGACGAAGCCCAGGCTTTCCAGGATTTCCACCTGCTGCGTCGCGGGGACAGCAAGACCGCCCAGCGTTTCCGCCAGCGCCGGATCATAGCCGACAACCGCGCCCACCTTTGGCGGGGTGCCGCTGCGGGTGACGTCGCTCGGGGTACCGCCGCACAGCGCCAGCACCAGCCGGCTGGCGATCGCCAGCCCCTCGTCGAGGAATGCGGGATCGACGCCGCGCTCGAAGCGGGTGCGCGCATCGCTGGTCAGCAGCAGCTTCTGGCCGGTGCGGGCGATGTGCTCGGGGTCGAAATAGGCGCATTCGATCAGCACGTCGGTCGTCTCGTCCGAACAGCCCGAATGCTCGCCGCCCATGATGCCGCCGATGTCGTGCACGGCTGCGTCGTCGGCGATTACGGTCATGCCGTCGGTGAGCGTGTAGGTCTTGCCGTTCAGCGCCAGCACGGTCTCGCCGTCCTTGGCCTTGCGCGCGACCAGCCCGCCCGAGAGCTTGGCCATGTCATAGACGTGGAGCGGGCGGCCGAGCCCGAACATCACGAAGTTGGTGATGTCGACCAGCGCCGAGATCGGCTTCTGGCCCACCGCCTTGAGGCGTTGCTGCAGCCAGTCGGGCGACGGCCCGTTCTTCACGCCGCGCACGACCTGGCCGTAAAAGGCCGGGCAGCCCGCTGCGTCGTCGGTGCGCACGTCGGGACCTGCGCCCTGCGGCACGATCGCCGGCAGGCCCGCCAACACCGCGTCGAGCGGCTTGAGCGTGCCCAGACCTGCGGCAGCGAGGTCGCGGGCGATGCCGCGCACGCCCATGCAGTCCTGGCGGTTGGGCGTGATCGAGACGTCGATCACCGGATCGTCCAGCCCCGCATAGTCGGCGAACGCCGTGCCGACCGGCGCGTCCACCGGCAGCTCGATGATGCCGTCATGGTCCTCGCCCAGCTCCAGCTCGCGGGTCGAGCACATCATGCCGTTCGATTCGATGCCGCGCACCGCCGCGACCTTGAGCGTCATGCCATTGGCCGGCACCACCGCGCCGGGCAGGCCCAGCACGCCGACCAGCCCTGCCCGCGCGTTCGGCGCGCCGCACACCACTTGCAGCGGACCTTCGCCGAAATCGACGCTGAGCACCTGCAGCTTGTCGGCCTGGGGGTGGCGCTCGGCGGTCAGCACGCGGGCGACGCGGAACCCGGCCAGCCGCTCGGCGGGATTCTCGACGCCCTCGACTTCGAGACCGACACGGGTCAGCGCCTCGAGGATCTCGGTCAGCGAGGCTTCGGTTTCCAGATGCTCCTTGAGCCAGCGCAGGGTGAACTTCATGCGCCGACTCCCCCGCTCAGCGTGGGCACGTCGAGCGCCGAAAAGCCGTAATGCTTGAGCCAGCGCAGATCGCCGTCGAAGAAGGGGCGCAAATCGTCCATCCCATATTTGAGCATCGCCAGCCGGTCGACGCCGGTGCCGAAGGCGAAGCCCTGCCATTCGTTCGGATCGAGCCCGCAGGCCTCGATCACCCGCCGGTGCACCATGCCGCTGCCCAGCACTTCCATCCAGCCGCCGCCGGGCGCGTCGCCGCTGCCGCCGATCACCCGCTTGCCGTCCTTCCAGGTGAAGCCGACATCGACTTCGGCCGAAGGCTCGGTGAAGGGGAAATAGCTGGGGCGCAGGCGCAGCACGATATCGTCGCGCTCGAAGAACGCCTTGAGGAAGGTCTCCAGCGTCCATTTCAGGTGGCCGAGCGTGATGCCCTTGTCGATCACCAGGCCTTCGATCTGGTGGAACATCGGCGTGTGCGTGGCATCCGAATCCGAACGATAGACGCGGCCCGGCGCGATGATGCGGATCGGGGGCTTCTGGCTTGTCATCGTGCGGATCTGCACGGGGCTGGTGTGCGTGCGCAGCACCATCGGCTGCTCATGCTCGCCGGCGAGATAGAAGGTATCGTGCATCGCGCGCGCCGGATGCGTCTCCGGGATGTTGAGCGCGGTGAAATTGTGCCAGTCGTCCTCGACCTCGGGGCCGGTGGCGACCGCGAAGCCGAGATCGGCGAAGATCTCCGCCAGCTCGTCCATCACCTGGGAAACCGGGTGGACCGATCCGGGCGCGACGCCGTCGACCGGCAGCGTCATGTCCACCGTCTCGCTGGCAAGGCGCGCGTCGAGCGCGGCCTGTTCCATCGCCGCCTTGCGCGTGGCCAGCGCCTCGGTGACGGCTTCGCGCAAGCTATGGATGCGCGGCCCCTGCTCCTGCCGCTCCTCGGGGGTGAGCTTGCCGAGCGTCTTGAGCAGGCCGGTGATCGCGCCCTGCTTGCCGAGCGCCTGGACGCGCACCGCCTCCAGCGCATCGAGCGCGGTGGCGGCATCGATCGCGGCAAGCAGCTCGCCGCGCAGGGTATCGAGATCGGTGGTCATCGTTTTCCGTTCACTGTGCGAGGTGGCTGGAACCCCAGACGGGCTCGCAGGTCAAGGTATTTGCGGGCACGCTACACCCGGCTGCCGAGCAGTGCAGCGCCGAACGCCACGAACACCCCGCCGGTGACGCGGTTGAACATGCGCTGCCGATGCGCAGGCGCCAGCCACGCGGCGAGCGAGCGGCCGCCCAGCGCATAGACCGAGAACCAGAAGGCCTCGATCACCGCGAAGGTGGCAATGAGGATCGCCAGCTGCGGCACGAACGGCCGGCCTACGTCGAGGAACTGCGGGAACAGCGCGGCGGCGAAGACGATCAGCTTGGGGTTGGACAGCCCCGTGCCAAGCCCGGTGAGGTAGCGCGCGCGCACCGTCTGGCGGGCAGGCAGCGGCGCGTCGGCATGCGCGTCCGCCACCGGCGCCCGCCAGGCCTTGATGCCCAGCCACAGCAGATAGGCGACACCGGCATAGCGCAGCACATCGTACAGCCCCGGCGACGCCTTGAGCAGCGCGCCCAGCCCCGCCGCCGAGGCGATCAGGCAGAACAGGTTCGCGCTCATCAGCCCTGCCGTCGTGGGCAGCACGCGGCCGGCGCCCTCGCGGATGCTCTGCACCATCACGTGGAGCATGTTCGGCCCCGGCGTCATCGACACGAAAAACACGGCGGTGACGTAGAGCCACCAGGTCTTCATCGCCACGGAAACCCCTCCCCCGGTTGGAATGAAAAAGGGCGCCGAAGCCAAAGCCTCGACGCCCCATTTTCAGCTTGCGCGCAGGTCCGCTCAGGCGGCCTGGGGCAGTGCCGCCTTCGCCTGCGCGATGATGGCGCTAAATGCCTCACCTTCGTGCATCGCGATGTCGGCCAGGACCTTCCGGTCCAGTTCGACGCCCGCCAGCTTCAGGCCGTGCATGAACTGCGAATAGGTCAGCCCTTCGGCGCGGACACCCGCGTTGATGCGCTGGATCCACAGGGCGCGGAAGCTGCGCTTCTTTACCTTGCGGTCGCGATAGGCGTACTGGCCGGCCTTTTCGACGGCCTGGCGCGCGATGCGGATGGTGTTCTTGCGACGGCCATAATAGCCCTTCGCCTGATCCAAAATCCGCTTATGCTTCGCCTTGGTGGTCGTACCACGCTTTACTCGTGCCATTTTTCAGGGCTCCCTTACTTCAGGCCGTACGGCGCCCACGCGACAACGCGCGCGACGTCTGCATCGGCCAGCACGGAAGTGCCGCGATTGGTACGGATATACTTGGAATTGTGGCTGATCAGGCGGTGACGCTTACCAGCGACGCCGTGCTTGATCTTGCCGGTCGCGGTGAACTTGAAGCGCTTCTTCACACCGCTCTTGGTCTTGAGCTTGGGCATTTTCGTCTCCTTATGGTTCGACGATTGCAGACAGCCGCGGCAGCCCTATTAGCCGGACGGTCCCTCGATCGCGGAAAGGCGGCCCATTAGCCGATGGATCACCGCTTTGCAACCACCCGGGAACCCCGCGCGAGGCCGGGATTTTGACAGTCATGGCTCACCTGGACGCCCCGCTGCTCGCCGCCGACCAGGCACCGCCGCCCCGGCCGGCTCGTGCCATGGGCACACCGCTTGCCGCCACCATCGCCGCCCTCACCAGCATCATCGGTCTGGTGGTGCTGGCCTGGGCCGTCCTGTTCGTTACCAAGGGACGATTCCTCAAGGGTACGTTCGAATCGATCGCGAGCAGCAGCGCCCAGCGCAAGGTGCGGGTAGCGGGCGACTTCCAGCTCTATTTCGCCCCGTTCAACCTGAAGTTCGTGGCCGAGGGGCTCAGCGTCGAGAACCCCGACTGGGCGGGCACCAGCCCGTTCTTCAGCGCCGCGCGAATCGATGCGCGAATCGCCACCTTCTCGCTGCTCGCCCATCAGAAGCGGTTCCAGTGGCTCGGCCTCACCGACGGCCGTATCGATCTGCAATGGGATCGCGACGGCAAGCAGAACAGCTGGACCTTCGGCAGCGGCGGCGGGAAGCCGCTCGAGATGCCGCTGATCCAGCGCGCGCGAATCACCGGCACGCAGATCCGCTACCTCGATCCGCGCCACCAGCTGGACGCGGCGATTCGCGTCGAAAGCGTCGCCGCCGAGGACAATCGCTTCACCGACACGATCCGGTTCGACGGCAACGGCACCGCGCGCGGCGCCCGCTTCACGCTGGCGGGCGCCCTGCTCTCTTCCAACAAGACGCTGGCGGGCGGCGAGAACCGGCTGCGCCTCCATGCGGAGGGGGTGCGCAGCCGCGTCGACATCGCCGGCACCCTGCCCGGCGCGACGGTGCTGGAAGGCGCGAAGCTCCACATGGACCTGCGCGGCCAGAATCTCGCCGACGTGTTCATGGTAGCCGGCATCGCCGTACCTGATACCAGGACGTACCGCCTGACTTCGGTCGTCACCAAGGTGGACGACGAATGGCGCTTCACCGGCATGAAGGGCCGCTTCGGCGACAGCGACCTATCCGGCAAGTTCACGGTGAAGCTGCGCGAGCCGCGGATGCTGCTGACCGCCGACCTGTTCACCCATGTGCTCGACATCGTCGATGCGGGGCCGTTCATCGGCTACAATCCGAATGCGCTCGCCGCCCAGGGCGCGCAGGCGGCGGTGACGCAGGTCTCCGGAACGCCGCGCCTGCTGCCGGATGCGCCGCTGCGGGTGGACGCGCTCAAGAATTTCGACGCCAAGGTGCACTGGCAGGTCCGTACCGTCCGCGCGCCGAACCTGCCGGTGTCGAACATCGAGCTGGGCCTCGACCTCGACGACCGATTGCTGAAGCTGAGCCCGCTCAACTTCAGCCTGGCGCGTGGCACGGTCGCCTCGGACATCAGCATCGACGCGCGGAAGTCGCCGGTGTTCACCACCTATGATATCCGCCTCTCGCCGACGCCGATGGGGGTGCTGCTGGCGGGTTTCGGCGCCGAGCAATCCGGCACCACCGGCATGCTCAAGGCCCGCATCCAGATGCGCGGCAGCGGCAACAGCGTGCGCGATTCGCTGGCCAGCGCCAACGGCCGCATCGCGGTGATCCTGCCCAAGGGCGATTTCTGGACCCGCAATACCGAACTCGCCGAGTTCGACATCGGCACCTTCGTCCAGAAGATGTTCGAGCAGCGGTTGAAAGAGCCGGTGCGGATCAATTGCGGGCTGATCGGCTTCACCGTGCGGGACGGCATCGCAGCGGCGGATCCGATCCTGATCGACACGCAGAAGAACGTGATGCTCGGCCGCGGCGGGTTCAGCTTCAAGAACGAGACGGTCGACCTCGCCTTCCGCGCCGATTCAAAGCGGTTCAGCCTGTTCTCCGGCCAGTCGCCGATCGGCATCGGCGGCTATTTCGCCAAGCCCGCGATCAGCGTGATCAGCCCCGAGCTGGTCGGCCGCGCCGGCGCCGGGCTGGGCCTGGCAATGGCCGCCACGCCGATCGCCGGGGTGCTCGCCTTTGTCGATTTCGGCGATGCCAAGGCCGCCGATTGCGGCCCCGTCCTGTCCGGCGCCAACGCCGCCAACCAGCGCGACGCGAAGGGCCGCCCGCGCGACGATGTCGGCCGCGGCACCACCGCCAAGTCGGAAAGCGGGAAGACAAGCCCGGGTGCGGCGAAGCAACAGCGCAAGAAATTCCTGGGCATCTTCTGATCGCTTGCGCAGGGCGATGCGCCGAGCGCAGGATCGACGGCGATGCTGCGCCTCCTCGCCCTTGCCGCTGCGCTCGCCACGGCGGGGGACGTGCGCCCGCCGCAACGGGTGCGGATCGCCGGCCCGGCTGCGGACGTGTCGGAGGCCCTGCCGCTTCATGTCGGCGGCCGGGTGGAACGCACCGCCCGCGGCTTCCGCCATCAATGGCCGGGCATCTATGTCGAGGCGGCGTTTCGCGGCGGCCGCGTGGTGCTGCGGTTCGAGGACACGGTCAACGAGTGGCGCGCGAGCATCGATGGCGGGCCGGCCATCGCGATCGATCGCCCCGGCAACGCCGATGTGACGATCGACGCCCTCGCACCCGGCCCGCATCGGATACGGCTCGACAAGGTCACCGAGAGCACGGCGCCCGCGCGCTTTGGCGGCTTCTTCGTCGACAAGGGCGGCAGCCTTGCCGCGCCCTCGCCCCGCAAGCGGCAGATCGAGTTCATCGGCGACTCGTCGATGGCCGGCTATGGCGCCCGTTCGGACCGGGTCGATTGCACGCCGGAACAGGTCCGCGCGACGACCGACACGCCCGACGCCTTCGCTGCACTTGCTGCGCAACATTTCGGCGCGGACTACCAGATCAACGCGATCTCCGGTCGCGGGCTGATCCGCAATTTCGGCGGTACCGCGCCGCAGGGGACGATGACCGCGCTATGGCCTCGCCGCCTGCCGGCCGAGCCCGCGCCGTTCGCCGATCCACGCTGGCAGCCGCAGATCGTGATGCTCAAGCTGCAGGCCGATTTCGTCGGCTTCCGTCCCGATGCGCGCTGGCCGACGCTGGACACGCTCGTCGCCGACTATGCCACGCACTATGGCCGCTTCCTTGCGCGGCTGCATGGACGCTATCCGCGTGCGGTGTTCCTCCTGTGGTGGTTCGACACCGCCAGCGCGCCACCCGAGCAGGCGGCGCTGCTGCGATCCGCCGAAGCCCGGATCGGCGCGGCGGCATTGGCAACGGGCGCGCGCGACGTGCTGTTCCTGCCCGTCCCCGCCGGGGAGTTTCGCGCAACCGCTTGCCACGGCCATTACCGGCTGGAGGAACACCGCCGCATCGCCGACTGGCTCTCCCAAGCGATCGAGGCGCATCCGGGGTTCTGGGACGGGCGCTAGGCAATCAAACAGCTAGCGTATCCGTTGTGATCAAGCCCGTTTTGGCGACCGGGCTCAATGCCCGCGGCAGTCCATCGCTTCGAGGATGTCGTCGATCCGCGCCGGATCGCCCGCCGCGATCACCTCGCCATTGCTGCCGGCGTGGAGTGGATCGCCCTGCCAGTCGCACATCCGCCCGCCCGCGCCTTCGATCACCGGCACCAGCGCGGCGAAGTCGTGCAGCTTGAGCCCCGCCTCGACGACGATGTCGAGCCAGCCGCTCGCGACGCAGCCATAATTATAGCAGTCGCCGCCCAGCACCGTGCTCATCACCTTGGCGTCTAGATGCTCGAAGGCGTGGAGCTGGCCGTCGTCGAACAGCGCCGGCGAGGTGGTGCCGAGGATCGCCTGGTTGAGCTCGCGACAGATGCGCGTGCTGGCGGGCTTGCCGTTGAACAGCGTCTGGCGACCGGTCACGCCCAGCCAGCGCTCGCCGATGATCGGCTGGTCGATCACGCCCAGCACCGGCCAGCCCTTGTCGACCAGCGCGATCAGCGTGCCGAACACCGGACGCCCGGCGATGAAGGCGCGGGTACCGTCGATCGGATCGAGCACCCATTGCCGCCCGCTGGTGCCCTCGCGCACCCCGAATTCCTCGCCGATGATGCCGTCCATCGGGCGCTCGGCGATCAGCAGCTTGCGCATCGCCTCCTCGCCGGCGCGATCGGCGAGGGTGACGGGCGAATGGTCCTCCTTCGCCTCGACGCCGTGGTCGGCACGGAAATAGGGGCGGATCGCAGCGCCGGCGGCGTCGGCGAGGCGTGCGGCAAGCGCGATGTCGGTTTGGGAAACGGCCATGCCCCTGCCTACCGGGCGGAATTTGACTCGCCAAGGTCACAAACGCCTGTCACTTCGCCGTTTATGCGTGTGATCGCCGCCCTGCCCCTGCTCGGCCCGTTGTTCGTCGCAGCCCCCGCGCTGGCGCAGGTGCGCGCCGTGCCGGCACAGCCCGCTTCCGAACAGGCGGCGCTGCGCGGCGTCGAGGTGTTCCTGGTCAACGAAACCGACGCCCCGATCGCCGATGCGGGCCCGCGCCAGATCGAAGTGACCGCCACCGACGGCACGCGGCTGATGCTCGAGCGCACGCCGGGCCCGACGCCGACCATCGCTCCCCGCGGGTTCGCCAAGGCACGCTATGTACCGGTGGGCGTGGCGGGCATCGCCATGCCGCCTGCTGCGCAACATCGCCCTGCCGAGATCCCCGAGCAGGAAACGGTGGTGCAGAGCGCGACCGGCAGTTCGGCCGGCGTGCTCGCCCGGTTCGAGCCGCACGAGCCGACCTATGGCGCCTTCGGCCTCGACGACGCCGGCGGCAAGCTGCAGGTCAGCTTCGCCTTCCGCCCCTTCGCCGAGGATGCACCGCTGCAGCTCGGCAACCTGCGCTTCGCCTATACGCAGACGATGTTCTGGGCGCTGAACGAACCCTCCGGCCCCTTCCGCTCGACCAACTACAGCCCGGAACTCTATGCCGACGTGCCGGTGGACGCGACGACGCGGGTGGCACTCGGCTGGCGGCATGATTCGAACGGCCGGGGCGTCACCGATTCGGTGGACATCAACCGCATCTTCGTGCGCGGCGAGAAGACGTTCGACCTGGGCAGCGACTGGCGGCTCGACGTCGCGCCGCAGGCGTGGGTCTATGTCGGCAACAGCGGCACCTTCCACGACATGAAGGCGTATTTCGGCTATACCGGCCTCGCCGCGTCGATCGCGCAGAAGGACGGGATCAAGCTCGCCCTCAGCGCGCGCGGCAATGTGAAGACCGGGCGCGGCGCGGCCGAGGCATTCGTCTCCTATCCCCTGCGCCGGCTGGGCGGAGGGGTCGGCATCTACCTCTTCGGACAGGCATTCACGGGCTATGGCGAGGCGCTAGACCGCTACACCGTCAACGATACGCATGCGCGGATCGGCATCGCCTTGACCCGCTAGCCGCCGCGCGAACACTGACGTAGATACGATGCCAACCAGATCAGGGAGATCGATATGCGCCTGAAGCTCGCCCTTGCCGCCCTTGCCCTGCCCTTCGCGATGATGCCGGCAGATGCGGCGCTCACCCCCGGCGCCAAGGTGCCGCTGTTCACCGCCAAGGGCGCGGTCGCCGGCAAGCCGATCACCGTGGACCTGAAGGCCGCGCTCAAGAAGGGCCCGGTCGTGCTGTATTTCTTCCCGGCCGCCTTCACTTCCGGCTGCAATGCGGAGGCCCATGCCTTTGCCGAAGCCCTGCCCGATTTCACCAAGGCCGGCGCGACCGTGATCGGCATGACCGCCGGCAATATCGACCAGTTGGAGCAGTTCAGCAGCCAGTATTGCGCGGGCAAGTTCGCCGTCGCCGCTGCCTCGCCCGAAGTGGCGCAGGGCTATGACGTCGCAGCCAAGAAGCCCGACGGCACCGTCGCCAAGTTCACCAGCCGCACCAGCTATGTGATCGCGCCCGACGGCAAGGTGCTGTTCGTGCATTCGGACTCGAACCCCGCCGATCACATCCGACTCACGCTCGCTGCGGTACAAAAGTACCGCGCGACTCACCGGAGCTGACCCGAATCGCGCCGGTGCGAAACCGGCGAGCGTGATGCCGATCCGGAGGCATTAATCCTCCGGATCGGAACATGACCGCCGAAGATCGGCACAAGCCTCTGAGTTTCCGCGACAATGTGGACGGATGCTGTTCAGCACCGCTGGATGCGCCGTTCAGGATGAACCAACAAGCAACCAGATATTAGCACTCTCCGCTTATTGCTTCTGCGCAATATAGCGGCCGTCATGCCGTGATTTGCACGGGGGTTAGGAGCGTATGCGCATCGCGCGTGCCGTTCGTTCAGATGCAGAGGGAGAGGAAGGCCGCGCGCTTTTCGAGCGGATCGGCGCGTTCCTCGTCGATCAACGGCTCGCGCCGACGCCGACCAATTATGCCTTCGTCCACCGGCTGTTCACCGAACCCGACGACACGCTCGCCCGTGCCGTGGAGCTGATCACCGAACGCGGCGTGCGGATCACGCCGCGCGACATCCAGACGCTGACCGAGGACCACGCGCCCGAAGGCGCGCAACAATCGCCTGCCGAGCTGAAGGCGCAGACCGAGGGGCTGGTCGCCCGCACCCAGATGCAGGTCGAAGGCTTTGCCGACATGGTGACGGCGATGCGTGCCGAGACCGCCGACTTCGGCCGCGACCTGGTGGCGAGCGCCGAAGCGATCTCGACGGGCGACGACGCCCCCCAGGCGGTCGACGATGTGGTGCGGATCACCGCGGCGATGCTCGATCGCATCCGTGTCGCCGAAGACAAGCTGGAGTCCGCCACGCGCGAAGCCAGCGAACTGCGCGAGAAGCTGGAGGAAGCGCGCGACAATGCTCGCCGCGACCCGCTGACCCAGTTGCCCAACCGCCGTGCGTTCGAGGAAGCCTTCGCCGCCCAGGAAGCCGTGGGCGGCCAGATGTGCATTGCGGTGTGCGACATCGATCATTTCAAGTCGGTCAATGATCGCTTCGGCCACGCCGTGGGCGATCGCGTATTGCGGGTAATAGCCGATGCGCTGAGCCAGTGCTGCCGCGGCCATCTTGTCACGCGCTATGGGGGCGAGGAATTCGCGATCCTGTTCACCAACGTGCCGCTCGACAAGGCCCGCGCGGTGCTCGAACATGCCCGCGGCACGGTGCAGACCAAGCGGTACAAGTTGCGGGACAATGACGCGCCGCTCGGCGAAATCACCTTCTCTGCGGGCCTTACCCCCGTCGAGGCAGGCGAAATGCATCAGACTGCGTTCCACCGCGCCGACCGCCTTCTGTATCTCGCGAAGAACGAGGGGCGGAACCAGGTGAAGACCGGCAGCGCAAGCTATAGCGACTTTTGCCGCTGAGTAGCAAATTTCACCATTTGATGTGGCGCGTAACGCCAACTTGGCATATCCACCCGGCCGCACATCGTTCTATTACAACAACTTAGCAATTTGGCACGCTCCCTGCAAAGTAGCTGGCATCGGCCGCCGGATGGTCCGCCAGCCGAACCACAGGGAGTAAATACCATGACCGCTCGTCTCGTTTCGCTGCACCAGACCGTCGCCGTCAGCGCTGCCGTCCTGCTCACCGCCGCGCTCGTCCTGTTCTCCACGCCCGTGATCCCCGTCGCATGATCACGCTCGAAGCCATGGAGAAGATCAGCATGTTCCGCAGCGTCCTCATCGGCATCGCGTCCTTCGCGATCACCGGCGTGATGATCCTCGGCAGCGGCCTGCAGGGTTCGGGCATTCTCGGCTGACCCTGCCGGCCGCTCCGGCGGCCCATTTTTCAGGAACCCGGGCAGCGTGCCCCCGGTTCTTCCGGCACCCCTCCCCAAGCCCCAGGAGCCGTGCCGATGTCCGACCAGCATATCATTGACCGAGTCCACGAGGATGCGCTCCCCGGTGAGGAGCGCTCCCTCGATCCCAGGCCCCAGTGGCAGCCGCGCTATCGCGGATCGGATCGACTGAAGGACAAGGTGGCCATCGTCACCGGCGCCGATAGCGGGATCGGCCGCGCGGTCGCCGCGCTCTACGCCCGCGAAGGCGCCGATGTCGCCATCGTCTATCTGAACGAGCACCGGGATGCCGAGGACACCGCCGAGGCGGTCCGCGCCGAAGGCCGCCGGGCGATCACGATTCCCGGCGATGTCGGCGACAAGGCGTTTTGCGAGCAGGCCGTCGAACAGGTGATCGCCGAATTCGGCCGCCTCGATATCCTCGTCAACAATGCCGGCGAGCAGCATCCCGACAAGGACATCGTCGACATCACCGAACAGCAGCTCCGCCGCACCTTCCAGACCAACATCTTCGGTATGTTCTTCATGGTGCAGGCCGCCTCGCCGCACCTCAAGGAAGGTGCGACGATCGTCAACTGCACCTCGGTGACGATGTACCAGGGCGAGCCCGAGCTGCTCGATTATAGTTCTACCAAGGGCGCGATCACCGCCTTCACCCGCAGCCTGTCGATGAACCTGATCGAGAAGGGCATCCGCGTGAACGCGGTGGCACCGGGGCCGATCTGGACCCCGCTCAACCCCAGCGGCGGCGCTTCCCCGGAGAAGCTCGAGCATTTCGGCGAGAGCGTGCCGATGGGCCGGCCCGGCCAGCCCAACGAAGTCGCACCGGCCTTCCTGTTCCTTGCGTGCGAGGATTCGAGCTACATGTCCGGCCAGGTGCTCCATCCCAACGGCGGCACCGTGGTGAACGGCTGAGCCGGCGCCGCGCCGGTCTGGATCAGACCGGCGCGGTTTCGCCGACCAGCCCGGTCGGCGCTTCCTCGCCGCGCGAATAGACGCCGGTGAGCAGCCCCGCGGCGAGCACATGCCCCGCCATCGCCTTGACCAGTGCGCTGCGGCCGGGATTCTCGCCGATTGCGCAGCCGGCTCCCAGTGCGAACAGCTGGAACGCATAATTGTGCGGGCCATGGCCGGTCGGCGGATCGGGGGGGAGCCAGCCTTCGCCGAGAAAGCTGTTGCGGCCGACATCCTTGCCCTCGGCATCGCCGCTGCCATCCGCGCGGATCTCGCCTTCCTTGAGGTCGCCGTCGACCGACAGGCCCCAGATCACCGCGTGGACGAGCGGCTGCGGCGCCGGCGCATCGGGATCCTCCACGATCAGCGCCAGGCATTCGGTGCCTTCCGGCACGCCCGTCCAGAACAAGGGCGGCGAGACGCCCTCGCCGTCGGCGGTGAAGCGCTCCGGCAACCGCCCGCCATTGGCAAAGGCCGGGCTGGCGAGGTGCAGCACCTCGAAGCTGCCCAGTTCGGGCTGGACGATGGCCAGCTTGTTGGCGCCGGCACGCAGGCCCTTCAGCGCGCTTCCCAGCCAGTGCGGTATGTGTTCGAGCATCGCGGTCTCTCCCGTTCGGCAGCCAAACGCACCTCCGCCCGCGATTATCCCCGCATTTAGAGGTCGAGCTTCTCGTAATCGGCCGGGGGCGTGATTCCCTCCATCCGCTCGGCGAGCAGCTGGCGGAAGCTCGGGCGGCTCTTCATCCCGATATACCAGCGCTTGGCGAGTTCGTGGCTCTTCCAGTCGATGCCGCCCAGATAGTCGGCGACCGAAATCTGCGCCGCCGCGGTGATGTCGGCAAGGCTCATCGTCGCCCCCGCCAGCCAGGTGCGGTGGTCGAGCAGGTAATCGATATAGTCGAGATGGCCGACCGCAGCCTTCATCGCGTCGCGCAGCACCTTGGCGTCGGGGGGCTGGCGATAGACGATGCGCTTGATCATCCGCTCGTGGAGCAGCGGCGCGGTGATGTCGCTGTAGAAATTATTGTCGAACCACACGACCAGCCGACGGATCTCGGCGCGATCCACCGCCGATCCGTTGAGCAGCGCGTTCTTGCTCACCGTCTCCTCGAAAAATTCGCAGATCACGGTGGAGTCGATCAGCGTCACATGGCGCTCTTCGTCGATCATCACCGGCGTCTGGCCGGTAGGATTGAGGTCGAGAAACTCGTCGCGCCGCTGCCAGGGCGATTCGCGCACCGGCTCATAGGCGATGCCCTTCTCCCCCAGCAGGAGCCGGACCTTGCGCGAAAAGGGACAGAGCGGGAATTGAAGGAGCTGCCACATGGCGAGAAGCCATAAGCAGCGGAAATCGGACGGGGAAGAGCCGTTGTGCCGCGGGTCGCATTTCTATATTTCAAGAAGCATTCTAGAACGGAGCCGCACCATGGCGCTCAGCATCAAGGACGAAGAGACCGACCGGCTGGTGCGCCGCTATGCCCGCGCCAAGGGGGTGAGCTACACCACCGCGATCCGGATGGCCGTGCGGGAGGCAATGGATCGCGATCGCACGAGTACGGACAGCTTTGCCGATCGGCTGAAGCGCGCGCAGGCAGTCGCGGCGGTTGAGCCGCGCAACGATAGAAGCGCCGACGACATTCTGGGATATGATGAGCGCGGCTTGCCGCAGTGATCGCCATCGACACCTCGGCACTGGTTGCCCTGCTCTTCGGCGAGCCAGAAGCGGACCGTATCGCAGCGAGGCTGGATGAAACTGACACCGTGCTGATAGGCGCACCGACGGTGCTGGAATTTCGAATGGTCGTGCTCGGGCAATCTACTCGCGCCGCTGCCGACGCCGGGTCAGCGCTGATCGCCAAGCCGCCGTTCGTGATCGTCCCGTTCGGCGAGGATCACCTGCAGCTAGCCGCCGACGCGTTCGATCGTTTCGGCAAAGGCCGCCATCCCGCGCGGCTCAACTATGGCGACTGCATGGCCTATGCGGTTGCCGCACTGGCGGACTGCCCGCTGCTCTTCAAGGGCGACGACTTCCGTTATACCGACGTGGCCGCCGCCCTCGATTGAGCCCAGCCCTCAAGTCCGTCATTCCGGCGAAAGCCGGTATCCATTGGGGTCTCGATCTCGGCTCTTGCTTAGACGGCGAGGCGAATGGATCCCGGCTTTCGCCGGGATGACCGAGGCGGGGTAACGCCCCCGCCCCTTCCGATCACTCCGCCGCCACCGCCTCGACCGTGTCGCTCAGCGGATGGGCCAGGCGGGTGAGCATTTCCTTCGGCACCACCTGCCAGAACTTGCCCACTTCGCGGTCCCAGTCCTCCAGCAGGCCCTTCGACCATTTGCTGTCGGTTTCCTCGGCATGCGCCTCGACCAGCGCCCTGAGCTTGCCCTCCCAATGGCTGGAGGCCAGCCGCTGCCAGGTAATGTTCTCCGGATTGGCGTGCCGCTCGAAGCTGCCGTCGACGTCGTAGACGAACGCCATGCCGCCGGTCATGCCCGCGCCGAAGTTCATGCCGACGCGGCCGAGCACCACCGCGGTGCCGCCGGTCATATACTCGCAGCCATTCGCCCCGCAGCCCTCGACCACGACATCGGCGCCCGAATTGCGCACCGCGAAGCGCTCGCCCGCCTGGCCTGCGGCGAACAGCCGGCCCGAGGTCGCGCCGTAGAGCACGGTGTTGCCGATGATTGTGTTGTTCCACGATTCGATCGGCGAGCTGACCATCGGCCGCACCACGATCACGCCGCCCGACAGGCCCTTGCCGACATAGTCGTTGGCGTCGCCGAACACTTCGAGCGTGATGCCCTTGCACAGGAACGCACCGAGCGACTGGCCGGCCGAGCCGCGCAGCCGGACATGGACGTGCCCGTCCTGCAGGGTCGACATGCCGAACTTGTTGGTCACCTCGGACGAGAGCCGCGTGCCGACCGCGCGGTGCGTGTTCCGCACCGAATAGGTGAGCTGCATCTTCTCGCCGCGCGCGAACACCGGGGCGGCATCCTTGATCATCTGCGCGTCGAGGCTGTCCGGCACGTCGTTGCGGAAGGTGCTGAGGCTGAACCGGCGCTCGGCATCGTCCGCATCGACCTTGGCGAGAATGGGATTGAGGTCGAGATCGTCGAGATGCTCGGCGCCGCGGCTGACCTGGCGGAGCAGCTCGGTGCGGCCGATCACCTCGTCCAGGCTCTTGAAGCCGAGCTTGGCCAGGATCTCGCGCACTTCCTCGGCGATGAAGGTCATCAGGTTGATGACCTTTTCCGGCGTGCCGACGAACTTGGCGCGCAGCTTCTCGTCCTGGGTGCAGACGCCTACCGGGCAGGTGTTCGAATGGCACTGGCGGACCATGATGCAGCCCATCGCCACCAGGCTCAGCGTGCCGATGCCGAATTCCTCGGCGCCGAGGATCGCGGCGATGACGATATCGCGCCCGGTCTTGAGGCCCCCATCGGTGCGCAGCTTGATGCGGCCACGCAGGCCGTTCAGCGTGAGCGTCTGGTTCACCTCGGACAGGCCCATTTCCCAGGGCGTGCCGGCATATTTGATCGAGGTGAACGGCGACGCACCGGTGCCGCCATTATGGCCGGCGACCAGGATCACGTCGGCATGCGCCTTGGCGACGCCCGCCGCGACGGTGCCGATGCCGGCCGAGCTGACCAGCTTCACGCACACCCGCGCGCGGGGATTGATCTGCTTCAGATCGTAGATCAGCTGCGCCAGATCCTCGATCGAATAGATGTCGTGGTGCGGCGGCGGGCTGATCAGCGTCACGCCCGGCGTCGCATGGCGCAGCTTGGCGATGAACTCGGTCACCTTGAAGCCGGGCAGCTGCCCGCCCTCGCCGGGCTTGGCGCCCTGGGCGACCTTGATCTCGATCTCGTCGCAGGCGTTGAGATATTCCGCCGTCACGCCGAACCGGCCCGAGGCGACCTGCTTGATGCTCGAATTGGCGTTGTCGCCATTCTCATACGGCTTGTAGCGTGCCGAATCCTCGCCGCCTTCGCCCGAGACGGCGCGCGCGCCGATCCGGTTCATCGCGATCGCCAGCGTCTCGTGCGCCTCGGGGCTGAGCGCGCCCAAGGACATGCCCGGCGTCACGAAGCGCTTGCGGATCTCGGTGATCGCCTCGACCTGGTCGATCGGTACGCCCGTTTCCGGGAAGTTGAACTCGAGCAGATCGCGAAGATAGACCGGCGGCAGATCGCGCACCCCGCGCGCGAAGGCGAGGTAGCTCGAATAGCTGTCGTTCGACACCGCGGTCTGCAGCTGGTGCATCAGCTGCGCCGAATAGGCATGCGCCTCGCCGCCCGCGCGCTGACGGTAGAAGCCGCCGACCGGCAGCGTCGCCACGCCGGCATCATAGGCCGCGTCGTGGCGCATCATCGCCGAGAGGTGGAGCGAGGCATAGCCTTCGCCCGAGATCTTGGCCGGCATGCCGGGGAACAGATCGTTCACCAGCGCGCGGCTGAGCCCGACCGCCTCGAAATTATAGCCGCCGCGATACGAGCTGATCACCGCGATGCCCATCTTCGACAGGATCTTGAGCAGCCCCTCGTCGATCGCCTTGCGATGGCGCTTGAGGCAATCGGCGAGGCTGATCTCGCCGAACAGGCCGCGCGCATGGCGATCGGCGATCGCGGCTTCGGCCAGATAGGCGTTCACCGTCGTCGCGCCGACGCCGATCAGCACCGCATAATAATGCGTGTCGAGGCACTCCGCAGTGCGGACGTTGACGCTGGCATAGGAGCGCAGGCCGCGGCGGACGAGGTGCGTGTGCACCGCCGCCGCCGCCAGCACGCCGGCGATCACGGCCTTGTCCGGGCCGCTATGCTCATCGGTGAGGAACAGCTCGGTGCAGCCGGCACGCACTGCCTGCTCGGCCTCGTGGCGGATCCGCTTGATCGCCAGCTTCAGCGATTCGGGATCGCCATCGGCCGGGAAGGTGCAGTCGATCTCGGCGGCGTTGGCGCCGAAATGCGCGCGGAGGCGGTGCCAGTCGGCATTGGTCAGCACCGGGCTTTCCAGCACCAGCACCGGGCTGCCCGCACCTTCATTGTCGAGGATGTTGGCGAGGTTGCCGAACCGCGTCTTGAGCGACATCACATAGCGCTCGCGCAACGGATCGATCGGCGGGTTGGTCACCTGGCTGAAATTCTGCCGGAAGAACTGGCTGATCAGCCGCGACTTGTACGAGATCACCGCGAGCGGCGTATCGTCACCCATCGATCCGATCGCTTCCTTGGCGGTCTCCACCATCGGCGCGAGGATCAGCTCCATGTCCTCCAGCGTCTGGCCGGCGGCGACCTGGCGGCGCGACAGCTCGGCGCGGTCGTAATAGGTCTCGGCCGGCGCCGCGGGCAGGTCGTCGATCGACAGGAAGCCCTGCACCATCGAGGCGTAATCCGCCTCGCTGGCGATCTGGTCCTTGATCGCGCGGTCGTGGAGCAGCTTGCCCTCGTCGAGGTCGACGGCGATCATCTCGCCCGGCCCCAGCCGGCCCTTGGCGACCACGTTCGCCTCGGGCACCGGCACCATGCCGGTCTCCGAGCCGACGATCAGCAGCCCGTCCGAGGTCTGGGTGTAGCGCAAGGGGCGCAGCGCGTTGCGGTCCATGCCCGCCACCGCCCAGCGGCCATCGGTCATCGCCAGCGCGGCGGGGCCGTCCCACGGCTCCATCACCGAGGCGAGATACTGGTACATCGCGGCGTGCGAGGCGGGGGTGTCCTCGTCCTGCTGCCACGCCTCGGGCACCAGCATCAGCTTGGCGGTGGGCGCGTCGCGACCCGAGCGGCAGATCGCCTCGAACACCGCGTCGAGCGCTGCCGTGTCCGACGCGCCGGCCGGGATCACCGGCTTGATGTCCTCGCTCTGCTCGCCGAACGCGATGCTCGCCATCTTGATCTCGTGGCTGCGCATCCAGTTCTGGTTGCCGCGGATCGTGTTGATCTCGCCGTTATGCGCCAGGCAGCGGAACGGCTGCGCCAGCCACCATTGCGGGAAGGTGTTGGTGGAATAGCGCTGGTGGAAGATCGCGACGCGGCTCTCGAAGCGCGAATCCTTGAGGTCCGGATAGAAGTCGGACAGCGATTCGGCGAGGAACAGCCCCTTGTAGATGATCGAGCGGCACGACAGCGAGCAGATGTAGAAGCCGCCGACTTGCGCTGCGATCACCCGCTTCTCGATACGGCGGCGGATCAGGTACAGCTGGCGCTCGAACTCGGCGGCGTCCATCGCATCGGGCTGCGGGCCGGCGATCATGATCTGCTCGATCTCGGGGCGCGTCGCCTGCGCCTTCATGCCGATGACGGAGACGTCGACCGGCACCTGCCGCCAGCCATAGATGGTGTAGCCCGCCTCGATGATCTCGCTCTCGACGATCGTGCGGCAGGTCTCCTGCGCACCCAGATCGGTGCGCGGCAGGAAGATCATGCCCACGGCGAGCTGGTTCGGCAGCACGCGGTGGCCGCTGCCGACGATCTGCTCGTCGAAGAAGCGCAGCGGCAGGTCGACATGGATGCCGGCGCCGTCGCCGGTCTTGCCGTCGGCATCGACCGCGCCGCGGTGCCACACCGCCTTCAGCGCATCGATCGCCGACTGGACGACCCGGCGCGACGACTGGCCGTCGGTCGCCGCGACCATGCCCACGCCGCAGGCATCGCCTTCATATTCGGGGCGGTACATGCCCTCGCGGGCGAGGCGTTCGCGCTCGGCGGCCAGCTTGATGTCGTCCATGGTCTTCCTCGATCTTCGTTCGCGCATCCCCCGAAGAGGACGCGGTGCTTACTTCTTGGCGGGCTGCTCGGCCTTGGTGCCCAGCAGCTTCAGGATCTTCTCGCGTTCTTCCGGCGTCAGGTCGCCCGGCTTGCGCGGCGGCGGCAGGTCCTTGGTGCCCGCCTGGGCCGCCTGCACCAGTGCCGGCATCTGCCGCATGATCTCGGGCATCGCCTCGGCCATCGCCTGCGCCATGTCCGGCCCCATCATCAGCTCCATCGAGCTGCGCGCATAATGGCTGCCGGCCGGCGTGGCGAAGAAGCGCTGGAGCTCCTGCAACTCGGGCAGCGTATATTCGCGCGCATAGGCGCGGGCCAGTGCGACACGCACCTTGGGCTCGAGCGTGGACATCAGCTTGCCCATCTCGCCCATCATCGCGCGCATCATCCGCTGCTGGCGTTCCTTCCAATAGGGATCGTAGATCTCCATCACCTCGCGGAGCGTGGTCTTGCCGAGCCGGGCGACCTCCTCCTCGGTCAACCCGCCGATCTGGGCGAAGTCTCGCATCGGCAACTCGCCGGCGGAGCCGACCATCGACTCCATCATGCGGTTGAAATTCTCGCCCATCATCCGCTGGTACATGCCCTGCGGGATCAGCTTGTCGGAGAGTTCGCGGGCGACCGCGAGGCGGGCGGGATCGGGTGCGGTGACGGTCTGGGCCGAGGCAACGGTCTGGGTCTGGGTCTGGGTCTGGGCCAGCGCCAGCGCCGGCGTGGCGACGAGCGCAAGCACCAAGCAGGCCAATGTCGGACGCATCACTTTACCTTTTCCTTTGCCAGGAACTCGGCCTCGGCGGCCGATCGCGCAGCAACCAGCGCCGGCCCGTTCGCCTTGCTGAGCTGGGCGCCCCACGCCCTGCTGGCTTCGGTGACCTTGGCGTTGACCAGCTGCATCTTCTTCGCCGCCGAACTGGCGCCGAAGGCGGTGATCGCAGGATAATCATCGGCGGTCAGGTCTGACACCGCCGCCTGCACCGCCGTCTTCTGCCCTTCCTCGACGCTGGTCGCACCCTTTTCGAGGAGCGCCGCATTGGCACGGGCACGCATCTTTACGCCGGTGGGGCTTTCGAAGAAGGTGATCGTGTCGACGATCTCTTCCGGCTCCAGTTCGTCGCGCACCACTTCCCCCAGCTGCTCCCGCAGGCTTGGCAGGTCCGCGGTCGCCAGCCGGGCGATTTCCTTCGAGACGCGATCGGCGACGAAATCCTGCATCCCGGGATGCGCGTCGTATCGCGCCTTCACCTCTGCGTTCGCCGCCAGGCTCAACGCGAAAGCCTGGCGGAAGCCGACACCGATCAGCGCTGGTATCTTTGATTCGGGAATGAGCAGGCCGGCCAGTCGCGCCGCGTCGCCGGCCTGCGGCGCACGGGTCTCCGGCGGAGTCTGCGCGAAGGCGAGGCTGGGCGTCCCCAGCGCCATCAGCAGCGCGGCAGCGAGCGGCTTCATGCCAGGCTAGCCGCACGCGCAGGAGCAGCTGCCGCCTTGGCATGCGCCTTCATCCACGCATGCATGTGCGCGGCCACGTCGCGGCCGTCGCGGATCGCCCAGACGACCAGGCTCGCGCCCCGGACGATGTCGCCGGCGGCGAACACGCCGTCCATGCTGGTCATCATCGTCTTGCCGTCGGTGCGCAGCGTGCCCCAGCGGGTGACGCCCAGTTCCTCGGTGCCGAACAGCTTGGGCAGGTCCTCGGGCTCGAAGCCGAGCGCCTTGATGACGAGGTCGGCCGGCATCTGCATCGCCCCGCCCGGATCGACCTCCGGCGCACGGCGGCCCGAGGCGTCGGGCGCGCCCAGCCGCATCTTGGAGGCGCGGACACCGCTCACCTGCTCGGTGCCCTCGAACGCCTCGGGCGCGGAGAGCCAGACGAACTCGACGCCTTCCTCCTCGGCATTGGCGACTTCGCGCTGCGAGCCCGGCATGTTCGCGCGGTCGCGGCGGTAAAGGCACTTCACCGATGCCGCACCCTGGCGGATCGCGGTGCGGACGCAGTCCATCGCCGTATCGCCGCCGCCGATGACGACGACATGCTTGCCGAGCGCGTTGAGGCTGCCGTCCTCGAACGCGGGCACGCTGTCGCCGAAGCTCTTGCGGTTGGAGGCGGTGAGGTAATCGAGCGCATCGACCACGCCCTTCGCACCCACGCCCGGCGCCTTGATGCCGCGGGGCTTGTAGACGCCGGTGGCGACCAGGATCGAATCGTGTCGCTGGCGGAGCTCGCCCAGCGTCGCATCGCGGCCGACCTCGAAATTGCGGTGGAAGACGATGCCGCCCTCCTCCAGCCGCTGGACCCGGCGCATCACGACATCCTTCTCCAGCTTGAAGCCGGGGATGCCATAGGTGAGCAGCCCGCCCGAGCGATCGTAGCGATCGTAGACATGGACGGCATAGCCGTAGCCGCGCAGATATTCGGCGGCAGCGAGACCCGCAGGTCCTGCGCCGATGATGCCGACCGACTGACCGCGGTCGCGCCCGACCTGCACCGGCTCCACCCAGCCCTCGGCCCAGGCGGTGTCGGTGATGAACTTCTCGACCGAGCCGATCGTCACCGCGCCGTGGCCGGAGAATTCGATCACGCAATTGCCTTCGCACAGTCGGTCCTGCGGGCAGATGCGACCGCAGATCTCGGGCATGGTCGAGGTGCTGTTGGAGAGTTGATAGGCTTCCTGCAGCCGCCCTTCGGCGGTCAGGCGCAGCCAGTCCGGGATATGGTTGTGCAGCGGGCAGTGCACCGAACAATAGGGCACGCCGCACTGGCTGCAGCGCCCGGCCTGCGATTCCGCGTCGGGCACCGCATAGCGGTCCGCGATCTCGCGAAAGTCTTCCGCACGCAGCTGGGCGGGGCGCTTTGCCGGATACGCCTGCGCGCGTCCGACGAATTTGAGCATGGGATCGTCAGCCATGCCGACCCCCTACAGGAGGGAGGCCGAACGATAAAGACAGTAATGCTGTCCTATATACTTTTTGGGGCGGAAATATCAGCTCGAAAGCGCGAAAACATCACCCATTAAGGTCCGCTCCGGCCCTATCGCATCGACAGCCAAATCAGCGCGGCAGTTCCCGCAACAATGCGATAGAGTGCAAAGGGCGTGAAGCCATGTTTGCTCACGATGCCGACAAACCATTTGATGACCGCGAGCGCAACGACGAACGCCACGACGAAGCCAACGCCGATCTCACCCCAGCCCACGCCGCTGGTGGCCAGCATCTCGCGATTCTTGAGCAGCTCGAGTGCCGTGGCGCCCAGCATCGTCGGAATGGCGAGGAAGAAGCTGAACTCGGCCGCGGTGCGCCGCTCGACGCCCAGCGACAGCGCACCCATGATCGTCGCGCCCGAGCGACTGACGCCCGGCACCATCGCCAGACACTGGACGAACCCGATGCCGATCACGCGCACCACCGGGATCTCGGCGATGCCGTGGATCGTGGCGGACTTGACCAGCCGCTCGATCACCAGGATCGCGACGCCGCCGACGATCAGCGCCCAGGCGACCACCTTGGGCGCGCCGAGCAGCGCCTCGATATGCTTGTGGAGCGCGAGGCCGATTACCGCGGCGGGGATGAAGGCGATCAGCAGGTTGCGCACGAACCGCAGCGACACCGGGTTCAGCTTCAGAAGCCCTTCGAGCACCGCCCAGAAGGTGCGCCAGTAGAGCACCACCACCGCCAGGATCGAACCGAGCTGGATCACGACGTTGAACATCGCCCAGCGCGCCGAATCATAGCCCATCAGCTCGCTGGCGAGGATCAGGTGCCCCGTCGAGGAAACCGGCAGGAACTCGGTAACGCCTTCGACGATGCCGAGCAGGATCGCCACCAACAGCGTGGTCATGCGGGAGACTCCTTCAGGGGGTCGCGCCGGGCGACCCCCTGCAAGGCGCCGCCCGGCAGGGGGAACGGGATCAGGCGGTCGCGCGGAAGCGGCTGAAGCGGCCGGCCTGGCGGAAACGCACCAGCCAGGTCGGCGCCACCGTCGCCATCGGCGTCGGCGTCACGCCCAGCGCGGCGAGCCCCTCGGCACCCGCCGGCACGACATTATCGGCCTGCAGCATCGCGAACTGGTCGCGGGTGATCGGCGTCCCCGGCAGCGCGGCGATCAGCCCGGCAAGCGAATCGGGAAGCTCCACGAAATGCGGCTTGCGGCCGATCGCGCCGGCGATCCAGCGGAGCAGCGCCGACATGCTCAGCACGTCCGGCCCGCCCAGCGTGTAGGTCTTGCCGCCATGCGCTGCCGGATCGGCGAGCGCCGCGGTGATCGCGTGCGCGACGTCGGCCACGAACACCGGCTGGAACCTGGTCTCGCCGCGGACGACGGGGACGATGTTCAGCGGGGCGCCGGTGATCATCCCGGCGAAGCGGTTCACGAACGCATCCTCGCGACCGAACACGATCGAGGGACGCAGGATCGTGGCACCCGGGAAGGCGGCGAGCACGGCCTGCTCGCCGGCCGCCTTGCTGCGGCCATAGGCGGAGGGCGACGCCGCATCGGCACCCAGCGCCGAGATGTGCACCAGCGCCGCTGCCCCGGCGGCTTTCGCCGCTTCGGCGACGTTGCGCGCGCCGTCGACATGGACCTTCTCGAAATCGCCCGACAGGATGCCGACGAAGTTCACCACGGCGTCGCTGCCCTGCAAGGCGCGGGCGAGCGTTTCGGGCCTGGTGATGTCGCCCACGACGAGCTGGGTCTGTCCCAGATTGCCCTGGGTCTTGAGGAACCAGGCGTCGCGGGGCTTGCGCTCGACGACGCGGACACGCGCGCCGGCGGCGAGCAGCTCCTGCGCCACGTAGCGGCCCAGAAAGCCACCACCGCCGATCAGGGTTACCAGCCGATCCTTCATCTTGCGCCTCATTGCCTCGCCAACGTGCGGCCCCAATGCCGTGCCAAGGGCTAAACGGCAAGCGCGACGCGAAGTCCAACATTTTTCGCAAAAAGTCGTTGACACCCCCCGCGAACCTCCACTAGAGGCGCCGGCCTACCCCGTGCCCAGATGGCGGAATTGGTAGACGCACCAGCTTCAGGTGCTGGCGATCGCAAGGTCGTGGAGGTTCGAGTCCTCTTCTGGGCACCATTTTCCTTCCGAGGAAAATAGACGCCGTTGCGCCGCGGGATGTGGCAGCAGCGAGCTGCTTCGGCTGAACGACCAGCGCTACGTACCACGGCATGCCGTATGCCTCACAGCAGGCGGTGCTGTACGGGCTGTTTGCCGACAGCAGCACCGGTCGCCGATCATTCCTCCCCGCGCAGCCCCGCCGACACCGTGGCAAGATCCGTCGCCGCATCCACCGGGGTGCCGCGCTGGCGCCGCTCGGAGTAGCGATCGACCAGCTGGTCCGCGTGCGGCCGCAGCAGGACGGTGAAGCGTACCAGTTCCTCCATCACATCCACGATACGGTCGTAATAGCTGGACGGCTTCATGCGCCCGGCCTCGTCGAACTCCTGATAGGCCATGGCGATGGAGGACTGGTTCGGAATCGTGAACATCCGCATCCAGCGCCCCAGCAGCCGCAGCGTGTTCACCGCGTTGAACGACTGGGAGCCACCGGACACCTGCATCACGGCCAGCGTGCGGCCCTGGGTCGGACGCATGCCTTTCATCTCCAGCGGGAGATGGTCGATCTGCGCCTTCATGATGCTCGTGACGGCGCCGTGGCGCTCCGGGCTGCACCAGACCTGCCCTTCGGACCATAGCGACAGCGCGCGCAGTTCGCGGACGGCGGGATGGTCGTCGCCGCGGATCTGGTCGGGCAAGGGCAGGTCGGACGGATCGAAGATGCGGGTCTCGGCGCCGAAGTAGCGGAGCAGCCGCGCCGCCTCTTCCACCGCCAGCCGGGAGAAGGAGCGCTCCCGCAGCGAGCCGTAGAGCAGCAGGATACGCGGCGGCGGCTGATCGGTCGCAAGGCCCTGCGCGGGTCGGCGATGGGCGAAGGCCGGGTCGAGCGCCGGCAGCGCATCGGGCTCGGGCAGGATTCGCAGGCGTTCGAAGGTCATCCACCATCCTTGGCGAGGGAGGGACAGGCGGGGCCCGGGCGCCGGGTCACGCGGCTGCCCCGCGCTCGTACCAGCCGCGCGTGCGCTTCGCGATGGCGACCACCGACAGCATCACCGGCACCTCGACGAGCACGCCGACCACCGTCGCCAGCGCGGCGCCCGATTTCAGGCCGAACAGCGAAATGGCGGCCGCTACCGCGAGCTCGAAGAAGTTCGACGCACCAATCAGCGCGGCCGGCGCCGCGACGCACCACGCAACCCCGAAGCGACGGGACAGCCAATAGGCCAGGCCGGCGTTCAGATAGACCTGGAGCAGGATCGGGACGGCGAGCAGCGCGATCACGCCCGGCTGCGCCACGATCTGCTCGCCCTGGAATCCGAACAGCAGCACCAGCGTGGCGAGCAACGCCACCAGCGACACCGGGCCGAGCGTCGCCAGCAGGCGATCCAGCGCGGCTTGCCCGCCATTGGCCAGGATCCCCCGGTGAACCAGCTGCGCCACGATCACCGGTGCGACGATGTAAAGCGCCACCGACAGCAACAGCGTGTCCCAGGGCACCGCGACCGAGGCGACGCCGAGGAGCAGGGCGACCAGCGGGGCGAACAGAAAGACCATGATCAAGTCGTTCAGCGCCACCTGGCTGAGCGTGTAGGTAGGCTCGCCGTCGCACAGGTTGGACCAGACGAACACCATCGCCGTGCAAGGGGCCGCCGCCAGCAGCACCAGTCCGGCGATATAGGCGGGAGGCGAGCCGGACGGCAGCAACGGCGCGAACAGCCAGCCGATGAACACCGCGCCGAGCAGCGCCATCGAGAACGGCTTCACCGCCCAGTTGATGAACAGCGTGACGCCGACGCCCTTCCAGTGCCGCCGGACGGCACCCAGCGCGCCGAAGTCGATCTTGAGCAGCATGGGGATGATCATCAGCCAGATCAGGCCCGCCACCACCAAGTTGACATGGGCGAGCTCCGCACCGGCGATGGTGCCGAACAGCGCCGGCAGCAGGCGGCCCAGGCCGATGCCCGCGACGATGCAGAGCGCCACCCACAGGCTGAGATAGCGCTCGAAAACGCCCATCGCGGGACGCGGCGGGCGCCCGGCCGCCACCTCCCCTGCCATCAGCCGACCCTCGTGCCGCTGGCGTCGATCACCTGCTCCCCATCCTCCTTCGCAAAGGCGCCGCGCTGCGCGGTCGGCAGCAGGTCCAGCACCGCTTCGGACGGACGGCACAGCTTCACGCCCAGCGGGCTCACGACCAGCGGACGGTTGATCAGGATCGGATGGGCCATCATCGCATCGATGAGCGCGTCGTCCGCCAGCCCCGCATCGGCCAGGCCCAGCGCCTCGAAGGGCGCGCCCTTGTCCCGCAGGAGCTGCCGCGGAGTGAGCCCGGCCCGCGCGATCAGCGCGATCAGGAGCGGTCGTGCCGGCGGCGTCTTCAGATACTCGACGATATGCGGCTCGATGCCCGCATTGCGGATCATCGCCAGGGCATTGCGGGACGTGCCGCATTCCGGGTTGTGGTAGATGATGACGTCCATGGACATGGCGTGCTCCTTCAGCAGCAGGCGAGTTCGGCAGCGAGCGGCTCGCACAGCTCCGGGCGTCCCTGGCAGCAGTCCTTGGCCAGGAAGAGCGTGAGCACCCGAAGGCGCCCGAGATTGGCCCGATAGACGATCGACCGGCTCCTGCGCTCCGCCGTCACCAGCCCGGCGCGGGCGAGCACGGCGAGGTGCGTCGACATGGTGTTCTGGGGCACCCCCATCTGCCGCGCGATTTCCCCCGCAGGAAGGCCTTCGGGTTCATGTCGGACGAGCAGGCGGAAGGCATCGAGGCGCGTTGCCTGCGCCAATCCGGCCAATGCTGCGGTGGCGGAATCCATATCCATATATCGGGAATAACCGATTCCATTGCGCAGGTCGAGGGGAATGCGGCGACCGGCCCGCTGCGTCGAGCGACGTGCGGGCCGGCCTTGCTCCGTACCGGCGATCAGCGCGTGGGCGTCGCGCCCGGCGACGGCGCAGGGGGCACTGCCGCCGCTGCAGGGCCTGCGACGGGTGCAGCGGCTGCGGGTGGCGGAACGCTGGCGGGCATGGGCGGCACGATGCCCGGCGGCGGCGGCGGCGGCGGCGGCGGCGGCGGAGCATTCGGGCCAGCAGGCGGCGGCGGTGGCGGGGTGCCGGGTCCGCCCCGCCGATGCGGCGGCGGCGCTCCCACCGCTTGCACCTGCCCTGCGCCGTCCACGAGATAGGAAGCGTGCAGTTGGCCGTCGACATAGCGGCCCTGCACCGTCAACATGCTGCCCGACTGCACGCCCTCCCCGGCGGGCCCGACATCCACCAGCGTGCGCCCGGAACCGTCCTGCAGCACGAAGCGATCGCCATAGACCTCTGCCACGCGGCCCTTCACCGTCACGATCCCGCTGGCCTGCGACAGCCGCGCGACCGCCGTGGGCACCGTCGGCGCCATCTCCACCGACGGCCGGGTCATCTGCACCGCGCCCGCGCCGCCCGCCGCGCCCAGTGCCAGCAGCGCCGCCGCGGCGAGCGTCCGCCGGTTGCGCGACGACCAAACTCGGTTCTTCCACTCGGACATGCCATCTACTCCTCTTGGGTGTTCGATGGGACCGGCCTAGCGAATCGCTCCCGACCGGCGCTGAACCTCGCGGTTCAGTTTCGGTTTAAGCCGGCGCGATAGGCGAGGAATGATGCGGATCCTGCTGGTAGAAGACGACCCCGATCTCGGCCCCGCCATCGCCCGGGCGCTGCGCGCGGAGCATTGCGCCGTCGATCTGGCAGCCAACGGCATCGATGCACAGCATCTCGGCGAGACCGAAGCCTATGACGCGGCGGTGCTCGATCTCGGCCTGCCGGGCCGCACGGGCGCCGAGATCCTCGCCGCCTGGCGCGCGGGCGGGCGGGCGCTGCCGGTGCTGGTACTCACCGCCCGCGAGGCCTGGGCCGACAAGGTCACCGCGTTCAAGGCCGGTGCCGACGATTATCTGACCAAGCCCTTCCGGGTGGAGGAACTGATGATGCGGCTCCGCGCGCTGGTCCGCCGCGCCGCCGGGCACGCGCAGACCCGGATCACCTGCGGCCCGCTCGCCTTCGAGAGCCAGACCGGCCAGTTCGAACTGGATGGGCTGCCGCTGAAACTCACCGCATTCGAATGGCGCGTGCTGTCGCAACTGATTCTCCGGCGGGAGGTGGTGATCGAACGGCTCGATCTGCTGGAGCGGGTCTATGAAGGCGATGCCGACGTCGATTCGAACAGCCTGGAGGTCATCATCGGCCGCCTGCGCCGCAAGATCGGCGCCGAGCGGATCGAAACCGTGCGCGGCCGCGGCTATCGGCTTACCTGCGGCGGGCAGATGCCATGAAGCGGCGTTCGCTCCGCACGCGGATGATCCTGCTTTCGGCGCTGGCCACGCTGGCCGCGCTGGGTCTGGCCGGCTGGACGATGGCCGGGGTGCTCGGCCGCGTGGTGACCGGCGGGATCGACCAGCGTCTCGACGCCCAGCTTGCGGTGCTGGCGAGCGCCGTCCGCGACGATGGCGGCGTCGACCGCGCGCGGCTCGCGGCGCGACAGGGAAGCCTGGCCGCCGGGCCGGGCTGGCGCTGGCGGATCGAAGGCCCGCGCGGCACGCTCGGCAGCACCGACTTCCCGGCGCTGCGGCCGCCCGGGCCGGGACGTGGCGGCGCGGCGCCGACGCTGCTGCCGCCGGCGCCGCTCGAAGGCGAGGATGCGCATGGCCGCGTCCATGCCCGGCGGCTGGTGGTGGACAGCGCTGCCGGCCCGGTGACGCTTACCGCCTCGGCGCCGGGCCGGGTGATCGGCCGCCCGGTCCGCGATGCGCTGGTCCCGCTGGCGACGGTGATCCTCCTCCTGGCACTGATCTTCGCGCTGGCCGCCTGGGTGCAGCTGCGATTCGCGCTGCGGCCGCTCGCCATCCTCGTCGCCCAGATCGGTGCGATCCGTCGCGGCGAGCGCGAAGCGGTCGAGGAGGATCAGCCGAGCGAGCTCCAGCCGCTGGCCAGTGCGCTCAACGCGCTGGCCGCCGCCCATGCGGCGACGCTGACGGCGGCACGGCAATCGGCCGCGAACCTGGCCCATGCGCTGAAGACCCCGGTCGCCACGCTTGCCCTCACCCTCGCGCCGGACAGCCCCGAGGCGGCGCAGCTGCGGCGCATCGAGGGCGTGATCCGGCACACGCTCGCACGCGCGCGCGCCGCGGCGGTAAACCGGCGCGCCAGCACGGAGCTCGCGCCGATCGCCGCCGATGTGGCGGGCGTGATCGGCACGCTCCGCCCCGGGATCGCGATGTGCATCGAGGTGCCGCAGGGCTACCGCATCGCGATCGATCCGCACGATCTTGCGGAGATCCTGGGCAATCTGCTGGACAATGCGGCCCGCCATGCGCGGCACCGTATCCTGCTCGCCGCGGGGGAGGATACGCCCGGCACGATCCGCCTGACCGTGGAGGATGACGGACCCGGCATCCCGCCCGAACGCCGCGAGCAGGTGCTGCAACCCGGCGTACGGCTCGACGAAGGACCGGCGGGCGACGGCTTCGGGCTTGCCATCGTCCGCGATCTGGTGGCGCTGTATGGCGGCCGGATGGCGCTGGAGGACAGCATGCTCGGCGGACTGCGCGTGGCGTTGAGCTGCCCCGCGAGCGCAACAGGCTGACGCCGACCGCCTGCGGTCAGCCGTCCCCCGGCGGCGCTGCGGTGGAGCTGCGCTTGACGATCGCATGTTCCAGCACGCGGTCGCGGCGGCCGCGGGCTTTCTGCCCGCCGCCGCGCGCTTCGTCCGCCAGCAGCGCCAGCGCCTCGGCAGCCAGGCGGCGGACCGGCTGGTGGACCGTGGTGAGCGGCGGCCACAAGGTTACCGCCGCCGTGGTATCGTCGAATCCCACCACGGTGAGCTGCCGGGGCACGTCCAGCTGGCGGCGGTGCGCGACCGAGACGATGGCGGCGGCCATGTCGTCGTTGCTTGCGAACACCGCCGTGGGCGGAGCCGGCCCGTCCAGCAGCTGCTCGCCCGCGGCAAGACCCGAGGCGTAGCTGAAGTCCCCCTGGACCAGCTGCACCCCTGCACCGGGCAGGTCGCGCATCGCGTCTTCCATCCCCGCACGGCGCTCCGCGCTCGCCGACTGGTCGGGATTGCCCAGCACGAAGCCGAGACGGCGGTGGCCGAGATCGAGCAGATGCCGCGTCATCTCGAATGCGGCGCGGCGATCATCGATCCGCACGCAGGTGGCGCCCGGCACGTGATAGGCGCCAATCGCCGCGATCGGCACGTCCAGGCCGCGCAGCGTTCGCAGGACCACCGGCGCCTCCCCCAGCGGCGGTGCCAGCAGGATGCCGGACAGGCCGGCGTTGACGAAGCGGAGCAGCTCCTGCTCGGCAGGCGCGCGCCCGCCCTCCCCCTTCAGCAGCACCAGTCGCGCGCCGCGGGTCGAGGCTTCCTCGAACACGCCGGTCAGCAGCTCGCTCATGAACGCTGCGCTGGAATTGGAATAGATGATGCCGATGCGCAGTTCCGCCGCGGTCACTAGGCTGCGCGCGGCGACGTTGGGGACATAATGAAGGTCGATGATGGCGCGCTCGACCACCTCGCGGGTCGCGGCGCTCACCCCGCTGCGGCCGTTGATCACGCGCGAGACGGTCATGGCGGACACGCCCGCCCTTGCGGCCACGTCGATCACCGTCGCGCCCTGCGCCGGCCGGTTCGCCTTCGTCACGCCCTCGTTCTTCTTTCCCCGCATCTGGCAGGACCTACGCGATGCGGCCGGTTCGGAAAAGCCGCGATGCACCCTCGGCTTGTGCGGGCGCCGTGGGCAGCTATGCAAGATTCCCAAGGAGAGAGACCCCCGATGCGCCACGTCCTGCTGCTCGACCTGAACGACGATCCCGAGGCGATCGCCGCCTATGCCCATTGGCATCGGCCGGGCGGTCCGCCGGCCGCGGTGATCCGCTCGATCCGCGAGGCGGGGATCGAGGCAATGGAGATCTGGCATGCCGGAGACCGGCTGGTGATGGTGATGGAAACCGGCCCCGGCTTCGACCCCGAGGCCAAGCGCGAGCGCGACGCCGCGGACCCCGACGTGCAGGCGTGGGAAACGCTGATGGACGGCTTCCAGCGCCGGCTCGCCTTCGCCGAACCCGGCGTGAAATGGGTGCCGACCGAACCGATTTTCGCCCTTGCCGACCAGCCCTGACCGGCCGGCGCGTGCCGTCAAAAGGCGACGATCGCCTTCAGCACCTGGTCGGCCTCTTCGATCAGCGTCGGCAGGCGCTGCGGCAGATCGTCCGCATCGACGCTGTGGGTATGCAGCCGGTCGGTGGGGATCGCACCCGAACGGATCGCGGCGATCACCCGCTGGAAATCGGCGGCGAGGGCGTTGCGGCTGGCGATCAGCACCGCCTCGCGCTTGTGGAATTCCGGATCGGCGAAGCTGAGGTCGCCCGGCGCCACGCCGACCAGCAGCAGCGCGCCCCCATGGCCGACGAAATCGAGGCTGCGGCGCATCGCCGGCAGCGAGCCGGTGGCGTCGATCACCACGTCGAAACCGTCGCCGTTGGTGCGTTCCGCCAGCCGGTCGCCGAGCATGTCGTCGACAACCAGCCCGTCAAAGCCGAGCTGCTCGCGGGCATAGGCCAGCCGCTGCGCACGTTGGTCGACCAGCGTCACGTCGAACCCGTCGAGCCGCGCGAACAGCGCGCTGGCGATGCCGATCGGGCCCGCCCCCACTACCAGCACCCGCCCCTCGCCGTCCTTCGGCGCGCGCGAGACGGCGTGCGCGCCGATCGCCAGGAACTCGATCATCGCGGCCTGGTCGACGCTCAGCCCCTCGGCATCGAGTACCGCGCTCGCCGGCACTACCAGCAGCTCGGCCATGCCGCCGTCGCTGTGCACGCCCAGCACACGGATGTTGACGCAGGCATTGGGCTTGCCCTTGCGGCAGGCCACGCAGCAGCCGCAGGCGAGATAGGGGTTGATCGCCACCGTCCGGCCGAGCGGGAGCGCAACGCCCTCGCCCAACGCCACGACCTCGCCGCCCAGCTCATGCCCCATCACCCGCGGATATTGCAGGAACGGGTGGCGGCCCGCGAAGATGTGATAGTCGGTGCCGCACAGGCCGACGCGGCGGATGCGAACCAGCACTTCGCCCGGGCCCGGGGTTGGCGCCTCGCGCTGGATCTGGGTCAGCTCGAACGGTGCGTTGCAGAGGATGGTACGCATGGCATGGGTCTCCTGCCCGAGCCCTGCCATGGCCGTTCGCATATATGCAAGTCGGTTTTCTAAATGAGCGGACGCAGTTCGTAGGCGCGGATCGCATTGCCGCCGAACACCGCCGCTTCGGCCTCCGGGCAGTGCCGGGTGACGTAGCGGGCGATGAGGTCGTGCGTGTCGCCATAGCGGCCGGCGAGTTCGCAGACGGGCCAGTCCGATCCCCACAGGATGCGATCGGGGCCGAAGCAGGCGAAGACGTGGTCGAGATAGCGTTCGAAGTCGCTCGGCTGCCAGTCGCGCGCCGCCTCGGTGATCAGGCCGGAGACCTTGCAGAACAGCGTCGGGTGGCGCGCGGCGGCCGCAATCTGCTCGGCCCAGGGCTGCCAGGCGCCCGCGGCGATGTCCGGCTTGGCGGCGTGGTCGAGGATCAGCCGACCCTCGCCGCAGCGCGCAAGGAACGCCGGCAGGGTGCCGAGCTGCGCGCCGTTCACGAGCACGTCATAGCTGAGCCCGGCGGCGAGTACTGCGCGCACGCCCGCCACGAACGCCTCGCCCAGCAGGAAATCGGCGTCGGGCTCGTCCTGCACGACGTGGCGGTAGCCAAGGATCGGCCCCGCCGGGCGCGCGGCGACCCGCTCGGCGACATCGGGCGCGCGTAGGTCGATCCAGCCGACCACGCCGGCGATGGCGGGCTGGCGGGCGGCGCAGTCGAGGAGGAAGGCGGTTTCCGCGTCGCTCTGCCGCGCCTGCACCGCGATCGCACGGTCGACGCCGGCTGCCTGCATCTCGCGGGCAAGATCGTCGGTGTCGAAATCCCGCGCAATCGCACTGCCGGGTTCGATCCAGCCGAACGCTTCGGAGGTATAGTGCCACAGGTGGTGGTGAGCATCGATCCGCATGCCCCTGCATAGCCGAACCCGACGCATCTCGGGAAGCGCGCCGCCATCCGCCGCAAGGCTTTGTTTCGAAAGGCCTGCAACCCCTGCCCGCCAATCCGGTTGATCCAGCGGCACGGCGCGTTTCGCGCCGGCTGCCCCGGAGATGGTTCATGGCGACGACGACTTCCAACCGCACTGCGGTGATCACCGGCGCCTCCAGCGGCATCGGCCGCGCCACGGCCGAGCTGTTCGCCGAGCATGGCTGGCGGCTGGTGCTCGCCGCGCGCGACGCAGCGGCGCTGGAGGCGCTTGCCGGGGATCTGCGCGCCACCGGGGCCCAGGTGCAGGTGGTGCCCACCGATATCGGCGACAATGCCGCCGTGCTGGCCCTCGCCGAGGCCGCGCAGGCGTTCGGCGGCACGATCGACCTGTGGTTCGCCAATGTCGGCGTCGGCGCGGTCGGACGGTTCGAGGAGGTGCCGGTCGAGGCGCACGAACAGGTGCTTCGATCAAACCTGCTCGGCCATCTGTACGAGGCGCATGCCGCGCTGCCGATCTTCCTGCGGCAGGGCCAGGGCGTGTTCGTCAACATGATCTCGATGGTCGGCTTTGCCGCCGCGCCGCTCGCCGCCGCCTATTCGGCGAGCAAGTTCGGTCTCAAGGGGCTTTCCGAAGCCCTGCGCGCGGAAATGGCGGCACAGCCGCACATCCATATCTGCGACGTCTACCCGGCGCTGGTCGACACGCCGGCGCTGGAGCATGCCGGCAACTATACCGGCAAGGCGATCCATCCCCCGACGCCGCTGCTCGATCCCCGCCGCGTCGCGGCGGCGGTGGTGCGCCTCGCCGACCATCCGCGCGCGACCACGCTGGTCGGTGCACAGAACTGGGCGGCGCGGATCGGCCATGCGCTGGCACCGACGCTGAGCCTGAAGATCGTCGATCGCTGGTTCGAGGGCTATTTCGCCCAGGCCCGGCCGGCCGCAGTGAGGGAGGGCAACCTGTTCCAGCCGCCCGGCGATACGCCCCGCGTCGACGGCGGCTTCCGCAAGCCGCTGACGCGCCGCCTGCCGCTGCTGCTCGCGAGCGGGACCGTGCTCGCGCTGGGCGGTGCCGCGCTGCTCCGCCGCCGCACCGCAGCGCAGGGCTGAGCGTCGCGCGCGGAACCAAGCCGCGCTATGTTCGTCGCCTCGACTCCGAGTGGAGAGGAATGCCGATGACCACCAATCCGACGCGCGACCGCACCGAGACCGAACGCCACGCCCATGCCGTGGACGCCCAGGGCGCCCCGCCGCGCGACGGGCGGCTGGATGCGCTGGCCGGGGACGATTCGGAAGGTATCCCGATGACCGGGGAAGAAGATCCGTGTGTCGAGGTGGAGCAGCTGGGTGACGGCGGCGACGCCGAAGCCGAGCCCGAAGCGCACCCGTCGTAACCCGACAGGCCTCTCCCCTTCAGGGAGGGGTTGGGGCGGGGCCGTGTATCACCGGGACCGACAAGCGTCTGGAATTCCGCCACCCCGCCCCCCCTCCAAGGAGGAAGGGCTTGAGACAGCTTACAGCAGCACGTCGACCGCGTGGATCGCCACGCCGACCAGCCCGCCGACGACGGTACCGTTGATCCGGATATATTGCAGGTCGCGACCCACCGCATTTTCCAGCCGCGAGGTGACGGTCTGCGCGTCCCAGCCGCGGATCGTGTCGGAGACCAGCCGGACGATGCCGTCGCCATAGTCCGACGCCGCACCCACTGCCGAGCGCCGCACGAAGCGGTTGATCGTCCGCGCGAGCCTGGCGTCGGTCTGCAGCGTGCCGCCGAACTGGCGCAGCGCCTCGCCCATCCGGCCGCCCAGTGCACGCTCGGGATCGCGCGCCAGCCGCAGCATCGCCGCGCGGCTCTGCTCCCACATTCCTTCCACCCAGCGCTGGAAGCCGGCATTCTCCAGCATTTCCAGCTTGAAGCTCTCGACCCGCGCCTGGAGCTCGGGATCGTGCTGGAGCCGGTCGGCGAGGCTCTCCAGCCCCTCCTCCACCTTGGCGCGGACGGGGTGCTCGGGATCCTCGGCCATCTCGTCGATCAGCTTCTTCAGCCCCTCGATGATCTTCGTCGCCAGCGTCTCGTCGAGCCCGGTCCAGCGCATCACCGAACCGGCGCGGGCATGGACCATCTCGCGGATGAGGTGCTCGTTCGCCTCCAGGATGCGCGCGCCGCCGCGGATCATCGAATCGAGCAGCGGCAGGTGTCGGCCATTGGCGATCGCCGCCGCCAGCGCCTGGCCGAACAGCGGCGCCACGTCGATCGCGCGCAGCCGGCTCGCGATCGCGCCCTTCACCATGCCGCCCAGCCGCTCCTGATCGAGCGATTCGAGGACGTTTGCCGCCAGCCGTGATGCGCCCGCGCCGATCCGGCCGGTGCCGTGCGACGGCGCCGCCAGCCAGCGCCCGGCAGCCGCCGCGACGTCGAGCCGCTGCATCCGCCGCGCCACCACGCGGGGGATCAGGAAATTGGCGCGGAGGAACTGGCCCAGCGTCTCGGCGATGCGATCCTTGTTGCGCGGGATGATCGCGGTGTGCGGGATCGGCAAATGGAGCGGGTGGCGGAACAGCGCCGTCACCGCGAACCAGTCGGCCAGCCCGCCGACCATCGCCGCCTCGGCAAAGGCGCGGACGAAGGGCAGCGCCGGATGCAGTCCCTGGAAATGGCGCGCGACGAGGAACAGCGCCGCCATCGCCAGCAGCAGCCCGGTCGCGACCATCCGCATCCGGCGCAGGCCGGCGGGCGGAGGATCGGTTCGAAGGCGGGGGGTAAGGCTCATGGCAGGTGCAACGCCGGGAAGGCCCCGTCCGCTCCGCTCAGCCTTCGCGATGCACCGCGAACGGGCCGTTGCCCTGGTTCACCGGCATCAGTTCCAGCGTGTTGACGGCGAAGTGCGGCGGCAGCGTCGCCACCCACAGCATCGTCTCGGCGATATCCTCGGCGGTCATCGGGTTGACGCCCTTGTAGACCTGGTCCGAAAATTCCTGGCTGCCGGAACGGACCAGGGTGAATTCCGTCTCGACCATGCCCGGCTCGATCGAAGTGACGCGCACCCCGGTGCCGATCAGGTCGGCGCGCAGGTTGAGCGTGAACTGGCGGACGAACGCCTTGGTCGCGCCGTACACATTGCCGCCCGGATAGGGATAGGTGGCGGCGACCGACGACAGGTTGATGATGCCGCCCTTGCGCGCGACCAGCCCGGGCAGGAGCTTGTGGGTGATCGAGACGAGCGCGGTGATGTTGGTGTCGATCATCGTCTGCCAGTTCTCGAGCGACGCCTTGTGCGCCGGCTCCAGCCCCAGCGCGAGGCCGGCATTGTTGATCAGCAGGTCGATGTCCGAGAACGGCGCGGGCAGGCTGGCCAGCGCGGCGTCGCGGGCGGCGTCGTCGCGCACGTCGAAGGCGAGGGTGTGGACGCGCTCGCCGGCAAGCTTCTCGAGCCGATCGGCGCGGCGGCCGGTCGCCACCACATGCCAGCCGGCATCGGCAAAGGCGCGGACCGAAGCTTCGCCGATCCCGGCGGTGGCGCCGGTGATGAGTACGGTAGGCATGGCAACTCCTGGAATGACGTTTCGCCTGTCTATACGCGGACGCAGGCGGTTTGGATCAGCTTTTTGCGGATCACAGCCGGAAGCGCCAGTTGCGCCGGTGCAGCGGCCAGAGGCAGGCGACGATGATGCCGACCACGCCGAAAGCGCAGGCGGTGGAGGCGACGGTCGGATCGGCGGACAGGCGGGAGGCGATGCCGAAGCCCCAGGCTTGCGGGGTGATCGGGCCCGCGGGGCCGGGCACCCAGGGCGCCTCGCCGATCTTGGCCATCACGACCGAGAGCAGGAAGCCGAGCACCGCATTGGTGCCAAGGACCCGGACCGGGGTGAACAGCGTGGCCACCGCCCGGCTCTGCAGCGCGCCCGAGAGCACCGCCAGCACGATCAGCGATACGCCGCTGCTGAGCAGTGCAAAGCTGCTCGTCCACAGCGGCTTGATGATCGGGATCAGCGGATCGAGCAGCAGCCCGGCCGCTACCAGCGCCGCGCCGGCACCGAGCAGGGGCAGCAACGCCGCGAGGTCCGGCCCGCGCCGCAGCGCCCGTGCGGCGAGGATGCCCGCCAGTACGTTCACGATCGCCGGCAGCGTCGCCAGCAACCCTTCCGGATCGTAGACCACCGGCCCCGCCCATTGCACCGCGCCGAGCGGCCAGAGATGCGGCACGGTGAACAGTGCGCGGTCGATATAAGCGGCAAGGTTCCCCTCCTGATCCAACCGGCCGACGCCGTAGCCCGGCACCGGCACGAAGGTCAGCAGCAGCCAATAGCCGATCAGCAGCAAGGCGGCGGCCAGCAGCAGCACGCGCGGATCGGCATCGGTCTTGCCGTCCGGCAGGCGCTGCGGGAAGGCGAGGATCAGTGCGACGCCGGCCAGATAGCAGAGCGCGATCCGCTGGAGCACGCCGGGGAGGCGCACCATGTCCAGGCCGGGAAAGTCGATCCACGGCGCGTGATCGAGCATCTTGAGGCTGTAGAGGACATTCACGAACAGCCCGAGCAGGATCAGCCCGGCCACCCGCCGCAGCACGCGCCGCCACAGCGCGCCCGTGGCACCGGGCCGGGAGAGGTTACGCGGGAACGACAGGCCGAGCGCGACGCCCACCGCGACGAGGAAGCCGGGGAAGACCATGTCGGCGGGCGTCCAGCCCTGCCAGTGCGCGTGCTGGAGCCACCAATAGCTGTGCATCCAGTCGCCGGGGCTGGTCACGAGGATCATGCCGGCGACCGCCAGCCCGCGAAAGACGTCCAGCACATCGAGCCGCCCGGTGCTGTCCTGCATCGCGATTCCTCCCCCGGTTTCGCGGACTGTGCAGGGGCTGCCGCACGGGCACAAGATCGACAAAGAAAAAGCGCGCCAAGCCCGAGGCTCGGCGCGCTTTTCTACTTCGGAAGAAACCGATCAGACGTCGAGATTGGCGACGCTGAGCGCATTCTCCTGGATGAAGTCGCGGCGCGGTTCGACCACGTCGCCCATCAGCTGGGTGAAGATCGCGTCGGCGACATCCGCCTGGTCGACGGCGACCTGCAACATCGAGCGGTTCTGCGGATCGAGCGTGGTCTCCCACAGCTGCTCCGCATTCATCTCGCCCAGACCCTTGTAGCGCTGGATGGCCAGGCCCTTGCGCCCGAAGGCGAGGATCGCGTCGAGCAGCTGCGACGGGCGTGACACCAGGCTCTCGCCCTTGCCGACCGCGACCGGCGCCTCGTCCTCCGGCACCGGCGCGTCGATGTCCGTCGCGAGGCCCTTGTTGGAGACGAGCTTGGACGGCGTGAGATACGCCGCCGCCTGCTCGCTCGCCAGCGTGTGCAGCTTGCGCGCCTCGGCCGAGGTGAGGAAGTTCGCCTCGACGATGTGGTGATCGGTCACGCCGCGCCACAGCCGTTCGAAATGATAGCCGCCATCCTCGGTGATGCGCGCGCTCCACCGGGCTTCGGTATCGGCGGCGTCGAGGCGGTGGACCACCGTCTTCAGCTCCTCGGCATGCCGCTCGCGGCTCACCGAGGGATCGAGCGCGCCGCCCAGCGCCAGCGATTCGATGATCATCGGATCGTAGCGGCGCGGCACGTAGCGCATGAGGGTACGCATGCGCCGGGCATGCTCGACCAGCGTGCGCAGGTCCTCGCCCGAACGCTGGCTGCCATTGGTGTCGAGCACCGTGCCGCCGACGCCGGCATCGACCAGATACTGGTCCAGCGCGGCATCGTCCTTCAGATACACTTCGGACCGGCCCTTGGTCGCCTTATACAGCGGCGGCTGGGCGATATAGAGGTGCCCGTTGGTGATGATCTCGGGCATCTGGCGGTAGAAGAAGGTGAGCAGCAGCGTGCGGATATGCGCGCCGTCCACGTCGGCGTCGGTCATGATGACGATCTTGTGGTAGCGCAGCTTCTCGATGTTGAAATCGTCGCGGATGCCGGTGCCGAGCGCGGTGATGATCGTGCCGATTTCGCGGCTGGCGAGCATCCGGTCGAAGCGCGCGCGCTCGACGTTGAGGATCTTGCCGCGCAGCGGCAGGATCGCCTGGAAATGGCGGTCGCGGCCCTGCTTGGCCGATCCGCCGGCCGAGTCACCCTCGACGAAGAAGAGTTCGGACTTGGCGGGATCACGCTCCTGACAGTCGGCGAGCTTGCCGGGCAGGCTGGCGATGTCCATCACGCCCTTGCGCCGGGTCAGCTCGCGGGCGCGCTTGGCGGCTTCGCGCGCGGCGGCGGCGTCGATCACCTTCTGGATGATCTGCTTCGCGACGGCAGGATTCTCTTCCAGCCACTCGGCCAGCTTGTCGGCCATCAGGCTTTCGAGCGGCTGGCGGACTTCGGAGGAGACCAGCTTGTCCTTGGTCTGGCTGCTGAACTTGGGGTCCGGCAGCTTGACCGAGACGATCGCGGTCAGGCCCTCGCGCATGTCGTCGCCGGTGAGGCTGACCTTCTCCTTCTTCAGCATCCCCGACTTGTCGGCATAGTTGTTGAGCGTGCGGGTCAGCGCCGCGCGGAACGCCGCGAGGTGGGTGCCGCCGTCACGCTGGGGGATGTTGTTGGTGAAGCAGAGGACATTTTCGTAATAGCTGTCGTTCCACTCCAGCGCGACGTCGATCGTCACGTCGTCGCGGGTGCCGCTGATCGCCACCGGATCGGGCATCAGCGCGACCTTGTTGCGATCGAGATACTTCACGAACGCGGCGATGCCGCCTTCGTAGAACAGCTCGATTTCCTTCACTTCCTCGTGCCGCGCGTCGCGCAGGAACAGCCGCACGCCCGAATTGAGGAAGGCGAGCTCGCGGTAGCGGTGCTCGAGCTTCTCGAAGTCGTACTCGGTGATCTTGAACGTGTCCGGGCTGGCGAGGAAGGTCACGCGCGTGCCCTTCTTGCCGTTGGCCGGGCCGATCACCTTGAGTGGCGCCTCGGCATCGCCGTGGCGGAAGCGCATGTAATGCTCCTCGCCGTCGCGCCAGATGTTGAGGTCGAGCCACTCGCTCAGCGCGTTGACGACCGACACGCCCACGCCGTGCAGACCGCCCGAGACCTTGTAGGCGTTCGAATCCGAGGTGTTGTCGAACTTGCCGCCCGCATGGAGCTGGGTCATGATCACTTCGGCGGCGGACACGCCCTCTTCGGAGTGGATGCCGGTGGGGATGCCGCGGCCGTTATCCTCGACCGAGACCGATCCGTCCGGATTGAGCGTGATCAGGATCAGGTCGCAATGCCCGGCCAGCGCTTCGTCGATCGCGTTGTCGGAAACCTCGAACACCATGTGGTGCAGGCCCGAGCCGTCGTCGGTGTCGCCGATATACATGCCGGGGCGCTTGCGGACCGCATCCAGGCCCTTGAGGACCTTGATCGAGTCCGCGCCATATTCGTTCGCGTTGGGATCGTTCGTCTTGGGAGTGTCTGCCATGCCGAGGATATAGGGATTCAGGGCACGGAACGAAAGCAAAATGGGTGGTTAGCGGTTCCGGTCTTCCGCGTCTTGCGCGTCGTAATTGCGGCGGGTCGCTGCCTCCGTTTCATCGAGCTGCCGCTTCGAGGTGCGGTTGCGCGCGATGGCCCAGATCAGCGCCGCGGCAAGAACGATCGGGCCAATGATCACCATCAGCCCCTGCATGCTCGACAAGTCCATGGCATCTCTCCCGTTTTGCCTGGTTCAACGAAGCCGGTGCCCCTTTCGATCCGCGCCCGCGCCCCCATATCGCGGCCCATGGCGCTCGGCAGCTGGCTCACCCCCGATCCTAGCGGGATCTACCTTCCGGATGCGGATGCGTGGATCGACCCGTCCAAGCCGGTCGCGCGGGCAATCATCACGCACGGCCATGCCGATCATGCGCGCGGCGGCCATGGCGAGGTGTGGGCGACACCGGGCACGCTGGCGATCATGGCCGCGCGCTACGGCCCGCAGAACGGCCACCCGGTCGGCTATGGCGAAAGCATCACGCTCGGCCCGATCGAGGTGGGCTTCGTCCCCGCCGGCCATGTGCTGGGCTCCGCGCAGGTGGTGCTCGACCATGCCGGCGAGCGGATCGTCGTGTCGGGTGATTACAAGCGCCGGCCGGATCCGACCTGCACGCCCTTCCAGCCGGTGCCGTGCGACGTGTTCATCACCGAGGCGACCTTCGGGCTGCCGGTGTTCCGCCACCCCGAGACGACCGACGAGATCGACAAGCTGCTCGCCGCCCTGCGTGCCGAGCCCGAGCGCTGCGTGCTGGTTGGCGCCTATGCGCTCGGCAAGGCCCAGCGCGTGATCACCGAACTGCGCGCGATGGGGTTCGACGACCCGATCTATATCCACGGCGCGCTGCAGGCGCTGTGCGACCTCTATGCCCAGCATGGCGTGGAGTTGGGCGAACTTCGCCCTGCCACCGGCGTGCCCAAGAAGGAACTGGAAGGGCGGATCATCCTCTGCCCGCCCGGCGCGCTCAACGATCGCTGGTCGCGGCGACTGCCCGACCCGATCACCGCGATGGCGAGCGGCTGGATGCGGGTCCGCCAGCGCGCCCGCCAGCGCAACGTCGAGCTGCCGCTGATCCTCTCCGACCACGCCGATTGGGACGAACTGACCCGCACCATCGAGGAACTGGCCCCGCGCGAAGTGTGGGTGACACATGGCCGCGAGGATGCGCTGGTACATTGGTGCAGGCTCCGGCAGATACGCGCCCGTGCGCTCGATCTTTCGGGGTTCGAGGACGAAGACGATTGAGGGAGGTTTGACGATGGCGAACGGCAAGACCTGGGCCTGGATAGGCGGCCTGCTGGGCGGTGCGGCGATCGCCGGAGCGGCGACCTATTATGCGTTCGAAAAGGCGAGCGAGCAGCCGCCCTTCACGCTGGTGGAAAGGGACGGCGCCTTCGAGATCCGCGACTATCCCGAGCTGGTGGTGGCGGAAACGCGTGCGATCGGCACCCGCGAGGCGGCGCTGAATGCGGGCTTCGGCCGCCTCGCCGATTATATCTTCGCCAAGCGGCGCGGCGACAATGGCGGCAGCGGCGGCGAGAGGATTTCGATGACCGCCCCGGTGCTGAGCGCCAGGCAGGACGCCAGCTGGCGGACGCAGTTCGTGATGCCGGCGAAGTTCACCCTGGCGACGCTGCCCAAGCCTTCGGACAATGTCGATCTCACCACCCGCCCGGCGCGGCGCGTCGCGGTGCTGCGCTTCGCGGGCTCGCCCGACGACGCGGCGCTGGCCCAGCGTGAGGCCGAGCTGCGCGATTGGCTGGCGGCACGCGGGATCAACGGCGGCGCAGTGGAATATGCCTTCTACAACTCGCCCTTCATCCCCGGCCCCTTGCGCCGCAACGAAGTGCTGATCGCGTTGTAATTGCGGAGATGTGGCGGCTCCCGCCATCTCTGCCATCCGTCATCCCGGCGAAAGCCGGGATCCATTCGCCTCTCGCTCGCAGCAGGACCCGGTCCGGAGGCCCCAATGGATCCCGGCTTTCGCCGGGATGACGATCGATGGGTGGGCGCTCGCAAACCTTCTGCCGCGATCTTGCCGCGGACCTCTACTAACGGAATCCCCATGAAGATTCGCCCCATCCTCGCCGCCGCCGCGGCCTTTGGTTCCTTCCTCGCAGCACCGGCCGCGCAGGCCCAGGCGCGCGATCCCTTCGGCGAGTGCCTGCGCGCACGCACCAGCCGCGCCGATCGTGACGTGCTGGTACGCTGGGTATTCACCGCCGTCGCCCAGAGCGCCGCGGTGCGCGACATGGTGAAGGTGGACGAAGGCCGCCGCGTCCAGGCCAGCCAGCAGGCCGGCCAGCTGATCACCCGCCTCGTCACCCGCGACTGCCGCGTGGAAGCGATGGACCGCATGAAGCGCGACCCCGGCGCACTGCAGAACAGCTTTACCGCGCTCGGCCGTGTCGCGCTGATGGACCTGGCGCAGGATCCCAACGTCGTCGGCACGCTGGCGGGCGTGCTGCAGTACACCGACATGGGCAGCATCACGATGATGCTGATGGAAGGCGGCCTGCGCCCGGGGGGCTAAGCCCGGCTCAGCGCCCGAACCGCACCCGCGCCACCACCGGATAATGGTCGCTCGGGTACACCTCGCCCCGATGGGTATCGATCGTCGCGACCCGCTCGACGGTCACGCCGCGCGTCAGGATCCAGTCGATGCGGCGGTCGCCCTTGCCGGTGAAGCCGTGGAAGGTGACGTCCGGCCCCTGTCGCGGCGCGCCGCCCAGCCATGCATCGGCCAGCGCCCTGGTCAGCACCGCATGGGCGGGCTTGTCGGCGGTGGTGTTGAAATCGCCGGTGACGATCACCGGCAGGTCCTTCGGCCCCGCGGCGATGCGATCGGCCAGCAGCTGGGCGCCGCGGGTGCGGGCGTCGTCATCCTGGTCGCGATACGGGAAATGGGTGTTGTAGAAGCGGAAGCGGCGGCCCTCGCGCGTCTCGAACGTGGCCCAGTTCACCATGCGCGGCAGCGGATGGCCCCAGGTGATGCTGCCCGGCACTTCGGGCGTGTCCGACAGCCAGAACTGTCCCTGCTCGACAATCTTCAGCCGGTCGCGCCGGTAGAAGATGCCCATGTGCTCGTCCTTGTGGCCGCCATAGCGATCGGTACCGAACCAGCTATACTGCGGCAGCGCCTTCACCACGTCGTCGCCCTGCCGCTGGAACAGCTCCTGCGTGCCGATCAGGTCGGGGTCCGCCGCGCGGATCGTCGTGAAGGTGAGGTCGCGGCGCTTTTCCCACAGGTTCGCGCCGTCGCCGTCGCTCGGCATGCGGATGTTGAGGCTCATCACCGTGAGCGCGGGCGCGCCCTGCGCCAGTGCCGGCGCGCACGCCAGCATCGCGGCCAGCGCCGCCACCACACCCCAGATCCGTTTCATCAACCCGCTCCTTCGAGTGCCTTCTGGCGCCGGCGTTGCACCGAGCTGCCAATGCCCATCGCCTCGCGGTATTTGGCTACCGTCCGGCGCGCGATGTCGAAGCCCTTGGCGTTGAGCAGTTCGACCAGCGTGTCGTCGGACAGGATCTTCTTGGGATCCTCCGCCGCGATCAGCGTCTTGATCGCGCTCTTCACCGCCTCGGCCGAAACCGCCTCGCCGCCATCGGCCGACTGGATCGCGCTAGTGAAGAAATATTTCAGTTCGAACAGCCCGCGCGCGCAGCTGAGATATTTGTTGCTGGTGACGCGGCTGACCGTCGATTCGTGCATCTCGATCGCATCGGCCACCTGGCGCAGCGTCAGCGGGCGGAGATGCGCCACGCCCTTCAGGAAAAAGCCTTCCTGCTGCTTCACGATCTCGCTGGCCACCTTGATGATCGTCCGCTGCCGCTGGTCGAGCGCCTTGACCAGCCAGTTGGCGCTGGCGAGCATGTCGGTCAGCCAGGCCTTGCTCGCCTTGTCCTGCTTGCCCCCCGAAACCTCGGCATAATAGGCCCGGTTGACCAGCAGCCGCGGCAGCGTCGCCGCGTTGATCTCCACCGCCCAGCCATTGCCGCGCCGCGCGACGAACAGGTCGGGCGTCACCGCGGGCACCGGATCGCCGCCATAGCGGCAGCCGGGCTTGGGATCGTAGCTGCGCAGCTCGCGGATCATGTCCGCCAGATCCTCGTCATCGACGTTGCAGATCCGGCGCAGCCGGACGAGATCGCCGCGCGCGACGAGTTCGAGATTGTCGATCAGCCGCGCCATGCACGGATCGTAGCGGTCAGCCTCCTTGGCCTGGAGCGCCAGGCATTCGGCGAGATCGCGCGCGCCGACGCCGGTAGGATCGAAGGTCTGGATGATCGCCAGCACCGCCTCGACCCGGGCGAGCGGCACGCCCAGCCGCTCGGCGATCTCGCGCAAGGATATGGTCAGGTACCCACATTCGTCGATCTGGTCGATCAGGTGCTGGGCGATGAACAGGTCGGGTCCGGCCACGGTGGATCCGGCCTGGGCCAGCAGATGGTCGGCAAGGGTGAGGTCGCCGCTTCCGATGCTGTCGAGATCGGGCCCATCCTCCGACCCGCCCGCGCCCGCGCCCGCGCCCGCGCCGTTCATGCCCAGACCGCCATCCAGCCCACCGATCGAGTCGCTGGCCGAATCATGGTGGAAACTTTCGGTCGCGAGATCGACGTCGAGCGCAGCCTCCCCCGCCGCTTCGCCACCACCGAGGATCAGCTCGCTGGCGTCGGCCGGGCCGTCACGAACCTCGAACTCGTCACCGCCGCCCTCCACCGGTTCGGGCGGCCCGTCGTCGCCGCCCCCCGCGTCGAGCAGCGGGTTGCGCTCGACCTCCTCGGCGATGAACGTCTCGATCTCGAGGTTCGACAGCGCCAGCAGCTTGATCGCCTGCTGGAGCTGCGGCGTCATCACCAGCGATTGCGACTGGCGCAGATCGAGGCGAGGCGCGAGACTCATGGCATTTAGAGCGAGAAGCTCTCGCCGAGATAAAGGCGGCGGACATTCTCGTCGCGCACCAGATCGTCGGGCGAGCCGGCGAACAGCACCCGGCCGTCATAGATGATATAGCCGCGATCGACGATTTCGAGCGTCTCGCGGACATTGTGGTCGGTGATCAGCACGCCGATGCCGCGCTGCTTGAGCTGCTTCACCAGGTCGCGGATGTCGCTGATCGAGATCGGGTCGATGCCGGCGAACGGCTCGTCGAGCAGGATGATCGTCGGGTTGGCTGCCAGCGCGCGGGCGATTTCGGCCCGCCGCCGCTCGCCGCCCGACAGCGCCATCGCCGCCGAGTTGCGCAGCCGGGTGAGGCCGAATTCGTCGAGCAGCTCGTCGAGCCGCGCCTGGCGCGCATCGCGATCGGGCTCGGCGAGTTCCAGCACCGCGGAGATGTTCTTTTCGACGCTGAGGCCGCGAAAGATCGAGGTCTCCTGCGGCAGATAGCCCAGCCCCAGGATCGCGCGGCGATACATCGGCAGGCGGGTGATATCCTCGCCGTCGAGCATGATGCGGCCGCTGTCGGGCTTCACCAGGCCCATCACCGAATAGAAGCAGGTGGTCTTGCCCGCGCCGTTCGGCCCGAGCAGGCCGATCACCTCGCCACGACCGACCGAGACCGACACGTCGGTCAGCACGGTGCGCTTGTCGTACGACTTGGCGATCGAGACGACCGCGAGGCCGCGATCGGGCAGCGGCACGGGATCCGGGGCGGAGCTTTCGGGGGCGGCGATGGCGACGTCGGTCATGACGGCTCCTGCTAGGTAAACGCTGGTCTGGTCCCCGCCCGCTGCGTGGCCGCTTGGCAAGGTTCCTGCATGATAACGCGCGCGAAGAAAAGGCTTTGCACGGCGTACCGTGGCAATGCCCCGGCCTATTGCTTCGACGCGTCGCGGTTGGGCACGGAGAAGCGGCCGGTCACGCGACCGCCCGAATTCTGCGTCGTCGGGCCGGCCGGTGCGCCGCCGAAGGTGGCGCGGCTGGTATCGAGGTTGATCGTCAGCCGCGGCCCCGCTGCGTTGGCGACATTCGATCCTGCCTGCTGCAGCGTGACGTTGCCGATCATCGTGATGATCCGCCGATCGACGTCGTACACCGCATAGCTGGACCGCGCGGTCTGGTTCGGCCGCGTCACCGTCACGCCGCCGGTCGCGTCGAGCCGCGAGGCCTGGGGCGAGCCGTTGAGCGCGCTGCCGCTGTACGCAACCGTCACGCGCGCAGCGCGCAGCGTCATGTCCGACTGCTTGATGACGACCCCGCCGCTCAGGATCGCGCGGTTGGCCTTGTCGTCGAGCTGGATGTTGCGGGCGTCGAAATCGATCGGGGCGTTCGAATCGTGCCGGGCCTGCGCCGCGGCAGGAACGGCGGCGAGCAGCAGCGGCAGGCCGAGGGCGAACGGAGCGAGAGCGCGGGTCATCAGGGCCTCCTTGCCGGCTTCGGCGTCATCCGCAAGTGCGCATTGCCTTCTAGCGAGATCAGCCTTTTGTCGAGATCGGCCCGCAGGCGATCGGCACGGAAGGTGCCGGTGGGCGTGTTGCCGGTCACCGCGCCGCCGCTTTCCAGCTGCCGCGTCTTCAGGTCGAGCGTCGCGTCATGGGTGTTGAGCAGATAGCCGTCGCTCGTCTGGAAGCGAATCGGGCCGTCGATCATCATCTGATCGGTGTTGAGGTTGTAGCGCCCGTGATTCGCCACCAGCGTGGCCGGGCCGTCGGTCAGGCTCAGCCGGGCGTTGAGCTCGTTGAGCTGCACCACCGGCTCGGCCGAGCTCTTCTGCACGGCGGAACCCGCGTGCAGCTCGAACTGTCGGCCCTTGGCATCCTCGCCGCGATAATCCGCCGCGACGATCTTCAACCGCTCGGGCGACATCGCCACCTTGTTCTTGTCGAGCACGAAGCTGACGTCGCCGCCCATGAACAAGGGCGCGCTGACCAGGAACGCGGCCAGCGCGCCGATCAGGATCGGCAACAGTACCAGCGCCACGCGCACGGCGCGGTCGTGGTTGCTCCCGGGATGGGCCCAGGCGCGGCGCTGCGAGCGCAATCGGGCGGCGATCTCAGACATGGGCTTCCTTGTGGGAAGCCGAAACGGCCGAGACAACCACTCGATCCGCGCAATCACGCATGGGCAAAGATATCCACCTCGGGCCAGCCGGCGATGTCGAGCTCGGCGCGCCAGGGCAGGAAGTCGAAACAGGCCTGCGCCATTTCCACGCGGCCCTCGCGCTCGAGCCGCTTGTCGAGCTCGACCTTCATCGCGTGGAGGAAGCGCACATCCGAAGCGGCATAGTCGCGCTGCGCGTCGGAAAGATCGGGGCCGCCCCAGTCGGACGATTGCTGCTGCTTGGAGATTTCGGCACCGACCAGCTCGCGCGCCAGGTCCTTCAGGCCGTGGCGGTCGGTATAGGTGCGCACCAGCCGCGAGGCAATCTTGGTGCAGTAGACCGGGCCGGCGGTCACGCCGAGATAGAAGCGAATCGCCGCGAGATCGAATCGGGCGAAATGATAGAGCTTCAGTCGCTCCGGATCGGCCAGGACGGCGCGGAGATTCGGCGCGGCATAATTGGACTGCGGGCCGAAGCGCACGAGATGCTCGTCGCCCGAGCCGTCCGACAGCTGAACCAGGCACAGCCGGTCGCGCGGGGTGATCAGGCCCATCGTCTCGGTATCGACAGCGATGGAGGCGCCGGGCGCGAACACGCCTTCGGGCAGGTCTTCTTCGTGGAAATGGACGGTCATCGCGTCCGCGTAGCGGGGTTGGCGCCGCACCTCAATGCTTTGCCGCGTCTGCACGGCTTTGCAATGGTCGATTCGGGCTGCCAGGGCAGATCTTCACGCGTCGACTTGGATCCAGCCGACGTGGGAATCGGTCGGCTCGTCGCCGGCTTGGGCCGAGACCGTGTCGCAACGGACACTTTCCTGCCGCAAAGCGGCCATGCGCGCGATTTTCGTTCGCGCACCCGATTTTTTTGGGGTATGACATGCACTGTGGCACTACGTTAGTGCCGTAAGACCTGCGTTTTTCGTCCGGCGCTCGGTTTTGATTGGTAGTTTGAGGGCGAACCGGGAAGACGAACAGGGCATGAGTTTCGATAGAGGACGTCGCGGTGAACGCGGTGGGCGCGGCAGGGACAAGCGCGATGGTTTCGGCGACGATAACTTCGGCGGCGGCAGCAGCTTCGGCGGCGGTGGCTTCGAAGATCGTGGCGGCTTCGGTGGCGGCAATCGTGGCGGCTTCGGCGGCGGCGGTGGCGGCGGCTTCCGCAGCGGCGGCGGCTTCGGCGGCGGTGGTGGCGGCTTCGGCGGCGGCGGCGGCGGCGGTGGTTTCCGCGGCGGCGGCGGCGGTGGCATGCCCCCCCAGGTCATCGGCGAAGGCACCGGCGTCGTAAAGTTCTTCAACGCGCAGAAGGGCTTCGGCTTCATCGTTCGCGATGACGGCGGCGAGGATGTGTTCGTGCACATCTCGGCGGTCGAGCAGGCGGGCCTGACCGCGCTGGCGGAAGGCCAGCCGCTCGGCTTCACGCTCGTCGATCGTGGCGGCCGCATCTCTGCGACCACGCTGAAGATCGACGGCGAGCCGATGGCCGTCACCGAGCGCGCACCGCGCGACGATGCACAGGGTGGTGGCGGCTTCGGCGGCGACCGCGGTGCACCGCGTGGCGGCCCGCAGCGCCAGCTGACCGGCGAGAAGGCGACCGGCACGGTCAAGTTCTTCAACGCGATGAAGGGCTTCGGCTTCATCCAGCGCGATGACGGACAGCCCGATGCGTTCGTGCACATCTCGGCCGTCGAGCGCGCCGGCATGCCGACGCTCAACGAAGGCGACCGGCTCGAGTTCGAGCTGGAGGTCGATCGTCGCGGCAAGTACGCGGCGGTGAACCTTTCGCCGCAGCAGTAACCCGCACGGGATACTGACGGATCGAAGAGGCCGGGCGGCGACGCCCGGCCTTTTTGTTTGCGGGAAGCAGTTGCTGGAGAGAAGCACGTGCAGATTGCGGTTCTGACCTTCGACGGGTTCAACGAGCTCGACAGCTTCGTCGCGGCCGCGATCCTCAATCGGATGCGGGCCCAGGGCTGGGCCGCGCATATCACTTCCCCCAGCGAGGAAGTGACATCGCTCAACGGCGTGACGATCCGCCGCCAGCGCCCGCTTGCCTTCGCAGGCGAGGCCGATGCGGTGATCATCGGCAGCGGCAGCAAGACGCGCGAGATTGCCGCCGATGCGGCGCTGCTGGCGCAGATCCGGCTCGATCCGGAGCGCCAGCTGATCGGCGCGCAATGTTCGGGCACCTTGCTGCTGGCGAGGCTCGGCCTGATCGGCACCCTCCCCGCCTGCACCGATCTCACCACCAAGCCCTGGGTGATCGATGCCGGCGTCGCGGTGATCGACGCGCCGTTCGTCGCGCACGGCAATGTCGCGACTGCCGGGGGATGCATGGCCTCGCAATATCTCGCTGCCTGGATGCTCGCGCGCGGCGGATCGCTGGCGGCGGCGGCGGAAGCGCTCCACTATGTCGCCCCCGTCGGCGAGAAGGACGCCTACGTCGCCCGCATCCTCGACATCGTCACGCCATTTCTGCCCGCTGCGGCGAACGCAGGCGACGCAGCGGGCCGCTTCGCCAACGCCTAGGCGCGGTCCCTGTCGGGCGCGGGCGGCCCCTCGAACAGGGCAGGCGCGGCTGCCGCAATCGTGCAGACCAGCCCTTCGGGTGCGAAGTCGAGCCGCACCTGCGCCTTGAGGTCGCCGGCCAGCGCGCGTTCGAGCATGCGAGTGCCGAAGCCGCGTCGGGCAGGCGGGGTCACCGCCGGTCCGCCGCGCTCGCGCCATTCGAGGCGGAGCCGCGGTGGCGGCCCCTGCTCCACGCTCCAGGTGAAATCGACGCGACCCGCCTCGTTCGACAGCGCACCATATTTGATCGCATTGGTGCACAGTTCGTGCAGTGCCATCGCCACCGTCACCGCGATGCGCGAATCGAGCCAGAACGTCGGCCCGCGAGTTTCCACCCGATCGGCGACCCCGCACGAATCGAGCGCGCCTTCGACCACATCGGCCAGCTCGGCCTTCTCCCAATGTACCCGCGTCAGCGTGTCATGCGCGCGGGCGAGCGCGCCGAGCCGGCCCTCGAACGCCAGCTGCGCGGCGGCGGGATCGGGATTGCGGCCGATCGTCTGCCGCGCGAGCGACTGCACGACCGACAGCATGTTCTTCACCCGGTGGTTGAGCTCGTCGATCAGCAGGCGCTGGCGCCGCGCAGCTTCCGCGAGCGCCCGCTGCGCCTCGCGCAACTCGGTCGAGTCGAAATAATAGCAGATCACGCCCTGCCGGCCTTCGGGCAGGCGCGCACGATGGAGCTCCCACTCATAGCCTTCGATCTGGTCGAGATCCGCGCGGGGCTCGACGAACGCGTGCGAGCGATAGGGCTCGCCGGTCTCCAGCGTCGTGCGGAAATGGCCGATGATCTCCTGCGCCACCGTCTCCGGCCAGAGGATGCGCATCGCTTCCTCGAACGGGCGACCGATGACCGGCCGCACATTCTGGAAGGCCCCTTCCTGGCTGCGCTCGTTCATCGCGACGATCGTCAGCGCGTCGTCGACCAGATAGATGCCGAACGGGCATTTGTTGATCAGTTCAACGAAGATGTCGCTCTGACGGGCGGTATGCTCGGCGACCTGCCGGACCCATGCCTCCGATGCGTCGCCCGCGACGCGCCGTAACAGGGCATCACGCCCGGTGAAGCGTTCCGACAACGCTTCGGACTCGAAGCCCGATCTGGTCGGCATGCAATCTCCCCGTGACGGGCATCGCCGACGAGAAGGTCGCAGGCGATGCTGTCCAGGCAAGTCTTACCGTTGCGGACAAAGGCTTGTCCAATAGCCTTCGGCCAATCGAGGTTAAGGGGTGCGATGCCGGCCAGGCATGCCGGGGCGATCAGCGGATGAAATAGCCGACCACGCGCCAGCCGCTGCCTTTCGCGCGCGAGCATCACCGTCTCCGCCGAGTCGCGCCGATCGGCGAAGGCGGTCTGGAGCTTGAGAATTTCATGGTCGCCGTCCGGCGCCCGGCAGCGTCCGGCTCTTGAGCACGATTGGAACGTGCGCGATACCAGCGCGCCCAGCGGGTTCCGGACCGGCGTCACCATCTCCGCCCAGCGGACGTCGCGCATCGCGCAGCCGCTCGTTGACGGTATGCCCCGCCAGCAACAGCCGAAGCATCGTCTTTTCGCGCTGGGTCAGCGCGCCGTCGCTGCGCTGCGGTGGCGATACTTCCCCCATGCCCATGCCCGCTTGTACGAACCGGCATGCGGCGTCGCCAACCTGCTGGCATCCACCCCAAGGAATTTGCCCCTCAGGTCGCCAGCTTTCGCAGCCCCGCGATGGTATCCGCCTCGGCGGTGGGCTTGTCGGTGCGGATACGGGCGATTCGCGGGAAGCGCATCGCGAGGCCTGATTTGTGCCGCTTCGATTCGTGGATCGAATCGAACGCCACTTCCAGCACCAGCGACTTGTCGGTTTCGCGCACCGGGCCGAAGCGGTTGACGGTGTGCGTGCGGACATGGCGATCGAGCCATTTCAGCTCCTCGTCGGTAAAGCCGAAATAGGCCTTGCCGACGGGCAGCAGCTCGCCGGTCTCGGTCCAGGCGCCGAAGGTGAAGTCCGAATAGAAGCTGCTGCGCTTGCCCGAGCCGCGCTGCGCATACATCAGCACGCAATCGGCGGTGAGCGGATCGCGCTTCCATTTGTACCACAGCCCCACCCTGCGCCCGGCGACGTACGGCGAATCGCGCCGCTTGAGCATGACGCCCTCGATCGCTGCATCGCGTGCGCCGGCGCGGATTTCCTCCAGTGCAGCGAAATCGGCAGCATCGATGACGGCGGAAAGATCGAACCGTTCCGACTCGAGCCGCGGCACGAACGCGACCAGCCGCTCCCGCCGCGCGTGCCAGGGCAGTTCGCGCAGATCCTCGCCCCCATCGAACAGGATGTCGTACAGCCGAACAAAGGCCGGGAAGTCGGCGAGCGTCTTGGGCGAGACGACCTTGCGCCCCAGCCGCTGCTGCAGCGCGTTGAAGCTGCCCGCCTCGCCGCCCTGCACCTCGCCGCGCACCAGCAGTTCGCCGTCGAGCACGCCGGGCGTTACGAACGCCGCCGCCACTTCGGGAAAGCTGCGGGTGATGTCGTCGCCCGCACGGCTGTACAGCCGGGTCTCGCCGCCAGCATGGACCAGCTGGACGCGGATGCCGTCCCACTTCCACTCCGCCGCATAGTCGGCGAGGCTGACCTGCGTTTCCTCCAGCGGGTGCGCGAGCATGAACGGACGGAACACCGGCACGTCCTCGACGCGCGGCTGCGCGGCGCGTCCCTCGGCCCAGTCGAACAGCCGGTCATAGGGCGGGTGCAGCCCGTGCCACACCTCCTCCACCGCATCGACGTCGAGCCCGAAGGCCTGGGCGAGCGCGGTCTTGGCCAGCCGCGCGGAAATGCCGACCCGCAGCGCGCCGGTGGCCAGCTTGAGCAGCGCATAGCGCTCGTCCGCCTCCAGCCGGTCGAGCATCGCCGCGAGCACCCCAGGCGCATCGGAGCGGGAAAGCGCGGCCAAAGTCGACACCACCTGCGAGAGGGTGAGCGGCGCGCTTTCGGGCGGTGGCACCGCAGGCTCGGGCCACAGCAAGGCGATCGTCTCGGCCGAATCGCCGACGAAGTCGCGGCTCATGCCGTACAGCACGGGATCGACGCGCGATTCGATCATCGCGCGGAGCAGTGCCGGCTTGACGGCCGGCAGATCGAGCGCGCCGGTCAGCGCCGCCATCGCCCAGCCGCGATCCGGATCGGGCGTCGCGCGCAGATAGTCGCCGATCAGGCGGAGCTTGGCATTGCGCGAGCGGGTGTAGATCAGCCGGTCGAGCAGGTCGGCAAAAGCGCGCATGGCGAGATAGATGGGAACCCCGGGCGATCGGCGCTAGGGCGAGGCGACGGCTGGTCGAGCCGTTCGCACGCGCAGCAAACAACGCTTCGAAATCGCCGGTCCTTATCCTAGGACGGGGCGATGAAGCGCGCCCTGGTCCTGATCCTGCTGTTTCTGCTCGGCGTGATCGCCTTCGGCCTGTCTACCGCGATGCGCGATCCCGTCGTGCGGCGGATGACCGTGCATTTGCGCGACTGGCCCGCCCAGGCGCCGCCGATGCGGGTGGTGCTGATCAGCGACCTGCACGTCGCCGGGCCGGAGACGCCGCCGTCGCGGCTCGCCCGCATCGTGGCGCAGATCAACGCGCTCGAGCCCGACCTCGTCCTGATCGCCGGCGACTTCGAGCAGGAGCGAACGATCACGACGCGCACCTACGACGCGGCGGAGGCGACCGCGCCGCTGGCCGCGTTGCGCGCGCGCTATGGCGTGGTCGCGGTTCTCGGCAACCACGACTATGCCGGGTGGCACAAGACGGACCTGCCGCCCTATCTCGCCAGGGCCGGCATCACCCTGCTTCGCAACACCGCCACCCGCCGGGGGCCGCTCACCATCGCGGGCGCGGACGACCCCTATCACGGGGAGTTGCGTGTCCATGCGCTCGACCGCGCGGCACGGGCGTTGCCGGGGCCGACCGTGGTGCTGAGCCACACCCCCGATGTCGCGCCGTCGCTTCCCCCGCGCTATCCACTGGTGCTGGCCGGCCACACCCATTGCGGCCAGATCGTGCCGCCGCTGATCGGACCGATCACCGCCTCGTCCAACTATGGCCTGCGCTATGTCTGCGGGCTGATCCGCGAGCCGGGTCGCGACGTGCTGGTGACGGCGGGCATCGGCACCAGCGGGGTGCCGATGCGGATCGGCGCGGTGCCCGATTTCTGGCTGCTGACCTTCGACGGGGTGGCGCGTTGAGGTTTCGCAAAGCTGCCGCAATTCGCACCTAGCCTCCGCATCCGGGCGCGCGTCGCGCCCGTTCAGGGAGAGCCTTTCCGATGAAGCTTCTTGTCGCAGGCGCGGTTGCCGCCGCCATGCTGAGCACCGCCGCCATGGCGCAGCAAACCCCGGCGCCAGCCGCCGCAGCGCCTGCCGCCGCCGCGCCTGCCGCCGCCAAGTTCAGCCTCGATACGCCGATCGAAGCGCTGATTGCCGACGAAAAGGCCAAGGCGGTACTCGATACAGACATTCCGGGCCTGTCGTCGCACCCTGCGCTCGACCAGTTCAAGGCGATGAGCCTCAAGGCCGTGCAGCCCTTCTCGAACGGCGCGCTGACAGACGAGATGCTGAAGAAGGTCGAAACCGACCTCGCCGCCCTCAAATAAGCGGCAAAAGGCCGGCGCCCGCCGTGCGGCGGCGCCGGCCGGTATCTGGTCAGCCCTTGCGGCTGGCCTCGAACAGGAACCAGGCGCGCTCCTCGGCCTGGTCGGTCCATTCGTCGACGATGCCGCTGGTGGCATTGTCCTTGGCGTCTTCGGCCGCTTCCTTCACCGCGCGGAAGCTCTCGACCAGCTTGAGATTGTCGTCGCGCAGCTCGGCGAGCATGTCGCCGGGCGCCACGAAGTCGGCATCATTGTCCGAAATCGTCTGGCGGCGCGCGATGTCGCCGATCGAGCGCAGCGTGGTGTTGCCGGTCTTGCGGACGCGCTCGGCGATCGCATCGGTAACGCCGAGGATCTGCGCGGCCTGGTCGTCGAGCAGCAGGTGATAGTCGCGGAAGTGCGGGCCCGAGACGTGCCAGTGGAAGTTCTTGGTCTTGAAATACAGCGTGAAGCAGTCCGCCAGCGCGCTGTTCAGGGCATCGGCAACGCTCTTGGTGTCGTTGCGGTTGAGGTCGGTCGGCGTCGCGAGTGCGGGGTTTTCTGCCATGGGGGTTCCTCCTGAAGGCGGTCGATTCGTTGCCCTAACGATCGGGATATAGGGTGGGGTTCCCCCAGGAAAACAGCCATACCCATGGATTATCCCGATAAGCTTGATCGAAGGACGCGATAGGCAGCGATGGCCTCGCGGCGCCAACACACTTGACTTTCACGGGCGATTCGCGCATCCGCTCCCACCTGTCAGCGGTGTGCCACAAGCGCGCCGCTCTTTTCTTTTCGCACGAATCAAGGGTTCCGGGTCATGGCAAAGCCGACCACCGTAAAGATCAAGCTCGTCAGCACGGCGGATACGGGCTTCTTCTATGTCACCAAGAAGAATCCGCGCACGCAGACCGAGAAGCTGAGCTTCCGCAAGTACGATCCGGTCGTGCGCAAGCATGTCGACTTCAAGGAAGCGAAGATCAAGTAACGCCGCCGGGCGCGCAGGCCGCGCCCGCGCTGTTTGATCGCATCGCGCCGGATCCTTTGCAGGGTCCGGCGTTTTCGCTGCATCGGTCGCCTATTCGTCGATCGCCGCCATCAGCTTTTCGACCTGGTCGACGAATCGGGCCAGCGAGATCGGCTTGGCGACATAGGAGCGCGCGCCCGCGGCGCGGATCCGCTCCTCGTCCTCATGGCTCGAATAGGCGGTCACCGCCATGATCGGGATGCGGCCGAGCACCGGGTCCGCCTGCATCAGGCCGATCAGTTCGAAGCCGGTCACGTGCGGCAGCTGCACGTCCATGATCACCAGATGCGGCCGAAAACGGTGCGCCGTCGGCACGGCCTCGCGCCCGTCGCGTACCGGCTCGGCTTCATAGCCGTGCGCGCGCAACAGGTCGCAGAACAGCTTCAGGTTCAGTTCGTTGTCCTCGACAACGAGTACTCTTTTTGGCACGCGCTACCTCTACTCTGCGGGGGGTGTTAAGCGATGGCGGGCGACGTGACAAATCCCGAAACGGTAGCGCTGCAGGCACTCGTCTGGATTCTCAGTGATTCTGGCCGAGCCGGGCGGCTGCTCGACCTCACCGGCCTCGATCCGGCGACGTTGCGCGCCCGCGCGGGCGAACCCGCCCTGCTTGCCGCAACGCTCGGTTTTCTCGAATCCCACGAACCCGATCTGATCGCCTGCGCCGACGCGCTCGATCTTCCCCCCGCGGCGCTGGTCGATGCCCGCCGCCAGCTGGAACGCGCATGAAACCCCTGCTCATCACCGATTGCGACGAGGTCCTGCTGCACATGGTGCGGCATTTCGGCGAATGGCTGGGCGACACCCATGCAATCGACTTTGCGCTGAACGGCAGCGATTTCGCTGAATCGATGCGCCGCCGCGGCGATGGCAGCGTACTTGCGCCAGAGGAGATGTGGGCGCTGCTCGACGGCTTCTTTCCCGCCGAGATGGAGCGCCAGACGCTGGTGCCGCATGCGCGCGAGGTGCTGGGACGGATCGCCGAGGTGGCCGATATCGTCGTGCTGACCAACCTTCAGGACCATTGCCGCGACCATCGCATCACCCAGCTGGCGAATCACGGCATCGTCCACCGGGTGGAGTGCAACCAGGGCGGCAAGGGTGCGCCCGTCGCGAAGCTGGTGGCCGAGCATGGCGCACCGGTCGCGGTGTTCGTCGACGACCTCGCCGTCCACCACGAATCGGTCGCGAAGCATGCGCCGGACGTGTTCCGCCTCCACATGGTCGCCGAGCCGAGCCTTGCGCCCAAGGTGCCCCCTGCCCCGCACGCCCATGCCCGCATCGACGACTGGCGCGCGGCCGAGACCTGGATCCTCGAGCGCTTCGCCGGGGCCTGACGGGGCCTTGACCCTGCCCGTGGCCGGTGGTTGGGTCCGGGCATGACCACTGCCATCGATCGCAAGCTCGCCGAGCTTGGCCTCGCCCTTCCCGAGGCTGCCGCTCCCGTCGCCGCCTATGTCCCGGCCGTCGCCGCCGGCGGGCTGCTCCACATCTCGGGCCAGCTGCCGTTCAAGGACGGCGCGCTGATGACCGGCCGTCTCGGCGAAGACCGCGACATCGCCTTCGGCACCGAGGCGGCACAGCGTTGCGGGCTGATGCTCGTCGCGCAGATCAAGAAGGCGCTGGACGGCGACCTCTCGCGCGTGAAGCGGGTGGTGAAGCTGGGCGTGTTCGTCAACTCGACCGCCGACTTCACCGACCAGCCCAAGGTCGCGAACGGTGCGTCGGAGCTGATGCAGGCGCTGTTCGGCGAAGCCGGACGCCATGCCCGCAGCGCCGTGGGCGTCGCCGCCCTGCCGCTGGGCGCAGCCGTCGAAGTCGACGCGATCGTCGAACTCGTCTGATTCCTCGGGCACCCGCCGGCGCATGCCTGCGGGTGCCTGTGGCCCCATAGCAACACTATGTAACAAAGCGCGGGGCTTCTCGCGAAGGCTGTTGCGCGCGGCCGGGTCCGTCCGGCAATGTTTCGTTGCAAACTGGAAGTCGCGGGGCCGCAGAGTCCAATATCATGCGATGCCAGGTGCAGCAGGCAGGATCCTTTATTAGCAATGAAAGGGACTCCATGCGCTTCTCCTCCATCAGCCTCGGCGCGCTCCTGCTCGCCACGACCGCACCTGCGCTGGCACAGGAGGCGGCTACGGCCCCGGCTCCCACCATCACGATCAACGGCAACGCGACGCTGATCAGCGACTACAAGTTTCGCGGCATCTCGCAGACCGACGGCAATTTCGCAGTACAGGGCGGCGCGACGGTCAGCCACGCCTCCGGCTTCTACGTCAGCTTCTGGGGTTCGTCGGTCGACAATTACGTGACCGCGCACGGCACCGCGCACCAGGAAATCGACCTGATCGCCGGGTACAAGCACGGCTTCTCGAACGGCATCACGGTCGACGTCGGCGCACTCTATTATGTCTATCCGGGCACCCGCCCCGGCGGCGACCACACCTCTTCGGACTTCATCGAGCCCTATGCCTCGGTCTCCTACGCGTTCGGCCCGGTGACCGCGAAGGGCACGGTCAACTATGCGCCGAAGCAGAAGGCGCTGGAGCTCGACCAGGGGGCCGACCCGAAGACGCCGAAGCAGGACAATGTCTATATCGCCGGCGACTTCTCCGCCGCGATCCCGAAGACGCCGGTCAGCCTCACCGCCCATATCGGCCACACCTTCGGGCCTGACTGGCTGGCGATCGGCAAGGAATATACCGATTGGAGCCTGGGCGCCGCGGTTACCTACAAGGCGCTCACCTTCGGTGTAGCCTATGTCGATACCGACGCCTCGCTGATCACGCCGAGCGGGCACGACGCCGCCAAGGGCAGCATCCTGGGTTCGGTGGGCGTCAGCTTCTGATCGCCGGGGGGCGCGGGAGCGGCGGGGGTCCGCTCCCGATTGCCCCGCCCTTGCGACCACCAAAAGAAAAGCGCCGGCCCGCACGATGCGGACCGGCGCTTTTTCATTGCCCGGAGGGCGAAGGTTACTGCGGCGTCTTGACGCTCGCGTCCTTGTTGTCGCCCTGGGGCGACTTGAGGATGTCCTGCGTCGTCGTGCCCTTGTCGACCACGGTGGTCGCCGGGCTGCCGGCATTGCTGCGCACGCCCGCGTCGGCGCTGGCGGCGCCGGCCTGGTCGAGCGTCGCGGTCTCCGCCGGGCTGCGCGCCGCGGTGCCGCCGAACAACGCTTCCAGCGCCTGGTCGGACGGGTTGGTATCCTGCGGGCGGGCGGCACCCGGCTGCGGCGGACGCAGCGAGAAATCGGGCGGGATCACCAGCGGTGCCTGGCGGGCGACCGCGAACTCGTCCGGACGCGCCCGATCATACCCCTTCTTGCCGCACGCCGACAGCGAGGCCACCAGGGCGACGCCGGTCGCGACGAGGATCAACTTACGCATTGAATTTCTTCTCCACAGGGGCAGGCGACTTGGGGTTCTTGTCGCGAACGAGCAGGGCACGAAGCAGCAGGATCACCACACCCACGGTAATCGCCGCATCGGCCACGTTGAAGACCAAAAAGGGGCGCCACTCGCCGAAATGCAGATCGGCGAAATCGACGACATAGCCGAGGCGCGAGCGGTCGAGGATGTTGCCGCACGCGCCGCCCAGCACCAGGCCGAGCGCGACGACGTCGCCGGTCTTCTTCTCGCGCAGCATCCACACGCAGACGCCGATGGCGATGCACGCGGTCATCAGCACCAGCAGCCAGCGCATCGTCGGGCTGTTCGCCGAGAGCAGGCCCAGCGACACACCGATATTCTTGACGAACCGCAGGTCGAAGATCGGCGCGATCGTGACCGAATCATTCTGCACCACCAGCCCGAGCGGGCCGGTGACGATATATTTGGTCAGCTGGTCGAGCACGAACACGGCCAGCGCCGCGGCAAAGCCATAGATCCGTACGGACTTCATCATGACACCACCTTTGCGCAACGATCGCACAATGCCCCATCCTGCGTCACTTCGGGAAGATGGCGCCAGCACCGGCCGCATTTGTGGCGCTCGGTGGGCGTGACCGTGACATCGGCGGCGGAATCGACCTTCGCAACGATGAACAGCTCGGTGAGGTGCGCCGCCGGCATCGGCAGGCTCGGCACCGTCACTTCGGCCTCGAGGCTGGAGCGGACCTGCTTCTCGCGGCGCAACGGCTCGATCGCCTCGGTCACCGTCTGGCGGAGCGCGCGGATCGCGGTCCAGTCATGCTCGACCGACGCGCCTTCCGGCAGCACCGGCCATTCCAGTTCGTGCACCGAACCGTCCTCGCTCGGGAAACGGGCCTGCCACACTTCCTCGGCGGTGAAGGCCAGGATCGGCGCGGCGTAGCGGACCAGCGCGTGGAACAGCACGTCCAGCACCGTGCGATAGGCACGGCGCTTGGGATCGCTCTCCGCGTCGCAGTACAGGCAGTCCTTGCGGATATCGAAGAAGAAGGCCGAGAGGTCCTCGTTCATGAAATCGCCGAGCGCGCGCGCATAGCGGTTGAACTCGAACGCCTCCGCCGCCGAGCGCAGCTCGGTATCGAGCGCTGCCAGCTTGTGGAGCACATAGCGCTCCAGCTCGGGCATGTCGGCCACCGCCACCGTCTCGGCATCGGCAAAGCCGTCGAGCGCGCCGAGCAGATAGCGGAAGGTGTTGCGGATCTTGCGATAGGCGTCGCCGGTGCCGGCCAGCACTTCCTTGCCGATGCGGACGTCGTCGAAATAATCGGTCTGCGCGACCCACAGGCGCAGGATGTCCGCGCCGCTCTCGCCGATGATCTTCAGCGGATCGACCACGTTGCCGAGCGACTTGGACATCTTCTTGCCCTGGCCGTCGAGCGCGAAGCCATGGGTGAGCACCGCGTCATAGGGTGCCCGGCCGCGGGTCCCTGCCGATTCGAGCAGCGACGACTGGAACCAGCCGCGATGCTGGTCCGAGCCTTCGAGATAGAGGTTGGCGCGCACGCCCTCGCCGTAGCGCGCCTCGATCACGAAGCTGTGGGTCGAGCCGCTGTCGAACCACACGTCGAGAATGTCGGTGACGACCTCATGGTCTTCGAGCCGGTAGTCGGGGCCGAGCAGCGCCTGGTGGTCGGCCTGGAACCAGGCATCGGCCCCGCCGGCGCGGAAGGCGTCGAGGATGCGGGCGTTGACTGCGGGGTCGCGCAGATAGTCGCCGGTGGCGCGGTTCACATAGAGCGCGATCGGCACGCCCCAGGCGCGCTGGCGGCTGATCACCCAGTCCGGGCGGCCCTCCACCATCGCGCGGATGCGGTTGATCGAGCGCTCGGGCACCCAGCGGGTCTGCTCGATCGCGTCTAGCGCGATGCCGCGGAGCGTGGGCATATTTCCCTCTCCCCTTGTGGGAGAGGGAGGGAGCGCCGAAGGCGCGGAAGGGTGGGGGGGAGTGTCGGGTGTGGCGGATAAGTCCCCCTCACCCTTCCCACTCGCTTGCGCGAGCGGGCCCCTTCCCTCTCCCACAAGGGGAGAGGGCGTTGGCTTGTCCATCGGAATGAACCACTGCGGCGTGGCGCGGAAGATGATCTTCGCCTTGCTCCGCCAGCTGTGCGGATAGCTGTGCTGGAAGTCGTCCGAGGCGGCGAGCAGGGCCCCTGCGGCGCGCAGGTCCGAGCAGATCGGGCCTTCGGCGCTGGTGAACTTCTTGTTGATCACCGATCCCTGGCCGCCCAGCCACAGCCAGTCGGCGCGGTACATGCCCGCGCCATCGACCGCGAACACCGGGTCGATGCCGTGCGCCTTGCACAGCAGGAAGTCGTCCTCGCCGTGATCCGGCGCCATGTGGACGAGGCCGGTACCCGCATCGGTGGTGACGAACTCGCCAGGCAGGAACGGCCGCGGCTTGGCGAAGAACCCGCCGAGCGCGTGCATCGGGTGCCGGGCGGTGGCGCCGGCGAGCTCGGAGCCGACCCCAACCCAATCAACCGCCTGATCAATGAAGCCGAGACGCCGTTGAACGGACTCGAGAAGCACATCAGCGACAAGCAATCGCTTCGGCAAATGCGGCTCAGCGTCATCCGCATACATCGGGCGGATGACCATGTATGTGATCTCAGGCCCATAGGCGAGCGCCTGGTTCACCGGGATCGTCCACGGCGTGGTCGTCCAGATCACCGCATGCGCGGCGACCAGCTCGGGCGCGTTCGGCGCCTCGGTGATCTCGAACGCCACGTCGATCTGCGTCGAAATGATGTCCTCATACTCGACCTCGGCCTCGGCCAGCGCGGTCTTTTCGACCGGCGACCACATCACCGGCTTGGCGCCGCGATAGAGCTGGCCGCTCTCGGCGAACTTGAGCAGCTCGGCCGCGATCCGCGCCTCGGCGTCGAACTTCATGGTGAGATAGGGGTCGTCCCAGTCGCCCATCACGCCCAGCCGTTCGAACTGCGCGCGCTGCACCGCCACCCATTTCTCGGCATAAGCGCGGCATTCGGCGCGAAAGGCGACGGGGTCGACTTCGTCCTTGTTGAGCTTCTTGGCGCGATACGCCTCCTCGACCTTCCACTCGATCGGCAGGCCGTGGCAGTCCCAGCCGGGGATGTAGGGCGCGTCCTTGCCCATCAGGCTCTGGCTGCGGACGACGATATCCTTCAGCACCTTGTTCATCGCATGGCCCATGTGAATGTCGCCATTCGCATAGGGGGGGCCATCATGCAGGATGAACCGCTCGCGGCCCGCGCGGGCCTCGCGCAGCTTCTGGTACAGGCCGATCTTCGCCCAGCGCTCGAGGATCGCCGGTTCCTTGGCGGCAAGGCCGGCCTTCATCGGGAAATCGGTCTTCGGCAGGAAGACGGTGTCGCGCCAGTCGCGCTGGGTGTCGGATGCTTCGGTCATGGGTCGCGCGGGATTAGCCGGTGTGCGAAGGGAAGTCATCCCCGCTCTTAGCGGCCCTTGCCGCACCGTGCTTCCTCCCCCGCCAGGCGAGGAAGCACGACGGCCGGGAGGTTCTGGCATCCTCCCCCTCCGTCAGGCTGCGCCTGCCACCTCCCCCTGGCGGGGGAGGAAACGGATTTTCTTTACTCGTGCGCGCCGTTGGGCTGCACCGTCACCGCCTTGGCGCGCGCGCCGGATTTGCAGGCACGGATCGCTTCGGGTTCGGGCCGCGCCCCGCGTGCCTCGAACACCGCCATGTATCCGCCCGCCGACGCCATCGGTCGCATCGAGACCTGCGCATAGCCCACCGCGGCGAACTCGCACTGGAGCAGCGCCGGCGGCGTACCGTGATTCTCCGTCGCGCGATCGGCATCGACCACCACCACCTGGCCCCCCGGCGCCAGCGACGGCCGCAACCGCCACAGGAATTCGTAGGGCGATTCGATCTCGTGGTACATGTGGACCATCAGCACGCGGTCGAAGCTGTTCTCCGGCAGCCGCGGATCGGCGGGCAGGCCCAGCCGGACGCTGACATTGTCCAGCTTCTCGCGCACCACGCGGGTGGCGAGCTGGCTGATATAATCGGGGACGATATCCTCGGCGACCACCCGCCCCTTCGCGCCGACGCGCTGGCCGAGGCGGATCGTGTAATAGCCCTCGCCCGCGCCGATATCGGCGACGGTCATGCCCGGCTTGATGCCGGCCAGGTCCATCACCTTGGCCGCCTCGTTCAGCCGGTCGCGCTCTTCCTCGCTCGACCAGCGCGAGGAGACGATCGTCGCCACCGGCCGGTCCGCCGCCGGGAAGCCCGAATTGGCCGGATCATGGCGCTCGTTGCGCGGCCCCCGCGGGCTGCCGTCGCATGCCGCGAGCAGCAGCATGACGCCCAGCAACAGCGGCCGCGCAGCCAAGCTCAATCGACATCCTCCACCATGACGGCCTCGCCCGTCACGCGCTGTGCTAGCGCGGCGGCCATGAAGCTGTCGAGATCGCCGTCGAGCACGTCGCTCGGCGCGGTCGAGGTCACGCCGGTGCGCAGGTCCTTCACCAGCTGGTACGGCTGGAGCACGTAGGAGCGGATCTGGTGGCCCCAGCCGATATCGGTCTTGGTCGCGTTCTGCGCGTCGGCCACCGCCTCGCGCTCGGCGAGTTCGCGCTCGTACAGCCGCGCGCGGAGCTGGTTGAAGGCCTCGGCACGGTTCTTGTGCTGCGAACGCTGGTTCTGGCACTGCACGACGATGCCGGTCGGCAAGTGGGTGATGCGCACCGCCGAATCGGTGGTGTTGATGTGCTGCCCGCCCGCACCCGAGGCGCGATAGGTGTCGATGCGCAGTTCGCTTTCGTTGATCTCGATGTCGATATTGTCGTCGATCACCGGATAGACCCAGACGCTGGCAAAACTGGTCTGGCGGCGCGCGTTCGAATCGAACGGGCTGATGCGGACGAGGCGGTGCACGCCGCTCTCGGTCTTGGCATAGCCGTACGCGTTCTCGCCCTTGAACAAGAGCGTCGCCGACTTGATGCCCGCCTGTTCGCCGGCGTGGTAATCGACCAGCTCGACCTTGTAGCCGTGCCGCTCCGCCCAGCGCGAATACATGCGCTGGAGCATTTCGGCCCAGTCGTTCGATTCGGTGCCGCCGGCGCCGGCGTTGATCTCGACATAGGTGTCGTTGGCATCCGCCTCGCCCGAGAGCAGCGCCTTGACCTTGTCGCCCTCCGAGCGCTCGGCGAGCTGGCGCAGGCTGGCGGTGCCGTCGACCGCCATTTCCTCGTCGCCCTCGGCCTCGGCCATCTCGATCAGCTCGACCGTATCGCTCAGCTCGCTCTCGATCGCGCGGGTGGCGGAGATCGATTCGTCGAGCCGGCGCCGCTCGCGCATCACGTCCTGCGCCTTCTTGGCGTCGTTCCACAGCGTCGGATCCTCGACGCGCGCGTTCAGCTCGTCCAGGCGGCGCAGCGCGCGGTCCCAGTCGAGCGAGCGGCGCAGCAGCGCGAGGGCCGCGTTGATCTTGTCGACATATGCCTGCGCTTCAGCGCGCATGTTCCAAACCTTCCGAAGTAACCGCTGGCCGCACCACGAACGATGCGGCGATTCCATGCCATATAGGGTGCGGCGGCCTCGCTAGTAGATTCCGCCCTGTTGTTGCAAGAAATCGCTATCGCCCTGGCGATCGGCCTTGCGCTGCACCGGCGCGGCCGCGGCAGCCGGGGCCGCTTCCTCGCCCGCGGTGCGACGGGTGCGGCGCGGATCGCTATCGGGACGGAAGGCCTCCCAGATCACCGGCGCCAGCGGATCGTCGGTCGGCCAGCCGCCCTGCACGGGGCGGCCGCTGCCGCGATCGATGCGGACCATGCGAATGCCGGGCGGCGCCGTGAACGGCAGCGGCTCCAGACCGGCATAGGCGGGCACCGCGAATTCCTTGAAGATCGGCGCGGCGATCACCCCGCCCTGCGCGTAGCCGCCCAGGTTCGAGGGGGTGTCGTAGCCGAGATACAGGCCGCCGATCATCTGCGGCGTACCGCCGACGAACCACACGTCGGTCGGGCCGGTGGTGGTGCCGGTCTTGCCCATCATCGGCCGGTTGAGGTCGCGCAGCACGGTCGCGGTGCCGCGCTGGATCACGCCTTCGGTGATGTGGACCATCTGATAGGCCACCATCGGGTCGATCAGCTGGCGGGCGCGCACGATCGGGCGGGGCATCGGCTTGCCGTCCCAGTCCCGGGCGTTGCAGCCCGGGCAGGCGCGCCAGCCGGCCGGGAAAATCACCCGGCCGCGGCGATCCTGGACGAAGTCGATCAGCGTCGGGTTCAGCGCGCGCCCCTGGTTCACCAGGATCGAATAGGCGTTGACCATCCGCAGCACCGTCGTCTCGCCCGCGCCCAGCGCATAGGAGAGATAGGGCGGCAGCCGGTTCTTCGAGACGCCCAGCCGCTGGATCACGTCGACCACCTTGTCCATGCCGGTGGCGTTGGCGATCTGGACGGTCATCAGGTTGCGCGACTGCTCGATTCCCCAGCGCAGCGTGTGCGGGCCCGCACCGCGGGCATTGCCGAAGTTGCGGAAGCACTTGTTGCCGAGTCCGGCACCCTGCCACACGCAGAACGGCCCATCGACGACGATCGAGGCGGGCGTCATGCCGTTCTCGAGCGCGGCGGCATAGACGATCGGCTTGATCGTCGAACCAGGCTGGCGCGCCGCCTGCGTGGCACGGTTGAAGGACTGGAGCCGCGAATCGAACCCGCCCTGCATCGCCAGCACCCGGCCGGTCGCGGGATCCTCCACCACCATGCCGCCGGAGATTTTGGGTACGCTCCGCAGGCTCCACGCCCCGCCTTCGGGGGCGACCGCGAGGATGTCGCCAACCTTGATCGCGTCGAAGGCGTGGCCGCCCTTGCCGCGGATCGGCATCGCTGCGGCGCCGGCGGCCAGCGTCCCGGTCTCGCCATTGTCGAAGCCGAGCCGCGCACCCTGCGAGTCGCGCGCGATCACAACTGCCGCGCGCCAATCGTCGTAATCGACGCCGACATTGCTGGAGGCGAAGGCCGAATACCAGCCATCGCCTTCGAACTGCACCTTGCCGAGCGGCCCGGACCAGCCACGCCCGCGATCGAAGCGCAGCAGCCCGTCGCGCAGCGCGCGCTGGGCATAGGCCTGAAGCCGCGGGTCGAGCGAGCTGCGCACCCACAGCCCGCCGTCGAAGACGCTGTTGGGCCCATCCTCGCGGCTGTCGCCGAACTGCTTGGACAGCTGACGGCGCACTTCCTCGACGAAATATCCGCCCACCCGCTCGAAGCGTGGGGTCTGGCGCGGCACGGTGCCGAGCGGCGACGCCACTGCCGCGTCATGCTGCGCCTGGTTGATGAATCCGTTGCGCAGCATCTCGCCGAGCACCCAGTTGCGGCGATCGAGCGCGCGCTGGGTGTTGCGATCGGGATCGTAATTGGCCGGCCCCTTGGGCAGGATCGCCAGATAGGCCATCTGCGCCAGGGTCAGCTTGTCGAGCGGCTTGCCGAAATAGGCGTCGCTCGCCGCCGCCACGCCGCCCGAATTGCGCCCCAGCTCGATGGTGTTGAGGTACAACTCCATGATCTGCGGCTTGGTGAGCGTGTCCTCGATCCGCCAGGCGAGGATCGCCTCCCGAAGCTTGCGGGTGTAGGTCGCCTTGTTGCCGACCGCGATGTTCTTCACCACCTGCTGGGTGATGGTGGAGGTGCCGCGCGGCGTCTTGCCGCGGATCAGCCCCTCGCCCGCCGCGCGCACCAGCCCGGGGAAATCGAGCCCATGGTGCGAGAAGAAGGTGCGATCCTCGGCAGCCATGTAGGCGCGGACGAGGAGCGGCGGGAATTCGTCGTAGCTGAGCTGCACGCGCCGCATCTGCGCATAGGCGTGGATCGGCGTGCCGTCGGCCGAGCGGACATAGCTCGGCAGCTGCGGCTCATAGCTGCGCAGCGTGTTCACCGAGGGCAGGTCGCGCGCGACGAGCAGCCAGACCAGGAACACCACCAGCCCGGCGAGCAGCGCCAGGATCGCGAGCGTGCGGAACCACCAACGGCGCCGCAACCGCGCCCAGCGGCCGGGCGCGCGTTCGAGGCGGATGGTTTGGGGAGTGTCGCCGTCGGCCATGCGGCGCGCGGTGTAGCACCTTTTCGCCCGGAAGAAAGGGAGCCGCGCCCGGCGCTTGTCCCGGCTCAGCGCGTGGCGAGGAAGATTTCGGTCGCCCGGCGCACCGCCGCGGCGAGCCGTGCACGCGCCTCGGCCGAACCGAGCGCACGGGCATCGTCTTCGTTGGAGACATAGCCCAGTTCGAACAGCACCGAGGGCATGTCGGGCGCCTTCAGCACCATCAGCGCCGCCATCCGTCGTGGCCGAACGTGCAGCCGCATCGCCGGCGCAACCTCGCGCGCGAGCAGGTCGGCATAGCGCGCGGACACGCCCATGGTGCGGCGCTGGGCGAGATCGATCAGCAGCGAGGCGACGTCCGCCCGTTCGCTCCCGAGGTCGACGCCGGCGAGCAGATCGGCGCGGTTCTCGCGCGCCGCCATTCGCGCCGCCTCCTTGTCCGAGGCGACTTCGGAGAGGGTGTAGAGCGTGCCGCCAGAGGCGAGCGGGTCCGCCGCACTGTCGCAGTGGAGCGAAAGGAACAACGCCGCGCCCAGCCGGCGGCCGATATCGGTCCGCTGCTGCAGCGGCACGAACGAATCATCGTTGCGCGTCATCGCCACGCGGACGCGGCCCGAGGCGAGCAGCGCATCGCGGATGGCTCGCGCGGCGGCAAGCGTCAGGCTCTTCTCCGTCGCCCCGTCGAGGCCGGGAGCCCCGGGATCGCGCCCGCCATGCCCCGGGTCGAGCACCACCAGGGGCAGCCCCGGCGCGCCCTGCACGGGCGGAAGCGGCACGCCGCCCGCCGCCGGCACCGGCACGGGCATCGCTAGACTGACGCTGTAATCCGGTGTGCCGAAGGCGAAGCGAAGCCCCTGCCCGTTCTCCAGGGGATCCGCCGAGACGACCAGCGCGGCCTGCTCGATGCGCACGCATTCCGCCAGGAACACCCAGCCGGGAGCACCGGTGAGCCACCCGGCAAGCAGAACCAAGATCCACGACACCGCGCGGCTATGCCGCGCGTCCCGCCGCATGGTCCAGCCCGGAAATCGACCCGACTCGTTTGGTTAACCGCGCGCTAAGCCCCATCTGCTAGCGACAGGGATCGAAATTCCCGGAAAAGCTTTGTGCCGCCGGGGAATGAAATCTTGCCCATCTGCGCCCAGTTGCCGCAACGACACAGCGGTGCTAGGCAGGATAAGCTTCCGGCACTGCGCCGGATAAGGCCCGCGACGCTTCTTTTGTCGCGACAGTTCAGGTTGACGTTCGCATGAGGCAATTTCCCCACCGTCCGCATCGCCAGGCCCTCGCGGCCGGCAGCGTGGCGATGGTGGAGCAAGGGGACCGCCGGTCCGCTCGTGCCCGTGCAGCAACAGCAGTTTTTGAAACCCGCGCCACCCGGATCGGCCTCGCCGGTCGCCGGGTGCGCTTCTTGTATCGCGCGCTCGCGCCCCATTCCTTCGAGGAACTGTGCCGGCGCGCCCGGAGAATCATAAATGACCATGCGTATGCTGATCGACGCACGCCACCGGGAGGAAACCCGCGTGGCCGTCGTCAAAGGGAATCGAATCGAGGAATTTGACTTCGAGTCCGCTGAGCGCAAGCAGCTCAAGGGCAATATCTATCTCGCGAAGGTGACCCGCGTCGAACCGTCGCTGCAGGCGGCGTTCGTCGATTACGGCGGCAACCGCCACGGCTTCCTCGCCTTCTCGGAAATTCACCCCGACTATTACCAGATCCCCAAGGAAGACCGCGAAGCACTGCTGCGCGAAGAGGCCGAGCACGCCGCGCAGGAAGCGGCGCTGCGCGAGGCCGATGGGGACGACGACGACGATCACCACGACCATGATCACGACGACCATGAAGACGGCGTCGAAATGGTCGAGCGCGGCCATGACGACGAAGAGGCGTCGGAAGGCGAGGATGCGCCGCAGGGCGGCCGCCGCCGTCGCGGTCGCGGCGCCAATGGCGACGAGGCCGAGGCGCTGCGCCAGCGCCGCATGAACCTGCGCCGCCGCTACAAGATCCAGGACGTGATCCGCCGCCGCCAGGTGCTGCTGGTCCAGGTCGTCAAGGAAGAGCGCGGCAACAAGGGTGCGGCGCTGACCACCTATCTCAGCCTCGCCGGCCGCTACTGCGTGCTGATGCCGAACACCGCGCATGGCGGCGGCATCTCGCGCAAGATCAACTCGGCCGCCGATCGCAAGCGCCTCAAGGGCATCATGGCGGACCTCAAGCTGCCCGCCTCGATGGGCTGCATCGTCCGCACCGCAGGCCTCCAGCGCACCAAGACCGAGATCAAGCGCGACTTCGACTATCTCGCCCGCCTGTGGGACGAGATTCGCGAGAAGACGCTGACCTCGTCGGCGCCCGCGCTCGTCTATGGCGACAGCGACCTAATGAAGCGGGCGATCCGCGACATCTACAACCGCGACATCGACGAGGTGATCGTCGAGGGCGAGGACGGCTATCGCCAGGCCAAGGACTTCATGAAGCTCCTGATGCCCAGCCATGCGCGCAAGGTGAAGCAATATGCCGATGCGGTGCCGCTGTTTCAGCGCGCCGGCGTCGAGGAGCAGCTGTCGGCGATGTACCACCCGGTGGTGCAGCTTAAGTCCGGCGGCTATCTGGTGATCAACCCGACCGAGGCTTTGGTCTCGATCGACATCAACTCGGGCCGCTCGACGCGCGAGCACAATATCGAGCAGACCGCGACCGCGACCAACCTCGAGGCCGCCCAGGAAATCGCCCGCCAGCTCCGCCTGCGCGACATGGCGGGCCTGGTCGTGATCGACTTCATCGACATGGATCATTCGTCCAACGTCCGTAAGGTCGAGAAGGCGATGAAGGAGGCGCTGAAGAACGATCGCGCCCGCATCCAGGTCGGCCGCATCTCGCCCTTCGGCCTGATGGAAATGAGCCGCCAGCGCCTGCGCACCGGCGTGCTCGAAGCCTCCACCCGCACCTGCCCGCATTGCGAGGGCACCGGCCTGGTCCGCACCGCCTCGTCGGCCGGCCTGTCGGCGCTGCGCATGATCGAGGACGAGGCCGCCCGCGGCCGCGGCTCGGAGATCCTGCTGCGCGCCAGCCAGGAAGCGGCCTTCTACGTGCTCAACAAGAAGCGCGGCGAACTCGCCGAGATCGAGGATCGCTACGGCGTGATGATCGAAGTCGCGGCGGACGGCGAGCTGGAAGGCGCGCGCATGACCGTCGAGGCCTCGGGCCCGCCGCCGGCCTATGCGCCGAAGATCGAGCCGCTGATCGAGGAGCCGGAAGAGGACTTCGTCGAGGAAATCGAGGAAGAAGAAGAAGAGCTGGAGGTCGAGGCGGAAGCCGAAACCGCCGAGCCGCGCGAGCGTGGCGAACGCCCCGAGCGTGCCGAGCGTGACGGCGAAGGCCGGGGCAAGCGCCGTCGTCGTCGTCGCGGTCGTGGCCGTCGTGGTCGCGAGGAAGGCGAAGGCCAGGACGAGCAGGCCGAGACCGAAGGCGCCGAGGGTGAAGCCGACGAGGCCGAACCGGCCGAAGTCGAGGCGGAAGCCGAGACCGAGGAAACCGCCGCCCAGCGCGAGGAAGGCGAGCGCAACCGCAAGCGCCGTCGTCGCGGCCGTCGCGGCGGTCGTCGCGGTGCCGGCGAGGAGGGCGCCGAGCAGGCTTCGGACGAGGCCGACGAATCGGTCGATGCCGAGGCAGAGGCCCCCGCGCCTGAGCCCGTCGCCGAAGCCGCGCCTGCACCGGAAGCTGTAGAGGCGGAAGCCGAAGCACCCGCGCCGAAGAAGCGGCGCACCCGCAAGAAGGCCGATGCCGAAGCCGCACCCGCGGAAGAAGCGCCGGTCGCGGTAGCGACACCGGCCGACGAAGCGCTGGCCAAGCCGAAGCGCACCCGTCGCAAGAAGGCGGACGTCGAGGCGGACGCCGCACCGGTCGTCGTCGAGGCGGCGGCTGAAGAAGCGCCTGCCAAGCCGAAACGCACGCGTCGCAAGAAGGCGGATGCCGCAGCCGAAGCGGCGCCGGAAGCGCCTGCCGTCGAAGCTCCGATCGCGCAGGACGATGCCAAGGAAGCGGACGCCGATGAAGCGCCCGCAGCCGACACATCGTCCGAAGACGGCCAGCCCCGTCGCGGCTGGTGGCAGCGGACCTTCGGCGCCTGAGGAAGATCCCCGGCGCGACGTGTCGCGCCGGGACTTTCAATGTTGGTTCAGGGCGTTATTGCCAGGGCAGCCCTTTGAACGAGTCCCCGGGAGTATCGATCATGGCGCGCATCCACCGATTGGCCACGCTGCTCGCGATGCTCTGCCTCGCATCGTTCGCGTCGCGCCCGGCAATGGCGCAGTCGGTGCTGCGCGACGCCGAGACCGAGGCGCTGCTGGCGGACATGGCGAAGCCCCTGTTCACCGCCGCCGGGCTCAATCCCGCCAACGGCAAGGTGGTGCTGATCGCCGATCCGTCGATCAACGCCTTCGTCGCGGGCGGGCAGATCGTCTATGTCAACGCCGGCCTGATCGACGCGGCGGATACCGCCAATCAGGTCCAGGGCGTCGTCGCCCACGAAATCGGTCATATCGTCGGCGGCCATGCCGTGTTCCAGCGCGACGGCGGCTATGGCAACATCTCGATCCTCAGCCTGCTGCTCGGCGCCGCGGCGATGGCGGCGGGCTCGGCCGAGGCCGGCACCGGCATCCTGATGGCAGGCCAGCGCGCCGCGATCGGCAAGTATCTCGCCTATAGCCGCGTGCAGGAATCCTCGGCCGATGCGGCCGGCGTGCGCTTCCTCAACAACGCAGGCATCACCGGCAAGGGCATGCTCGGCTTCTTCGAGAAGCTGACGCAGGAGATGCATCGCTACGGCTATTACAGCACCGATCCCGAAGTCGATCCGTTCGCGCAGACGCACCCGATGTCGCAGGACCGCGTGCAGACGCTGAAGGCCGATCTCGAAGGCTCGCCGAACTGGACCAAGCCGCTCGACCCCGATCTCGAGCGCCGCTTCAAGCGCGTCCAGGCCAAGCTGCGCGGCTATACCAACGATCCGAAAAAGACGCTGCGGATTTACCCAAAGACGGACAATTCGATTCCGGCGCACTATGCTCGCGCCTACGCCTATCACCAGTCGGGCTATCCCGAGCAGGCCGCCGAAGAGACGGCGGCACTGGTGAAGCTGGCGCCGAACGACCCCTATTTCCTCGAACTGCAGGGCCAGATCCTGCTCGAATCGGGCCAGCCCCAGGCCTCGCTCGATCCGCTGCGCAAGGCGACCCAGTTGTCGAACAACGCCCCGCTGATCGCCAGCACCTTCGGCCACGCGCTGGTCGCGACCGAGGACAAGGCGAACCTGAACGAGGCAGAGCAGGTGCTGCGCGATTCGCTGACGCGCGATCGCGACAATCCCTTCGCCTGGATCAATCTCGGCACCGTCTATGATCGCAAGGGCGACGAGCCGCGCACCGCGCTCGCCACCGCCGAGCGCGCCAACCTGGTCGGCGATGCCCGCACCGCGATGGTCAGCGCGCGACGGGCGATGGGCGGCCTGCCGCAGGGCTCGCCCGAATGGATCCGCGCGCAGGACATCGCGATGGTCTCCGAACAGGCGATGAAGGACGACAAGCGCAAGGGACGCGGCGGGCAATAATGGTTCGGTTGAAGCTTCTTTTCGGCGGCGCGCTGCTCGCCGCCGCCATCCTCGGCGGCCTCGTCGTGCTCGGGCTGCAGGCGCTGCTGCCGGGAATCGGCGGCGACAAGGCGCAGGTCGAGCGGATCGTCCACAGCTATCTGCTCGAAAATCCCGCCATCCTGCGCGAGATGATGGAGAAGCTCCAGCAGCAGGAAAATGCCGAGGCGCAGAAGGCGCAGGATAGCGCACAGGCGGCCGTTCCCGCCGCGCTGCCGGCACTCACCACGCCGTTCGCCAGCGCCTGGGCGGGCAATCCGAACGGCGACGTTACCGTCACCGTGTTCATGGACTATGCCTGCGGCTATTGCCGCGCGAGCCTGCCGGGCCTGGCCGAGCTGATCGCCAAGGATCCGAACGTCCGCGTCGTCTACCGAGAATATCCGGTGCTGGGCGAGGCGAGCGTCACCGCCGCCCGCTTCGCGCTCGCCGCCGCGCAAGCGGGCAAGTTCCGCGCTTTCCACGATGCGCTGTTCGCCAGCGGCGGCCCCAGCAACGCGACGATCAGCGACGCGATCGCCAAGGCCGGACTCGATCCCGCAGCAACGCAGAAGCTGGCCAACAGTGACGCGATCGCCAAGGAGATCGACGCCAACCACCGGCTGGGCGCCAGGCTGGCGATGAACGGCACGCCCGCCTGGGTGGTCGGCAAGCAGATCCTCTACGGCGCGCGCGACTATCAAGCGCTGGCCGATGCGGTAGCGATAGCGCGGAAGACGAAGTAGCGGGCCTCCCGCCACGGCTCAAAGCGTTTCCTCCCCCGCCAGGGGGGAGGAAACGCTTGATTCTACGGGAGGCGCCACCTTGCCCTAGGATGAGCGCCACCCTAGCTATCGGACTCCTTCCGGCCGGGGCCTCCAATCCATGCAACCCATCCTGTCGCTACGCCAGGTCAGCAAGACCTATGCGTCTGGCCATACCGCGCTCGACCATGTCGATCTCGACATCCAGCGGGGCGAGATATTTGCGCTGCTCGGGCCGAACGGCGCGGGCAAGACCACGCTGATTTCGATCATCTGTGGCATCGTCACGCCCAGCACGGGCACGATCCTGGTCGACGGGCACGATGCCATCCGCCAGCCCCGCGCCGCGCGTTCGAAGATCGGGCTGGTGCCGCAGGAGATCGCGGTCGACATGTTCTCGCGCGTCGGTTCGGCCGCGCGCTATTCGCGCGGGCTGTTCGGCAAGGCGCCCGACCATGGCTATTGCGACCAGCTCCTAAAGGACCTGTCGCTGTGGGACAAGCGAGACGCCAAGATCATGGAGTTGTCGGGCGGGATGAAGCGCCGGGTGATGATCGCCAAGGCGCTCAGCCACGAGCCCGAGATCCTGTTCCTCGACGAGCCGACCGCCGGCGTCGACGTGGAACTCCGCCGCGACATGTGGAGGCTGATCGGGCGCCTGCGCGACCGCGGCACCACCATCATCCTGACCACGCATTATATCGAGGAGGCCGAGGAAATGGCCGATCGGGTGGGCGTGATCAACAAGGGCAAGCTGCTGCTGGTCGAGGAGAAGGCCGCGCTGATGAAGAAGCTCGGCAAGCGCGAGCTGGACCTCAGCCTGGTCGAGCCGCTCGCCGCCATCCCGCCCGAGCTCGGCGAATGGCAGCTGAGCCTCGCCGACGAGGGCCACCGGTTGCGCTATACCTTCGACGCGCAGGCCGAGCGGACCGGCATCCCGTCGCTGCTGCGCAAGCTGCACGACCTCAACATCGCCTTCAAGGATCTCGACACGTCCAAGTCGAGCCTCGAGGACATCTTCGTCGACCTGGTGGGGGCACAGGCATGAACGGCATCAACTTTCCCGGCATCTGGGCGATCTACAAGTTCGAGATGGCGCGCACCGTGCGCACGCTCTGGCAGTCGATCGCGACCCCGGTGATCACCACCTCGCTCTATTTCGTCGTGTTCGGCGGCGCGATCGGCAGCCGGATCGACGCGATCCACGGGGTGAATTACGGCAGCTTCCTGGTGCCGGGCCTGATCATGCTCTCGCTGCTGATGCAGAGCATCGCCAACGCGTCGATCGGCATCTACTTTCCCAAGTTCACCGGCACGGTGTTCGAACTGCTCTCGGCGCCGATCTCGGCGATCGAGCTGGTGGTGGGGTTCGTGGGTGCTGCGGCGACCAAGTCGGTGGTGATCGGGCTGATCATCCTCGCCACTTCCGCGCTGTTCGTGCCGCTGCGGGTGGATCATCCGGCGGCGATGCTCGCCTTCCTGGTGCTGACCGCGGTGACGTTCAGCATGTTCGGCTTCATCATCGGTATCTGGGCGAAGAGCTTCGAACAGCTCAACATCGTGCCCTCGCTGCTGGTGACCCCCCTCACCTTCCTCGGCGGCGCCTTCTACTCGATCGACATGCTGCCCGAGCCCTGGCACACCGTGAGCCTGTTCAACCCGGTGGTGTATCTGGTCAGCGGCTTCCGCTGGAGCTTCTTCGGCCACGGCGATGTCGGCATCGCCTGGAGCCTGGGCTTCACCGGCCTCTTCCTGCTGCTGTGCCTGGCGCTGATCGTGTGGATCTTCCGGACCGGGTACCGGCTGAAGAACTGAACGGCGCTCCGCTCGTCAGTACCACGAAAATCAGGATTTGTAGTTAATATAGCCGGTGAAGAGATGCACCAGCTATATTAAGCATCATAATCACTTAGTGACTAAATCGATTGGAACCTATCAGAAGTACCGTTGTTTTGCGGTGCTTATACCTAGATGAAGCCGGCAAGGCGCACAGGTATAAGAAAATTGGGATCGCCCACGCAAAAAATCCGGGAACACATGATGCTCTGGTTCGAATCGGTCGCACCTATCCGCCAAAAAACGATGGTCGCTTTCGGGAGCTTGGCCATCATCGCGCTCGTAACCGCGATCGTCGCCGCACTGGTACCTGCTCTTTGGGGAATATGTGCAGCCTTCGTCGGCAGCGGCGTGGCGATGCTGCTCGGCCTGCGCTTCCGCAGGGCGATCTGCGACCCCTATGTCACCACGGTGGTGCGCATGGAGGCGCTGGCTGCGGGCGACCTCGACAGTGAGATCCGGTTCACCGACTATCAGGATTGCGTGGGCCGGATGACCAAGGCGATGTTCATGTTTCGCGACGCGGCCGTCGTCCAGCAGCGAATGGCGGCCCAGCAGGCCGAAATCGTGCGGATCGTGGGCGAGCATCTCGGCGCCCTTTCCGGCGGCGACCTGACCCGGCCGATCGACGAGCGATTCCCCGAGGAATATGAAACGCTGCGCGGCAGCTACAACAAGACGCTGCAGGCGCTGGGCGAACTGATCGGTGCGGTTACCGTCAGCACCCAGTCGATCCGCAGCGGCGCGCGCGAGATCGCTTCGGCATCGGAAGACCTCGCGCGTCGCACCGAAGCCAACGCCGCGAGCCTGGAGGAAACCTCCGCCGCGACGACCGAGATGGACCAGCACCTCCGGGTCAGCGCATCGGCGTCGGCACAGACGGTGCAGAGCACCAGCGAGGCGATCGCGACCGTGGCGGTCGGCCGGACATTGGCAGTGGAGGCGGTGACCGCGATGACCCGGGTCAGCGAGAATGCCAAGGGCATCGACAGCGTGATCGAGGGGTTGGACAAGATCGCCTTCCAGACGCGCGTTCTGGCGATGAACGCGGCGGTGGAGGCAGGCCGCGCCGGTGAGGCAGGCCGCGGATTCGCGGTGGTGGCGGACCTGGTTTCCGCGCTGGCGATGCGCGCCGAAGAGGAGGCCAAGCGCGCCAAGGAACAGCTGACGGTCACCCAATCGGGCATTCTTTCGGCCGTCGACGTGGTGCGCCGGGTCGATGGTGCGCTCGCCGATATCTCGGGCAATGTCGAAACCGTTTACGATCTTGTCGGGCGCATGGCGCTGGACAACCAGGCGCAGTCCGCGGCTATCAGCGAGATCAGCGTCGCGGTCGCGACGATGGACAACAGCACCCAGCAGAATGCGGCGATGGTCGAGCAGACCTCAGCCGCCGCCCGCAACCTCAACGCCGAGGTGGAGGTCCTTGCCGAAAACGCCGCCAAGTTCACCGTCGCTGATGGTAACGCTGCTGCCCGGCGCCCGGCCCTGCGGACGACGCGCCGCTCTTCGTCCCACCGCGTTGCGCTGGCTGCCTGAGGCAGGAGACGGCGGGCTTGCACGGGGGCGGGCCGCGTCCATTCATGTTCCGCCGGCGCCCGGCGCGTCGGCGGCCCGCGCTTTGAACTCGCAAGCCTCCACGCACCGGTGGAGCGGCACATCCCCTCTGCTGCGCCCGGGCGCAAAGGTGCAAACAGGGCGCGCGTCCACCAAAACCGCGCACGCGCCCGAACATCCTGAACGCACGCCTGCGAAACCGCCGCAGGCCTGAACTTCCTGAATTCAGCGCACCACCGGCAGCATCACCGCCGAGCCGCTGCACACCCGCTGCGTCGCCTTGCGATAGTCCTCGGGCTTGGCCTTGTAGATGTTCGGCACGAAGGTCTGCGGGTTGCGGTCGATCACCGGGAACCAGCTCGACTGTACCTGCACCATGATGCGGTGGCCCTTCTTGAACACATGGTCGTGGTCGCGGAGGGGAAAGTCCCAGGCGGTCACCTGGTCGGGCACCAGCGGCGTCGCCTGCTCGAAGCTCTTGAGGTAGCGGCCGCGGCGGATCTCCATCGCGATCGGCAGTTCATAGCCGTTGAGGCCCTTGGCATAGGCGCCCAGCGCGGTCGGCGCCTTCTCGACGTTCTCGGGGTACACGTCGATCAGCTTGACGACGAAGTCGCTGTCGGTGCCGCTGGTCGAGGCCATCAGCTTGGCGGTGACCTCGCCGGTGACGGTCAGGTCGCTCTCCAGCGGCGCGGTGACGTAGCTCAGCACGTCGGGCCGGTCGTCGACGAAGCGCTGGTCCTCGGCCTCCCACCAGCGCCAGTCGGGCGTGGCATAGGTGGCGGACATCGGTCGCGGGCGGAACGGTACCGGGCGGGCGGGATCGCTCACATAATCGCGGCAGCCCTCGGTCGCGGCCGGCGCGGTGAAGCCGAGCGATCCGTCGGCGTGCAGGTAGAGGCTGGTCGCCTGCGCATTGGCGAGCGGATAGGTCTGGTACGTCTTCCACTGCCACGAGCCCGACTGGAAGCTCTTCAGCGCGAAGTCGGGCTTGGTGCCGGTACCATGCAGCCAATAGGCGAAGAACGGCGCCTCGATCTGCTCGATGAACTGGGTACCGCTGTCGACGCCGAACGGAATGCGCCCCAGGCTGTTCGCGGGCGACTGCCAGCTGCCGTGCGCCCAGGGCCCGGCAACCATCAACGCGAGCTTGTTCGGATCGTTGGCGCGCTGCTTCTCCCAGATCTTCCAGCTGCCCCAGGGATCCTCCTGGTCCCAATATCCGGCGACGTTGAGCGTCGGCACGGTGGTCTTGCCGAGCGCGTTCGACCAGACCTGCTTCTTCCAGTGATCGTCATAGTCGGGATGCTCGATCATCTCGCGGAAGCGCGGCACCCGGCCCTTGAAATACCGCTTCTCGATCTCGTCGGGCGAGCCGGCGTGGAGGAACCAGTCATAGGTGTCGTAGCGGTCGTACAGGTCGATGCCGTCGTTGGTCTTGTCGGCCTGCAGGCTGTTCACCCAGTCGCTGGCATAGGTCAGCCGCATCGCGCCCCAGCGGTGGAGATCGTCGTTCTTCCAGTAATCGATCCAGGCGGCCTGCGGGCTGGTCGCCTTGAGCGCCGGGTGCGGCCTGGCGAGCGCGATCGCGGCGGTGAAGCCGGGATAGGAGACGCCCCACATGCCGACCTTGCCGTTGTTGGGCTTCACGTTCTTCACCAGCCAGTCGATCGAATCATAGGCGTCGGTCGCCTCGTCGACGGCACCCTTGCCGGTCTTCACTTCGGTGGAGAGGGTGAACGGCCCGCCTTCGGACTTGAAGCGACCACGCATGTCCTGGAACACGAAGACATAGCCATCGCGCACCAGCGGCGCCCAGCTGTTCGGCACGCGCCCCGGCGCGGCGTCGGGCGAGCCATAGGGGCTGCGCTGGAACAGGATCGGCAGCGGGCCGGTCTGGCCGCGCGGGCGGAGGATGACGGTGTGGAGCTTCACCCCGTCGCGCATCGGGATCATCGCCTCTTCGAAGGTGAAGGGCGCCTCGGTCGCGGCGGGGGCGGATTGGGACGGCGCCGCGGCCGCCAGAGGGGCGGCGAGCGCCGCGAGTGCTACCGTAACCAGCCAGTGCCGCATGTTCGTCGATCCCCCAGAAAGCGAGGGTGACTTGGTGCGGCAAGACGCCGCCGGGATCAAGCCGGCGGCGCGCTTGTGGCCGTCAGTCGATGCGGTGCTCGCCCTTCACCCAGCGGACGGTGCCCGAGCTAGCGCGCATCACCACGCTCTCGGTGGTCATCTTGCCGCGCACCCGCTTCACGCCGGCGAGCAGCGAGCCGTCGGTCACGCCGGTCGCCGCGAAGATGCAGTCGCCCTTGGCGAGTTCCTCCAGCGCATAGACCTTGTCGAGATCCTCGATGCCCCATTTGGCCGCACGCGCACGCTCGTCCTCGTTGCGGAACACCAGCCGCCCCTGGAACTGTCCGCCGACGCAGCGCAGCGCCGCACAGGCCAGCACGCCCTCGGGCGCGCCGCCCTGGCCCATATAGACGTCGATCGTCGTCGTCGGGTCGGTGGTGGCGATCACGCCCGCCACGTCGCCGTCCGGGATCAGCATGATGCCGCAGCCGATGCCCCGCAGTTCGGCGATCAGCTTTTCGTGGCGCGGGCGATCGAGCACGCAGGCGATGATCTCGTTCGGCTTCACGCCCTTCGCGGCGGCGATCGCCTCGACATTCTCGGTCGGCGTCTTGGTGAGGTCGATCACGCCCTGCGGGTAGCCGGGGCCGACCGCGATCTTGTCCATGTAGACGTCGGGTGCGTTGAGCAGATTGCCCTCTTCGGCCACCGCCAGCACCGCCAGTGCGTTCGGGCCGGCCTTGGCGGTGATCGTCGTGCCTTCCAGCGGATCGAGCGCGATGTCGATCTTCGGGCCCTTGCCGATCGCCGAGCCCACCTTCTCGCCGATATAGAGCATCGGCGCCTCGTCGCGCTCGCCCTCGCCGATCACCACGGTGCCGTCCATATAGAGCTGGTTCAGCGCCTCGCGCATCGCCTCCACGGCGGCGGCATCGGCGGCCTTTTCATCGCCCCGGCCGATCAGGCTGGAGGCGGAAATCGCCGCCGCCTCGGTGACGCGCACCATTTCGAGCACCAGGACACGGTCGAGAACATGGCTTGCGTTCGGCATCGGTTCGGTGATCCCCTGTTCGATTTGTGCGATGCGATACGGTGCCCTTCCCCCCCTGTCGAGCAGTGCTAACGTTGTCAGCAAATCTACCGGAAGTCCTTTCGTGATTTCGGCAGAAGTTTTCGGTATCGTTGCGCAAGTTCGTAGGGAAACGACACGATGTTGCTGACAATGCTGCTGATGGCCCAACAAACTGCGGTGGCGACCGTGCTCGCCGACTATCGCACGCAAACGCAGGCGGAAATCCCGTGCCGGACATCGTCCGACCAGACCGAGATCGTCGTCTGCGCACGGCGTGAAGCCGATCGCTATCGCGTACCGTTCGTAGCGCCCAATCTCGGCCGCGATTCCGATGCTGCCCGGCTCAACCGGCTGATCGGCGACCCTGCGCAGCAGGGCATCACCCCCTGTGGCGAGGGTGCCTTCACGGTGAGATGCGGCAAGGTCGGCGTCACCGTCACGATGGGCTTCGACGGGAAGGTCAGGATGCAGCAGCGCGAGCTTGCCCCATAAGCGCGACGAAAGGCCTGCATGGCTGGGCAACCAGCTGCCTGTCGACGCGTTGCTTCGGCGGGACACAACAGGAGGGCATATGTTGTTGATGGCACTGGCGGCCCATAGCGCCATCATGGCAGGCACGGTGAGCGCCGCGGAGTCCGTACGCCCGCGCGTGATGCGCGCCACGCTGAAGCGATCGGCGCGGCCGGGGCGGGAGTCCTCGCCGCTGACCCGCGCATGCGACGTCGATCGCGACTGCGGCACCCGCGCCGCGCGCAGTCGCTTTCGCCTGACCGGAACGCAGGCGCCGCTGGTCGATCGGAAGCTGGAAATGATCCGCGCCGCGCAAGGCCCCAGCTGCGATCGCACCGGCATGCCGGTGTGCCCGGGGAGCGGCCACCGGCTGCTCCACCTGAGCTACTAGACCCCGCGGACGCGGCTTACGCGTCGAGGATGTGCATCCACATCGGCTCGCCGGTGAGGCTCTGCGAGCCGCGCAGCTTTTCCAGCGCCTGGGCGATGCTCCGCTCCGGCGCCTCGTGCGTGACGATGGCGACCAGCGCGCTGCCATCGGGGCTCACGCCGCGCTGGATCAGGCTCTCGATCGAGACGCCCGCATCGCGCATCGCCGCCGCGATCTCCGCCAGCACACCCACGCGATCGGCCACGGTGAACCGCACATAGGAACGGCCGCGCCGCTCGCCGCTGTCTGCCGCCGGCTGGGCGACCAGCGAGGCCGCCGGCATCGCATAGGGCGGGCCGAACTCGCCACGGGCGATGTCGATCAGGTCGGCGACCACCGCGCTCGCCGTGGGACCGTCGCCCGCGCCCGCGCCCTGGAACAGAAGCCGGCCGACGAAATTGCCTTCCGCCACCACCGCGTTGGTCGATCCGGTGACGTGCGCCAGCGGATGGCCGAGCGGCACCAGATGCGCATGGACGCGCTGGAACAGGCCGTGCGCCCCGGCATCGGCGATGCCGAGCAGCCGCACGCGGTAGCCGAGCGTCGCCGCCTCGGCGATGTCGGCCGCGAGGATGTGGCGGATGCCGCTCGCCTTGAGGTCGCCGAACGCCGGCTGGGTGCCGAAGGCGATGCTGGCGAGGATCGACAGCTTGTGCGCGGCGTCGATCCCGTCGATGTCGAAGGTCGGGTCCGCTTCGGCATAGCCGAGCGCCTGCGCCTCGGCGAGGATCTCGGCGAAGTCGCGGCCCTCGGCCTCCATCTTCGACAGGATGAAATTGCAGGTGCCGTTAAGGATGCCGTAGACGCGGCTGATCGCATTGGCCGCCGCGCCTTCGCGCAGCCCCTTGATCACCGGCACACCGCCGGCCACCGCCGCTTCGAACTTCAGCGCGACCTTCGCGCCTTCCGCTGCTTGCGCCAGCTCGAGGCCGTGATGCGCGATCATCGCCTTGTTGGCGGTTACGAAGCTCTTGCTCGCGCCCAGCGCCGCGCGGGCGAGCGCCAGCGCCGGGCCGTCCGACCCGCCGACCAGTTCCACCACCACATCGGCCTCGGCATGGCGGGCGAGCGCGACGGGATCGTCGACCCAGTCGAAGCGGGAGAGATCGATGCCGCGGTCCTTGGAGCGGTCGCGGGCGGAAACGGCGACCACCTCGATCGGGCGGCCGGCGCGGCGGCTGATCAGCTCGGCATTGGCATCGAGCAGGCGAATCACCCCGCCGCCTACCGTCCCGAGCCCCGCCAGTGCCACGCGCAACGCTTCCGCCATTCCTCGTTCCTCTTGAATTCATACGACAAGGCGGCGGCCGGACGCTTGTCGCCCTGCCGCCGCCTTTCCGTCCCTAGCGCCTTCCCTTCCCCGAAGGAAAGACAGATTTTGTCGCGGCAGCCCGCCGTTACGCGCTGTTTATTTCTTGATGAGGCCGATTTCGACCAGCCGCTCGTGCAGATAGTCGTGGGCGGTGATCGGCGCCGGATAGCGGTTCGGGTTCTCGGCGCTGATGCAGCCGGGCAGCGTCTCGATCAGGAAATCGGGCGCCGGATGCAGGAAGAACGGCATCGAATAGCGCGAATGGCCGCGGCGCTCGGCCGGCGGGTTGACGACGCGGTGCGTGGTCGAGGGCAGGACATGGTTGGTCAGGCGCTGCAACATGTCGCCGACGTTGATCACCATCGCGCCCTCGGGCGGCTTCACCGCGAGCCACTTGCCGTCGCGGTCGAGCAGTTCGAGCCCCGCTTCCTCCGCGCCCAGCAGCAGGGTGATGAGGTTGATGTCCTCGTGCGCGCCGGCGCGCACTTCCGGCGCATCGGCATCGACCGGCGGATAGTGGAGGAGACGCAGCACCGAATTGCCGTCCTTCACCGCCGTTTCGAACCAGTCGGGCGCGAGGCCCAGGTACCGCGCGACCGCCGACAGCAGCCTGTCGCCGGCGGTATCCAATGCCGCGAACAATTCGACGAAGGTCTCGCGGAAGCCTTCGGGCCGGGCCGGCCAGATGTTCGGGGCCATCACGTCGGCAAAGCGATGACCGGCGGCCAGTTCGCGCCCGATGTGCCAGAATTCCTTCAGGTCGACATGGGTCGCGCCCTTGGCGATCTCGGTCTTGAACGGGGTGTAGCCGCGCGCGCCACCACCGCCGGGGATGAAATGGCCGCGCTTGTCCTCTTCGGGGAGGTCGAAGAACGCCTTGGTGAGGCGCCAGGCGCGATCGATCAGTTCCTGCGGCACGCCGTGATCGCGCACCACGGCGAAGCCGAACCGCTGGAAGGACTGGCCGAACGCCCGGGCGAAGCCCTCGGGGTCGCCGGCCTGCTCCTCGAGCGAAAGCACCGGAATTTCGGCGAGGGTATCCAACATCAGAGTCTCCGAACGCAAAAACGCGTGGTTAGTCCCGCCACGACGGGCCCCACAAGACTGGGGACATTCCCGATGGCCGCAGCGCTGTCCCGAACCGGGCTCAGCGGCCGACCTGCATCAACCCCTTGGTCCTGCCTTCGCCATTCGCGCTCAGCTGGAGCGCGAAGGGCTGGCCGTCATCGGTGGTGCCGATCAGGTTATCGTCCTTGGTCGTCACCTTGAAGCCCTGTTTCGTCATGTTGTCGCGGAACCAGTCGCGCACCACCGTGGGCGCGGCCGGGCTCTCGAACTCGACGATCACCTCGCCGTCCCGCTCGCCATCCTTGTCGCCGCCCTTGTCGTTGACCTTGAGGTTCTTGAGCGTCGATCCGGGATAGAGCGTCACACCGTCGATATCGAAGTTCTTCGCATCCAGCGGCATCTTCGGCAGCGTGATCGATCCCTGGATGCCCGGCGCCTTGATCTGGATGCGGCCATTGGCATCGGTGGAGATGACGCTGTTGCCGTCGGTATCGTTGCCCTCGAAATTGATGTTGGCGTTGCCGTGGCAGGCGGCGAGCGCGAGCGGCAGCAAGAGGGGTGCGAAACGGCGATTCATCGGGATACTCCTGCGGCGGTTCCACACCGCAATGTTGTTGCGCGGGCTCCCACGTCAACCGGAAAAAGGGTGACGTGGGAGCAGGGTTGGGCCATGGCGCGGGCATGAACGCCCCGCATCTGAGCACCGCCTCCGCCGGCAAGGCCCCGCTGCGCTTCGGCGAGTTCGTGCCGCTCGCCGCGGCGCTGATGGCGCTGACCGCGCTGGGCATCGATTCGATGCTGCCGGCGCTGCCCGCGATCGGCACCAGCCTGGGAGTCGATTCGGCCAACCACCGCCAGTTCGTGATCACCGCCTTCCTGATCGGCTTCGCGGTGGCGCAGCTCGCCTACGGCCCCCTGTCGGACCGGTTCGGGCGCAGGCCGGTGCTGCTGGTCGCGCTGAGCTGCTATGTGCTCACCTGCGCGATCGCCGCGATCTCCGGCAGCTTCGCGCTGCTGCTGCTGGCCCGCCTCGCGATGGGTACGGCGGCGGCAGGCGCCCGCGTGGTCACCGTGGCGCTGGTGCGCGATTGCTATTCCGGTCGCGCGATGGCGCGGGTGATGAGCCTGGTGTTCATCGTCTTCATGGCAGCGCCGATCTTCGCGCCGGCCGTAGGGCAGGTCATCCTCTCCGCCGGGGGATCGTGGCGGACGATCTTCTGGGGTATCGCCGCGATCGCCGGCCTGGTGCTGCTGTGGTTCGCGCTGCGCATGCCCGAGACGCTGGCGACCAACGCGCGCCAGTCGCTCCACCCCGCCCGGGTGGCCTCCGATTACGGCCTGATGCTGCGCGACCGGGCGGCGGTCGGCTATACGATCGCGACAGGCCTGCTTTCCGGCGCGCTGTTCGGGTTCATCGGATCGGTGCAGCAGGTGATGGCCGATGTCTTCCACCGGCCGGACCTGCTGACCGTGGTGTTCGCCGGCGTGGCGAGCACGATGGCGGTAGGCTCCTTCCTCAATTCGCGCATCGTCATGCGGCTCGGCACCCGGGTGATCTCGCACACCGCGCTCACCCTGCTGACCCTGGTCGCTGCCGTTCACCTCGCCATCACGCTGCTCGGCTGGGAGACGCTGTGGAGCTTCGCGGTGCTTCAGGCGCTGATGATGGCGTGCTTCGGCCTCGCCACGTCCAACTTCTCGGCCATGGCGATGGAGAGGATGGGCGCGATCGCCGGCACCGCGTCGAGCCTGCAGGGGTTCGTGACCACGCTGGCCGGCGCGCTGATCGGCGCGGCGATCGGCCAGGCCTTCGATGGCACCACCATCCCCCTGTATAGTGGTTTTCTGCTGATGGGTGGGCTTTCGCTCGTGGTAGTAGCGGTGACGGAACGCGGACGGATGTTCCGCCCGAGCTGAGTCGGAACGCAGCCGGGGCCAGCGCCGTTGCGCTTCTCGAACCCCGGCGATCCCCGCCGGGCCAGCAATGAGGTTTGGCGATGAGCGGCATTCAGAGTCCCGGCGACGACGGCTATGACGCGGAAGGCTATGACGAGAGCCAGCGCGCCGAAATTCTCGAGGTGACGGGCGACGGCCCCGACGACGGTGCGCTGCTCACCGATCTCAACCCCGATCTGGGGGGCAACGAGGACGACGACGACGATCTCGACGAACTCACCATGACCGACGACGAGATCGGCGAGGAAGACGACGACGCCGACGAGGATGAGGACGATCTCGACGAGGACGACCTCCAGGACGATTTCGATGACGACGATGTCGACGAGGACGATCTGGACGAGGAACTCGACGATCCGGACGACGTGGCGCTGCGCCCCTGACGCATGACCGCATGGTGCGCGAGCTACCGCTTCGCGCACCATTGCCCGCCGGCCGAGGACCCGCTTGCGCGTCGCCCATGAAGTGTTACGATATACCGTAGCAACACAGGAGGAGAGGTCATGCGCAAGTTCGTACCCGCCGCCGAACCCATGCCGATCGGCGCGATCAACGTGACGCCGTTCATCGACGTGATGCTGGTGCTGCTGATCGTGATGATCCTCAGCATGCCGATGATGTCGCACAAGGTACCCGTCGACCTGCCGCAGGGCGGCACCTCCGCCGCCGACGACGCCACGCACCGCCTGGCGATCGATCGCGACGGCGCGCTGTTCTGGGACGGCGCCCGCCTCGCCGATGCCGCCTTGCCCGCCAGGCTGGCCGCGCTGCGCACCGACGCGGCGGTGCTGCAGCTCCAGACCGATCCCGAGGCCCGGTACGAGCGCTTCGACACGATCCTCGCCGCGATCAAGCGTGCCAACATCGCCAAGCTGGGCTTTGTCGGCAACCAGCCGCTGGCCGACTGAGGAACCCGCGCATCCGGTGGCTCGTTCGCATCGTCCCAATGTGGAAGAGACCCGGATGCGCCTGATTCCTGCCCTGCTCGCCGCCTGCTCGCTCGCCGCCTGTTCCTCGGGCCTGCCCCCGGCGGCCGAAAACAGCGCCAACGACACCAGCATGGCCGAGGTCGACCAGACCGCGCCGGCTGCGACCGAACGGGCCCCGGGCAACGAACAGCAGCTCGAGCCGCTTAGCCCGCCCGCCCCCGGCCAGCCGGGCGGCCTGCCCGACGATCGCACGCCGCTGAGCGAGGCCAGATTCACGCCGGACAGCGCACAGGGCGCCGCCAACGTCGTCCAGACCTATTACGCGCTGGTCGAGAGCGGCCGCTACGACCAGGCCTGGGCGCTGTGGAGCGACGGCGGCAAGGCATCGGGCGGCGACGCCAAGGCGTTCGCGGCACGCTTCGCGCCCTATTCCGAATATCACGCCAATATCGGCGCACCCGGCCGGATCGAGGCGGGCGCCGGCCAGCGCTATGTGACGGTGCCGGTGCAGGTCTATGGGCGGGCCAGGGCGACGGCCAAGCCCTTCTACCAGCTCGGCGAGGTGACCCTGCACCGCGCCGGCGACATCGACGGCGCCACGCCCGAACAGCGCGCCTGGCACATCCGCGCGATCAAGTTCCGGGACGATCCGGGCAAGCCGGCCCAGTGATCCTCACCTCGATGGTCAGCCGCCGATGACGTTGCGGAGCAGCGCCAGATCGGCATTGTCGACCGGCTGTCCCAGCGCATCGGTGGCATTCTCGACGGGCACGCCTGCGACGGGGGACTTTGCCACGCCCACGATGCTCACCGCGGTCCACAACACCCCGGCCGCCCAGAGCAGCGCCGCCCAGCGGCTGCGGAACAGGGCGGAGGGACGGCGCGGCAGCATGGCGCGAACCCTGCTCCCCATGGGGTGAACGCCGCGCTACGCTGCATGGTTACCGCACCGAGGATCCGTGATGCCCCGCTTCTCCCGCTCGATCACCGCGACGCCCGACGACATCGACGTGCTGGGTCATGTCAACAATGCCGTGTGGGTCGCCTGGATCCAGGACATCGCCGTCGCCCATTGGGAAGCGCTGGCGACGCCGCAGGAACAGCAAGCCTATGTCTGGGTCGTCACCCGGCACGAGATCGACTATCGCGGCAATGTCCGCGCGGGCGAGACGGTGACAGGCGAGACCTGGGTGCCGGCGCCGCCGCGCGGTGCGCGGTTCAACCGGCACGTCCGTTTCGTCGGTGCGGACGGCAAGGTGCGGGTGGAGGCAGTGACCACCTGGGCGCTGCTCGATCGCGCCGCCGGGCGGCTGCTGCGCGTACCGGCGGCGCTCAGCGACCGCTTCCTCGAGGCGCAGGACTGACGAGCCGAGTCGCAGGCACGACGAACCGTGGTTCGCGCCGCCGCCGAACTCGCGTAGGGTGCGTGCCCATGGCGTTCTCGCGTGTGTTTCCGCTGGTGGCATTGTCGCTGCCCCTGCTGCTTTCGGCCTGCATCTTCGGTAGCGGCGGCGGCGAGAAGCGGCCGGCACCTGCCCCCACCCGCCCGGCGGGCAGCCGGCCGGTCACGCTCAACCGCCCCACCCCGCGCGATACGCAGCAATGCTTCACCGATCTGTCGCGCGCCGGCGTGCGGTTCAGCGCGATGCCCGATCGCGACTATGGCGGCGGCTGCCTGGTAGAGGGCGCAGTGCAGCTGATCGACATCGGTGTGCCGGTGGGCGGCATCAAGGGCATGCGCTGCCCGCTCGCCCGCGCCTTTACCGGCTGGGTGCAATATGCCGTCGCCCCGGCGGCCAGGCAGATCCTCGGCAGCGATCTGGTGCGGGTGGATACGTTCGGCACCTATGTCTGCCGCGCCATCGTCGGCGGCACCCAGCCTGGCACCAAGCTGTCCGAACATGGCCGCGCCAACGCGGTGGACGTCTCCGGCTTCGTGCTCAGGGACGGGCGGCGGATCACCATCCTCAAGGATTGGCAGAACCAGGATCCTGCGGTCCGACGCTTCCTGGAAACGATCCACGGATCCGCCTGTAGACGTTTCGCTACCGTATTGAGTCCGAACTATAATTACGTCCATCGCGACCATTTCCACCTCGACATGGGCCGCGGGCCGTTCTGCGCCTGAGGCTTTCCAAGCGGCGCGGATGCGCCTAATCCGCCGGTAATGAGCGATACGAGAGTCCCGTCGCGCGTCTTCCGCCCTGCCCAGCAGGAAGCCGAAAGCGCCAACACCGCCACCGGCACCCCGCAGACCGAGCATCCCGCCTACCGGCTCGCCTTCCAGGACATGGACTTCCTGCTGCGCGAAGACCTGCGGCCGGTGCGCTTCCAGCTGGAGCTGCTGAAGACGCAGCTGCTGCTCGACGAAGCGAACATCGCGTCTACCTTCGTGATCTACGGATCGGCGCGAATCCCGGAGCCCGCCAAGGCCGAGGCCGTGCTGGCGCTCGCCGAAACCGAGCAGCAGAAGCGCATCGCCGAGAGCCTGGTCGCGAAGTCCAAATATTACGACGTCGCGCGCCGGCTGGGCCAGTTGGCGAGCAACTTCCCGCTCGATACCGCCGGCAAGCGGCACTTCGTCGTCACCTCGGGCGGCGGCCCCTCGATCATGGAAGCCGCCAATCGCGGCGCGCGCGACGTCGGTGCGGAGACGATCGGCCTCAACATCGTCCTGCCGCATGAGCAGGCGCCGAACCCGTATGTGACGCCCGGCCTGAGCATGCAGTTCCACTATTTCGCGCTGCGCAAGATGCACTTCCTTCTGCATGCCCGCGCCGTTGCGGTGTTCCCGGGCGGCTTCGGCACCTTCGACGAGAGCTTCGAGCTGCTGACGCTGATCCAGACCGGCAAGGTCGATCCGATTCCGGTGCTGTTCTACGGCAAGGAATTCTGGAACCGCGTCGTCAATTTCGAGGCGCTGTGCGACGAAGGCGTGATTTCGCCCCGCGACCTGAACCTGTTCCGCTTCTGCGAAACCGCCGAGGAAGGCTGGGAGATCGTCCAGGACTTCTGGCGCAACAAGGAAACGGGCCAAGGGTAATCCGGGAGCGCAGCCTCCGGCTCGCCATGCGTGGGCAATGCGGTATAGCGGCGGCATGACCGATCCGCTCATCCGCATTGCCGAAGCGCTCGAACGACTGGCCCCGCCTCCCGCCCCGCCCGCGGACCTGGAAGCGCACCCCGCCTATGTGTGGCGCGGCCGCGACATGCTGCCGGCTCGCGCCTTTGCCCCAACCCCGCTCGCGCTGCTGCAGGGCGTGGAGAAGCAGCGGGCCGCGCTCCTCGCCAATCTGGAGCGGCTCTCGGCAGGTCATGCCGCGCAGGACGTCCTGCTCTGGGGTGCGCGGGGCACGGGCAAGTCCGCCTTGGTAAAGGGCGCAGTCGCCGAGGTGCAGGCGCAGGGCGGTCGGCTCGCGCTGGTCGAGGCGACAACGACGCACTTGGACACGCTGCCCGATCTGTTCGCGCTGCTTGCCGCAACGGACCGGCCCTTCGCGATCTTCATCGACGATCTGGGCTTCGACGCCGCCGCGGACGCACGCGCGCTGCGATCGTTGCTCGAGGGCGGCGCCGAGGCGCGACCGGCGAACTGCCGCCTGCTGGTCACCTCGAACCGCCGCCATCTGCTGCCGCGCGACCTGGAGGCGCAGTCCAGCGCGATCAACCCGCGCGATTCCATCGATGACGACCTCGCGCTGGCGGATCGCTTCGGCCTGTCGCTCGGCTTCCACGTCGTCGATCAGGACACCTATGTCGCGATCGTGCGCGGCTATGCCGAAGCCCATGGGCTCGCGTTCGACGCGCAGGACGCGATCCAGTGGGCGACGCGTCGGGGCAGTCGCTCGGGGCGCGTCGCATGGCAATATGTCGTCGAGCTGGCGGGGCGGCACGGGAAACGGCTCTGACGCCGAACAAAACGCCCGACTTTTGCAGTCCCAGAAAATCATCGTCCCGTATTGGGACGGTTTCCGGGCGCGCGGGCGAACCATGGAATTTCCCGCCGCGCCTGCAGCAACGTTGTCGTAGCGAAACAAGATCATTCCTGCGCCACGCTGAAGGTATAGCTTCAGTGTAGAACGCGGATAGTTGTCCGTATTATTTGATACGACTTTCCTGCGCAGATGCGGAGCTACGCCCGAATTCCTACGAATCCACGCCGTGCCGCAAAATACATGTCTTCTTAGTTATGAAGATGAGAACATTATTGTCGGTCGAGTTCTGAAGCTTAACGTCTCGTTAACGATCACAACATTCGAGTCGCGCTGTTAAGTAAACTCGTAGGAAAGGTTACGCACATGCGTATACACACCAAGCTCGCTGCAGCTGCGGCGTTACTGTGCGTGGCAGCTCCGGCAAACGCTGCGCAGATCCTGGGCCAGATCAGCTTCACCGGGTTCGTCCGGCCGGTGGGTGCCACCACCATGGGCGCGGCGACGGGCCTGGATTTCTACAACTTCCTGTCGCCGGGCCCGACGCTGAACGATGGCGGGGTGCCGGGCACCATCTTCGCTGCGCTCGGCAGCACCGGCGTGTTCGGGGGCATCACCTGCGTGGGGCCGTGCGGCACGATCAAGGATCTGCCGAACTTCTCGGTCGGACCGATCTCCTCGTTCTTCGACCTCGGCTCGGTCATCTTCTTCGACCTCGGCTCGATCAGCTCGGTCACCCATCAGCAGGACAGCGCCGGCGGCAGCCTGAAGCTGGTCGCCTCTGGCACCTTCCGCATCGCCGGCTATGAGGACACACCCGGCCTCGTGACGCTGACGACGCAGGGCGACGGCCTGACCAGCTTCTCGGCGACGGCGCTTTCGCCCGTGCCGGAGCCGGCGAGCTGGGCGCTGATGATCGCAGGCTTCGGCATGATGGGCGGCATGCTCCGCGCGTCGCGCCGGGCGGTGCGGGTTCGCTATTCGACCAACTGAGCTTCCAGCCTCCTGAATGCGCGAACCCCGCCGGAGCGATCCTGCGGGGTTCGTCGTTTTGGAGGATCAGCCCAGGCCTTCCACCATCTCCGCCAGTTCCAGCCAGCGCATCTCGGCCGCGTCCTTTTCCTCGCGCAGCTTGGCGATGCCGTCGCTGATCGCCGCGAACTTGGCCGGATCGCGCGCATAGAGCTGCGGATCGGCGAGCGCCGCCTCGTCACGGGCGATCGTGCGGTCGATCTCCTCGATCCGCTTGGGCAGCAGCTCATAGTCGCGCTGGTCCTTGTAGCTGAGCTTGGTGCGTGCCTTGGGCGCTTCGGGCGCGGGCACGGCCGCGGCCGGCTTACTCGCCTTCTTCGCCTCGTTCCTGGGACGGCGCTTCGCCTCCCAATCGGCATAGCCGCCGACCACCACGTCCACCGTGCCGCTGCCGTCCAGCCCCAGCGTCACGGTGACGGTGCGGTCGAGAAAGTCGCGGTCGTGGCTGACGATCAGCACCGTGCCGGCGTAATCGGCGATCACTTCCTGGAGCAGATCGAGCGTCTCGAGGTCGAGATCGTTGGTCGGCTCGTCGAGCACCAGCAGATTGGACGGCCGGGCGAATTCGCGCGCGAGCAGCAGGCGCGAGCGCTCGCCGCCCGAAAGCGTGCCGATCCGCGCCTCGGCGATGCTGGGATCGAACAGGAAGTCCTTCAGATAGCCGTGCACGTGCTTGCGTACGCCCTGCACGTCGATCCAGTCGCCGCCGTCCGCCAGCACCTCGCGCACGCGCTTGTCCGGCGCCATCAGGCTGCGCTGCTGGTCGATGATGATCGCGTCCAGCGTCTGCGACAGCTTGATCGTGCCCTCGTCGGGCTGCAGCTCGCCGGTCAGCATCTTTAGCAGCGTGGACTTGCCCGCGCCGTTCGATCCGACGATGCCGATCCGGTCGCCCTTGGTGACACGGAAGGTCAGGTCCTTGATGATCGTCCGCTCGCCGAAGCGCTTCGTCACATGCTTGGCGTCGATCACCACCTTGGTCTGGTTGCCGTCCGACGCCGTGGCGAGCGCGGCGGTGCCCTGCGGTCCCTGCATCGCGGCGCGCTCCGCGCGCATGTCCTTCAGCTTGGCCAGCCGCCCCTGGTTGCGCCGCCGACGGCCGGTGACGCCACGCTGGAGCCAATGCTCCTCGATCTTGAGCTTGGCATCGAGCCGCTGGGCGTTGCGCTCCTCCTCGGCATAGACCTGCTCGGTCCACGCCTCGAAACCGCCGAAACCGATCTCGGCGCGCTTGATCGCGCCGCGATCCAGCCACAGCGTCTGCCGCGTCAGCCGGGTGAGGAAGGTACGATCGTGGCTGATGACGACGAACGCGCCCTTGTAGCGCGTCAGCCAGTCTTCCAGCCATTCGATCGCGCCGAGATCGAGATGGTTGGTCGGCTCGTCGAGCAGCAGCACGTCCGGATCCTGCGCCAGCGCGCGGGCGATGGCGGCGCGGCGGCGCTCGCCGCCGCTCGCGGTCGCGGCCTCGCGCGTCAGGTCGATGCCGAGCTGGTCGGCGATCGCCTCGGCCTCATGCTGGGCGGGCGCGTCGTCGCCGGAGAGGACATAGTCCATCAGCGTGGTGCAGCCGAGCATGCGCGGCTCCTGCTCCAGCAGGATCACGCGGGTGCCCGGCACGATCGTGCGGCGCCCCTCGTCGCTGTCGATCGTGCCGGCGATCAGCTTGAGCAAGGTGGTCTTGCCCGCGCCGTTGCGGCCGATCAGCGCGAGCCGATCACGCTCGCCCACGTGGATGTCGAGATTGCGGAAAAGCCAGCCGGATCCCTGAACGAGACCCAGCCCTTCGTAGGAAAGCACCGGAGCAGCCATGGTGCAGCACCTAGGAGGCGGCGGGCGCGCCCGCAAGCGCGCAGGTGCGCAGCGGCCGGCGTGAGCGATGCACCAATGCCACAATTGCGGAACCGCGGCTGAGCGGCATGTTCAGGGGCTATTCAATGCCCGGACCCTATGCCATTCCCATGCCGATGTTGGTCAAACCCGTTCTGATCGCGTGTCTTGCGAGCCTCGCGTTCGCGAGCCCGGTCGTAGCGCGCCCGATCGGCACGGAGCAGGATGACGGCCAGCGTGCGGCCCGCGAGCGGCGGCTTCGCGGCCAAAATCTGCCCGTGCGCGAGATCGAGCGAAGGATCATCCCGCGCATGCCGGGCGCGCAATATCTTGGGTTCGACTATGACCCCGAGCACGACGTTTACACGCTCAAGTTCCTGCGCAACGGATCGGTGATCTGGGTGGAGGTGGACGGCCATACCGGCCAGATCCTCCGCCGCATGGGCAGTTGAGCAGCTAGAAAAGGACGGGACTGCGAATGCGACTTCTGATCGTCGAGGACGAACCCAATCTCGGGATCCAGCTGCGCACCGCGCTCGAAGGCGCGGGCTATGCCGTAGACCTCGCCACCGACGGCGAGGAGGGGCATTTCCTCGGGTCTACCGAGCAGTATGACGCGATCATCCTCGACCTCGGCCTGCCCGAGATCGACGGGCTGACCGTGCTCGATCGCTGGCGCAAGGAAGGCCGCACCATGCCGGTGCTGGTGCTCACCGCGCGCGACAGCTGGTCGGACAAGGTGGCCGGGCTCGATGCCGGGGCCGACGATTATGTCGCCAAGCCCTTCCAGACCGAGGAGCTAATCGCCCGCCTCCGCGCGCTGATCCGCCGCGCCTCGGGCAATGCCTCGGCCGAGCTGACCGCCGGCGACATCCGGCTCGACACGCGCTCGGGCAAGGTCACCAAGGCCGGCGAACCGGTGAAGCTGACGGCACAGGAATACAAGCTGCTCAGCTACCTGCTCCACCACAAGGGCAAGGTGGTGAGCCGCACCGAACTGATCGAGCATATCTACGACCAGGATTTCGATCGCGATTCGAACACGATCGAAGTGTTCGTCACTCGCATCCGCAAGAAGCTGGGCGCAGACGTGATCACCACCATCCGGGGTCTCGGCTACAGCCTCGACGAATCCAGCTTCACCTGAGGCCGGGCGGGTGGACGCAGTCCTGATCGCCGGAGAGACGCCCGATGCGGCGTCCGCGACCGCCGAGGCCGATGCGCGCGGCTATCGGCCGGTGCGCGTCACCGGCTCGGTCAGCCGGCGCATGCTGCTGGTGGCGACGGCGTGGATCCTGCTGCTGCTGGTCGGCGGCGGCTATGCGCTCGACCGCGTGCTGACCAGCGCGATCACCCGCAATTTCGACGACCAGCTCGACTATCTTGTCTCCTCGATGATCGTCTCGGCCGAAGTGGGGTCGAACGGCGAGGTCGTGCTCAACCGCGAACTGGCCGACCAGCGCTTCCTCGAACCCAATTCGGGCGCCTATTGGCAGATCAGCGGCCAGGGCTTCGAGCCCTTCCCATCGCGCTCGCTTTGGGACCGCAAGCTTCGCGTCGACCAAGTCCACAACGATCGCGAGATGCATTTCTATGACAGCAACCAGTTTGCCGACCAGAAGCTGCGCATCGCCGAACGCGACCTGAAGCTGCCGGGATCGCCGGTGCGCTGGCGCTTCCAGGTGGCGGAGAGCCGCGAGGTGCTCGACGCGCAGATCGCCACGGTTCGCCGCACGCTGGTGCGCAGCTTTGCGCTGCTCGGGCTGGGGCTGGTGGCGATGGCGGCGCTGCAGACCTGGTATGGCCTCCGCCCCTTGCGCAAGGTACGGCGCGAGATCGCCAGCCTGCGCGCGGGGCGGACGCAGCGCGTCGGCGGGCCGATGCCGGCCGAAGTCGGCCCGATGGTCGACGAACTCAACGCGCTGGTAGAGCATAATGATCGCCAGGCCGAGGAGGCGCGGCGCCATGCCGGCAACCTCGCCCATGCGCTCAAGACCCCGCTCAGCGTGATCATGAACGCTGCCGCGGCGGGCCAGGAGGATCTGCCCGACACCGTGATCCGCGAGGCACGGACGATGCGGCGGCAGATCGACCACCACCTCGCCCGCGCCCGCGCCGTCGGGCGCCGCGGCAGTGCGCACAGCCGCGCCGAGGTCTGGCCATCGATCGAGGCGGTCGAGCGCGCGGTGGCGCGGCTCTACCCCAATGTCCGCATCGACGTGGACGGGGTGAAGGATTCGGTCGCGCATATCGAGCGCCAGGACCTGGACGAGATCCTCGGCAACCTCGTCGAGAACGCAGCCAAATATGGCGGCGGCAGCGTGTTCGTGACGGCGCGGCTCGACTCGGGCTTCGTCGAGATCATGGTCGAGGACGACGGTATCGGCATTCCCGAGGCCGACCGCATCCGCATCTTCGATCGCGGCGTGCGGCTGGATACCGGCAAGCCCGGCACCGGACTCGGTCTCGCCATCGTCCGCGACGTCGCGGAAATCTACGGCGGCACCGTCAGCCTGGAGGAAAGCGAAGATCTCGGCGGCCTGCTCGTCCGCCTCCGCCTGCCCGCCGCGGGCTGAGGCTCAGGCAGGCTCGACCGCGCGCATCGCCTCCGCCGCGATTTCCAGGCTGCGCTTGCGGGCCTGGTGATCGAACATCGCGCTGGTCAGCATCAGCTCGTCGGCCTGGGTGCGCGCGATGAAGGCATCGATCTCGCGGCGCACCTTGGCCGGGCCGCCGATCGCCGAGGCGGACAGCACATGGTCGAGCACCGCATTGCCCTGCGTGCCCAGGCTCTCGCGATAGCCGCGCACCGGCGGGGGCAGCTGAATGCCGCGGCCGGTGGTGCGAATCGCAACGAACGCCTGCTGCTGCGAGCTGGCCAGATACTCGGCCTCCTCGTCGGTATCGGCGGCGAACACGTTGAAGCCGAGCATCACGTGCGGCTTGGCGAGCACCTCGGACGGGCGGAAGTTGCGGCGATAGACCGTGATCGCCTCGTCGAGCAGGCCGGGCGCGAAATGCGACGCGAAGGCATAGGGCAGGCCCAGCGCGGCGGCGAGCTGCGCGCCGAAGGTGCTGGAGCCCAGGATCCAGAGCTTCACGTCCGCGCCCGCACCAGGCGTCGCGCGAACGCCGGTGCGGCCGTCGTCCGCGAAATAGCTTTGCAGCTCCATCACGTCCTGCGGGAATTCGTTGCCGTCGCTGCCCAGGTTGCGGCGAATTGCTGCGGACACGCGCTGATCCGAACCTGGCGCTCGCCCCAGGCCCAGATCGATGCGGCCCGGGAACAGCGCGTCGAGCGTGCCGAATGCCTCCGCCACCTGCAGCGGCGAGTGGTTGGGCAGCATGATGCCGCCGGCGCCGATACGGATGGTGCTGGTGGCATGGCCGACATGCGCGATCACCACGGCGGTCGCGGCGCTGGCGATGCCCTCCATGCCGTGATGCTCGGCCATCCAGTAGCGCTGGAAGCCCAGCCGTTCAGCATGGGCGGCGAGATCGGCGGCGTTGGCAAGTGCCTGGGACACGGTGCCGCCCTGGACGACGGGCACCAGATCGAGCAGCGAAAAAGCAGTCATGGAAGGAATGTGGGGAGCGCGGGCGTGGCTTGCCAGAGGGTTGGGCGCGGCCCGCTCCCGCACATGCGCGTCCGGGCCATGCCCTTCCAACTGCCGTCATCCCGGCGAAAGCCGGGATCCACTCGCCTCTCGGCATCAGCAAGCGCCGTGACGGAGACCCCAATGGTTCCCGGCTTTCGCCGGGGTGACGAGGATTTGGTCCAGCGACAGCCCTCTCCCCGCCGACGAGGAGGATGTGCCCGCTCACTCCGCGGGCAGCACCCCGTCGTCGCCGGGCTTGTGGTCGATCGCGCCGGGCGTGCCCACCGGTCCCAGCACACGGCTGCCGTCGTCGCCCGGGCGATAGGTGAGCAGCCGCCGCGAGAGCCGCGGGCCGAGCCAGCCTTCGAGGCCCACCGCTAGGCTGAACAGCGCGGGCACGATCACCAGCGTGAGCAGCGTCGAGACGATCAGGCCGCCGATCACCACCACGCCCATCGGCGCGCGGAACGACGAGTCGCCGTTGAGCGACAGCGCGGTCGGCACCATGCCCGCCACCATCGCGATGGTGGTCATCACGATCGGCTGGGCGCGCTTGCGGCCGGCATCGACGATCGCCTCCAGCTTGGGCACGCCCTTCTCCATCTCCTCCAGCGCGAAGTCGACGAGCAGGATCGAGTTCTTGGCGACGATGCCGAACAGCATCAGCATGCCGATATAGACCGGCAGGCTCACCGGCATGCCGAGAATCGCGAGCATGATCAGCCCGCCCAGCGGTGCGTTGAGCAGCGAGCCCATGTTGACGATCGGCGAGACGAAGCGGCGGTACAGCAGCACCATCACCGCGAAGACCAGGAAGATGCCCGAGGCCAGCGCGATGATGAAGTTCTGGATCATCTCGCCCTGCCACTTTGCCTGGCCGACCGTCATCTCGGCCACGCCAACCGGCAGCTGCTTCATGATCGGGAGATTGTGGATCTCCTTCATCACGTCGCCCGAGACATAGGGCTTGCCCGTCGCAGGGTTCATCGCAAGGTCGGCGCCCACCACCAGGCGGCGCTGCAGGTTGAGGCGCTCCACCTTGGTCGGGCCTGCAGCGAAGCGGATGTCCGCCACCGCCGAGAGCGGCACCGAACCGCCGGTCTGGGTCTGCACGCGCATGTTCTGGAGCGTGTCGAGCTTGGTGCGCGAATCCTGATCGAGCGCGACGCGGATCGGGATCTGACGATCGGACAGCGAGAATTTCGCGCTGTTCTGCTCGATGTCGCCCAGCGTCGCAACGCGGATCGCGTTGGAGAGTGCCGCAGTGGTGACGCCTAGATCGGCGGCGAGGTCGAGCCGCGGCGAAATCACGATTTCCGGCCGCTGCAGGTCGCCCGAGATGCGCGGCGCGACGAGCGACTTCAGCCCCTCCATCTGCTTCATCAGGGTGAGTGCCGTCTTGTTGAGCAGTTCCGGATCCTCGCCGCCCAGCGTGATCGTCAGGTCCCGCCCCGACGAGCCCCAGCCGAACTGCGAGCGGAAATTCACCCGCGCATCGGCGATGGCGAGCAGCTTGGGCGCCACGCGCTTCTCGAACTCGGTGCTGGTTTCCTTGCGCTCGGCACTCTTCTTCTCCGCCAGGTCGGCAGTGACGCGGCCATTGCCTACCGAGGTGCGGGCATAGGTGTGCTGGACCCCCGGTTCGGCGCGCAGGATCGTGGCGACCTGCTGGACGACGCGGTCGGTCTGTTCGAGCGTGGTGCCCGGCACCATTTCGATCGTCGCGGTCACGCTGTCCTGGTCCTGCGCCGGCTGGAAGGTCTGCGGCATGCCGACCAGCAGGCCGATGGTGCCGGCGAGCGACAGCACATAGGCGAGGATCGCCACCCAGCGGTGCATCAGCGTCCATTCGAGCAGGCGGACATAGATGCGCATCATCAGCCCGCCGCCATGTTCGGCATGGCCGTGCGCCTTGAGGAAATACGCCGCGATCATCGGCGTCAGCATGCGCGCCACGGCCAGCGACATCAGCACCGCCGCCACCACGGTGAGCCCGAAATTCTTGAAGAACTGGCCCGAGATGCCCGGCATCAGGCCCACCGGCAGGAACACCGCGACGATCGACATGGTGGTGGCGAGCACCGCGATGCCGATCTCGTCGGCCGCGTCGATTGATGCCTGATACGCCGATTTGCCCATGCGCATGTGGCGGACGATGTTCTCGATCTCCACGATCGCATCGTCGACCAGCACGCCCGCGACCAGGCTGAGCGCGAGCAGCGTCATCTGGTTGAGCGTGAAGCCCATCATGTCCATGAACCAGAAGCTGGGGATCGCCGAGAGCGGAATCGCCAGCGCCGAGATCACCGTCGCCCGCCAGTCGCGCAGGAACAGGAACACGACGATGACGGCGAGCACCGCGCCCTCGATCATCGCTTCCATCGCGGTATCGAACTGCTCCTTGGCGTATTTGCTGCTGTTGTCGAGCAGCTCGAAATGCACCTTGGGATTGTTCTTCTCGAGCGCCTGCAGCTTCTTCTGCGTTTCCTCGAAGATGGTGACGTCCGAGGCGCCCTTGGCGCGCTGGATGTCGAACGAGATCACCGGATGCCCGTCATAGCGCGCGAAGTTGCGGCGCTCGGCAAAGCCGTCCTTCACCGTCGCGATATCGGCCAGCCGCACGGTGCGGCCGCTGCCGGTCGCGATCTGGCTCTGGCCCAGCGTATAGGCGTCCTTGGCATTGCCGACGACGCGCAGCGATTGTTCGAAGCCGGAAATCTGCGCGCGACCGCCTGCGGCGTTGAGGTTCACCTGGCGGAGCTGCTGGTTCACCTGGCTCGCGGTGAGGCCGTAGCTCGCAAGCTTCACCGGATCGAGCACGACGCTGACTTCGCGGCTGACGCCGCCGTTGCGCTGTACTGCCGCCATGCCGCTGATCGACAGCAGTTCCTTGGAGACGGTGTTGTCGATGTACCAGGAAAGCTGCTCGACCGTCATGTCGGTGGCGGTGGCGGTGAAGCTGGCGATGTCGTTGCTGCTGGCGCTGTCGACGCGGCCGACCTGCGGCTCCAGGATGCCGTCGGGCAGATTGCCGCGGATCTGCTGGATCGCGCTGCGCACGTCTTCCACCGCGCGGTCGATCGGGGTGCCGATCGCCAGCTGCACCACCGTCTGGGTGTTGCCTTCGGAAACGGTCGAGTTGATCTCGTCGATGCCCTGCAGGCTGCGGACGGCGGATTCGACCTTCTGGGTGATCTGCGTCTCGAGCTCGCTCGGCGCGGCGCCGGGCTGGCTGATCGAGATCCAGACGATCGGGAAGTCGATGTCCGGGCTGTTGTTCACGTCCATGCGGCTGAAGCTGACCAGCCCGGCGATGGTGAGGAACAGGAAGAGGACGATCGGCGGGACCGGGTTGCGGATGGCCCAGGCCGAGATGTTGCGAAAGCTCATCGCGCCGATCCCTTACTTCTTCTGGAGCTGGGGTATGACCTTCTGGCCCGGGTTGAGGAACGCGCCCGCAGTCATCACCACGCGCTCGCTGCCGGTCAAGCCGCTGGTGATGCGAACGCCCTGATCGGACACGTCACCGGTCTTCACCTCGCGGCGCACCGCCTCGTTCTTGTCGTTCAGGACGTAGACATAGGTGCCCAGCTGATCGCTCTGCACCGCCGACTGCGGCAGGATCACCGACGTCGCCGAGCCGGCGACGATGCGCGCGCTGGCGAAGCCGCCGGGCCGGAGCGCCGGATTATAGGGCAGCGCGATGCGGGCGATGCCGAGCCGGCTGGTCGGGTCGATCACCGGCGAAACCTGCCAGACCTGGCCCTTGAAACTGGTCTGCGCGCCGACCGGCGTCACTTCCGCCGGCGCACCGACGTGCAGCTTCTGGACATCGGCTTCGGAAAGCTGGGTGCGCAGTTCCAGCTGGCCGTCCATCGCCATGCGGAACAGCGTGCCCGAGCCCGAGCTGACGATCTGGCCGGGCTCGATCTGGCGCGAGAGCACCAGGCCTGCTTCCGGCGCGCGGATATCGAGCCGGCGGTTGCGCGCCTGGGTTTCGGCGAGCTGCGCCTTGGCAACGCGGACGCGGGCGAGCGCCTGATCCCGCGCGGCGGTTTTCTGGTCGATATCGGCGCGAGAAATAAAGCCGTTTCCGACCAGTTTCTCGGCACGTTCGAGGTTCGACTGGGCGAGCTTCGCATCCGCCTCGGCGACGCGAATCTGCGCGGCCAGCGATTCGGCGGTCTGCGACTGCACCGAACGATCGACCGTGGCGAGCACCTGCCCCTTCTGCACCCAGCTGCCGGCATCGACCAACACCCGGGTAACGATGCCGCCCTCCCCGGCGACGCCCACGGGCATTTCGCGCTTGGCGGCGAGGCTGCCATTACCGGTGACGATCGTGGAGATGGTCTGCTGCCCCGGCGCCGACACCGTGACGGTCAGCAGCTGGCTCTGGTCCTTGCCGCCCTTGGCGACCGGCAGCTTCTTGTCGGAGGCACGCCCCATCAGCAAGAAGGCCATGATCACGACCAGCGCGAATGCGCCGAGGCCGATCCACAGCCACCGCCGCCCGCGACGCGCCGGTTCCCCCTCGAAACCGAGCTGCTCCTGCCGATCCAACATCCCTGCCTCGTAGTTCATGCGCCCACCTCGTTCGGGACGCATGCACGTCCCAGGTCGCACTGTATTATAGGAATATATCACCCGCCACAAGGCCGGTGTAGCAACGCGTGGCGGAATGCCCGGTTGCATGCTCGAACGCAAGTGACAGCAAAGAAAATGTGAAGCTCCTGCGGGAGCTTGCAAGTAATACCAATCGTTTGTCTCTCCCGGTTCGTTCAGCCTGCGTTCGTGCGCAGGCGTCGACAAGCCGGTGCATCGAGACGACGAAAACCACAGGAGGAACGTCCCCATGATCCGTACCCTGCCGCTCGCGGCGATGCTGGCGCTTGCCGCCGCGCCCCAAGCCTTCGCCCAGGCGCAGACCGTCGGGCAGCCGATCCCGGCGGACGGCACCGTGCTCGACATCGTCGCCGAGGGCGCGAGCACACGCGTGCCCGACCTGGCACTGATCCAGGCCGGCGTCGTCACCACCGCCACCACGGCGGGAGAAGCAATGCAGCAGAATTCCGCACGAATGGCCGCGGTGCTGGGCGCGCTGCGCAAGGCGGGCATCGCCGAACGCGACCTGCAGACCAGCGCGGTCAACCTCGCGCCGCAATATCGCTATCAAGAGAACAAGCCGCCCGTGATCACCGGCTACCAGGCTTCCAACCAGCTGACGGTCCGCTTCCGCGACGTCGCGAAGAGCGGGACGATCCTCGACGCGCTGGTCGCACAGGGGGCCAACAACATTGCCGGACCCAACCTGACGCTGGCGGACGAGGAGGGCGCGCTGGACGAGGCGCGACGCGACGCGATCACCAAGGCCAAGGCGCGCGCGACGCTCTATGCGCAGGCGGCGGGACTCAAGGTGGATCGCATCCTGCTGATCTCCGAAGCCGGAAGCGCGCCGCTACCGCAGCCGATGCCGATGCTGATGCGTGGCAAGGCGATGATGGCGGAGGCCGATACGGCGATCGTGCCCGGCGAGCAGAAGGTCACCGCCAGCGTCTCGGTGCGCTTCCTTCTGAAATGATCCGGACATGAAAAAAGGGCCGCCCTGGAAGGGGCGGCCCTTTTTGAAGGCTGGTCTGAGCGGATGCTTAGCGCACCGCGCCGCGACGCACCAGGTTGACGATCGCCAGCAGGATGACTGCACCCACCAGCGAGACCAGGAAGGTCATCGGGGTGATCACGCCGCTGTTGATGTTGCCGCCGAACAACAGTCCGCCAACGAAGGCGCCGACGATGCCGACGACGATGTTCAGGAAGACACCCTGCTGGGCATCGGTACGCATGATGATGCTCGCAAGCCAACCGACGACGCCGCCGATGACGAGCCAAATGAGAAAACCTACCATTCGTCCCTCCTTTACTTGCCCGGCGACCCGGGCGACGTAGAGGGAAATCCGCAAATGGTCAGATTGGTTCCGTCACGATATTTTGCGTTGTCAAGGGAACTTCGAACGACCGCTTCGAAAATCAGAACTTCTGCTGGCGTTCATAGAGCGAGCGGTAATGCTGGATGCGAGTGACGCGCAGGCCCGGCATGCCGGAACGATCGATCGCGCGCTGCCAGCCGGCGAATTCCTCGACGGTGAGTCCATAGCGATCGCACACCTCGTCCACGGTCAGCAGCCCGCCATTGACGGCGGCGACGACCTCGGCCTTGCGCCGCACTACCCAGCGGGTCGTGTTCGGCGGCGGCAGCGAGTCCAGGGTCAGCGGCTCGCCGAGCGGGCCGATCACCTTTGCAGGACGGATCTTCTGGTTCTCAATCATCTACCAACCTCATCGGGGCCGGCCGCCCCTGTTACGCAACCGTGAAACGACTTTTACCGGCCTGCCTTGAACATCGGCTAAAATGGCAAGGTAAACGCGCGCTTCACGCCTCTCCCCACTGGTGAAGCGCGGTTGCGACGGCGCGATGGAAACAACCATCGACCGGCGCGAGCAGCGCTGCCACGGGGAGCGGCATCGAAAGCCGGGTCTGGATTCGCGCGGTCGGGCTGGCGGCTTGCCGGCTCGTCACCATCGCCATCAGCACCGCCAGCCCCGTGGGGAGCATCGCGGAGGCCAAGTCGCGGTTCGGATGGGCAAAACTCAAGTCCACCAATGCGTTTCCAGTCGTCCTTCGTGCCCGCAGTATAGGCCCGCACTGCTGAAAGGGCCGTAAAGGCGCTGAAAACCTGCGCTTAACTTCCGTGTCTGGCAGGTTTCCAAATACCCCGGGTGGCATCCGGAGCGGGCCTGCCCTATCTGGGCGGCCATGAACCCCGGTGATTTCCAGCTTGCCGAGCCGCTTTCCGGGCGGCGTATCGTCGTCGCCATGTCCGGCGGCGTCGATTCCTCCGTCGTCGCCGCGCTCGCCGCGCGCAGCGGTGCGGAAACGATCGGCATCACGCTCCAGCTCTACGACCATGGCGAGGCGGTGGGCCGCGCCGGCAGCTGCTGCGCCGGCCGCGACATCCGCGACGCGCGCGCGGTGTGCGACAAGCTCGGGATCGCGCATTACGTGTTCGACCATGCGAGCAGCTTCCAGACCCAGGTGATCGACGATTTCGCCGACGAATACCTGGCCGGCCGCACGCCGATTCCGTGCGTGAAGTGCAACATGGGCCCGAAGTTCACCGACCTGTTCGCGCTCGCCCGCGATCTGGGCGCGGACTGCCTCGCCACCGGCCACTATGTCCGCCGCGCGATGGGCCTGCACGGCGCCGAGCTGCACCGCGCCGCCGATCCGGCGCGCGACCAGAGCTATTTCCTGTTCGCGACGACCGCGTCGCAGCTGGATTTCCTGCGCTTCCCACTGGGAGGCCTACCCAAGCCCGAGGTGCGCGCGCTCGCCGCGGAGCTGGGCCTGGGCGTCGCCGGCAAGCCGGACAGCCAGGACATCTGCTTCGTTCCCGACGGCGACTATGCCACCCTGGTGAAGAAGCTGCGCCCGGAAGCCGAGGCAGGGGGCGACATCGTCGACGAGACCGGCGCCAAGCTGGGCGAGCATCGCGGCCTGATCCATTTCACCGTCGGCCAGCGCCGCGGGCTGGAAATCGGCGGCGCCCCCGAACCCTATTACGTGCTGCGACTGGAGCCGGAGACGAAGCGCGTGGTCGTAGGCCCCCGCCGCGCCCTGGCCGTGGCGGCGGCACGGCTGGAAGCGATCAACTGGCTGGGCGGCGACTATCAGGGTCCGATGACGGCCAAGGTCCGCAGCCTCGCCAAGCCAGTACCGGCGCGGATGGAAGGAGACCGCGTCCTGTTCGAAACGCCCGAATATGGTGTGGCGCCCGGCCAGGCGGCGGTGCTCTATGCCGGCGATCGCGTGCTGGGCGGCGGCTGGATCGCAGCAACGGAGCGGGCAGCGGCGCTGGCGGCATAACCCGTTCAGGCGAAAGCTTTTCCGGACGGTTCATCGGGAAACGAAGATCTGCAGCTTGACCCGTTCCGGTTTTTGGCGGAACGGAGGACAGGATTGCGCTGCACCAGCAGGATGGGGCGCACATCCGTCGCGTTCGAGTGAGACCTTGCATGTCTTCAATGCTGGCCGCCCCTTGGTGGGTCGCCCAACTTGCCACCGGCGCCAAGTCGTTCCGTGACAATCCCGTGATCGGATCGCAACGTCTCAATGCGATGGGGCTGCATGCCGGCCGGGCACGGCTGGCACATCGCCTTGCCTGGGCGCGTCGTGCCCGCCTGACGGCGGGGTTGCCCGCTGCCGACCGCGAGGCCTTCGATCGCGACGGATTCGTCATTGTCCGCGATTTCCTGCCAACGGCGCTGTTCGCCGCGCTGCGCGACGCCGTGCTCGCCCATCGCTTCGACACCCGCGAGATGCGCCAGGGCAATACGATCACACGCCGGATCGCGATCGGGCCCGGTTTCCTGCGCACGGTGCCGGCGGCGCAGGCACTGCTGCGCGACGATCGCTTTCGGGCGCTGTGCCGCTATGTCGGCAGCTTCCGCAGCGAGCCGCTCCACTACATCCAGACGATCCTGACCGACAGCGGCGCCCCCGATCCCGATCCGCAGACCAACCTCCATGCCGACACCTTCCACCCGACGCTGAAGGCCTGGTTCTTCCTCAACGACGTGGAGGAAGCGGACGGCCCGTTTTCCTATGTGCCCGGCTCGCATCGGCTCACCCCTGCCCGGCTCGCATGGGAACATGCGCGCAGCCTCACGGCGGGGACGAGCGAGGACTTCCTTTCCGCGCGCGGATCGCTGCGGGTCCGTGCCGAGGAACTGCCGGGGCTGGGGCTGCCCGGGGCCCAGCGCTTCCCGGTTCCTGCAAACACCCTGGTGGTGGCCGATACCTGCGGCTTCCACGCGCGCGTCGCGGCGACGCGGCCGAGCCGCCGGCTGGAGCTCTGGTCGTTCAGTCGCCGCAATCCGTTCGTTCCCTGGACGGGCGCCGATCTGCTGAGCATGCCCGGAATCGCCGAACGACGCATCGACGCGATGTGGCACATCCGCGACCGCTTCCAGAATTGGGCGGGCCAACCCTGGAAACCGAGCGGCAACAAACTGGTGCTCGATGACTGATCGCGCGCGTTGATCTTGCGTTGGGGATCGGCGAGTGCAAGACGCACAAGGGCGTGATTGAAGTTGCGGGTATGGATGCTTGCCGCATTCGTACCACCGCAAAGAAGATCACCAGGGGACGTGCATGGAAGTAAATAGCGTACAGAGCATCATCGATCACGGCGCGGAGGTCATTCGTGCCGAGGCGGCGGCGTTGACGATGCTCGCCGGCCGACTGGGTACCGATTTTTCGACGGCGGTGGACCTGCTGGTCGGCGCACCCGGCCGGATCATCCTGGCGGGGATGGGCAAGTCCGGCCACATCGCGCGCAAGATCGCCGCGACGCTCTCGGCCACGGGCAGCGCCGCCTATTACATGCACCCGGGCGAGGCATCGCACGGGGATCTGGGCATGATGCGCAGCGGGGACGTGCTGCTGGTCCTGTCGAACTCGGGCGAGACGCCCGAGGTGGTGGCGGTGCTGACCCATGCGCAGCGGCTGGCGGTGCAGGTGATCGCGATGACGGCAGGCGCCGACTCGATGCTGGCGCGCAACGCCACGATGACGCTCGTCCTGCCGGCCTGCGGCGAGGCCTGTCCCGAGGGCGTGGCGCCGACCACCTCGACGACGATGATGCTCGCGCTTGGCGACGCGCTGGCAGTGGCGGCGATGCGCAAGCGCGGCACCTCGCGCAACGAGCTCGCCCATTGGCATCCGGGCGGCCGGATCGGTTGGGGTCTGCAGACGCTGGAGGCGCTCGTCCGCCGCACCGAGCCGATGCCGCTTGTGCGGGCGAACGCCTGCGCCCGTGACGTGGTGCTGGAGATGACTTCCTGCGGCAAGGGCGTCGCCGGCGTGGTCGACACCGCGGGAGACCTGATCGGGGTGATTACCGACGGCGATCTGCGCCGCGCGTTCGACCGCATGCTGCTCGCCGTGGCGGGAGAACTGATGACGCGCGACCCGGTGACAATTACGAAGGACGCCACCGTCGACGAGGCGATCGCCAGGATGCAGGAGAACAAGATCACCGTGCTGTTCGTGATGGAAAAGACAGGGTCCCGCCGCCCCTGGGGGCTGCTCCACATCCACGATCTCCGTCTCGGCGCCTGAGCGGCCGTCGATGGAGCCGAACTCGACGCCCCGCGGCGTGATCGTCATTCCCGCGCGCTATGCCTCGTCGCGCTATCCCGGCAAGCCGCTCGCGGCCGTGGCGGGCGCCACCGGCCAGACACAGCCGCTGATCGCGCGCTCGATCGCCGCCGTGCGGCGCGCCGGGCTCGACCTTCCGCTGCACGTCGCAACCGACGACGCACGGATCATGAGGGCGGTGGAGGCGCTGGGCGAAACGCCGGTGCTGACGCCGGAAAGCTGCGCGAACGGGACGGAGCGCGTCGCCGCCGCGCTGGAGGCGCTCCGCATCGAACCCGATTACGCGATCAACTTTCAGGGCGACGCGCTGCTGACCCCGCCCGGGTTCGTGGCCGCACTGGCCGCGTGGATGGAGGATCACCCCGATTGCGCCGTCGCCACGGTGGCGATGCGGTGCTCGGCCGGCGTCTACACCCATCTGCTCGCCGATCAGGCGGCCGGGCGCAGCGGCGGCACCACGGTGGTGACCGACGCTGCGGGGCGCGCACTGTATTTTTCCAAGCGCGTGCTGCCCTTCCTCGCCGAACCGCCGCGCGACGCTCCCAACCCGGTGCTGCTGCATCTCGGCCTCTATGCCTATCGGCCCGTCGCACTGCGCCGCTACCGTGCGCTGCCCCCCTCTCCCGCCGAACAGGCCGAGGGACTTGAGCAGTTGCGCTTCCTGCACCACGGCATCCCGATCGACGTGATCGCGCTCGATCCGCCCGGCTGGGATCCGATCGAACTCAACAACCCGACGGACCTGGCTCCGATCGAAGCGACGCTCACCGCCCGCGGAATCGCCTGATGGCGCGGCCGCGACCGGCATTTCTGCGCATGCCGCCCTTCCCGCGGGCGCGCATCGCGCCGCTCGCGCTATCGGGCGCAGGCAGTGCCGATGCGGACGCGGCGGCGGTCGTCGCCCAATTGCGCGCCCTGCGCGTCGGCGGCGGCTTCTGGCAGGCGCAACCGGCGCTGCCCGCGTCGCGCGACCTGCTGTTCGCCCCTGCCTCCGCCGCGCAGCTTCAGGCAATGCTTGCCGCGGCGCCGGCCGGTGCGGCCGCGCGCGGCATGGTCCTCGGCGCGGCACAACCGGGGATGCCCCGGATCGGCCCGGTCGACCCCTGGTGGATGGCGCGCCGGTGCGGCACCATCTTTGCCGATGCCGATGACGAGATTGCCCTGGTCGCGGCGCTCGCGGGCTGCCCGCTGCGCCTGTTCGGCAGCGGCCGGTTCGCGGCACTGGGCAACGGCGCGGACGCTGTCGCGCTCGAACGCGTCGTCGGCGCCGAGCTCCTCGCCGACAAGGACTATCGCGATCCCTTCACCGGCGCACCCACGCCGATCGCCGCAATCCTGGCGCTGCTGGCCAGCTGGCGCGCGCTGATCGACGGCAATCGCGACGTGACGCAGGTGCTCGGCGTCGCCGGGTGGAAGCGGGAGACGGTCGAGGCTCTGCTCTGGGACGGTGGCAGCGGCCCGCGCTACCGGGCGGGCGGGGCGGGCAACGGTACGACGCTACTCTGGCGGTCGCGGGTGCCGCCGGCGATGCTGCGGCGAATCGAGGCGGACGGGGGGCCGCTCGGCGAGATCGAGGACGGCTTTGTCCGCTCGGTCGGGCTCGGCGCCAATTGCGTGCCGCCGCTGTCGATCACCGTCGACCGCCGCGGCGTGCATTTCGATCCCACCCAGCCCAGCGACCTGGAAGTGCTGATCGAGCAGGGCGGCTTTGCGCCGGCGATGCTTGCACGGGCCGAGGCGCTGGTCTCCCGCATCGTCACCGAGGGGCTGAGCAAATATGGGCGTGGCGGCGCAGCGCTGGCGCGACCGGCGGGCGCGCGACGCCACGTGCTGGTGACCGGACAGGTGGAGGACGATCGCTCGGTGCAGTGCGGCGCCGGCGGCAGGACCAACCTGGACCTGCTGGTTGCCGCCCGCGCAGCGGAGCCCGACGCCTATCTGATCTACAAGCCGCATCCCGACGTGGAGGCGGGGCACCGCAAGGGTGCGATCGACGATGCGGTGGCACGCGCTTACGCCGATCAGATCGAGCGCGCCGCCCCCATTTCCGCGCTGCTCGACATGGTCGATGCGCTGCATGTCCTTACCTCGCTCGCCGGCTTCGAGGCGCTGCTGCGGGGCAAGGAGGTCGTCACGCACGGGGTGCCCTTCTATGCCGGCTGGGGGCTCACCCGCGATCTCGGCGCGATACCCGCACGGCGCACCGCGCGCCGCAGCCTCGCCGAACTGGTGGCGGCGGTGCTGATCCTCTATCCGCGCTATCTGGATCCGGTCACCCGGCTGCCCTGCCCTGCGGAAGTCCTGGTCGACCGGATGATCGCCGACGTCGCCGCGACCCCCAGCTTTCTCGAACGATTGCGTACGCTGCAAGGGAAGGTTAGACGCAAGCTCGCGCCCAAGAGGACCGGCCGATGAAGCACGTGCGACCGTTACGGCGATCCTTCCTGTTCCTGCAGGGGCCGCCGGGACCGTTTTTCTGGCAGCTGAGCCGAGAACTTCAGGCGCGGGGCTGCGCCGTACATCGCATCAACCTGAACGGCGGCGACCGGTATGACTGGCCGGAGGGGAGCGTCGACTATCGCGGCCGCCTCGCTGCGTGGCCGATCTTTTTCGATCGCTTCGTGCGCGAACACGACATCACCGATCTGGTGCTGTACGGCGATTGCCGCCCGATGCACCTAGCGGCGCATCAGCTCGCGAAGCTGCGCGGTGTGGCGATCCATGTCTTCGAGGACGGCTATATCCGGCCCGACTGGATGACGCTGGAGCCCGACGGCGTGAACGGCCACTCGACGCTCGATCGCGACCCGGCCTCCATTGTCGAGCGCGCGCGCGATTTGCCGCCGCTCCCGGATCTGCCGCCGATCACCGCCAGCTTTGGCCGCCGCGCGCGCGATTCCTACTGGTATTATCACCGCGTCGTCACCGGACGGTTCCGCTTCCCCTTCTATCGCTCGCACCGCAAGGGCATCATCATCGTCGAAGGGCTGGGCTGGATCCGCAAGTTCGCGCTGAGCCGCCGACGCACCGCACAGGCGCGCGCGACGCTCGCGGCAATTGCCCAAAAGCCCTATTTCCTGTTCCCGCTGCAGCTGACCGGCGATTACCAGATCCGCGAACATTCGCCGTTCGGGACGATGATGACCGCGGCGGACTATGTGCTCGACAGCTTCGCCCATTGTGCGCCCGCCGATGCCCATCTGCTGGTGAAGGAGCATCCGCTCGACTGCGGCTTTCACAACTGGCGCAGCTTCCTGCAGAAGCGGACCCGGGCCCTGGGCCTGGAGGGGCGCGTCCACCATCTCGAAGGCGGCGATCTGGAGCGGCTGGCGCGCGATGCCCAGGGCATGGTGTGCGTCAACAGCACGTCCGGCACGCTGGCGCTCTCGGCAGGCAAGCCGGTAATCGTGCTTGGCGAGGCGATCTACGACGTGCCCGGCATCACCCACCAGGGGCATCTCGATCGCTTCTGGGACGCCCCCCAGGCGCCGGACATGGCACTGTATGACGCTTTCCGGCGGGTATTGCACGCGCACTGCCTGATCCGCGGGGGCCTCGCCAGCCAGTCGGCAACGGAGACGCTGGTGGCCAACAGCATCGAACGGCTGCTCGGCGACGAACCGGAGCAGCTCGCCAGCATCCGCGAGCCCTCGCTGTTCTTCCACGGCGTGCCGCGCTAGCGGCGACGTCGACGCGGCTCAGGCGGTCGGCTCGAGCCCCGCATCGTCGAACCAGCCGCGCCGCCGGCCCGCCAGGAAGAGGCGGTTCACCAGCGGGTTCGACCAGCCGCAATTGGTCGCGAAATCGCGCTGCAACGTATCGTGGTGCAGCTGATGCGCCGCCGGGGTCATCAGCAGCCCCACCCGCCGCATCGCGACGACGATCCACGGATTCTGCTCGCGGTGGAGCGCCCCGTGAAAATATTGCGCGAACGCTCCCCCCGCGATCAGCGCCACGCCGCCCGCCGCGGCCCAGCCCGGCACCAGCCCGGTAAAGGCCAGCAGGTTGAGCACCACCGAAAAGGGCAGCGCCGCCAGGATCACCGTGCTGCCGATCAGTCGCCACAGATCGCGGCGGCCGAGCGCGTCCGGGCGGGGGTGATGGTTCTTGAAGTCATAGACCAGCCGGTCGAGCGGACTCACCTTGGCCATGCGCTCGCGCCACAACGCCTTGTAGTGATCGGATTCGCGCGAGCCGGGGTAGAAATAGAGCGCGTCGAGTCCCTTGCCAGGCGGCGTAGGCCGATAATCCATGTACATGTGGACGAGGCCCGAGGCGAGATCGGCAGCATACCAGCCGGCAAGCAGCGCGGGAATCGCCCACCAGCTGGGGTCCAGCAGCGCCGCCACCAGATTGGCCGCAAGCGATGCGAGGAACAGCGGCATCAGAATCTGTCGAGCCATCAGGATCTCACTTGTCTCCGCCCATCGGGCAGGTGCTACCGCGCGTCCTACGCATTGCATTGTCGTGCATCAACGGCTTGATTTGTCCGGAGTGCGGGCGCAAGCGACGGGGCATCGTGAGCATGCTTGCCCTTGCAATACTTCCATCCCGTCCGGCAGACTGAGTGCCGACAGCGATGCAGCGCGATCTTCTCATCGACATCAGTCGTCTGATCTGGCGCACCTGGACCGGCCGCCTGCCGACCGGGATCGACCGGGTGTGCCTGGCCTATGTCGATCACTTCGCCGATCGGGCGCAGGCGGTGGTACAGCGCGGCAATCTGCGCCAGATCCTCACGCCCGCGCTGTCCGACGCGATCTTCCGGCTGATCCGCGAAGGCGGCCCGCAATTCCGCACCCGCGCGCCGCGGCTGGCGATGCGGGCGGTGGTCGCGCAACGGGGCGGGCAGCTCGGGCTCGACCGGCTCTATCTCAACGTCGGCCATACGGGGCTCGACGCTACCGGCCTCGTCGCCTGGACGCAGCGCGCCCAGGTGCGGCCGGTCTATCTCATCCACGACCTGATCCCGCTCACCCATCCCGAATTCTGCCGGGTGGGCGAGGATATCCGCCATCATCGCCGCATGGCGAACGCGCTGGCCAGCGCCGCCGGCATCATCGGCAATTCGCAGGCGACGCTCGACGACTTTGCCGCGTTCGCCGCGGCCGAGGGCAAGACCTGCCCGCCGATGCTGCCCGCGCTGCTCGGCGGCCACCCGCTGCCGGCCGACGCGCCGCCGATCGCGCTCGATCGCCCCTATTTCGTGACCCTCGGCACGATCGAGGGGCGCAAGAACCACGTCCTGCTGCTTCAGCTGTGGCGCCGGTTGATCACGCACAAGCCCGCCGCCTGCCCCAAGCTGATCATCATCGGCCAGCGCGGCTGGGAGGCCCAGACGGCGCTGGCGATGCTCGACCGGTTGCCGATGCTCGCCGGCCATGTCGAGGTGATCGAGGATTGCGCGGACACGGCGCTCGCCGGCTATCTGCGCGGCGCCCGCGCGCTGCTGATGCCCAGCTTCGCCGAAGGGTACGGCCTGCCGGTGGTGGAGGCGCTCGGCGTCGGCACGCCGGTGGTGGCGAGCGACCTGCCGGTGTTTCGCGAACTGGCCGGCGACCTGCCGATCTATTGCGATCCGCTCGATGGCGCAGCCTGGCTGGCAGCGATCGCGCACCATCTGCAGGAAGGCGCCGTCCGCGAGGCGCAGCTGGCGCGCGTGCAAGGCTATGTGATGCCCAGCTGGGAGGCCCATTTCGCCGCCGTGGAGCCATGGCTCTCGGGCCTCTAGGACGGAGAAGGTCCAGGGGGTTCTGTTGCCCGGCCCCCCTGGCGGCCGCTGGAATCCACTTCTGTTGCCCGGTGTGGCCCGAACCGCGCATTTTAGAATAACCTTAGGCCGTTAAGCCGTGGGGTTACGCCGCAATAGCGAGTGCTTCGTTATCGTTGGCACTTGTGTAATGGGCCGTTGCGGTGGTCCCATTCCGAGCGAAAACAGCGCCTTTCAATACACGTCGATCCTGGTTCGGCCCCGTCAGAAACGGTGTCCAGAAACACCACCTTGTGGTGGAGCCGCCGGGTACTGCCCCCGGGTCCGCTGCATCTATTTTACGCCGCAATTTATCGCCATAGCCGGGCGAACCCGGCAAAACCCTATATAGGGCCTTTGCGCTTAATGAAAAGGTCAGGTTGCACGGATTAAGCGCCTTCACACGGCCCCATTCGGTTGGCATGGAGAGTGCATCATGTTGACGCAGCGTTCCCGCTACGCGCTCCGCGCAATGCTCTTCCTTGCCGAACAGCCGATCGCCGGCGCGCCCGTGCCGATGAACCGCATCGCCGCGGAGGCGAACGTTCCGCGCAAATTCCTCGAACTGATCCTCGCCGACCTGCGCGAGGCGAGCTTCCTCGTCTCCACCCGCGGCAAGATGGGCGGCTACCGCCTCGCCCGCCCCGCGCACCTGATTTCGCTCGGCGAGATCATCCGGGTGATCGAAGGCCCGCTGGCACTGGTCCCCTGCGTCAGCCGCACCGCCTATCGCCCGTGCAATGACTGCAAGGACGAAGCCGCCTGCGCGATTCGCCGGGCGATGGCGCGCGTGCGCGACGAGACGGCACGCATCCTTGACGGCACCAGCCTGGCCGATGCCGCCGCGGAGGAACTGGCGGCGGCCTAAGCCGCGCCGTTGCGCTTCTTCAGCTCGTCGCGAATCTCGCGCAGCAGCACCACATCGGCCGGATCGGCGGCAGGCGGCGCGTCGCCGGTCGCCTTGTCGCGCTCGGCCGCGGCGATCATCTTGTTCACCGTGCGCACCAGCAGGAAGACGATGAACGCCAGGATCAGGAAGTTGATCACCACCGTGACGAACGCGCCGAAGCCGATCAGCGGCACGCCCGCGGCCTTGAGAGCCGCATAATTGGACGGCGAGCCCGTATAGCTGGGCGGAATTGCACCCAACCGCAGGAAATAGCCCGAAAAATCGATGCCGCCGAAGATCCAGCCGACCAGCGGCATGATCATGTCGTCGGTAAGCGATTTGGTGATGTTGCCGAACGCCGCGCCGATGATCACGCCCACCGCGAGATCGAGCACGTTACCGCGCGCGATGAACGACCTGAACTCCTTCAACATTCGCCATCTCTCCCGTTGCGAAGGCTTCGCGACCTTGCCGAAGTGGCGTGCCGACGCCAACCCCCCGATGTCCGATTTCGCTTCCTCCCGCCGGTGTAGGCGTCGTATAAGACACCCCGTTGATGGGATTTGGAGGTTGCTTCCCCATGAAGTTTCGTACCGCACTCGTGCCGATCGCAGCTCTGTCGCTCTCGGCCTGCGGGCTCAACAGCGTTCCCACCGCCGAGGAAAATGCCAAGGCGAAGTGGGCCGACGTGCAGGCGCAGTATCAGCGCCGCGCCGACCTGGTGCCGAACCTCGTCGCAACGGTGAAGGGCGCAGCCGCTTCCGAGGGCAAGATCCTCACCGACGTGATGGATGCCCGCGCGAAGGCGACCTCGGTGCAGGTCAATGCCAATGATCTTACCGATCCGGCCAAGGTCCAGCAGTTCCAGGCGGCGCAGCAGCAGCTGGGCGGTTCGCTGTCGCGCCTGCTCGCGACCGTGGAATCCTATCCCGACCTCAAGAGCCAGGCCAACTTCACCACGCTGATGAGCCAGCTCGAAGGCACCGAAAACCGGATCACCATCTCGATCCGCGACTATAACCAGTCGGTGCAGGCCTATAACACCCGCATCCGCACCTTCCCCGACGCGGTGGGCGCCAAGATCTTCTACGGCGCCAAGCCGATGACGCCGTTCCAGGCCAAGGCCGGTGCGGATACCGCGCCGACCGTCAATTTCGGAAACAGCAACTGATCCACGCGGCGCTCCTTGCGAGCGCCGTGCTGCTGCACGGCTGCGGCACGTTCGAGCCAGCGCCGCCGGTGACGCGCGCGGCCGGCGCCGGACCGGAACTGCCGGCAAAAGCCGGGCGCGTCGTGGACGAAGCGAACGTGCTGACACCCGTCCAAGCACAGGCATTGTCCCGTCGGCTTGCCGAAGCCGAGGCGACGACCCACCACCAGGTCGTGGTGGTCACGGTCTGCGGCTTCGATGGCGAGACCATCGGCGGGTATAGCCGATGGCTCGCCAACGCCTGGGGTATCGGGCGCGCGTTCTACAACGATGGCGTGCTGTTCCTAGTCGCGCCTGTCCAAAGACAAGTGCGGATCGAGGTCGGCTTCGGTCTCGAGAACGCGCTCACCGACACGGAAGCGGCGATGATCATCGATCGAGATGTCATTCCCCGCTTCCGGGCCGAGAACTGGAACGGCGGCATCGACGCCGCGGTCACCTCCATTCTTCGTGAGATCAGCTGATGATCCTGTTGCGTTTCCTTCTGGCGCTGCTCGTGCTGACGCCGCTACCGGCGCTGGCCGATCCCACCTTCCCCAAGCTGACAGGCCGGGTGGTCGACGACGCGCACCTGCTCTCGCCGGAGCAGGTGGCGCAGCTCACCCAGCTGTCGGAAGCGGTGCAGAAGGCGTCGAGCCGCCAGCTGGTCGTCGCTACGATCCCGGACCTGCAAGGCTATGACATCGCCGATTATGGCTACCAGCTCGGCCGCACCTGGGGGATCGGGCAGAAGGGCGCCGACAACGGCATACTCCTCATCGTCGCGCCCAACGAGCGCAAGGTGCGGATCGAAGTCGGCTATGGCCTCGAACCGATCATGACCGATGCGCTGTCGAACCAGATCATCCGCGATGTCATCGTCCCAAAGTTCAAGGCCGGCGACATGGCGGGCGGCATCGTCGCCGGCGCGCAGGCGATCAGCGAACAGATGCAGCAGCCGCTCGAGGCTGCCGAACAGAAGGCCAAGGCGGCGCAGGATGCCGCGACCAAATCCTCCGCGCGCAAGCGCCAGGGCGGCGGGCTGCCGATCGGGCTGCTCTTCTGGTTCATCATCGCGGTCGTCATCCTCATTCCGATGCTCGCGCGCTTCGGCGGGCGGCGGCGGCCGGGTCCCTGGGACGGCCAGGCCTATCGCGCGCGCGACAACGACAGCGGCATGCTGCCGATCGTGCTGTGGACCATCGCGAACGAGATCGGCCGTGCCGCAAGCCATCGTGATGATGATGATGACGACCATGGCGGCTGGGGCGGCGGCGGCGGCGGTTGGGGGGGCGGCGGCGGTGGCGGTGGCGGCTTCTCCGGCGGCGGCGGGTCGTTCGGCGGCGGCGGGGCTTCGGGGAGTTGGTGAGGATGCGATTGACCGATCAGGACCGCGCACGCGTCGCGCAGGCGGTGCAACAAGCCGAATCGGCCACCAGCGGGGAAATCGTCACGGTCCTCGCCCGGCGCTCCGACGATTATGCCGATGTCGCCCTCCAATGGGCGGTGCTGGCGATGCTGCTGGTGCTGGCGCTGCTCGCCTGGCAGCCCGGGCCGATCGAATGGCTGCACAGCCGGATGATCGATCCCTGGGCGCAGACCGTACCGGCGCACTGGTATCTCACCGCCGCGTTGGTGGTGACCGCGCTCACCTTTCTTCTCGTCCGCATCGCGCTGGCGAAGGACGCGCTGCGGATCGCGCTGGCGCCCGGCTCGACCAAGACGCGGCGGGTCCATGCCCGCGCGCTGGCGCTGTTCCGCACGGCGGCGGAGAAGCGGACGACCGGGTCTACCGGCGTGCTGCTCTATCTCAGCCTGGCCGAGCATCGCGCCGAGATCCTCGCCGATTCGGCGATCCATTCGCGCGTCACGCCCGAAGTGTGGGGCGCGGCGATGGCGGCGCTGCTCGCCGAGGTGAAGGAAGGGCGCGCGGCGGAGGGCATGGCGGCGGCCGTCGCGCAGATCGGCATCGTGCTGGCCGAGCATTTCCCGCGCGCCGCCGACGACGTGAATGAGCTTCCCGATCGACTGATCGAGCTTTAAGGCCTTCGGAATGACCGACGAACCGATCGAGACCCCCTGGGCAGGCAAGTGGATCACCGTGCACCGCCAGGGGCGCTGGGAGTATGTCTCCCGCGCGCGCAGCATCCGCGCCGTCGTAATCGTCGCGATCGACGACGAGGACCGGGTGATCCTCGTCGACCAATATCGGGTGCCGATGGGCCGCCGCTCTATCGAGCTGCCCGCCGGGCTGATTGGCGATACCGAGGAGGGCGATACGATCGAAGCCGCCGCCCGTCGCGAGCTCGAGGAAGAAGCGGGCTATGCCTGCGAGCGCGTGGAAGAGCTCGGCGAGTATTTCGCCTCGCCCGGCATGGTCAGCGAAAGCTTCACGCTGGTGCGCGCGCACGGCCTCACCCGCATCGGCAATGGCGGCGGCGTGGACGGCGAGGACATCAACGTACACCATGTGCCGATGGCCGAGCTGCCGGCGTTCATCGCCGACTGCCGCGCACAAGGCATGGGCGTAGACGTGAAGATGCTGCTGCTGCTCAGCGGCGCGCTGCTCGGGCGCGGCGGCTAGCGGCGTTCAGCGTTCGCAGGCGATTCCATCACCATCGCGGTCCAGGCGGCGACTATATCCCGGGTCGCCGACGCGGATCGGCGTCGCACCGGCGGCACGCGCCGCCGCGCAATTTGCAAAGATCGCGCCGCTTCCGCCGCCCATGGCGCGGCTACCGACGAGGCGAGCGCTTTTGGCGCGGCGGGCCTTGGCCCCGCGGCCGCTCGCAGCTTCCGCCACCGGCACCAGGACAAAACCGCAAATCGCCGCGGCAAGAAATGCCTTAGCGGAAATTGTCCGCATAGGCCTGCAGCTTGAGCTTGCGCTGCGGCGCCGGCACGACGTGATAGGCATAGCCTTCCCGCTCGGCATATTCCTTGGCCGCTTCCAGCGTCGGGAAGGCGATGCGGACCTGGTTTGCGGTCTCGCCGCCGCCGGCCCAGCCGGTCAGCGGATCGGGCCGCTGCGGCGTGTGCGGCTCGAACTCGAGAACCCAGTTGTCGGTCCGGGCGCGGCCGGACTGCATCGCGTTCTTGACGCGCTGATAGATGCGAGCGGACTTCATGGGAGCACCCTTTAGCGCGCCCCGCGCGCCCTTGCATCAGCGTTTTTCGTCCGTAGCGTTGCGGAGGCCGCAGCGGGGTCGTCCGGCCAGGGATGCCGAGGATAGCGACCGCGCATTTCCTTGGCCACCGCGGCCCAGCTGCCCTTCCAGAAACCGGGCAGATCGCGCGTCGTCTGGATCGGCCGCCCCGCCGGCGAGGTGAGGCTGAGCACCAGCGGCACATGCCCGCCGATCACCGGATGCTCGGCGAGGCCGAACAGCGCCTGCACGCGCACCTCCACCGTGGGGCCCGCCTCAGCGGCATAGTCGATCGCGTGGCTGGAACCGGCAGGCGTCTCGAACCGCGCAGGAGCGAGGCGATCGAGGGTCTTCTGCCTGTCCCAGCCGAGCAGGTTCTGCAGCGCTTGGGTGAGCGACTCGGGCGGCACCGCATCCAGCCGGCGCCTGCTCTCCAGCGCAGAGGGCAGCCAATCGTCGAGCGTGGCGAGCAGGGCTTCGTCCGACAGTGCATCGATTCCGGCATAGGCGGCGCGGGTGCGCAGCGCCTGCGCGGTATCAGACCAGGGGAGCAGGTGCAGGCCATGGGTCCGCACGCCGTCGAGCAGCGCCGATTCGATCTCGTCCGGGCTCGCGTTCGAATCACTGCCGCCGGAAAGGCGTACCGCGCCGAGGCGGCGTTCGCGTAGCGCCTCGATGCGGCCGGTGGCGGGATCGAAGGTGACGGTGCGCCGGGTCTCGATCCGATCGCCAAACAACGACTCGACCGTGGCCGCGTCGATCGACGCGGCAGAAAGGATGCGCGCGCCTGCGGCCATGCCCTGCGTTTCCGCCACCGCCAGCCATTCGGCGCGGGCCAGCGGCGAGGCCGGATCGAGCTTGAACCCGCGCCCGCCCACCGATGCCCAGGTCTCGCCGGAGGAATCGCGGCGCTTTGCCACACGGTCCGGAAAGGCGAGTGCGACGCAGAGGGCGACCGCCTCTTCCCCGCCCCTTGGTTCCCCGCCGCGTCCGACCAGCTTGGTCCACCGCTCCGCCAGCCTTCGCCCATTCTCCGCCCGCTGGCCGCGTTCGCCCTTCCACCGGCGGAGACGCAGTTCGAGGTCCGCATCGCTGCCGCCCAGCCCGCGCTCGCCGAGCAGCACCGCCACCTCGGCCGCGGTCCGCGCCATGCCACGCTCGCTCGCACGCACCAGCATGTGCCCGAGGCGAGGCGGCAGCGGCAGGCGAGCGATCGCCTTGCCGTGCTCGGTCGGGCGACCGTCCGGATCGATCGCCTCCAGCGCGCCCAGCCGCGCCCGCGCCTCGGCGATGGCGGCCTCGGGCGGCGGATCGAGCCAGGCGAGCTGGCGGGGATCGGTGACGCCCCAGAGCGCGCAGTCGAGCATCAGCGCGGAGAGGTCGGCTTCCAGGATCTCGGGCGGATCGAAACGCGGCAACCCCGCCGTCGCCGCCTCTTCCCACAACCGGTAGGCGGTGCCCGGCCCCTGCCGCGCGGCGCGGCCGGCGCGCTGCGTCACCGCAGCCTGGCTGGCGCGTTCGGTGACCAGCCGGGTCACCCCCGCCGCGCGGTCGTAGCGAGGCCGCCGCGCCAGCCCCGAATCGACCACCACCCGAATCCCGTCGAGCGTCAGCGAGGTCTCCGCGATCGAGGTCGCCAGCACGATCTTGCGGCGCCCGTCCGGATCGGGCGCGATCGCGGCGCGCTGGGCGGCGGGGTCGAGGCTGCCGTGCAGCCGATGGAGCACCGCGCCGCCGATGTCGCCCAGCCGTTCGGCCGTCCGCTCGATCTCGGCGACGCCGGGCAGGAAGGCGAGGATGCCCCCGCCCTCCTCGCGCAGCGCCTGGCGCACCGCCGCCGCCACGCTGTCCTCGATCCGCGCCTCCGCCGCCCGGCCGAGATGGCGCAGCGCCAGCGGATGGCTGCGGCCTTCGCTCTCCACTACCGGCGCCCCGCCCATCAGCCCGGAGAAGCGGCTGCCGTCGAGAGTTGCCGACATCGCGACGATTCGCAGGTCCGGCCGGAGCGCGCCCTGCGCGTCGAGCGCCAATGCCAGGCCGAAATCGCTGTCGAGGCTGCGCTCATGGACCTCGTCGAACAGCACGGCCGACACGCCGGCAAGCTCGGGGTCGGCCTGGATGCGGTTGACGAAAATTCCCTCGGTGACGACCGTCACCCGCGTTGCCGCCGAACGCTTCGAATCCATGCGTGTGGCATAGCCGAAGGTCTTGCCGACGCCCTCGCCCGCCAGCGCCGCCATCCGCTCCGCCGCCGCGCGGGCGGCCAGCCTGCGGGGGGAAAGCAGCAGGATCTCGCCGTCACACCAGGCCTCGCCGAGCAGCGCCGGCGCCACGGCCGTCGTCTTGCCCGCACCCGGCGGCGCGACCAGCACGGCGTTGCTTTGCGCCCTCAGCGCATCGAGCAGCGCCGGCAAAACGGCGTGGATCGGCAGGGAGGACGTCATCGGGCTGCAACCATTCGAGACAAGCGTGGTTAGGCGGACTCACCGCCAGAGGAGCGCGACATGGCACGAATCCTTTCCCAGTTCACCATCACCCCGGACAGCGACGGCGACTACACGCTGCATCTGGAAGACGAGGACGGCGAAACCATCGAGATGGCAGCGAGCTATGAACAGCTCGACCTGATCGTGGAAGCCATAGAAGATGTGCTCGACAGCGACGAGGAAGACGCCCTAGCCGTCGATGAGGACGAAGAAGAAAAGACGACCGACGAATAACCGCCGGCAGCTTTTGACGGTCGCATTTTCCCAGTCGTGGATCGCAAGCGATCCACTTGAAAATGCTCCGGTCGGCGCGCGTCAGTAGGCGCGCGCCACCGCGAACTCGACGGCTTCGACCATTGCGTCCTTCGCCTCGCAGGCGCGGAAGCCGCCCAGCGCATCGATCGCGCGCTGGCCGTAATGGCGGGCACGCGCCAGCGTGTCGTCCACCGCGCGGCAGCTGCGCACCAGCCGGATCGCCTCGGCGAAATCCTCGTCCGAGATGCGGCGGCCCGAAATCGCTTCCTTCCAGAAAGCGCGTTCCGCCTCGTTGCCGCGGGCATAGGCGAGGATCACCGGCAGCGTCATCTTGCCTTCGCGGAAATCGTCGCCGGCGTCCTTGCCCATGGTCGACGCGTCCGAGATATAGTCGATCGCGTCGTCGACCAGCTGGAAGGCGATGCCGAGATTACGGCCATAGGCGTCGAGCGCCAGCTCTTCCGTTTCGGGCCGCTCGGCCACCACGCCCGCGATGCGGCAGGCGGCGGCGAACAGCGCGGCGGTCTTGGCGCCGATGATGTCGAGATAGCGGTCCTCGGACAGATCGATCCGGCGGACGGCAGTCAGCTGGTTCACTTCGCCCTCGGCGATTACCGCGCTGGCGTTCGACAGGATGTGCAGCGCCTTGAGGCTCTCCGCCTCGACCATCAGCTCGAACGAGCGGCTGAACAGGAAGTCGCCGACCAGCACGCTTGCCGGGTTGCCCCAGATGATGTTGGCAGTGCGGCGGCCGCGGCGCAGGTCCGAGCTGTCGACCACATCGTCATGCAGCAGCGTCGCGGTGTGGATGAACTCCACCGCCGCGGCCAGCTTGTGGTGCCGCGTGCCCGCATAGCCGAGCAGCCGGGCGCTCGCGAGGGTCAGCATCGGCCGCATCCGCTTGCCGCCGCCGGCGATCAGGTGGCCGGCAAGCTCCGGGATCAGCGGGATTTCCGACTGCATGCGATCGAGGATCACCGCGTTGACCAGGTTCATGTCCTGGGCGACCAGCGCCATGATCGGATCGAGCGAGGGCTGGGTTCGCGACCCCAGGCGGTGGACGGTTGCGCTCATATGCTCGTGCCTCTGGCCTTTGTGCCCTGCAAAGGCAAGAGTGCTTGCATGGCCGTGCCGCAGCGGCAAAAGGGATTCCATGACCGACGCGACGCTGACCCGCTTTCGCCAGAGCATCGACAATATCGATGCCGCGCTCGTCTTCATGCTCGCCGAGCGGTTCAAGGTGACCCAGGCGGTGGGGCGCTACAAGGCCGAGGCCGGGCTGCCCCCGGCCGATCCCGGACGGGAGGAGGCACAGATCGCCCGGCTGCGCGCGCTGGCGCAGGACGCGGACTTCGACCCGGAGTTTTCCGAGAAATTCTTGCGCTTCATCATCGACGAGGTGATCCGGCACCACCAGCAGGCCCAGCAAGCCGGAACCGCGCCCGGAACTGCTGGGGCCTGACTCCGTTGCTGGGCGTGATACCCATGGGGGCAAGCGCTTGAGCGACGATTATCTGATCTTCCGGCCCGACGATGTCGACCTGACCCGCTCGCCGTTGCGCCGCGGCGTGGACGCGGCGACCTATGTCCTCGGCGCCTTCAATCCCGGCTTTGCGCGGCTGCCGAACGGCAATTTGCTGCTGATGGTGCGCGTGGCGGAGGCGCTGCGGGATCCAGTCGTGGACGGCCATGCCCGCGCAATTCGCTGGACGCCGTCGGGCTATGTGCTCGACGCCCATCCCGTCGCCGGCCTCGACATGACAGATCCGCGCCAGTTCGCGCTGAAGGACCGCAATCCCCGGCTGCTCGGCCTCACCTCGCTTTCCTGGCTGCTGCCGGTGGAGCTGGACGCCGATGGCCGCACGGTGGTGGCGGTCCATCACGACAAGGCGATCGCACCTTCGGCCAGCTATCTCGAATACGGCGTGGAAGATGCGCGGATCACGCGGATCGACGGCAGCTACTGGATGACGGTGTGCGGCGTCTCGGCGGAGCGGCACTGCACCGCCATGTACCGGTCGGCGAACGGCCTGGACTGGGAATTGCTCGGCATCGTGCTAGATCACCAGAACAAGGACATGATCCTGTTCGAGGGGCGGATCGGCGGCTTCTTCCACGCGCTCACCCGACCGCTCGGCGAAGTCTATTTCGCCTATCCCGACGATTCCCCATGGCTCGGCGGCCCGTCGATCCACCTCGCCCGCTCGCCCGACGGACTGCACTGGAAACCGCTCGACCAGCCGGGCATCCGCGCGCGCAAGGGCTCGACCTCGAACCAGCGTATCGGCGGCGGCAGCCAGCCAATCCTTACCGATGCAGGCTGGCTGCTGCTCTACCACGGCGTCGAGAAGCGCGATGCGGTGGGCATTTACCGCAGCTTCTGGGCGCTGCTCGATCGCGACGATCCCAGCGTGATCCTGCGGCAGGAAGACATCGTGCCGCTGCTCGAGGCCAATCCCGCGCTGACCACCGACATCGCCCACCAGCTCTATCTGCCGACGCCGGTGGTGTTCACCACGGGACTCGTCGACGCCGGCGACCGCTACATCGTCGCGAGCGGCGAGGCGGATCTGGCCTGCCGGATCACGCACATCCCGAAGGCGCGCTTCCGGTGAGCCCTTCCCGTGCCTCTACGCACCCGCGTTCCCCTGCGAAAGCAGGGGCCCAGGGTTGGAGAGCGAATCGCCTGTGGCCCTGGCCCCATGCTTTCGCAGGGGAACGAGCGATATTGGAGAAAGGTCAATGACCGAACCTCTCTGGTGGCAGAAGGGCGTGATTTATCAGGTCTATCCACGCTCGTTCAACGACTCGAACGGCGATGGGATCGGCGATCTGGCGGGGGTAACGGCGCGGCTCGACTATCTGGTCGATCTCGGCATCGACGCGGTGTGGCTGTCGCCGATCTTCCCCTCGCCGATGGCCGATTTCGGTTATGACGTGGCCGATTATTGCGGGATCGACCCGCGCTTCGGCACCCTCGCCGACTTCGACGCGCTTCGCGACGCGGCGCACGCCCGCGGCCTCAAGCTGCTGCTCGATTTCGTGCCCAACCACAGCTCGAGCGAACACCCCTGGTTCCTCGAAAGCCGCGGCTCGCGCGCGAGCCGCAAGCGCGACTGGTATATCTGGCGCGATGCCGCCGCCGATGGCGGGCCACCCAATAACTGGCAGAGCTTCTTCGGCGGCAGCGCCTGGCAGTGGGACGAGACCAGCGGCCAATATTATCTCCACCAGTTCCTGAAGGAACAGCCCGAGCTCAACTGGCGCAACCCCGATCTGCGCGCGGCGATGCTCGATGCGATGCGCTTCTGGTTCGAGCGTGGCGTCGACGGCTTTCGCATCGATGTGCTGTGGCTGGCGATCAAGCACCCCGACTTTCCCGACAACCCGGCCAATCCGGAGTGGCGCGCGGGGATGCAGGACATCGACCGGCTGCTCCCGGTCCATTCCGCCGACCAGCCCGAAATGGCCGAGATCATCGCCGCGATGCGCGAAGTGGCCGATGGCTATCCCGAACGCGTGCTGATCGGCGAGATCTATCTGCCGATCCCGCGCCTCGTCGCCTATTACGGTGAGACCGGGAACGGCGTGCACCTGCCCTTCAACTTCCACCTGCTCGATGCGCGCTGGGATGCGGCTGCGCTGGCGCGGCTGATCGCCGACTATGAGGGCGCGCTGCCGGCGGACGGCTGGCCCAACTGGGTGCTGGGCAACCATGACAAGCCGCGCGTCGCCTCGCGGGTGGGCCCCGACCAGGCGCCGGTGGCGATGATGCTGCTGCTCACCCTGCGCGGCACGCCGACGCTCTACCAGGGCGACGAGCTGGGCATCGCCAATGTGCAGATTCCGCCCGATCGCGTGCGCGATCCCCAAGCGCTGCGCGAACCCGACACCGCCTTCAACCGCGACGAAGTCCGCACGCCGATGCCGTGGGACGCGAGCGCCCATGCCGGGTTCAGCACGGTGGAGCCGTGGCTGCCGCTCAACCCCGACTGGGCGACGCGCAACGTGATGGCGCAACGCGACGATCCGGATTCGATGCTGTCCTTCACCCGCACACTGCTCCAGCTGCGGCGCACGCATCCCGCGCTGTCGGTCGGCAGCTGGCATGCGGTGTCGAGCGACGGCGCGGTGCTGGCTTATGAGCGGCGTCATGGTGAGGAGCGCGTGCTGGTGGCGCTCAACCTGTCGGACTCCCCGCAGACGCTGGCGCTGCCGGACTGGGCCGCCGCATTGGCGCCGGTCCTCACCACGCCAGGTCACGACCTCCGCGTGGAGGGCACCCCCCTCCCCCTCGCCCCGAACCAAGGCATCCTGCTCGCATGACCACCCTCCCCGTGCCCCTGCGAAAGCAGGGGCCCAGTGCCACAAGCGATTCGCTCTCCAACCCTGGGTCCCTGCTTTCCCAGGGGCACGGCGGGGAGGTGCCCGCGAACACAGCTAAAAGCGTGGCCGCATGAAGATCGCCATGCTCGCGCCGATCGCGTGGCGCACGCCGCCGCGCCATTATGGCCCGTGGGAGCTGGTGACGAGCCTGCTCACCGAAGCGCTGGTCGCCAAGGGCATCGACGTCACCCTGTTCGCCACGCAGGATTCGGTCACCACCGCCCGCCTCGACGGCGTGGTGCCGCGTGGCTATGAGGAGGATCCGGCGATCGATGCGAAAGTGTGGGAATATGCCCATCAGTCGCACCTCTTCGCCCGCGCATCGGAGTTCGACCTGATCCACAACCAGGCCGATTTCCCCGCCCATGCCTACGCGCCGCTGATCGACACGCCGATGGTGACGACGATCCACGGCTTCTCCTCCGAACGCATCCTGCCGATGTACAAGCCGTTCGAGGACCGGGTGCACTATGTCGCGATCTCCGATGCCGACCGGCATCCGGCACTGCGCTATGCCGCGACGATCCACCACGGCATCCGGCTCGACGAATTCGCCTTCGACGCGGCGGGCAGCGACGACCTGCTCTTCTTCGGCCGCATGCATCCGGACAAGGGCGCGGCCGAGGCGATCGCCGTCGCCCAGGCCACCGGCCGCCGGCTGAACCTCTACGGCATCATCCAGGACCAGGGCTATTTCGAACGCGCGGTCCAGCCGCACCTGAACGACCGCATCGTCCATCACGGTGCGGTCGGCGGCGAGGAACGCGTCCGTGCGCTCGGCCAAGCCCGCGCGCTGCTCCACCTGATCAATTTCGACGAGCCTTTCGGCCTGTCGGTGATCGAGGCGATGGCATGCGGCACGCCGGTGATCGCGGTGCGGCGCGGCTCGATGCCCGAGCTGATCGACGACGGCGTGTCGGGACGGCTGCTCCAGTCCGCGGACGAGGCGGCGGCGGCGGTGGTGCGGGTCGACGGAATCGACCGGGCCGCCTGCCGCCGCGCGGTAGAAGCGCGATTCTCGGTCGAGGCAATGGCCGACAAATACATCGCGCTTTACCACCGTATCCTCGGGGCCCGATCCGCCGCCTAGGCTTGGCGGATGATCGGCTCCAGCGCGAACAGTGCCGCACCGAGGGTGCGCGCGTCCGGATATTCGGGCCACAGGTTCACCGGCTTGTCCGCCGTGGGCACGGAAATGGTCACGACGACGATATCATCGCTCCACGGCAGGCTGCCGACCCGCGCGCGCTCCCAGGGTATTTCATGCGTTGCCCCCCCGTCCCCGGGCAGGTCGATCCGTACCGGCGCGTCCAGATTGATCGACACGAGCGCCGTTTGCGGCGGAAAAAACAAGGAGCCGCCGAGCGTGATCGCCAGCGCGTTGACGGCAGGATCGGCGATCCGGAACGCGAACGCCGCGCAACGTGACGTCCAGACGTGGCCCTCCTCGATGGCGTGAAAGCCGTTCCACGCTGTCAGCGCGCTCGCCAGCGGCTCCCCCCGCCCGATCCTGTACCGCTGACCAGGCGACAACGTCATGATGGTAGGCACGCCGGGGGGCGGCCGTATCCCGCGCTGATCATGGAACGAGACCGCGCCTTCGCTGATCGCCGCCTGCATCTTGCTGCGCAGCCGCGCCCAGCCCTCGAAGGTGCGAAAGAAGAGCGATTCGGAAAGCGCCAGCGCGTCGTCGAGCATGTCGGCGTCCGGGACATAGCGATGCTCCTGGACCCAGCGGACGTCGCGGATCCGCTGGGCCATCCCCATCAGCTCGTTGGCCACGTTGCGCTCTTGGTGCTGGAGGTGGCTGCTGAGCGACCCCGTCAACCGATGGGAGTTGTTGCGGTGCTGTCGCCAAGCGACCAGCGGCTCGGCCAGGTGGTGGTGGGTTCCCAGCAACGTCGCACGCAGCGGGGTCAGCCAGTCGAAGCCATAGGGACACAGTTCCGGATCGACCGGCTCGAACGCATCGATGACCGAGCGGTGATAGGCCGAGGTCGCGCCGATCCAGCGCGAGCCCCATTTCCGGACGGTGTCGTCCGGCCGCGTGATGGTGCCGGCTTCGGGGTCGGAGTCATACAAGCCGAGCGGCAGGCCGGTGTCCGAGATCATCAGGGCATTGCCGGTGACGAGGCGGCACCGCCGGTCCTCCTCGAACACCCGCAGCGTCGTCTCGATTCGGCCGGGCAGCATGATGTCGTCGCTGTCTGCCTGGATGATGACCGTCCCCCGTGCGTGCTTCGCGATGTCGTGCAGCGTCGCATGCACGCAGTTCGACTCGTGGCGGAGGATGGTAGCCACGATGTCGGGACGGCCGGCGAGCTTGTCGAGAACGATCTCGAGCCCGCCATCGGTGGACGCGTCGTCCACCACCAGAAGCTCCAGGTCCGGACGCCACTGCGCGAAGATGCTGTCGAGCTGCGCACCGATGAACGCCGCGTTGTTGTAGAGCGGGATCAGCACCGTCGCGCGCAGAGGGGGCGAGATGCGATTGTCGTGCACGATCGGGATCGACGCCGAATCGGCGGGCGGTTCGCCCGCCCAGCGCGCGATGGCCGCTTCGCGATGCGCCTCGTCGTAGAAGTGCGCGACGGCCGGGTGCCGGTAGATCGCTTCCAGCGCCGCGCGCGGCATGCGGAAACATTCCCGCAGATGCCGGTAGATCGACGCGGTGTGCTTGGCATCGCCGTCATTGGCATGCGGCAGCCGGAACGCATGGCCGGGGAACAGCTCGCACAGACCACGCTCGACCGCGTCCGCACCGTTCTCGTAGCGGAACAGCAGCAGCCGCTTGTTGCCGTTCGTGAAGACCGAATAGCCGTTGCTCGCGTCGAAAGGCGTACCGAACAGGTCGAAGCCGAACGGCTCGGCGAGCTCCTGCTCGAACCAGGTGAGCGGATAGCGGATCGTCGCCTCGGCCAGGCGGCGCCGGGGGTCTTCGCCTATCGTGTCATTCTGCCAGAGATCCGCAATCTCCGCGCCGATCCTGCGGGCGATCTCCGCATCGTCCCTCTCCGCGTCCCCCTCGTGCCGGAAGAGCTCCGCATAGAGCTGCATCGCGACCGACAGGCTGCGCGTGACGGGGTCCCGGACGCCGGTGAGGAACGTCACCGTCTCGCCCGTGCGCTCCGCCCGTTCGAGCCGCTGCCGAATGCGGTGGTTGGTGGTGGTATGGCGCAGGCCGGAAAGGTCGGTTTCGCTGGCAAGGCCATACGCCTCGATCAGCTGCGGATAGGCGGGTTGCAGCACGTGTGAGGAGAAGACGTCGCCGGGGAACATCGAGGTCATCATCTCGATCAGCGATGTCGTGTAGATTTTTCCGTATGTCAGAATGACGATCATGTCCCGCCCCTTGCCGTGCTGCCCGGCGTGATGGCCGAACGGAGCGCGTTTCCCAAGTCCGAAATCTGCTCTGCTCGCGGCGGAAAAGGCCCGGGGGGACAACGTGCTGCCGACGGATACGGCCAGCCCTGCGATGAACTGCAGGTTGTGCTGGCGACACGCCGATCGTACACCGCACGCTGCGACGGCCCTCGCCGCTTTGCTACCGCAGTACGCAACCTTTCAGTCGAACGGGCACTCGAATCCATGGCGCCGCACCCCGCTGTCACCGGCAAAGACATCGACATCACCTCGCATCGCCGCCCCGGAGCGACGTCGCCGCTCAGACCTGCCGCGCCGAGCATCGTATTCGTCGGCGCAGGACGGAACGCCCATAACCTGATGGGCATCTTCGAGGCTGCGGGCGTGGACGTCCGGTATGTCGTGGACGATGCAGCGCCCGGCACCGTTCTGGGCAAGGCGGTGGAGACGATCGACGGCATCGCGGGCGAAGCCCTCGACGCCTTCCTGACCATCACCGATCCGGAGATCGCCCGCGCGGTGCGCGCGCGACCCGCAGTGGCGCAGTGCCGCTGGCCCAGCTTTGCCTTTCCGAACGCCGTCGTGTCGGAATATGCCGCGATCGGAGAAGGGAGCTATATCGGGCCGTTCTCGCTGGTCACCGATGCGCAAATCGGTCGTCACGTGCATCTCTTCACGCACAACTCGATCGGCGCCAGGGCGCGTATCGGCGACTTTTCCGCGATTCTGCCCCAGGCGATGATCTCGAGCGACGTGATCATCGGGACCGGCTGCCTGATCGGATCCGGCGCCCTGGTCTCGGCCGGCGTCACCATCGGCGACAATTGCCGGATCGGGGCCAATGTGGTGGTGCGGCGCGACATGCCGCCGGGCAGCATCGCCTTGCCGGCGCGAACCCTCGTCCACTCACGCACGCGGTTCAAGTCCGCCGGGAACCCGCCGCACGCATAGGCTTGCGCGCGGCCCGAGAACCTGCGGGGCGTGCCGATCGCCGGCACGTGATTTCTTCCGTACCCTTGCCTCCCCCGCTATGCTGCCATCGCGATCTGCGGCGGCAAAGCGCTGTCCCATCAAAGAACCGAAAGCAGTCTTTCATGAAGTGTCTCGTTGCAGGTGGCGCCGGATTCCTGGGCTCTCACCTGTGTGATGCATTGCTGGCGCAGGGCCATGACGTGCTCTGCATCGACGATCTCTCGACCGGCAGCGCTCGCAACCTCCGGCATCTTTCCGGCAACCGAAGCTTTACCTTCACGCGCGCGGATGTGCGCGAAAGGATCGATGTTGTGGTGGATCGGATCTTCAACTTCGCCTGCCCCGCCAGTCCGCTCGCCTATCAGCGCGATCCGGTCCGAACGCTGTCCACCAGCGTCAACGGCGCCCTCAACCTGCTGGAACTGGCCGAACGATGCGGCGCCACCATCCTCCAGGCCTCCACCTCGGAAGTGTACGGCGACCCGGACGTGCACCCGCAGAGCGAGCGTTACCAGGGGAACGTCAATCCGATCGGCATCCGCGCCTGCTACGACGAGGGCAAGCGCGCGGCGGAAGCGCTCTTCTTCGACTTCCACCGCACCCGGTCCGTGCCCATCAAGGTCGCGCGGATCTTCAACACCTACGGCCCGAGAATGCAGGTCGAGGATGGGCGCGCGGTCTCCAACCTCGTCGTCCAGGCCCTACGGGGAGAGCCGATGACGATCTTCGGCGACGGCGCCCAGACGCGCTCCTTCTGCTATGTCGACGATCTCGTTTCGGGCGTGCTCGCCCTGGCGGACACGCCGACTGGCGTGTCCGGACCGTTCAACCTCGGCAACCCGCAGGAAATCACCTTGCAGCAGCTCGCGACGGAGGTGCACGCGCTCGTCGGCGGTCCTTCTCCGATCGTGTTTCGTCCGCGCCCCGCGGATGATCCGAAGCGGCGATGCCCGGACATCAGCGCCGCCCGCGCGGTGCTGAACTGGTCGCCCCGCACGGCATTGCGGGAGGGGCTGATCGAAACCATCGGCTATTTCAGATCGACCCTGTTGGAAATGTCCACCCTGTAAGCGGATGGGCGCGAACCGGGCGCGCCGGGTCTCAGCGGACGCCCAGCAAGGTCAGCGCCCGCGCCAGATCGGCCTGTCGGAAGGGTTTGGGCAGATGGGCAAAGTCCCGCCCCAGGCCTTCGACATCGGCATAGCCCGAAACGATCAGCGTCGGCACCTCGCCCAGCCGCGCCTGTACCGCGCGGGCCAGATCGGTGCCGGTCATGCCGGGCATCAGATGGTCCGTCACCAGCAGGTCGGGGACGAGCCCGCGGTCGAGCATCGCCAGCGCGGCTTCTGCCGAGTCCGCCGGCTGCACCTGATAGCCGAGTGCCCGCAGCATTTCCGCCGCCGTGCCGCGGACGATGTCCTCGTCGTCCACCAGCAGCACCGTGCCGGCGCCGTCATGCGGCTCGTGGCGGGTCTGCGCCGCGATGGCGGCGGGCGCGTCGTCGCTCACCGGCAGCCAGAGCTCGACCACCGTTCCCTCGCCGGGCCGGCTCTCCAACCCCATCGTGCCGCCCAGCTGGTTCGTGAGCCCATGCACCATCGACAGGCCGAGGCCGGTGCCGCGGCCCACGCCCTTGGTGGAGAAGAAGGGCTCAACGGCCCGCGCGAGCGTCGCCGCGTCCATCCCCGCGCCGGTATCGCGCACTGCTAGCCGGACATAATGCCCGGCGGCGAGCGGCGTCGGCGCATCCTGCGCGTCGCCAAGCACCAGCCGTACCTCGAGCGCACCGCCCTCCGGCATCGCGTCGCGCGCGTTCACCGCGAGGTTGAGCAGCGCCATTTCCAGCTGGTTGGCATCGGCCCGGGCGGGCGGCAGCATCTCGGGCTTGGTCACCGACAGCGCGATCTTGGGGCCGAGCGTGCTGGCGAGCAGCGGCACCATCCCATCGACCAGCGCCACCATGTCGACCGGCGCAGGCTGGAGCGGCTGGCGACGCGCGAAGGCGAGCAACCGCTGCACCAGCGTACTCGCCCGCTCGGCCGAGCGCATCGCGCCGTCGAGCAGCCGGTGCAGCACGGGATCGTCGCCACGCTTTCGCAGGATCAGGTCGAGGCTGCCGATGATCGGCGTGAGCAGGTTGTTGAAGTCGTGCGCGACGCCGCCCGTCAGCTGGCCCATCGCTTCCATCTTCTGGCTCTGGCGCAGCGCAGCCTCGGTCTCGCGCAGCGCCGCGGTGCGCTCCTCGACGCGCCGCTCCAGCGTCTCGTTCGCGGCGCGCACGTCGGCGAGCAGCCCGGCATTGTCGATCGCGACCGCCGCCTGTGCCGCCAGGCTGCGCGCCAGCGCCTCGTGCCGCGCGGTGAACCGGCCGGGCTGGGGGTGGCCGAACAGCAAGCCGCCCAGCACCGATCGATCGCGGGATACCACCGGTACGCCCAGATAGCTGGCGATCGGCGGATGCCCCGCCGGCATGCCGTGATGGGGAGCGTTCCGGCCATATTCCGGCTCGCGCGTCACGTCGTCCGACCGGATCACCACGTTGTGAAAGATGGGCCGGAGGATGCCGGTCGCCCGGGGGCGTCCCAGCTTCTCGAAGCGGCTGCGGTCCTCGCCGGAGAGCGTGAACAGGTGCAGCCGCTCGCCGCTTTCGTCCATGACGTTGTGGAAGAAGGCGCCGACGCTCGCCCCGGTCAGCGCCACGCCGGCATCGGTGAGCATCTGCACCAGCCGCTGCAGGTCGTGCTCGGCCGAAAGGGCCGCGCCGACGCGATTGAGCGTCTCCAGCGCATATTGGGCGTTGCGCTCCTCGCTGACGTCCTCGCAGGAAATGGCGATCTGGTGGATCGTCCCGTCCCAGGCATAGACCGGCACCCAGTTCTGCCGCCAGGTGGAGGCACCGTCCGGCCGCCCCCGCGTGGGGCCGGTAATCTCGATCCCGAGCAATGGCTCGCCACCCAGAACGCGGTACAGCGCTTCCACGACCTGGTCGCCGAGCTCGGGCACGATCTCGCTTACATGGCGGCCGATATGATCGGCCACGGGTATGCCGTTCCATTCGGCGAGCTGGCGATTGATGCGGACGTAGCGCAGATCGGTATCGAGCACCGCCAGCCCCACCGGCGAGTTGTCGTACATCACCGCCAGTTCGTCGGCCTGCTCGCGGGCCAGCGCCTCGCTCGCCCGCAGCGCGGCCTCGCTCTCGCGCAGCCGGCGGTCGGCTTTCACCCGCTCGGTCGTTTCCGACACGATCGACATAACCCCGCCGACCGTGCCGTCCTCGTCGCGCACGGGCGACAGCGAGATGTCGAAATAGACGATTTCGCCGAAATCATAGCGTTCGGTGTAAAAGCGTCGGTCGCGCGCCGAGAGCGTCTTGCCCGTCGCGCGGACATGGGCGAGCATCGGTCCCAGCTCGTCCCAGGTCTCTGCCCAACAGGACTGGGCGGGGCTGCCGAGCGCGTCCGGATGCTTGTTGCCGATCGTCTGGGCGTAGGCGGGATTGTAGAGTGCGACATAGTCGGGCCCCCAGAACAGCGCGATCTGGGCGTGCGACGGCAGCATCACCGCAAGCGCGTCGCGCAGGCTCCGCGGCCAGGTCTCCGGCAGGCCCAGCAGCGAAGCGGACCAGTCGCGCGACGCGATCAGCCGGTCCAACGGGGTTCCGCCGGATGCCTCGATGCCCGCCGGCGGGCTCATCCCTCGGCCGGGACGATAGGGTTGACGTCGCGCCGCGGGCCGGACGTGCGCCGGTCCAGCGCCGCACGAATCCGGTCCGCCAGTTGCTCGCGGCGATAGGGCTTGCCGATCACGTCGAGATTCGTGCCGCGCGGAATGTCCGCGACCAGATCCTCGTTGTAGCCGGTGGTCATCAGCACCGGCGTGTCGGGGAAGCGTTCGCGGAACTGCTCGACCAGCTCGAGCCCGCTCATTCCGCCGGGCATGACGATGTCGGTGAACAGGAGGTCGATCGTCTCGGTCTTCAGTCGATCGAGCGCCTCCTCGCCGCTGGCAGCCAGCACGACGCGGTAGCCGAGCGCGGCGATCTGCTCCTGCGCCAGCGCGCGGACGTCGTCGCTGTCCTCGACCAGCAGGATCGTCTCGCTGCCGCCGGACGCGCCCGCGCCGGGTTCGCGCCTGGCAGCGGGCGCAGGGGGCGGTGCGGCCCCCGCCACGGCGCTGGCGGTCGGAAACAGCATGCGAATCTCGGTCCCCTCGCCCGGCGCGCTGTCGATCTCCAGCCGCCCCAGCGATTGCTGTACGAAACCATGCACCATCGCAAGGCCCAGGCCGGTACCGCGCTCGGCGCCCTTGGTGGTGAAGAAGGGCTCGGTCGCGCGGCGCCGCACATCCTCCGGCATGCCGGTGCCTTCGTCGCGGATGGTGAGCACGACGTAGTCGCCCTCGGGCAGCTGGTGCTTGGGCGCGTTGCCGTTCAGCTTCCACAGCTGGGTGGCGATGGTGACGGTGCCACCCTTGGGCATGGCGTCGCGTGCATTGAGCAGCACGTTGAGGATCGCCATCTCCAGGTGCGTCGGATCGATCTGCACCGCCGGCAGCCGCCGCTCGAGCGCGGTGACCAACCGTATCTGCGCGCCGACGGTGTTGTCGAGCAGGTCGCCGAACTCGTGGATCAGCTGGTTCATGTCGACGGTCTTGGGCTCGAGCCGGGTCTTGCGCGCAAAGGCGAGCAGCTGGCGGGTGAGCTTCGATCCGCGATCGGCGGCGCGCGCGGCGTTGTTGAGCAGGCGCTGGTGCCGGTCGTCCTCCACCTGACTGGCGACAATGTCGATATTGCCCGACACGACCTGGAGCAGGTTGTTGAAGTCATGCGCCAGCCCGGCGGTGAGCTGGCCGATCGCCTCCATCTTCTGCGCTTGGCGGAAAGCCTGTTCGGAGGCGCGCCGGCGCGTCACGTCGAGCTGGCTGGCGAAGAAATAGAGCAGCTCGCCGTCGGGCCCGAGTACCGGCGCGACGAACACCGCATTCCAGAAGGGCGAGCCGTCGCGGCGATAGTTGAGGATCTCCAGCGCGATCGCTTCCTTGGCCTTCACGGCATCGCGAAGCTCCGCCACCGCGTCGCGATCGGTTTCCGTACCCTGCAGGAAGCGGCAGTTGCGGCCGAGGACCTCGTTTTCCTCATAGCCGGTCAGGTCCAGAAACGCCTTGTTGGCGAAGACGATCGGATTGTCGTCCTGCCGCGGATCGGTGAGGATCATCGGCATCCGCGTCATCTGCAGCGCGGCGAAGAAGACCGTGCTGCGGTCGCCCAGGCCGGGCGCGCCGATGATCGCGCGCTTCCAATGATGCGTCGGGTGATTGCCCGTGGGACTGTAGGAAGTGGAATCCTTCAAGTCGCCGGCCGGTTCTCCGGTCGCGGTCGGCTGGTGCTCGTCTTCTGTCTGCACGCGCTGCGCTTCCTCATACTTTCAGCAACCCGCCAGACAAATGCGCGAAACGCCGTTTCGGTTGCGAACCTTTTGGAAGTGCTTGCAAAACTCAGGCCCTGCGCCACTCCAGTCGCGACCAGCCGCGCGCCGTGGCCAGCTTCGCCAGCGGGCCGTGCGCGTTCACCGCAAACGCCTCGTCCGCCCATTCGAGCAGCGGCGCGTCGGAAACATGGTCCGAATAGGCGCGGACATAGCAGTTGGCCCGGTGCAGGCCCTGTGCCGCCAGCCAATTTTCGATCATGTGGAGCTTTACGGGCCCGTAACAGTTCTCGCCTTCGAGTTCGGAGAGAATATGCCCCTGCCCGTCCCGCTTCGCATTGGTGCCGATCACGTCATCGAAGCCCAGCCGCCTGCCGATCGCCTCAGCATAATAGCGGTGCGACGCGGTCGCCATCACCAGCCGGCAGCCGGCGGCGCGATCGGCCTCGATCTGCGCCCGAGCGCCCTGCAGCACCCCCTTCCTCAACTCCAGATCGGCAAAGGCCTCGGCCACCGCCGTCATCTCGCCGGGCGGCAGCGCGCGGCCGAGCAGCAGCCGGTGCGACAGGCGCTTCAGCCCGGCGCGATCGATGCGGCGCGCCGTGTAGGCAAGACCGCCCAGCCCCACCACCGGGAACAGCCCCAGCCGCCAAGGCGCGCGCGTTCGCGCGACGTGCAGCAGGAACCGCGTCCAGGTCGGTTTCGCGGTGATGGTCTTGTCCATGTCGTAGATGGCGAGGCGTTGCATTGCGCTCTCTAGCCACGGAGGAACTTGCCGTTCCAGCAAGAATCGCGGAAAGGGGGTTCCGATGAGGGCACCCGCCGACTTTGAACGGTCCGACGAGAACGGCGAGGCGGTGCTCCGCTTCTCCGGCAATCTTTCGCTTGCCTGCCTGGGCGACCTGCCCGCGCGGCTGGAAACGGTCGACGGCCCGATCGCGCGTCTGGACCTCAGCAAGGTCGGCCGGATGGACACGGTCGGCGCCTGGGTCGTCCACCGCTTCGCCCGCGAGCGTGGCGCGGCGATCGAGGGGCTGGGCGGCGATGAACAGCATCTGCTCGAGCAGGTGGTCGCCGCCGAACACCCGATTCAGCTGCCGCCGCCCCCACCCGGATCCTTCACCCGCGCGCTGAACGAGATCGGCGGTGCGGTGATCAATTCGGGCAAGACGCTGTACGGTCTGCTCGGCTTCATGGGCGCCACCGTGCTGTCGCTGTGGCACGTCATTACCCATCCCCGCCGCTTCCGCTTCAACGCAACGGTGCAGCGGTTCGAAGTGGTCGGCGTCGGCGCGCTCGGCATCATCGCGCTGATGAGCTTCCTGATCGGCATCGTCATCGCGCAACAGGGATCGGTGCAGCTCCGCCAGTTCGGCGCGGAGATCTACACGATCAACCTGCTCGGTCGAATCACCTTGCGCGAGCTCGGCATCCTGATGACCGCGATCATGATCGCGGGCCGCTCGGGATCGGCCTTTGCCGCGCAGATCGGCACGATGAAGCTGACCGAAGAGATCGACGCGATGCGCACGATCGGCGTCTCGCCGATGGAGGCGCTGGTGCTGCCGCGCGTGTTCGCGGTGGTGTTCATGCTGCCGCTGCTCGGCTTCTACTCCTCGGTCATTTCGATCGCCGGCGGCGGCCTGCTGTGCTGGGTGGACCTCGGCATCCCGCCGATCACCTTCATCCAGCGGGTGCGCGAAGTGGTGCCGATCACCGATCTGTGGGTCGGGCTGGTCAAGGCGCCGGTGTTCGGCGCGATCATCGCCATGGCCGGCTGCTTCCACGGCATGCAGGTGGAAGGCGACGCCGAACAGGTCGGCCAGCGCACTACCACCGCGGTGGTGCAGGCGATCTTCCTGGTGATCGTGCTCGACGCCTTCTTCGCGGTGTTCTTCACCAATGTGGGCTGGATATGAGCGACGAGACCGGCACCACTGAAACCATCATTTGCGTTCGCGGCCTGCGCAACGGCTTTGGCGATCAGCTGGTGCACGACAATCTGGACCTGGACGTGCGTCGCGGGGAAATCCTCGGCGTTGTCGGCGGGTCGGGCACCGGCAAATCGGTGCTGATGCGATCGATCATCGGGCTGCAGCCGCCCCTCGACGGCACGGTGGAAGTGTTCGGCGAGAACACGATCGGCCGCGATGAAACCGAGGCACTGGATATCCGCAAGCGCTGGGGCATCCTGTTCCAGGGCGGTGCGCTGTTCTCGACGCTTACCGTGTCCGAGAACGTCCAGGTGCCGCTCAAGGAATTCTATCCCGGCCTCGATCCGGCGCTGCTGGAAGAGATTGCCGCCTACAAGGTCGTGATGACCGGCCTGCCCCCCGATGCGGGGCCCAAATATCCGGCCGAACTTTCGGGCGGCATGAAGAAGCGCGCCGGGCTGGCCCGCGCTCTCGCGCTGGATCCCGAGCTGCTGTTCCTCGATGAGCCCACCGCCGGGCTCGATCCGATCGGCGCGGCGGCGTTCGACGAACTGACCGCCTCGCTGCAGAAGACGCTTGGCCTCACGGTATTTCTGATCACCCACGATCTCGACACGCTGTACGCGATCTGCGACCGCGTAGCGGTGCTGGCGGACAAGCGCGTGATCGCGGTGGGCACGATCCCCGAGTTGCTGGCGTTGGATCATCCGTGGATCCAGGAATATTTCAACGGACCGCGCGGACGCGCTGCGGTCGCGGGCCCGAACCGGCGCGTGCATGAGGATAAGAGGGGCTGATGGAAACGCGTTCCAATCATGTGCTGGTCGGCGCGGTGGTGCTGATCCTGCTCGCCGTACTCTGCCTGTTCATCGTCTGGCTGTCGCGGCTGGGCGGCGGCGACGAGCGCCAGTACGACATCTTCTTCAAGCAGTCGGTCGACGGGCTCAGCCCCGGCTCCTCGGTAAGCTTCTCGGGCGTGCCGGCGGGGCAGGTGAAGGAAATCCAGTTCTGGCGGCCGGATCCCAGCCTGGTGCGCGTGCGCATCAGCGTGCGCCCCGACGTGCCGATCCTCGAAGGCACCAATGCGACGATCCAGGGCAGCTTCACCGGCCCCAGCACCGTGCAGCTGGACGGCGCGGTGAAGGGCCAGCCGCCGATCGAATGCCCCAAGGACAATCCCCGCGCCGCCTGCCCCCTGGGCGTGCCGGTGATCCCGACCAAGGCGGGCGGCCTCGGCGCGCTGCTCAGCTCTGCGCCGAAGCTGCTCGAGCGGCTGACCACGTTGACCGAGCGCGTCTCCGACCTGCTCGACGAGAAGAACCAGGCGTCGATCTCCGGCATCCTCGCCAACACCAACAGGCTGACCAAGTCGCTGGCGGATCGCGGGCCCGAGATCGCCGCCACGCTGGCCGAGACGCGGGTCGCGATCCAGCAGGCGGGCATGGCCGCGCAGCAGATCGGCCAGCTCGCCGAGACGACCAACGGCATGATGGCGAGCGACATCAAGCCGACGATCGCCAACCTCAACGCCACCATCACCTCGGCGCGCAAGAGCGTCGAGACGCTCGATGCGACGATCGGCGATGCCCGGCCGGGGATCCAGGCCTTCTCGAACAAGACGATGCCCGAAGTCGGCCAGCTCGTGCAGGATCTGCGCGAAATGTCGCTCGCGCTCACCAATGTCGCGCACAAGCTCGATCAGGGCGGAGCCTCCAGCCTGATCGGGGCGCCTGCGCTGCCCACCTACAAGCCGAAGAAGTGAGGTTCCGGATGAACAAGCCCGCCATCGCCGCGCTGCTCGCCGCCGTGCCGCTGTCCGGATGCATCTCTTTCGCGGCCAAGCCGCCCGCCTCGCTGCTCACGCTGCAGCCGGCGGCGGTGCTGCCGGCGGGCGAGGTCCAGCAATCGGGCGCGGTGAAGGCCGTGTCGATCGGCCCGGTCGGCGCGCCGCAGGAACTGGCCACCACCCGCGTGCCGGTCCATTCGGGCCCGGGCGGCACGACGATCGCCTATGTGAAGGACGCGCAGTGGGTCGAGGGGCCCGCCAGCCTGTTCGCCCGGCTGCTCGCCGACACCGTCGCCGCGCGCACCGGCCGCATCGTGCTCAGCCGCCGCCAGTCGCTTTCAACCGCGAGCGCGAGCCTGGGCGGCGACCTGCGCAGCTTCGGCGTCGACGCGATCAAGATGGAAGCCGTGGTCACCTTCGATGCGGCACTCGGCCGCGAAGGCGCCCAGGGCTTCGAACGCCGCCGCTTCGAGGCGCGCGTGCCGGTGACGGCGATCGACACTGCCGCAATCGGCCCGGCGCTCAACCAGGCCGCCAATCAGGTCGCCGCAGAGATCGCCGACTGGGTCGGCAAGTAACCGCTCAGGGCCGGCGGCGCACCGCTGCCGGCAGGTCGCAGACGTTGAGCCCGGTCGCAACGGTCGGCGGGGCCGGGTTCTCCCGCAGCGCGAGCATCGCGGCGTAGCGAGGATTGTCGGTCGCGCGCACCTGGAAGTGCGGGCGCTCGTCCGCCGGCAGCTGGCTGGCGAGCCGCACCCAGACGATGCCGGTCCGCTCGCCCTCGGTTGCATAGACCCCCATTGCCGCGTCGCTCCGCGGCAAGGCGGATAGGTACTGCATCCCCTCGATGATCCGCCCGACCACGGTATAATTGCGATCGAGCCGCCGCGCCGACTGGCCGATCGGCGTGAACAGCTCGGATCCGGTGCCGGTGTCGGGCAACTGGTCGCGCGCCACGCCCACCATGCCGTAGCAATGGGTCAGCCAGGCAGACGTGCCGTCGGTGGCGATCGGCCAGCCATCGGCGGTGATCCCCGTTGCGCTCGCGTAGGAATCGGGCCTGGACAGGCGCTGCGCGGCGGTGAACGCGCCGATCTCGAACTCCGCCGCGGGCCGAGCGAGAATCTCGGGCGGGAGCGGCTTCTTCTCGGTGGGATCCCCCCATTGCGCGACCCAGTTCTCCTGGACCCGGTAGACGCTCTCCCCATCCCACCAGCGCGCGGCGGCGAGCTTGCGGATGTTGTTGACGTGCGCGGGCGCGAACCGCGCGGCCAGGCGGATCGCCACCTGGCGGCCGTTCTTGAGCTGGATCAGCAGGATTTCGTCATCGGGAATGTCGCGCCAGTCTTCCGGCGCAGGCTCGGCAGCCGCGGCGCTGGGCCGTGCGGGTGCCGCGGCTTGCGGGACGTTCTGGGCGGCGAGCGGCGCGGCAGCGAGGGTCGCGGCGAGGACGAGCAGGGTTTTTGCCATGGGAAGAGCTTGGCATGGCAACGGGCGCTTGCCTAGCCGCCCAAGGAACGGTAGGGCCGCGCCTTCTAGGTATCCTGCGGAGCGGTGGCCGAGTGGTCGAAGGCGCTCGCCTGGAAAGTGAGTATACGCCAAAAGCGTATCGAGGGTTCGAATCCCTCCCGCTCCGCCAAAAATCATTGTTATAATTGGAGAGGCTTGAGGAACGCTCATGTTCCCACCCCCCTTTGCCTCCGCCGTCTCGCGAGCCGCCGTGCCGATTGGTGGTTCGCCTGACAGGGTACGCTATCATATACCGCGATGAACAACCCCATCGCGCCGTACGGCGGCCGAGTGCCGCCAACACGAGATAGGTCTACACCTTGCGCAGGATCTTGCTCGCTTGGCGCGGGCCCGCGGTTCTCGCGCCCCAGGGACTTCATCCTTTCCGCGCCATCGCTCGGCACGCGCTGCCAACCTCGACTCCCCTCCGCCATTGGTTCAGCGCCTGGCCGGAACAGCCGATCTCCGCCGCGATCGGCACCACCGCGGCCCACCGCGACGGATGATCCTTCCCATGTTCCAGCGCCATATGCACCGCACGGGCACGAGCCTCGGGCGCGAACTTGGTCGTCGCCTTGCGCGTCATGGCCCCTTCCGCTCAGGCGTCAGGGCTTCCGGCAAAGCCTGCACGGTTCATGCGGCCGACACACGGATTGATTGACGCGCCGCATTTTGATGTGTCATCCGGAAATTCTAGGAGCGGCTTGTGAAGCGTCCAGCGGCCGAAGCTGCCTTGGTCTAACCGACAGACGCAGACTGGGGATCAAGAAATTGGGTGCAGAAGCGACGACGCACGGACGCGTACTCTGGCTCGGGAATCGGCCGAATTCGACGGGCGATGAACCCGCGCGCCTCCGCCAGCTAGGCTTCCACGTAACGGAATTGGCCGGCAATGCACTTGATCAGGTCATCGGAGGAGGCCCGCTGACGGCTTCTGAAGGTGCATTGGTCCTACCGCCGCGGGAAAGTCCGCAAGTGTCTGTCGACGGCGCCCGCCTGTTGAACGCCCGCTTCGACACGATCGTGGTCGCGAATGACGCTGTCCGCACCAACGAGATACTGCGCGTCTTCGACGGCCAACTGATCATCAGGGCCCATGGATGGAAAAGGCCGATCGGTTCGGAACTCTATCACCTCGGAAGCTACGGGATCGTCCAGCGCCGGCGAGAGACCCATCACGTCATCACCGACGCGCAGACCGTCAAGGATGATCTGTCCATCGGAGTGGTCACGCTAGCACCGACTTGGCTCGACGAGCGCCTCGATCCTGTCAAAGGAACATGGAACGGCATCGCACCAACGGGTGCCGGACACGTCCTCGTCAGCCTCCCGGCAAGCGAGGCCGATCCTGCCGACAAAAGCTATGCCATGTTCATACGGCAACATTTCCAGAATGCGCCGTATCGGCACTTGGCCCATCTGGGCTTGTGGGATGGCGACGATTGGGAGCAGCAGCGACAGCGCATTCTCAAGCTCCAGACGGCTGCAGCGTATCTTTATCCATATGTCGACAAGAACCATCTCGACATGACGCCGCTGGAAATGATGCTCATCGGAGGGCCCGTCGTGTTCTTCGATAGCGGCTACCTTTCGGCTTCGATGCCGACAGACGCGCCCGGCCGCGCCCGGACGATCGACGAGGCGCACCAGCTTTGCGAGCGCCTGCGCGGCGGAGATCGCACGCTCCTCCACGGCATCCTGAATTCGCAAACGGCGTTTCTCGCCCGATATGATGCGCGACTTGCCGCTCCCCAGTTCGACAGCGCGTTTTCAACCATCCTGCGCGAGCGTCAGGCGAACCGCCCGGGCATTTCGCGTTCGGGAATCACCTACACGCCCGACCTTGCAGATCGCCAAATGCGCCGCCTGATGAAGGCGCTGACGTTCGATACGAACGATAATGCTGGCTTGGCGAAGTGGACGTCCAAGGACGTGATCACGGTCTTTTACAGGATGGTATTGGATACCGCACCAGACCCCAATAAATCGGCCACCTATGCTGCGGCCCTCGATGGTGGAAGGTCGCCGATGGAAGTATTGAGGTGGATGATGCGGGAGAATCCGCATCTGGTCAGCGAACATCGAAATCGGTTTATCCGCTCGCTGCGCTCCGCCCACCCCGGACGGCACCTCACTTCAGCCAGCCTCTGAGAAGAAATCGAGAATGGACGTTATGGCACCTACTGCCGTCAAGCAGACGCCCCTGCGTGGCCTTTTCGTCAATACTGCCAAAGAGCAATGCAGTATCCACGAGAGCGGCAACATGGTGCTCAATGCACTTTTGGGCGATCAGCGCATCAAGCTGGACTATGTGGAAATCCGACGCGAGGATTATCACGGCCTAGATTCAAAGGATTTTCTGAAGAAGATATCCAATGATTACGGCGCGGAGATCGATAGCGACGCTTACGATTTCACCATTGTCAACTATCATCATTTTACGATGGCGCCGTTCGTTGGAAAACCTCAACTGGATGGTCTGCCAGGCGCTACATATGCGATCGTTCTTGAGGTAGAACCGCACGATTGCCTATCCTTCTGCCCCTATGGGTGGTTCGACGGCTATATCGTCCTCGATCCTTCGGTACGAGACGACCGCCCCGAGGTCTTTGCATTTCCACGTCCCATCAACCAGATGCTGCCCGGAGACCTCGACCGTGTCGATGAGGTGCCCATCATCGGCTCCTTCGGTTTCGGAACCCCCGGCAAGGGCTTCGAATTACTCGTCGATGCGGTGAACCGGGAATTCGATCGCGCGCTGGTACGCGTCAATATCCCGTCGAATATCTATGCTGACGATGCAATGGCAAGCGTTCATGGTGAAAATTACGCGCGCTACCTCGCCAGGATTTGCAAGAAAATTGCCAAGCCCGGCATCGATGTCGAGTTCACCTACGACTTCATGTCGAAGGACGCCATGATCGAATGGTGTCGACAGAACACGCTCAACTGCTTCATGTATACGAGAAAGCAGTCGGGACTGGCAGCAACGACGGATCAGGCGGTGGCCTCCGGGCGGCCGTTGCTGGTATCGGGCAACCAGACCTTCCGTCACATCCATGATTATTTGCGGCCCTATCCTGGCACCACGCTGCGACAAGCAATAGAACGCTCGGGAAGTGTCGTTAAGACCATCCAGGCGGATTGGAGCCCGCAGAGCTTCCGCAACCAGTTCGTGAAGATGCTCGGACTGACGCTCGGAAAAGACGATAACCGGATCGACGGGCCTGCCAAGGATTCCAACGTCCCCGGCAATGGCGAACCGAAGCCGACGATGCTGGTGATTTCGCCGACGTGCTTCGCTCGGAACGCCATGGATACCCTTTCCGCACGCGCTGTGTCCGCGCTAAGCGACGCATCGCAATTCCAGGTCATCAAGACTGTTTCCCAGACGTCCGAAGGCTATGCCCGAACGTGTTTCTGGTCGAAGCCGGATGTCGCTTGCTTCGTCGGCTGGGAGCCCGATCGCGCCATGTCGGAAATTGCCAAGTTCCGGAGCGCCTATTCCGACTGCAAAGTCATCCTGCTCAGTGCACCCACGGCCGGAGCCGATGACGACGGCGCGCAGCCTCTGGACCTTTTGGGTGCCGATGCGCGCCGCGTCGTGAAAGGCATCGCTCCGTTCAACACGCAGCTCGTTTCCAGACAGCCGGGGCCGGCCCGGGTCGGCTTGTACGGCTATGATGCGGAGCTCGAGATAGGCGAGCTGAGCGCAATCCTGTCGAAGATAGATCGCGAAATCGTCTCGGCGCGGGTGTTCATCTACCTCGCCCCCTCGGACGACCCCCTGCGACAGATCGCGCTTTCCGACCGTGTCCGCATGCTGAACAGGCAGATGACCAATGCGACAAGCTTCGAATTGACGCCTCTGCCCTCCTCGACTGCCGAGCGCATCGACTGCCTGGCCAAGAATGCGTTGAATATCGTGCGGTACCGCGCGAGCGATGCGGACATCCTGACCGACATCCGCGACCTCGCCCTGACGACGGAGCGCCCGCTGGTCTTCACACGTACCGGAAAGTTTCCGGGCCAGCCGGACGGGGGCGTCTACGCCGAAGACCAGCGCCTTACCCATTTCATGGAAGCGGGCATCGGCGCCCAGATTGCGGTATTCAATGCACTCGCCGAGGGCCGCTTTGTCGCGGAGATCGAAGATCTTGCTCGCACATTGATCGTCGGGAAGAAGAACAAAAAGAAGAACGCCTCTTCAACCTCGTTCCGCGACCTCGCCAACGGCGACGGATGGATCGTGCCTGGCGCAAAACCGGCCCTCCTCGTGGATCTTGCTGACGACGCACCGCGGGAGCGCTCCGCAACCGACCTGTCAAAGCCCGACGCACCGGTAGAGCAAGCATGGCTTTACGACGCGCTCCGGATCGCCCTCGCGGACCGAGAGGAGGCCCGGGTCGCGATACTGGGCGACGCAGAACTGCACGCCGCGACCAAGCTTCGACAGGACGGTATCACGTTCGAGACGACCGCGGCGGCCGATATTGCATTCGTATCCAACGTCGTTGCCGGGAAGCAAGAACTTGAGTTGAAGTTGTTGCAACTTGCCACGCACCTCAATCCCGGCGGGACAGCGCTGCTTCTCTGCTATTACGCGGAGTCCTACCAGGAGCCGTTCGTCCACGAGAGTTCGGACTTCAAGACTGTCACGCCGGAGGAATTCGATGCGGCAATGGCGGCGGAATCAAGCCTCACCTGCACGTTGCGGCCGGCGATAACATCGCGTCCGGTCTGTATTTCTCCCCCTGCATTCACGCCACCCCCCGTCGGTTTGTACGTGATCGAAAAGCGCGAAGGAATTTGAAATCCATGTCTACCTCCGAGGGCATCTGGAAATCAAACCAGCCCAACGCGCAGGACGCTGAAAGAAAACGCAGAATTTTCTGGTTCGGCGCCCATAAGATTTTGGTCAAGACAGAATTAAAGCTCCTTCGTGAGCTTGGATATGAAGTCTTTGTTCCAACCTATCTTTCCAATGTTGATGACCAGAGCGCAGTAACGCAACGAGACTCGGGCGGCGACACTACATTGCCGAAGGATGTTTTCGAGAAACTGTCCGATTACAACTTCTTTTATAATTCGATTGATCAAGAGATCATCGAAATCCTGAACACATATTTCGACGCGGCGATCGTCACGATCCTGGCCCGTTGGTGTTCCGAATTTGCGCGCGTCTTTGAAGGAACGATTCTTTTCCGCGCTTATGGCCAGACAAGCCTCCTGTCGGACGACTTCGCGCGGCTCGGCATGCAAGGACTGCTGGAAGAAAGGCAAAACATTCACTTCCTGCCGCATGCGGAAGAAACCGGCGAGCTCGAGGCGGAATGGCTGAAACGGAAGATGCACGTGGTGCCATATTCCATTGCGCCCGATATCTTCGAGCGCGAAGGAAGCTGGAAGGGCTCGACCGGCGATGATCGCTATATCCTGATTTCAGCTCCAAATATTGCGAATATATTCCACCGATTTCATTATCGCTTTCTCAAAAAGCATTTCTATCAAAATCATTATCGCTACGTCGGCGTGCAGACAAAGCCGATCGACGACCATCAAGTGCTGGGAACCCTGTCGCTTGCCGAGGTTATAGATCAGTTTACCTGCGCGAACGGTTACCTCTATACGTATAGCGACCCCCGCGTTTGCTATCTGCCGCCCATCGAGATGATGGTATATGGCGGCCCAGTGATCTATTTGAAGGGATCTCTTCTAGCGCGATATTTTGAAAATCGCGGGCCGGGCGAATGCCGGACCATTGAGGAAGCCTATGACAAGAGCCGACTGCTCCTCCAAAATGACACGTCGTTCCTTGGCGAACTGCAGGCAGCACAGGGAGCGGTGGCCGACCGATACCGGCCGTCGCACGTGAATCCCAGGCTGGAAGCCGCCGTACGCGACCTTATCGGGCCTCCCACGGTAGCAGATACGCCGTCGCGCGCGCCTGTTTCCCTGCCTTTCACGCAATCCGCCATGACCCACAAGATCGGCAGGCGTATTCTCCAAACGCTGCTGCAGAACGACGATGCCGGTCGGGCCACGACCATCGTCGAGATTATCGACCAGGTAGGCGACGAGTATATCGGTCCGTCCAACGCCTTGGCGAACAAGGCGGCGCTCTTGGCGTGGTGGCGTGATGCACCGCCTGTCGAGCTCGATCTGAGGGGCGGTGCGATCGACCTCCTCAGCCACCCCCGGGCAAATGGCATGGTCGGGCGCCGGATCGTCGATCCCAGCACGGAAAGTCATGCCCGTGAAGCGTTACGGGGCGAAGCGGGATATCTGGCCTTCGGTCCCTATATATCGCTCCCGGCCGGGCGCTTCAGGGCTGTCTTCGCATTGGAGATCGAAGCGTTCGACGCACCTGCCGTCGTCACGATCGATGTGGGGGCGTCCGGCCTGGAGCTCGCATCACGGTCGATAACCGTGCGCGAGGGCCGCGTATCGACCGTCGAGAGGCTGGATTGGCTGGCCGAGACAGAACTGGACGCGGTCGAGTTCCGGGTTTTCACCGACGGAGGAGGGCGCGTTCGGCTGACCTCCTTGGGTTGCGATCAGGATCCGGAATAGCACGCACCCTGCCCCTCTCCCGGCGACACCCCGGCCAGAACGAAAGATTCGGCGCCACATCGGCCGGGGCCAAGAACCCCCGCGGTGTGTGAGGCCGGCTTTCGTTCGGGTTTGCCCGCCGGCCCCCTGCCCCGGCCCTGGCCTCGTCCACCGGCACGAGCCGGTGCATGCTCAGGCATTCACCGCGCAGCTTGCCCTTGAAGCTCTCCACAAAGGCATGGGGCGCTCCCGGAACCACCCGCGCCTGCCAGGTCCAGATGATCCATCAGGTGGGACACGCAGTTCGCCCAGGTTACCGACGCCAACAGCTCGCTCGCATCCACCTTGGGTGGGGCATCGACAAAGTCCCGGATGGTTCGTGCCAGCGCCCGCGCTTCGCGGGACTGGAAGAACGACACCCCCGGCGCCGCCAGCTCGTGGAAGACGCCGATATCGCTCGCGAGGACCGGCTTGCCATGCGCCAGACCCTCGATGATCGGCAGGCCGAAGCCTTCGTCGAGCGACGGGACGACGACACCCGTACAGGCCTCGTAGAGATACTCGAGAGTCTCGTCGCTGGCGCTCTCGAGCCAGGCGAATGGCTTCCCGCTTTGCGACAGTTCCCGGAGCCGCTCCTGAAGCGGCTCCGTCTTCCAGCCGGCGCGTCCTACAAGAACCAGCCCCCAGGGCACGCCGTCGGTACCCGCTTCGAACTGGGCCTCGAACGCGTCCACGACCTGGGCGTGTCCCTTGCGCGGCTCGACGGTTCCGACGCACAGGATCGTTGCATGTTCGCGGGCCAACCGCAGCGCCGGTGCGTCCTGCTCGGCGACTCCGGTACTCGGTACCGACGTCGCGAGATCCGCCCCCAGCGGGAAGGCAAAGATTTGCGGGGCCGATGGCCGGACAACGCCGGCTTCTTCCAGATACGCAGCCACGTCCTTCGCGACCCAGCGAGAAATGCACAGGAACGTGTCGGCCAATCGGGCATGCAGGCGCATCCACTGCGCGAACGATGCAACCAGTCCTTCGCTGAACCACTCCGGATGCCGGATCGGCAGCAGATCGTAGACGACCACTGCCACACGGCATCCCTGCCGCTTCCACCGATATAATTCGCGTGTGCGGCGTGGCTGGATGTGCGCAGCCAGGTCGAGCCCGAGGAAGACGTCGCCCGCACGACGGCGGCCGACACGCGGTAGCGCCGCAAGGGGGGGCCGTTCGGACGTCTGCAGAAAGTCTGCCGGCACGACCCGATAGGATCGGCGCCGGGCCGCGGCTACGGGGACGAGTTGGACATTGGCGGGAAGTGCCTGCTCCAAACCGGTCAGGACGGCGCGGACCACCCGCTGAATGCCCGTTCGCGCATCGCTCTGGTAAATCACCGAGACATCGACGAGCAGTTGCCGGGGCCGCAGCGATCGGCGTGCGGCATCGCTGCCGAACAAGGCACGCAGGAACGCCCTCATTGGGCCGAATAGAAGTCGTAGGCCTGGTCGATCGAGCCAAATTCGAAGAGCCGGCCACCCACCAGCACCGCCGCTTCGTGGCAGTGCGCGCGAATGAAGTTCGGATCGTGCGACACGATGATCATCGCACGATCGGCACGCCGCTCGAAGAGCTCGACATGGCATTTCTGCTGGAACCGCGCATCACCGACCGCGATGACCTCGTCGATCAAGAAGCAGTCGAACTCCACCATCATCGAGATGGCGAACGCAAGCCGGGCGCGCATGCCGGCGGAATAGGTCCGCACCGGCTCGCGCATGTAGATGCCCAGTTCGCAAAAATCCTCGACGAAATCGATCTTGTCGGAAGGATCGACGCCGTAGATCCGACAGATGAAGCGCAGATTGTCCAGCCCGGTCAGGGATGTCTGGAAGGCACCGCCAAACGCCAGCGGCCAGCTGACACTCATTTCGCGCTCGATCGTGCCGCTGGTCGGCTGCTCGGCGCCGCTGATCATCCGGATCAGCGTCGACTTGCCGGCGCCGTTGCGACCAAGCACGCCGACCCGGCGTCCCGGACGGATCGTCAGGTTCACATTGTGAAGAATTTCGGTTTCGCCGCCGTGCGTCGAATAACGCTTCGAGATGTTCGAGAGACGTATCATTCGGGGGTAATCGTCCGTCCCACCTTGCGCATCTGCGCAAGCGCAATGAGGCTCAACAGGCTGGTGAACAGCGCCATGTAGCCGATGTCATAATGCGCGACGACCTTCGATCCGAAATAGCCTTCGCGAACGAGCTCGACACCATGGACCATCGGCAGGAACAAGATGATCTCCTGCGCGCGGACGGGCAAGGCATCGACGAGAAACGCTGCGCCGGACAGCGGGAAAAGCAGATAGGACGCCGGGTGCCAGAGCTTGTCGACCAGCTCATATTCCTCGGACAAGACGCCCATAAGCAAGCCCAGCGCGCTGCCGAACCAGGCAAGCATCACCCAACCCTCCATGACCTTCAGCAAATCCTCGGGAGGATCAATCATGCCGAACAAGATGAAGATGCTCGACAGCACGACGAAGGAAATGGTGGCACCAGCCGCCTCCAGCAGCAATCGCGCCGCGAACACATCCATGATCTTGACGTTACGATGGTACATCAACGCCAGGTTTGGCGCGATCGCACCGATGCAGCGGGAAGGCATGTTTCGCCACAGCAGAACGCTGGAATAGCCGGTAAGCGCAAAGGCAGCGATCGGCAGATTCGACCCGTGCAGCGAGCCGGTCGCCGTCCACAGCGCCGTAACGCCCAGGGTGAACATCATCGGCTCCACGAACATCCAGAGGAAGCCGATGTTGTGCCTGCCGAAGCGCGTCAGGATCTCGCGCATCAACAGCGCATAGATCACGCGACCCTGGATCTTCAGGCTGACGGCGTCCTCGCGCACGGGATCAGGCCTTATGCTCTCGGACGCCCGCCAGCAGCATCGACAGGATGCCCCAGGCTACGATCCCCATTGCGAAGGTTACGAAGATGCCGCGAAGCCGCCGCGGCTCCATCGCCTTGTCCGGCCGGCTCGGCTGAACGATCCGCTCGACATAGGCCTGCTTGCGCCGCGCCTCGTTCTGCGCCTCCTGCAGCGATGCCATCGCGGCGGCAAGTTGGCGATCAGCGAACTGGCTTTCCAGCTGCCGGCGCTGATACTCCGCCGCGACACCCGCAAGCGACTGCTGATTGCCGGTGATCTGCGCTGACTGGGCAGCGATCTGTCGCCGCAACTCCTGCACCTGCGCCTGCAGCGTGGGAATCTGCGGATTCTGCGGCGTGAAAATTCGAAGCTGCGCGAGCTGTGTCTCGGTCGTGATGACTTGATCCTGAAGCTTCGAGATCATCTGCAACTGGACCGTTGCCTGCTTTTCAGGATCGACCACGCCCTTGGCATTGCGGAACGAGGACAGCGCGAGTGCCGCCCGGGTCGCGCGCGCTTCGGCATCGGCAACTTCGCGTTGCGCAAAGCCGATCATGTCGCGTCGACCGCGCTCGTTCAGGCGATTCACGAGGTCCTCGGCGAGCTGAAGTAGCCGCTCGTTGACCTGCAGCGCATCGTTGGAAGTGTATGCGCGAACCTTCAGCGTCACGATCGACGAGGTCGTGTCATGGGAAAGCTCCACATGGCTGCGGTAATATTCGAACAGCTTCTCATGGGATGCATTAAACCCGAACGGATCGAACCGATCGATGAACGAGACTTGGGGCGAAGTGTAGATCCGGTACAAATAATCATTACGGTTCAGCGCATTAAGGGCATCACGCGACTCGATGAAGTTCTGTGCGGAGTAAATTTCGTCGCCCGCATTTGCAAAGCCCGTGGACTTGAGAAGAATACCCAGTCCGGTTTGCGCAGGCTTGTCCGGACTCCGAACAACGAACTGCGACTCCGAGATGAAAACGTTGGAGGCGAGCAGGCCAAAATACACGATGGCCAGCAACGTCGGCACGACGACCGTGACCAGAAACAGCGGCTTCCGCAGTAGCGCCGCCCTCGAAAATGTAGATTTCATGATGCCTTGTCGCAAACTCGAAATTGGGCGGCCAGCTGGTCACGCGAGGTCAAAAGGAAAGCGAAGCATTGTCTTGGCGAACCTCATTTGACCGTGACCGGAGCCGGGCCAAGACAACGGCTGGCTGCGGTTCGGCACGACCAGCGAACTGGATCGCAGGCCTTTTACGGTATGCAGGATCATGGTCAAGCATGCCATGACCAGCGCGCCGCGCAATCGGCAGGCCGCATCGCAACCAGGCGACAAATGCGGGATCGTTGCGATCCGTCAACGTCTTCGGGGCGATTTTCACAACCGCAATGCGACCGATCCGATGCCGCTGGAATACATTCGTGAAGCCGATGTCCGGCCCTCGCGGGAGGATGTACCGCCAAGCCGACGCGCCGTTGCCGAGGAAGATCCCGCTCTGCTCGAAAGGCTGCACATGCCGAGCCCCTATGATCAGGAACTGTTCGCCCGGGCGAACCGACGCTGCGCTGGTCGGTGCCGACGTTATTGCCGGCGCCAGAAGTCAAGTGTCTCCGCAAGCGTTTCGCGAAGACTATGCTCCGGCGCCCAACCGATGTCCGCCCGCAGCTTGCCGGCGTCACCCACGACGCTGGTAGGCGGCCGCTGACGCAGGCGGGTCGCGTCCAGTTCGACGCGAACATCGACCTGGCTCAGGTTGGTGAGGAGGTCGAGGACGTCGCTCATGCGGACGCCCTGCCCCGACGCCACGTTGAAGAAAGCCCCCGATGGCAGATGGTCACGCGCACGGATCACCTGCACATAGGCGTCGACCACGTCCTCGACGTGCAGGAAATCGCGCACATCTTCCAGCGAACCGACCCGGATGACGCGATCGCCACCGCGTTCGCTGGCGACGATCTGCGAACAGAAAGAAGGAATGGCGAAGGCGAGCGACTGGCCGGGGCCGATGTGATTGAACGGGCGCACCACGTTGGCACGCAGACCAGCCAGCGCGGCTTCCTGCACGAACAGATCGGCAGCCGCCTTGGCCGACGCATAGGGATTAGCCGGCTGCAGCAGAGTGGATTCGTCCAGCAACACGCCGGGCTTGGCCGACCTCCCGTAGACCTCTGCACTGGAGACGAAGAGGAAATAGGATTGCGGCGAATGGTCCATGATCGCAGACGCCAGATAATAGGGCGCCATCGCATTGATCTGCCAGGTCATGCGGCGGTCGGCCATGGCGTTCGAAATGGCCGAAACCGCCGCAAGATGCACCACCACGTCGGGCTTCGTCTCGCGGATCAGCGCCGTTACGGCCGCTTCATCGGCCACATCGAGGCTGGTGACTTCGTGACCGAGTACCTGGCCCGCCCGCCGGCTGACGAGAATCAGAGCGGCATCGGGCCACTCCCGGCGAAGTCGCCGAACCATGTGCTGTCCAACAAACCCGGAAGCACCGGTTACGACTATCCGTTCAGGAGCGGCCACAACAATCCTCTTACTCTTGGTACGCGTCAGGCGGCGGCGGACGCCAGTCGAGCGAGATCCGCATCCACCATCTCTCGGATCATCTCTTCAAGCGTAACGGTGGGGGTCCAGCCCAGCTTCTCCTGCGCACGCGACGCGTCGCCCAGCAGCACATCGACTTCCGCCGGACGGAACAGCGCCGGATCGATCTTGACATAATCGTCCGGATTTAGCCCCACATGGGCGAAAGCCACGTTCACCATGTCGCGGATCGAGACGGTGCGCCCGGTCGCGACGACATAGTCGTCCGGTTCGTCCTGCTGCAGCATCATCCACATCGCACGGACATAGTCACGCGCATGGCCCCAATCGCGCGTCGCATCGAGGTTGCCGAGCTTGAGTTCGTTGCTCAGACCCAGCTTGATGCGGGCGACGCTGTCCGTGACCTTGCGGGTCACGAACTCGCGACCGCGCAGCGGGCTCTCATGATTGAACAGGATGCCGGAACTCGCGTGCAGCCCGAAGCTCTCACGATAGTTGATGGTGATCCAATGGCCGTAGAGCTTGGCGACCGCATAGGGAGAGCGCGGGTAGAAGGGGGTAGTCTCCTTCTGCATCGGCTCGCGGATCAGGCCGAACATCTCCGACGACGACGCCTGATAGAAGCGCGCGGTCGGACACACGAGGCGCACGGCTTCGAGCATGTTCAACACGCCCATTGCCGTGATCTGCGCCGTCAGCATCGGCTGATGCCAGGACGACCCCACGAAGGACTGCGCCCCGAGGTTGTAGATCTCGTCCGGCTGCTCCTTCTGCAGCAGTCGGATGAGGCTGGAAGGGTCGGCAAGGTCGCCGTCGACGAGCTCGACATCATTGCTGATGCCCAGCCACTTCAAGCGCGTGTCATTGATATCCTGCGTCGAAGACCGCCGGACGAGGCCAATGACGCGATACCCTTTCTGGAGAAGCAACTGCGCAATATATGCGCCGTCCTGGCCGGTTATACCGGTGATGAAAGCGGTTTTCACTGAATACCCTTAGATGATTTCGATTTCAGGGAAGGGGAAGATGAACTTCCCACCGCGCGCGATATACTCTGCCTCACGCTGCAGGATGCTATTCTTGAAATGCCACGGAAGCACGAGATAATAATCCGGCTGCATCGCGTGCGCATCTGCTTCGGACACGATCGGGATCTGCGAACCCGGCGTGTAGGCGCCGAACTTCTCGGTGTTGACCTCTGCGATCGCCGGGATGTCCTTCTCGGTAATGCCGCAGAACTGGAGGACGACATTCCCCTTCGTCGAGGCGCCGTAGCCGAGAACCTTCTTGCCATCGGCATTCAGGCGATCGAGCAGCGCGCGCAGATCGCGGCGGTGCTTGAAAACCTTCTCTTCGAACTCGCGATACGGGCGCGGCGTGTCCAGGCCCATCCGGTCTTCCTGGTCGAGCAGCCAGCCGACGACGGCGCCATTCTCGCGGACGGTCGAATGCTTCTTCGCCGCGGTGATGGCAAAGCTGCCGCCGTTGATGTCGTTCATCACGACGTCGACGACCCGCAGGTCGGCCGCCTCGAGGATCTTCTTGACCACGCCGAGCGAGTAATATTCGAGATGCTCGTGGCAGATCGTGTCGTACGACACCGCGCGCAGCATCGAGGGCATGTAGCTCTGCTCGAAATGCCACACACCGTCATCGGCCAGCACCGATGCGATGTCCTGCGCGAACTTGATCGGATCCTCCAGGTCGTAGAACATCGCCATCGAGGTGATGATCTTCGCCGGACGCGTTTCCACCGAGCGATACTGGGCCGCACCGAAGAAGTCGGGGACGAGGGCGATATCGTCCGGATAGAAGCTGCGGAACTTGGATCCCGTGGGATCGATACCGATGCGACGCAGCGACGGCGTCTTGTACGCCTTCAGCGACGTGGCGTCGTTCGATCCGATGTCGAGCACGACATCCCCCGGCTTCAGATCAACATATTTTTCGAGATTGTTGATCTTGCGGGTAAGGTGCTGGACCATCGACTGGTTCAGGCCCGACCGATAGCCATAGTTGTCGCCGTACATCTCGCCGGCGTCGAAGTTGTGCGCCAGCTGCAACAGGCCGGACTTGGGAGCCCAGACGAGCTCCAGCGGACCCTTCGTGACGTGCTGTTCGGGAGACTTCGGAAAAACACCGGTCAGTTCTTGTACGCCAAGATCCAGTACCGAGACCAAGTGTTCGCCACCCCCGGCGCGACAACGCTTGATACGCTGATCCATAAATTCAGACACAAAAGGCTCCCTCGTTGCATGTCGGGCCATTACGCCGTCATCAATCCAATGAACTAAATTACAAAAGCTCGACTCGACCGCGTCCGTCAGGTGGAACGCAGGGCAGAAACCCCGGTCCCCCCTTGTGTTCGTGAGCATCCGCAGACGAGGCCGTCAACCCTATGCTTTCGCAAATGCGGCAAAAAGATCTGCGGGCGCCATGCGTGCGGCAGGGTTTCCGGCGAGATGGGCCGTTTCGTACACTGATCGCAATGCAGGCACGAAAGCCGCAAATGCATCGAGGTGCTGCAGCCTGAGCAGCACGCGCTCCGGCGAGATGTAGTTGCTGTTGCCGGCCTTGTCGTCCTCGAAAAGCTGGCGCCACATCAGCTCGACCAGCCAGAGCCGGTTCGCCCGGCGCTGATCGACGTCCTTTCGCGGGCATCCGATCCGCTCGGCCATATCCCATGATTCGGGCAGATGCTCGAGGTCCAGCATCGGGCCATAAGCTGCCCAGGATACGTTCGAGTTTACCACCAGCATCTGTTCGCCGATCCAGTAGGCCGGCGCCGAAGCCATCTCGCTGAGCACATAGGCGCTGGTCGGAATGCAGGAACGCATCGACGCGAACGTGCGGCCGCTGGTATCCTGGCAGTAGGCGCGCAGCGCGTGATCACGGCGATACACGTGCGAATAGATCGCCGTATAGAAATTCTCCGTCTTCGCCGCGATGCTCGCCACCGTCCCCAGCTCGTCGGGCCCGGCCTCCTGCAGGACGTTGAAGCCGTTCAGGAAGGCCGGGAAATCCTCCACGTTCGCGGGGGCAGCCTCGCTCGTATAGCCATAGTTCATGTAGACGAGCTCGACCGCAGGATGGCGATGGAGGACGTCTACCACCTTGTCGATCGCACCGTCCCGCGTCAGGTCGTCGTCCCCCAGAATCCAGACATAGTCGCCGCGCGCGTGCTGCGCGGTGACCGCCAGATTGCCGAGCATGCCCACATTCACGCGATTGCGAATGAACCGGAAGTCCGGACGATGGGAGAACGCCGCACAAACAGCGGGCGTGTCGTCCGGCGAGGCGTTGTCCACCACCAGGACTTCGATGTCGCCGCGAGCCGCCGGAAGCTGACGCGCAATGTTCTCCAAGCTCGCGCGAAGCCAGCCCGCCCGATTATAGGTGCTGATGCAAACGGACAGGAGCGGACGCCGCACCTCGCCCGCTCCCTTGGCGGAGAGCGGCAACGCCTTGCGTCCCGCATTCGGCACGTGCCGGGCAAGGACCGCGGCGATCCGGCTCGCCGAGCGCTCCACGCGCCCCTTCGCCCCGTCGAGCGGCACGATGCGGCTGCTTGCCGCGGGATAATGGACACGGCGGGCCAGCATCGCCTTCCAGACCTGATCCACGATCGCGGCACTGGTGCACAGAACGGCCTCAACGCCCGGGAGGACCTCGGCCACGTCCGGCGCCTCGAAAAGGCGGGCGATCCGAGTCCCGTCGCTTGCCAACAGCGCGACTTGCGCATTCGCAGCCGAAGCAGCAGCCAGGATGTCGCGCAGGCCCGCCATGTCGACACCGCAATCGACCAGAACCCAACGCGGCGCGGTGGCTTCGCTGGCGGCATCGCCAAGGCGGCGCAGGCCACCCCGATGAGCCTCGACCGGGCGAACGGTCGCCCCGGCAGCTTCAAGGCCGGCAACGAACGCCGCGGTACGATCGGCCGGACCTTCCGTTACCAGCGTCACGTCGATCGCATTCGCTTCCCGCAACACCGTTCCAGCGACATCCGCCGCCGATTCGATGCGCGCGAGATCGACGCCCGGACCGGAGCCGCGCGCCATGGCCGCGCGCGGCGGCGCGTAGGTCGCCCGCTGCGCGTTGGCGAAAAAGGCTTCGAGTTCGTGCAATGCGTTCGCGGAGGTTGCGACCAGGCAATCCGCGAGCAACAACGACTGCAGAAAATGCTCGTCCCTCGCGCTGCGCCCGCGGCGCAGGACACAGGCATCATCCACCACGATCGCATTGGTCAGCCCCAACCGACGGCATTCGAGGATGATGTTGGTTTCCAGCACGGTATCGGCACCGGGATCCGCCGAGGCGGGTCCGAAAACGAGAAGAAGATCGTTTGCACCGATGCTCGCCTGCTCAAGCCGATACACGACCGTTGCGTCACCGGAGGGCGAGGGCGCGCCGCCGCTCCTGCCCGCCTGCAGCGGTTCGACGTCCAGTCGCTTCGCCGAGGCATTCCACTGCACGCCCCGCACCGGACGCACGCCGATGCCGGTGGTAATCGCCTCGCCCAGCGCAGCATGATCGACACCACCGTCGAGGCTGCCAAGCACGTAGACGGCGCCTGCGGGATGCGCCGGCATCACGGCGACGGCGCCGTCGACAGGCGTCGCTGACGGTGGCGCGCCCACCGTATCCGTCGCCGACTGCCCGGCCGACGTGGCGGGCGTACCGTGCAGTTCGACGACGATCGGTGCCGGACGCGCCTCGAGTTCGGAGAAGGCATTCTGAAGCTGGCCGATACGGTGATCGATCGCATTCAGCAGTTGGCGATCGAAGCGCGCAGCGCGGTGCCGCTTTCCCAGCCACCGCGCCAGAACCCCGCGGCGCGGGCCTTTTCGCGCCAGTTCCACGAGCCCGGGAAGCGCGCTTGCAAACGCCTGCCCCTCCGCGGATCGATGAAGACCCAGGATCACGGCGGCGCGATCCTCGCCATCCTCCAAAAGAGCAAGATGGTGGGCCAGGCCCGTCGGGTCCGCATCGCGTCCCAACAGCACCTTATATGCGGCATGAACGAAAGGCTCGCCATCCAGCTTCAGCAGATCGGCAACGGAGCGGACACCACCCGCCGTGACCGCGCGCTGTGCACGATACGCCACCGCCTCGCCCGACCGCCCGATTTCGCGGGCAATGCGCTTACGGCTGACACCTTGTTCCAGCTTGCCGACATAATGCTGCAAGCCGATCGGATCCGGTCCGCGCCCCAGCAGTTCCTGGTAGATCCCGCGCACCGTTTCCACATGCGCCTGCGCGGCCTGTCGCTCCGGCGAGTCGGCAGCGGGCACGGCACGCGCCCCCGCCCGCCCCTTCGCCAGGGGAGTCAGCGCCGCGTGCAGGCGCGCATAGGTGGTCCCCTCCCCGAAGGCCAGCAGCGCGCCGATTTGCGCCTGCGCGCCCATGGCGATCAGCTTCGGCAGACTGTGCTGCTCATACCATGTGACCGTTTCGCCCAGCGCCGGGAACGGAGCCTCCGCGCTGATCGCCACCGCGCGCTCGGTAATCATTGCCAGTTCAGCGAGATTCTGCAGATGATCGGCGTGGCGGGGATCGCTGCGCACGAGGATCAGGTGCGCCTGCGCATACAGGGCGATGGCCACTTCGCCGGTCGCCGGGATGGGCTCGAGGCTGGCCTCGATGCCCGCGATGTCGTTGACGATCTGGCGCGCCCGCCCGCGCGCCGCCGACGTCATGTCGGGCACCATCTGGACGTTCACCCGAGCGTCGGGCAGTTCCTGCGCGACCCGCCGCAACGCATTCCGGAGCACCGGCTCGTCCGCCGCGAAACCGAGCAACCACACGGTCGTCGTCTCGTTCAGCTCGCTGGTGACGGTCTGGTACGGGATGATCGGCTGCAGACCAATCTCGGTCCGGCCCGTCGCGGTCGAGGCTGCCGCCACATCATCCGTCAACCAGACGGTCGGAACGGAAGCCGTGTCCGGCGCACCGAGCAGGTTGGCGGGATCCGCGAGCAGCAGAACATCGGGACCGTCCTCCGCGAGCACGGCTGCCAGCGCATGCGCATCCCCGACATCGACGGTTCGGACGTCGAACGCACCAGTTCGCGCCAGCGCCGTGGCCGCACGGTTGGTGCGTTCGTAGAGCCCCGACACTCCCAGCCCCGGGCCAGCCACCAGAACCCGCGTGGGAACCGCAAAGGCAGCCGGCGCCTCGTCCGCTGCCGTCTCGGACCGCTCGAGCACGCCGAAGTCGCGGAGCATGCTCGAGAATCGCCGGTTGAACGCTCCCCGCGACCAATCTCGCTGCATAGCCTCGACCCCGGATCCGGAGTCCCGAAGCGCCGATTGCAGCGACGTCAGCGGATAGGGCGGAATATAGTGATGAATGTGCCGGAAGGTATCGTTGCTCGAGGTGACCAGCGGCCGGCCGGCGATGATCGCCTGGTCCGTCGTAGCCGAAAGCCCGGGCTGCGCGCGATTGTACATGAAGCAATTCAGGTCATTCTCGGCGCACCAGTGGACGAGTTCTTCCGGTCGCATGAAATCGAAGCTGAACCGCACTTCGATGCCCGGCTTCGCAATACGCCGGCAGTACTCCTCCAGGTATCGTGTATAGTTCGTGCGGTGAATCTTGTCCGTGAAGACGAAGTCGCCGGCGGGCACGTTGATTCGAACGATCGCGCGCTCGAACTCCGCATTGACGGCCGCGACGACGACGTCAAAGCCCTTGCCGGGCGTCGGGAACCCGAACGATCCAATCACGGGAACTTCCCGCGGGAGCGTATCCTGTCGCCGGGCGGAGCCTTCGAGCGGGCGCGGGAACGGATAGATGGCCCCGCTCTTCGTCGCGCACGGATCGAGCGCGATATACGCGTCGAAGACATTGGGCGGCACCAATTGCAGCGGGTCGCCCGGCGCGAGTTCGAGCACGACCGTGAACTTCGGCTGCTGGATCCTGGCGATCACCGCCGGTTCCAGATGCATCGCCATCGTGATGAAATGCCAGTTGAACACCCAGAAATCATATGCGTCGCGCGGAGCCTCGGCCGCGACGCCGGGCTTCAGCAACAACCGCCCCGTTGCGGACAGCGCGTCAACATCCAGCATGTCGAGCGAGTAGTAATCGAGGCTCACATCCTCGCAGCGCTCCAGGCAGGCGTACACCATCCTGCCGCTCTCATGGATGCTGCAAGTAGCCTTGGCCGTGTTGATGAAGACGCCGCGCGGTTTCTGGGACATGTTCAATCCAGTTTCGAATTAATACTGAGCGTAGCCTTTTTCTTCAACAATCGACGAGCCAAGCGCCAGGTTGATCTTGCGCTTTGCCGAAGCGCGGCCGTCATTCAGGCGATAGATGGAGCGAGCAACATCGACGAACGCTGAACCGAAGTTCCCGTCGCGCTCGAGGTCACGAATGGCATCCTCGGCATTCCACAGCTTCAGATTAACGTCGGTAAGCTCCTGCTCGAGCGCAGGAATCTGCGCATAGGCATCTCCTACACTGTCGATCAGCCGCGCCCTTACCTTTTCCAGCTCGGCCAATTCGTAGCGAATGTTCGCCAACTTCGCGTCATCGGCGATTTGTGCCTGCTTGATATTCAGGATCGTGATCTTGTCGATCAGTTCGCCGGCGGAGACGGGTACGAGGATAGTGTCAGTCATCAGTTTGCGCGTCCGTTTTCGAGAAGTATCTGGAAGTTGATCGTGCGGGCGATGCGGATCATATGCTGGCCCTGTCGATCGAAATCATGCTCCATGAGCCAATCCTCGAGGCGTTTCTCCCGCGCGCGCGCCGCGGCGGGGTCTGCCGCCTCGGCCAATGCGGCACGGATACCCGCCGCGAGATCTGTTGCCTGTACCCCGGGAGCGCGAAGAACCGCGTCGCCCAGGTCATCGAAGATCGGCAGCGGCGTCACCAGCGTCGGAACCTTGTTCCGCAGTCCGATGCGCACCGCACCGCTCGATGATTCACCCGTTTCCTGGTACGGGTTCACGAAAAGGTCTGCCGCTGCAATCTCGCGGTCCACGACGTCGAGGTCCATAAAATCCGAAAAGACCTCGACATCGTGGTCGAGGCCATGCCGGGCGATCGCCGCATGTACCGCCGCAAGCGCGATCGAGGAATCGGGATGCGGATGAAGGGCGTTGAACATGCGGAGACGCGCCTGCACGCCCGCTTTTCGCAGGCAGGCGACGGCCTCGACGATCTCCACCAGCCCCTTGTTCGGCAGGCAGAACCCGAACGTCGCCAGGATCGGCCGCGCGCCGGGCGGCATCCGTCGCGCCTGGGGTTGCCCGCGACGCACACCGGGCGGCAGCAGCAGGACATTCCCCTGCACGCCGATCGTGCGCAATCGGTCCACATCGTTGGCGTTGTGCACGATCACCCGCGCTGCCGCAGACAGGCCCGGCGCCAGCTCAACCAGCTGAAATCCGGGTTCTGGCGAAGGCTCCTTCGTCGCATGCAGGATCACGAAGGTCGCGACCCCCGACGCCGCCGCGAACTGGAGCAGGCCATTCAGCTCGGGGTGATTGTAGAACCCGAAGTTGTACTGGACGATCAGCAGCTCGGGCCGCTGCTCCGCAATATAGGCGCGGACCTGTTCGAACCCGTTGCCGTCCTTGCCCTTCGTCCACAGGCGGTGGACGTTGTCGCCATCGGGGCCAAGGGCAGGCGCATGCTTCGGCGCGAGGACCGACGGCCGATCAGGTCCCATCGCGCTCGCGAGTTCGCTCGCGTGGGTGGCAATCCCGCATTTTTCATTCCAGGTTGAGAGGATCGCAACGCGCAGGGGCCGTGAGGAGAGGGCTGCGCGCTGGTCGCGTGTCCGCTCCAGCCTGCCGATGAAGTCCTGCAATCGACCGAGCGCGGCATCGCGCGTCACGCCGTCCAGGATGCCGACGGACTGAACCGGACACTCGATCCCGGCATCCGTGAAACGCCGTGCGGTGCCTTCATCCGTACAGGCGATCGCTTCGAGCCTGGCGCCGGAACCGGCCATGCGCGCGGCCAGCGCCACATCGGCGGCCCCGGCATACCAGATCGACCGCCCTTCCGGCGGCGCGCCGCCACCGGCCCAGACGATGTACCGACCGGGTGCGCGGCGACCGCCAAGGGCAGCCACGCGGTCCTCGAGCAACGAAAGCTTACCCTCGGCGGCATGCCGCAGTGCATGGAGACCTCCACGCCAATGTTCGAGCGCGCGCCGCTCGCGCAGCGGCCCGATCCACGGCCAGTTCCTCGTGGCGTACCAGCCGGTCGCTTGGCGAACCGCTGCAGCTGCCGGCGTGCGGCGCCCCTCGGGCGACCACCGCAACCTGGCGAGCAGCGTCAGCCGGTCTTCCCCACCCGCGAGCGCGGCGACAAACCGATCCACCTCTTCGAGACGCGGTTCGCGCCGGAGCACGCCATCAAATGCGCCGCGGATGAAAGCCTCGTCCGGCAGGTCGAGCAATTCACGTAGCCACGCCGCCCCGCTCTCGGCCGATCGCCCGGCGGGCAGCGCGCGTCGCGAGCGGCCAGAGAGCGCACGCCCGAGCAACGACGAAAAGCGCCCGCCGCGCCCCCGGCGTGACCGCAGAAAGGCGTGCAGACCCGGAAGCTGCGCGGCATGTGCCAGCGCCTCGGGAGAACCGGCGATATCGCGCACGATCCGCGCGCGCGATCGGCCTTCCCGCAAGCGCTGCAGATAGAAGCCCAGCCCGGCGGGATCGGCCGGTCGCCCCAGCAGCGTCTTGAAACACGCGTCGACGAACTGCCGATCGCCGGCCTGAAAGAGGTCCTCGATGCTGCGGGCGACCTCGACGGAACTGCCGCCCGAGGCCAAGCCGGAAACGGGTGCGCGCGCGAGTGCCTGTTGCGCCTGCGCCCGCGCCCATCGGCTCGGACCTGCCGCAATCGTCTCGAGTTCCCCCGCCAGCGCCTGTGCCTGGGCATTCGCATCCGAAGCGGCCTGGTGCAGCCGTCCCACTTCCTTTGCGTGCTCGTGTCGTTGCGTTTCGTTACGTCGCCGCAGCTCTTCCGAAGCCCGCGCGTGCTCCTCCACACGCTTCTCCGTCGCCGCCGCGCCAGCGCGCTCCTGCTCGGCGCGATGCTCCAGAAGGGCCAGCGCAACGCACGCCTCGTCACGGTCCGCCAGCAAGCGCCGCTGAAGATCCAGGAGGGTGTCGACCTGCCCGGCGGCGCGAAGAGCCTCATTGTGGCGCTTTGCGTACGCACGACGCAGTCGTTGGTGCCGCCGCCGAAGCAATTCGAGGGACTCTACCGCGCCGGCGCCTACCCGCGCCTGCTCGGATACGAGGTCGAGTGTGGTGGATGCCCGGACCAGTTGCTCGCGCAGGCTGACGACTTCGTCGGCGGCACGCTTCGCCGCTTCGGCTTCGACCTCGGCGACCGCCAGCTGCGAGCCGATTGCTCCGATCTGTTCCCGGAGCGCCGCCAGTTCCGCGTCGCGATCGTCCAGCGAGCGCTGTAAGGCCGCCCGGTCCTGCGCGATCTCCTCGATCAGCACGCGCGACATCCGGCTTTCGCGCGGAGACTGGATGTCGTCCCACAGGCTGGGCCCATACGCAAAATGGGTGTCGAGCTCGGGATGCGCGTCGGAAACGTAGTAACGGTTCAGCCCGTCGAAATAGACGAAGTGGTAGCCCTTCGCCAACAGGACAGGCTCGTACACGTCATGGTTCGGCGTCCGACCGCCAATTTCGACGGCTTCCACGACGACGATCCAGGGGCGAACCTGGGACGTCCAGCCTTCCAGCGCAGGACGTTCGAACCCCTCGACGTCAAGCTTCAGCCAGTGGACCTCGGGCTCCCCGCACTCGGCGAAGACCATGTCAAGCGTGATGCAGGCAACCGTCAGCTCTTCCAGCGAGAATCCATTGTCGACATGTCGGTGGGCCACCCGTTCGACCGCGGTCGACAGCCCGGTGCCGGAAAATGAATAGAAGGTCGAAAGACCAGGTTCGGCGGCAACCGCGGCCTGGATCACCCGGTCCCCCGGTCGAGCCGCTCGCAGCATTGCTGCATATTCTGGGTTCGGCTCGACATGAGCGCCGCGCCAGCCATGTTGATGGAAGTGCCGGCTTACCGAATCAAAGGTCGGGTCCTGCGCTCCAACGTCGATGTAGAAACCATGCTCGATGCTGCAGAGAGCGCGCCACAAGATAACGTCTTCGAAGTTCTGCGCATAGGTCAACGGCACGGGATTGAAACACCCTTAGAAACATCTTCGCGATCACGGAGGAACACGGCGACTGGACGGGCGATAGATGAGGGTGGCGGGTAGGGCAATAGCAGGATCAGCGGCGCCGCGCATGACAGTCGTGCGAACAGCGGCGCCGGGGAAACAATGCAATGCCCGAATTCAGCCGAAACGCGCGATCGCAGCCACTGCGATTGCGGACCATCGCCCTTGCTGCGCCTGCACATAGGCGCGATGACTAGCCCGAATGGCGCGATGATATGCTGCAAGCCGTGCCGGCTCCACCGCCGTGGCGATCTGCTTTGCCGCGCCGTCAGGATCGCCGAGATCGATGACCTCGGCATTCGGGATATAGGACATCCCGCTGAGAGCAGCAGCCGAAGCGAAGAACGGCGTGCCGAAACTGGCCGCTTCCGTCAGCTTGAACTTCGCACCGAAATTGTTGGTGATCGGGGCAAGCAACCCCGCACTCCCGACAAACAGCGCTTGCGCGGCTTCGTCATCGCCAAAGCCTAGAAATTTGACGTTCGGCGCATGATAGTTCAGCGGCGCTTCGGCGGCATCCATGCCCATGATCCGCAATCGAATGTCCGGCCGCAGCCGCCAGATGGCAGGCGCGAAGCAACGGGCAATCCATTCGATCGCAAGCGCATTCGGATAATGATGATGGCTACCAATGAAAAAGAGCGAGGTGGATTCGCTTCCCTGCCAAGGCACCTCCGCCGCATCGAGATATGGTTCGACCACGTTGAACTTGCCGGCTTGGCGCCCTCGCCGCGGGAGGTCGTTTCGGCCGATCGCAACGACGCCGGCACTATCGCGGACCACCGCGCTCGCAAAGCGGCGCAGGCGGGAAGCTGCGAACGGGCTGGGCGGAGCATCGTAGAATCGCATGCCACGCCTCACGATTTCGTTGAAGAAATCGACTTCCCTATTCAGCAGGATCGTAACGACAGGCCAGCGCTTGAACACAGCATCGGACAGGAACAGCGCAGAATAGAGGTGATCAACCACAATCACGTCGGGCGCATCCGCGTCGAGCGCGCTGGATATCTCCGAGATTGCGGCGCGATTCCCCATCGCAGCATATTCGTGCATGAACGGCCAGCGACGCTGCCCAAAAGAAGCACCAGGCGGTGGCGCAGTAATCGAAAGCCCATCGACCGAAATCGGAAAATATCGAGCGATTTCACAGCTGCGCCGTGCTTCCAGAACACAGGCCTCCCGATGCGCCTCCGACCCGACAAGATATGCCACACAATCGATAGCGTCATCGTCAGCGACACGCCGCAGGTGATTTCGGCAACATATCGAACCACCGTTCCGCTGACTAGTAGCGATAGGAACGGACGTCAGATAAACAACTTTCAGACGCTTCATGAAGATGTCCAGCGGCGCGCAGCGATACTGCCAGATACAGGGGCAGCTAGTCCTTGTCGATAATCGCCGAACTCCGGTTCGTCGTTCATTTTCGGGCGAATTGATTTGAACGAAGCGATGGGCCATAGCGTCGCGCAAGCGCCGTTATCCGGCGGCAAATGTGTAGAGAATGTCGAAATCTGTATGACTTACGGCTTGCGGTATCCCGTTCGAACCATCGCTCTCTTGAGTGCCGCCCTATCATCTCTGGCGGCTTGCTCCGTGATGCCCGCTGCCGGCCCTTCCTCGCGCGCTGTCGATCGCGCGGCGAGCGGATCGGTGGACAATGCCGACATCCGCGTCATCGACCTGAGCGACGCAATCGCCCGACGCATCATCGCGGCTGAGGGCAAGGCCTCCTTCGCCGACAGCCTCGGCGACGGCCTTGCCGCCGGCACGGTAGTCGGCAAGGGCGACGTGATCGACATCGCCATCTGGGAAGCGCCGCCGGCCGCCCTGTTTGGCGCGGTAGGTGGCGAGGCGCGCTTGAACGCCTCGACAAGCACTGCGCGCGGCACGTCGCTGCCCGAACAGATGATTGGCGCAGACGGCATGCTCGTCGTACCCTTTGTCGGCCGTATCGAGGCGGCCGGCCGTACGACCACGCAGATCGCCCAGGAGGTGAACCGCCGCCTCGTCGGCATTGCCCATCAGCCCCAGACCATCGTCCGCCTGGTTCGCAACGCGGCCAGCAACGTGACCGTGGTCGGAGACGTCAGTTCGAGCGCGCGCGTGCCGCTCACCTCGAAGGGGGAACGACTGCTGGACGTGATCGCCAGCGTCGGTGGTGTGAAGCAACCGGTCGGCAAGGTGACGATTCAGATCACGCGCGGACCGCGGATTGCGGCCATGCCGCTCCAGGCCGTTATTCGTGATCCCCGCCAGAACATCCGGCTTCAGGCAGACGATGTTGTCACTGCGTTGTTCCAGCCGTTCAGCTTCACCGCGCTTGGCGCAACCGGGCGGAACGAAGAGGTGCCGTTCGAGGGAACCGGCATCACGCTCGTGCAGGCACTCGGTCGCGTCGCCGGACTTCAGGATCAGCGCGCGGACGTGAAGGGCCTGTTCATCTTCCGCTTGGAAGACCCGGCGGCAATGGATCCGGTACTGGCCGCAGGCGCACGCACCACGCCGGACGGCAAGATTCCCGTGATCTATCGCGTCAACTTCAAGGATCCCGCGACGTTCTTCCTGGCGCAGGGATTTCCCATTCACGACAAGGATGTGCTGTACGTCTCCAATGCGCCGCTGGCGGACATCCAGAAGTTCGTGAACGTCATTTCCTCAACCATCCTTCCGATCGCGACTGTCTCCACGATCGTCCCGTGACGAGCTAGCATCGCAATGTGCGTGGCGGACACGGGATGTTCCGCGATCGCCACGCATAGCCGCGATCGTGCGCTACAGCGTCCTCTGGGCCCGGCACGGCGAGACCTAGACCGCCGATCCGGCCGAGCTCCATCTTTTCGAGCGGGCGGAAAGCCCGGCCTGGGTCCGATGCTGCCTTCGAGGTTCGCCGGCGCGGATTTTCGCACCCGCGCGCGCAACCGCCCGCCCTCCCCGACGTTCAACGCGCGACCAAAGGGAGGACACCACATGGCTTCGGCCGTTTCCGGCACCGGGCGCGCGCGCGCATGAAACTTCCCGGTACCGACGATTCTTCGACGCTTCTCTACGACCTGCGCACCGAGACGCGCAGCGTCGGCATCCTCACCTTCCATCGCTGCATCAACTACGGCTCCTATTGGCAGGCGCGCTGCCTGGTCGAGGGGGTGCATGCGCGTGGCCACCGGGTGATGCTGCTCGATCATGAATCGCCCCGGGTGACCCGCGCCGAATGGCGGAGCGCGCTCCAGCCGACCCTGCCGGTCCGCACCAGCGCCGAGGATCGGCGGCGCTACGGCGCCAAGCTGCGCAAGTTCCTCTGCGCGTTCGACGCGCTGCCCCTGTCGCCCGGCTTCGACCTCGTCGATCCGCTCGAGATGCCGCATGTCGATACCGTGCTGGTCGGCAGCGACGAGGTATGGAACCTGCGCCACCCCTGGTATGGCGGCGCATCGATCTTCTTCGGCCAGGGGCTCAACGCCGAATGCGTCGCCGCCTATGCCGCCAGCTTCGGCAGCTATGATGCCGATGCCGGGCTCGATCCCTATTGGCAGGACCAGCTCCGCCGCTTCGACATGATCGCGGTGCGCGACGCCAACAGCCGCCGGCTGGTCGCCCAGGCGATCGGCCGCGAGCCGGTGCTGGTGCTCGATCCCTGCCTGCAGTTCCCGCCCGCGCACGACGCGGCGGTGCCGGTGCCCGCGGGGCGGTACGCGCTGGTCTATGGCCATGGCATGCCCGCCGCCTTTGCCGATGCGGCCCGCGCCTGGGCGTCGGCACGCGGCATCCGGCTGGTCAGCATCGGCTATCGCAACGACTGGGCGGACGAGCAGTGGCTGGATGCCGGCCCGCACGACTTCGCCGCCGCCATGGCGGGAGCGGAGGCGGTGCTGACCAACTTCTTTCATGGCTGCGTGTTCGCGCTGCTCAACGCGAAGCCGTTCGCTTGCGCGATATCGCCCTACCGGATGAACAAGGTGCGCGACCTGACCGCGATGCTCGGGGCCGAGCGGCACCTGCTGGTGCCCGGGGCCCCGATCGATCTCGGCGCGATCCTCGATACGCCGCTCGCCCCCGCGATCGGCGGCCGGATCGCGGCGATGCGCGACCAGTCTAACGTCTATCTGGACAAGGTGCTTGGCTGAGGCGCCGAGCCCCGCCGCCATCGTTCGCTCCGGATTGTGCATCGGCTGCGGCGCCTGCGCCTCGGCCGGCGGCGGGGGGCATATGGGGTGGGACGGCTATCGCCAGCTGAAGCCGCAAGGTCCGCCCGACTGGCGCGAAACGCCGACACCGCGCTTCGCCGCCACCTGCCCCTTCTCGCCGCAGGCGGTGGACGAGGATGCGATCGCCGAAGATCGCTTCCCGGGCGCGCCCGCCGCCGATCGCCGGATCGGTCGCTTCGAATCGGCCCATGTAGGCCATGTCGTGGAGGGCGCTTTCCGCGCGGGCGGCAGCTCGGGCGGCATGGTCAGCTGGGTTGCCGCAGAGCTGCTGCGCCGGGGCATGATCGACGGTGTCGCGCATGTCGTGCCGCTGCCCGGCCCCGGCGCGCCGCATTTCGACTATCGCGTCTCGCGGAGCCTCGAGCAGATCGCCGAGGGCGCGCGCTCGCGCTACCATCCCGTGCATCTCGCCCATGTGCTCGACGAGATTCGCCGCGTGCCCGGGCGCTATGCCGTGGTCGGCATCCCCTGCTTCCTCAAGGCGGTGCATCTCGCCCGCGCGGCCGAGCCGGTGCTCGCCGAACGCATCACGGCCACGCTCGGGCTGTTCTGCGGCCATATGAAGAGCGGGCGGCTAGTAGACAGCTTCGCCTGGCAGCTGGACGTGGATCCGGATGCGGTCACCGCCGTCGAATATCGCCGGAAGGACGCGGAGCGCCCGGCCAACTGGTACACCGCGCACCTGACGCTCGCCGACGGCAGCGCCCGCTGGCAGGATTGGTGGCATCTGGCGGACGGCGATTGGGGCGCCGGCTTCTTCCAGAACAGCGCCTGCAACATGTGCGACGACGTCGTTGCCGAAACCGCGGACATTGCGTTCGGCGATGCCTGGGTGGAGCCCTATTCCTCAGACGGGCACGGCACCAACGTCGTGATCGTTCGGTCGCCGCAGCTGCGCGACATCGTGGCGGAGGCGATCGACGACGGGCGGCTGGCGCTAGACGCCGTGGACGCCGATTTCATCGCCGGCACGCAGGATGCCGGGCTGCGGCACCGCCGCGAGGGGCTCGCCTATCGGCTCACCTGGGCGCGGCGGGGGATCCGTCCGAAGAAGCGCGTCGCGCCCGGCGCCGCGGGGATCGGCTGGCGGCGCAAGCTGGTCTATCGCACCCGCGCGGGCATTGCCGCATGGAGCCACCGCGTCGCCTGGGCGGCGGATCGGGCCGGCATGCCGGGGCTGTACCTTCGCTGGGCCAAGGCCTCGCTCGGCCTCTACCAGGCGATGACCTATTCGCGCGGCCGGCTCGGTGCCTGGCTCGACAGGATCGAGCGCCGCTGAAGGAAGACCCGGCCGAGCAGCATGCCCGGCCGGGCCGAAGCCTCAGGCTTCCACGTCGCTCTTGGTCCGCCCCGCACCCGGGCCGGCGGCGAGATCGGCGCCGGTGGTCGGGTTGCTGCCAGGATCGGACTTGGTCCGCTCCGCCAGCTGGGTCAGCGCTGCCGTGTCCGCCGAACCCAGGCTCACCGTCGGCATGCCGTCCCCATTGTCGACGGGCAGCACCTGCTGGAGATCGTCCACCCGGTCCCATTCCGGCCCATCGTTCCACGGCCCCAGCATGTCGCCCTCGCCCTGCGAGGTGTTGACGTACATGCTCGCATATTCCGGCACACCCGGCAGCTTGCCCGGCGGGAAATTGTCCTCGATCGCGTAGAGCGCCTTCTCGAACGACTTCTGGTGCGCCACCTCGCGCGTCATCAGGAACTTGAGCGCGTCCTTGATGCCGGCATCGTCGGTGATGTTGATCAGCCGCTCATAAACGATCTTCGCCCGGCTTTCCGCCGCGATGTTCGAGCGCAGGTCGCAGGTGGGATCACCGCGGCTGTCGACATAGGCTGCCGTCCACGGCACGCCCGCCGAATTGGTCAGCGCCGGGCCACCGCCGTACAGGATCGCCTGGGTGTGGCTGTTGCCGCCTTGGGTGAGCGACATGTAGAGCTCGGCCTCCTCCATGTCGCCTTCGGAGATGTGCGCCTTCACGCCCTTGTTGAGCATCGCGACGATCGAGCCGATCACTTCGAGATGGCTCAGCTCCTCGGTGGCGATGTCGAGCAGCAGGTCCTTGCGGCCGGGATCGTCCTCCGCCAGCCCCTGGGTGAAGTAGCGCATCGCCGCCGCCAGCTCGCCATCCGGCCCGCCGAACTGCTCGAGCATCAGCGAGGCGAGGACCGGGTTCGGCTCGGCCACCCGCACCGTATATTGCAGGCGCTTGTTGTGCATGAACATGCAGTCTCTCCTTGGGAATTTGCGTCCGGCAAGAGAGCGGATGGAATTGCACATGGTTCATATACTTCTGCATTGATCGATTATTTGTGATTAACGTGCATCAACTGCTCTTCAAAGCGTGAACGACTGCGCCGCTCGTTCCGGCTTCTTCAACATAGCTGCAGCCGCGCCGTTGAACGACGCAGCCGATCAACGGAACGGGCGCGCGCACCGCTTCGTTGACGGCGTACAACCGCAGAAAAATCAGGAGTTTGGCGAATGACCGACAAGCAGCCGATGCAGGCGAGCGGCGGCGACGCGCACAAGGGCGCACCCGACGGCGTCTCGGACGTCGATACCCATGGCCGGAGCGAAGGCGAGAGCGAAGGCGGCGCCTATCCCAATCCCTATCCGGAAAAGGCGCGCAAGGAAGGCCCGGGCCATCTGATGGGCCATGGCGGGCAGAGCCATATCAACTATGAAGGCGGGCCGAACCCGAACGCGACGACGAAGGGGGAGTAGGAAACCCTCCTCCTCCTGCCTTTTAATCCCCCTCCCGCAGGCGGGAGGGGGGAAGGCTCACCCCGCTGCTGGCGTGAGGGCCTGCGCACCGCCCGGCTCGATCGACGTGGCCTTGCCCTCCACCACCGGTGGCGTTTCCGCAGATGCCGGGCTGCCCGCATCCGCTTCCTCCTCCTGCCCGACCGGTAAGGTCTTGCCGGTGGTCCGGTCCAGCCCGAGCGCGGTCACGATATCGATCGCGGTCGCTGCCGCGACGAAGGCGATCGCGCCCCACACCGCCTTGTTCTGCGGCGCTCGGCGTGCGGCGAGCCCCAGTGCTGCGATGTCCATCGCGTCGCCGGCCACCCGGTTCCACACTCGAACACTGTGCGCCGGGCCCGATAGCAGCGCCGCGCCCGCCAGCAGCTCGCGCGCGCCGAACGCCCGCACCACGCCGTCATGGTCTTCCGCCGAAAGCCCCCGCGCGATCCGCTTCGACGCGGCCAGTTCGGCGATGCCGAGTCCGATCGAGAAAACGCCCAGTCCCAATCCCAGCTTGCGATAGTCCATCGGTCCGCTCCTTGCGCTTGGTGAAACGATGTGCCCGGCGGCTTTCTGCCGGACAACGACGAACCAACCGCTCGCGAACAAGAGGTGTTCCGCGAATAACGGCAATACTATCCTATGTTTACAGGATCACTTGCAGGGGAAGCGCTGCTGCATCATCGCGGCGAAGGCAGACTTCACGCTGATGCCGCGCTTGGCCGGCGGGATCTTCTCGAATGCCGCGATCAGTTCATTGCTGCCCATCTTCACCTGCCCCTTGGGCGGCGGGCAACTGCTCGGCGGGCGGCCCGCGGCGACGGCGGCGGCAAGATCGCCGCGATACCCGGCCGACGCCCCGTCGATCTCCTGCTTCAGCAGGCCGATGTCCGACGAGAACATCGCCATCGCGCCCTTGGCCTTGAGCGCGTTCACCTTGGCGAGGAACTCGGCCACGCTCATCGCCTGCGCGGGGAGGGCCACGAGCATCAGCCCGCCCGCGGCAAGAAACAGTCGAGCCATGCAAAAACGCTCCCGGAAGGGTTCCCGGGAGCGTTCTCTATCGTAGCAAGGATGATCCCGGCAATGCCGAAGGCGTCACGCCCCCTGCGGCGCCGGATTGCCGAACGGATCCTTGAGCTTGCGCGTCTTGGGGATCGAGGTGCCGCCCACCGCTGGCATTCCCGGCGTGCCGGTGGGGTCGCCGCGGTCCAGCGTCTCGCCCGCGATCAGCTTCTTGATCTCCTCGCCGGTCAGCGTCTCATACTCGAGCAGCGCCAGCGCGATGGTGTGGAGCTGATCGGTATGATCGCCCAGGATCTGCCGCGCGCGGTTGAGGCCCTTCTCCACGAAGCGCTTCACTTCGGCGTCGATCATCCGCGCGGTCTCGTCCGACATCGGCTTCGAACGCTGCACCGAATAGCCGGTGAAGCTGTCCTCGCTCTCCGAGAAGTCGAGCGGTCCCAGCGTATCCGACAGGCCCCACTTCGTGACCATCGCGCGGGCGAGACGGGTCGCCTGCATGATGTCGTTCGACGCGCCCGAGCTGACCTTGTCATAGCCGAAGATCAGTTCCTCGGCGACGCGGCCGCCGAAGGCCACGGCGATGTCGGCATGCATCTTGTCGCGGTGATAGCTGTACGAATCGCGCTCCGGCAGCGGCTGCACCATGCCCAGCGCGAAGCCGCGCGGGATGATCGTCGCCTTGTGGATCGGATCGGCGGTGGGCTCGTGCGCGAACACCAGGGCGTGGCCGGCTTCGTGATAGGCGGTCATCCGCTTCTCGTCGTCGGTCATCACCATGGAGCGGCGCTCGGCGCCCATCAGCACCTTGTCGCGCGCGTCGTCGAATTCCTGCGCCGCCACCAGCCGCTTGCCGCGACGGGCCGCAAGCAGCGCCGCTTCGTTGACGAGGTTGGCGAGATCGGCACCCGAGAAGCCCGGCGTGCCGCGCGCGATGACGCGGGCATCGACGTCGGGTGCGATCGGCACCTTCTTCATGTGCACTTGCAGGATCTTCACGCGGCCTTCGATGTCGGGACGCGGCACCTGCACCTGGCGATCGAAGCGGCCCGGGCGCAGCAGCGCCGGATCGAGCACGTCGGGGCGGTTGGTCGCGGCGACGATGATGATGCCTTCGTTGGCCTCGAAACCGTCCATTTCGACCAGCAGCTGGTTCAGCGTCTGCTCGCGCTCGTCATTCTGGTTACCCAGCCCTGCGCCGCGCGAACGGCCGACCGCGTCGATTTCGTCGATGAAGACGATGCACGGCGCCGACTTCTTGGCCTGTTCGAACATGTCGCGCACACGGCTCGCGCCGACGCCGACGAACATCTCGACAAAGTCCGAGCCCGAGATGGTGAAGAACGGCACGCCCGCCTCGCCCGCGATGGCGCGGGCGAGCAGCGTCTTGCCGGTACCGGGCGAGCCGACCAGCAGCGCGCCCTTGGGGATCTTGCCGCCCAGGCGGGCGAACTTCGACGGGTCCTTGAGGAACTCGACGATCTCCTGGAGTTCGTCCCGTGCCTCGTCGATGCCGGCGACGTCGTCGAAGGTGACCTTGCCTTCCTTCTGCGTCAGCAGGCGAGCGCGGCTTTTGCCGAAGCCCATCGCGCCGGAGCCCGAATTCTTCTGCATCTGGCGCAGCACGAAGAAGGCGATGCCGAGGAACAGCAGGAACGGCAGCGACTGGACGAGGATATACTGCCAGATCGACGGGCTGTCTTCCGGACGCGCGTTGATCACCACGCCCTTGCTGCGGAGCGTCTCCACCAGCTTGGGATCGCCGGGATTGTTCGTGCGGAACTTGCCCTCGCTGGTGGTGCCGGTGATGACGCCGGAGCCGACCGCGATGTTGACGTCCTTCACGTCGCCCGACTGCACCTTGTCGAGGAAGGTCGAATAGGGGATCGCATTGCCCGTAGGCTGCGCGGTGCGGGTGTCGAACAGGGTGACGAACAGCGCCAGGGCTGCGAGAATACCCACCCAGATGAGCAGGCTCTTCATCCAGGGGTTGTTCCCCCCGTTTTCCGGACCCTGCTGCTTGCCGTTATCGCTCATCGTGTACCCGGTACCTTTCCAGCCCTAAGATAGGCATGGCGGCGTTAATGACAATGGAACAACATCGATCACGGTGATCGGTGCGGGGGGGCCGGCGCGAAGCGCCAGCGGGGCCCCGGTCGCACCACGACTCCGGCCAATGTCGCCACCTGTCCGGCATCCACCGCGGCGATCAGCCGGTCAAGCCCGGAACCGCGCGGCGGCGGGGCATCGTTTACCGTCTTGAGCGCCCGCGCGACCAGGCGGCGGCGCAATTCGCGAGGCAGATCGGTGAGGTTGAGCGAGACCTGGCCCTGCGCCGCATGGGCACGGGCGCCCCATTCCCGCTCCGCCGCCCAGGCGAGCGCGGCCTCGGCCTCGCGCAGATTGGCGGCGGCACGCGCCAGCCTGGCCGGCGGCAGTTCGGGGCTGTCGGCAAGCAGGGCGCGGGCCCGGCTGCGATCGAAGCGCGGGTGGCGATTGGAGGGATCCTGCACCGCGACGATCCCGGCCGCCGCAACCTGCGTCGCCAATTCGGCGCGGGACCAGCCGAGCAGCGGCCGCACCAGCCAGGGCACGCCCTCGCCCGCCCGCAGCGGCCGGGCGGGCAGCATCGCCGCGAGACCGCCCAGCCCCGCCCCCCGCCTGGCGCGCAGGAGGAAAGTTTCCGCCACATCGTCCTGCTGGTGCGCCACGGCAACCCAGGGCGCACCGCATGCCGTCGCCCAATCGGCCAGGCAGGCATAACGCATCGCCCGCGCCCGATCCTGGAGATTGCCGCCCGCGAGCATCTCCGGCCGGGGCGGCAGGATGCTGTGCGGAACGCCGATCCGGGCACAGACCGCCCCCACAAATGCCGCCTCTTCGGCGGACTCGGCGCGCAGGCCGTGATCGACGGTGGCGGCGACCACCGCCCCTGGAAACGAAGCGCAGGCAAGCAGCAGCAGCGCGAGACTGTCCGTACCGCCGGAGACGGCGATGCCGACGGGCGCGGCGCTCGCCGGCAGCAGGCCCGTGACCGCCAGCCAGTCGGCGGTGAAGCGGGCGACGGACTCGCCCGCGATCGCGTCGATCAGCGACGCGTCACTTGCAGCGCTGATCCGCACGGCCCTTGGCGACGCCCGCCTTCATCTCGGCCGAGAGCGTCGCGCCGTACACGCTGTTGAGTTCCTCATAGACCTTGCAGACCTCGCCCGCCGGCTTCTTCAGCTTCACCAGCGCCTGCGCCAGATAATAGAGGCTGTCGGCGGCGCGCTCGCCATTCGGATCCTTGGTGTAGTTTTCATACAGCGCGATCGCGGCGAGGTTGGCCCGGTTGTCGTCGAGATAGGCGCGGCCGAGCAGGTTGCGCGCGAAGCTGGCGCGCTTGCCGGTGGGATATTTGGCCTTGTACTGCTCGAGCGTCTTGGCCGCTTCGGGGTACAGCTTGGCCTGCCACAGGCGGAAGCCGTAGAGATAGAGGTCCTCGCCCGCGTCGCCGGTGCTCGGCTTCTCGACGGCTGCGACCTTGGCCGCGCGGTCGCCCGAGGGGCGCGCAGGCGCCGCCGCGGAGTCGCCCGAGGCAGCGACGGCGCCATCCGTCGGCATGGCATCGGCCACCGGCTGCGGCGTTTCCAGCGCCTTCATCCGCGCATCCGTCGCCGCCTTGTACGCGCCGAACGCCTCTTCGAGCTGGCGCACGCGATACTGGTTCTGCTCGATCTGGCCGGTCATCGTCTGGATCTGGCTCTCCAGCGCGGCGACGCGCTGGGTGAGATCGGCGAGCGGCGTGGTCGCAGGCACGCCCGGCGGCGTGGTGTCGACCTGCTGGGTGATCTGCGGCTCCACCGTCATCCCGGCGCCGCCCGGGAACACCTTGCGCTGCACCGCGCGCATCTCACGCTCGAGCTTGTCGACGCGCTGGCCGACATTGCCGTCCTGGGCCTGCGCCATCGCGGTGCCGTTGAAGCCGAACGCGGCAAAGGCCAGTGCCGCTGCGAGAGCAATACGCATCGTCGATAATTCCCTCAGCGCCCCCCGGGGAACGGAGGCGTTGCGCCGCTATAGCCAAGCGGCGCCGGCTTGCGCCACCCCCTCAGGGGTTCGGCGTGTCGCCGGCAGGGGTCGTGCCACCGGCCGGCGCGGCCGTGGTGTCGGCGCCGTCGGCAGCGCGCGGCGCGGTCCGGCGACGCGGAGCACGCTCGCGGAGCGGAGTCGCCGGCGCCGCGCCGGTGGCGCTCGACGTCGACGTCGGCGACGGCGTAGCACCCGGCTGGCCGCGGCCTCGCAGCGCCGCCGAGGTCAGCTCCGCCTCGATCACTTCCACCTGGGTGCCCAGCGGCGCCACTTCGCTGCCGTTCAGCAGCACCTGCAGCTGGTCCGGACGCCCGGTGCGGATGCGCGGATGATCGGCATCGTCGGGCACTTCGTAACGCTCGCCGGCGGCCAGTTCCTTCTCCGCCAGCTTCTTGCCGGTGGCATCGGTGATGCGGATCCAGGCCGGGCCGCGCGCGACGAGCGTGACATGCTCGACGGCAGGAACAGCGGGGCTCGCTGCCGGTACGGGCGTTTCGGGCGTGGGGGTCGGTGTGGGTTCGAGCTGCTGGACCAGACCGTCGCCCTGCGACGCGCCGCCGCGGAACCAGTTGGTGCCATACCAGATGCCGATCCCGGCAACGATCACCAGCGCGACGATCACCCCGAACCAGACGATCCCGCTCGGCGCCGCCCGCGACGGCTCCTGCAGCGGATATTCCGGCGTGAGAACCGGCCGTTCGATCTGGCCGAGCTCGGCGCGCACGTCGCGCGCGATCGCCACTTCGTCGGCATTCACCGTGCGCGCATAGGCCTTGGCGAAACCGGTCGCGTAGGTGATCGACGGCAACCCCGAATAGGTCCCCTGCTCGATCGCCTCGAGGTGCCGCTGCGGGATGCGGGTGCGCGCGGCGATCTCCGGCAAATCCAGCCCCAAGGCTTCGCGCGCGGCGCGCAGGCGTTCACCGGGACGGGCAGTGTACGAGGTGGACTCTTCGGGCGTGTCGCCTTGCATTCTATCCTCCGGCGAACGCGTTAGACCCTGGAACGCCCGCCTTATGCAGCAGGGGATGCCCTCCCCGCCATGTCGCTGTCAACGCCGGGGCAAAATCATTCCGGTGGATGGTCAGGCCAGTTCGACGCCCTGCGCCTCGGCCCATTGGGTCAGCACGTCGCGCAGCGGGGCCTCGGGATGCCGCAGCATCTCGTCCATCGCCGCCATCACCGCGCCGCGATCCAGCGAGCGCAGCATCGCCTTGATCGGCCCCACCGCCGCCGGCGTGATCGACAGCCGGTCGATGCCCAGCCCGATCAGCGCCAGCGCCTCCAGCGGGCGCCCGCCCATCTCGCCGCACACCGCCACCGGCACGTTCGCCGCGCGCGCCTCGTCGCTTACCCGCTTGAGGAAGCGCAGGATCGCCGGGCTCAGCCAGTCATAGCGCAGCGCCAGCTTGGGGTGCGCGCGGTCGGCGGCGAACAGGAACTGGGTGAGGTCGTTGGTGCCGATCGACAGGAATTCCAGCTTGGGCAGCAGCAGGTCGAGCACCTCGGCCAGCGCCGGCACCTCCAGCATCGCACCGTAGCGGATCTCGTTCGGCAGCTTGCGCCCCCGCGCCGCGAGCCAGGCATGCTGCGCCTCGAACAGCGCGCGCGCCTGGTCGAACTCCCAGGGTTCGGAGACCATCGGGAACATCACGTTGAGCGTCCGCCCCGCCGCCGCCTCGATCAGCGCGCGCGCCTGCGCCTTCATCAGGCCGTCGCGATCGAGCGCCAGGCGCAGCGCGCGCCAGCCCATGGCGGGGTTCTCTTCCTCGCCATCCTCGTCGTGGTTCAGATAGGGCAGCGCCTTGTCGCCCCCGATGTCGACGGTGCGGAACACCACCGGCCGGTCCCCCGCCGCCTCCAGCACGTCCCGATACAGCCGCCGCTGCGCCTCGCGCTGGGGCAGCGTGGCCGAGACGAGGAACTGGAATTCGGTGCGGAACAGGCCGATGCCGTCGGCGCCGGTCAGGTCGAGCGCCGCCACGTCGTCGCGAAGCCCCGCATTGACCATCACCGTCACCCGGTGGCCGTCCTTGGTAACGGGCGCCACGTTCTTGAGCTGCGCGAAGGCGGCGCGGCGCTTCTGGCTGAGCGCCAGCTTGGCCTCGAACGCCTCCTCCATCGCCAGCGAGGGGCGGGCGAACACGCTTTCCTCGCCCACGTCGAGCAGCAGCAGGTCGCCCTCGGCCACTTCGCGGCGGACGTCGCGCGCCCGGCCCAGCACCGGCACGCCCATGGCGCGGGCAACGATGGTGACGTGCGCGGTGAGCGAGCCTTCCTCCAGCACCACGCCCTTGAGCCGCCGCCGGTCATATTCGAGCAGCTCGGCCGGCCCCAGATTGCGCGCGATCAGGATCGAATCGTGCCGCAGCCCCAGCTGCGCGGCGGTGCCGAGCTGGCCCGAGACGATGCGCAGCAGCCGGTTGGAGAGGTCCTCCAGATCGTGCATCCGGTCGCGCAGCAGCGGATCGTCGATCTCGCGCATGCGCTGGCGGGTGCGCTGCTGGACGCGCTCGATCGCCGCCTCGGCGGTCAGGCCGGAATCGATCGCCTCGTTGATGCGGCGGCTCCAGCCCTCGTCATAGGCGAACATCTTGTAGGTCGCGAGGATCTCCTCATGCTCGCCGCCGCTGCCGAATTCGGCCTGGCTGGTCATGCGGTCGATCTGCTCGCGCATCTTGTCGAACGCGGCATAGACGCGGTGGCGCTCCGCCTCGGTATCCTCGGCGACAGTATGCTCGATGGTGATGCGCGGCTGATGAAATACCGCCACACCCCGCGCCATGCCTTCCACCAGGGGGAAACCGCGGATCGTACCAGAGGCGGTGGGCTGAAGCCGGGTCGAGGTGCCACCCGTGGCATCGATCAGTTCGGCATTGGCGATCAGCTCGGAAAGGACCATCGCCACGGTCTGCAAGGCCTCGATCTCGATATCGGCATAGCGCCGCGGATCGACATGCTGCACGGCAAGCACGCCCACCGCCCGCTCGCGCCGGATGATCGGCACGCCCGCGAAACTGTGGAAGCGGTCCTCGCCGGTTTCCGGGTTATGGACGAAATTGGGGTGGCTGGTCGCCTCGTCGAGGTTGAGCGTCTCGACATGCGCGGCGATCGTGCCGACCAGGCCCTCGCCCAGCGCCAGCTTGGTGACGTGCACCGCCTCCTGCGCCAGGCCGCGCGTGGCGAACAGCTCCAGCGCGCCTTCGCGCAGCAGGTAGATCGAACAGACCTCGCTGTGCAGCGCCTCGCCGATGATGTTGACGACCGCGTTGAGCTTCGATTGCACCGGCAGCCGTTTCGCCATCAGGTCGTGAAGGCGGGTGAGGATTTCCCGGGCGGAGGCGGCTGCGGTCAAGGCCATGCGACAGCGCTAACAGATTGTGCGCACCCACGCCAAGACGCGTGCGCAGCAAAAGCGCGGAAAGCGGGATCGCCCAGGCATACCAGGGAGCGCCGGCGTGTGCGGACCTCTGTCCCCCTCACCCTTCCCACAAGGGGAGAGGGAGTTGCGGCAGCCTGCTCCCTCTCCCCTTGTGGGAGAGGGAGGGAGCCGCGAAGCGGCGGAAGGGTGAGGGGGATTCCGGCTTAGACGGGATAGTCTGGCGAAAAGCGCGTCACGCCGCGCGCTTCTCCAGCGCGTGGGCGGCTTCGGCCATCAGCGTTTCGATGATCGTCGCCACCGGCTCTTCCTTGGTGACCATGCCGACGGACTGGCCCGCCATCACGCTGCCATGCTCGATATCGCCGTCGATCACCGCGCGGCGCAGCGCACCCGCCCAGTAATGCTCGATCTGCAGCTGCGCCTCGGCCATCGCGATCGCGCCCTCGTCGAGCGACTGCGCGACTTCGCGCTGCTTGGCGGTGAACGCCTCGGCCCCGGCATTCTTCAGCGCGCGCACCGGGATCACCGGCAGGCGCGGATCGATCTGCACGCTGGCGATGGCGTCGCGGGCGGAGGCGCGGATGAACGCCTTCTTGAAATTGGCGTGCGCGATGCTTTCGGTCGCGGCGGCGAAGCGGGTGCCGAGCTGCACGCCGGCCGCGCCCATGTCGAGATAGCCGGCGATCGCTTCGCCCCTGCCGATGCCGCCGGCAACGAACACGGGGACTTGGGCGGCAACCTCGGGCAGGATTTCCTGCGCGAGCACGCTGGTCGACACCGGGCCGATATGCCCGCCGGCTTCCATGCCCTCGACGACGAGCGCGTCGACGCCCGAGCGGATCAGCTTCTTGGCGAGGCTCAGCGCCGGCGCGAAGCAGATCAGCTTGGCGCCGTGCCCCTTGATCGCGTCGAGCGACCCCGCCGGCGGCAGCCCGCCCGCGAGCACGACATGGCCGACGCCGTGCTTCCCGCACACCTCGATCAGCTCGAAGAGCTGCGGATGCATGGTGATCAGGTTGACGCCGAACGGCTTGTCCGTCAGCGCCTTGGTGGCGGCGATCTCGGCGTCGAGCAGCTCGGGGCTCATCGCGCCGCACGCGATCACGCCGAAGCCGCCCGCGTTGGACATGGCGGAAACCAGGTTGCGCTCGGACACCCACGACATCGCGCCGGCGAGGATCGCGACCTCGCTGCCCAGGAAGTCGCAACCGCGCGCCATGCGGCGGGCCAGGCGCTCGGCGCCGATCGTGGAGGAATTCGTCATGGGGACAGCGCCTAGCCCCGGCGCCCCCGGCTCGGCAAGAGGCGCCTGCCCCTTGCCGAATCCCAGGTCAGGCCGCGACCCCGTCCGCGTCGAGGCCGTACGCGGTGTGCAGCACGCGCACGGCGAGTTCGGTATAGTCTTCCTCGATCAGCACAGAGACCTTGATCTCGGAGGTGGTGATCGCCTGGATGTTGATGCCGCGCGCGCCCAGCGTCTGGAACATCGTCGCGGCGACACCGGCATGGCTGCGCATGCCGACGCCGACCACCGAGACCTTGGCCACGCGCGTGTCGTGGCTGATGTCGGTGAAGCCGATCGATTCCTTCTGCTGCGCCAGGATCTCCAGCGAGCGGGCGAGATCCGCCGCCGGCACCGTGAACGTCACGTCGGTGGCGCTCGCGCTGCCGGCGCTCTGGTGCGCGATGTTCTGGATGATCATGTCGACATTGATGCTGGCATCGGCAAGCGGCGTGAAGATCGATGCCACCGCGCCGGGCTTGTCCGGCACTGCGGTCAGGGTGATCTTGGCCTCGTTCTTGTCGTGCGCGATGCCGGTGATGAGCTGGCGTTCCACGTCCTGAATCTCCTCTTCGCCCACGATCATGGTTCCGGGCAATGTATCTGCCATCGGCGCGCCGTCGCCCGTGAAGGACGAGAGCACCTGCACCCGCACGCCTTCCTTCATCGCCAGGCCGACCGAACGGGTCTGGAGCACCTTGGCGCCGACGCTGGCGAGTTCGAGCATTTCCTCATAGGTCACGCGCTTCAGCTTGCGTGCGCGGGGCACGATGCGCGGATCGGTGGTGTAGACCCCGTCGACATCGGTGTAGATGTCGCAGCGATCGGCCTTCACCGCCGCCGCCACCGCCACCGCCGAGGTGTCCGAGCCGCCGCGGCCCAGCGTGGTGATCCGGCCCTCGTGCACGCCCTGGAAGCCGGGGATCACCGCCACTTCGCCGGCGCCCATGCTGGCGAGCAGCGCGTCGGTGCCGATATCCTCGATGCGCGCCTTCGCGAACGCGTCCGACGTCTGCACCGGCAGCTGCCAGCCGAGCCACGAACGCGCCGGCACGCCGATCGCCTGCAGCGCGATCGCAAGCAGCCCGCTGGTGATCTGCTCGCCGGCGGCGACGACGACGTCATATTCCTTGGGGTCGTAGAGCGACGAGGCCTCGCGGCAGAAGCCGACCAGCCGATCGGTCTCGCCCGCCATCGCCGATACGACGACGGCGACCTGGTTGCCCGCCTCCCATTCGCGTTTGACGCGCGCGGCAACGCTGCGGATACGCTCGATCCCGGCCATCGATGTGCCGCCGAACTTCATTACGATACGCGCCATGGCTGGTTGCTTGTTTCCTGCCCTTGGGAGAGATGGGCGTGCCTGATAGGAGCCAGCGATGCCGAACGCAACAATAGCTACGATTGACCCCCGTGAAGCGGAACATTTCGGTCGTCTGGCGGCCGATTGGTGGAATCCAAAGGGTAGCTCCGCCATGCTCCACAGGCTGAATCCTGCGCGACTGGGCTATATCCGCCGCGCGATCGACGCGCACTGGACAGGCGATTCGGCCGACTTCATGCCGCTGACCGGCAAAACCGCGATCGATGTGGGCTGCGGCGCCGGGCTGCTGTGCGAGCCGCTCGCCCGGCTTGGCGCGCGGGTGACCGGCGTCGATGCTGCGGGCGAGAATATCGGCGCGGCGCGCGCGCATGCCGCACCATCCGGGCTGCCGATCGACTATGTCCATGGCGGCATCGAGGATCTCGCCGGCCGCCAGTTCGACCTCGTCACCTCGATGGAGGTGATCGAGCATGTCAGCGATCCCGCCGGATTCGTGCGCGGGCTGGCCGGTGCGCTGGCCGAAGGCGGGCTGATGGTGCTCTCCACGCCCAACCGCACGCCGCTCTCGCGCCTGGCGATGATCACGCTCGCCGAAGGCACCGGCGCGATCCCCAGGGGCACCCACGACTGGAGCCGCTTCCTCAAGCCCGAGGAACTGGAGGCGCTGCTCGCCGATGCGGGCCTCAAGGTGATCGACCGCCAGGGCCTGGGCTTCTCGCCCACGCGCGGTTTCGTGGTGCGCGAGAACGAGGCGCTCAACTATCTGGTCACTGCCGTCCGTGCCTGAGCGCCGGACGGCAGCGTGCCTCCTTATCTGGCGAGGTCGAGCAGCAGGATCGGCCCGATGTCGAGCACCTGCTTGGCAGTCGCGAGGTGCAGCGAGACGGAGATGTCGCCCACCGCATAGTCGCGGTCGGCGGTGCCGACGACATGCACCATCTTCCATTCGCTGCCCACCTCACCCTCGCCCTTGAACACGGTGGTGTAGGGTTCCTTGGCGAGTCCGACCTGGATGGTGGAGATCTTTGCGCTGCTCGCGCCCTCCGGCAGCTTCTCCGCGCGGGCCCAGACCACGATCACCAGCTTGTCGCCCTTCTTCACCGGCTGATTGATCGTCGAGATCAGTCCCACGCTCCACGGCTGGTCGCCGCCACCGGCGATCGGCACGCGCAGCGCACGGCCGCCCTGGACGTTCTTGTCCTTCACCACCGCAGGCTTCGCGCTGAGGCCATAGACGTTGAACGTCTCCGGCGTCGGCGCATTGATGATCTGCTTGGAAATGTCGGCCTGCGGCTGTTGCGCCTGCGCAAGCGCCGGCGGCGCGACGGCAGACAGACAAAGCGCGACCACGCACGACCACGATTTCATGGCACCCCTCCTCCTTCATTTTCGTTGCGGTGCAGGCTATCGCGAGCGTCAACGCTGTCAATAGCGAGCAATTGACAGCCCTGCCCCGGGGCCGGACAGAGAGCCCATGTCGACGATCAAGCTGCACCCGAGCTGGCTGGCCCCGCTCGAGGCGGAATTCGCCCAGCCCTACATGGCCGCACTGCGCGAGTACCTCCGCGCCGAAAAGGCGGCGGGGAAGCGCATCTTCCCGGCCGGAGGCGCGTGGTTCCGCGCGCTCGACCTGACCCCGCTGGAGCAGGTGCGCGTCGTGATCCTCGGGCAAGACCCCTATCACGGCGAGGGCCAGGCGCACGGCCTGTGCTTCTCGGTGAAGCCCGGCGTGCGGACGCCGCCGAGCCTGGTCAACATCTACAAGGAAATGGAAACCGACCTCGGCATCCCGCGCGCGCAGCACGGCTTTCTCGAGCATTGGGCGGAGCAGGGCGTGCTGCTGCTCAACGCGGTGCTGACGGTGGAAATGGGCCGCGCCGCCGCGCACCAGGGCCGCGGCTGGGAACGCTTCACCGACGCGGTGATCCGGCTGGTCAACGCGAAGGCAGAGCCCGTGGTGTTCCTGCTCTGGGGTGCACATGCGCAGAAAAAGGCGGCGTTCGTCGATTCGATCGACAAGGGCGGCCGCCACCTGGTGCTGAAGGCCCCCCACCCCTCGCCGCTATCGGCGCATTCGGGGTTTTTCGGCTCGCGCCATTTTAGCAAGGCCAACGCGTTTCTGGAGAGCGTCGGCCAGAAGCCGATCGACTGGGCACTCCCGGCGCTGGGGTGAGATTGAAATCTTGTACGAAATGATGTACAAGATTCGCCATGCAGACCCTTACCGTCTCGGAGACCCGCGCCAATCTGAAGGCTGTGCTCGACCGTGTCGTCGCTGACAAGGCGCCGATCCAGATCGTGCGCCCCAAGGGCGAAGGCGTCGTGCTGGTCTCCGAAAGCGAATGGGAGGGGATGCTGGAGACGATGCACCTGCTTGCATCGCCGGAGAATGCACGGCGGCTGATGGAGCGGATCGCACGGTTCGACGCCGGTGAGGGCGAGGAGCACGCGCTGATCCAGCCGTGAAGGTTGCGTTCGATCGCGATGCATGGGCGGAATATGTCGACTGGCAGCGCGAAGACCCGAAGATCGCCGAGCGCATCAACGCGCTGATCGAGGAATGTCGGCGCCACCCGTTCACCGGCACCGGCAAGCCGGAGCCGCTGCGGCGCAATCTCTCCGGCTGGTGGTCGCGCCGGATCAGCGGCGAGCATCGGCTGGTCTATCGGGTCAGCGGATCAGGCGACACGCAGGCGGTGGAAGTGCTGAGCTGCCGGTATCATTATTAAGCAGCCCGGGGATCAGTCCAGTGGGCCATGGCCATAGTGGCGCAGCAGATCGAGCATCTCGTTGGGGGAGATGCCATGATCCTGGCGTCCCGCTAGCGGCTCGGCGTCCTCCGCAACCCACAATAATGGTCGCTGACGACCCGAACGGAGCTGGACCCAAACCCCAATTGGCTTGTCGCCGACATCGTTGAGCAACTGGTTGCAGAGCCAACCGGTCCACTGCTCGCCGTCGGAGTACTCGCCCGCGTCAAAGCCCTCGACATATTTCTGGAAGTTGGTGCGCGACAACGTGGACCAGCATCCGAAGCCGAACGGCTGCTCCAGCCCCTGTACCGGAATCTCCAGCACCGCCCGCACGAAAAAATAACGTCCTTCGATAACGCAGAAGTCTTCCGACAGGAAATCGCCTTCAAGTCGGAGCGCGCTGTTGGGCTCATACACGGGCTCGCGCGGCCAGGGATCGGGCGCACGGGCAGCCAGATCAAATGGCCACCCATGCTCGGCGTCACAGGTGGCGCACTGCCACCGACCGGCCCGGAGGCGGTCGATGGCAGTGGATGGCTTGCGCTTGCCGAAGCCGAACACGCGCCGGTCGGCTCAATCGTGCTCGCGGTCGCCGGCACCCATGTAGAGCTCGCTGCCGGTCTCGCGGAACACCTTGCTCATCTCGGCCATGCCCGTCTCGGCATCCACCGTCGCCGGCGTCGCCGCCAGGAAGGTATCGGCCGACGCGTTCTGCTTGGCGGCGAAGTCGCGCACTTCCTGCGTGATCTTCATCGAGCAGAATTTCGGCCCGCACATCGAGCAGAAATGCGCGGTCTTGGCGCCTTCCGCCGGCAGCGTCTGGTCGTGATACTTCTCCGCCGTGTCCGGATCGAGCGACAGGTTGAACTGGTCGCGCCAGCGGAACTCGAAGCGCGCGCGGCTCAGCGCGTCGTCGCGCACCTTGGCCGCCGGATGGCCCTTGGCGAGGTCCGCCGCGTGCGCCGCCAGCTTGTAGGTGACCACGCCGACCTTCACGTCGTCGCGATCGGGCAGGCCGAGATGCTCCTTCGGCGTGACGTAGCAGAGCATCGCCGTGCCGTACCAACCGATCATTGCAGCACCAATGCCGCTGGTGATGTGGTCATAGCCCGGCGCGATATCGGTGGTCAGCGGCCCGAGCGTGTAGAAGGGCGCCTCGCCGCACGCCTCGAGCTGCTTCTCCATGTTCTGCTTGATCTTGTGCATCGGCACATGGCCGGGGCCCTCGATCATCACCTGGACGTCCTGCTCCCAGGCGCGCTTGGTCAGCTCGCCCAGCGTGTAGAGCTCGGCGAACTGCGCTTCGTCATTGGCGTCGGCGATCGAGCCTGGGCGCAGGCCGTCGCCCAGTGAATAGGCGATGTCGTACGCCTTCATGATCTCGGTGATCTCGTCGAACCGCTCGTACAGGAACGATTCGCGGTGATGCGCGAGGCACCATTTGGCCATGATCGAGCCGCCACGCGAGACGATGCCGGTGACGCGCTTGGCGGTCATCGGGATGTAGGGCAGCCGCACGCCGGCATGGATGGTGAAATAGTCGACGCCCTGCTCGGCCTGCTCGATCAGCGTGTCGCGGAAGATCTCCCAGGTCAGTTCCTCGGCGACGCCGCCCACCTTCTCCAGCGCCTGGTAGATCGGCACCGTGCCGATCGGCACCGGCGAGTTGCGCAGGATCCATTCGCGGGTGTCGTGGATGTTGCGCCCCGTCGAGAGGTCCATCACCGTGTCCGCGCCCCAGCGGATCGACCAGACCAGCTTGTCGACCTCGCTCGCCACGTCGCTGGCGACCGCCGAGTTGCCGATATTGGCGTTGATCTTGACCAGGAAGTTCCGGCCGATCGCCATCGGCTCCGATTCCGGGTGATTGACGTTGTTCGGGATGATCGCCCGGCCGCGCGCCACTTCGTCGCGGACGAATTCGGGCGTCACATAATCGGGAATCTCGGCGCCCCAATCCTGGCCGTCGCGGATGTACTCGGCGAGCCGCTCGCGGCCGAGATTCTCGCGCTCGGCCACATATTCCATCTCGGGCGTGATGATGCCGCGCCGGGCATAATGCATCTGGCTGACGTTCATGCCCGGCTTGGCGCGCAGCGGACGCCGCGTCACGTTCGGGAACTGCGGCACGCCGGCCGAGCGATCGGGGCCCTTCAGGCCATTGTCCTCGGGGCGCACTTCGCGCGCGTCATAGGCCTCGACATCGCCGCGGCCGAGGATCCAGTCGCGGCGGATCGCCGGCAGGCCGGCCATGATGTCGATGCGGGCATCGGGATCGGTATAGGGACCCGAGGTGTCGTACACGCGCACCGGCGCCTCGCCGCTGCCCGGCTCCAGGTGGATCTCGCGCATCGCGACGCGGTGCTTGCCGACATGGATCTTGCGGCTGCCGCGAATGGGCCCGGTGGTGACACCAATTTCGGTCTTGGCGGGGATGTCGGCCATGCTCGTCTACTCCTTGGCGGACGTAAGGAGAGCAGATGGACCTCGGCAAACAAGACCCTCCCTCCCTACGCCGGTGTCAACCGGATCAGGTTCAGCGGGTCGAAGGCTGCAGCCTTCCTCTCAACCGCTGCGCCAGCGGTCCCCCGGGGAATGGCTAGTCCTGTACGCGCAAGCGGCGCGCCGGGCAATCCCGGCGCGCCGCCTCGCCATGCGAACAGATCGTCCGATCAGAAGGTGTAGGCGAGGCCCACTGCGCCGTACCACTGGTTCCGCGAACCCGCGATCCGCACGACGGGGGAATCGGCCGCATCATCGAGCATTCGCCGATACGCCACGCCGCCCACCGCCGACAGGCCGTGCGTCAGGTCGCCGGTGAGCGCGACATTGCCCATCGCGCCCAGCGTCCAGTCCTTCCAGCCCTTGCGTGCATTGTACACCGGCAGCCCGCTGCGCGCGCTGCCGCCCGGCGTCACCCCGAAATAGGTCTGGGCATAGCCATTGCCCATGTAATTGGCCGAGAGGTTCAGCAGCACATAGGCCTTGCGGCTGAGCGGCGTGCCGTAGTTGATCGAGGGCGACACCAGATAGCTCTTATGCACCGTGCCCACGTCGTGGATGTAGGAGACACCCACGGTCAGCTTGTCATAGTCGCTGGTGATCAGCCCCTGCTTGCCGACGCCGACGAACCCGCCCGCCTCGATCGCGGCACCCACCTTGCCCAGGGCGGCGACCTGGCGGTCTTCGATGCGCGAGGTGCGGTTGAGGTTCACGTTGACGACCGGGCCGGCCTGGAAGTCCCAGCCGGGGCCGTTGTTGTCCGCGATCAGGTCGGCCCAGGCGCGGCTGCCGAGCAGCGCGAAGTTGATGCCCGAGACACTGCCACGAACCACGGGGGCGGCGGTGATCACGCTCTTGTCCGACCCGTCATAGCTCGGCACCACCGCCGCGCCGACGCCGACCATCACGGTGTCGCGGGTCAGGTCGGGCGGGGAGTCCGGCGCGTCCTGCTGGGCGAAGGCAGGCGCCGCCGCGAACAGCGGGAGCGTGACAAAGGCGGCGCTCGCCGCGATACGCAGAAAGAACATCGGGTACTCCGGGACAGGATCGAAAGATCAGAGCCGGGGCAACGCCTGCAGCCTCGCGCAGTTCCTAGAGGAGGTAGCGCAGCTTCACTTCCTGACGGTCGCTGCCCCCCTGCAGCGGGAATTGCGCGGCGGAGAAGCGCGGCGGGCCAAACCCGATCACGGGATTGCGCGAAAAGCCGAAGCCTTCGCGCGGGATGCCCATGAACGTGTCGAGCTTGCCGTTGCCGTTCGCGTCATGAATCACCGCGACCGCATAGTCCCCTGGGGCGAGGCCGCTCAGGCGCAGCATGCCGTCGGCGGCGGGAATCGTCCGCTTGATCGCGCCGTGCCCGTCGCGGCAATCGGGGAACTGGCTGGCGGCAGGGGCGATGCAGATCTGCAGCAGCCCGCGGGTGGAGCGCAGCTTGGTGAAATCAAGCTCCAGCGTCGCCAGCGGCGCGGCGCTGGTCAGCAGCGGCAGGGCGACGAGCGCCCATGCGCCGCGCCGCAGGATCGAACCGCCCCAACCCCTGGTCGGTCCCGCACAACCGGTCCCAGAACCGGAAATATAAGCCATAGTTGCACCCATATCGCTCATGATGCCGCTGGTGATGGCTTGCCGTGATCAACCATGCACCCAACGGGCCCCGCCACATCCAGGCCGGGAAGATCTCCCAGCCCATATGATTGGTCACCCCCATAACCGTCATGATCGTCAGCACCAAGCCAAGCGCGCCGACATGAATGGGAATTGCGAAGACCAGCAGCGGAATCACGATCGCGCCCGTCAGCGCCTCGCCCCAATGGAAGCTCATCGCCGCCCAGGCGGTGGGCGGTCGGCTGGCATGGTGGACGGCGTGATAGCGGCGGAACAGCGAAGGCACGTGCATCGCCCGGTGCGTCCAGTAGAACCAGGTGTCGTGCAGGAAGAGGTAGAGGAACACCGACACCGGTAGATACCAGAGCGGCAAGGCATGGATGTCGGCGTAGATCCGCGTCCAGCCATGTGCCTTCCATCCCCAGGCGACGATTCCGGCAGGAATGCCGTAGATCGCGGCCGAGGCGAGGCTCCAGAGGATCTCCATGCGGATCTGCTTGCCCTGGCCGTCATACAGCCCCGGATGCCGCAGCCGCGTCGCCAGCGCGAATCCCGCCGAGGCGGCGACGTAGCGCACGCCGACGATCACCGTCATGGCGATGGCCGAAGCGAAAATGGCAAGCGCGATCTCCATGTCTCCCGCTGCTACCCCTTCGCGGCCCGGGCGGCAATGCGGCGCAACCCGATGGTCCGCCACGCCGAACGGTTGCTGCCGCGTAACATTCGTATTTTTACGCAGAAGCCTGGCGCCGAAATCTAAACATCCGACGCCGTAGACTGGGCCACCCAAAGAACAACAGACATGGGTCGGGAGAGGTTGTCGTGAAACTCCGTTACTCGCTGCTCGCATTCTGCTCGAGCGTGATTGTCCACCCCGCGTTCGCCCAATCGAATGGCGATGCGCCGAAGCCGTCCACCACCGCGCAGGTGCCGGAGAAGGAAGTCTTCTCCACCGGCGTCGCCAAGGGCCGCGACCGGCTCGACAGCGCCACCTCGACCAGCGCCTATCGCGCGAGCGAGTTCGAGAAGCTGGGGCCGCGCCCGCTCGGCGACGTGCTCCGCACCATGCCCGGCCTCCGCGTCGAAAGCGGCATCGGCGAGGGAAACGCTAACTACACCGTCCGCGGCCTGCCGCTGGCGGCGGGCGGCTCCAAATACATGCAGTTCCAGGAAGACGGGCTGCCGGTGCTCGAATTCGGCGACATCTTCAACGTCGGTGTCGACGTGTTCATGCGCGCCGACTTCAACGTCGCGGCGATCGAATCGATCCGCGGCGGCTCGGGCTCGACCTTCTCGTCCAACGCGCCGGGCGGGCTGATCAACCTGATTTCCAAGACCGGCGAGACGCGCGGCGGCGCGGTGCAGGCCACCGTCGGGCTCGATTATGGCGAGAAGCGTGTCGACATGGATTATGGCCAGCCGCTCGGCGACGGCTGGCGCTTCCATGTCGGCGGCTATTACCGCTCGGGCGAGGGCCCGCGCGACATCGGCTTCACCGGCTACAAGGGCGGCCAGATCCGCTTCAACGTCACCAAGCAGTTCGCGACCGGCTATGTGCGGGTCAGCGGCAAGTGGCTCGACGATCGCTCGCCCACCTTCGCGCCCTATCCGATCCGGATTACCGGCACCAATGACAAGCCGGTGATCGGCAACGCCGGCAACTTCGACATTGGCAAGGATTCGCTGCTCTCCCCCTTCATCGGCCCGGTGACGACGCTGGACGGCGACAACAAGCTCGCCCGCTACGATGTCGCCAACGGCATGCACGCCAAGAGCAAGTCGATCGGTTTCGAGGCGCAATTCGACATCGCCGGAATCACGATCAGCGAGCGCGCGCGCTATTCGGCCAATTCGGGCGACTTCCTGCGCGTCTTCCCCTCCGCGGTGGGCCCGATCGCGACGATCGCCGCCTCGCAGGCGGGGGCCGGGGCGGTGGCGACCTATGCCAGCGGTCCGAACATCGGCAAGCTGGTGCCGGCCGACGCCAACGGCAACGGCCTGCTGTCGTTCAACTACATGGCGCAGACCCGCGCCCGCTCGCTCGACAATTTCACCAACGACATCCGCGCGACCAAGGTGTGGAAGCTCGGCCGGGGCGACCTGACCGTCACCGGCGGCCTCTACAAGGCCAACCAGAAGATCTACGCCCAGTGGCTGCACTCGGGGATCGACACCGACGTGGCGGGCGACGGCCAGACCGCGATGGTCAACGTCACCAGCGCCGGCGGCGTCGCGCAGACCCAGGACGGCTATTACACCTTCAGCCGCAACGGCAGCAAATTCCGCCGCATCTTCGATGTGTCGTACGACATCCTCGCGCCCTATGGCTCGGTGAACTATCATGTTGGCAAGCTCTCGATCGGCGGCAGCCTCCGCTACGATCGCGGGCGGGTGCGCGGATCGCTGGTCGGCGCGGATCTGGGCGGCGGCCGGGTCGGCCTGATCCGCTACGACATCAACGGCAACGGCGTGATCTCGGCCCCCGAGACCCGCGTCGCCTTCCTGCCGCTCGATACCCCTGCGCCAGTGAACTACAATTACGGCTATTGGAGCTATTCGAGCGGCATCAACTACCGCGTCGCCGAACCCTTCTCGGTATTCGCCCGCTACAGCCGCGGCGCGCGCGCGAATGCCGACAAGATCCTGTTCACCCCGGCGGTGAGCGCGGTCGACGGCGGCGTGCCCAACGCGGCGGACAAATATGACCAGGTCCGCCAGCTCGAAGGCGGGTTCAAGTTCCGCCATGCCGGCGCGACGCTCAACGTCACCGCGTTCCGCGCGACGGCGGACGACCACAATGTCCTCAACGGATCGGCCAACCAGACCATCCGCAGCTACCGCGCGACCGGTGTGGAGATGGAAGGCGGGTATCGCCGCGGCATCTTCAGCATCACCGCGGGTGCCACCTACACCACCGCCAAGATCACCAAGGACTTCCTGGATCCGACGCTGACCGGCAAGGAACCGCGCCACCAGCCGAGCTGGACGCTGGAAGCCACCCCGCAGATAGAGTTGCGCGGGGTGACCCTGGGCGCCAATGTGGTGACGATCACCAGCAGCTATGCGCAGGACAGCAACCTGCTCAAGATGCCGGGCTTCACCGTGGTCAACGCCTTCGTGGTGGTGAAGCCGATTGATCGGGTGCGGGTGATGCTCAACGCCAGCAACCTGTTCGACCAGGTCGGCTTCTTCGAGTTCAACCAGAGCGAAGTGCCGGCCAACGGCATCGGCTGGGGCCGCTCGATCAACGGCCGAACCGTCTCGCTCTCGGCCAAGTACGACTTCTGAGCGTCAAGGGCGCCGGACATTCCGGCGCCCTCTTGTTTCAGGCGAAGACCGCCTTCTTCGCGCGGCGGCGCAGCGCGGCGCCGGCGAAGCCGAAGCCGCCGATCAGCATCGCCCATGCGGCCGGTTCGGGCACCGCGCTCGGCGCCAGCGTGGCGGTGAGCGTCAGGTCGTCGATCGCCAGGCCATGGTCCGAACCGCCGACATCGCGGTCGATCCAGCGGATCGCGAAGCCGCCGCCATCGGCGATCAGCAGGGTGGCGGTCGTCGCGCCGATTGCCGTGCGGTTGCCCGCGGCATTGCCGTCGAGCGTGCCGCTCGCACTGCCCGAACCCGTGCCGTTCTTGATGCTGGCGAAATCGAGCGCATCGAACGCGGTCCAGCTGCCGTTCGACAGCGACGTGGCATTGATCGAATATTCGAAGCTGAGCCGGTCGGTGCTGGCGGTGCCGAGACGCCACTGCTCGCCGAAATAGTCCAGCGAGATCGACTGGATCGTGGCGCCCAGCGCGTTGGTGAAGAAGGCGCCGAACAGGATCGGCGTCGCGTTGCCCGAGGTGACGCTGCCCAGCGCGCGCTCGCTGCCCGTACCAAAGGCATAGGCGGTGCCGGTATTGGCGTTGCTCGTCGCATAGGCGTCATCCGAACCGGCGGTGCTGCTGCCGCGCTCGTCCAGCTTCCAGCCGCTGGGCAGCGCCTTGCTGGTGCCGCTGGTGGCCAGCGTGTTGAAATCCTGCGTGTAGGTCTTGGTCGTCAGGGTGATCTGGGCCTGCGCGACGGGCGCGCCGAGCAACGTGGCGGCGACAAGCGTCGCGCCAAAAAGCTTCTTCTGCATTGCTTTGGTTCCCCTACTTCACAAACCGCAAGCGCGGTCGCCCGGCACTAGGGCCGAACTGTGCAAGCCGTGTGACGATAGTTAAGAGAAAATGAACGGCTTGGCGCGCGCCGGGGCGCCCCGGCCCAGCGACCGTTTCGGCGCGCGTCCCCAATGGCGGGGTTCCCTCACCCCCGGGCTTGGGCTAGGCGACGGCAATGCCTTCAACCATCAGTTGTGACGTCGCCATTGTAGGCGGCGGCCTTGCCGGCGGGCTTATCGCGCTGGCAATCCGGAAGAAGAAACCCGATTGCACCGTCCGCCTGATCGAAGGCTCGGCGCGGATTGGCGGCAATCACCTCTGGTCGTTCTTCGCCGACGACGTGGCGCCCGAGCATCGCTGGCTCGCCGCGCCGCTGATCAGCCATGGCTGGAACGGCTATGATGTCGCCTTCCCAAGCCATTTCCGCAGCCTGCCGGCGCGCTACTACTCGGTCGAATCCGAGCGCCTGGACCGCGTCGTGCGCGACGAACTCGGCGAGAAGGGCCTGCTGCTCGAACGCGAGGCGGCGGACATCACGCCCACGGCCGTCGCGCTCGCCGATGGCGACCTGGTCGAGGCCGAAGGCGTGATCGACTGCCGCGGCGTCGGCGACACGAGCGCGCTCCAGCTTGGCTGGCAGAAATTCCACGGCGCCGAACTCGCGCTCACCGACCTGCACGGCGTCAAGCGGCCGGTCATCATGGACGCGACCGTTCCGCAGATCGACGGCTATCGCTTCGTCTATTGCCTGCCGTTCAGCCCGACGCGGATGTTCGTCGAGGACACCTATTACAGCGACACGCCGTCGCTCGACATCCTCGCCACCGGCGACCGGATCGAAGCCTATGCCGATGCGGCCGGCTGGCAGGTGGATCGCGTGCTGCGCGAGGAAGTGGGCAGCCTTCCGGTGGCGATGGGCGGCGACCATGCCGCCTATTGGGCGGCCGGCGGCCGCGGCATCGCCAAGGCAGGGATGAAGGCCGGGCTGTTCCACCCGATGACCGGCTATTCCTTCCCCGATGCCGTGCGCACCGCCGCGCTGATCGCCGAAGCCAGGGACTATTCGGGCGAGGCGCTGCACCAAATGCTGTATGGCTATTCCCGCGCGCTATGGCGCAAGCGCGCCTTCTATCGCATGCTCGCCGCGATGCTGTTCAAGGCGACCGAACCCGAGGAGCGCTATCGCGTGCTGGAACGATTTTACCGTCTGGATGCAGGATTGATCCAGCGCTTCTACGCCGCGCAATCCACCTTCGGCGATCGCGTGCGGGTGCTTTCGGGCAAGCCGCCGGTACCGGTGGGCCGCGCCCTTTCCGCGATCTGGAGCCGCTGATGCGCCGCGCAGTCGTGATCGGCGCCGGCTTCGGCGGCCTCGCCCTCGCCATTCGCCTCCAGTCCGCGGGCGTCGACACCATCGTGATCGAGGCACGCGACAAGCCCGGCGGCCGCGCCTATTACTGGGAGCGCGACGGCTTCACCTTCGACGGCGGCCCGACGGTGATCACCGATCCCGACGCGCTGAAGGAGCTGTGGCGCCTGTCCGGCCATGACATTTCGGAAGACGTGACGCTAAAGCCGGTAACGCCCTTCTACCGCCTGTCCTGGCCCGACGGGACGACGTTCGACTATACCAATGACGATGCGATCCTGGTGGGCGAGATCGCCAAGCTCGATGCGGGCGACATCGCCGGCTATCGCAAGTTCCTCGATTACTCCGAGCGGGTCTATCAGGAAGGCTATGTGAAGCTGGGCGCCAAGGCGTTCCTCGACTTCAAGTCGATGCTGAAGGCGGCGCCGGCGCTGATGCAGAACCAGGCCTGGCGCTCGGTCTATTCGATCGTTTCCAGCTATGTGAAGAACGAGAAGCTGCGCGAGGCGCTGTCGTTCCACACGCTGCTCGTGGGCGGCAACCCGATGGCGACCAGCAGCATCTACGCGCTGATCCACAAGCTGGAGCGCGACGGCGGCGTCTGGTGGGCCGAGGGGGGCACCAACCGGCTGATCGCGGGCATGGTGAAGCATTTCGAGCGGCTGGGCGGCATGGTCCGGATCGGCGACCCCGTCGACGAGATACTGACGCTGGGCGACCGCGTGGTCGGCGTCCGCACCCATAGCGGCTTCGAGGTCGAGGTCGATGCGGTGGCGAGCAACGCCGACATCGTCCACAGCTATCGCGACCTGCTGCGCAACTCGCGTAGCGCGCGGCGGACGACCAGCCGCCTGCTCAACAAGCGCTTCTCGCCGTCGCTGTTCGTGGTGCATTTCGGGCTGCGCGGCACCTTCCCGAACATCCCGCACCACATGATCCTGTTCGGGCCGCGCTATAAGGGCCTGCTCGACGACATCTACACCAACGGCGTGGTCAGCGAGGACTTCTCGCTGTACCTCCACCACCCTAGCGCCTCGGACCCGAGCATGGCGCCCGAGGGCCATTCGACCTTCTACGCGCTGGCGCCGGTGCCGCATCTCGGCAAGTTCCCGGCCGACTGGAACGAGGTGGGCCCGATCCTCGAATCGCGCATCCTGGCGGAAGTCCAGCGCCGGCTGATCCCGGACCTGGCCGAGCGGATCGTCACCAAGTTCCACTATGCGCCGACCGACTTCCGCGACGACCTGGCGGCGCATCACGGATCGGGCTTCAGCCTGGAGCCGATCCTGACGCAAAGTGCCTGGTTCCGCGTGCACAACCGCGACGATGCGATCTCGAACCTGTATTTCGTCGGCGCCGGCACGCATCCGGGCGCGGGCATCCCCGGCGTGGTCGGCAGCGCCAAGGCGACCGCCGAGTTGATGCTGGGCGAGATCGGGACGTAGGTTCCCCGGTATCTAAGCCCCTCCTCCTGGGAGGAGGGGTTTGGGGGTGGAGGGATTCCAGAACCTCGGATGGTCTCGGTGAGACACAGCCCCACCCCAACCCCTCCCCTAAAGGGGAGGGGCTTAAGTGCGGGAAACCCCTCTCCCTCCCGGCCAAAACACGCTATCAGCCCCGCCACAGGAGCATGAAATGAAGCGTATCGCCGTCTATTGCGGCTCC
>NZ_BCYY01000009.1 GCF_001598435.1 Sphingomonas pituitosa NBRC 102491
CCCCACACACATACCAAACCGCTTCAGGAACGCCTGAGGCGGTTTTTTTGTGCCTGTCTTCCGCGGCGTCTCGGTTTGCTTCTGGGGGTATTCCCCGGGCTACTCTCCACAACCCCCAGCGGATGCAGTACCGCTTCGACGGCAAGGAGACGCTGATGGCCCTCGCCCGCTATCCCGACCTCAGCCTGTGGAGCCGCAACTGCCGGCGATAGACGAATAGCTGCCAGTCATCGCAGCCGATTGGAAAAAAGCTTTCGACCAGAACGCATCCTTAGCTGCACCGCCATTGCAAGGCTGCTTGTCTCGTAACCTGCTTGTGTTCGAGCAGTAGGTCAGAACAGTCCCCTACCATTTCCGCCGGTGGGCGCCGTCAACACCGCGCAAGACGGACATTCTGTTCCTTTTGCGACCGACGCGCCTCAGTCGGGACTGGTGACGGGCAGGTCGAACGGCATCGCCGGGAGGTCGTCGACGCTGTAAAGGTTGACGTAGGGCGCGTCCGACCAGGCATAGCGGACATGCGTCACGTCCTCGGCGCCAGCGCCTGGCAGAACGACACGCGATCTGTCGACGCTGCCAGGAACGAAGCGGCATCCAGTCTTGCCGCATGCCTCGAAGCCGATGGCGCTGCCAGCGCTGTATGTCTGCAGCCCGGCATCTGCGTAGCGAAAGTGCACGACGAGATCGCCCATTTCGCGCGTGACGCGGATCGCCTCGGGCCCGCTTGGCGCGACCGCGTCGCCATATACGATCGCCCGTGCAGCCCGCGCCAGCCGCTCCCCGACCAGCCGCTTCTGGGTCGGGTGGATGTCGAATCGGTCTCCCAGGTCGAGGGTAACGGCGAGCCCGGCATGGTCGTCGCTGCCGACCGCATCGGCCTGCGCTTTCCGCAATACGGCCCAGTCGGAATCCTGCGGCTTCGCAGACGGCGGGCCATAGGATGCCAGCTGCGCCACCAGGATCGGCAGCTGTGGCTGCCTCATGTGCCCTCGCCAGTCCTTGAACAGCAGCGAAAGGAGTTCGCCATACTCAGGTGCCTCGCCGACGTTCGATTCGCCCTGATACCAAGCACCCAGCTTGAAGCCGTAGCGGGCGATCGGCGCGATCATCGCATTGTACAGTGTCGAAAGGCTGGTCGGCACTTCCCAGGGCGGGATCGGCGGCTTCCTGTCCTTGAGTGGCGCGGCGAGCTGGTACGACCAGGGTCCGCCCAGCGGCACCGCCGATCCATCACGCAGCTTGAGCAGATGGTTCGCCTCCGCGCCCGTCGGCCCGCTGCCGCCCAGAACGCGGATTGCGATCACGTTGCGTCCGGCGTGCAGCGCCCCCGCCGGCACCGCATAGTCGCGCCAGAACCAATTGATGTTGTTCGAGCCCGTCCAGCGCCCGTTGATCCATACCGTGTCGCTGCTGTCGATCGGCCCCAGCTGCAGCCGATCGACCGCGGCGGCCTGCGCCTCGGTTAGCGTGACCATCTTGCGCAGCCACACAACTCCGTCGAACCCGGCAAGCGCAGGAATGCCCGCATCGCGCCAGCTGCCGCCGAGCGTCAGGGTTGGCCAGCGGCTGTCGTCGAACGCCGTGCTCGACCAACGCTGCGTGACCGACCAGCGCGGATCGTTGGCACGCCACCAGCGCTCGGTGCGCGCTTCTTCCAGCTTGCGAGCGGCCGCGGGGTCACTGGCGAGTGCGGCCAGCGAGCGCAGGCTCTCGGTATATTTTGGCAGCGTGCCCAGGCTTTCCGAGCTGATCCAGCTCTGGATCGTGGTGCCGCCCCAGTCGGAATCGATGAAACCCACCGGGATCTTCAGCTGCTGCTGCAGCGCGCGCGCCATGTAGAAGCACACTGCCGACGCCTCGCCCGCGCTGTCGCCGTCGATCACCCGCCAGCGCAGCGGCTGGGCGAGATCCTCGAGCGCGGCAGGCGCGCTGGCCTTTTCGACATGCGCGAAGCGGAGCATCGGCTGGGCCGCATGGGCAAGGCCTCCCCAGGCGCCGGTCGACAGCCGCGCGGGAAACTCCATGTTCGACTGGCCGCCGCACAGATAGACGTCGCCGAGCATCAGGTCGGAAAGCTGCTGCGTCCTGGCACCTGCGCGTACGGTGAGGGGGAAGGGGCCCCCGGCGGGCCGCGCCGGCAGCCGCAACTCCCAGCGGCCTTTGGTATCGGCCGTGGCCGAGCCGCTGTCGCTCCCCAGCGTCGCGGTCACCGTCTCGCCGGCGGGCGCATGGCCCCACAGCAGGATCGGGCGATCGCGCTGCAGCACCGCATGATCGGAGAACACCGTCGCAAGCAGCGGTGCGTCCTGCGCGGCGGCAGGCAGCGGCGCGCCGGCCAGGCAGAGTCCGAAGAGCCAGGGATGTTTCATGCGGTCCTCGCGGGGCGTTACTTGAACGGGGGCAGTTCGTCTTTGGTCAGATAGCGTGTCGAGGCGTAATAGGCCTTGAGCTGCTCGGGCGTGTTCTGCGACGGGTCGGTCAGCCAGCGCGTGTGCCAGGTCATGAAATACAGCCAGTCCGCGCTGGGGCCCAGCGTCATCGGATCGGGAATCGGGCCGTTCTCGTGCAGGCAGATCGGTACGCTGTCGCCGACGATGGCCTTCACCTGCGCATACATCGGCGCGAGATTGCCGTGATCCTCGACATAGAGGTCGGCGCCGGCGATATCGACCATGTCGCGCCCCGGCCAATAGGCGGGATCGACCTTCTGGCCTGCCCAGCCGAGCACCCAGATCAGGTTGTCGAGCCGGTAGCGATCGACATATTCGCGGTACATCAGCCGCCACAGCGCCTTGAATGCGTCGGGCCCGTGCTTGCCCCACCAGAACCAGTCGCCGCTGAATTCGTGGAACGGGCGCCACAGCACCGGCACACCGGCATCGCGCAGCACGGTGAGCAGCTTGGCCGTATGCGCCATCTGCGCCATCATTGCGGTGTTCTGCGGCGTGCCCGGAACCAGCGCCTTAGCGACGTCGAAATCCTTCTTCGCATTCTCGTAGCCGGTGCCGATGTCGGGTGCCCCCCAGTGCCAGCAGATCGTGACGATCCCGCCCGAGCGGTGCCAGGCGGTGGCGCGGGCGTTCACCCCGGCCTCGTCGTGGGGCTCGATATAGTCGAAGCCGACCAGCGCCGGCTGCTTGCCGGTGACGCGCTGGATATAGTCGAGCTCGGTGCGGGGGCCGGCGGGCGAGAAATTCTGCTCCTGCTGCCCGGTGAGCGTGCGACGACCGTAGATCGACCAGAGAGTGGCGTAGAGCGCCCGCGCTCGCGCGGAGGCACGCGGATTGCTGAGCACGCCGCGCGCCGGCAGGCCGGCGGCCCGTCCCAGCGCCGGGAGGAACGCGGCTGCGGTGCCGGCAGCGAGCGCGGCGCGGCGGGTGAGGCGGGTCATGGCTTCAGCGCCAGCATGACGACGCCGTGCGGCGCCACGGTCGCGGCGATGCTGCCGCGACGCTTGCCGAGGTCGCGATGCGCCCAGAGGTCGCGTACCGCGAAGGTCACGCTGGCGGGCACCTCGAGCATCGCCCAGTCGGCGCGGATCTCGGCGGGCGCTTCGGCGCGGTTGAACAGCACCAGCGCGCGGCCGCCGCCGGCCAGCGGCTTGGCCCAGACCTCGCGGTCGCCGTCCTTCCACACGCGCCGCCCCTGCACGCCCAGCGCATCCTGGTCGACCGCGATCACCTCGCGATTGGTCAGGATCTCGTGGGTGGCGGGCGTCATGTTCGGCACGTCGTTGCCGGCAATCAGCGGCGCGGCCATGATCGCCCATAGCGAGAAATGGCTGCGATATTCCACGTCGGTCATGCCGCCATTGCCGACCTCGAGCATGTCGGGATCGTTCCAGTGGCCGGGGCCGGCATGGGGCCAGAGCGGCGCGTTCATGTCGACGATATTGGTCAGGCCCCAGCTATAGCCGTGCTTGCCGGACCATTTGTCGGTGATGTCGCCCGAGGTGCGCCACGAATTGCCGATCTTCCGCGCCCACAGCCAGGGCTGGTTGTTGCCCCACTCGCACATCGAGAACAGGATCGGCCGGCCCGTTGCCTTCAGCGCATCGGCCATGGTGGCATAGGCCTCCTCGGCGTTGCGGGTGCCGGTGGAGCACCAGTCATACTTCAGATAGTCGACGCCCCAGCGCGCATATTGCAGCGCGTCCTGATACTCATGGCCCTGGCTGCCCGGGCGGCCGCCGCAGGTCTTGGTGCCGGCATCCGAATAGATGCCGAACTTGAGGCCCCTGGCATGGACATAATCGGCCAGCGCCTTGATGCCCGAGGGGAAGCGCGTGGCGTCGGCCTGGATGAAACCATCGGCATCGCGGGTGCCCTGCCAGCAATCGTCGATCACGACATAGCGGTAGCCGGCATCGCGCATGCCGCTGGCGACCAGCGCATCAGCGGTGTCGCGGATCAGCTTCTCGCTGACGTTGCAGGCAAAGCGGTTCCAGCTGTTCCAGCCCATCTGCGGGGTCTGGGCAAGGCCGTTCGCCGTGCGTGCCGGATCCTGCGAGGGCGGCATCCGGTTCGGATCGGGGGCGTCCTGCGCGGCGGCGGGCAGGGACGAGGCGAGCAGGGCGGCGGTGGCGAGGCCAGCCAGCAGCGGGGATCGGCGCATGGACGGCACCTCCGGAGAAACGGATCTAGGGAATGCTAGGCGGATGGCGTGCCGCCGACAAGAAAAAGGGCCCGGCGCAGTGCTGCCCCGGGCCCTTTCCGGATCACATCGTCAGGCGAACGCTGATCGTGTACTGGCGATCGCTCTTGAAGTAGTTGCGCGGCGCTTCCAGGCCGTTCTTGTTGAGCAGATAGGTCGTCTTCGTCGTCGTATCGAGGAGGTTGGCCGCCTCGAGGCCGATCTTGAAGGTCTTGGTGACCGTGTAGAACAGCGACGCGTCGAGCTGGCCCGCCGCCTGCGCATAGACCGGCAGGAACGGGAAGCAGCAGTCGCGGTTGCTCAGCAGATACTTGGACCGCCAGCTATAGGCCGCACGGGCATAGAAGCCGCCAAGGTCGTAGAAGGCGGCGACGTTGACATTGTGCTTCGACAGCCCGGCCAGCGGCAGATTGTCGTACAGGCCGGTCACGTCCATCACCGGCCGGTTGCCGTCGGCGGGCGTGTTGGCCGGCGGCGTGTTCGGCAGGCTGTTGGTCGAGACATAGGTGTAGCTCGCCTGCAGGCCCAGCCCACGCAGCGGTCCCGGCAGGAAGTCATAGGTCTGCTGGTACGAAAGCTCGGCACCCTTTACGCGGCCCGTACCTGCCGAATTGACCGGGCCGTTGCCGGTGACGGTGTAGGTCTGGCCGTTGTTGGTAAAGGTGCGGGTGAACGGCGAATTGTCGAGGATGATGTTGTCGAGCGTCTTGTAGAAGGCCGTGACGGTCAGCTGGCCGACGCGCGCGAAATACCATTCGGCGGTGAGATCGAACTGCTTCGATTCGATCGGCCGCAGATAGGGGTTCCGCCCTTGGAGCGAGAAGCCGAACAGGCCGGCACGGTTGCCGCCCGCCGGGGCGATGCCGATGAAGTTGCGCAGATCGCCGAAGTTCGGACGCGAGATCGCCTTCGACGCTGCGAAGCGCATCAGGAATTTCTGCGTCAGATCGAGCCGTACGTTGAGCGACGGCAGCCAATGATCGAACTTCTGCTTCGCCACGTCCGTAACCGATGCGTTGTTGGCGAACGCATAGGCGTTCAGCGCGTCCTGCAGCGGGATGGTGCAGAGCGGCGGCGTGGGGTTGAACTGGCCCGGATTGGCCGCGACATAGGTGCAGTATTGCGGGATGGTCTGCCAACGCGACGGGCGCGGCGTTCCATCGTTGTTCACGCCGGCAGGATCCGGCTGGAACACTGTGGCCGGGTTCGGGAAGGTCACGCCGCCATAGGCCTGGTCTTCGGTGTGCACCCAGCGCAGCCCGACATTGCCGCTCAGCTTGGTCGCCCCGCCGAAGGGCGCATCGACGCCAAAATCGGCGCGGACATAGGCGGCGTAGGTCTTCTCGCTGTTCCGGTAGATCTCGTTGTCGCGGAAATAGCCGTCGACCAGCGGCCCGCCGTTGACGTTGGTGCGATCCTGCAGCGGCACATAGCTGCCGACATTGCCGCCCAGCTTCACCGCGTTGCGGACATATTGCATCAGCTTGGCGTCATCGGTGAGGATGTCGCTGGGAATATAGGCGGCGCTCGGCGGCTGGGTGACATTGCCGCGCAGAAAATTGTCAAAGGTCAGCACGGACGTGGGGCCCGCCTGCGCGATCGAGACGGCGCCTGCCGGATAGGCCCAGTTGGCCGAAACCGATCCCCAGTTGTTGTAATCGTTGGTGCGCGCCACCTGCGAGCGATCCGAGTAGCGGCCGCCGACGCGCAGCTTGCGCAGGAACGACGTGTCGCTCACGTCATATTCGGCATCGGCCTGGAACGCCCATTCATGGCCGTCATTCTTGGCGCGATTGACGCTGGCGTTGTTGATCCAGATGCTGTTGCCGCTGCTGAAATAGTTCGCGGTGTTGAACCCGGGGGTCACGAACTTGATGTCCGGAATGTCGTTCGAGCGGTCGATCTGGATCTGCCCGTACGAATTGCCGTCCACCGTCGCATCGTAGTTGTCGGTCTTCGACGCGACATATTGCCCGTCGAAGTTGAAGCGCAGCCGATCGGTCGGGCGCCACTTCACGTTGAAGGCGAAGTCCTGGGTGATCGAGCGGGTGACGAAATTGCGGTTCGTCAGGTTCAGCACATAGCCGTTGTCGACGAACTGCGGCAGCGCGTTGGCATAGGTCGGCGCACCGGCGGCGTTGAGATACCAGCCGCCCGGCGAAATCGCGCGGCCGAAGGTGCCGGTCTTGGCCAGGCCGTTGCTGTCATAGGTGGGCGCGGTGGTGCCGAACGGCATCACGGTGGTGATGTCGCCATACCAGTTGGCGCCTTCGATCGTGTGGTCGACCCAGGCTTCGCGGCTGTCGGCGCGCAGATACTGCGCGGTCACCAGCAGCGAGCGGTCGGCATTCTCGAACTGCGTCGCGGCGGAAACGCCGATGCGCTCGCGATTGAAGTGCTGGTCGCGGAACCCCGGCCCAAGCGGCGAGTAGACCTGGGTCTGGCCCGCCGGCACCGGATAGGTGTCGAACAGCGTGGTCGCGTAGCTCGTGCCGGCGTTGATCGTGCGGCCTTCGCCCGGATCCTGCACGCCGTTGCCGTTCTTGTCGTCGTTCTGGCGCGGCAGCCAGCCCGAGAAATAGATCGACTGGCTCTGCGAGCGGATCTGCGAATAGGTGCCGCCGAGCAGCACGCCGATGCGGCTGCCGCCGGGCGTGGTGAACTGCTTGGAAACGAGGCCGACCACCGCCGGTGCGCCGCGCTTCTCCATGTCGCCGATGTTCATCGCCGCGGAGAAATAGGCGAGGTCCTTGGTGCTGTCGAAAGGCTTGCGGGCATTGATGCTCACCGTGCCCGCAATGCCGCCCTCGATCATGTCGGCGGTGAGGTTCTTGTAGACCTCGATCGAGCCGACAAGTTCGGACGGCACGTCGCTGAAGCCGATCTCACGGCCGCCGCCCACCGCGAAGGTGTCGCGGCCGTTGAATTCGCTCTTCACATAGTTGAGGCCGCGGACGACCACGCCCGAGCCCTGGACCGAGAAGTGCTGCGAGTCGCTGGGCGAGGCGAAGCGGCTGATCGCGACGCCGGGTACGCGCTGCAGCGCCTCGTTCACCGAGCGGTCGGGGAGAGCGCCGATATCCTCGGCGGTGATCGCGTCGACAACGGTGTCGGAATTGCGCTTGATGTTCTGCGCGCTGCGCAGGCTGGCCCGGATGCCGGTGACAACGATGTCATCGCCGGTTGCCTGGGCATCGGATGTGTCGGTCTGTCCGGCTGCCGTTCCTGTGGCATCCTGCGCGGATGCCTGGATCGGGGCCAGCGTCAGCGCGATCAGCGATGCGGTTCCGGCGAGCGAGAAAATCGTGGTGCGCGACAGGCGTGAGCGTGCGTAGATCATAGTCCTCTCCGATGGTCCGCTCTGGTTCGATAGGGTCGACGCACTGCGTCGGCGCTTCCAAGACGGCTCGCTGCCTTGTTGCAAAGCGTCACACGACTCCGCAATACAAAAACGTATTTGATTGATTTAATAGAAGCCCACACAAGCGGTGAAATGACGCAATTTCGGCCGGGTGTTGCGGAAATATCATAGGAGGGGCGCCAATGGGCCAGCGGGCAAAGCGCCGAGTCGTGATTGTCGGAGGCGGCACGGCGGGGTGGATGACAGCAGCGGCGCTGGTGGATGCGCTCAACCCACGGATTTCCGTGCAACTGATCGAGTCACCCGAGATTGGCATCGTCGGCGTGGGCGAGGCGACCTTCCCGCATCTTCGGCTCTTCCTCCGCCGGCTGGGCATCGACGAGGCGGCATTCATGGCTGCGACCCATGCCACCTTTAAGCTGGGCATCGTCTTCAACGATTTCGGGGCGTTGGGCGAAGAATATATGCACGGTTTCGCTGGCTTCGGCGAAGCCGTGGCGGGAGTGCCCTTCTACCATTACTGGCTGCGCATGCACCGCCATGCGAATGGTGCGGCAATCGGCGACTATTCGATTGCGGTGGCTGCGGCCCGGGCGCGCCGCTTCCACCCGCCCTGCGCCGAATTGGGGGGAGAAGCCGCATTCAGCTACGCCTATCAGTTCGACGCCACCCGCTTCGCCCCTTTCCTGCGCGATTTCGCCTGTGCGCGCGGTGTCGATCGGGTCGAGGCGACGGTACGGCGGGTGGAACGCGATGCCGATAGCGGCGACGTGGTGGCGCTGGAACTGGGCGATGGGCGGCGTATCGAGGGAGATCTGTTCGTCGACTGTTCGGGGTTTCGCAGCCTGTTGCTGGGCGAGACGCTGGAAGAGGGCTGGGAAAGCTGGAGCGATTGGCTGCCCTGCGATCGCGCCGTGGCGATGCCATGCGGCCGGCCAGCGGGCGAGATTGAGCCGTTCACCCGAGCGATCGGCATGCCCTCCGGCTGGCGCTGGCGCATTCCGCTGCAGCACCGGCTGGGCAATGGCTATGTGTTCAGCAGCGCCCATGTCAGCGAAGACGAGGCGACCGCACAACTCGCGGCGGTGTTGGAAGGCGAACCGCTGGCCGATCCGCGAATCCTGAAGTTCCGGCCCGGCCGGCGTATGCGAGCCTGGTCGCACAACGTCATCGGTATCGGCCTTGCTGCGGGCTTCCTCGAGCCGATGGAATCGACCAGCATCTATCTAGTGCAGGTCGCGATCGACTGGTTGCTCGAGCTGTTCCCGATCGATGCGGTGGACCCGCAGGATCGCGCGACGTTCAACGAGCTGATCGATTTCGAATATGCCCGCATCCGCGACTTCCTGATCCTGCATTACCACGCCACACGGCGTGACGATTCCCCGTTCTGGAATCGGATGCGCACAATGGAGATACCGGAAAGCCTCGCCGATCGACTGGCGCTGTGGCGGCAGGCGGCGCGAATACCCTTCTACGGGCGCGGCCCGTTTCTCGAACCGAGCTGGGTTTCTGTGCTGCTGGGGCAGGGCATTCGCCCGGAGGTCTGGGATGCCCGTGCGCAATTGCCGGATGCCGAGAAGCTCCGCGGCGCGATGTTGCATCTGAAGGGCGACATCGATCGTCGCGTCTACACCATGCCGGGTCATTCGCGGTTCCTCCAGAACCTGCTCGGCCAGGAGGACCGTGTTGGCTGAACCTTCCTTTGTCGAGCGCATCGCCGTTGTCGGCGGCGGCACGGTCGCCTTGCTGGCTGCGCTCGCACTCGCCCGTGCGCTGCCGCGCAGCACGGTGATGCACGTGCCGTCGGCAGTGCCTGATGAAGCGATGGCCGATCACGCCGTTTCGGGCGAAGACGCGCTGCAGGCATTGCACCGGCGCCTTGGGATCGCTGAGCAGCTCCTCCTTGCGCGTGCCGGCGCGAGCCACTGGTTGGCTACCTGTTATCGCGGATTTGGCGCGCGGCCGGAGTTCCTGGTGGGGCACGGCGCCGCGCCCCGCGACGAAGCGGGCGGGTTCGCCGCCGAACCGTCGCTTGCCGCCTTGCTCGCGGCGGAGGAGCGCTTCCTGGCCGCCGAGCAGGACGGCGGCGACGCCGTCGATCCACTGCTGCGATTTGCCCCGGATGCGTATCGCGAGGGGCTTGCGATACTGGCGGGACAGGCGGGGGTGCGGCGGACGCCGTACGCCGCCGGACCGGCGGCCTACGGTGGGGTCGCACTCGTGGACGGAACCGTTCTCCACGCGGATCTGCTGATCGATGCCACCGGGTGCGGTTGGCTGCGTGACGCACAGGGGCCGGCGGCGTGGGTCAATTGGCATGGTCACGATCAGCTCGTCTGGGGCGCCCGGCTGTCGGTGCCGGCGGCGGCGCTGCCCAGCTTGTGCGATACGATCACCGCCTGTGATTCCGGCTATCTGGTGGCACAGCCAGGACGGCACGCCATGTTCTGGACCGCGCTATGGGCCGGGAGCGATGCCGAAGCGCCGATGCTTAGGTCCCTCGCGGCGGCCAGCGGTGCGGCGCCGGGCGCTCCTTTTCGGATACGGCCCGGGCGGCGCACCACACCCTGGCAGGGCAAGGTGCTGGCGATCGGCGATTCCGCCGCCCGTTTCGCCCCCCTCGGCAGCGGGAACCTGCACCTGGCGGCTGCCCAGATCTCGCTGCTACTGGAGCTGCTGCCCAGCGGCACCGCGCCCTTTGCGGAGGCCGGCGAGTATAATCGGCGTGCGTCACTCCTGATCGACGATGCCCATGATTTCGTTCGGTGCCAGCAAGGTGGGGCAGGTTCTGCGGCGCTCGCCCAGCGCATCGATCAGTTCCGTCGACGCGGCTGGGTACCTGCGCTCTCCGAAGGGCTGATCGCGGTCGATCGCTGGTCGCAGCTTCTGATGGGCCTTGGGCACGGCCCGGGCGTGCTGCCGCGCGCGCGGGCGATACCGCAGGAGACCTTGGAGGGGATGGCGCGTCAACGCCACCAGCAGCGAAGCGCGCAGCTGGAGCTCGCGCGACCATATGCGGAGTGGATAGCCGCCCGACACAGCCGAAAAGCAGGCGGCGATCCCCATCCGCGCCCGCTGTAGACGGAGATCTTGCACGTTAGCCGTGCCTCCCAGCCAATCGTCTGCATCTAATGTAAAAACGGATAGCGGAAGGTCGCGGCGCGCACCTGATCGTCGGATTCGGCAGTGATGTCGAGGTTCAAGCTTTCGGGGCAGACTGTGCTGGTGATCTGCGAAGAGCAGGTTGGCGATGTCGCATATTGGGCTGTGGGCAGCCGAGTTGATTTGGGTGATCTGAACTCGAATTGCTCAACAGTGCAGCACTCATATTTACGGAAAAATTCAATATTCTAGAAACGCCATGTAAAAACATCATATGAACATTGCCAGATAGGCATTCATTTGCGGGCCTGTGCCGTAGGGTGCTCTCGATTTCCCGTATCCAGCGTCCTGGGTTCGATCGTCACAGCGTCCGGATTTGCGATCAGGTCGCGGATCGCTGCTGTATCCCCCTGATTTACGACGCCATACACGCGGGTCGAAGCGGCGCGTGAATCGCTCAGCACCACGCGATCGCGGGAATAACGGTTCACTTCCGCAATGACGTCGGCGAGTGGCTCGCCTTGAAACACCAGCCGCCCGCGGGTCCATGCAGTCGCGTTCTCGGGCGCGACATCGGGGACCTGGCGGATAAAGCCGGTGCTGCCGCTGGCATTGTCCGTGACGCCGAACGATAGCCGCTCGCCCTTGCGCGCTATTTTCTCGATCGGCTCGGCCACGCCCAATTGGCCGCGTTGAGGCAGGGCGACGCGAATGATGCCTTCGACGACGCTCACGCGCGCTTCCTGCCGTCCCAGGCTCACGTCGAACACCGTGCCCACGGCGACGACATTGCCGTGTTGCGTCTGAACAATGAAAGGCCGCGCCTTGTCATGCGCGACCTTGAACAGCGCCTCGCCGGCCGTCAGCCGCAAGTGGCGCGTACCGGGAGTGTAGGCGACTTCCAGCCGGCTGTCTGCGGCCAGCGTGACCACCGATCCGTCACCCAGTTCCACATGGCGGCGCTCGGCATGGCCCGTGGCCACCACTCGCGATGATTCCACCACGGGCGTGGGGCGGGTCAGCCATAGCGTGGCGCCTGGCAGTGCCAGTGCGGCGATCGCCGCCGCAACTGCGGCCGCGCGCCACTGCCGCACCGGACGGCGGCGCAACTCCGCGGGGCCCGGGCGTTCGAATTCGCCCAGCCAGCCCCAGAATGCCGCGGCTTCGGCCTCGTCGGCAGGGTGGAGGCCGGACCCTCTCCCTTCGAGAAATGCCTCGAACACCGCCGGTGCGCGCTTGCCCAGATCAGGATCGCTCATGCGCCGCGCTCCATCAGATGCGCCAGGCGGTCGTAGAGATGGGCCACCGCATGCGTCAGGTGCTTCTGCACCATGCGGGGCGAGATTCCCAGTTCGCGCGCGATCTCGCCGGTGCCGCGTTCGTCGAAACGGCGCATCACGAACACTTCGCGGCAGCGAGGGGAGAGTTCGTCCAGTGCCCGTTCCAGTGCAGCCTGAAGATCGGCGACGCGGCGGCGATCCTCTTGCGCCGCGCGCACCGGCGGGTCGATCTCCGCGGTCACCGGGACCATGGGCAGCATCCGCCGATGCCGGTCGGCGATCAGGTTTGCGGCGATCCGGAAGAGATAGGCCTGGGGTTCATCCACCGTGCGTTCGCGTGCGCTGGCGAGCAGTCTGGCACAGGCTTCCTGGACCAGATCGTCGACCTCGGCCGGATCGGCGATGCGGCGGGCGACGAAGGCGCGCAGCGCCGCGCGATAGGCATCGAACCCCTCTTCCTGCGTCCTGGACGACATGCGCATTTCCGGTCGTTCGGCAGCCGACAAGCCTGTTTCCCCCATCGGACGCGATGCCCGCATTTTCCCTGTCATGACGCGCCTTTGGCGCAAAGGCGAACCGTGCCGCGGTGCAACACCTCAAATTAATTCGCGGAGGCAGGTTCGCGTGTCGTGCTGCGCGGCGTCATGAAATTGAAATGCCGGGCAATCGGCATGGGCACAGGGGGTCACTATATGAACACACGCGGGTTGCTTCTCGTCACCGTTGCGGCCTTTGTCGCGGTTCCCGCTGCAGCGCAGGCCAATGGACCCGCGCGCCACGAACTGCATTTGCCGGGCGGGCGGCTCGACGCGGTGTTGCTACAGGTTGCGCAGCAGACGGGGCTGCAACTGGTGTTCACCGATCCCGCGATCAGCCGCGTGACCGCGCCGCGGCTGGACGGGCGCTACACGGCGCGCGCCGCGCTGGAGCTGTTGCTGGCCAACAGCCGCTATACCTACCGCTTCACCGGGCCCAACAGCGTCCGCGTGGTGCTGCGCGACGCGGCCCCGGCGATGCGCCCGGTCGCGCTGTACCAGGAGACCTCCGTAGCGGCGCCCGGCGGTGACCAGCAGGCGGCAGCACAGACCGCCGGTGCAGAGCAGGCAGCGAACGGCGATGCGCCAGCGGAAGACATCGTCGTCGTCGGATCGCAGATCCGGGGCAGCAAGGTGACGGCGGCACTGCCGGTGACCGTGGTGGACGAGGCGCAGATCGGCGCGACCGGCGCCACATCGGGCGACGAACTGTTCCGCTCGATCCCGCAGCTCGGCGATGTCAGTTTCAACAGCTCGTACCTGCCCAACAGTTCGAACGCGGCGCGCGGCGACGTGGGGTCGATCAACCTGCGCAATCTGGGCGTCGGCAACACGCTGGTGCTGCTGAACGGTCGCCGCGTGGTCAATCACCCGACCAGCCGGGCGGACGACAATCTGGTGCCGGTGATGACGGTGAACACCAATGCCCTCCCGGTCTTTGGCCTCGAGCGGCTGGAAGTGCTGCGCGACGGCGCTGCCGCCATTTATGGATCGGATGCGGTGGCGGGCGTGGTGAACACCGTGCTCAAGACCGATTTCACCGGCGTCGAGCTGGAAGGCCAGGTCGGCTGGGCCGAGGATTCGCAGCTGTTCGAGACCAATACCCACCTGCTCGTCGGCCATAATTTCGGCAGCCGCGGCAACCTCACGCTCTTCGCCAGCCACGACAAGCGCGACGGCGTGCTCGCCAGCGACTTCGATTACACGCGTTCGGCGGACAAGCGCCCGCTGTTCGCCGGCACGCGCTTCGATGGCGCGACGGCGCTCGACGGGCGCGCGACGATCACGCCCTGGGGATCGTTCCAGACGCTGAACAACGTCGTGGTGCGCCAGGGTTCGACGGGGATCACCAACAGCTCGGGCCAGTTCCACCTGCAACCCACCAGCTTTATCGGCTGTCCGGCCGGCGGCGCGGGCGTGCGCGGCAGCAACTGCATCGCCACCGGCACCAGCGCCACCGCCGGCATCCGCGAGCTGCGGTTCGATGCGCCCGTTGCGTTCAACACCAACGTGACGCCCAATATCCGCCGCATCAACCTGTTCGCGAACGGGCATTACGAACTGACCGACGGGCTCGAGCTGTTCGGGGAGGCGGGCTATTATAACGGCAAGAGCAACAGCGTGCAGGCATCGACCGGCACGCTCTCGTCCGGCCCGCTGACGATCGCGGCCAATGCCTATTACAACCCGTTCGGTCCGACCGGCAGCGCCAACCGCCAGCCCAATATCAACGCGCCCGCTGCCGGGCTGCCGGTGGTGCTGTCGAGCTATAACTTCGCCGATGTCGGCCCGAACCGCGTCGACGTCCTCAATACGCAGTACCGTCTGCTGGGCGGGGTCCGCTTCGGCGTGCTGGGCTTCGACTGGGAAAGCGCCGCGCTGTATTCGGAAGCGCGGGTGCGCGACACCTCCGACGGAATCAGCCAGACGCTGCTCCAGCGCCAGATCAACCTGACCACGGCGGATGCCTATAATCCCTTCAACGGCAGCGGCCTGAACCCGCCCAGCGGTGCGGATGCGACGCCCAGCAATGCCGCCGCCCTTGCCGCCATTCGGATCAAGACCACGCGCATCAGCCAATCGACGCTGGCGATGTGGGACCTGAAGGGGTCGACGACTCGCCTGATCACCCTGCCGGGCGGTGATGTCGGCATGGCGATCGGTGGCGAAGTGCGCCGGGAAACGCAGCGCGATGATCGCGATCCGCGCGTCGACGGCACCATCCAGTTCACCGATTCGATCACCGGCGCGGTCAACGGTTCCGACCTGGTGGGCACCAGCCCATCGCCGGACACGCAGGGCCGCCGCACGGTCGCTGCCGCCTATGTCGAGCTGGCGGTTCCGGTAATCTCGCCCGAAATGCGCATTCCGCTGGTGCGCAATCTGGAGCTCCAGCTGGCCGGGCGGTTCGAGCATTATTCGGACGTGGGATCGGTCGCCAAGCCGAAGATCGCCGGTGCGTGGGACATCGTCAGCGGGATTCGCCTGCGCGGCTCCTATGCCGAAGGGTTCAAGGCGCCGAACCTGGAGCAGATCAACGCCACCATGGTCACGCGATCGAACACGCGCACCGACTATGTCCGTTGCGAGGCACAGCTGCGCACGGGCGCGATTTCCAGCTTCGCCAATTGCTCGCAAAGCTTCGCCACCACGGCACGGCGCTCGGGCAACCCCAACCTGAAGCCCGAAGAGTCCAAGAACTGGACCGTAGGCATCGTGCTGGAGCCGCATTTCCTGGATTCGAGCATCGGGCGGATCACGCTCACTGCCGATTACTGGCATGTCGACCAGACCGGGATCGTCGGCCTGTTCGGCGAAGGAAATGCGCTCATCAACGATTACCTGCAGCGCGTGCAGGGCTCGAGCGACGCCAATGTCGTCCGCGCCGCGCCGACGGCGGAGGACGTTGCGCTGTTCGCCGGTTCGGGCATCGCGCCGGTCGGGCGTGTGCTGTACGTCAACGACAAATATGTGAACCTGTTGCCGCAGGAAGCCGCGGGCATCGATCTGGGCGTAAACTGGCGGCTGCCCGACTTCGGGATCGGCCGGATCACGCTGAACGCCAATGCGGCGTATCTGGACAAGTTCTTCCTCCAGCCTTCGCCGCCGATCCAGGAGCTGATCTCCGCCCGCGCGGCCGGCACGATCAATGCGGGTACGACCATCGCCGATGCGGGCGACCTGGTGCGGCAGAACGGCAAGCCGCGGTGGAAGGCCACCGGATCCGTCACCTGGGAAAAGGGAATGTTCCAGCTGGGCGCCTTTACCCAGTATACCAGCGATGTGGAGGATACCGGGCTGCTCGACAGCGCCGGCGCCGCGTGGCTCGTGGAAGACCAGATGACGATCAATCTGTATGGTCAGGTGACGATCGGCAACCGCGACGAGGGGCGGTACCGACTGCGCATCGGCGTGCGAAACCTGACGAACGAGGCGCCGCCGCTCAGTTCGAACGGATATCTCGGCTCGCTCTACAATCCCTATGCGCGCTATTGGTACGCCAACATGCGGGTGAGCTTCTGATGCGGGTGGGCTTCTGGCTTGCGCTGGCGTCGCTTTCGGCGCCGGCCCTCGCAATCGCGCAGGAGACGCCTGAAGCGGCGTCGCCCCAGCGGGGCACCGGCGGCGACATCGTCGCCTATGACCAGATCCACAAGCCCGTGATCGGACGCGAGGGGATGGTCGTCAGCCAGAATGCGATCGCGGCGCGGGTGGGTGCCGCGATCCTCCGCAAGGGCGGCAATGCCGTGGACGCGGCGATCGCCACGGCGTTCGCGCTTGCCGTCACGCTGCCGCGCGCGGGCAATATCGGCGGCGGCGGCTATATGCTGATCCACATGGCCGCACAGGGCGGCAAGCCGGCGCAGACGATCGCGATCGACTATTACGGCCAGGCATCGCGCAACACGACGCCCGATCTGTTGCTGGGGGCGAACGGCAAGTTCGACGCGGCCAAGGGCTATTCGATGAAGGGGGTGGCGATCCCCGGCACCGTCGCCGGGCTGTGGGAGGCGCATCGTCGCTTCGGATCGCTGCCCTGGGGTACGCTGATCGCGCCGGCGATCGCGATGGCGCAGGGCGGCGTGCTCCTGTCCGATGACGAGGCACAGGCCAATGCCGACCAGAAAAAGGCGATGGCCGATGATGCAGCGGCGCTGCGGGTGTTCTTCAAGCCCGATGGCAGCGCCTATGCGGCGGGGGAACGCTGGAAGCAGCCGGAACTGGCCCAGTCGCTCAAGATCATCGCCGCCAGGGGCCGTGACGGTTTCTACACCGGCCCGATCGCGCAGAAGATCGCGGCGGGGATGAAGGCGGGCGGGGGCGTGATCGACGAGAAGGATCTCGCCGACTACCAGCCCATCGTGTCGCAGCCGATCTGGTCCAGCTATCGCGGGATGCCGATCGCCTATATGCCGCCGACCGCGTCGGGGGTGAGCGTTGCCGAGGCGATGAACATCCTGGAGCGATTCCCGGTGCGCGAGCAGCGTTGGGGCAGCGTCGCCAACCTGCACCTCCTGGCCGAGACGCTGAAGATCGTTTCCGCCGATCGCCGGCTGATCGGTGGCGGCCCCGACTGGCAGACCCCGGCGACGGGGCTGGCGAGCAAGGCCTATGCCGCCGAACGTGCAAAGCTGATCCGCGTCGATGCGTCGCTCGACGCGAAGTCGCTGCCGGACGGAAATCCCTATCCCTATGAAAGCAAGGACACGACGCATTTCTCGGTGGTGGATGCCGCCGGCAATGCGGTCAGCAACACCTATACGCTGTCCGCCTCCTACGGCGCGCATGTCGTCGCGCCCGGGACGGGCATCCTGCTGAACAACTCGCTCGGCAATCTCGCCTGGGGGCGGCGCGGCGCGGACAGCAAGGCCACGCAGCCGGTGCCGGGCAAGCGCGTGGGATCGACGATCACGCCGATGATCGTGTTCAGGAACGACCGTCCGTGGCTGGTCACCGGCACGCCCGGCGGCGGCTATATCATCGCGACGATGGTCCAGATGCTGTCCAATGTGATCGATCACCGGCTGAACGTGGCCGAAGCGGCGGAGCGGCCGCGGATAAACCAGTCGGGTGGGGACGCGACACTCGAGTTGGAAGAGGGGTTTTCGCCCGATATCGTGCCGCTGCTGGAAGGCAGGGGGCACAAGGTGAAGCCGTCGAACACCATGGGATCGGTCCAGTCGATCATGGTCGAGGGGGACCGCTTCCTGGGCGCGGCGGACACCCGCCGTCCGGATGCTGCCGCTGTCGGCGTGAAATAGGGAGGATGCACGGAATGGCTTTCAAAACCGGGTTGCTGCTGGCGACCGCCCTTTTCCCGATGTCGGCCTTCGCGCAGGTGGTGCCCGAGGCGCAGCGCAGCGCGATCGTCGCAGGCATCGACAAACGTAGCCCGGAACTGGCGGCCACCGCGCAGACGATCTGGGGCTGGTCCGAAGTCGGGTATCAGGAAAACCGCTCTTCGGCCCTGTTGCAGACACAGCTGAAAAAGGCGGGCTTCACGGTCGAGGCCGGCGTGGCGGGAATGCCCACGGCGTTCGTCGCCCGCTTCAAGCAGGGCGAGGGGCCGGTGATCGGCATCCTCGCGGAATATGACGCGCTGCCCGGGCTCGCCCAGACGACGGACCCGACCAAGACCGGAATCGCGGGCAAGGCCGCGGGACATGGTTGCGGCCACAACCTGTTCGGCGCGGCCAGCGTCGCGTCGGCGATCGCCATTCGCGAGTGGATGATCGCCAACAAGGTCCAGGGCGAACTGCGCGTCTATGGCTCCCCCGCCGAGGAAGGTGGATCGGGCAAGGTCTATCTGGTGCGGGCCGGGCTGTTCGACGACGTATCTGCGGTGCTCCACTGGCACCCCGGTGACAGCAACGGCGTATCGACGGGCCGGAGCATGGCCAATATCTCGGGCAAGTTCCGCTTCCACGGCGTCAGCGCCCACGCCGCCGCATCGCCTGAAAAGGGCCGATCCGCGCTCGACGGCGTCGAGGTGATGGACGTGGCGGTCAACTTCCTGCGCGAACATGTCCCGTCCTCCACGCGCATCCACTACGTCATCACGTCGGCCGGCGAGGCACCCAATGTGGTGCCCGATTTCGCCGAGAGCTATTATTATGTCCGCAATGTCGATCCGGCGATCGTGAAGAGCGTGTGGGAGCGCGTAACCAAGGCGGCAGAAGGCGCGGCGATAGCCACGGGGACCACCACCGATCATGAAATCACCGGTGGCGTCTATTCGATGCTGGCCAGCGAGACGCTGGCGCGGGTCATGACGCGCAACCTGGAAGGGGTGGGGGGCGAGCAATGGTCACCGGAAGAAACCGCCTGGGCAACCACGCTTCAGAAGAGCCTGCCGACACAGAAGCCGCTGGCCTCGGTACAGGCCGTCGACGGCCGTGAGCGGGGCCCCGATGGCGGCGGATCGACCGACGTGTCGGACATCAGCTGGACGGTGCCGACGATCGGCCTGAACACGGCGACCTGGGTGCCCGGCACCCCGGCGCACAGCTGGCAGGCCGTCGCCGCGTCGGGCACCTCGATCGGCACCAAGGGCGCCGTGGTCGCCGCCAAGACGATGGCGCTCACTGCCGCCGACCTGTTCCTGAGCCCGCAGACGCTGGCCGAGGCAAAGGCGGAACTGCTCAAGGCGCGCGGTGCCGACTTCCGGTACGAGGCCCTTCTCGGCAACCGCAAGCCCGCGCTGGAGTATCGCAAGCCGACGCCCGCCTGGGAGGGCAAGACGCGATAAAACAAGGATGGCCGTGCCAAGGCCGCGTGGCCCGCCACTTTCGCTGCGTGGCGTGGCCCTGCCTTGGTCAGCCTGGCCGAGCGGCCCATATGGCCGGACCTGCCCCTACAGGCACTCATCCCACGCGATCATCGGCAGGTACTTCGGCCATTGGCGTGCCCAGAACGGCGCCACCGCGTGGTCGTGCAGACAGGCAGTGTCCTCCTGCCAAGCCTTGACCCGCCCACAGGTCGGCAATCAATGCCCTCGAAAGGGCCCCGCTCGCAAATTTCGCCCATCTGCAAGCCCGCTGATCAGGCTTGCTCCAACCCGCTCAAAAAAGGCGCGATCGGCCGGTGCCTGCGCCCCGTCCCATTCGGGGTGCCATTGCACGGCCAGCACGTCGGCGCCGCACGGACGAGCGGAGATCGCCTCGACCAGACCGTCCTCGGGCGAGAGCGCCTCGATGGCCAGGCCGCCGCCCAGTCGATCGATGCCTTCGCGGTGAACCGAGTTGACGCTGATCCGGGCATTCTCGGCGAGCCCACCCAGCAATCCTCCCGGGGTCAGCGTAACATCGTGGCGCTGGTCGAACAGGGCTTCGAACGGCATGTCACCGGTGCGATGATGTTCTTCGCCGAGGTCACGGCGCAGGGAACCGCCGAACAGCACGTTGATCTCCTGGAGCCCGCGGCAGATGCCGAATACCGGTCGGCTGCTTTCGATCATCCGCTCGGCCAGCGCGAGGGCGACGCGATCGCGCTGGGGGTCGACATGCGACTCGGGCACCGCGTGCCCGCCATAATGGTGCGGCTCGACGTCCGACCGTGAGCCGGTGAGCAGCAGCCCGTCCAGGCGCCCGGTGAGCGCCGCCACGTCGGCGACCTCCACCAGGGCAGGCACCAGCAGCACCGTCGCCCCCGAGATCCGCGACAGCGGCTCGATGAAGCGGCTGGCCACCGCCTGGATCGGCCGGTCCGCCACTTCGTTGCAGCAGAGGACGCCGATCACCGGCCGCTGGGCAGCCGGCGCGGGATCGCGGCGGACGAAGCGGGCCATGGGCTCAGTCCGCCACTTCGGGCTGGGGTACGGTGCGCAGATAGGGGGTGTGTTCGGTCCAGCCGGCGGGGAACAGCGCCTTGGCCGCTTCGGTGTCCGGCGACGGCAGGATGATCACGTCGTCGCCCTGGCGCCAGTCGGCCGGGGTCGCAACCTTGTGCGCGTCGGTCAGCTGGAGGCTGTCGATCGTGCGCAGCAGCTCGTCGAAATTGCGGCCGGTCGAGGCCGGATAGGTGAGGGTGAGTCGCACGCGCTTGGCCGGATCGACTACGAACACGCTGCGCACGGTGTTGGTGTCCGAGGCATTGGGATGGATCAGGTCGAGCAGCGTCGCGACCCGGCGATCCACATCGGCGATCAACGGGAAGTTGAGCGCCGTTCCTTGCGTCCGCGCGATGTCACCGGCCCAGGCGAGGTGCTGGGCGACCGCGTCGACCGACAGGCCGATCGCCTTGACGCCCCGCTTGTCGAACTCCGGCTTGAGCCTGGCGACCGCGCCCAGCTCGGTGGTGCAGACCGGCGTGAAATCCTTGGGGTGCGAGAACAGCACGACCCAGCTGTCGCCTGCCCAGTCGTAGAAGTTGAGCGGGCCCTGCGTCGATTCCTGGGTGAAGTCGGGGAAGGTGTCGAGAATCTTGAGCGACATGGGAATCCTCCTGTGGCCGACGACCGGCAGACATCAACCTCCACTATATAGATGGGAATTGTAGCGAAGAAATTATTGGGGTCCCAGAAGGGCATTGTTGGTCACCGCGAACCGCGCGCCCCAGCTTGAACCAAGGGATGCGGCGGCCGGGCAGGGGACCCGATATAAAGCCGGGCTTGGAGGCGTGTACAGATTTTGTACGTTCAAATCCTATCAACGCGATGGGAGGTTGTTGCGCATGTGTCGCGCTTCCCGCGCGCCTTCAGGGGGCAACCATGCACTCTTCCATTACCGCCGCACTGCTCGCTTGTGTCCTTGCGCTGCCCGCCGCTGCGCCGCCGCCGGATCGCGCACCGGCGGTCGGCGTCGCCAGTTTCGAAGCGCTGCCCAAGCCGCTGCCGCTGCCCTATGACGAGAAGGCCGATGCCGAAGCGGCCGTGAAGGCGGCGAAGGCGCGGGCGCTCAAGGGACACAAGCTGCTGCTGATCGATCTCGGCGGCAACTGGTGCCTCGATTGCCGCCTGCTCGCCGGTACGATCGAGCTGCCGAAGCTCAAGCCGTGGGTCGAGCGCCACTATGAGGTGGTGACGGTCGACATCGGCCGGCTCGATCGCAACCTCGCCATTCCGACCCGCTACCGCGCAGGGCCCAAGCTGGAAGGCGTGCCGGCGCTGCTCGTCGTCGATCCGAAGACCGACAAGCTGCTGAACGGCGGCCGTGTCTCGGCGCTGGCCGATGCCCGCAGCCTCACGCCGCAGGCGCTGGCCGACTGGCTTGCGCAATGGACGCGCTGAGGCGCCGTTCAGACCATTTGTTTCCGGGCGGAAGCCGAGCGGGAAGATCAGCCGGTTGGCCGGTGCGGCTTCGTGCACCGGGCGCCGCGTCATCAGGAAGGCGTAGAGCGCGTCCAGGTCCGCGTCGCGAACATGGGTGAAATGCTCATAAGGCAGCGCCGGGTAGAGGTGTGCGCCGGTGCGGCTTACCCCGTCCTTCATCGCCCGGCGGAAGGCCGCGGCGGACCAGTTGCCGATGCCGGTTTCCGGATCGGGCGTGAGATTGTCCGAATAGAGCGTGCCGAACGGCGTCGCCAGCGGACGGCCGCCGGCGAGTGGACGGCCGCCGTCGCGCGTGTGGCAAACGGCGCAATCGCCGAGCTTCGCCAGCATCGCGCCGCGCGCCACCTGTTCGGGGGCGAAGCTGGCCGCAGCGGGCGGGGCAATCGGGGCGATCGCGGGCCGCCAGCTCAGCGCCAGCGCGATCAGCATGCCGGCGACACCCACGAGCAGCGCTGCCGGCACGAGCCGGCGCCAGCCCAATCGTCGCAGCCAGCCGCGCATCACGCGGTCTTGCGCCGCGCCACAATAGCGGCCCAGGGATTGGGATGCGCCTCGCCCACCCGGTGCAGGGTGTTTCGATCCTGGTGCGGAAAGGGGGCGTCGTGGCCCTCTACCATCAACTCGGTATCGGTGACGTAGCTCCACGTCCCGTTGTCGTGAAAGCTGAGCGTGATCTGGTAGCTGTCGGTCCTGAACGCCTGGTCCAGGAAGGTCGTCGAACAGATGCCATATTCGGTTTCGCCGCGCTTGGCCGTGACGACGATCTCTTTTGCATCGGGCTTGGCGATGCCGGAGGCGATGGCGACCTGGCCGCGCGGGATCGCGATGGTCTGCAGCACCAGTCCCGTCGCCGGCTCCCAAAGCCAATAGCCCACCTGATCGTGGAAGGTGATGTCCTCTTCCTCGGTCGTGATGTGGATGTGGTAGCGCAGGCCATAGAAGAGCTGCGGGCCGTTCGCTTGCGGGTCGATCGCCTGGAAATCGATGGTCTCGATGAAGACGCGCCGCTCCGGCCCCTCCGGCTTGGGCGCCATGTCCACGCCCTTGCGGGCACGCCAGCGGCCGGCCAACGGGCGGAGCGGGCCAAGATTGGCAAGTGTATCGGGATCGACGTCACTGGGTTCGGTGAAGATGTCGCGCGGCGCGGGGATCATGATCGCTGTCCTGCTGAATGACCTGGATCCGCGCGGATGTGCGGCGCGGCTCGCGATCAAAAGTACAGACCAGCGGCCGGCGCGCACCCATACATTGGTATCAACGCCCCCCATCTCCGCCCAGGCTTTCCAGCAAACCGCATTGTTAAACGTGCGTATGATGGCGGCGCGGCGGCGGCGGCGCGAGAACCGGGCCATTGCTTGATCATCTAGGCAGGAGGGCGCGATGGGCGTCATGACGATGTCGAACTTGAACACCGTGGACGCGGCCGCCACGCTGCTCCCGCCGCTCGTGGCGCCCAGCGGCGCGGACGAGGCCAATCACCGGATCGCCAACAATCTGCAGCTCTTGTCGGTCCTGGTCGAAGGCGAGGCCCGGGGGGTTGCGGATGCAGCTGGCCGGGCCGCCCTCGACCGTATCCGCGCAAGGCTGGCTGCGATCGCAGGCATCCACCGCCAGCTCTACGCGATCGACACGTCGAACCGGGTCGACCTCGGCGCCTATCTCCGCGAGCTCTGCGCCGAGATGGGCCGCAGCCTTCCGTCGCACCGGCCGCTGCTCGTCTCCGCCGATCGGGCGGAGGTGCGCGGGGAGACGGCAGCGGCGCTGGGCGTGCTGATCGCCGAACTGGTGACCAACGCCTGCAAGCACGCCTATCCCGACACGATGCCGGGTGCAGTCATCGTCGCGCTGGCGGCGCTCCCCGGCGGTGCGTTGCGGCTGGCGGTGGAAGACCGCGGTTGCGGCCGATCGGGCCTGTCCGGCGATAGCGGTCTGGGCACGCGGCTGATCGACGCGACGGTGCGGCGGTTGCAGGGATCTGCCGTTTCGGAGCAGGCGATGCCGGGAACGCGCTTCCGCCTCCACCTGAACATGGACGCGCTGTGACCCCCCTCATCGCGATCGTTGACGACGATCCTGCCGTCCGCGGCAGCGTCGACAGCCTGCTGCGCTCGGCGGGAATGCGGGGACGGACCTTTGCCGCGGCCGAGGCACTGCTTGGACCGGACCGGCTGGAAGAATTCGACTGCATCGTCACCGACCTGCACATGCCCGGCATGTCCGGGATCGACTTGCAGGTGGAACTGGCCCGGCGCGGTTGCGCACACCCGCTGATCGTGATGACGGCGTTCCCCACCGAAGCGGCGAGCGCACGAGCGATGGCGGCCGGCGCGCGGGCCTTCCTCGGTAAACCCATCGATCCGGATGCGCTGCTGGATGCCATTGAGGCCGTAACGCCCCAATAGCGTTAAGCTATAGCATCTACAAATCTAAGTATGGCTGTGCTCCTATCGTTGGGTCGGAGATGATGCGGCCATGAAAACGTGTTGTATCTTTCCACGCCAGCTGCGTATCGGCACGGTACCGATCGCGCTGATCGTCGGCCATGTCAGTCCCGTCTACGGTCAGGAGTTGCCTCTACAGGCGGCACAGCATCGGGACGAGAATGGCGAGCAGGCGCGGCGTTCGCAAAAAGCAGTGACGGTAACGCTGACCTATACCAGCGACACCAATGCCGATGTGGACGGCGGCGGGCGGCGGGGCACGGCCTATCTTCAGCGACTGGGGGCGATCGCCGATGCCGATTTCGAGCAACTGGTGGCATGGCGCGGGGCGACGTTCCACGGCAGCATGCAGGCGATCCAGGGCACCGGCCTTTCCACAAGCCGAGTCGATAATCTGCTCACCGTAAGCGGGATCGAGGCTGCACCGGCGTTGCGAATGTTCAACCTGTGGGTCGAACAGAAGCTGGGCGGCGCGGCATCGGTGCGCGTCGGCCAGTTCACGGCCGGACAGGAATTCGCGATCGCGCCCACTGCGAACTTCTTCGTCAATTCCAGCTTCGGCTGGCCGGGCAGCTTTGCGCTGGATCTGCCCGGTGGCGGGCCTTCCTACCCGATCGCCGTGCCGGCTGTGCGGCTTGCAGCCAGCGGTGCGGCGGGGCGCACCACGTTCCGCACGGCCTTGTTCGCTGCCAACCCAACCGGCCGAGACCGTCGCGGCCTCGCCGGCTGGCGGTTCCGCGGGAAGCCGCTGGCGATCGCGGAATTCGTCCGCAGCGCAGGCGGCAAGGATCCCGCGTGGACCGTGGTGGCGGGAGGCTGGTGGAACTTCGCACCCGCGGCCGATCTGCGGCTGCCCGCCGGCACCTCGCATTCCGCCAACCGTGCGGTCTACCTGATCGGTGATGTTCGCATCCGGCCCAAGCTGCGGGGGTTTGTCCGGCTGACGCTGGCGCCCGAGGATCGCAATCCGGTCGCTCGCTATCTGGACGCCGGGATCACTGCGAAGGGCCTCCTCAAGGCCCGGCCGGACGACATCCTCGGGCTTGCCGTCGCCACCGCGTGGATTGCGCCGGCGCTGCGCCCGAATGCGTCAGGTGCCGAGCTGGCGTTCGAGGCGAGTTATCAGCTTGCCGTGCACGGCACCCTGTCGCTGCAGCCCAACGTCCAGTGGATCGTGCATCCCGTCTCCCCCGATGCGCTTGCCGGGCCCGCCCCCCGGCAAGGAAATGCGCTGGTGATCGGGCTGCGCACGGCGCTGCGGCTGTGAAGTTTCGATTGCCGATGCGGAGCGGCACGGCGCGAAACGCGCGAGATCGCTCGAACATGGGGATGGTGGCGATAGCCCTGGCGGCCGACCTGCTGATCGCACTCGCCAAATTCGCCGTCGCTGCCGCGACGGGCAGTTCGGCGATGCGCAGCGAGGGGATTCATTCCACCGTCGACGCGCTGACCGAAATCGTGCTGCTCTATGGGCTCCGCGCCTCCCGGCGACCCTCCAACCAGCGGCATCAATTCGGCTTTGGCCGCGAAATCTACTTCTGGAACTTCATTGTCTCGCTGCTGATCCTCGCCGTCGGCGCGGGAGTCAGCCTGCACGACGGCGTCCGCCAGTATCTGAAGCCCGAACCGCTGGGGGCGCCGCTCGCCATCTATGTCGTGCTGGCCCTGGCGTTGCTGGCGGAGGCCGCTTCGCTCTACGGCGCCCTGCGGGCAGCGGGTCTGGACCATCCCCGGCAGAACTGGTGGCGCTATCTGCGCAACAGCCGCAATGCGACCTCGCTGACCGTCATCTTCGGGTCGATCAGCGGCATATTGGGGCTGCTGGTGGCAGCGATCGGCACCGGCGCGGCAACGTGGTTCAGCGAACCGCGCTTCGACGGCATCGCCTCGATCGTGATCGCGGCAATCCTCGCCGCAACGGCGGTGATGCTGGCGCGCAACAGCAAGGATCTGCTGATCGGCCTGCCGGCAGCGCGCTCAACGGCCGATTCGATCCTGTCGATCACGGCCGGTCACGCCCTGGTGAAACGCGCGAACGGGCTGTTGTCGGTGCACATGGCGCCCGACCAGATCCTGGTCGCCATCAGCGTCGAGTTCGTCGAGGCCGGGACAACGGCCTCGATCGAGGTTGCCATTGGTGCGATCGAGCGGGCGATCAAGCAATCGCACCCGGAAGTGGTGACGTGCCTCATCAAGCCGCAAAGCCGCGCGCAATTCGCGCAAATCGCCCGCGGCCGGGGATGGTGAAGCGGATGCATATCGCGTCGGAAGTCACCCCGGAGATTGGCGGCTACAAACCTATGTTTCGCATGCAGCAGCTTGGTCTGCCGATAGGCTGAAACCGTCACGGCAGATCTCTTCCTTTGGGATCACCGGCTGCACGCGCTGCGGGCGGCTGGATTGCTGCGGCCGAGGAGGTTCCAATGCATGCAGCGGCGGGCCGGCCATGAGCCGCAAACGACCCGAAGGCATTCGCGCATACGACTCCCCCGCGGGCGGCTGGGGCGCGTTGCAGGCCGTGGCGGTCGCGCTGAAGCGCGAGCAGATCGCCGAGCAGGGCACCCGCGCGCTGCTCGCCAACAATCAGCCCGACGGGTTCGATTGCCCCGGCTGCGCCTGGCCCGATCCCGCGCACACCTCCGCCTTCGAATTCTGCGAGAACGGCGCAAAGGCGGTGACGTGGGAATCCACCGCCAAGCGGGTGCCGCCGTCCTTCTTCGCCGAACACACCGTCAGCCAGCTATGGCAGCAGTCCGATCACTGGCTGGAGGGTCAGGGCAGGCTGACTCACCCGATGCGCTACTACCGGGAGAGCGATAGCTATGTGCCGGTCAGCTGGGAGGAAGCCTTCGCCGATATCGGCGCGCGGCTGAACGCGCTCGACCATCCCGACTAGGCGGAATTCTACACCTCCGGCCGCGCATCGATCGAGCGCGGCGATCGTCTGCTACGGCATGGGGATCACCCAGCACCGCACCGGTACCGCCAATGTGCAGCAGATCGCCAATTTGCTGTTGCTGCGCGGGAACATGGGGCGGACCGGGCCGGGCATCTGCCCGCTGCGCGGCCATTCCAACGTGCAGGGCAACCGCACGGTGGGCATCACCGAAATCCCGAACGACGCGCTGCTCGCCGGAATCACCAAGGCGTTCGGTTTCGATCGACGTAGTGACCATCGGCCTGGCGATTCCGGCGATGCTGCTGCTGTGCTTCGTGCTGTCCGAAGGCTGGTATCTGTGGTGGACCAATGCGCCGGTACTGGGCTGGGCGCTGGCCGCCGCACTGCCGCTGCTCGCGCTGCTGTTCTTCCTCGAGGATCGCCGGGCGCGGCCGCTCTTGTGGGTGCGCTGGTACGCCACCCGTGACATCGCGCTGTTCGCCGCGATCGCGCTGGGGGCCTGGATGGATACCCGCCTGCAGGCTGCCGTCGCGCTGGTTCGAAGCCTGGGCGGCGGCTGGCATCGCTGACGCCCGCCGCGCCGACGCGAAAACGAAGGGCGACGTGCGTCGCTCTCCGCGCGTTCGATCCGGCGATCGTTACTTCTTCACGAAGGCCAGCAGATCGGGGTTGATCACATCGGCATGGGTGGTGAGCATGCCGTGCGGGAAGCCCTTGTAGATCTTGATCTCGCCATGCCGGAGCAGCTTGATCTGCAGCTCCGCCGCATCGGTATAGGGCACGACCTGGTCGTCATCGCCCTGCAGCACCAGCGTGGGGACGGTGATCGCCTTCAGGTCGTTGGTCTGGTCCGTTTCCGAGAAGGCCTTGATGCCTTCATACTGGGCGAGCGCGCCGCCCATCATGCCCTGGCGCCACCAATTGTCGATCACCGACTGCGACACCTTGGCGCCCGGACGGTTGAAGCCGTAGAACGGGCCCGAGGCAACGGCGGTGTAGAATTCGGCGCGGTTCGCCGCGAGCGCGGCGCGGAACCCGTCGAACACCGCGATCGGCGTGCCGCCGGGGTTGGCGGGGGTCTTCAGCATCAGCGGCGGGACCGAGCTGACCAGCACGGCCTTGGCGACGCGGCCCTGCGGCTGGCCGAACTTCGCCACATAGCGCGCGACTTCGCCGCCGCCGGTGGAATGACCGATATGGACGGCGTTGCGCAGATCGAGATGCTCGACCACGGCCGAGGCATCGGCGGCGTAATGATCCATGTCGTTGCCAGTATCGACCTGCGACGAGCGGCCATGCCCACGGCGATCATGCGCGACGACGCGGTAGCCGTTGGCGAGGAAGAACAGCATCTGGGTATCCCAGTCGTCGGCGCTCAGCGGCCAGCCATGATGGAACACGATCGGCTGTGCGTTGCGGGGGCCCCAGTCCTTGTAGAAGATCTCGGTGCCGTCGCGCGTCTTCACATAACCGCTGCTCATGATGTGGTCTCCAGATTGATAGGTGGGGTTGGCAGCCAAAGCGGCGCGGGTAATGCACGCTGCGGCGGCGATACCCGTCGTGGCGGTCAGAAGACCGCGCCGGGAAAGATGTAGCTCGGGTGTATTCATGTCAGCCTCCCGGATCTTCGGAAATGACGGGCGCACATCGGCTGACGCCGTAAAGTCGTTTCAGGCGCTGTGCAGGTCGATTTCTCTCGTTCCGCCGATCTATGCCGATCGGAGGGGCGGCGAAATCCATACAAAGGTTTGGCGGATAGCGCCGAAGCATGGTGGCAACATCGGAGCAGTCCCGCCGGCCCGGTAAAAGCAGCCGATTGGCCGCCAAACCATTGTATGATTTCAATGGGAAGCTCGCACGCCGAGGTTCCGGTCCGTTGCCGCAGACGGAAGGATCTTCGATATGGAACCGCGCGAATCACGACAGGCCAGCAACCGCTCCCAACCCGCCCTCGCATCGCGGAGCGCCGTGCTGTCGATCGTGTCGGACACGATCTGCCCATGGTGCTTTGTCGGCAAACGCAGGCTGGAGGCGGTGCTGCCCACCCTGCAGCAGGAAGGCTTCGCGCTGTCGGTCGAATGGCTGCCCTACCAGCTCAACCCCGACATGCCCGACAAGGGGATGGATCGCGCGACCTATCGGGCCGCCAAGTTCGGGTCGATCACCCGGAGCCGCGATCTCGATGCACAGATGACGGCGGTGGGCAGCGAAGTCGGCATCGATTTCCACTATGAGCGGATCGCGCGCACCCCCAATACGCTCGCTTCGCATGTCCTGATCGCCGATGCCCGCCGTGCAGGCGGGGAGCGCCTGCAGGACCGTACGGTCGAGGCCCTGTTCACCGCCTATTTCGTGGAAGGGCGCGATATCGGCCGGCAGGCGGTGCTGCGCGACATCGCCCGGACGCTGGGCTTCGAGCACGGACCCTCGGTGAGCGCGGACCTGATCGAGCTGGTGGACCAGCAGAGCCTGGTCGCGCGCGAGGCGGGCATCCACGGTGTTCCCACCCTCCTTTTCAACGAGCAGTTCCTGCTGAGCGGGGCGCAGTCGCCGTCGGTCTTGCTGGAGGCGCTTCGCCAGGCACTGACGCGGCCGGCCGGTGCGACGGCGGAGTTCGCGTCGTGAGCCCGGGGCAGGGGCGCAGGCCGCGCGTCGTGGTCGCCGGCGGATCGATCGCCGGTCTCGGAGCCGGGGTGGCGCTGCACCGCGCCGGAATCGACGTCGATCTGTTCGAACGGGATCCATCCACCCTGCGCTCCACCGGTGCGGGGCTGGTGATCCAGCCCGAGCTGACGGCCCTGGTGCAGGTGCCGGGCGGCCCGGGCCTGCCGATCACGCGCTGCGTCGGCCGGCGAACGCTGGAACCGGACGGCAGCGCAAGCCCGCTACAGGCGATGCCGCAGACCTTCACCTCCTGGCAGGCGGTCCACTCGGTGCTGCTGCGGCAGTTCCCGGCGGAGCGCTATCATGCCGGTGCGGTGGTGGGGGAGGCGGCGCCGCACGGCGATGGCCTCACGATCCCGATCGCCGGCTTCGGCACGGTGGAGGCCGATGTGCTGATCGCCGGTGACGGCGGCCGATCGGCGATCCGGCGCCGGATGCTGCCCGAACTGGAAGCCGGCTATGCGGGCTATGTCGCGTGGCGCGGGACGATACGGGAGGCGGACATGCCGCGAGATCTGGTCGCGGTGTTCGACGACGTGTTCACCTTCGCCGATGCGCGTTCCGGCGGGCATGCGCTTGCCTATTTCATCCCTGGCGACGACCTCGGCACCGGGCCCGGCGAGCGCCGGATGAACTGGGTCTGGTATGTCGGCGCCAGTCCCCGGGAGCGCGACGCACTGCTCGTCGATCGTGATGGCCAGCAGCGTGAAGCGTCGCTGCAGCGCGGGATGGCGCGGGAGGACGTCGTCGCGGCGTTTCCCGCGTTCGCCGCTGCCGAACTGCACCCGGCCTTCGCCCAACTGGTCGCGGCCACGCCCGATCCGTTCCTTCAGACGATCGTCGATCTGGGCGTGCCGCAGAGCGTGTTCGGGCGCACCGCCCTGATCGGTGACGCCGCGTTCATCGTCCGCCCGCACACCGCTGGCGGGGCCGCCAAGGCGGCGCGCGACGCCCTTGCCATTGCCGATCAGCTGCGACGGACGGACATCGGCATCGACGCTGCGCTTGCCGCATTCCAGCGGGACCAGCTCGCCTATGGGCGCGATCTGCTCGCTTATGGGATCGCGCTGGGGCGGCGCTGGGCGCGGCTCTGATCGAAGTGCCGCGGGGGCAGCATCATGCCTCCGCGGCCAGCAGCGGCAGGCCGAACTGGAAGATCGTGCCGCCCTCCGGGGGGGGGGATGGGCTTCCAACTTGCCCGAATGGGCTTCGATGATCGAGCGGCAGATCGCCAGTCCCACCCGGTAGATCAGGCCAGCGGCATGCGCATGGCCGAGCGCGATGGCCGCCGCACAGGCGATCGTGAGAAACCTCTCGATGGGGATCGGGTCGGTGAAGCGGCTGCGCAGCGATTGTCTTGCGTCGTCTGCATAGACCAGCGACAGGCTGTCCGCCGTTCGGATCAGCGCCAGCGGCACTCTTGCCCAGGAGGCATCAAGGCGAGCTTGTGCTGAGTGCGCGGTGGAGCGCAACAGAAGCGTGCAAGCTGCTGGACCAGGAAGCGCGATTCGCCGATGAGACCCTCGTCAATCTCGACCAGCCTGTGTGTCGTCCGGCTCAGCCAGGCATCGTCGAGCAGCCGATCGGCGGCGAACGTCACGCGGCGGACCTGCCGTGGAGGCGCGTCGACAAGGCGCGGATTGCTGGATTCGGCCCCATAAATCCTCGGAAGCGGCGATCGGCGATGGATAGGAGGGGGGCGCACGATCGACGATCATATGATGGATTAGCCGGACATTTCGGGCGTGCGCTGCGACGGTCGCAATCAAGATGCGTGTGACAGTCGCCGAGAGGGATGTTGTCCCCAAGGGCCGCGGCCAAACTGCCAAGCATCTCCTTGTTACCGCTTTGGAAAATCAGCGCGCTCCGGGAGCGAAGCCTTGTTCTGCAACGGTCAAGCCGCGGCCTCCGAACGCCAGAAGCCGCGCTGAACCACATCTCGTCCATGCGATGATTTTGACGCTCGGTGAAAAGACTGCTAGCGGCGTCGCCTCGTTCAGCCCGTCGCATTCCTGCGCGTAGCCGTTTGTCGGCAGCGCGCCGCGCGAGGGCGAGACGTGGGGGTTACCCGGCGTGTCTCCACCTGTTGCATTCTTCGATGCGCAGGGCGCCCCCGCGCACAGAAGATGAGCACGAATGATCAAGCGTCTCCCGGTGGTTCTTTGTCTGTTGCCGATCGCACTCGGTGGAACGACAAATATGCGAGTGTCGGCAGCGAGCCCCGTCCATAACGCGGTGGTGCCGCCCGTACCGAAGCCATCGATCGAGGCACTTCCCGCCGCGCCGGAACCTGCCGGTTTCGAGTCGGTGGCGAAAGCCGCTCCGGATGCGCGCGAGGTTGCCTGCGTGGCCAAGGTCATCATCCATGAAGCCGGTAATCAGCCGCTTGAAGGCAGGATGGCGGTCGCGCAGGTGATTCGCACCCGGATGGAGGACGGTCGTTTCGCCAAGAGCGCGTGCGCGGTAGTGAAGCAGCCTGGGCAATTCTTCGATGTAGATGCCTATCATCCCGAGCGAAGCGATGACCGCTGGGACTCTGCCGTCGAGCTTGCACGTGCAACGTTGAACGGGGAGGGGGACGACGTCGTGCCCGGAGCGCTGTTCTTCCACGCCGTGGGCACCGAGATGCCCAGCCGCACCCGTGTCGGGCGTGTGGCAGGACACGTTTTCTACCGTTGAGCTAGGTGTGTAGTCCCGGCATTTGATGGGTCGGATCGAGTGTGAGTCGTTCGGGCTCGATTGTCCAGATTTTGCAGATGTATTCGAAGGGCGTGAGGCCCTTGAGGGTCTTGAAGCGACGGCCGTACTTATAGGCGTCGATGAAGTCGTGGACGTGGGCGTCAAGCTGTTGGTGGCTGTCGTAAGGATAGCATTTGACGGTGGCTTCCTTGATCGTGCGGTTCATCCGTTCGACTTGGCCGATATGTTGCTCCAGTTAGAAAGGCACATTCCGCAGCCAGATAGAGATGGCATAAACCGCTGTCGGCAGCGGGGGCTGCGTGGAGCCCTCCACCTAGCGCAGCGCTGCCCCCGCTGATGCCCCAACCTCCCGGCTCCTGACCTTGGGCCCGCTGCGCACGCAGCGGGCCCGGTCACACGGCTTCAGCATTTGCCTGGGCTGATTAAGGCGCCGCTAGCGAGCGAGGTTTGCCTTTCCCAGATAGGTGTCAAACCAGTCTGCTGTCGCTGCATAAATGCTTCGAATGTTGGCGGGGGATTGCGCGAGGCTGTGACTCTCCCCGGCGTACCGCAGCAACTTGGCCGTCTTTCCCTGCGCGTACAGCCCATAGAAGAAGCGCGCGGCCTGCGAAGGAGGCCCACGATTATCGAGATCACCATGGATGATCAGCAATGGCGCGGTCACGCGATCAACATAGGAGAGAGGCGAAACCGCCGCGTAGCGGGCGGCATCCTGCCAAGGCGGCGCGCCAGTGCCGACGAGGTGCTCAAGCTCCGCCCAGTTATCGCTCTTTTCATGGGCGATGCCAGGGTATCCGACGGCTCCGGGATCCATCTCCCCGTAATGGCTCGAGAAATCGCTGATGCCGGCCATCGCGACGCCCGCCTTGAACGGGTTGTCTTGGGTAAGAAGAGCAAAGACGCTGTATCCGCCGAAGCTTTGGCCGAACACGCCCAGACGCCGCGGATCTGCAATGCCCAATTCGGTCAGCTTGTCGATTGCCGGCATCACGCCGTCCCGGATTCGAGCATAGGCGTTCGCGCCCTCCCGACGGTCCCCCAAGGGCATCGACGGTACCAGCACGACATAGCCGCGGGCCGCATAAAGCTGCAGATTGTAGATCCCCGGCATGAACGGGTCCGTGTAATACTCACCGTCCAGGCGGCGCACGACATAGCCGCCATACACCCAGACCAGGACCGGATAGCGGCGGTCTGCCCGATAGCCCGGCGGTAAGATCGCGACGGCGTTGAGGGTCGCACCATTCAGGCCCGTATAGGTGATCAGACGCCGCTTGCCCCAATCCACGGACGCGAGATGGCCATCCAGCTTCATAAGATCGCGGGTCTTGTCGGTTGCGACGCTTGATAGGTGGAGAATGAGGCCGGTTTGGCTGCTTTCCGTCCAAAGCAGCGTGTCGAGATCGGGCCGATCGTCCATCACCGCGCTTCCCGCGGGAAGCTCCAAGGTTCGTTCTGCTGCGGCCGGCGGCGTGTCCGTGCCGGCGGGGACGATGCTGCCATCAGCCGCCGCGAGGAACGGCGCCGCCTTGGAATCCCGCTGGCTCGCCCGCGCGGTGAACGCGATGCGACCATCCGGCCTCCAGCCGAGGATCGTCAGCGGATAGCGCGCCGCGGGGAGGCCCTCGATCCAATGGATCGTTGCATTTGGCGCGACATCCAGAATGCCGAGGCGCCGTTCCACGGTCCAATTGTCGTCGGTGTTGTTGGGCAGGGTCTGTCCCGCCTCGGGTTGCAGCGCACCCAGCGTCGCCAGCACCCCCATCCGCTTGCCGTCGGGCGATAGCCAGAGGCTGAGCGCGCTGCGAAAGGGATAGTCCGGAACCGTCGCGATCGTTTCGGCGCGGCCGCTGGCCGTGTCGACGATACGCAGGATGGCCTGATTGCCATCGTCGTGTGGCATGCGCGCTGCGCCGCTGCCCATCGCCAGCGCGGTCGGTTCGGATCCGGCGCGGAGCCGCGCAGCGGTTCGCGCCGCTTCCGCGAACGGACGACCATATTGGTCGAGAAGGCCGGACACCTGATCTGCGGCCAAGCTGACAACCAACAGCCGATGATCGTCGAGCCACAGGAACGGGGCCCCGTCCTCGTCGGGATTGCAGGCATGTGCCTTTATCCGGTCTATTCGACCTCCATGCAGGTCGAGTTTGTCCAGCGCTCCGCCGTAACGGCTTTGTGTCATCACTGGCGTGTCGCCCATGCGGGCCACGCTGCCGTCCTCGCTATTCCAAACGTAGAGGCGCACATTGTCGCCGCCGCGCGGCTCGGTTCCGGAAGGCTGCGTCGACAACAGTGCCAACCGACGACCGTCAGGGGACCAGCTGGCACACCAATAGCCGGCAGCGCTGGCGCGACCGTCGGTGAGGGCTCGATGCTTCCCCGTCGCGGCGTCGATCAGCCAGACGTCACTTCGGGTGGGATCGATCTCGTATGCAGTTCGCCCATAGACCTCACCATGCCGGGCCGGACGTTGAATGACAGCGGCAATCCACTTGCCGTCAGGCGAGAGTGTCGCCTGATCAATGCGTTGGACGTCGAGGACATCGTCGATGGTCAGCGAATGACGCTGCTGTGCCCTCGCCGCCGGCGCCATGATGCAGAGAATTGCGGCTAACAATGCTAATTTCATTCATGGCTCCCAGCTGAGGGAGTTACGTGGTTCATTAGCATTTTGTCAGAAGTCCGGCCGAATTTCGGTTCAGACCTCGCCGTTGGCGAATGTAGCTTCAATAGGGGGCCGAACGCGCTTTAGCTTCGGAGTGCATAGCGTCCTGCGGTCGATCTTCGGTTCCGCAGGGGTAGGGACCGCGAACACGCCCACCGACTTCGAACTGCGCACCGGCTCGCTGTTGTTCCGCTTGCGGTGGTGCGGTCTCGCCGCCTGCATCGCCTGCGCCATCGCGAGCGCCGCGCCGAGACGCTTGTTCTCCACGATCTCGGCCTGGTTCACCCGCTGCATCTTGTCGTAGACCCGGTAGGGGAGGACGACCTCGCAGTGCCGCACCTCGATGCGGCCGTCGGGGAACTCGCAGACATGGACTCGTTTGCGGGCCAGTGTCCGCGCCAGCGGCGTCGGCCTCCATGATGAACATCGCCTTGTTTTAGTGCAGCGCCAAGGCGCCGGTGCCCGAGCGCTCCACGCGCCAGACCAGCTCCGCCTCGACATTCTCGTGCGGGCCAAGCGGGCGATGCGCGTCCCGCGGATCCGTCGGCACGCAGGCGCAGCGGGCATTGTGCTGGGCGAGGTACGAGGGGAGGAAGCGGTTGGCTTCGGCGATGCTGGAGATGCCCTCGAACCGCATCGCTTTCACCAGCCTGTCCTGCAGCGTGCTGCTGGCGCGCTCGACCCGGCCTTTGGCTTGCGGCGAGTTGGCGCAGATGATCTCGATGTCGAGCGCATCCAGGGCCCGGCCCAGATGCGTCATGCCGTCGCTATCCGCCGAGGCGCGGTTGTTGCGGAACACGCTGTGCTTGTCTGAATAGAAGGCAATCTGCTTGCCGTGCCGCGGCCCTCGAACCAGTCATGGTCCGAGCCGTCGACCTGGATGAGCTCGCCGCAGCGCTCGTGCCGATTGCGGGTCTGGTGGAGCCTGGCGCGCTTGGCGGCCCTGGCTTTCCACAGGCCTGCGCCGATCATCAGTTGGCGCAGCGTCTCGTGCGACAGCGTGATGCCGTGGCGCTCGGCCAGATACTCGGCTGCCAGTGTCGGGCCAAAATCGGCGTAGCGCTGGCGCACGATGTCGACGACATCCTCGCGAAAGGCATCGCTGAAACGCCGGTTGCTGGGGCGTCCGCGCTTCCGTGATACCAGGCCAGCAGCGCCGTCAGCGCGTAGCTGGCGGAGCAGCCGATATAGCTGACTGCACTCCAGTCCGAGCAGTTGCATAGCCCGAGCTGGCCGAAGCTCGCCGCGCTCGAGCCGCATCAAGGTGTCAAACCGGTAGATCTCGGTATCGCCGCACACCCTCATTGTCGAGGGCGCCCATGGACACGATCGCCTCAGCGAAGGCACGGTTGTGCCATTTCTATTTTGCTGAGCTGTGCCATTTGTACGTTGCGCTTACACCCCGCTCACACCGTTGTTGCCGCCAGTTAGAAAAGGCACATTCCGCCGCAAGATAGAAATGGCACAAACGCCGTTGGCAGCGGGGGCTGCGTGGAGCCCTCCTCATAGCGCAGCGCTGCCCCCGCTGATGCCCCACACTCCCGGCTCCTGTCCCCGGACCCGCTGCGCACGCAGCGGGCCCGGTCACACCGCCTCAACGATGCAGCTCGTGCTATCGGGTATCGCGTCGCCGGTCGCTTCGGCGAAGAAAGCAGACAGGCAGATCCCGCCCAACCCGTTCGTCGGGGGAGGAGCTGCGGTTTCCTCTTAGCGGCCCCTGCCGGTACCCGAAAAACACCTGTTTTTCGTTCATCCCCCTACGAGCCGTGTGCCGCTTCGGTCCGAGGCCGGATGGCTGAATGTGGGGCGGAGCTGCCATGCGGGATTTCGCATTCCGGTGGAAAGCGGACGGCCGACATCCGGTCGAATAGCTTAACCAGCTGCCATCCCGATATAGGGAAAGAAGGAGCGTCTCAGAACCCCATTTGCCAGCTTTCTAAATGAGCCAGATTGCCGGGCTGCTATAGCATTTGCTGCTTCAATAGGCAGCGCTACCATATCCCAGTTAGCGTGCGGCCCATGAACGCTTCAAAGTTACGAAGAAGGAGATCGGAATGTATGATCTTGGCATGGAGCTTAGGGATCGTCGCGCTCGTCACGTCGTTTGCCTGGCAGGCCAATGGCATGGCTGAGCAGCCCGGGCACGTCACCGGCATCGGTGGAATTTTTGTCAAAAGCAAAAACCCCGAGGCACTGGCGCGATGGTACAAAGAGGTGCTGGGCCTCGACGTCGCCTCATGGGGCGGCGCGGCTCTGCCGTTCGACACCCCTGGCCATCCGCCGAAGGTGTCCTGGATGGCTTTCCCGGACACCACCGATCACATGATGCCCTCGACGCGGGAGTTCATGGTGAATTTCGCGGTCGACGATATGGACGCGATGATCGCGAGGCTGACGGCAAACCGCGTCCCTATCCTCAAGCGGGACGACACCGACGCCTTCGGCAGGTTCGTTTGGATACGAGACCCGGACGGCACCAAGATCGAGCTCTGGCAGCCGAGGTAGGTGGTAGCCATCGTGCCGATCAGTGCGCGGGCTTTCGCCAAGGCGTGATAAGTTTGTAGCGGGTCACGTCGGTCGCGCCGGTCTTTTCGGCCCTCAAGAGGCCTCGGTCGATCAGGTGAAGCACAGCGTCTTGCGCGCTTCGCTTGGAGAGGCCTGTGCGCTCGGCGAGCTGAGCATGGCTGACGCGCGTCAAGCCCGACTCTGCCGAGGCAAAAAGCGAGAGGTAGACCAGGAAAGCCGATGTTCGGCGATCGTGACCCACCAGGTCGCGCATCAGGGTGTCGAGGACGTAAGCGTCCAATGCATACTGCTTGTCGACCATCGCTACGGAAATTAGCATATGAGGGGCGGGCCGCAACTGATCGGCGTCAAGGGAGCTCGGCCATGATCCGAAAGCTGAACTATGTCGGCATCGTGACAGGCGATCAGGATCGTGCGATGGCATTTTGGACGGAAATCATTGGCTTCGTGGTCGCCACCGATCGCCCGCTCGGCGAGAAGCGCTGGATCGAACTGACGATCCCCGGCGCACAGACTGGCATCCTTCTGTTCACGCCGGAAGGGCACGAGGAGAGGATCGGCACTTTCTTCAACGGATCGTTCGGCTGCGACAATGTGCAATACGAATATGAGCGACTGTCGGCGAAAGGCGTGTCCTTTCTCGGACCACCTCTGGCCAAGCCCTTTCCGCACGTCTACTTCAACGATCCGGACGGCAACACCTTCTTCCTGTCTAGCAGATAACAGGGGGCTGCCCGCTCCGATCGGGAACATATGGGCGAGGGCGCCCCGGCGCTGAGGCGCGATGCGGATTAGGCCCGCGGCTCTCCCACAAGCTCTTTCTGGTGCCATCCGAAACCACCTGTTTTTCGTCATCTTCGCCACAGCGCGTGAACGTGGTGGAAAGCAGAACTACAGCTTCCGGTGAGCGGATCCGCCGAAGCAGCCCTTTGTTGACGTGGGCGAGCAGCTAGCGACTCTCGACCAGCGGCCGGCTAAATCCCGTTTCGGTATGGACCTTCAGTTCGCCATAAGTGCTGCGAGGCACTCCTCCAGTTCGACGCTTCTGAACGGCTTTGTAAGCCGCGGCAGGCTGGGAGCGATCCCCTCGATTTCTGCATATCCAGATACAACAAGCACCGGCAGCTCGGGGAATCGTTCGCGGAGCGTCAAAGCCAACTCCACTCCATTCATGCCCGGCATAAGGTGATCGGTGACGAGGAGGTCGGGCCTGATGCCTTGGGCTATTAGCGCCAATGCGGCTTCGCCTGAGTCCGCTTCCTGTACCTGGTAGCCTAGCTCTTCGAGCATATCTGCAGTGCTCGCTCGTACGAATTCCTCGTCGTCGACGAGAAGCGCAAGCCCGCGCGCATCGCTGGTGAACACTCGGGCATCAGATGCTTCGTCGCTATCTGGAACCATCGTGCTGATGGGAAGCCACAGCTCGACGTTGGTGCCCACGCCCTCTCGGCTGTGTATGGTAAGTGCGCCGCCCAGCTGGGCGGCTAGACCGTGTGCCATGGAGAGGCCGAGGCCTGTGCCCTTGCCAATCCCCTTCGTGGAGAAGAATGGCTCGATAGCGCGGGCGAGCGTCGGCTCGTCCATGCCAACACCGGTATCAGCCACCGAAAGTCGGACATAGTGCCCACGCTTGACAGCGCCGCGCGGGCTGCGAACACTTTCACGCGTCGCGGTGATCCGCAGCGTGCCGCCTTGCGGCATCGCGTCGCGCGCGTTTACTCCCAAGTTCAGCAGCGCCATTTCGAGTTGATTTGGATCGGCCTTTGCGGGCGGCAGGTCGTTCGCCACTTCGACCACGACACGGACCTGAGGGCCGGTCGTGCTCGCGAGCAAATCCGCCATGCCGTTCACGAGTCTTCCTACATCGACTGCCGCGGGCTGCAGTGGCTGCCGGCGCGCAAACGCGAGAAGACGCTGGACTAGCGTCCTTGCCCGGTCCGCCGACTGAAGCGCACCTTCGATCAGCCGCTGCTCACGCTCACCGCCCACCCCTTTGCGCTGAAGGAGATCGAGCGACCCGATGATCGGGGTAAGCAGATTGTTGAAGTCGTGCGCAACACCACCGGTCAACTGGCCCATCGCTTCCATCTTCTGACTTTGACGCAGCGCTTCCTGAGCATGCTCCAACTCCAAAGCCGCCTCCTTCTCGGATGTCACATCACGGCCGACCGCATAGAAAACCTCACCTTCGGGAACGAACGTCCAGGAGATCCAGCGCCATGATCCATCCGCGTGGGCAAACCGGTCCTCGAACCGCTCGACAGTCTCACCGCGGAGAAGTCGCCTCATCGTCTCCTCACCCGACGCATGATCTTCAGGATGCACCTGTTCTCTGAAGGACAAGGACAGCAAAGTGTTCATGTCTCGCCCCAGCGTGCTCTCCCATGCCGGGTTGATGGCCTTTAGCATGCCATCGAAGCCCATGACGGCGAGCAGGTCTCGACTCATCTCCCACACCCGATTGCGCTCAGCCGTCCGCTCGGTGACTTCGAGCTCAAGCCGGTCATTTAGCTCGCGCAGACGAAGCTCATCCGCTTTGCGCGCCGTTATATCGATGGCAGTTCCGATTACCCGAAAACAGGTGCCTTGGGCACTGAACAGGCCGCGCCCCTTTGCAGCGACCCAACGGATAATCCCGTCTTCCTTCCCCACCGTTCGATACTCGACGTCATAAAGCGCTCGGACGTCAGGGTCGCTTGCGGCCTCATATGCCGTTCTGGTTCTCTCCCGATCCTCAGGATGCACCCCGTTGAGGAAGTCGTCCAAGGTGACCGGTACGTCAGGCGAGATGCCGAACATGGCCTTCACTCGAGGTGGCCAGAACATGCGGCCGGAGGCCTGGTCGACATCCCACTGGCCGATCTCCGCCACCTGGAGGGCAAGCCGTAGCTGCTCTTCGTTTAGCGCGAGCTTCTCCTCCGCATCTCGCCGCTCATCGATGTCGATGACTGAGCCGACATAGCCAAGGAATTCTCCATCATCGCCGAAGCGTGGGCTCGCGGCATCTATCGCCCACCGATAAGCGCCAGAGGCGTGGCGAAGACGATATTCCACTCGGAACGATGTCTGACTTGCGTTCGCCTGCGTGAACGCGTGCTCGGCACGCTCCCTGTCCTCCGGATGTGTCGCCTCCAGCCAGCCATGACCTTCCGCCTCTGCGGCAGTCTGGCCAGTGAACTCGTACCATTGGCGATTCAGGTAGGTGCAAAATCCGGTGGGATCAGTGACCCACATCATGACCGGAGCATGGTCCGCCATGTTGCGGAAGCGGTCTTCGCTCTCCCGCAGCGCCGCCTCGCGCGCCTTGTCCTCGGTTAAATCGCGCGCTTCGATGACCGTGCCGACCGGCTGACCATCATCACCGGCGATGGGCGAAGCTGTAAATGCGACAGGGTAGAAGTGCCCGTCCTTGTGAACGAAGACCTCTTCCCCCCGCATTCTCTCGCGCTCGGGAAAGGCTTGATCGATGGGACAATCCTCGATCGGGTACGGTCTGCCATCAGGGTGTTGGTGGTGAACCACGTCGTGCAAAGGCCGGCCCATCACTTCCTGCAGCCGATAGCCTGTGAGTTCCTCTGCCGCCGCGTTCATAAAAACGCAGTGCTGCTTTTCGTCCATCAGGAAGAGGGCCATTGCAGAGTTGTTCACAATGGCGTTTAGCCGCCGTTCGGTAGATTGCACCTGCCCGCCCTTTGTATCGAATTGGCTCATCCGACCGTGCTCCGCCGTTCAAATAGTGAACTGACAACCTGTCAGCGTTCGTCAAGCACTTTGAAACGCGCCGGCTATGCCGGAGGCATTGGGTTAAGAGTCAGCTGCCATATCGATGTTGTCTGTGGCAGCATAATTTTGCTTGCTACGGATGATGTGTTCGCCGCTTGGGCGAGGCATATTGGATGTTGGCTGACATACTAATTGCGGCCGAAGCGGATGCCTATCGGCATGCACCTAGCCAGCCCTCCGAAGGCTGAGGTATTCCTGCGTCGGCGAACGATGCCACCGGTGATGCCGATGCCGGCGATAAGCAAAGCCCAGTGATCAGGCTCCGGGACCCCACTCGAGAATCCGCCGGCATAAGACCCGCGAAGAGAGCCGGACTGCCTGATGGCCGGGTCGCGCGCTCCGTATTCGAAGTTTGTGTAGTAGGTCGCGCCTTCAACGAAAATGCTGTCGAGAGTGAGCGGCTGGCCGTTATTGGCCTGTCGAAGAACGCCACCAATTGAGACCAGCTGCGTTTTTCCCGCGCTCCCGCCGAAAGGTTCAGCCGCGTCGCCCATGGTCGGCTTGCCGGCCAGAAAGAATGTGAACGCAAGCGCCTCTTCGCTCATGTTTGACCCGGGGAAGAAGGAGAAGGCGCGGTAGAGTTCGATGAAGGGGGTGTACACGGCCTCGGGCGATAACGGGTATGAGTAGCTACCAAGCGTAATGGCCGCATTCGAGAGGGCCAAATCATATATCGCATAGCCGTCCGAGCTTTCGAACAGCGCTGCTTTCGCGGGATCGAACGTAAAGGAAAAGCTGAACGAGCTACCGACTGGAACCGAGCCGGTAAGCGGCAGTTTGCCTAGGACTTGCGACAGCGTGCCGGATCCGCTGTACGTCACGGGCGCTGCCGCAGCCCCGGAGCCAGCGGTAATGAGACAGCTGGCTGCAATCAAAACAGATATGCGCATGAAATGTCCCCTTTTTTCTCGAAGTTCGCTTAGCATGCGTTCTTCGGCTCTGCGGTACAAGCAAGGATGAGGGTACGTCAGCGGTTCGACGGGCAGGCTGAAAAAGCCGTCTTTCCCCGACCCCGTCCAAAAAGCTGCCTGTCGCACATTTAGCTATGAGGCAGGTGGGCGCCTCGCCAGCGGGATTTGCCCATTCCTTTCGGAACGGTTACGGAACAAACCTGCATGATTGATTGATCGGGGAACGATACGTGCCTGAGATGCCGAAGTCCCACGTGTGGCAACCGCACCACCTCCAGCTCGCTGTCACTGCCGCTGGCGTAGCTTTGTGGGCCTGGAACGTCGACACGGACGCTCTCACGCTCGATGAACAGGGCTTCGATTTGTGGGGCCTGCCATGGTCGGATTACGTGACCTTCAGCGATTTGTCGGCCCATATCCACCCTGCCGATCGCGACCGCGTGCGTGCCGCATTCGCGGCAACCCGCGCCGTGCTGGGCGCCTATGAGACCGACTTTCGCATAATTGTCGGCGAGGAAATCCGCTGGATTGCCGCCCGCGGCCAGGGCGAAGACGTCGGTATTGTCGGCCGCACGATGTTCGGCATCTTTCTTGACGTCACCGCCCGCAAGCAAGCCGAAGAAGGGCACGAATTGCTTGCCGGCGAGATGAGCCACCGGGTGAAAAACCTGCTGGCCATCGCCTCCGGGCTGACAGCGATCACGTCGAGAACTGCCGCCAGCACGGAGGATATGGCGCGGGAGTTGGCGCAGCGCCTTGCGGCCTTGGGGCGGGCACATGATCTGGTGCGGCCGTTACCCAACGGACAGGGCCGCGCCACTCTACTCGGCGACCTCTTGTCCGTGCTGCTCGCCCCGTACGATGATCTGGGGGCTTTCAGTGGGCGCATCCGGGTTGCAGTAGAGCGGATGGGCGTCGGCGAGAAGGTAGCGACCGCCCTGGCGCTTATCGTCCATGAGCTGGCAACCAACTCTGTGAAGTACGGTGCCTTAGGTTCGCCGACGGGCACGCTCGACATATCCAGCTCTTCTGGCCCGGGGCAGGTCTGCCTCACCTGGCTTGAGCGAGGGGGACCAGAGGTCAAGGCGCCGGATGCGCTTGCAGGCTTTGGCAGTGAGCTCGTCAGGCGAAGTGTCCATGCACAGCTCGGCGGCTCGATCGACTATAACTGGTCCGAGGGTGGCGTCATCGTGACGATCCTTATGGCCCGGGGCCGCTTGGCAGCATGAGGACGCGGATTGAGGTCGCCGCTCGGGAGGGGGGGGCACATAGGTATCGCCTGACGGAAGGAGGATGTCGCTCCTCCCATGGCAATGGCGGCGTCGGAGGGACAGACGCGCATTGGATAGAAGCGACCCTGTGACGCTAGCAAATTGCCGGGAGCCGTTGAGACACCCATTCGTGCACCCTTCAGCAATGCCGAAGCGGACGACGAATCGGCTTCGGCGCCGGACAAAGAAGCAGGATGCGGCTGCTTAGCTTGGTAGCGCAAACATGGCAGCGACCACGCGTTGAGAGACTTGGTTTACGAACGGCAGGATGAGCGCATTGACGGCTGCCGATGCGCACTAAAGAAAAGTCGTTGCGTGATAAATCATTATGGCCTGATTTTACCTAGTCTCAGCGGTTCCAACTGCATCGACCAAATTAACTATTCCCCAAAAAGAGCAGCGAAATTCGGAAGATACTGATGACCTTAGGGGAAGGATCATAAACCAAGCCTCTATATCCACTGCAAACGTCACCAACGTGGATGAAGTTAGGAGATTTGGATGGAATGGTTCAAGGCGGAGGCGCCGATCAGGAAGAAGCTTCAGGTTGCCTTCGGGGCGATGATCGCCGTGATGTTGATACGGGAGATTCTGTCGTTCTTTGATGCCGGCTGGATCAGCGTGGCCGTCGATCTCGCAGCCATCGGCATCGCGGCCCTGATTGCCGCGAAGCTCCGTGCCGCCATCGCCGACCCCTATGTCGCGACGGTCGTCCGCATGGAAGGATTGGCTGACGGCGATCTTGCGAGCCCGATTGCATTCACCCACTACAAAGACTGCGTTGGTCGGATGACGAAGGCGATGCTGACGTTCCGCGATGCGGCGATCGAACAGCAACGGCTCGCGAATGAACAGGCAGAGGTGGTGAAAACGCTAGGCGAGCATCTTCGCCGCCTCCGCGCAGGAGATTTGACAGCGACAATCGACTGTGAATTTCCGTCTGACTACGCAGCGCTGCGCGATGACTACAACCTCACGCTGGGAGGCCTGCGGGAACTGATCGGAGCGGTATCGCTCAGCGCGACTACCATCGAAAGTGGCGCGAACGAGATTGCAACAGCTTCGGAGGACCTCGCGCGGCGAACGGAGGCGAACGCTGCAAATCTGGAAGAAACAACCGCAGCGATCACGCAGATGGATGGCCGCCTCAAGCAGACCGCCGCAGCAGCTGCCAAGACGGTGTCTCGTGCGGATGCCGCGATCGCGACCGTCGCAGGCGGGCGCGTGATCGCCGACGACGCAGTATCGGCCATGGGCAGGGTTTCGGATAGCGCCAAGGGCATCGACAGCGTCATCGAAGGCCTGGACAAGATCGCCTTTCAAACGCGTGTTCTGGCCATGAACGCTGCCGTGGAAGCCGGACGCGCTGGCGAAGCTGGCCGTGGCTTTGCCGTCGTTGCCGATCTCGTCTCTGCTCTCGCGATGCGGGCTGAAGAGGAAGCCGGACGCGCGCGTGATCAGCTCACCACCACGCAGACGGAGATTCTGTCGGCGGTAGATATGGTGCGAAAAGTGGACGGGGCGTTCGTCGGGATTTCGGAGGATGTCGCGGAGGTCCACGACCTTCTCGGCAATATCGCGAAGGACAACAGCGCACAGGCGAACGCCGTCACCGAGATCAGCGACACGGTCAATGCCATGGACCACACGACACAGCAGAATGCGGCGATGGTCGAGCAGACCTCCGCTGCAGCGCGCAACCTCGCCAGCGAAGTCGGTCAGCTGACCCAGGCGGCGTCGCAATTCAACATCGGCCAGCAGCAGGAACGCGGGTCAAACCGCTCCGGGTGGAACAAGGCGGCAGCGTACGCTCCGCAGAAACCAACCAGAGCGCGGGCACCCGTCCCTAGCACCGAGGAATGGTCTTCGTTCTAACCGCAGCATCAGGACACGCGATGCCGGTCGCGTGCCCAAGGCTGTAGGCACTTGCAATCCTAGCGACCCTTGCTCGCAAACAGCGCGGTTTTCTGCTCACGCTTTTTGCCAATCGTACGACCCAGTGAGAAGCCGACGTTTATCGCGATGAATTTCGACGGTTCGTCCATTCCCTTGCCGCGTCACCCATCGTCTTCGCTTGTCCGTCCCTGAGATAGGCCATGAAGTCGCGGTCGAAGGTGAAAGAGGCTCCGCAGACAGTTACGAAAAACCGTCGAGCATTTTGGGTGTTTCTGTAGTTTTGTCCACCGGGGTGGTCGCTTCAATAACGCCGCCGTGCCAGTCGAAACCTGTCATCTCTTTACCCCGGTTGTTAGCTGAACCGCTGCGCCCGAGCCTCGTACCGCAAGGTTGGCCAATCATGCAGAAGGCGTGAATGTCTGACGTTGGGGCGGGAGCGGACCCGGCAGCTTTGCCACCAAGCCCAGCAAATTTCGCTGCCAAGAGGGACATAACGAACGGGCGGCTAAGCATCTGAGGAGCCATTCCACCCGATACGGGCAAGGCTGCCCACGAGGGTCGAGCGAGCGATGCCGAAATTCCTGCACACTGCGGCCTTGCTGGTGCCCGTTGCCAGCGCCGTGGTGATAGCTTCCATCTTTTCGGCATCGATCGTCGGCGGCCTGCCGCCCCTACGCCCTCTGCGTCTAGCGGCCGCAAGACCGGCCAGCACCCGTTCCCGGGTGAGGGCGCGCTCGTACTGCGCCAACGCACCGAACAGGGAGAACAGCAGCTCGCCATGGGGTGTGGCGGTGTCCATCTGCTCCGTAAGCGAGCGGAATGCGATGCCGCGCTCCTTGAGATCCGCAATGATCGACAGGAGGTGCGGCAAAGATCGCCCGAGCCTGTCCAGCTTCCAAACTACCAGTGTGTCGCCTTCAGCCAGGTAGCCGAGGCAGGCTTTGAGGCCAGGCCTATCATCCCGCGCGCCAGATGCTTTGTCCGTATGAATGTGCCGTGCATCGACACCCGCCGCGATCAGCGCATCACGCTGCAAATCGACGGTTTGGCGATCATCCGACGACGACACCCGCATGTATCCGACTAGCATGTGCGACAAACCCTCAAAACCACGTTGTCGCACACTGTACCAAAGCGACAGGATTTGTCGCGCACTCAATGACGCGGAACGCCCCGGCCAAATATGTTTGTGGATCAGGTGTCGGAAATCATGTGTTTTCCGACAGGGAGGGCACGGCGGCTTGCGACCAGATTAGGACGTTCCGTCCTGGCAGGCGAAGGACTGCTTGTATCAAAAGCTGCCAACCCAGCCGGGTTCTGGAAAAAACGAATTCGCAAGCAACTTGCCGGAGGGCCGTATCCCTGCCTCAATGCCCGCCGCTCGTGTCGATCGGACCCTTCGGCCTGGGGGCGAACCAGATCAGCACGCCGGTGAAGGCAAGGCACAGCGCAACCGCGGCGAACATGTCGAGCGTGGCGAGCATCACGCTCTGGCTTTCGACGACATTGGCCAACAGGGCCGTCGCCGTCTCGCGCGACATACCCGAGGCGACCATCGCCTCGATCGTGGCGGGCCCCTGCTGCATGGCGTCGACCAGCGCGGACTGATTGATCCGCGCGGCATTGGTCCAGCCAGTCTGGACCAGCGAGGCGGCGAAGGCGGCGACCAGGGTGCGCAGGAAGTTCGAGATGCCGGCCGCGTCGGCATGTTCGTCCGGATCGACGCTGGCGATGCACAGGCCGGTTACCGGAATGAAGAACATCATCAGGAACGGGCCGGTCAGCAGCATCGGCCAGGCCATCTGCAGGAAGGTCATGTCGGGTGTGAAACTGGTGCGCCACAGCGAGATCAGCGCCATCCCGGCAATGCCGGTGGAAATGAGCAACCGCACGTCCATCTTGGCGGCGGCGGCACCGATCGCAGGCGAGGCGAGCACCGCGAAAATGCCCATGATGCCGGTGGCATAGCCGGCCCAGGTGGCGGTGTAGCCCATATTCTGCTGCAGCCACAGCGGGATCAGGACGACCGTCGCGAAATAGGCGGCGAAGCTCATCGCATAGGTGATCGACGCGACGACGAAGCCGCGGTGACGGAAGACGCGCAGGTTAACGATCGGGTGTTTTTCGGTAAGCTCCCAGATCAGGAATGCGACGAAGCCAATCGCCGCAACCGCGGCGAGGACGCGGATCTCGGTCGCGGCGAACCAGTCGCGGTTGCGCCCTTCGTCGAGCACGATTTGCAGCGCGGCGACCCAGACGACGAGGAGGACGAGCCCGACCACGTCGATCGGCGACCGCGCCGTTTGCTCGCGCCGCCCCCGCAGCAGATAGAGCAGGCCCGCAGCACCGATCGCCGCGACGGGCACGTTTAGGAAGAAGATCCATTGCCAGCCCGCATTGTCGGAAATGACGCCGCCCAGGATCGGCCCGGCGATCGGCGCCACCGTGGTTGTCATCGCCCAGACGATCGTCGCGAGCGTCGCTTTTTCCGGCGGGAAGACGCGCAGCAGCAGGGTCATCGACAGCGGGATGATCATGCCCCCGGCGAGGCCCAGCAGCACCCGGCCCGCGATCAGCATTTCGAGCGAGCGCGACAGCCCACACAGCGTCGAAAAGATCCCAAAGGCCATGAACGCCGCGATGAACACCCGCTGCTCGCCGAAGCGGCGGGCAAGAAAGCCCGCCAACGGCACAGTGATTGCGTCGGCAACGGCATAGGAGGTGATGACCCAGGTCGCTTCCGTCACCGATACGCCGAGCGACCCGGCGATATGCGGGATGGAGACGTTGGCGATGGTCGTGTCGAGCACGACCAGGAAATTGCCCAGCCCGATCAGCAGCGCGGCGAAGATGAGCGCCGCGCCGGTGAGCGGCTTGGCCACGCCGGGCGCGGCAGCAGTGTCCGTCATGTCCCGGTTCCGCTTAGTTCGAGAGATTAACGGTGGCGCTCATCGACAGGCCGACACGCAGCGGATGTGCTGCCAGTTCCTTGGGATCGAGCGTCATTCGAACGGGCAGGCGCTGGACCACCTTGATCCAGTTGCCGGTAGCGTTCTGGGCGGGAACCACGGCAAAGGCCGCGCCGGTGCCTCCCGAAAAGCCGATGACGCGGCCGTGATATTCGACACCTTCACCGTAGAGATCCGACGTAAGCGTGACGCGCTGCCCCGGCTTGACGCGGGCGAGCTGCCCTTCCTTGAAATTGGCGTCGACGAACGCTGCCTGGACCGGCACCACCACCATCATCGTCGCGCCGGCCTGGACGCGCTGCCCGACCTGCACCTGCCGCCGCGAGACGATGCCGTCGACCGGCGCCCGCACCACGGTACGCTCGAGGTCGACGCGTGCCTGGTCCCGCGCAGCGCGCGCCGCCAGCACTTCCGGATTGGCGTCGGGTGCTACGTCCGCGATCAGCGCGCGATTGGCGTCGCGGCTGCCCAACGCCGAGGTTCGATTGGCACGGGCCTGCGCGTTCTCGGCCTGCGCGACCTTCAGATTGGCCGTGGCTGTGCTGTAGGCGTTGCGCGCGCTGGTCAGTTCGTCGCCGGAGACCGAGCCCGAGGCGGCGAGCGCCTCGCGACGGTCGAGATCGATCTTCGCCTTGGCGAGGTCCGCGCGCGCTGCGACGAGCCGAGCCTCCGCCCGCGCCTGATCGGCCGCGCGCGCCGTCACCTGCGCGCCGAGCCCGCTATCGGTCGCGACCAGCCCGCGAACTCTGCGTTCGGTCAGCGACAGCTCGGCCTCTGCTCGCGCGAGCGCGAGGCGGGCATCGGTGTCGTCGAGCCGCACGAGCACGTCGCCGCGCTTCACCTGCTGGGCATCGTCGACCAGCACCTCGCGGACCGGGCCGCCGACCAGCGGGGTCACCTGGGCAACATTGGCGCCGACATAAGCATTCTCGGTCGAGACGTAGCGCGATGCAATGAAGTGCACATAGCCCCAGTAGAGAAGGCCTAGGCCAGCCAGTGCGACGGCGAAAATGGCAAACAGGTTTCGCCGCTTGGTTTTGGCGGCGGCGTGCTCTGCAGTGTCGGTGGTCAGCGGATCGGAAGCGGTCAGGGGGTGGGTGGACATTGGGAAATCCTTCAGGAACGGAAGCCGCCGCCGAGCGCGCGGACAAGGGCGACATCGATTACAAACCTGCGGTTGCGGAGCGTGGTGAGGTTGCGCCGCGCGTCGATCAGGGAGTCTTCGGCCACGAGCACGTCGAGCGACGTGGCGAGACCGCCCCGGTAGCGGTTGTTGGCGACCGTCCAGGCCGCCGAGGCGGCGCGCTCGGCTTCGTCGGCCCGGCCGATCCGCTCGGCGAGCGCCCGCTCGCTGGCGGTGGCATCGGCAACCTCGCGCAGCGCCTGGCCGAGCGCGCCGTCATATTCGGCGACCGCGCCGCGATACTCTGCCTCGGCGGCGCGATAGGCACCGGTAAGCCGGCCGCCATCGAAGATCGGCAGGCTGAGCGCCGGTCCGGCGGTGCCGAAGCTGGAGCCCGACTTGACCAGGTCGCCGATGCCGAGCGACTGCAGGCCGATCAGCCCGGCAAGGTTGACGTTCGGGTAGAAGGTGGCGCGGGCTTCCTTGATGCGGCTCGCCGCGGCCTGTGCCCGGAGCCGGGCGGCGATCACGTCGGGGCGGCGCCCGATCAGGTCGGCCGGCAGGTTGGCAGGGAGACCGAAATCGGTGGCCGCACGCACCGTCGACGGCACGATGGAAAGGCCGCGATCGGGTCCTGCGCCGAGCAGCACCGCGATCCGGTTGCGGGTGAGCGCCATGGTTTCGTTCAGCGCCGCAAGCTCGCCCTGCGAGGCGGCGAGCGCCGCACGCGCCCGTTCGACCGCGCCGACATTTTCGAGCCCCTGGACGCGTCGCCCGTCGATCAGCTCGACCGTGCGCTGTCGCACCTCGATGGCGCGCTGGGCGGCATCAGCCTGCCCGAACAGATCGGCGAGATCCGCATAGGCCGCAGCGATGCCGGCGGACAACACCAGTCGCGCCGCCGCCGCCTCAGCCTGCGCGGCCGCGGCGTCCGAACGCGCGGCGGCGAGCGCGGCCCGGTTGCGGCCCCAGAAGTCCAGCTCCCAATCGATCCGCGCGGACGCCAAGCCGTAATCCGGCCAGCCCTGGGGCGCTAGCGCGCGCGGGAAGAGATTATTGTAGCTCTGCTTGGTTACGCCCGCCTCGCCATTTGCCTCGACGGAGGGGAGCAGCCGGCTTCGCGTCTGCCGCACCAGCGCGTCGGCCCGGTCGAACCGCGCTTGGGCGGCGCGGATATCGGTCGCCGTCGCCAGGCCTTCTTCGATCAGTGCCGTGAGCTGGGGGTCGCCGAAGCTTTCCCACCAGCGATCCGATGGCCAGTCTGCCTCGGCCGCTGCCAGGCTAGCGGTGCTGGCAAAGCTGCTTGCCGGGCGCAGCGCTGGCGCCGCGCCGGGCTTCGGCATAGTGGCGCAGCCGGCGAGCAGCGGTGCCGCCAGGCCGAGTGTCGTCCAGGCTAGGCGCTTATCCATTGGCCTGCTCCGCTTCGATCTCGACGGCTTGCGCGCCTGCCAGCAGCCGTGCGGCGACGGCGTCCGCCTCCGCTTCGGACGCGACGACGAGCATCGGGTAGCCCCAGAATTTCTGAAAGACGGGGGCGGCGCTCTTGGCGAGAAAGCGGTTGGCCGGGCTGGGCTCGACATACACCATCGCCAGAACATGGCGGTGGAGCGCCGCACGGTTGCGCTTCATCCACAGCGTCAGCCGCTTTCGCTCTTCGTTCGACTGAACCCTATCGGATTCGGCGCCAAGACCGATCAGAACAAAGGATTTCTCACATGCTAACAGGTCTTCGAAGATCTGGAAGCTGACCGAATCTCCTCGGTCATCCGCGCGATTATAGTGCATCCGCACTATCGGGAATTTCGTATCATCCACCAGCATGGCCAGAATCCAACAAGTTCATCATTCGGAGCCGTGATAACCGCTTCCGGTCTTGTTGAATTTGGCGAGACGGGCAGATGATTTATCGAAACTGCCAATCTTCGAGGTTCGTGGGATCCCCCGGCGGCGGTCGGCCGGATCAAGCGGGGCTGGTCGTCAGAGCCCCAGCGCCCGCTGCGCCTGCTCGATCGACGAGATGAGCTTCAGCTTTCCCGGTTGCTGGGCCGCCAGGGGGCCTGCGCTCCGCCGCGCCGCCAAATACTGGCCCGGCGGCTGCCCCATGACCTTCTTGAACATGGTGATGAACGCGCTCGCGCTTTCATAGCCTAGATCGAAGGCGACGGTCTGAACCGAGGCGCCTTCGGTCAGCCGCTCGATCGCGAACATCACCTGGAACTGCTGGCGCCACCGCCCGAAGCTCATGCCGGTCTGGCGCAGGATGAGCCGGAACAGGCTACGCTCGCTCATCGCGACGATCCGGGCCCATTCGCCGATGGTCGAGCGATTGGCGGGATCGGAGAACAGGGTCTTGGCGATCATCCGCAACCGGGCGTCGGCCGGCATCGGCAGGTGGAGGCTTCCCATCGGCGCGCGCTCGAGCTCGTCGAGCATGGTCTGGACGACCCGTCCGCCCGCGCCATCGACGTCGTACAGCGACGGGAGGCGGGACACCGCGATCAGCAGCTCGCGGAGCAGCGGCCCGGTCGAGAAGGTGCTGCACACGGCAGGTAGATTAGCGGCGAGCTCGGGATCGACGAAGAGCGTGTAGACCTCGAGATCGCCGGCACAGCGCACGCTATGCTCCATGTCGCCGGGGATCCACAGCGCGCATTGCCGCGGCACCATCCACAGGCCTTGCGCCACCTCGCAGGTGATCAGTCCACGCACTGCCAGGATGAGCTGCGCCTTGCGATGCCGGTGGGGCGGCTGCTCGAACCCTTCGGTGAACAGCTCCATGCCCACCGCCGAGACCGGCCGGGGAATCTCTTCGGGTTCAAAGACCACATACTCATCGTTCGGCATCGTTCTGGTCCACAAAGGTCGATCTTCGCTTTGCCAGCATAGCGCAAGAAGTGCGAACGATTCGCAAATGACTGGCGGGATTGCGCAACATTTTGGCCGGACTGCTGCGTCCCGCGTGGTTTGGGCGCCCGTACTCCGTTCCGATGCGCGTCCGGCCGACCAGTCGTGTAGTCTGGCTTTACCGTCTCGGCCGGATCGCAACACCCAATGGCGGGATCGCGCAATGCTCCTTCGCGGCCGCTGACCTATGCCTTCTGTCAAGTGGGAATGCGCCCCGATCAGAAGGAGTGGTGAGATGGTCAAGAAGCAGCCGGTCGAGCTGGCATTGGCATGGCTTGTTCCCGTTGCGGGGGCCGGGATCTTCGTGACGCTGCAAAGTTTCTCGTTCCTCAACGACTATGTCCGCAGCGGCGGCACGCTGAAATCCATCACCTTCGGCCCCGGCGCCTTGCTTGCCATCGCCATTTTCTACGGCGCCTGGGTGCTGCCGCCGCTGCTGGCGCTTGCCGGGAAGCGCGCGACCGACTGGGCCATGCTCGTCCTCGGCGGCATGCTGGTGCTCCTGAACACGCTGGGCGGCGTGACGGACGGGCTGCGCGACGGCGGCCATCTCGTCGTGCTGGAGCTGCTGGCGGTGACGCTTCCCGGCGCGGTCGCGCTGGTCCTGTCGTGGCGGCACCTACGCGCGAACTGAAGACTCCCAACCCGAAAAGGAGAGGCACATGCCTTTGGATAGCAGCAATTTCCCGCTCGTCTGGATGCACTATGACAGCGGCCCCGATCACGACCACGACAAGGACTTCGCGGCTTTCGAGGCCAGTCTGGAGCGCGGCGCGCCGTTCGTGATCCTGACAGATTCTGCGCCGTCCGAAGATCATGCGCACAACCAGGAAGAGAAGAAGCGCACCTCGTTGTGGATGAAGAAGCATAAAATGGCGCTGCGCACGCTGGTGCTCGCGATGATCGTGATTGAACCGAGCGCCGCCAAGCGGCTGGCGTTCAAGCCCTTCGGCGTCGCCTTCGCCAAGTTCTGGGGCTATCCGTTGCGGCTCGCCGCTACCCGCGAAGAGGCTCTCGGGATTGCTGCCGACCTGCTGGCCGAGCGCGCGGGCCGCGCGCCGGCCTGACGGGGCAGAATTACCGGCGGCCGAGAAGGAATTCGATCGGCACGACGAGCTCGATCTCGTCCCCACGCCCGACGGGGATCGGCGGATAGGGTTGGGCGCGGGCGACGGTCGCCAGCGCTCCCTGATCAAGCAGCCGGCTTCCCGATGTACCGACCAGTGACGAGGCTAGCAGGGCTCCCTGCCGATTGACGCGGAAGCGTACGGTCGCGACGCCCTGGTCGCGCCGGCTGCGCGCCGCGGGCGGGAAGCGCTTGAGGCTTTCGAGCCGCGCGACGACGCGGGCCTCCCAGCTGTCCTTGCCGGCAGACTGGGCGGGCGGGCTCGTCGGTGCGGCCTCCGGGGCGGGGTTGGCGACCGGAGCGGCGGGCGGCACCGGCGTCGGCGTCCCCACGGCGATTGTTGGGATTACAGGAACAACGGGGGCCGGTGCCGGTGAGGGTGCCAATTGCCTTGCCTGCCTCTGCATCGGTTGCGCGACCACGGGCTTGGCTGGGGCGGATGTCGCCTGCTGGTGCCGAACGGGTTTGGGTTCGGCACGCGACGGCGAGGGCAATGGCAGCAAGGTCACCGTCAGCGGCGGCGCCACCGGCCGCGCCGTCACCATCCCATGCCAGGGCAGGAAGGCGAGCACCACCCCGACGGCGACCGGCGTCATCCCGAGCATGGCCGCAGCGGCGCGCTGGCGGTGCGGCTGGTAGCCGTGCCGTGCCGAGACGATCTGAAGGGGCGACGGCGCCACCACCCCAGCTTGCGAGACGCCCGGGTTGGGGCGTTCGAAGGCAACCATCGGCGTCACAGCTCGATCGCGCGGCGGAGCAGGTTGTGGTAGACTCCGGTCAAGGCGAGCGTGCCGTGCGTGTCCTGCTCGAGCTGCCGGCGCACGTCGATGATCGCCATGTCGAGATCGTAGAGCAGCGCGCGCAGCCCATCATCCTTGAGCATCGACTGGGTCCAGAAAAACGCCGAGGTTCGCGCGCCGCGGGTGACCGGCGCGACCCGGTGCAGGCTGCCCGCAGGGTAGACGATCATCGCGCCTGCGGAGAGCTTGACGCTGCTGGTGCCATAGGCGTGCTCGATCAACAGCTCGCCCCCGTCATAGTCCGCCGGATCGGTGAGGAAGAGCGTGGACGAGACGTCCGCGCGCATCCGCGGACCGCCCCAGGGCATCGCCCGCACCGCGCCGTCGACATGCGCGTCGAACGCCATGCCAGGCTCGTAGCGGTTGAACAGCGGCGGCAGGACCCGGAACGGCAGCGCCACGCTGTTGAACAGCGGATTGCGCCCCAGCGCCTTGAGGATGATCTCGCCCGCGTCGCGCGCGGCTTGTCCTTCCTGCGGAAGCTGGAGGTTGCGCTTGGCCTGCGCGGCCAGTTCGCCCGCCGTCTCGCGACCATCAACAAGATCCGCCGCATCAATGATGCGGCGGATTTCGGCGAGCTCGGCCGTGGTCAGCACGTCCGGTATCTCGACCAGCATGGCGTCAGAACTTCACTGCCACGGTGCCGGTGAAGGCCCGGCCGGGCGCCACTTCGGCGCGGTAGAAAAAGGCGGAGGTGTAGCTGAGCTTGTCGGTGACGTTGCTCACGTTGAGCGTCACCTTGTAGCGATCGTCCTCCCACGAGATCATGCCGTCGAACGTGGTCGCCCCCGGGATACGGTAAACCTCGGACGGGTCGGCATTGTAATGGCTGCGGTAATTGGCGCCGCCGCCGACCAGTAGCTTGCCAGGCAGGCCGGGGATCAGCGTGACGACGTCATACGTCGTCCACAGCGCCGCATTTTTCTTGGAAACATAGGCCACGTCGTTCCCCGTGGTGTCGACCGGGACGAACACGCTGGGAGTCGACCCGGCGAGGATCTTGCTGTCGTAGAGACTGTAGGATGCCTGGACCTCCCACGCCTTGGTGATCTTGCCGGTCAGGCCGAGTTCGATGCCCTGCACACGATCCCGTTCCCCGCTCGCCACGGATGCGCCGGTTAGCGGGTCGCTATAGCTGCCGCGGTTCTTGACGGTGCGGAACAGCGCCGCGGTGGCACCAAGCTGGTCCCCGATCAGGCTCCATTTGCCGCCGATCTCAAGCGTGTTGTTCTTGTCCGGCTCGAGGTTGGGCGTGCCCGCAGAAACGGTGCCCTGGAAGCTGATATTCTGCCCGGCCGGAGTGAAGGACCGCGCATAGCTGACATAGTAATTCTGGCCGGGCGCCGGCTCCCAGTTGAGCGAGGCCTTGGGGCTGAGGAAGTGGGTGACGCTGCGCGCATAGGGCGGATAGCTGCCGTCCGCGTCCTGCGTCGTCGACTTGGCGGTGTAGCTGTCCCAGCGCAGTCCGGCGGTGACCGACAGGGTCGAGGTGAACCAGGCCTGGTCGCTGGCGAAGAAGCCGATGTCCCAGGCGCGCGCGCGGGTCCGCCCGCCGGCTTCGGCAATGGTGAAGCCGGGCGGATTGGCGAAATCGGGCGCGAGCAGCGTGCCGCCGGCGCGGGCACTGGAGCCGGTCAGGCTGCCAAACAGGTTATGCTGATAATAGGCGTCGATGCCGGCGATCAACTCATGCTTGATGCCGCCCGTGTCGAAGCGAGCCACAGCGGTGGTGATGTTCTGGCCGCCGGTGCTGGTCTGCGTGGCGCCGATGACGGGCCACACCGTGTAGGCGGTATTCAGATTCCCGGCGAGCGCGTCGGTGGAACAGGTGCCGAAATTCGCGAAGCCGCCAAAGCCCGTGCCACAGATGGTGGGCGTGAACGCCATCCAGCGCGTGTAGCGCGCCCAGCGGGTATCGTTGGCGATGGTCAGCCAGTCATTGACCTCGGCGTGGAAACGGCCGGTCACCATGTTGACGTCAGTCAGGTCGCGATCGGACTGCTTGCCGAAATAGCGATCCTTCGGCACGCCATATTCGGTGACCGGCAGCACATAGCCGGTATAGCCGAAGGGCGGCATCGGCATCGGCACGCCCATGTCCGGGCGGCGATCGTCATGCTGGTGCATATAGTTGAGCGTGAAGGTCGTCGACGTGCCGAGACCCAGCCCGAGCGAGCCGAGCACGCCCCAGCGCTTGGCATAGACATGATCGCGATCGACCATGTCCTGATCGTGCCACATACCGATGACGCGCACGGCGGTCGTGGCGTTGATCTGCTGGTTGACGTCGGCGACGACGCGCGCCTGGGTGCCGCTGCCGAGGGTGCCGGTCAGGGCGTAGCTGTCGCCGAGATGCGCGGTCTTGCTGGTCTGGTTGATCACGCCGCCGGTGGAGCCGTTGCCGAAGCTCTCCGAGCTCGAGCCCTTGAACACCTCGACGCTCTCGACCGCGAAGGAATCGCGCACATAGGCACCGAAGTCCCGCAGGCCGTCGACATAGACATCACCCTTTGCGTCGAAGCCGCGGATGCGGAAGGCGTCGCCGTTCATGCCGCCCCCGCCCTCGCCGGTGGCGACGGTCACGCCCGGCACATATTTCAGCACCTGGTCGATCGTGGTCGCCTGGCGTTGCTCGATCATCACCTGCGGGATCACCGTGACGGTCTGCGGCGTGCCCTGGATGTCGCCCGACAGGCGATCGAGCTTGGTGCCGTGGCGAAGTGTGTTGGGGCTGCTGTCTACCGCGTTGTCGGCGTCGTCCGCGCCGACGCGAACCCGGCCGAGCTGGACGGTCGTGTCCTGCTTGCCGGCAGGCGGCGCGCTGTCCTGCGCATGCGCCTTGCCGGCGCCGAGCAGCATCAACCCCGTGGCAAGGCCGGCCGAGATCGAGGACGCGGAAAGACCGCTCCGTGCGGTGGCGAGAGGGTGGATACGAAGGGAGGGCGACTGCATTTGGATTTTGCCTCGGGTAGATGAAGAAGGGACGTGGTCAGCGCTGGACGGAGACGGGGCGCAGGCCCGGCGGCTTGAAGGGGCGCATGCGCCGGACCGCCTGCTTGAAGCGTGCGAGGCCGCCCGGCCTGGGGGCGTAGGCTGCAGGCCGGTCGGTGTGCGGCACACAGCGGGCGAGCGCCGCGGCGCCGGCGCGACGCAGCCGGTCGTCGGGCTGGCGGAGCAGCACCTCGGCGATGCGGCCGCGAAAGCCGTCGTCGCTCTTGGCGATGCAGCGGTCGAGCCAGGCGAGCGCCTCCTCGGCGTCGCCATGCGCATAGATCAAGGTCGCCAGGTTGAATTGCGCCCAATGGTCACCCCGTTCGGCGGCAACGCGATAAAGGGCGGCCGCGCGCCGGGGATCGACAGGCCCGGCCCAGCCTTCTTCCAGAAAGCGAGCAAGCGAGTTGATCGCCTTGAGATTGCCGGCTTTTGCGGCCTCCTCGAACAACCGACGAGCGCGCGGGCGATCGGCGGGATCGCCGAGCCGCATCAGGATCTGGGCGAGGTTGACCTTGGCCCAGACATGCCCGAGCGCGATGGCCCGCTCGAAATAGGGGATTGCCCGGACATAATCCTGCGTCGTGCCCCAGCCTTTCTCATGGCAGCGCCCGATCATGTTCCAGGCCTCGGGCTCGCCCTGCTCGGCGGCGCGCTGGAACCAGGCCAGCGCCGCGACGGGATCTCGCGCTACGCCGCGCCCGTCGAGCAGGAGCTGGGCATAGACGAGCTGCGCCGCCGCACTTCCCCGCCTTGCGGCACCGTGGATGGCGCCGGCTGCTTCCGGCAGATCGGCGATGAGCCGAGCCTTGAGCGCCTCGGAGTCGAGCGATAGGGGTTTCAGCCGAAACTGTATGGTTGGAGGTTCGGCTCTGCTCACGCGCAACGCCCTGTTGGGGGGCGGCTGGCTCCAGATGCGGAAAAATCTTGCATGGCGTGTCCCCGGCTAGCGGGGCAGCGTCAATTAATAATGCCTCGCATTACCATTCTTTACGCGGTGCGGGTGACGAGGCATGAGGATATCTTGCCAATTCGTTTCGCGATCCCGCCAATGCCGGATGCCCGCTCTGGAAGTCGGCGTCGCCACTGGAGAACCTCCTGAATGGCGGCTCCCGACGAAAACTGCCGTCCGATGTATCGTCATGCGACGGCAGCTTCGTCCCACGTTCAGCCATCCGGCCTCGGACCGAAGCGGCACACGGCTCGTAGGGAGATGTACGAAAAACAGGTGTTTGTCGCTCACCCAACGGTCAGCGTTCCCTCAACAGGGTCTTCGACCTGACGCTTAACCCGGGGGAGGAGTGGCCGGCCCCGTCTCTTTGGAAGCTCGGTCCTCGGATGGCCATCATCTATCTCGTGGCGAGACGGCGCGAACACGCCCACGGACTGTGAACTGCGAGCGGGTGCATTGTTGTTCCGCTGGCGGTGATGCGGATTGGCGCTCTGCAAGGCATGCGCCATCGCGAGAGCGGCCCCGAGACGCTTGTTCTCTACGATCTCTGCCTGATTCACGCGCCGCATCTTGTCGAACACGCGATAGGGAAGGGCCTGGTCGCCGTATCGCACCTCGATGCGGCCGTCGGGATACTCGCAGACATGGACGCGCTTGCGCGCAAGGGTTCGATTGAGCGGCGTCGGTTCAAGGATGAACATCGCCTTGTTGTAGTGGAGCGCCAAAGCGGCCGTGACCGTCCGCTCGACGCGCCAGACCATCTCGGCTTCCACATTCTCATGCGGGGCGAGAGGCCGATGGGCGTCCCGAGGATCTGCAGGTGGGCAGGCAAACTGAGCATTGTGGCGCAAGAGGTAAGAGGGGAGGAAGGAGTTGGCTTCCTCGATGGAGGAGATGCCTTCAAGCCGCATCGCTTTCACGAGGCGGTTCTGGAGTGTGCTGTTGGCGCGCTCGACCCGCCCTTTTGCTTGGGGCGAGTTGGCGCAGATGATCTCGACGCCGAGCTTGTCGAGCGCGCGGCCTAGATGCGACATGCCGTCGCTGTCGGCCGTCGCGCGGTTGTTCCGAAAGGCGCTGTGCTTGTCCGAATAGAAGGCAATCGGCTTGCCGTGGCGCTCGAGATAGGTGCGTGTCGCCTGCAAGTAGGAGAGGGCGCTCTCGCTCTCCGCCATCTCGAGGTGCATCAGCTCGCTCGTGGCATCGTCGATATAGACCAGCAGGCTGCAGCGTGGGCCGCGGCCCTCGAACCAGTCATGGTCCGAACCGTCGACCTGGATGAGCTCGCCGCGGCGCTCGCGCCGGTTGCGAGTCTGGTGGAGCTTGGGGCGCTTGGCGGCCTTCGCCTTCCACAGGCCGGCGCCGATCATCAGCTGGCGCAGTGTCTCGTGCGAGAGTGTGACGCCATGGCGCTCGGCCAGATACTCGGCCGCCAGCGTCGGACCGAAATCGGCGTAGCGCTGGCGGACAATGGCGATGACATGCTGGCGAAAGGCATCGCTGAAACGCCGGTTGCTGGGGCGGCCGCGCTTCCGTGATACCAGGCCAGCAGCGCCGTCAGCGCGTAGCCGGCGGAGCAGCCGGTATAGCTGACTGCGTTCTAGTCCGAGCAGCTGCATAGCCCGAGCAGGCCGAAGCTCGCCGCGCTCGAGCCGCATCAAGGTGTCGAACCGGTAGATCTCGGTATCGCTCATCGCCAGCACCGCCATCGCTGCACACCCTCATTGTCGAGGGCGCCCATGGACACGATCGCCTCAGCGAAGGCACGCTTGTGCCATTTCTAATTTGCTGAGCTGTGCCATTTGTACGTTGCGCTTACACCCCGCTCACACCGTCAAGACCGATAATACGCGTTATGTAAACCTTGTCGCTGCCGGCAACGGCGGACGGGCTACCCCGTCCGCCGCGCGTCATCTCACCAGTTCACGCCGAGCCGCGCGTACAGGTACCGGCCATTGAAGCCGAAGGGCGAGTAATAGGGAAAGCCGATTACGCCGCTCGTATTGTTCGCCGGGATCGTGCGGTCGGGGTAGACGTCGAACAGGTTGCTCGCGCCGATCGCGATCTGTGCGCCCTTGCGCGGCTGGTACCGCAGCTCGAGGTCGCTGATCAGGTGGCGGCCGGTATGGATGTCCGCCGCGGGCGTGGTGCCGGGCTGGTTGGCATCGCCATAATAGGTGCCGCGCAGGGTAAGGCCCACGGGGCCCTTGGACCAGTCGATCGTGCCCGTCACCTTCTCGCCCGGGGTGCCCTGCTCGATCGTCAGCACCCGGCTGCGCGCGAACAGCACCGGCGCCGGGTTCACCGTCGCGGTGTTGGTCGGCACGCGGGTGACGACGATCTCGTTGACATTGCCCGCCAGCGTGAAGTCGAACGCGCCCGCCGCATCGGCCGGGTTGCCCAGGCGGTAGTGCGCCACCGCGTCGATGCCACGGGTGCGCGAGCGCAGCCCGTTGATGAAGAAGCGTGCCTGCGGCACGTTGAACGGCGCAAGGATCGCCGCGACCTGCGGGCTGAAGCTGGCCGCGAGATTCTCCGACAGGCCGAGCTGGTCCCGCAGCCGGATCTCATAAGCATCGACGCTCAGATCGAAGCCGCCAGCGCGGATTACCGTACCAAGCGAGAAGTTGGTGGACTTCTCCGGCCGAAGCGGCAGGCCGCCGAGCGCAGCCGCCACGGGCGCAACCGAAGGGAAGGTGCCGGTCAGAATCGGCGTTCCGTTCTGGACGACCTGCGCGATCGAGGTGAAATATTGCTGCTGCAGGCTCGGCGCGCGGAAGCCAGTGGAGACGGTTCCGCGCAGCGCCAGCCACCGCGCCACGTCGTAACGCGCCGAAAGCTTGCCATTGGCGGTATCGCCGAAGTCCGAATAATGCTCGCCGCGCACCGCCACGTCGACGAGCAGTGCCTGCGTCACCTGCGCCTCGAGATCAAGATAGCCGGAGACGCTGCGCCGCGACCGCTCGATCGCATTGACCGGCGCGAAACCGGCAAAGCCCTGCGCACCCGGCGTTGCGCCCGGCACCGCACCGGTGGCCGGAGCGTCATAGGATGCGGCCTCGCCCGGCGTGATCTTGTAGCCCTCGCGCCGCCCTTCGGCGCCGAACGCCAGGTTGAGCGACTGAAAGACATCAAACCGGCGTCGCACGTCGAGGCCCGCGACCCACTGGTCGAAGATCAGCGCGCCGTCGTAGAAGTTCTTCGGTGTCGCCGCGCCATAGGCGTAGTTGGCCGAATCGATCGTGCGATAGGCAATCTTGTTGCGGCCATAGCCGGCATGCAGGTCGACGCCCCAGTCGCCGAGATCGCCCTTCACGCCGACCGCGCCGACGGCGTTGGTCGACTTGGTGTTGATGATCGGCAGGAAGCCGTCCGGATAGCCGGCCAGCGCGGTGGTGGCGCTGGCCAGCCGCGGAAAGGCGGCGCTGCGCGTGTCGCGGTCCTGGTAGCTGCCCCAGCCATAGAGACGCCAGCCGCCGCCGATGCCCTTCGCGGCATTGATCGTGCCGGTATATTGCTCGACCTTCGGATCGCCGAAGCGGCCGGTAACCCGGCTCGGCGTGACGCGCGGATCGAAATCGGCGCGATTGGTCGCCTGCCGGTTCACATATTCGCCGGTCACCGTCACGAAGCCGTCGTCACCCAGCCCGAAGCCCTGCCAGGCGGAGGCGGTGAAGACCGGCTCGCCGGTGGTGCTGCGGCTGCCCCGCGCGGTATCGATATCGGTGTGGTAGATGCCGTAGGTCGCCGACGCTGCACCGCCCGAGCGCGCCTCGCGCAGCCGCAGGTTGATCACGCCGGCGATGGCATCCGAACCATATTGCGCCGAGGCACCGTCGCGCAGCACCTCGACTCGCTCGAGCGCCGCGGTCGGGATGGTGTTGAGATCGACCGCCGCCGAGCCGCGCCCGACCGCGCCGTTGATGTTGAGCAGTGCCGAGCTGTTCACCCGCACGCCGTTGACCAGCACCAGCACCTGGTCGGGCGAGAGGCCACGCAGCGTCGCCGGGCGGATCGCGTCGGTACCGTCGGTGGCCGAGGGACGCGGGAAGTCGATCGAGGGCGCGACCGCGGCAATCGCCGCGCCGAGTTCGGTCGTACCCTGGCGGCTGAGTGCCTGGCTGCTCAGCACGTCGACCGGCGAGGCGGTGTCGAGTCGGGAGCGGCCTTCGCTGCGCGTGCCGGTCACGACGATCTCGTCGGCGCCACCGGCGCTGTTCGCTTCCGTCTGCGGCTCGGCTTGCTGCGCATGGGCCGCCGTGGCGGCGAGGACGGCGGTGGAGGCTGCGATCAGCAGCGCGGCGCGAAAGGTACGCATGTTCAACCCCTGGATTATGCTTGTCGAACCGCGATCTCCCATCTTCGGAGTGGGAATGCAGGAAAGAAAAGATTGGGGGGCCGAAACGCGCGACGCGTCCCGCTCAGATCAGCTCGACGCTGTCCTCGCCTTGCGCGTTAGCACGGCGCTGGAACGCCTCCGCCCGCTTGCGGAAGGCAGCTGCGACCACCGAATTGCCGCAGGCGGCGGCACGGGCGCGCTCTTCCTGGGCGCGGCGTTCGAAGAAGAAGCGGGTGGTCGGCATGGCGCGTCGTCTCCCGGGACCCAAGGCGTGTCCCACAGGGCGGTATCAGCAGCGTCAACCGATGCCGCCCGGCTTCGTTCCGCGCGGGACCGCTTGGAGGCCCTCCGGAGAGGCGCCTGCTGGAGGATCAGGCGAGCGTCAGGTACAGCTCGGCTTCGATCTTCCACAGCCCGCCCATCTCACGCCACTTGGCGGTGTAGCTGCCGCGCGCCTCCAACGACCCGTCTGCCGCCGAAACACCCTGCCACTGCCCATGTTCGAACGCGATCGGCGCGACCGGGGACAGCACTACCGAGTCGGGGATGCGGCTGTAGATGCTGCGTGCCTTGGCCGAGAATTCGCGCTTCCACGCCTGCAACTGGGCCTTGCGCCCGTGGATCACGGCACTGTCGGTGCCGGCGACGAGGACGACGTCCGGCGCCAGCAATGGACCGATAGCGGCAAGATCGCCGGTCGCGAGCGCCTGGTTGAACGCGGCCCGCGCGGCGCGGATCGCCAGTTCAGGAGAAAACTGCATGCCCTCCGCTCTACGCCGCACAGCTTGTACGGCAAGATCCGAGAGTGCGACGAGCCGCCAATTTCCCGCGACGGATTGCCACGCGGCGCCTCCTGTGTAGACTGTCTGCACCTCTGGCTAACTGCCTGATATGGAGACTTTCCTTGTCGCTGAAGCACGTCCTCCTGGCCTCTACCCTGTCGATCGCGGCACTTGCCGCCCCTGCGCTCAGTCGCAATCCGCAACAATCTGCGCCTGCCGCGCCCAGCGCGGAAGCGACCCGCTATGGCAGCTGGGGCTTCGACATTTCCGGCATGGATCGCAGCGTAAAGCCCGGCGACGACTGGTACCGCTTCGTCAACGGGGCCTGGACCGATCGAACGAAGATCCCGGACGATCGCTCGTCCTTCGGCGCGTTCGCGGTGCTCCGCGATCTTTCCGAAATGCGGCTGCGCAGCCTGATCGAAGGCTATAACCCCGCCGATGCCGCCAATCCGGATCGGCGCAAGGCAGCTACCCTGTATCGCGGCTTCATGGACGAGGCGGCGATCGAGAAGCTCGACGCCCAGCCGCTGCTGCAGCGGCTTCAGCCGTTGATGGCCGCCAAGACCAAGGCCGCACTGGCGCAGCAGATGGGCGCGTCGATGGGCGGGTTCGGCGCCAGCTTCTTCGGCGTCGGCGTGAGCGACGATGCCAAGCAGCCGGACACCTATGCGCTGTACCTGCGTCAGTCGGGCCTGGGGCTCGGCGATCGCGACCTCTATCTCGATCCCAAGTTCGCACCGCAGGTGGCGCGGTATCGCCAATATGTCGCGCAGCTGCTCGGCATGGCCGGCTGGCCGGATGCGGCGGCCGCAGCCGACAAGGCGGTGGCGATGGAAACGCGCATCGCCGAAGCGCACTGGACCCGCGCACAGAGCCGCGATCGCGACAAGACCTACAATCCCGTCACCGTTGCCGAGCTGAAGGCGCAGGCACCCGGCTTTGCCTGGGATCCGTTCTGGCAGGCGGCGGGCCTCAGCAAGGCGAGCCGGGTGATCGTCGCGCAGAACAGCGCCGTGCCGAAGATCGCGCAGGTCTTCGCCGACACCGATCTGGAGACGCTGAAGGCGTGGCAGGCCTTCCGCATCGCGGACGACATTTCGCCGCTCCTCTCCAAGCGCTTCTCCGACGCGCAATTTGATTTTCGCTCGAAGTTCCTGAACGGCCAGCCCAAGGAGCGCGAGCGGTGGAAGCGCGCGGTCTCGTTCACCGAGCGGGCGATCGGCGAAGGCGTCGGTCGCGACTATGTCGCGCTCTACTTCCCGCCCGAGAGCAAGGCCAAGATGGACGTGCTGGTCGGCAATCTGCGCGTCGCGCTCGCCGGCCGTATCCGCAATCTCGCCTGGATGAGCCCGGCGACCAAGGAGCAGGCGCTCGCCAAGCTGCAGGGCTTCACCGTGAAGGTGGGGTATCCGACCAAGTGGCGCGACTATGCGGCACTGGAGGTGCAGCCCGGCGATCTCGTCGGCAATGCCGAGCGCGCCGGCAAGTTCGAGTGGGACTATCGCCGCAATCGGCTGGGCGGCCCGGTCGACAAGGCCGAGTGGGGCATGACGCCGCAGACGGTCAACGCCTATTACAACTCGGTCAAGAACGAGATCGTGTTCCCCGCGGCGATCCTGCAGCCGCCCTTCTTCGATCCCAAGGCGGACGATGCGGTGAATTACGGCGGCATCGGCGGCGTGATCGGGCACGAGATCAGCCACGGCTTCGACGACCAGGGCCGCAAGTCCGACGGCAACGGCGTGCTGCGCGACTGGTGGACCAGCGAGGACGCGACCAAGTTCGAGGCGCAGGCGGTGCGGCTCGGCGCGCAGTACGAGGCCTATAGCTTCGAAGGTCTGCCGGGGCTCCACATCAACGGCCGCGCCTCGATGGGCGAGAATATCGGGGATCTGGGCGGCGTGATGATCGCGCTCGACGCCTATCATGCCTCGCTGGGCGGCAAGCCGGCGCCGGTGCTTGACGGCTTCACCGGCGACCAGCGTTTCTTCCTCGGCTGGGGCCAGGTGTGGCGGACGCTGTTCCGCAACGAGGCGCTGCGCCAGCAGCTGGTCAGCGATCCGCACTCGCCGGGGCAGATCCGGGCGGTGAACCCGCTGCGCAACGTCGATGCCTGGTATGCGGCCTGGAACATCGACCCCAGCCAGAAGCAATATCTGGCGCCGGCGGATCGCGTCCGGATCTGGTAAAGCCGAACGACGGCAGGCGGCCGGGGGATTGCTCCTCCAGCCGCCCCCTGGGGTAACGTCAGAAGTCGATCCGTACCGAGGTGCTGATCGTACGTCCGTTGATCGAGCGCGCGCGGACGATGCCGTTGGTCGGGATCGCCCCCTCCTCCGCCTCGGTAAAGCCGCGGACGTTGAACAGGTTGTTCGCCTTGAGCGACACCAGCAGCTTGGGGATCGGCCGGAACTGCGCGAAGGCGTTGACCTGGGTATAGCCCGGCAGCTTGAGCTGGTTGTTGTCCTGCGCATAGCTGCTGGTGGTGCCGACCACGTTGGCCCCGATGGACGCGCGCCCGAGCTCGACCTGCGGCGTGGCCTGGAAGATCAGGTTCGCCTGGCGCCGCGGCGTATTGCCGACCACGCCGGGGTTCAGCGCATCCGCGACGATCCGGGAATGGGTCCAGGTGGCGCCCGCGGTCAGGCTGAGCGGCCCCCGGCGGACCGCGCCGTCGAACTCGAGGCCATAGGCACGATAGGTGCGGTCGATGAACACCTGGCGCGTCGCTTCGTAATTCTGCTCCTCGGTGCGCGCCCAGAAGCCGGTGAGGTTGAGCGTCAGCCCACCCTGCCGATACTTCACGCCCAGTTCCGCCTGGTTGACGAAGTCGACGGCCGCCGCCGCGCTCACCAGATGACCATCGGTGGCGCTCACCGCCGGGCCGAACAGCAGGCGATCGGCATTGGCGCGGCCGCCGCGGCTGTAGCGGGCGAACACCGACATGTAATCGACGAAGCGGTAGTTGATGCCCGTCGAATAGCTCCAATAGTGATAGTTGTAGTTGACCGGCGCGGGGCTGGTCAGCGGAATCACCGCGACGCGCGTCTCGGCGTCGGAGATGACGCCGTCGCCGTTGATGTCGCGGCTCGTCGTGCCGATCCGGCCGCCGCCGAGATCGGCGCCGGCGATCGAACCGCTCGCATCGCCGAAGTCGTAGCGCACGCTGCCGCCGATCGATACCTTGCCGACCTGATAATTGAGCGAGGCGAACGGCGCGTTGACGTTGTAGTCGACATTGTAGCTGCGCCGGCAGCACCCGCCGAAATAGGCGGCGCTATAGCCGTAGAAGCCGTCCTGGGTGACCGCGGTGCCGTTGGCACGACGGACATTGACCAGCGCCGCCTCGCCACCCCCCCGCACGTCGGTGAGGATCGAGGTCCACAGCCAGTCGGTATCGATCGTCTGGCGCGACTTGTAGAAGCCCGCGGTCGTCGTCAGCTTGCCGGTGCCGAGGTCGAACGCGCGGCTGGCGCGCAGATCGTTGGTAATGTTGTCGAGGCTGTTGAGCTTGGTGTCGAACACCACGATCTGCGCGAGCAGGCCGTTGCCGTTCAGCCCGGCGAGGTTGGTGATTGCCCTGCCCGCATCGGGTCCGCTGGCATAGGCGAGCGTCGCCCCTGCCCCGCCCATCGACGTCGCGATGGCGCTCGCGGAGTCCACATTCGCCGGGAAGTTCGAGATGAAGCGGCCCGAGATGTCCGAATAGCGGAAGCGATCGGTGATCGTCCAACCGGCAAGCAGCGTCTCGGCCTCGAACCCGATCGACTTGACCAGCGGGTGCTGGCCGTCGCGAACGTCGTCGGTCACCAGATTGTTGTTGCCGTCCAGCGTCACGTTGCGGGTGAAATTGGGCGTCAGCAGCTGGTCGCGGTTCGCGCGGAAGTTGGGCAGGTCCTGATAGGTCGGATTGGCGTTGGTGCCGGTCACCCGCACCGGCATCGGCAGATAGCCGACGGCACGGTCGTCGAGGAACTTTCCGTAGATCCGGATATGGCCGCCGGTGAAGTCCTTGGTGACGTTGAACTTGAACTGGCCGCCCTTGTTGCCGTCATAGCCGATGCGGCGCGGGCCGGTGCCCTGGCGGTAGAAGCCGCCCATGTGAAAGCGCAGGGAGTCGCTCAGCTTCGCGCCATAGTCGAAGTCGAGCCGATAGTCCTTGTAGTCGAGCCCGGTGCTCGCCTGCACCGCGCCGCCTTCCGTGTCGCCGGTCTTCGAGATCATGTTGATCACGCCGCCGGGCGAGTTCGACGCAAAGGTCGACGCCGAGCCGCCGCGGATCGATTCCACCTGTGCCAGATTGAGGTCGGCGCGCAGGAAGATGTCCGCATTGCCGAAGGTGATGTCGCCGAATTCGAGCACCGGCAGCCCGTCTTCCTGTAGCTGCAGGAACTTGGCGCCGCCCGAGGCGATCGGCAGGCCGCGGATCGAGATGTTGGCATTGCCTTCGCCGCCCGAGCTTTCCGAGCGGATGCCCGGCAGGCTGCGGAAGATCTCGGCCACCGAGCGCGGCGCCGCCTTCTGGATGTCGTCGGCCTTGAGCGAGCTGGTCGAGATCGCCGTGTCGAGCCGGTCGCGGCCACGCGCGACGGCAGTGACGACGATCTCGGTATATTCCTTGGCTTCCGCCTCCTGCGCCGGTGTCGCGTCCTGCGGCGGCGCGACTTCCTGCGCGAACGCGGGAAGGCCGGGGACGGCGAACATGCTGCCAAGCAGCAGCAGGCGACGGATGTGATTGGCGCGCACAGACATGGCCATGAGCCTCTCTCCCTGAACCGGGCTCTCCTTCTGGGAACCCTTCAGCACAGCGTATATCTCCTATTGCAATCGATTGCAACAAGCCTCGTAAATGTCCGTATCGGTGCGTGCTTGCGCATTGCCGCGGCAAGGGCCAGACTCCCGGTCCCGTGAGCCAAGACCCACTGCCTTCCGACCGGCCTGCCCGCACCCTCGCCGACCTCGCCCGCCTCGCCGGCGTGTCGACCGGCACCGTTTCGCGTGCGCTGGCGGGGAGCAGTCTGGTCAACCCGGAAACGCGCCAGCGCATCCAGGCGCTCGCGGCCGCGCATGATTTCCGCGTCAACCAGATGGCGCGCCGGCTGCGTACCCAGAAGACCGGCGTGATCGGGGTGGTGGTGCCCCTGGGCCACGAACGTCGCCAGCACCTTTCCGACCCGTTCTTCATGACGATCCTCGGCCATCTGGCCGATGCGCTGACCGAGAACGGGTATGACGTGATGCTGTCGCGCATCATTCCCGACGCGGAGGACTGGCTGGAGCGGATCGTCGACGCCGGCATGCTGGACGGCGTGCTGCTGATCGGCCAGTCGGACCAGATGGAAGCGATCGAACGCGTCGCGCGGCGCTATCGCCCGCTGGTCGCCTGGGGCAGCCGCGTACCCGGCCAGATCCATTGCACGGTCGGCACGGAGAATGTCGCCGGCGGACGGATCGCGGCCGAGCACCTGATTGCCCGCGGCGTGCGGCGGATCGCCTTCCTGGGCGAGATTCGCGCACCCGAACTGCGCGAACGCTATGCGGGTGTCTGCGCCGCCGCCGCTGCTGCCGGGCTGCCGGTGCCGCTCCAGCTGGACACGCATCTCGCCTCCGACATGATGGAGCAGGAGATTGCCGCACATCTCACCCGCCATCTCGACCGGATCGACGGGATCGCCGCCGGATCGGACATGATCGCGATGACGACGCTGCGGGTGCTTGCCGACCAGGGCATGGCAGTGCCTAGCGATGTGCCGGTCATCGGCTATGACGATCTGCCGCTCGGCCTCCAGACCGTGCCGCGCCTCACCACCGTGCGGCAGGACATTGCCCGCGGTGCCCGCGCCATGGTCGAACGACTGTTCGCGCGGATCGCCGGGCAGGATGCGGGCCCACTGGTCATGCCCCCCGAACTGGTGGTGCGGGACTCGGCCTAGGGAGCGATCGTCACCCGCTCGCCGTCGAAGGCGAGGCGGAAGAACGGCGCGGGCACGCCGCCGAAAATCCGGCGACGTTCGGTCGGGTCCGCCAGGCTGCCTGCCGCCGCCGCGCTGATGCCGGGATAGTCGACGAAGCTGAGCACCTCGCCCTCCCCCGTCACCCACCAGCAATAGGCCTGGGTCGGTGCCTCCGGCGGATTGGCGGCGACCAGCCCGGTGCCGTTCACCGGGCGCCACGGGCCAGCCATGGTTTCCGCGACCATCGCGTAGAGGCCGGTGGGCGCGACGATCCCTTCGGCGAAGCGGCGGCCTTGCGTGCTCCAGAAGAGATAGTAGCGGCCGTCCCGGAACAGGATGTGCGGACGCTCCAGCTCGCTGTTCACGTCGATCGCCGCGACCAGCGGCGCGCCGAGACGCCACGCGCCTTGGTCCCGCTCCGCCATGCCGATCACGCCGTTCACCCGTGCGTCGCTCCACCCTGCGTTGGCGGTGAACAGGACATATTCGGCGCCGTCGGCCGGATCGCGAAAATAGCCGGGATCCCGGAAGCCCTGGATGCCGTGCGGCGGCGCGACCGTCTCGTCGGCGACCGTGTAGCGGGCGCCGTCTGCGGCGACGATCTCCTCGGGCGTGCTCCAGGCATGGAGCCGCGGGACATCCCCGTCGACGACGAATCGGCCGCGGCTGACGAACAGCCGCTGCTCGTAGCTGGTTACCGCCTCGCCGCGCCGCCCGGCCGCGGTGAAATACTGGGCCAGCGTCCCTGTATCGTCCTCGAGGATTGCCGAGCCGGACCATTCGCGCGAACCGGGGGTGAAGCCGTCGGGGAACGCCTCGCCATGATCGCGCCAGCCGTCCTCCCCGTGACTGGTCAGCCGAATGCGCGCGATGTCGTGGCGGCCTTCCGGATCGTCGAGCCGCGGCGCCGCGAGGAAGAACCACCAGCTGCGCCCGCCGCGCCGTACGGTGCGGCCGTCGCGATCGGCGATCGGCCACATGTCCCACAGGTCCATGCCCGCGAACGGCGAGGCAGCGCCCTGCGGCAGCAGCGGGAGCGCAGCACGGTGCTGCGTCGCGATGCCGGCCAGCGCATCGCGTGTCCATTCCGTGCGTGCGTTCATGCCGGCTTGCGCTCCCGCACGGTCCAGACGGCAAGTGCCGCACAGAACAGCAGCATGCCGCACAGCCGCAGCACGTTCCGCGCATCCCCGCCGAGCAGCGGCGCATAGAAAAAGGGCAGGCTGATCGCGAAGAGCAGCATCGGAATGACGATCATCATGTTGAAAATGCCCATATAGACCCCCGTCCGTTCGGGGGGGATCGATCCGGCGAGGATGACATAGGGATTGCCCATCATGCTCGCCCAGCCGAGCCCCAGCCCGATGGCGGGGACGAACAGCAATGCCTTGTCCTGCACCTGCGGCAGCCACAGCATGCCGATGCCGGCGCAGACCAGGCAGGCGGCGTGCAGGCGCGCTGCGCCGATCCGGCGCGCGATCGGCACCATCGCGAAGGCGGCGACGAAGGCCACGGCGTTGTAGAAGGCTGCGATCTCGCCATTGGTGAGCACCGCGGCGCGGAACCCGGGCGCCGTCGAGTCCGTCGTGTCGTAGACGGAGCGGGCGATGGCCAGGATGACATAGGTCCAATAGGCCATCATCGCATACCATTGGAACAGGCTCATCAGCGCCAGCTTGCGCATCGCCAGCGGCATGTCGCGGATGGCCGAGCCGATTTCCGCCAGCGTCGCGCGCACCGACTTGGGCTGGGCCGCGATATGAGCCCGCTCGGCCGGCGTCAGCGGCAGTTCCGGCACCCGCAGCACCGACCACAGGATCGTGCCCAGCGCCAGCACTGCGCCGACCATGAACGCCACCCGCGCCGTATAGGGAATGTGATGTGCATCCACCCAGTCCTGGCTCATCCCCGCCCAGACGAGCAGCGAGGGCGTGAGGAAGGCGAGCATCTGGGCCAGGCCGGTAAAGGCGCTCTGCGTCAGGAAGCCTAGGCCGTGCTGGCTGGCATCCAGCCGGTCCGACACATAGGCGCGATACGGCTCCATGGTGATGTTGTTGCCAGCGTCGAGCAGCCAGAGCAGCGAAACGGCCATCAGAATCGAACTGCTGAGCGGCATGAAGAACAGGCCGAGCGAACACAGCACGGCGCCGGCGAGGAAATAGGGGGTGCGGCGGCCCCAGCGGCTGGCCGTCCGGTCGCTCATCGCGCCGATGATCGGCTGGACGAGCAGCCCGGTCATCGGCCCGGCCAGCTGCAGCAGCGGCAGCGACGCCTCGGACGCACCAAGATAGGAATAGATCGGCGCCATGTTGCCCTGCTGCAGCCCGAAGCTGAACTGCAGGCCGAGAAAGCCGAGGTTCATCTCCAGGATGCGCCACAGCGACAGGCGCGGCTTGCCATCAGCAGGGTTCATCGTCGCGCCTCTCCACCCGGCCCGTCTGTTCTATCCTGCCTTTATGGAAGGTTTCGCGTCGTCAGGCAACAATCGATTGCAATCAAAGTGGAGAAGAAGGACGCGCATGCAAAAGGGCGCCCGCGGTTGCGAGCGCCCTTCGCTAGGGCCCGCCGCCTGCGTGGGAACGGCGGGAACCCGGACCGGAAAGCTCCGGAATTACATCCCGTTGTGCAGATTGGTGTCCGCGTCGTGGGTGCGCATGTCCTTGGCCTTGGCGTCGCCTTCGGCGCGGACGGCATCAGCCTGGTTCTGCAGATTGTCCTGCGCCGCATCGGTGGTGGCGTTGGCGGCAACCGCCTCGATGTTGTCGGCGACGTTCTCGGCATTCGCCTCGATATTGTCAGCCGCCTGTTCGCGCGGGGTGTTGTTGCACGCCGAAAGCGCGATCAGGCCGGCAGCAGCGCCGAGCACGAGCATCTTCTTCATCATCATTGCCCTTTACGTTGGTACAGTCGAAAAATCGTTGGCGGAAAAGCGTTGGGAGCGGAAATCAACGACGTGGCGCTTTGTTCCGACGCTGTAACGCGAACGAGACGAACGGAGTGCGCCGGCGGAAGCCTGGTCCGCGCCCGATCCCTGATTTGCAGGTGCCCCGCCTAGCGATCGGCAAGCGCGCGCTGGAGGGCGTCGGCGCCGTCGAACCGCGTCTCCCCCACGAAGATCACCGGCGTGGTGGCGACGCCGAACCTGGCCTTCACCGCTTCGACGTCGTCGCGTGTGCGAAGTACCTGATCGTCGATATCATAGCCGCGCTCGAGCAGCAGTTCGCGAGCGCGCACGCCGAACGGGCAGACATGGTCGGGCAGCACCATCCGGTACAGGGTCGCGCGCTTCTCTTCGGCCATGGCAATCTCCTTGCAATGCAAATGCTTGGAAGTCGCACAGGTTGCGATGATCAGCTGCGCAGGAAGAGATTGCGGAACCAGACAGGACCGCTGCGTGCAGCGGCGGCGCGCCAATCGTCTGCGGCATCCTCAGGATCGTAGCGGCGGGGATCGAACAGCTTGATCCGCACGCCGCGATAGGAAGCCGCGTCATAGGTGACCAGCGTCAACGCATGTTCGAGTGCGGTCGCGGCCATCAGCGCATCGCGGTCGCCCGCCAACGGTACCTGGCCCCGCCGCCGTGCGACGGCCAGGTCCACCGGCAGGAGGTGGTTGCCGAAGGCGGGGACCAGCTGTTCGTCGATCCATCGCCGGACGGCCGCGGCACCATCCCCGCGCGGCGCGCGGGCGGCCAGCGCCTCCACCTCCGCCAGCGCCAGAACGGACACGAACAACTGCTCGCGCGGTACCCCGCCGGCCCAGGCGGACAGCCGCGGATCGGCCTCGCCGCCGCGGGCCTTGCGCAGATCGAGCAGGACGGTCGTATCGAGCAGGTACATTCACCAGCGTCCGGATTCATGCTCGGCGGGGAAAGGCTCGGCCGCAGCCAGCGCATCGACGATGCTTTCGCGCTCCCCGGTGAAGGCGCGGAAGCTGGCGATGCTCATCAGCACATGCGTGGGCTTGCCGCGATCGGTGATGAACACCGGCTCGGTGCGGGCGAATCGCTTCGCGGCGCTCACGTCCTGGTTGAACTCGCGGCTGCTGATCACCTTCATCGCGGCATCCCCGGCGCCGATCTGGTAGCGCACACATGTAGGTACGTACCTATGCTGTGGGGCGGCCGCAACACTTGCGGCCCGCCGCCCGGAAAAGTGTGCGCCTGCCTCGATCCGCCCTTGCGGAGCGCTGCGCGACGCGCTCCCTAGGGGCTCGCCCCGGCGCAGCAGATGCCGGGCGCACGAGGGGATCTGACCGAATGAACGAGCTGCTGACCGGCGCCTGGCACGCGCTTACCGACGTCCTGAACCCGCACGGCCCGGCGGTGCACGCCGCCAAGACCTATGCGCCGGGCGACTTCAGCATCCATTTCTTCCTGCAGCTCGCGATCATCCTGCTTGCCTGCCGCGTGGTCGGCTGGGCCGGGCAGAAGTTCCTCAAGCAGCCGCAAGTGGTGGGCGAGATGATCGCCGGGGTGGTCCTCGGCCCCTCGCTGCTCGGACTGTTGTTCTCCGATCTGCAGCTCGCGATCTTCCCCAAGGAGACGCGCAACGTCCTTTATGCCGGTGCGCAGCTGGGCGTCGGGCTCTACATGTTCATGGTCGGGCTGACGCTGCGGCTCGACCATTTCCAGTCCAAGGCGAAGAGCGCCGCAGGCGTCTCCGCCGCCGGCATCGCCGCGCCCTTCCTGCTCGCCGCGATGATCACGCCGTTCCTGCTCACCGTGCCGGGGCTGTTCACGCCGGGCATCAGCCAGGCCAATGCGACGCTGTTCCTGGGCGCCTGCATCGCGCTGACTGCCTTCCCGATGCTCGCACGCATCATCAACGAGCGCGGCCTCGCCAATTCGGCGCTCGGCACGCTCTCGCTCACCGCCGGTGCGTTCGACGATGCCGCGTCCTGGTGCGTGCTGGCGGTGGTGCTGGCGACTTTCGGCGCAGGCGCGGGCGTGGCGGTGCTCGCGATCGGCGGCGCGGTGCTCTACACCGGCTTCATGCTGCTGTTCGGCCGGCGCCTGCTGGCCCCGCTCGGCCGGGTCGTCGAGGCGCGCGGCGAGATGACGAGCGCAATGCTCGCCGTCACGATGATGTTGTTCTGCCTGTCGGCCTTCGTCATGGACGCGATCGGCATCCACGCCATCTTCGGCGGCTTCCTGATGGGCGTCTGCATGCCGCGCGGGCTGTTCGTCACCGAGCTGAAGCGCAAGGTGGAGCCGCTGGCGGTCGTGCTGCTGCTGCCGATGTTCTTCACCTATTCGGGGCTCAACACCCGGATGGACATGGTGAATTCGCCGTCGCTGCTGCTGATCGCGCTCGGCATCCTGGCGGTTTCCGTCCTTGCCAAGTTCGGCGCGTGCTGGGCCGCGGCGCGGATCGCCGGCGAGGACAACCGTACCGCACTCGGCATCGGCGCGCTGATGAACTCGCGCGGGCTGATGGAGCTGATCATCATCAACATCGGCCTGCAGAAGGGCATCATCGGCCCGACATTGTTCTCGATGCTGGTGTTGATGGCGATCGTCACCACCGTCATGGCAACCCCGCTGTTCGAGGCCGTCTATGGCCGCAAGGCGCGGGCGAGCGGCGAGCTCGACGCGCTCGACGGCCAGCTGGCGACGGTGTGACGCCTAGCCGGCCAACTGGCGGATCAGCTCGCGGTGGCCGGGCAGGTCCGCCACCGCCTGCTCGCCGAAGCCGCGGATGCGGGCGAACTGGCGCGCCGCGGCCTCGGCATGGGGGAAGCCTTCGCGCGCGCCCGACAGGTCGGTGCGGAAGTCCATCCCGTAGAGGATGTACTGGTAGTTGAAGAAGGCGAAGCTTTCGACGTCGAGCAGGAAGTCGAACCGGCTCGGCGGGCGATGGCGCCATTGTTCGAGCAGCGCCTGGAGCGTGTCCGGGATCGTGGCGGGATCGCGGTTGTCGCGCCAGAACGGCTCCTCGCGCCGGCTCAGGCAGTAATGGAGCTTGAGGAAATCGGCGATCCGCTCGTAGCGCGCCGTCATCAGCGCGTTGAAGCGCGCGGCGGGGGCGTCGACCGGGCCGGCATGGGGAAACAGCTCGGCGATCATCGCCGCGGCGGCTTCGATCAGCACCACGCCGGTCGCCTCCAGCGGCTCCAGAAAGCCTCCCGCCAGCCCCACGGCGACGCAGTTCTTCACCCAGGGCGCGCGACGATAGCCCGGCTCGAAGCGGATCAGCCTTGCGTCGTGCGGCGCGCCGAGATGCGCGTCGAGGATTTCGGCCGCGCGGTCGTCGTCCAGATGCGCCGAGGAGTAGACGCAGCCGATGCCGCGCGCATGCTGCAGGCCGATATCCCAGGTCCAGCCGCCCTGGTGCGCGGCGGCGACGGTGGTCGTCGCGATCGGCGCTTGCGGATCGGCATAGGGCAGCTTGCAGGCGAGCGCGCGATCGGTGAACAGCTGGTGCCGCACCGAGGTGAGGGGCGATCCCAGCGCCTTGCCGATCAGCGCCGCCTCGAATCCCGAGCAATCGATATAGAGGTCGGCGGTCAGGCTGCCATGCGCGTGCGTCTCGATCCGGTCGATCGCGCCCTCGGCATCGACATGCGCCTCGAACACTTCGCCTTCCAGATGCGTCACGCCCAGTTCGATCGCGCGGTCGCGCAGCAGCTGCGACAGCCGCACCGCGTCGAAATGATAGGCATAGGTGAGCGGCCCGCCGAACCCCGCCTCCTCAGCCCGCTTGGGCGCGCGCCCGCCCGCGGCGACGCGGTTCTGGATCGTCATCGCCTCGGCGAAGGGCGCCCGCGTGCCCTCGGGCTGGAGCAGCCAGTACGGCACCAGCCCCGCGCCCTCGGTGTGGAACGGCGCCTCGAACGGATGGAGGAAGCGGTGGCGGGTGCCGTCCGGCTGGGGGGCGTGCAGCCAGTCGTCGAAGCGGATGCCCTGCTTGAAGGTGGCGCTGGCGCGCCGCACGAAGCTGCGCTCGTCGATGCCTAGAAACTGCAGCGTCTCCCGGATCGTCGGGAAGCCGCCCTCGCCCACACCGACGATCCCCAGCGCCGGTGATTCGAGCAGCGTGATCGTGAAGCGCTGCTGATGGGCGATGTCGAGATAGCGGGCGAGATAGGCGGCGGTGAGCCAGCCCGCCGTGCCGCCGCCCAGGATCAGGATCCGCCGCATGGGGTTCATGGCGTTCTTGCTAGGCCGCGCCGTGGCTTCGGGCAATGGTCGTAGACCGGTCGAAAGCATTTGCCTCGGCCCCGAGGCTCCGGTTACTCGGACAAATAAACGAGGGGAGAAGCACCATGGCGATCAGGACGTTGGCAGGCATGGCGGCAATGCTGCTGGCATCGGCGAGCGTGCAGGCCGCCCCGCGCGATCCGCTCGCCCCCACCGGCCGCTGGTCGGCCAATACCGATGGCCGCGCCCCCACCCCGCCGATGGGCTGGAACAGTTGGAACGCCTTCGCGACCGATGTCGACGAGGAGAAGGTGCTCGCCTCGGCGCAGAGGATCGTCGACACCGGGCTCGCCGCCAAGGGCTATCGCTACATCAACCTCGATGAAGGCTGGTGGGACCATCGCCGCGCCGACGGCCGGATGCTGGTCCGCGCGGATAAATTCCCCTCCGCCCGCACCGCCGACGGCGCGACCTCGTTCAAGCCGTTCACCGATCGCCTGCACGCCATGGGGTTGAAGGCCGGCATCTACACCGATCTAGGCCGCAACACCTGCGCCCAGGCCTATGGTCCCAACGAGCCGAACCTGCCGCGCGGCAGCGTGCTCGAGCGCGAAGTCGGGCTCTACGGCCATATCGACCAGGACATCGCGCTCTATTTCGGCGAATGGGGCTTCGATTACATCAAGATCGACGGCTGCGGCCTGCGCGCATACGGCGAGGACAGCCCGCTGGTCCGCGCCGGCCGGCACCACGCGCTGGCCCCGCTGCTCGATCTCGACAGCGTCAACCGATCGAACATCCCGGCGGTGCGCGGCATGTTCGAGCAGGTGAAGGCCGCGCTCGTACGCGCCGATCCGGACGGCGACTATCTGCTGTCGCTGTGCATCTGGGGATCGGCCGACGTGCGCAGCTGGGCCAAGGACGTCGGCAACATCTCGCGCACCAGCGACGACATCACCCCGCACTGGACGCGCCTGCTCACCAACTTCGACACGGCGGCGCGGCGCCCGCTCTATGCGCATCCGGGGTCGTGGAACGACCCCGACATGCTGTTCATCGGCAAGGGCGAGTTCGATGCCGAGCATCTCACCGAAGCCCGCGCGCACTTCGCGCTCTGGGCGATGGTCTCGGCGCCCTTGCTGATCGGCGCCGACCTGCGCACCACGCCGCAGGCGCTGATGGACATTTTCGGCAATGCCGCGCTGATCGCGATCGACCAGGATCCCGCCGGCAACCAGGCGGTGCTCGCCTTCGACAGCGACGATTTCCAGATCCTCGTCAAGACGCTGGCGAATGGCGACAAAGCGGTGGCGCTGTTCAACCGCAGCGCCGCGCCGATGGAGGCGATCCTCACCGCGCAGCACCTCAAGCTGCGCGACGATGCGGCCATCGCGCTGACCGATCTGTGGAGCGGTGCGCCGTCCAGCTTCCAGAAGGAGACGACCTTCAAGCTCGCGGCGCACGAGACGCTGGTGTTCCGCGCCAAGGGCACACGGCTGCTCGCCGACGGCTTCTATCTTTCCGAATTGCCCGGCATCGTCAATCCGGCGGTCGACGGCGTCACCGCGCCGATGGCCGATCCCTCGATCCACCGCGCCGTCGTTTCCTGGACCGGTACGCGCGGTGCGGGACAGCGGCCGCTCTATGCCGGCTGGGGCGGCGCGCAGGCCGACGCCACACCCTATGGCCGCGAGCTCGCAGTGGCGGGCAAGCACTTTACGGCCGGCCTGGGCGTGCTCGCCAATTCGCGGCTCGAAGTGCGCAATCCCGGCTTTCGGCAGCTCAGCGTCTCGGTGGGGGTAGACGATTCGGCGACCGACGCGGCGCGCGGGGTGACCTTCCAGATCTATGGCGATCGCCGCCTGCTCGCCACCAGCGCCCCGATGCGGCGCGGTGTCGCCGCCAAGCCGCTGACCGCGAACGTCGCCGGCGTTAAACTCGTCGAGCTGGTCGCGCGTTCACCCGGCGCCATTAACGAGAAGCTGCCGGTCGCGTGGGGGGATGCCGCCTACCGGCGCTGATCATAACGCAAGCGAAATCAATAGTTCACCCTGGACTGCTGATATCCATTGTCAGCTGCGGCCGCTTGTTTCGCGCCGATAACCCGCATATCCCGGATCGGTTTCCGGGACAGGTCGTTCTGCTTCCCTAATGAGGCCTGAGCAGACATGACCGCGACCCAACTCCCCCCGGCGCTGCGCGCGTATTTCCAGAGCTCGCCCGTCGCCTTGTCGCTGGGCGAGGCAGTCGACGATCACCCGCTGCTGCTCACCAACCAGCGTTTCCGCGATCTGACCGGCTATGGCTCGAACGACGTCGTCGGCCGGAACTGCCGATTCCTCCAGGGCGACAGTGACAACCGGGAGCCGCGCCTCCGCATCCGCGCGTTCCTGGGCGACGAAGCGCAGACCAGCGTGCGCACCGCGATCCTCAATTTCCGCAAGGACGGCACGCCGTTCGTCAACCTGCTCTACATGTCGAAGCTGCGCGCGCTGACCGGCGAGGTGCGCTATATCTTCGCCTCGCAGTTCGACGTCAGCCGCACCCAGCCGGAACGGCTCGCCGATTATGACGCGGCGCTGGGGCAGACGATCGCCAAGCTGGCACCCGTGGCCGCGGAGAGCGGCATCGCGGTGGAAGGCACGCTCATCACCATCGCCAACACCGCGGCGACGATCGCGCAAGCAAAGATGACGCTGTCCGACCTCGATACGAGCAGCTTCCTGTGAACGCGCCGTTCGACGCCAAGGCGAAGACCCTGCCGGTGGTCGGCATCGGCGCTTCGGCCGGCGGGCTGGAGGCGCTGCGCGAGATGCTCGCGCCGGCCTGCGCGCCGACCGGCATGGCGTTCGTCATCGTCCAGCATCTCGATCCCAACCATGAGAGCATGCTGGCGCAGCTGCTCGACCGGCAGACCAATCTCGAAGTGCTTCAGTGCGAGGGCGGCGAGCGGATCGAGGCGGACAAGGTCTATATCATTCCCCCCGGCCACGGCCTCGCCATACGCGGCGGTACGCTGGAGCTGACCGATTTCGCCCAGCCGCGCGGCCTGCGCCGCCCGATCGACGACTTCTTCCTCTCGCTTGCCGCCGACCAGCAGGGCAATGCCGCCTGCGTGATCCTCTCGGGTACCGGCGCCGACGGCACCATCGGCCTGCGCGCGGTGAAGGAACATGGCGGCGTCTGCCTGGTGCAGGCGCCCGAGAGCGCGCGCTATGACGGCATGCCGTTGTCCGCGGTCGGCACCGGCCTTGTCGACTTCGTCAAGGCGCCGGGCCAGATGCTCGATTGCCTTCATGCCTTCTTCCACCGCAGCGGCGACGAGGCGCAGCGCGAAGAGGCGTCGCTCGTCGCCGACCATGTCGATGAACTGTGCAAGGTACTGCGTACCGCCGTCGGCCACGACTTTTCGGGCTACAAGCGCACCACGCTGATCCGCCGGATCGAGCGGCGGATGCACGTGCTCGGCATGACCAGCGGCCGCGCCTATCTGGCCCGCGCCAAGTCCGATGCCGACGAATGCGAGGCGCTGTTCCGCGACCTGCTGATCAACGTCACGCGTTTCTTCCGCGATGCCGACCTGTTCGATCGGCTGCGCACCCAGGTGGTCGAGCCGCTGATGCGCAGCTGGACGAGCGAGGAGGACATCCGCGTCTGGATCCCCGGCTGCTCCTCGGGCGAGGAAGCCTACAGCATCGCGATGCTGTTCGCGGAGGCGGCCCGCAAGCTGGCCTTGCCGTCCACCGGTGTGCAGATCTTCGCGACCGATATCGACGAGCAGATGCTGCAGATCGCCCGCAACGGCGCCTATCCCGCCTCCGCGCTGGTCGACCTGCCGCCGGCGATGCGCGAGCGCTACACGCTGCCGCACAGCGAGCGGTTCCAGATCGTGCCGCAGATCCGCGACATGATCCGCTTTTCCAACCACAGCCTGGTCAAGGACCCGCCCTTTTCGCGGATCGACCTGGTCTCGTGCCGCAACCTGCTGATCTATTTCGACGATCGCCTGCAGCAATCGGTGATGCCGCTGCTCCATTATGCGATCCGGCCCGAGGGCTATCTGTTCCTGGGCCCCTCGGAGACGATCGGCCGGTTCGAGCATCTTTTCCCGGCGATCGACCACCAGGCACGCATCTTCCAGCGTTCGCCCGGCGCCCCCAACTATCCGATCGACCTGCCGGGCAGCGCGCCCGCCCGCAGCGTGCGTGAAGACCGCCACGCCCGCCACGCGGGCCGCGTCGGCGCGGAGGAAACCGCGGCGGTCCGCCGGCTGATCGATCGCTACGCGCCCGCCAGCCTGGTGCTCGACCAGGACGGCGTGATCATCGCCGCCTATGGCCGGCTGGGCCGCTACTTCGACTTTCCGGTGACCCGCACCGGCGGATCGAGCGCGATCGGCCTCGCCCGTCCCGGGCTGCGCAACGTGCTGGGGCCGCTGCTCCGCGCCGGGCGCGACCAGCGCAAGCGGGTGGTGGCGCGCGACGTGACGGTGGAATCCGAATATGGCGCCCAGGCGATCGACGTAATTTGCGATCCGCTGCCCGACGGCACCTTGCTCTTCGTGTTCCGCGAGACCGCGCCGTTCCGCCCCGCACTCGACGAGGATGCCGCCGAACTCGACGCCGGCGACGACCATCTCGACGCGCTGGAGGACGAGCTTCGCGTCACCCGCCACCGCCTGCGTACCACCGTCGAGGAACTGGAGACCGCGAACGAGGAGCTGAAGAGCTCGAACGAAGAAATGATGTCGATGAACGAGGAGCTCCAGTCGACCAACGAGGAGCTGTCCACGGTCAACGACGAGCTGAAAAGCAAGGTCGACCAGCTCACCGTCGCCAATTCGGACCTGCGCAACTTCTTCGAATCGACGGACCTCGCGGTGGTGGTGCTCGATGACGAGCTGCGCATCCGCAGCTTCACCGAAGCGGCGACGGCGCTGTTCCCGCTACAGCCGAGCGACCGCGGCCGGCCGCTGGCCGACGTCTCCAGCCGGCTGTCGGGTACCGACTATCTCGCCGACGCGCGCGCGGTGGTCGCCGGCGCGGGCCCGCTCCAGCGGCGGGTAAGCACCCAGGACGGCAGCCGCACGCTGTCGATGCGCACCCTGCCCTATCGCGCGCAGAACGGCACGACCGACGGCGCGACGCTGGTGCTGACCGACATTACCGACGCGCTCTCGCTCGAGCGCGCGCTGGCGGCAGAGCGCGAGCGGCTCGACATGGCGATCCGCGCCGGCGGCATCGCGGTGTGGGAGTATCGCGTCGATACCGGCGAGACCGTGGTCGACGAGCATGCGCGCATGGTGCTCGGCATCGGCCCGGACCTTGCGCTCGACGATCCCAAAGCGCGGCTCGATCGGCTGCATCCCGAGGACCGCCCGGCCTTCGAGCTGGAACTGGCGCAGGTGACCGCCGAGGGGGGCGACCTCGAGATCAGCTACCGCATTCTCGACGGGGACGAGGTGCGCCGCATCAAGACGTTCGGACGATTGGTGGAGGATGCCGGCCCGCGCCGGCTGGTTGGCGTGTCGATCGACGTCACCCCCGAATATGCGCTGGCGGAAACGCGCGAGCTGATGCTGCGCGAGATGAACCACCGGGTGAAGAACCTGTTCGCGATCGTCAGCGGCATGATCTCGGCCGGCGCACGCAGCCATGACGACGTGACCCGCTTCGCCAACGACATGCGCGAGCGGATCGCTGCGCTGGGGCGCGCCCATTCGCTTGCCGCCCCGGCAGGCGCGGTGCAGTCGATCGAGCTGGCCGACCTGGTGGAGGCGACGCTTGCGCCATATCGGGACCACGCGAGGATCGAAATTCACGGCCCGAGCGTAAAGATTCATCGGACCTGTTTGTCGCCCCTTGCGTTGATGCTGCACGAATGGGCGACGAACGCGGTCAAATATGGGGCACTTGGTGCAGACAAGGGGGAACTCTCCGTTGTCTGGACGCGCGCGCCCGACGGCGTTCGGCTCGACTGGCGCGAAGCGGGAGATCGACCCGTTTCGGTGGAATCCGGCACCGGCTTCGGCACGATTCTGGTACAAACCTCGTCACGCCAACTTGGGGTGACGGTCAGCCGGTCGGCGGAGGATCACAACTTCGCCATCCAAATCCATCTGCCTGCGAAAGTGCTTGCGAATGACGAAGACGGTGATGCTCATCGAGGATGAGCTGTTCGTGGCGCTGGACGTACAGGACGTGGTGGAAGAAGCCGGCTTCGCGGTGGACGGCCCCTATGTCTCGGTTGCCGAGGCACTGCAGGCGGTGGAAAACCATCTGCCGGGCTGCGCCATCCTCGACGTGCGCCTGACCGACGGCGAGGTCTTCCCCGCCGCCGACGTGCTGCGCGATGCGGGCGTGCCGATCATCTTCCATTCGGGCCATGCCGACGCCACGTCGTTGCGGGGTCGCTATCCGCAGGCACTGGTATGCTCCAAGCCCTGCTCGCCCAGCGCGCTGCGCGCGGCGGTGGAAACCGTGTTCGGGCGCTGACTCGCACAGGCTTGCCGCCGACCGTGCCAGCGGGAGGGGCGGACGCCCTAGTGCAAGTGCGGCCCGGCTCGGCTACCGGGAGGGAATGGGCAGGGCTGGCGATCGCATTGCAGGAACCGCATCGGCGTTGCAGCGCGGCCTGCGTCTTTTCGTGCTGGGCCTGTGTGCTGCGCTGCTGCTGCCTGGGGCGGGATGGGCCGCGACGCCGGAACGTCCGCTGGCGGAGCTCCGCCACACCCGCTGGACGCTGCGCGACGGGGCGCCCTCCAATATCCGCGCGATCGTGCAAGGCCGCGACGGCTTTCTGTGGCTCGGAACCGCGACCGGGCTATACCGGTTCGACGGTATCCGCTTCGAGCGCATCACCCCCATCCGGGACGACAGGCGCCGCTCGCTGCAAATCACCGCGCTGCTCGCCGCCCGGAACGGCGACCTGTGGGTCGGGTATGATTATGGCGGCATCGCGGTGCTGCGAGGCGGCAAGCTCCGCGACGCCAACCCCTGGAAGCCGAGCGGCGGGGTCGACGCGATCGTGCAGGCGCGCGACGGCTCGATCTGGGTCAGTGCCGACAGCCGCGGCGAAATCCAGCTCTCCCGCCTGAAGAACGGCAGCTGGACGAAGATCGGTGCCGCGCAGGGCTTTGCAGGCGGGCGCATGGGGCCGCTGCTGGCAGCCGCCGACGGCAGCATCTACGTCGCCTCGCCGCCTGCCCTTCTGGTGATGCGTCTGGACGCAGCGCGGTTCGAGCGGCTGCCGCTCCGCGCCGCGAGCAGCGCAGCGCTGGCCGAAGATGCGCAGGGGCGGATCTGGATCGGCGACGACACCGGGTTGCGCCGGGCGGACGGCAGCGGTGCCACGCTGCCGCTGGGCAGCGCCAACACGCCCTATGTGCGGCGCGGCATGCGCTTCGATCGCAGCAACAAGCTGTGGGTGACGGGGCTGGACGAGGGCCTAGTGCGGCTGTCCGTGGACGCAACGTCGCCGGTGCGTGCGGAGCATCTTGCCGCCGCCCAGGGACTCACCTCCTCGCTCACCGTCGCCATGGCGCAGGACCGCGAGGGCAATGTGTGGGTCGGCACCGAATCGGGGCTCGATCGCTTTTCTGCCAGCAACATCCTGCGCATCGCGTCGAACGAAGCGCTGGTCACCGGTTTCGTGGGGGGTGCCGACGGCAATGCGCTGTTCATCGCCGGGCTCGCCGGTGTCTATCGCATCGCGGCGGGCACGGCCGCGCCCGAGCTGGTGTTCGCCAAACAGTCGATCGGCGTGCTCTGCGGCGACGATCGCCGCCTGCTGACCTTCAGCCTCGCCGGCAACTTCCTGCTCGCGCTGGAAGGGGGCCGCCTGCAGCGCGTCGTCAAGGTCAGCGAACCGCTGTCGGTGGTGTGCGCGCTCGACCGGCAGGGCAATTTCTGGTCGGGCATGGACAAGGTCTATCGCCTGTCCGGCAACCGCCTTGTGCCCGGCCCCGGCGACGGCGGGCTGCGCACCGGGACGGTGAGCAAGCTCCTCCCCTTCGAGGACGGGTTGATCGTGGGGCGCGCCAGCGGCGGCCTGCGCCGATATCGCGGCGGGCGCGAGGTGCCGCTATGGCCACGCGAAGCACAGACGATCGGCGCCTCGAGCAGCCTGCAGGTCGACGGCAAGTACCTTCTCGTCGGCGGCGAAGCAGGCCTGGCCCGCTGGGACGGACGGCAGCTCGTCCAGCTCAGTGCCCGCGATTATCCGTTCCTCACCGGCATCATGGGCATCCACCCGACACAGGACAACCGGATCTGGCTGATCGGGAGCAACGGCATTCTGCGGGTGTCGCGAACGGCGCTGGACGCCGCCTTTGCCCGGCCGGGCACCTCGCTGCCGATCGAGCGCTTCGGCTATTACGAGGATTTTCGCGCGCGCTCCAACCTCAACGTGATGCTCGGGAACGACATCGCCGAAGACGCCACCGGCAGGCTCTGGTTCGCGACGAACAAGGGCCTCGCCTATATCGATGTCGCCGACATCGCGCGGAACCGCCTTGCGCCGCCCGTCGTCGTCCGGGGCCTGACCGCGAACGGACGCAGCTGGGACGTGAGCAGCGGCGATGTCGAGCTGCCCGCCGGCACCGATCAGCTGGTGATCGACTATACCGCACTCAGCCTCGTCGATCCGCAGGCGAACCGCTTCCGCTACCGCCTCGAAGGCGCGGACAAGGACTGGAACGACGCGCAGGACCGGCGTGAGGCGCTCTACACGAACCTCGCGCCGGGCAGCTATCGCTTCCGGGTGATCGCATCGAACAATGACGGCGTGTGGAACGCGCAGGGCGCGACGCTGGTGCTGCGCATCGCGCCTCGCTTCTACCAGACCTGGTGGTTCGCGCTGGCTTGCGCGGCCGCGGCGGTGCTGCTGCTCTGGCTGATGATCCGGCGCCGCGTTGCCGTCGTCGTCGCCCGCGCCCGGGCTGGCGTGCAGGCGCAGCTGGAGGAGCGGCTGCGCATCGCGCGCGAGCTCCACGACACGCTGCTCCAGGGGTTCCAGGGGCTGATGCTGCACTTCCAGTCGGCGGTCGAGCAGCTGCCGCGCGAGCACGACGCGCGCCGCCTGCTGGAGGGTGCGCTGGACCGCGCGGACGACGTGTTGCTCGAGGGGCGCGAGCGTGTGCGGGCGTTGCGCGAAACCACCGGGCCGGTCGCCTTGCGCCCGCGACTGGGAGCCGAGCTTGCGCCGATCATCCAGGGGGCCCTGCAGCTAGAGATCGAGGAGGTCGGGCGGGTGCGCCCATTGTCTGCGCCGGTGGCCGAGGAAATCGCCGCGGTCGTCCGCGAAGCCGCGGCGAATGCGGTACGGCACGCGGACGCCCGCCGGCTGCAGATCCAGCTGCGCTACGGGCGCGGGCAGTTCCGCGTGATCGTACGCGACGATGGCCGCGGCATCGCGCAGGATCGCTCGCGCAGGTCGGGCCCGGGGCATTACGGGCTGATCGGCATGCGCGAGCGGGTGGAACGCCTGGGCGGCCGGTTCTCCATCGCCGCCGATCGGCCACGCGGCACGCGCCTGGAGCTCCGCCTGCCGGGCAGGGCGGCCTACGCCTAGGCGCAGGCCGCACGCGATCACGCCACGGTCAGCCGCGTCTTTCGTGCGGGGGGCCTGATCCCCGCCGCTGCCTCAATAGGCCCAGTCCAGCTGCAGCCAGAAACGACTGGTGTCGGCGGCGAAGCGGTCCGCATCGTAGCGCGCATAGCGGACCGACATCTGCGTCTTGCGCAGCTTCGCGGTGGCGAGCAGATTCCATTCGTCGCCATAATGCTGGTCCAGCCGATCGCTCTGGTAGCGGTGCCACACCGCCTGCAGCGACAGCGCGTCGATCCTGCCCAGCTTCTTCCAGCCATGGCCGCCGCCCGCATAGAAATCGCGCACGCCGTTGGGCGGGGTGGTCGTCAGCTTGTCGGCCCAGCCCTGGAACTTGAACACGCTGCCGAGCGGGGTCTGGAAGCTGGTGAACGCAGCCCCGCCATCGGCACCCAGCACTTCATAGCCGGCATTGAGCGTCCATCCGCGCACGTCCAACGCCGCATCGGCCAGCCAATAGTCGGCCTGGTAGCGGCTCGGATTGTGGTGATAGTCGGACTGGCGCGCCCAGCTCAGCTGATAGCGCAGCTTCGCCTGGGGGCCGATCGCGCGGGCGCCGGCCAGCCGCACGCCGTAGCTCTGGTTGGACAGGCGGAAGCCCTGCACCTCCGCCTCGTCCTGATCGACCAGATAGGCAAAGCCGGTCAGCGTGCCCAGCGGCGTGGCGGCGCCGAGATTGGCGAAGACATTGTGGCCGCCCACCCCCCGCTGGCGGGCACCGCGGCCCTCGGTGCCCCAGATGGTCCGCACGTCCCAGGCATAGGTGAGGTCCAGCTTCAGGCCCTTCACCGGCACGATCTCGGTGCGCACCGCGTCGAACGTCTGGGCGTTGTTGCGGATCTGCGCGGCGCCGACGAAGCGCTCGTCGTCGAGCATGATGCGCTGGCGGCCGGCCGTGACGGTCAGCGGCGCCGAGCGATACTGCAGCTGCGCCCGGTAGATGGCGACATTCTCCGGGTCGCCGATGATCGGTCGATCGGCGGGGCCGTGCAGCCCGTCATGATAGTCGCCGACCACCGCGAGATTGCCCTGCGCCTCGCCCAGTGCGGCGAAGCGGCCGTGGCGCAGCTCCACGCCGGCGCGAACCCGGATCGTCACCGCGTCCGATGTCTCGGCGAAGTCCGCCTGGTCGAGATGCTCCCAGCGCGCACGTGCCTCCAGCAGCGGCTTGAACGCGACCTGCTGCGCGAAGGCCGGTCCGGCGGCGACCAGCGCGGTGGCGGTGGTAATCCAGAAACGCATATGCCCCCTTTCGCGGAACGGCGGCGCTACCTGCCCGATCGCTTGCCTCCCAGTTACAAAGTTTGTCCGAGCATTGGGCCCGGGGTCAAGTTTCTGCGGAAATCGGGCGGGATTCCGGTTAGCAAGGGCAAACAGTCCGCATGGGAGAGGTGCGCATGAAGGCTTGGAGAGCAGCGTTGATCTGCGGCGCGTTGGCGTCTGCGCTTCCGGGTGGGGCGGCAGTGGCGCAGGCCGGGGGGCCGGTGGTAGCGACGCAGAGCGGCAAGGTGCAGGGCGCGGTCGAGGGCGGCGTCGCAAGCTGGAAGGGCATTCCCTTCGCCGCGCCGCCGCTGGGCCGCTTGCGCTGGCGCGCGCCGCAGCCCGTGGCGGCGTGGAGCGGCATCCGCCCCGCCACCGAATACAGCCATGACTGCATGCAGAAGCCGTTCCCGAGCGACGCGGCGCCGCTGGGCACCGCCCCGGCCGAGGACTGCCTCTATCTCAACGTCTGGAAGCCTGTGGCGGCGAAGGCCAAGCTGCCGGTGATGGTGTGGATCTATGGCGGCGGCTTCGTGAACGGCGGTTCGTCGCCGCCCACCTATGCCGGCGCGGCGATGGCGAAGCAGGGCGTGCTGTTCGTCAGCTTCAACTACCGCGTCGGGCGCTTCGGCAGCTTCGCGCTGCCCCAGCTCAGCCGCGCGAACCCCGACGGGCTGCTCGGCAACTACAATTTCATGGACCAGATCGCCGCGCTGAAATGGGTGCAGCAGAACATCGCCGCGTTCGGCGGCGATCCGTCCAACGTCACGATCATCGGCGAAAGCGCCGGCGGCATGTCGGTGCACACGCTGGTCACCTCGCCGCTGGCGCGCGGGCTGTTCCACAAGGCGGTGGTGATGTCCGGCGGCAACGCCCAGACCGCGAAGAGCGCGACGCTCAAGGATGCCGAGGCGATCGGCGAGAACCTCGCCCGCGCGCACGGCATCGATCCCGCCGCGCCCGACGCGCTGGAGAAGCTGCGCGCGCTGAGCGCAGAGGAAGTGACCGACGGCCTGAGCATGATCGAGCTGTTCCAGCCCAAGCCTGGCCCGCGTACCTATGGCGGGCCGATGCTGGACGGCACGCTGCTGGTCGATCAGGAAAAGGCCTATGCCGGTGGCGCCTTCGCGCATGTGCCGATGCTGATCGGCGCGACCAGCGCGGACATGGGCGGCAAGACCGGCTTCATGATTGCCGGCGCCCGCGAGGCCAGCGCCCGCATCGCCGCGCAGAAGGTGCCGGTGTGGGAGTATCGCTTTTCCTACGTCGCGGATTCGGTCGGCAAGCCGGGCGCCGGCCATGCCACCGACATCCCGTTCTTCTTCGACAATGCCGCGATCAAATATGGCCCGGCGACGACGCCGAAGGACGTGCAGGTCGGCAAGACGATCAGCGCCTATCTGGTGAACTTCGCCAGGAAGGGCGATCCGAATGGCGCCGGGCTGCCGGCCTGGCCGCGCTTCACGACGAAGGACGATACCATCCTCGACTTCGCGGCCGACGGCAAGGCGGTCGCGGGGCGCGATCCCTGGGGTGCGGAGATCGACGCGGCGGCGGCGAAGCCTTAAAGCCAGCCATTCGCGCGCGCGGTGCGGCCAGCCTCGATGCGGTTGGCCGCACCGAGCTTGCCCGCCGCTTCGGAGAGGTAGTTGCGGACCGTCCCCGGCGAGAGGCCCAGCCGGCGGGCGATATCCTTGTTCGACAGCCCTTCCTCGGCGAGCCGCAGCGCGTCGCGCTCGCGATCGGTGAGTGGGTCGCTCCCTGCCTCCCAGGCCGCGGCGGCGAGTTCGGGCGGGATCACCCGCCCGCCCGCCGCTACGGTCCGGATCGCGGCGACCAGCGTGTCGACCGGCGCGTCCTTGAGCAGATAGCCGCGCACCCCGGCCGCGCGGGCGCGGGCGAGGTAGCCGGGCCGCGCGAAGGTGGTGACGATCATCACGGCGGTACGCGCCCTTTCCGTGGCAAGGATCTGGGCACAGTCGAGCCCGGTGCGCCCGGGCATCTCGATATCGGTGAGCAGGATGTCCGGCGTGAGCGTGCGGACCAGGTCGAGCGCCGCGTCGCCGTCGCCCGCCCGGCCGACGATCGCGAAGTCGGCTTCGAGCGCGAGGAGCGCGGCGATCGCGCCGAGCACGAGCCCCTGGTCCTCGGCGATGACGATGCGGATCATGCCGGCACGCTCGCTTCCAGCCGCGTGCCGGGCTGGAGCGCCTGTAGTTCCAGCCGTCCGCCCGCCGCGACCAGCCGCTGGCGCATGCCGCGCAAGCCGTTGCCCTCTCGGAAGGAGAGACCGACGCCGTCGTCCTCCACCACCAGCCGCGCGTCGCCGGGGCCCGCCTCGAAGCCGATCGCGCAGCGCCGCGCGCCGGCATGGCGGATCACGTTGGTCACCGCCTCGCGCAGCGTCATCGCCAGCACCGCGCCGGCGTCGGCGGGGACCGCGCCGGGGTCGCCGGTGACGATCGGTTCGATACCCGCAGTCTCCAGCGCCGCGAGCGACGCCGAGGTTTCGTGCGCGAGGGTGCCGCCCATCTGCCCCGCCAGCGCGGCGCGCACCTCTGCGAGACCCGAGCGCGCCGCCTCGGCAATCGCCGCAAGCTCAGCCTTGGCTTGCCCGGTATCGAGGTCGATCAGCTTGCCCGCCAGATCCGCCTTGAGTGCAACCAGCGTCAGCGTGCGGCCGACCACGTCGTGCAGGTCGCGGGTGATCCGCTCGCGCTCGGCGGTACCGGCAAGGCGGCGTACCTCCTCCTGGCTGGCGAGCAGCGCCTGGGTGCGCTCGTAAAAGGCGAAGCTCGACATGGTGGCGACGCCGCTCATCACCACGAACAGCACCCCTGGCGCGAACCACAGGATCGGCTGGTGCCAGGCAAGGCCGGTTACGGCGGTGGCTACAGCGATGGCGGCGATGCCGATCCCCGCATGCCGGCGAGACCGCAGCCGGGCGACCGTCACCCCCGCATAGATGCAGAAGGTCGTCCAGCCCAGCGGCAGCCCCGCGACCGCGATGCCGAGCGCCAGCATCGCCAGCGCGATGGGAATGATCGCCCGGTCGGGAACGCGGATCGAGGCCAAATAGAGCGGCAGGAACAGCCCGACCGCCACCGCCGCCACGAAAATGGTGGTGGCGTCCGGCTTGGCCCAGAGCCAGGGGAAGGGCACGAAGATCAGATAGGCGAGCCAGGGCCAGCCATTCCCCCGCAACCGCTGATAGGACGTCTCGGTCTGCATGGTGCCAGCCTCGCGGAGGACGGGGTGCGCGGTCAAGCCGGGCTCCGCCGCCAGCCGGTCCAGGCCCAGGCGGCCCCGGCCACCGTCATCGCGATTATGGCTGCGGCGTGCATCCAGGGACTGCCGATGGTGTCTGCGCCGACGATAACGCGCGCGAGCTGGCCGAGATGGTAGGACGGTGTCCACGCGCCGATCATCTGCATCCAGCCGGGCAGCAACCGGCTCGGGATCCACAGCCCGCCCAGCACCGAGCAGCCGAGGAACAGCGCGTTGGCGACGGCGACGGCGCCCTTGGCGCTCATCCGCATGCCCATGCCGAAGCCGATCAGCGCGAAGGGAATGGCGGAAGCGAGGTGCAGGAGTGTCAGCAGCGCCCAGGTGGCTGGCGCCAGGCGTACGCCCGCGACGATCGACAGCGCATCGATCAGCACCAGCGCCAGCGCGGTGGTGGTCACCGCCGCCGCCAGCTTGGCCCCGACATAGGCGCCCGCGGGCATGGGCGAGACGCGCTTGAGCTCGATCAGTCCCTGTTCACGTTCCACCGCCACACCCGCGCCGAAGCCGAACAGCGCGGGGCCGGTTGCCGCAAACACACCATAGCCGGCCAGCGTCGCAGCAGCGAAGCCGGGCGCGGGATCGTGCGGCAGGGCCAGGGTGAACAGGCCGTAGAAGCCCGCCGGGGTCAACACCGTGGGCAGCAGGAACTGCGGCAGGCGCAGGCTGCGCTTCACTTCGGTCAGCGCCTCGCGGCGCCAGACGCCGGTCGGAAGAGCGAGTGCGGTCATGCGGCGATCCTTTCCTGCGCGGGCGCGAGCAGCGTCGCGATGGCGTCTTCGAGCGTGGCATCGGCGATGCGCAGTGCGGACAGCGCAGGGTCGGCGACCAGCAGCGCGGCCACGGTTCCCGCGGCATCGCCGGTGAGGATGCGCAGGTCCGCGCCCTCCATCACCGCCTCGCGCGCCGCCGGGAGCAGCGCGGCGACCGCGGGTTCGAGCGCGGTGCGGCAGCGGATCACCGATCCGCCTGCCCGCGCCCGCAGCGCGGCGGGCGTGTCGTCCGCGACGATCCGGCCCGCGTCCATCACCAACACCCGATCCGCCAGCGCATCGGCCTCGGCCAGGTCGTGGCTGGTCAGCAGCACCGCGGCACCGTCGTCGGCGAGGGCACGTACCGTGCCCCACAGCGTCCGCGCCGAGCCGCGGTCCATTGCCGCGGTCGGCTCGTCGAGCACGAGCAGGTCGGCGCGGCCGCAGATCGCCAGCGCATATTGCACCCGCCGCGCCTGCCCGCCCGAGAGCGCGCCGCAGCGGCGATCGGCCAGGTCGGCGATGCCGGCCAGCATCATCACCTCGTCGAGGGGGCGCGGATCGGGATAATAGCCGGAATGCAGCGCCACCAGCTCGCGAATGGTCAGAACGTCGGGCAAGCCCGCGCTCTGCAGCATCACGCCGAGCCGGCGGCGGGCCGCCGGGCGGCGCGGGTCCAGCCCGAACAGCTGTGCGGTGCCCGCGTCCGGCGCGAGCCGCCCGGTGAGCAGCGCGACCGAGGTCGTCTTGCCCGCGCCGTTCGGCCCGAGCAGTGCGGTCACTTCCCCGGCGCGAATGCCCAGGTCCAGCCCGTCGAGCACGGCGCGGCCGCCGAGCCGCTTCGATACGCCGGATAGCCGCGCCACCGCGGCAAGATCGTCGGTCATCCCTCGAAACCCCTTTTCAGAATGCGCCGATCCTGCCGCACGCACCGTCCGCCCGGCAGTGACAGATGTCACCTCCCGGCCATGTCATCGCACAGGGGAAGCGGGCCGGATGATTGTCACTCGCAACAGGAACATGGCCAATTCACAACCGCTTAGGCTTCGACTGCCACCAAGACGGAGCTGCCCCCATGTCGATTCTGGACCAGGCGATCGCCGCCATCACGCCGCCCGAAAGCGAACAGGATCGCCGCGAGGCGACCGCCAAGGCCGAGGCGCTGGCACGGCCCGGCGACTGGCTGTCGCAGATCCTCGGCCATCACCGCGAGATCGAGGCGCAGTTCGAACGGCTACGCGCCGCCGCGCCCTCCGAGCGCATGGCCGAGCAGAAGCGGCTGGGGCTGCTGCTCACCGCCCATTCGATCGCCGAGGAAGTATCGGTCTACCCCGCACTCGCCGCCGATCACCAAGTCGGCCATGCCGAGCTCGCCTATCAGGAACAGTCCGCCGCGAAGATGGAACTGGGCCTGCTCGAACGGCTCGATCCTGCCAGCCAGGATTATCACGACAAGCTCGAGCATATCCGCGGCGCCGTGCTCCACCATGTCTATTCGGAAGAAGGCACCTGGTATCCGAAGCTGGCGGAGTCCGCGGGCCCTGCCGATCAGCAGCGCGTGACGGCGCGCTATGCCGAGGAATATGCGCGGTACATGGGGCGGGAAAACCAGCTCTTCGCCCGCTGACGGATGCGACGGAGGCGGCCCATACCGCCTCCGGAACGCTTGTCGGTCCCGGCGGTTCTCCTCCCTTGTTCCGGATCGGCAACAAGGGGAATCGAATGCGCGGGCGGTGGACCTCGGCTATGGTGCTGCTCGCGCTGGCCGGCTGTTCGGGAAATCGCGGCGGCGGCGCCCCGTCGCATGCGAAGGACCGGATCGAGGTCGAGCCCGAGCTCTCCACCCTAACCCTGCCGCTGGAAGCCAATCTCGACGATCTGGCCGCGACCCTGGAACGGGCAGTGCCACGCCGCCTGTGGGACATCGACAAGCCGGATCAACCCTGCGTGCAGCCCAAGAAGATCGATCTGGGCATCGCCAAGGTCAAGACGCCGACGATCAAGTGCCGCATTGTCGGCGAGGTCACGCGTGGCCGCATGACGATCGGCGGCGAGGGCCAGGTGATCCGGCTGGCGATGCCGCTTCACGCCGTCGTTCGCGCGGAGGATATCGGCGGCATCCTCAAGCGCGAGACCGCGACCGCGGATGCCACGGCGCATGCGGTGATCCGCCTCTCGCTCGGCCCCGACTGGAACCCGCGCGGCACGATCAACATCGACTATGACTGGGCGAATGTGCCGCATGTCGACATCCTCGGCCAGCGCATCGAATTCACCGACAAGGCCGATCAGAAGCTGGCGCCGGTCATCGCCAAGCTGGAGCGCGAGCTGCCGCGCGAACTGGCGAAGCTGGGCGTGCGCCAGAAGATCGACGATGCCTGGCGCTCGGCCTTCACCACCCTGTCGCTCAACCGCGAGAACCCGCCGGTGTGGATGCGGGTGACGCCGAAGCAGCTGCGCTATGGCGGCTATGCGATTACCGGCAAGCGGCTGGAGCTGCGCCTGGGCATGCAGGCGACGACGGAAACCTTTGTCGGCCAGAAGCCGGCCGATCCTGCCCCCACCCCGCTGCCGCCGATGCAGCCGCTGCAGGGGGAGATCGGCAAGGTCGCGCTGTTCCTCCCGGTGATCGCCGATTATCGCGAGCTGGAGCCGGTGCTGATGAAGGCGCTGGTCAAGCGTCAGGCGCGGCCATTCGACGTGCCCGGCGTCGGTCCGGTGCGCGCGCAGTTCGAAAAGGCGACGATCTACGGCACCAAGGGCGGCCGGATGGCGGTCGGCCTGCTGTTCGCGGCGGAGGACGTGGCCGGGCGGATCGGACGGACCCGCGGCACGGTGTGGCTCACCGCCACCCCGGTCAACCTGCCCAATTCGCGCCGGGTCGACTTCCAGAATCTGGGCGTCAGCGGCACCACCGACATGACCGGCGGCGACCTCATCCTCCAGCTGATGAACGCGCCGGGGATGAGCAGCTTCATCGCCGCCGCGCTGACCCAGAATTTCGAGCGCGACTATGCCGAGCTGCTCGGCAAGGTCAGCCGCGCGATCGCCAGCCGGCGCGAAGGCGTGCTGCGCATCGACGCGCGGATGGCGCGCACCCGCACCGGCACGCTCCAGGCCTCGGGCCAGGGGCTGTATCTGCCGGTATGGGCGGAAGGCACCGCGACGGTGCGGCTGGCGCGCCCGGGCTCAGGCGGAAAGGAAGACCACGCCCGGTAGTGCGATGCCCTTGGCAGCGGGGCCGAGCTTTCCATCGGCGCCGATCGCCAGCCGGGCGATGTTGCCCGAACGCTCGTTCGCGACCAGCATCTCGCGATCGCCTTCGCGCAGCAGGAACAGCCGCGGCCAATGCCCGCCGCAAGCAGCATGCTGGAGCGGGGTCAGCCGGCCGTCGCGCGCAATCGCGAACACTGCGATGCTGTCATGCCCGCGATTGGAGATGTAGAGCCGCGTGCCGGCCGCGTTGACCGCGATATGCGCGCCGGCCGATGCGCCGGTAAAGCCGTTGGGCAGCGTCGACAGTGTCGCCAGCGCGGTGAACCGGCCGTCGGGATGTGCGCGCAGCACCGTCACCGTGTTGGCAAGCTCGGTGACGAGATACGCGATCGGCAGATTGGGATGACGGGCGAGGTGGCGCGGGCCGGCGCCCGCCTCGGTACGATAGGCGATGCTGGTGTCGACCGCACCGCCGGTGCCCAGCCGGTGGAGGAACACCGCGTCCGCGCCGAGATCGACCGAATGCAGCTGCGCGCCACCGGCTGAGAAGCCTACCCAATGCGCGTGTGGACCGGCCTGGCGCTCGCGATTGGGGCCGCTGCCTTCATGCTGGATGGCGCGTGCCTCGCCGACCGGACGACCGGCCCGGTCGAGCGTGAACAGCGCGACGCTGCCGCTCGAATAATTGGCGACCGCCAGTCGGCGGCCATCCGCCGAGAGCGCGGCATGGCACGGGTCCGCGCCGAGCGTCGATGCTCCGGCGATCTTCGCCAGTCCGGCGGTATAGACGCCGACCATGCCCTGGGTCTGCTCGTCGAGAAGATAGCGCATGCCGGTCGCGGCCGAGCGGACGCCGAACGAAGCGTTGCGGATCGCCGCCACCGGCGTGCCCGCGTGCCAGCCCTGCGCCCCGCGCGCCAGCGGCACCAGGCCGGGGCCGCCCTCGTTCGCATAGGTGCCGGCGATCAGGCCGCCGGTCGTGCGGGCGAGCAGCGTGGTCGGGCAGGCGCCCAGCGCCACGGCGGAGCCGACCAGCGCGCGGCGCGTCAGCGGGAATGCGGAAATAGTCATATCCTATTGAAGCCTTTCGGTTTCTTGCCGTCAACGCTGAACCTTCGCCGGCCTCGCGCGCTGAACCCCGAGCAACAGGGAGCAGCGCCATGACCGACGTACCGAGCCGCCGCGATCTTCTGAAAGGTGCCGCTGCCGCCGGCGCCGCTACTGCCGCCGGACCCGCCTTCGCGCAAGCCGCGAGCAACGTCCCGGCCCCCGATCCGCAGACCAAATATACCGACAAGCCCTTCCCCGAGCAGCGCCAGAAATGGCCGGCGCTCCAGCGCGAGATGAACCCCGTGCCCGATTGCGGCGAGCGCAGCTATCGCGGATCGGGCAAGCTCGCAGGGCGCAAGGCGCTGGTGACCGGCGGCGATTCCGGAATCGGCCGCGCCGCCGTGATCGCGTTCGCGCGCGAAGGCGCGGACGTCGCGATCAACTATTTCCCGAGCGAGGAGCCGGATGCGCAGGATGTCGCCAAGCTGCTCCGCGCCGAAGGGCGCAAGGTGGTGCTGCTGCCGGGCGACCTGACCGATCAGGGCTTCTGCGTGGATCTGGTGAGCCGCGCGCATCGGCAGCTGGGCGGGCTTGACATCCTGGTCAACAATGCCGCCTACCAGCAGTCGAAGGCATCGATCGCCGAGATCAGTTTCGAACAGTTCGATCGCACGCTGAAGACCAATCTCTATGCGATGTTCTGGATCACCAAGACCGCGATCCCGCTGATGAAGCCGGGCTCGGCGATCATCAACACCGCGTCGGTCAATTCGTTCGCGCCGGAGAAGGAACTGCTCGACTATGCCACCACCAAGGGCGGCATCGCGATCTTCACCAAGGGGCTGGCCAAACAGCTCGCCAAGCAGGGCATCCGCGTCAACGCCGTGGCGCCGGGGCCGATCTGGACGCCGCTGCAGGTCGCCGGCGGCCAGCTGCCCGGCGAGATGGGCAAGTTCGGCCAGGATACGCCGCTCGGCCGCGCGGGCCAGCCGGCCGAGTTGGCACCGCTCTATGTCGCGCTCGCATCGAACGAATTCAGCTATACCGACGGGAGCGTGTTCGGCGCGAATGGCGGTACCGGCGCGGTGTGACGCGCCGGCTACCGCTTACCGGCCGGGGCGTCCAAGGTGGAAGGAGATCGGCGCGCCCTGAGCGGTGCAGGCCACCCCGTCCTCCGGCCGGTAGCTGCTGGTATAGCGGAACCCCTTCGCTGTCGCTTCCGCCGCACTGTCGAACACGAAGGCCGGATAGGCACTCACGACACGCGGCGCGATCGTCTTGCCGTCCGTCGTCACGTCGAATTCGGTGCGCACCCAGCCTTCGAAGCCGAGCCGCTGCGCCGATTGCGGAAAGGCGTTGCTGAGGTCGCCGGTACTCCGCACCGCAGGCTTCAGGCCGAGCAGGGCGCACTGGCGGCTGGTCAGGCCCGTCTGCTCGAACGCATGCCGCGCGGCATCGAGGTCGTTCTTCGACGCAGCGAGATTGGCGCGCTGCAGCCACGCCGCCACCTTCAGCGGGTGCCGTTCGGGCAGGCCCGGCGTCTCCACCACCGCAGACAGCAGCCCATCCGCGTCGGAAGGGCCGCCTGCACGATAGCCCGGCATGGCGATCAGCAGGCGCAGCGTTGCGGAGACCAGCGGATCGGTCTGGAAATCCGGGCGGGCAAGCAAGGCGCGCAACGCGCCGGCGCCCCGCGTCGTACGCTCTGTCCGTGCCTTCATGATCGCGGCATAGGCCCGGACGGGCGCCGGCGCGGCCAGCGTATCGCCCAGCTGCACCGCCTCGGCGATCAGCGCCTTGCGCTCCCCCTCGGCAGCGACGCTGTTGCCGCCCAGCCCGACAGCGGCGGCGAACATCGCCGCGGAATCCTTTTTCGACCGGGCAGCCGCCAGTGCCGCACGCTGGAGCGGCGCGGCCTTCGCATCGGGCATCGCCTGCCACCCGGCATCGACGACGCCCTTGCCCTGCAGCCAATCTGCGGTGGCGGTGGCGAGCGGCAGGGTCAGCGCAGGACGCTCCGCACCGGTGGTGCAGCGCAGTTCGACGCGCGTCGTGTAGCGGAACAGCGGGGGAATGTTGCGGACGTCCTCGGGCGTCCACGACCAACCGGCCACCTCGCGGGCGAAGGCGATGGCAGCGTTGCGCCCTGCCGGCGCATAGATCGGCAGAACGCCCTCGACATGGCCGTCCTCGGCAAGCGAGAACTGGACGATCGCGATGTCTCCGGGCTTCAGGCCGGTCGCTTCGCCACAGGGCGGCAGGCTCATGTCGCGCGCGCGCTCGAACGGCGACTTCTCGAAATGCCCAGCGCCGGTATAGGCGAGATATTCGAAGGCCTTGTCCTTGTCGTTGTTGAGCCAGGCGGCAATCGCGAGGTCCGAGCGGGTCGTGACATCGGCGACGCCTACCTTCAAGGTCAGCCCGCCCTGCTTGCGAAGGCTGTCCTTCAGCTCGGCATAGGCTTCCGGCGCACGACCCGCGTTGAGCAGGGCGCGGGCATATTGGGTCTGCGCCACCGCCTTCGCCCTCTTGTCGAACCCGGGATCGGCGGACGCGATGCGGTACGCCTCGGCGGCGTAGCGGACCCCCTCGCCGTCCTGATCGAACATCGCCACCTGGCTGAGCGCCATCAGCGGCCTGATGCGGTCGCTTCCGGTCGTGCCCTCCAGCGCCAAGCGATATTCTGCGATGGCCGTCGCATAGTCGAAGTCCAGCATCGCGAACTTGCCGAGCGCCAGATGCGCCTGCTGGACCTCATCGGCGAAGCCGCGGCCCTTGGCGGCGAGGACGGGCAGGCCACGGCGGATTGCCGCCTGCCCTTCCTCGCTCCGCTCCAGCTGCGCAAGGCAATAGCCCTTGCGTACGTCGACGGCCGCGCGGACGGTCGCATCCGCCATCACCTTGGCATTCTTCTCGATCTGCTCGAATGCCTGCACCGCGGCTTCGCACTGCCCATCGGCGGCGGCCTTGGTCGCCTGGTCGAAGAGCTGCTGCAGGGTCGGCGTGCCCGTCGCCGGTTTCGGGGCCGTCTGTTGCGGCGCGGCCTGCTGGGCACCAGCCAACAGTAACGCGAGAATCATCGAAGACATTATGCTACCCCCTCCCCCCAAAGGACGCCCTTTCAAATCATGCTCCGATAAGGAAGTCGAGCGCGATGCTTGCCTTGGCACGAAGTTTCTGCGGAATTCTCTGTATCTTGTTGTTCCTGGGCGAAGCACGGGCACAGTCGGCAGATTCCGCGCACCTGCCGCCGGAGACGATCCTGCTGTTCGTCGCGTCCTGGTGCGCGCCCTGCCATGGCGAACTGGCCCAGCTTTCCGAGATCGGGCGCGGCGCCCAGCCGTACCGCATCCTCGTCGTGCCGTTCGACGACAGCCGGGCGACTCGGGCGATGCTGAACGCCGTTCCGGCAGCGCAACGCTGGCAGCCCGACCGCGCGACCCAGCGTAGCCTTGCAGCGGAGGTGGAGCGGCGCAGCGCCGGCCTGCCGTTCAGCCTGGTGATCGATCGCGACGCGCGCATCTGCGCCGCGCATGCCGAGGCGCTGGACGCGGCCAAGGCCGCCGCGATGGTCTCCGCCTGCCGCCGGTAACGCTTCGCTAACCATAAGTGCGAGCCGGCGCTTAACCTTATCCCCCTAATAACCAAGACATTCCCAGGACGCGATCAAAGGAGCGCGGGGCGTGTCAAGCGTAACGAAACGAGCCATGGCGGCAGGATCCGCCCTGGCATTGGCCCTGCTCGCGGCCTGTGACGGCGGCGGTGGTGGCGGCGGTGGATCCGCGGGCGGCCTGGTAGCAACCCCGGCGATCCCCGCGCCGCTGCCTGCCGCCGGCACCGCGCTCGACGATTCGGTCCGGCTCGCCCAGCAGGCGAGCTTCGGCCCCACCGTCGCGCTGGTCGACCGCATCCGTAGCCTCGGGGTGAACGGCTGGCTTGACGAACAGTTCGCCGCAACCGGCAGCACCTATGCCGATCTCGCCGTGGACGTCCGCGCCGATTCCTGCGCGGCTGGCGATACCGCCTGCTCGACGCAGCGCTTCACCCGCACGCCGGCAGCGATGCGCTTTTATGCCGATGCGGTCGCCGCGCCGGACCAGCTGCGCCAGCGGGTCGCCTTCGCCCTGTCGCAGATGATCGTCGCTTCCGAAGCCGCCGTGCGCTCGACGGCCGGTATCGCGGCGTTCAACCAGCTGTTCCTCACCCATGCCTTCGGCAGCTACCGCGAGCTGCTGCTGGCGGTGACGCTGAACGCCTATATGGGCGACTATCTCGACATGGCGGACAGCCGGAAGGGCGCCCCTTCCGAGAATTATGCCCGCGAGTTCCTCCAGCTCTTCACCATGGGTCCGGACAAGCTGGGCATGGATGGCAGCATCCAGCGCGACGCAAGCGGTGGCCCGATTCCCAACTATACCGCCGACGACATCCGCGAGATCGCGCGCGCGCTGACCGGCTGGACCTATGCGCGCGTCGGCAGCGCAGCCGCGACCGACGGCATGGCCATCGCCTATGGCCAGCCGATGATCGTCACTCCGACCCGGTACGACAGTGCCGAGAAGCGGTTCCTGGGCACCGTAGTCGCGGCGGGCGCGTCGCAGCAGGCGAGCGTCGCCGCAGTCGTCGATGCCGCGTTCAACAACGCCTCCACGGCGCCCTTCGTCGCGCGGCACCTGATCACCCATCTCGTCACCCCCAATCCCTCGCCCGCCTATATCGGCCGCGTCGCCGCCGTGTTCGCCAACAACGGCAGCGGCGTGCGCGGTGACCTGAAGGCGGTGGTCCGCGCGATCCTCACCGATGCCGAGGCGCGAGCGCCGCAGGGAACGAATGCCGGCAAGCTGAAGGAGCCGGTGCTGGCGATGACCAGCCTGGCGCGTGCGATCGGCTTCACCACCGACGGCTATGTCTTCCAGGCACGCGACGGCACCTTCGGCCAGCCGGTGATGCGGGCGCCCTCGGTGTTCAACTTCTACCCGGACGATTTCCCGCTGCCCGGAAACGCCACGCTGCGCAGCCCCGCCTCCAAGCTGCTGACGAGCGCCAACCAGCTGCGGCTGCACAATCTGGTCTATGACTGGACGGTGAGCGGCGACGCGACCCGCAGCGAATATGCCGCGGTGACGACGCTCCCCGGCACCTCGGGCACCGCACCGGTCTGGGCCGATTGGGAGGCGTTCGGCGACAATGTCGACGGGATGGTCGATCGCATCGACCTGCTCCTGTTCGCCAAGGGCCTGACCAAGGCGCAGCGCGATGCGCTGAAGGCGGCGGGTACCGCGGTCGCCAATGCCGATCCCAAGCTGCAGGCCCGGAAACGGGCGCAGATGATGCTCTACGTCGCGGCCACCAGCCCGATGTTCCTGGTCGATCGCTGAGGAATTCCCCCATGCCGCTCTCCCGTCGCGATTTCATTCGCCTCACCGCCGGCACCGGTGCGCTCGCGGCGCTCGGCCAGTTCGGCCGCACCGCCGCCATCGCCGCGCCCACCGGCAGCTACCGGGCCATGGTCGGCATCTTCCTGTTCGGTGGCAATGACGGCTGGAACATGGTGATCCCTACCGATGCCCGGCACAGCGCCTATCTGGCGTCGCGCGGCAGCGTCGGCATCCAGCGTGCCGCGCTGACCCCGCTCACCAACAGCGCCTATGCGCTCCACCCGGCGATGGCCGCACTGCGCCCGATATGGGACGAAGGCTCGCTGGGGCTGGTGCTCAACGCCGGCACGCTGTTCGCGCCGCTCACCAAGGCAACCTACCAGTCGCGCACCGACCTGCGCCCCGCCAACCTGATGAGCCATGCCGACGAGCAGGACCATTGGCAGGGCCTGCGCGCCCGCGAGACCAGTCGCGACGGCTTTCTCGGCCGCATCGCCGACAAGATGCCCGCGAGCAGCTTGCCCCCGGTGATGTCGCTGGCGGGGGCGACCGTGGGGGTGCTCGGCCGCCAGACCACGCCGCTGATCCTGCCGACGGGCGGTGGTCTGCCCGCACGCAGCGGCTATGCGGCCGGCAGCAGCGCCAAGAACGGCGCGATCACGGCGCTGGGCAGCAATGGCGACGGCAGCGCGGTGCTCGACAGCGTCGCGCAGACGCTGACCCGCAACTATGACCAGGCGACGACGGCCAACACCATCCTTGTCGGCACGGCGCCGACCGACGCCTTCTTCGTCAACCCGTCGACCGGTGCTGCGCTCACCAGCGACCTCGCCAGGCAGCTGATGGTGGTGGCGCGGATGATCGCCGCGCGCGGCACGCTGGGCCATGCCCGCCAGAACTTCCTGGTCAGCCAGGGCGGGTACGACACCCATGCCGGGCAGGTGCAGACCGGCAACACCGCTGCGGGCTTCCATGCCAACCTGCTCGGCGATCTCGCCATGGCGATGGCGGGGTTCCACAAGGCGATGGGATCGCTGGGGCTGGCGAACAACGTCACCAGCTTCACGATGAGCGACTTCGGCCGCACCTATCTCGGCAACGGCCAGAGCGGCACCGATCACGCCTGGGGCAGCAACCACCTGGTGATGGGCGGCGACGTCGCCCCCGGCGCGGTGCTGGGCAGCTATCCTGATCCGGTGCTGGGCGGCGCCGACGACATCACTCGCGAAGGCCGGTTCGTGCCGGGTGTGGCGCAGGAGGAATATCTCGGCGCGATCGCCCGCTGGCACGGCGTCGCCGATGCCGACATGCCCTATGTCTTCCCCAACTGGTCTACCTGGAGCAGCGCCGGGCGGGGGCCGCTGGCGCTGTTCCGCGCCTGAGCCGCCCGCCCCCGGGGCGGCCGCGCTAGTTGCCGGCCGAGGCGGCCTGCCAGCGGGCATAGCGGTCCAGCGCCTTTTGCGGCTGCGCGCTGAACCAGCTATAGCCGTTGCGCCGCTCGAGGCTGACGGCGTTCACGTCGTCGAGGATCCGCCGGTCGCGGTCGCCGAAGATCGGCCACATCGACCGGAGATCATAATAGCGCGACCAGATCGGGCCCGCGCCGGGCTTCGCCACCAGCCGGCGCCCCTCGGCGCCGGCGGCCGTCCATTCCTGGCCGTAAAGTGCATGGGCGCGCAGCCATGCGATGCCGTCGCGCACCGCCGACTGCACCTGCGGCGACCGGCCGGCATGCTGCATCAGCAGCACCAGCAGCCTGGCGCTTTCGTAGCTCGCCAGCGATGCCGGCTCGAAGTTGCGGGCGCCCGCCGGCTGGAGCGTCAGCGCATCATGTTGCTGCCCCCATATCGTCCGCGTGCCGCCGATCACCACCTGCGTCTTCAGGATCACGGCGATCGCGCGGTCCACGGCGGCCCGCGCCTCCACCGCCAGCGCCGGAGCAAGCGCCGCATGCTCGCCGCGGCCCGCGGCGACCTCGGTGAGCAGCGAAACCACATCGGCGAGCGCATCGTCGTTGAAGGTCAGCGCGTCGTGATAGCCGCCCTGGAGCGGGAAGACCTGCGGCCAGCCGCCATTGGGAAATTGCGCGGCGAGCAGGTAGCGCACGCCCTTGGCCAGCGCGTCCCGATAGGGATCGCCCTCGCGCCCGGGCAGCGCCGCCTGGACACGCGCGAGGAAGCGCAGTTCGGACGTGGTGGCGTTGTTGTCGATCGTGCCGACATAGCGCCACGCGGGATCGGCCTGGATGTCACTTTCGGCATTGGACGGCAGATGCTCCATGGGAACATAGGCCTGCCCGCGCTGCCGGGGCGGGCCCGCGCGGTCGACATTCTTCCCCCAGCCGCCGGCCGGCGTCTGGAAGCTGACGATCGTATCGGCGGTGTGGCGTGCTTCCAGCCCGGCGTACCAGGCGGCCGGGCGGTCGAGCGGCATGCCGGCGCCCCCGGACGGTCCCGTCGGCGGGCTCGGCGGGTGGAGGCCGCCCGCACGTTCGGCTGCGAGCGCGGCCTTGTCGGCAGCCATCAGCGCGCGCGAACGGGCCAGATAGGCCCGCCAGGCCGGCTGCTCGGCCGGGGGAAGCTGCCCGATCCGCGCTTCGGTGATCGGCGCCGCCGGCGTCATCCGCCCGATCTCCCGGGCACCCGCGACGATCGGCGTTGCCGCCAGCGCTACCCACAGAGCCGCCTTCAAGACGTGCATCACGATCTCCTCTCCCCTGTCGCCGACACACCAGCGCAGCGCATGTCTCACAAAACGCCCGTTCAGGGCCGCAGCAGGGACGCAACGAACAGCAGGCGCATCCTGCTTTCCTCAAAGCGCACGGAATCGGAAATCGCGAAACCGGGCGTCGCCTTGCCCCGCCGAGTAGAGGCCGGGCCGCAGCATCAGGAAGCCGCCGCGCACATTGTGGTGATAGCCCGACACCTCCATGCCGCGATCGAAGCGCTGCCAGCTGCGGCCGTCGTCGCCCGAGGTGTGATAGGATATGATGTGGCGATCGTTCGTCACCCGCATCCGCAGGCGTCGGCCATGGGGATTGGCCGGCCGGCCGCGCTCGAGGCCATATTGGTGGGTGACGAACCGCTTCTCGTCGAAGCCGAGGCCGCAATACAGCTTCTCGTCATAGAACAGCACCAGGCCCGCAACACCGCCGGGGGCGATCTCGATCGTGCATTCGAACTGATAGCCGGTATCGCCGGCGATCAGCAGCAGCGGCGAGGAATCCACCGGTGCCCTGCCCCGCCCCTGGAGCAGCAGCGCACCGCCCTCGATCCGCGCCCGGGCATTCTCGTCGGGTGCGGGCTTGAAGAAGTTCCACTTGCTGCCGAGCTGGAGCGGCTGGCTGAAATCGTCGGACAGAGGCTGGCCGTGCGGTACCGCGGTGCCGCCTTTGGGCTTGCGGATCGGCTGCGACAGGTCGCCGCCCTGCATCCGGAACCAGCCGTCCGCCGTCCACTCGATCGGGTCGAGCAGCGCCTGGCGGCCCAGCGTCCAATAGCCGTTCTCGAAGCCATGATAGACCGACCACCAACTGCCGTCCGGCGCCTCGACCAGCGAGGCATGACCGCGCGACCACCATTTCTCGGCCAGGCTCGTGGTGCGCACCAGCGGATTGTGCGGGCAGTTCTCCCACGGCCCGTGGATCGAGCGCGACCGCGCCGCGATCACCATGTGCCCGGTCGGCGGGCCGGCCGTGCCGCCGACGGCGGTGATCATGTAGAACCAGCCGCCATGGCGATGGATCTTGGGCCCCTCGGGCGAAAAGCCCTCGACGTCCCAATCGTCCGGATAGCGCCAGGGATCATAGACATGCTCCACCTTCCCCACCGTCGACAGCCCGTCGTCGGACAGGCGGATGCGGTCTCCGCCGGAAAGGAACAGCCAGCGCGAGCCGTCTTCCCCCACCGCATGGCAGGGATCGATATGATTGGGCAGCTTGAGGTCGATGGGGTCGCTCCACGGCCCGTCGACATGATCGGCCCAGATCACGAAGATCGAATTGGGCTGCGCCTTGACGGGGATGTAGAGGAAATAGCGCCCCTGGTGCTTCTCCAGGCTCACCGCCCAGACCGACCCGATGTTCTTATGCAGCGCCGCCTTGCGCGGCTGCCAGTTCACCAGGTCACGGCTGTGCCAGAGGGTGAGGCCCGGATAGGAATCGAAGCTCGAGAAGGTCATGTAATAGTCCGCGCCGTCCTTCAGGATGGCGGGATCCGGATGGTCGCCCGAGACCAGGGGATTGAGGAAGCGCCCGTCGCCCAGGTCGCAGATGCGCTGACGATCGAAGCCGCGCTTCCAGTCCGGCGCCCCGGCAGCGGCAGGGACCGCGGCCGCGCCCGTCGGCGCCAGTGCCGCCCCTGCCCCCACCAGCGCCGCGCCGACCGCGTCTCGTCGTGTCAGCCGCATCCTCATCCCTCCATGAACCGATCCGGCCTGTCGGAGAAGGAACCCCGCCGATGACACCGGTTTCTCAGGCTAGCCGGATGCCGAGCCCGCTACAAGGCCGCCTATCGGCTTATGTTCGCTTGCCTTTCGCGCTCCTCCAGGAGTGTTCGCTAATGAAATGCTATTTTCATCGTGCCCATGATCTGGCACGTCTTGCGGCAACTACACGTGGCGACAGGACCGCGCGCAGATGCTCGCCGCCTGGTCGGCACCGATACCGGCGTCGGGAGAGGAAAGAATGCGGACTGGATGCCGCCCCATGCTCTGGCTGGTTGCAGCCCTGGTCCTCGGCGCGCCCGGCCCTGCCGCGGCACGGAACGCGGTGCGCGTTTCCTTGCGCGCGCCCGGCGCTTTCCCCAGCATCCAGCAGGCGATCGACGCCCTCCCGGCCACGGGTGGCGTCGTCCGCGTCGATGCGGGCATCTGGCGCGAGAAGGTCAGGATCGAGAAGCCGCATGTGACGCTCGCCGGCGTCGGTCGCGATCCGGCCGCGGTGGTGCTGGTCCATGGCGATTCGTCCAGGACCGCGGGCGGAACGGTGAAGTCCGCCACGCTCACCGTCACCGGCGACGATTTCCACGCCGGCAACCTCACGATCCGCAACGACTGGGGCAGCGATCCCGCCAACCCGCCCTCGCAGGCCGTGGCGCTGGCGCTCACCGGCGATCGGGCCGTACTCGATCGGGTCCGCCTCCTCGGGCACCAGGACACGCTCTACGCCAACAAGGGCCCCGGCAATCGCATGGCCCGCCACTATTTCTCGCGCTGCTATGTGGAGGGGCATGTCGACTTCATCTTCGGCAACGCGAATGCCTATTTCCGCGACTGCCGGCTGCACGGCGTCGCCCATGCAGGCGTCATGTACACCGCGCAGAGCCGGAACGCCCCCGACGAGGACAGCGCCTATGTCTTCGACCGCTGCCGGCTCACCGCCGACCCCGCCGCCAGCGACATCTCGCTCGGCCGCGCCTGGCGCCCCTATGCGCGCGTGCTCTTTCTCCGCACGCGGATGGACGCGGCGATCATCCCCGAAGGCTGGCGCGAATGGACGCCCGGCAAGACCGACACCTTTCGCACTGCCTATTACGCCGAGTTCCGCTCCACCGGACCGGGCGGCGATCCGCGCCGCCGCGTCCCTTCGTCGCACCAGCTCAGCGCGGCGGAGGCGAAGCAGTGGCGGTATCAACGGCTGTTCGGCGACACCGCGCCCTGGGTGAAACAGGCGCTCGTCGAACTTCAAGCCGCCACACGCCCGCTTTGAGCCCCAAGGAGAGCCGCCATGACCATCCCGATGATCGACCGGCGTCAAGCCCTGCTGGCCCTTTCCGCCGGGGCCGGTGCTTCGCTGGCGGCACCCGGGGGCCGCGCGGCTGCGGACATCGCGCCCACCGCCGCCGAGACGATCCTCTGGTACGCCCAGCCGGCCGCGCGCTGGGTCGAGGCATTGCCGGTCGGCAATGGCCGGATCGGCGCCATGGTGCATGGCGGGATCGACACCGAATATCTCCAGCTCAACGAAGATACCTTGTGGTCGGGCGGCCCCTATGATCCGGTCAATCCGGAAGCCCGCGACGCGCTGCCCGAAGTACGCCGCCGCATCTTCGCCGGGCAGTTCGCCGAGGCGGAGGCGCTGGCCAACGCCAAGCTGATGGGCACGCCGCTGCGCCAGATGCCCTATGGCACGCTGGGATCGCTGGTGATCCGTCGCGCCGGCGCGGCCGTAACGGCTCCGCCCGCGCGCGCGTCGGGAAGCATCGACAGCTCGGTCTCTGCGGCCGAGGCAGCACGCCCCCTTCCCGGGTACCGGCGCGACCTGGACCTCGACCGTGCGGTGGCGACGACGCGTTGGACCGAAGCCGGCATGGAGTATCGCCGCGAGGTGCTGGCCTCGGCGGTGGACCAGGTGATCGCCATCCGCCTTTCCGCCGGGGCGCCGGGGCGGATCGATGTCGATCTCTCGATGGAAACGCTCCTGCGCGACGCCGCGACGCGGGCCGGTCGACCCGGCGAGATCGTCCTCACGGGTCGCAACCGCGACGCGGAGGGCATCCCCGGCGCCCTTTCGGTAGAAGCCCGGGTGCGCGCCCTGCCGCGCGGCGGCAGCGTCCGCCAGGAAGGCGACCGACTGGTCGTGCGCGGCGCGGACACACTGCTGATCCTGGTGGCGATGGCGACCAGCCATCGCCGCTTCGACGACGTCGGCGGCGATCCCACGGCGACCACCACGGCGCAGATCGACCGCGCGGCCCGGCGCGCGTACGAGGCGATCGCCGCCGACGCGACCGCGGATCATCGCGCGCTTTTCCGTCGCGTGTCGCTGCGCCTGGGAGGCGGCGCCGGCGAGGCACTGCCGACCGACCAGCGCGTGCGCGCAGGCGAGAGCGGTGCGGACCACGCGCTCGCCACGCTCTACTTCAACTATGCGCGCTACCTGCTGATCGCCTCCTCGCGGCCCGGCACCCAGCCGGCCAATCTCCAGGGCATCTGGAACGACAGCAACAATCCCCCCTGGGGCAGCAAGTACACGATCAACATCAATACCGAGATGAACTACTGGCCCGCCGAGCCGACGGGGCTGCCGGAATGCGTCGCGCCGCTGGTGGCGATGGTGCGCGATCTGGCCGTGACCGGCGCCCGCACGGCGAAGACGATGTACGGCGCCCGCGGCTGGGTGTGCCATCACAACACCGATCTGTGGCGCGCCACCGCGCCGATCGACGGCGCCCAGTACGGACTTTGGCCGATGGGCGGCGCCTGGCTGTGCCTGCACCTGTGGGACCGCTACGATTACGGCCGCGACATGGGCTATCTCGCCTCGATCTACCCGATCCTGCGCGGCGCGGCGGAGTTCTTCCTCGACGTCCTGCAGCCCGATCCCGAGACCGGGTTCCTCGTCACCAATCCTTCGCTGTCGCCCGAGAACGGGCATGGGCACGGATCGTCGCTCTGCGCGGGCCCGACGATGGACATGGCCATTCTGCGAGACCTGTTCGATCGGACCGCCCGCGCCGCCGAACTCCTCGGCAAGGACGCCGCGCTTCGACGCGAGCTCCATGCCACGCGCGCGCGGCTGGCGCCCTTCCGGGTCGGCGCCCAGGGGCAGCTGCAGGAATGGCAGGCAGATTGGGATGCGGACGCGAACGATCCCCATCATCGCCATGTCAGCCACCTCTACCCGCTCTATCCCGGCGACCAGATCAACACCGCGAACACGCCTGCCCTGGCGGCGGCTGCACGGCGCTCGCTGGAATTGCGCGGCGACGAGGCCACCGGCTGGGCGACCGCCTGGCGGATCGCGCTCTGGGCCCGGCTGGGCGACGGCAACCATGCCCATCGCATCCTGCGCTTCCTGATCGGCCCCAGGCGCACCTATCCCAACCTGTTCGACGCGCACCCGCCCTTCCAGATCGACGGCAATTTCGGGGGCGCGGCGGCCATCGTCGAGATGCTGCTGCAGAGCACCGGTGGCGCCATCACCCTGCTCCCCGCGCTACCCGACGCGTGGCCCGAGGGCGAAGTGCGCGGCCTCCGGGCGCGCGGCGCGTGCGAGGTGGACCTGGCCTGGCAGGACGGCATGCTGCGCGCGGCGACCTTGCGCAGCCGCATTGCGGGCCGCGTCACCGTGCGCTGTGCCGGCGCCACCCGCACCCTGACCTTGCGGCCCGGCCGGGCGGTACGGCTGGTCGGGCCCACGCTGCGCATCGCGTGACCGCGGCGGGGGCACCCGTCGCCCGCGCCGATGCACGCCGGGGCGGAGGAATCCGACGGCAAAATGCATATCGGGGCGGCACCAGGGCCGCCCCGATACGAGTGGATCAGCGATTCAGCTTCAGAAGCTGAAGTTCGCGCCGGCGCTGAAGTTCCGGCCGACGAGACCCGCGTAATGCCAGCTGCTCAGATAGTTCGGATTGCTGGTATAGGCACCCGCGGCCAGCGGCGCACGGGCATTGGTCAGGTTCTGGACGTTCACGAAGAAGCGGAACTTGTCGTTCGCCTTCACCGCGATGTTCAGGTCCGTATAGATGAACGGACGGATGAAGCACTGGAACGTCTTGTCGGTGCCGTCGGTCAGGGGAACCAGCGTGTTCTTGCACGACAGGTCGATCACACCGTTCGTCGGCGTGATGCGATCGGCTGCAACCTGCTTGATCCGCCCGACATAATAGGTCGTCGTGGTCAGCGAGAAATTGCCGATCTCCAGCGCGTTCTGCCAGTTGCCTCGGATCCGCGGCGTACCGCCGCCCGACGACAGCCGGTACGGCCCCAGCGTACCCGCATATTTCTGCACCACGCCTTCCGGAGTGACGAGATCGAGCCTCAGGACGCGGGTGACGTCGAGGCGGCTGATCAGGCGCACATTGTCGGACAGGCGGAAGTTCGCGCTCGCCTGCATGTCGATGCCCGAGCTCAGCTGGTAGTTGGCGTTGACGTAGGGCACGTCATACACCAGCAGGCGCGGCAGCGCGTTCGGGTTCGACGGATCCGGTGCGTCGACGACGCGGCACGTATAGCCAGGCCCCACCGCGGCAAGCGCGGCGCAGCCGTCGACCGCGTTGCTCTTGCTGTAATAGGCGTCGACGGCCTTGGGGCCCAGCGGACCGCTGACGATCAGGTTCGACTTCTTGATGTTGTAATAGTCGAGCGTGAGGTTCAGCCAGCGCGTCGGCTTGAGCATCGTGCCGACGGTGATGCTGCGCGACACTTCCGGCAGGATGTCCGGATTGCCCTTGGAGCCGCTGCCGAGGCTGTAGCTGTTGGTGTAGGCCGCATTCCCCGGGTGCGCCGCGACGAAGCTGGGCGGCAGGGCGAAGGTCGAGAAGCCGGCATAGCTGCTGGCCGGGTTGTTTTCCGCAAAGGTCGGCGCGCGGAAGCCCTGCGAATAGGTGGCGCGGAACGAAACCTGCTCGATCGGCGAGTATTTCGCGCCGATCTTGGGCGAGAAGTGACTGTAGCCCTGCGAGTAGTGATCGTAGCGGCCCGAGACGTTGAGATCGAGTTCCCGGGTGAACGGCGCATCGATCTCGAAGAAGCCCGCGGTCACGGTCTGGCGACCCTGGGCCGATGAGGTGTTCAGCCCGTAATAGGAAAGGTCCGCATTCTGGCTGCGGTTCATCAGCGTCTCGCGGCGGATCTGGAAGCCGCCACCGATGTTGAGATCACCGCCCGCCAGCGGCATCAGCGCCTTGATCAGCGAGCCGCCGATCGTCGCGACCGTCGAATAGGACGGCGTGGTCCGGTCCGGCGAAACCTGGGCGCGCACCGCCGCGCTGTTCAGCTCCGGATTGACGAAGTTGTACGCGCCCGTGTTGACAGCGTTCAGCAATCCCTGGATGTTGATCGCGCCGCGCTGCGTGACGCTGAAGTTGTCCCGCGCATAGACGCCGTTGAGGCGGAACTTGAAGCCGTTGCCCAGATCGCCCGAAATGCCCGCCGTGGTGCGGAACACGTCGACATAGCGGAAGCTGCCGGCGGGAATGTCGCCGAACAGGTAATAGATGCGCGCAGCACCTTCGCCGGGGTTGTTCGCATAGGCAGCGGCATAGGGGTTATTCGGGTTCAGCCGCTTGTCCGCTGCGGTGGCGCAGTTCACGCCCGACGCGCAGACATAGACCGGCAGCACGATGCCGGGATTGCTGGACGAGATCGCCGCCGAACCGCCGAACGGCTGGGTCTGGCGAATGCCGGAAGGCGCTCCCATGATGCTGACTTCGGAATGCGAATAGCTGCCGCTGGCGAAGGCCTCGAGATTGTCGGACAGGCGCACGCTGAGGCGGGCGGTGGTCGAGTAGCGCTGCTGCTTCGGCTGGATGATGAAATATTCATCCGGGAGATTATGGGCGCAGCCGGCGCCCTGCTCGTCCTTCTTGGCGACCGTGAAGGTGCCGAAGGGGCAGGCGTTGGGGTTGAGCAGCTGATACTGGTTGGTGATCGGCGCGCCGATCTGGCCGGACAGCGGGTTGTTGAGATCGGACTGCTGCACGCGGGTGACGACTGCCTGCGGGTTCTGCGTCATCAGCGATTCGTCGTTGAGGTTCTGATCCTTCAGCCCGCTGGGGCGCAGGTCCAGCGTGTTGAACGGATAGCCGCGGTCGTGGTTGGTGATGTACCCGTCATAGGTGTATTCACCGTTCAGGTAGAAGTTCCAGCCCTGCTCGCGATAGTCGCCCACGCCGCCGGTCAGGGTTGCACGATAATGGGCGCCGTCGCCCTCGCCGGTGGTGCCGCCCTGGACCGAGCCTTCGAGGCCCTTGAAGTTCTTCTTGCTGATCAGGTTGACCACGCCACCGATGGCGTCCGCGCCGTACGTGGAGGAAGCACCGTCCTTCAGCACCTCGATACGGTCGACGATGCTGAACGGGATCGAATTCAGATCGACATAGGCATTGTGGCCGTCGTCGTTGAGCGGGAAGTTCGCGGAGCGGAGGCCGTCGATGAGCACGACCGTCGACGAGACGCCCAGGCCGCGCAGCGACACGGCGGCGCCACCGGCGGAGAAGCCGTTGCGGAAGCCGGTCGAAATCGAGCCCGCGCTATCGGCCGAGACCGAGCGGATGGCATCCTGTGCAGTGGTGATGTTCGCGCGGCGGAGCGTCTCCGAGCTCAGCACGGTCACGGGCGAGATCGAGGTGGCGTTCGAATCGCGGAACAGCGTGCCGGTGACGACGATGGGCGCTGCTTCACTCGCATCGGCCGGTGCCGGCTTGGCGCCAGCCTGCGAATCCTGCACTGTTTGCCCGGTTGCGGCATCCGCCACCTGCGCCGGTGCCACGTCCTGCCCATAGGCTGGGGCGGCAACCGCCGTCAGCAACGCCACCGTCGAGACCCCATGGCGTAGCGTAGAAAATGCCGAGTTCTTCAAAATCATCAAGCCCATCCCTGTTTCACCGCCGCAGCGACTTCTTGTCGGTTGCGCACACGCCCTGACGAGGCGCTGTGGCGGGCGTCCGCTATGGGCAGGTGCGTTAAGGGAGCTTTAAAAAGCCGCCTGCGGCATCGAGGGGCGAAAACACGGACACGCCGCTGTATCGCGCCGCAAAGAATACATCCTGAATGGTCTTCCCCGCTCCAGCGACGTTCGAGGTGTTTCAATCAATTCTTCGACATACGATCTGCGCAAATTCTCCAGTTGTCGGGAAATCAAAAATTATTTTCGACATGCCGTCTCAGATGTTGCGCAGTGCATAGCCAAGAGCTTCAAGCAAGCGCGCGTTATGTTGACACGGACGCAGAGATATTCGAGCGCCGGCGATCAGGATCGTAGGTTGACATATTTGCGCGTGCGGTATGTTAACAACCCGTCGCAAGTGGATGCCGTCCAGTACTTAAAGTGCTTCAAAACGGGCGGAAGCTGGAAAGCCGGGCCTCGAATCCCGACGCATCAAGGCCCCACGCCGACCGATCAGGTGCAAACCGACCGGTGATGGCGGGCAACTTGCCGAGCATGGCAGCAGCGTTTCGCCGCATCTTCCTCAAATGGCGCAGTATCTTAGCTGGAACTGGCGCGAGCAATGGGTTGAGACGAGCCGATAGGCTCCCCGGGATCGGACGCGTGCACCCAGCCTCTGTAGGGCATGCTTTCGGAAAAGACGGACACATGCCGACCCTCCTTTGGAGGACGCAGCAGGGCCGGAGCGCACACAGACTTTGGTTGGACTTCGTTCCGGCGCAACCGCCAAACCCCTCCCCGCCTCTCCCTGAATAGCGCTTGACCTTCATCTATAATGTCGGACAAGTGCAATCGATCGACCCGATTAATCCGGGCGCTTGGAGAGGGGACTGCCATGCTTCGCTACCTGTTATTGACGTCTGTTGCCGCCATCGCGTTGGGCGCGACGCCCGCCTCTGCCCAGAGCAATGCCGCTCCAGGCAAGGATCAGGCCGGCACAAGCGACCCCCAGGACCAGGCGCCCACCGCAGCAGAACCAGCCGCTCCGGCGGAGGATCGCGCCACCGACGAGAGCGCTATCATCGTCACCGGCTATCGGGCGAGCTTGGGCAGTGCGCAGCAGATCAAGCGCAATTCGGATGCCATCCTCGATGCGGTGGTGGCGCAGGATATCGGGAAGTTGCCGGACAACACTGCCGCCGAGTCTCTTGCCCGCATCACCGGTGTCCAGGTGACGCGCGGTAGCGACGAGGTCACCGGGGTGCTGGTGCGCGGGTTGCCCAACGTGGCGACCACCTTCAACGGGCGCGACATCTTCACCGCCGAGCTTCGCCGCTCGCAGTTGCAGGACTTTCCGGCGGGCGTGCTGGCAGGCCTGGAAGTGTACAAGTCGGGAACTGCCGATCTGCTGGAGCCCGGACTGGCCGGCCTCGTCAACGTCCGTTCCAACCGTCCCTTCGATTTCACCGAGAAGTTCACGATCGCCGGGGGCATTCGCGGCACCTACAACGACCAGAGCCGCAAATATGACCCGCAGGGCAACATCCTGCTCAGTGCGCGCACCCATAGCGCGATCGGCGACATCGGCGTGCTGGTCAACGCCTCCTATGCACAGGCGCAATATCGAAACGCCGTGCGCTGGGCGAGCGGCTTCGTGCCGACCGAACTGCCCGCTGGGGTGACCGTGAGCCCGTCCTCCGCCGGCCGCGCCTTCCGCATCCCCGAGCGGGTCGGCGTCTACAACGACAGCGGCAAGCGCTGGCGCCCTGCGGCAAATGCCAGCGTGCAGTGGAAGCCGGCCGACAATCTCGAAATCTACTATGACTTCCTGTACCAGGGCTTCCGCGGAAGGCTGGCGAACGATCAGTTCGAGGCCTCGCTGATCAACAACAACGCCCAGCTTTCGAACATCGTCCTGCGCAACGGCATGGCCGATCAGGTCCAGACCCTCACCAAGACGGGCGGCGAGCGCGGGCAGGCATTTCGCAGTACGGTCAACAACAACACCAACACCTATCAAAATGCCGGCGGCTTCAAATGGAATGTCGGGCGCGCGCGGATCTCCACCGACCTTGCCTATACCAGCAGCCAATATGATGCGAACGAGTACAGCTTCGACATGGCGCAGAGCGCGCCGCCGACGATCGATGTGAACTTCTTCACGAACGGCGGCAGCGCCTTCAGCCTGCCCGGCTTCGATCGGGACAACGCCGCCAACTACCGCTGGCGCGGCTATTATGAGAGCGTCTACGTCGCCAAGGGCTCCGGCTGGCAATGGCGCGGCGACGTGGAACTGGATACCGACGTGTCCTTGTTCCCCCGCCTGCAGTTCGGCGCGCGGTGGACCGATCGCGATGCCTCGCTGGAGCGCGGCAATCGCTATGCCTATACCGAGACGCTGAACATCCCGCTGGCGGATACGCCGGCCGGGACCCTGGGACTTACTCCCAATGCATTCCGCGGCAACGTGCAGGGCTGGACGAGCTGGTTGATGCCAAGCCGCCAGGGCATCGAAGGCAATGCCGCCGCGCTCCGCGAATTCTCGCGCCAGGCGCTGGTGCGGATCGTCGCGGCCAATCCGAACGACGGCGGCTATCGCGACGCGCTTGCCCGCTTCTCGGTGCCGGAAGTGCAGCTCGATCCCTTGCAGGCGTTCTTCGCAACGGAGAAGACCTACGCCTTCTACGGTCAGGCCAAGTATGAATTCCGCATCGGCAGCTTCGACTTCGACGGCTTGATCGGCACCCGTGTGGTCAACACGGTCGGACAGTATAGCGGGCGCGGGACCCTGCCGGTGGTGGTGAACGGGGTCGTCCAGACCGACGCGAACGGGGTTCCGATCACCGCCACGCAGGACGTGGCCGTGCGCCAGAACTTCATCGACGTACTGCCGAACTTCAGCCTGCGCATCCGGCCCACGGACAAGCTGCAGATCCGGTTCGGCTTCACGAAGACGCGAACCGTGCCCGATTTCGGCCAGCTGAACCCGGCATATTCGGTAACACCCAATCAGTCGCCGCGGCCGGGCACCGTCATCACCAATCCCGATGGCAGCACGACGGTCGTCACCCCGCCGCCGAGCGACCCGCGTTTCCCGGCGAGCCTCCAAGGCCGTCCGGACTATTTCGGAAGCGGCGGCAATCCCAACCTGGCACCGCTCACCTCGAAGAACTTCGACGCGACGATCGAATATTACTTCTCGAAGAATTCGTCGGTGTCCGTGGCATTCTTCTATCGGGATCTGTTCGGCTTCTTCAACAATTACGTCCAGCGTTTCCGCGATCCGGTCTACGGGCTTGTCGAGGTCAATCGTCCGCTCAATGCCGGCGCCGGTCGTATCCAGGGCGTGGAAGTCGGCGGCCAGACCTTCCTCGACTTCCTGCCGGGCGTGCTCAGCGGCTTCGGCGTGCAGGCGAATGCCACCTATCTCGACGGCCGGCAGCGCTTCCCTGCGGACCTGGTCCCCGCGAGCCAGCTGCCGCCGTTCGTGGCCATCCCCAGCCTGTCCAAGTGGAGCTACAACGCCGCGTTGTTCTACGAGAAGGGCAAGATCTCGACGCGCCTTTCCTACAACGGGCGCTCCCGCTTCCTGAACGGCAACCTCGTTGTCGACGGGGTTTATTCCGGCGAAGGCACCGAGGCGATCACGCGGCTCGACTTCTCGTTCAACTACACGCCGGTCAAGCAGCTGACGCTGAGCTTTGACGCGACGAACATGTTGGCGCAGCCGTTTCGCAACTATGCCGAATATGCCGTCAACGGCCAAAGCCGCTCCTACCCCCGCGATGTGCGGGATGAAGGGCGCTACTACGGTGTCGGCGCGCGGTTCCGCTTCTAGGAAGAAGCCCGTGAACAGAATCCCAGCGGCGTGAGGAATGTGATTCACCCTCCACGTGGATGTGGAGGGTGAGCGCTGCCGCTGGCAACAAGCCTCGGAGCGTGGCGCAGGTCGACGACCCTGGCGTGATCAGCGGCAGCCCCCGTCTTGCAGGGGGCTGCCGCCAGACGCGGTGCGTCGCGCGCCCATGGCCCATACAAGACGCTGTACAACCGGGATAAGCGCTGGCCGCAGCCGGCGGACTGCCGGCTGCGGTTCTGATCGACGGTACGCATGTGCAAGCCGATCGCTCGACTGCCGATGGGAAAGGGGGCTATCGCCCCGGCGATCGGCATCAGCCGTAGCGGCTGCAACACCAAGATCCACACCATCGCCGACGACCGGGGGAAGGTCGCTCGCTGCAGGTCTTGACGTCTGGTCAGGCAGAAAGGGTGGAGTCCCCTACATTCCGGCCCACGCCAATCGACGCCGGAAAAAACTGCTTCAGCCGTACCCTCTGCAAGGGCCCCACGCCATCGAACGCAGATTGCCCCGGCCCAATGACCACCAATGCCTCGTCACGCCCTGGTCGTGCCGCCACCGTCTTCCACGTCGGCATCGACCTCGCAGCGAGTCCTGGCGCGTCGGCACGCCGCCATCTGCTGGATACGCTGCCGCATGGTGCCGGACGTCACCCAATATGGCTCCAGCTGCCGCTCAACATGTTCGGTCGATCCCCCGTGCCCGCACCAAAGCAATGCCTCAGCGCACACCTGCGCAAGGTTTGTGCAAGCTTCGCGACATAGCCATTACAAAATAACGGACGCCGCAGCGCAAAAGCGTGCGGGCACATCGCAGTGGGAGCGCCGGTCACGAACCGGCACCGGTTGGAAACGCGGCGAACTCGAAAAGTTTCCGCATTGGGGGCACGACCTTGAAGAAAATTCGACAAAACGCTTCGATGCTCGCGGTGGCAGCCATGCTGGCGACACTGCCTTCCGCAGCCTTCGCGCAAGACGAGGCGCACACTGCGAACCAGACCGATCCAGACCAGACCGCGGCGCAGCAAGACAAGCCCGTTGTCCTCGCGCCGGAAGATCGCCCCACCTCCCGCCCGAAAGGGGCCAAGAATCGGGACGAGGACGCGATCGAAGTCACCGGCAGCCGCCTGTCGAACGGTGATCCGACGACGCACGTGATCGTGCTCACGCGACAGGATATCGAGCGGCGCGGCGTGACCAGCATCGAGGATCTGGTGCGCACCTTGCCGCAGAACCTCGCCACCATCGGGCCGATCACCAATGATCGGCGGAGGGGGCCTCTCACCAATGGCAACAACTCTACTCCGTCGGCGCTTACGACGCTGGGTGTGTCCGCAGCCAATCTCGGCGGCATCGGCGCAGGGAACACGTTGATCCTGGTCAACGGCCGCCGGCTTGCAGGTGCGGCCGGCTTGGAAGCCGGGTTCGTCAACCTGAACGGCATTCCCCTCTCAGCTGTCGAGCGCGTCGAGATCTCCCAAAGCGGCGCTTCCGCCATCTACGGCGCCGATGCCATGGGCGGCGTCATCAACTTCATTCTCAAAAAGGGCTATTCCGGCCTCACGCTCACCGGCCAATATGAAAACTCGAACAACGGTGCAGATCGGCTGCGCGTCAGCGGCTATTTCGGCAAGAGCTGGGGTTCGGGCAGTATTTCATTGACTGCCGACTATAGCCGCACGGATCCGGTCGAGAACGCCAAGACCGGTTACGTGACGGAGGATTACTCCTCTCGCTACGGCGGTGATCAATCTTACAACCTGCGCAGTTTCGAACGCGGCCTGCAGCCTGGCCTGATCGACACGTCCGGCTATGCGGTTGATCCCGTGACGGGCCAGACCGACTTCAGCAACTACATCCGCACCGCGATCACGCCGCGGGCGGGGCTTACTGCACGGCCGACGCTCAATGACTTCACGACGATCACGCCCGCATCGGCTCGCGAATACATCGCGCGATACGCAGGGCCACGATCCCATGCAATCAGTGCGACGTTCAACCTGGACCAGGATATTACCAGCCGGCTGCATTTCTTCGCCAACGGACTGATCAACCGGACCTCGAACAGCCAGCAGCAGGATCTGGGCACTGGAATGACGCTGCCCATCGCGCCGGGGCAATATTACAATCCATTCCCGGCCGGCTATTTCAATTCCTTCACGCCCAACATCTACGTCCCCTATTTCCCGGCTGCCGAAATCGCCGACGGCAGCCTGGTTGCGGGCACCCTTTCCAACCGTGCCACCAACTGGACGGTCAATACCGGCCTCACCTACCGGTTCGGTCGCGATACCAAGCTGAGCCTCATCTACACCCGCTCGCGCAGCTCCAGTTCGGCAACGGGAAGCACGCTCGGCTCGGTCGTCAGCTTCCAGGAAGACCCGACCTCGCCGAACGGCCTGTCCTGCTACGATTTCTCGCTGATGTCGCCCAGCAGCACGCTCTCCGCCCAGGAGCGCGCCGCGCGGCAGCAGGCCTTTGATCGCCAGTGCCGCGCGCTCACCAGCAGCGACCCTGCGGTCGCCTTCAACCCCTGGCGGTCGCCGACCTTCACCGGTGGCGGCAGCATCCAGGACTTCGTCTACGACAGCGGCTTCGAGACGCCGAGTTCGACGACCCAAATGTTCGAGGCGCGCTTGAACGGCGCGTTGGTCGCCCTGCCCGGCGGCAAGGTCCAATATGCCGTGGGCGGCGAATATTCCAAGGACGGCGTCAGCAGCAAATTGGTGAACACCTTGACCGGGGGCAGCCAGAGCCGGGATCGGTTCGCCTTCTTCGGCGAGGTGAACGTGCCGGTGGTCGGCGGCGACTTCACCCTGCCGCTCATCCGTTCGCTGCTGGTGAACGTCGCGGTCCGAAACGACACCTACCGCACCACAGGCGCCGTGGGGACCGTCGACAATGTACCGGTATCGGCCGGGGGGCAGTTCCTGTACCGCAGGAATGCGTTCAGCCGCTTTACGCCCGCTTATGGCTTCCGCTGGGAACCGGCGGACGGCCTCTCCCTCCAGGGACGCTGGACCACGGGTTTCAAGGCACCACCCTATACCCAGTTGTTCAGCCCGGCGGGAACTACCCCATTCACGACGACGATCTTCTCGGACCCCCTATTCAATAACCAGACCTATCGCGTGCAAGCAGTGGCAGGCCCCAATCCGAATCTGCGCCCGCAGACTTCAAACTCGCAGGCGTTCACTCTCTCCTATACGCCGCGGGACTTTCTGCGCGGCCTGCGCCTGAACGTCACGTACAACCACACGAAGATCAACAACGAATACGCCAATTCGCGCGACCTGAATCAGTTTCTTCCGCAAAACGCGATTTACGGCCTCAGTCTTTTCTATCCGCGCGATGCCACCGGACGGGTCACCGAAGCCCGCTTCCTAACGTACAATCTGATCGGGTCGGACTATAAGTCGATCACCTATGAACTCGCGTACGAACTTCAGACAGCGAAACTCGGATTTTTCCAACCGTCGGTAACCGTCGTCCAGAACATCAAGGCAGAGCGACGCACGCTGCCGGGCGCGCCCGTTGTCGAGCAGGTGGGCTATGTCCTGGGACCCGACAGCTATCGTATTCAGGGGCAATTGGCGTGGTCCAAGGGAGCGTTCAACGCGACTCTGCTTGGCTACTACACGCCCAGCTATCTGAACGACTATCGCGTACAACGCTTCGCCGGAACGATTTCCAATCCGGACGCGGAGGATCGGGTGAGCCCCTACACCACGTTCGATCTCTCGGTGACATGGCAGGCCACGCGTGCCGCGAAACTCAGCCTGGTTGGCCGCAACATCTTCGACGCCCAGCCGCCGTTCGCGCTGGTCGATGCGCGGCCCTATGATACCGCGCGCTACAATGTCGCCGGCCGCACGCTTTCGGCGCAGTTGAGCTACAGCTTCTAGTCCGGGGGGTAGCCGATCCTTGTCGTGCGCGTGTATTGTGCATCGACGGGATCGTCTGCTCTCCGTGGGGGCGGGTCCGTGTTTCCTCCTGGCCCGCCCCCGCCCCCCCACGAGGGAGATCGAGCGAGAACCGAAGATGCGCTTGCTGCTGGTCGAAGATGACGAGGACATCGCCGAGACGCTCGTCGCGTTCCTGGAACGGGACGGCTTTGTCGTCGACGTCGCCGATTCCCTCGCCATGGCGCAGGACGCGCTGGAAAGCGGCGGGTTCGACCTTGTGCTGCTCGATCGCGTACTGCCCGATGGCGACGGCGTATCGCTCATCACCGCGGCCAAGACGGCCAATCGGCCACAGCGCTTCCTGCTCCTGACGGCGCTGAGCGAGATCGACGACCGGGTCGACGCGCTGGAACTGGGCGCGGACGATTATGTGAGCAAGCCGTTCGAACCGCGCGAACTGCTCGCCCGCATTCGCAATGCCCTGCGCCGGCCGCTGAACAGCCAGCGCGAATCGCGCCGGTTCGGTCCGCTGGTGCTCGACGTCGAGGCCTGCAGCTTCACCGTCGACGGCAAGCCCTTGATGCTGCGCCGAACCGAGGCGCTGGTGCTGGAAGCGCTGATGGCGCGACCGGGTCAGCTGGTGCTGCGAGAGACGCTGGAAACCCGCGTCTATGGCTATGACAAGTTCGTCAACGCGAACTCGCTGGAATCGCAGATCTCGCGCCTGCGCCGCAACCTGACCGAACACACGCCGCAAGTGAAGATCAGCGCCGTGCGCGGCATGGGTTACCAGTTGATCCTGGAGTGAGCACCCGTTCCCCGGTGCGCAAGACTGGTGCAAGCAGGTCGTGCGAATGCGCTCGACCAGTTCTTCCCTTAAATGACGGAATTTCCACGTGATGCACGACATGGTTGAAGCCGCCCGCCGCGACGCGGCGGAGTTCAAGCAGATCTTCGGCGACATTCGCGCCGAGGTCGGCAAGATGATCGTCGGCCAGGAAGGCGTAATCGCCGGCGTGCTCACCGCGCTGATGGCGGGCGGCCATGTCCTGCTCGAAGGCGTGCCGGGCCTCGGCAAGACGATGCTGGTCAGCTCGATCAGCCGTGCCGTCCACCTGCCCTTCTCGCGCATCCAGTTCACGCCGGACATGATGCCCGCAGACATCATCGGCACCTCGATGCTGAGCGAGGCCGAGGGCGGCGGGCATGTGCTCAGCTTCCAGGAGGGGCCGATCGTCTCCAACCTGGTCCTCGCCGACGAGATCAACCGCGCCACGCCCAAGACGCAGTCCGCCCTGCTCGAAGTGATGCAGGAACGCCAGGTCACCGTCGGCCGGCGCACGATCCGCATGCCCGAGCCGTTCTGCGTGATGGCCACCCAGAACCCGGTGGACCAGGAAGGCACCTATCCGCTGCCCGAGGCGCAGCTCGATCGCTTTCTGTTCAAGCTGATCGTCGGCTATCCTACCGAGGCGGAATACCATGCCATCATCGACCGGACGACCAGCGGCGAACAGGTGGTGCTGAACCCCGTTACCGATGCGGAAGCGCTCAACCGGATGCGCGCGGTGGTCCGCCAGGTGCCGGTGCCCGACGTGGCCAAGGCCTATGCGATCCGGCTGGTGATGGCGACCCAGCCGGGCAGCGACTACGCGACCGATGCGGTCAATCGCAACGTCGCGCTCGGCGCGTCGCCGCGTGGCATCCAGGGGCTGATGCTGGCGGCCAAGGTGCAGGCGCTGGTGGACGGCCGCTTCTCGGTAAGCACCGACGACATCAAGGCCGTGGCGCTTTCCGTCCTGCGCCACCGCGTCGTCGTCAATTTCCACGCCCAGGCGTCCAACGTCACCGCCGACGATCTGATCGCGGAGCTGCTCACCAGCGTCCGCGCCTGAGGCCGGCGGTTCGGTCGGGGCCCCGGCAACGGCCGGGGCCCGTTCCGCCTGCTCAGCGCAGGCGCTTGCCGAACACGTCCCACACCTCGACCGGGCCGAAGTTCAAGGCCCGTACCTCAGCCTCGATCCTGGCGAGATCGCCGACGATCACCCACGTCATCGCGTCCGGACGATAGGTTTGCGTCGCCAGGGCCCGCACCTGATCGAGCGTGACCTCCCCGATCCGGAGCGTCGTCCCCTTGCCGTAATCGAGCGGCAGGCCGTGCGCGTCGGCCGAAACGATCGCCCCCAGATAGGCGCCGCTCCCGACATAGCCCAGCGGGATCGATCGGATCGCCGCCGTCTTCTCCCGCGAAAGCTCCTCCTCGGTAACCGGACGATCGCCGACAAGGGCGCGGATTTCGGTACGGATCTCGAGCATGCTCGCAGCCGTCTTGTCGGTCTGCACGGTCCCGCTGGCAGTGAACAGCCGGTTGCCCGCCACCGCATCGCCGATGCCGGCGGTGAAGCCATAGGCCCAGCCCTTGCGCTCGCGCAGGTCGAGATTGAGGCGGCTCTGGAAACTGGTGCCCAGCACCGAATCCGCCATGCGCTCGACGGACGCGCGCTCCCGGTCATAGGGGCCCACGAAATGTCCCGCCGTGATGCTCGTCTGCGGTGCACCGGGGGCATCGACCAGGATCACCCGCGGGCCCGAAGCCGAAGCGGCCGGGCTGGCAGCGATCGGCGTCGGCTGCACGGGCTTCCAGTCGCCGAAGTAGCGTTCGGCCAGCATGCGCGCCTGCGCCGGCGTGATATCGCCGATCAGGTACAGCGTCGCGTTGTTCGGGCCGAGCTCGCGATCGTGGAACTGCTGGATCGCCGCGCGGTCCAGCGTCTTGGCCTGCTCGCGGGTGACGAGGCGGCCGTTCGGATGACCGTCCCCCCAGAGGGCTCGGGCATAGAGCAGGCCCGCGGCGTCGATCGGGTTGCGCGCGAACGCATCATATTGGGTGTCGATGCCCTCGAGCTGCCGGGCCACCCTGTCTTCGGCATAGCCAGGGCGGCGAACGGCATCCGCGGCCAGTGCGAAGGTGGCGTCGAGCGCCTGCGTGGTCGACGACCAGTTGGCCGCCGAACGCCGTGCCCCGGCCCCGGCCGAGAAGCTGGCGCCGAGCGCGGAAAGCCGCGCCGCGAAGCTGCCTGCATCGAGCGCGCCGCTCCCTTCGTCCATCAGCCCGAACGCCTGCCGCGCCGCCCCGGGTCGATAGGCCGGATCGGCAAGGGTGCCGGTATCGAACTGCAGTTGTGCATCGACGATCGGTACCCCGTGCCGCTCCGCGACCACCACCCGCAGCCCATTGGCGAGGCGCAATTCCTGGATCGGCGGGAAGCGGATCGCCGCGGGCTGCGTATCGACCGGCGGGGGCGCGCGGCGATCGACATCCTTCGCCGTGGCGCTCCGCAGCGGGTTGGGCAGCATCCGCAGCTCGTAATAGGGCCGCGCCAGCCATTTGGCAGCGGCAGCCCGGACCTCGCCGGCCGTGGCGCTGGCGATCCAATCGCGCTGCTTCAGGAAATGGACGGGGTCGCCCTGATCGACCTCGCTGGCGAGCAGCCAGGCGCCAACGCCCGCAGGGCTCTCCATCAGCCGCAACAGCGAAACGTCGGTATTCGCGATTACCGAGCGCAGCGCCTGCGCATCCGGCCCTTGCCGCAGGAACCGTTCGAGGGCCGCATCCAGCGCGGCACCGGCCTGCTCCGGCGTCACACCGGGCCGGAGCGTCATCGACAGCGTGAAGGTGCTGCCAAGCTGGCTTTCCTCGAATTGCGCCGCAACGCCGAGCGCCACCTGCCGATCCTCCACCAGCTCGCGGACGAGCGGCGTGTCCGGCGTACTTGCCATGGCAAGGGCGGCGAGTTGCAGCAGTGTCTTCCCGCGCGGATCGTCGTTGGAGATCGGCCAGCTCCGGCCGATCGTGATCGAGCCGACGCTGTCGTACAATGTCTCGCGCTTGATCTCGCTGAAGCTGGGCAGCCATTGGTCGGTACGGTCGATCGCCACGCCGGGCCGCACGGCGCCGAAATAGCGGGTGATCTTCTCGCGCGCCGTGTCGAAGTCGATGTCGCCGGCGAGTACGATCACCGCGTTCGATGCACCGTAATAGTCGGTGAACCATTGCTTCACGTCCGCAAGCGAGGCGCGATCGAGATCGGCCATCGATCCGATCACCGAATGGGCATAGGGGTGGCCGGCAGGGTAGAAGCCGGCAAGGTAGCGGTCGACCGCCTTGGCGCCCGGCTGCAACTCGCCCTGGCGCTTCTCGTTCTGCACCACGCCGCGCTGTTCCTCGAACTCCTGCTGGGTGATGCCATCGGCCAGATAGCTCATCCGATCGGATTCCATCCATAGCGCATAATCGAGCGCGCCGGTCGGCACCGTCTCATGATAGTCGGTCCAGTCGGTCGTCGTCTGCCCGTTGACCCCGCTCGCGCCGATCGCCTCCATCGCTTCCATGAAGCCGCCGGCGCGATTGCGGGTGGATTGAAACATCAGATGTTCGAACAGATGGGCAAAGCCGGTGCGGCCGGCGGGCTCGTCCTTGGAACCGGTCCGGAACCGAATGCCAAGGTACACGCTGGGAGTCGTGTGATCGGTATAGACAATCGCGGTCAGGCCGTTGGGCAAGGTGAACTGCCGATAGGGGATCTTGACGGCGCCGCGAGACGGCGCGGCGGGCGGCACCGAACGCTGCGGGGCAGCGACGACGAAGGAAGGCAGGAAGGCGGCACCGGCGTACAGGCCAATGCGCAGGGCGGTGCGAGCGAAGGTCAATGGAAGTGTCCAGCGTTGGAGAAGGTGGGGAGATCCCACGCCGCCAGTCTGCACGAATAGCTTGCAGCAGCCTTGCAGCGCAGTTTTCGCCGGGCAAGGTTGGTGCAAGCCAGCAGCCGTAGCACCGGAGGGGAGTCGCGAAGCCTGCCCTGCGGGATTGCGAACGCCTCTCACCCGGGACCGTGGATGACCGACGAAGCTACCCTGCATCTGGCCGAACGGATCGCCGCGATCGAAGCGCGCGGCACCGGCCATTTGCGGGCGGCCGCGCGGCGCCAGGCGATAGAGATCGGTCTTAGGGTGGCGATCCCGGCGACGCTGCCGGTGCCGGCCCTCGCCGCCCTTGCCGGCTGGTTCGCGCCGCTCCGCTGGGACATGGTGGGCCCGGCAACGCTGGCCGTTCCGCTGGCCGCGTTCGGCATCGGTTTTCTGCACCATTGGCGCCGGCAGCGGATCGAACGCGCCGCGGCGCTGGCGCTGTTCGACCGCGAACTCGCCCTGAAGGACCGGATCACCACCGCGGACGAATTCCTGCGCTATCCGGGCAGCGACGGCTTCCGCGCGGCGGCAGTGCTGGAGGCGCGCCCCTGGATCGAGCGCGCCGCCACCGCAGCCGTTCCGCAATCCCCCCGCCCCGTCTCTGCCGGAAGGCGCTGGCCGCTGATGCTGGCCGGGGCCGCGCTGCTGCTTGTTGCAGGCGCCGTGGAACAGCGCTTCGTCCCTGCAACCGGAGCCGGCCGGCAGGTCGCTGCCGCGCTGGTCGCGGCGGGCATCGCCGCACCGGGCGCGGGCGCCGAACGGCTCGACAACCCCGCTCCCGACACCGCAGGAAGCAGCGGGGCGAGCACGGTAAACCCGGCTCCATCCGGCACCAGTGCCGCCCACGAAGCCGGGCAGCAGGCAGACGGCGCGGGTAAGGACAGCGGCCGGCTGGGCGGCGCGCAACCGGCGGCGGGCTCGGACCAACCCGGCACGCGTGCTAGCGGCACTGACAGTGCATCGGCACCCCAGCCCGGCGAAGCCCGCCAGGCAGGCGCCGGAGCCGGTGCCGCCGGCAACCCCGATCGCAACGGAGCCGACCAGGACCGTCGCCAGGGGGCGGCCGGACGCATCGACGCCGATCGCAACGCAGGGGCCGACGGCCAGGCCGGCCAGCGCAGCGGCACCGCACCGCAGAACGGCGCCAATGCCGGCAATCAGCCGCCTTCCTCCTCCCCGCTGGGATCCCAGCAACGCCCGCAAACGGGCCAGAGCGGCAATGGCAGTCAGCCGAACCAGCAAAATCGCAGCCAGCAGGGCGCGCAGGACCAGTCACAGCCGGGACAGGGCAAGGGACAGGGCCGCGACGGGCAACGCGCGGGCCAGGACGCGCTCAAGCGCGCCAATGGCCTCGCCGCCCTGCTGCTTGCCGTGCCGATGCGCGATCGGCTGGGTGGCACGGCCAATGCGGGGCCCGTTTCCAGCCTGCCGCGCCAGGCGCCGCCGCACGCCGGCAGCGCCGGTGCGGCAACGGCAGCAGATCGCGGCTCCGCGACGGGGGATGTAGGACGCATCGTCCACCAGCCCGCCACGCCGCAGGACCAGCAGCTTCTGCAGCGCTATTTCCGCCCCGCCCGACGCGCTTCCGATGGCGGAGGCGAACGCTGACCGATTCCCGCACCGCCCGTTCCCGGCCTGCGGACCCGCCCGCGCACGCCGCTTCGCCCTTTGCCCCCGGAGTCCGGTCTTGAACGCCCCGCCCCTCAGCTTCGATGCGCTTTTCGACCCAGCGTTCCTCACCCGCGTCCAGCAATTCGCGCTGTCGCTTGATCGCGTCCAAAAGGGCGGGCGGCTGGCGGAGCAAACCAGCACCGCACGCGGCCAGGGCATCGATTTCGCCGACTTCCGCCCCTATGTCGCCGGTGACGATCTTCGGACCATAGACTGGAACATCTATCAGCGGCTGGGCCGGCTGTTCGTCCGCGTGTTCGAGGAACGCCAGGACATGCCGGTCTATTTCCTGGTCGACGTTTCCAAAAGTATGTTCACGGGTGAATCGCCCCGCATCGCTGCCGGCCTCCGCGCCACGCTGGCCCTTGCCGCCATCGTTCTCGGCCAGCATGACTCGATCGGGCTCTTTCCGTTTTCCGATGCGATGACGATCCAGACCCGCCACCTTTCGGGCAAGAACAATCTGGTGCGCGCCGCACGCTACCTCGCCGACTATGAACCGGGCGGCGGCACGGCGCTGGCCGAATCGATCGAGCGGCTGGCAAGCATGCGGCTGCGGCGCGGACTGGCGGTGGTGGTCTCCGACTTCTTCGACGAAGCGGGGCTGGACCGGGTGCTTCCGGCACTCACGCTGCTGCAGCATCGTGTGCTGCTCGTCCAGCTGGTGCGCCCGGAGGACGCCGATCCGACGCGCCACCCCGCGCTGAACGGCGACGTGGCGCTCGAGGACTGCGAAACCGGCGCACAGGTGGAGCTGACGATCACCCCCGATCTTCTGGCACGCTATCAGCAGGCCTATGGCGCATTCAACGACCGGCTTCAGACCTCTGCCATCGAGCGCGGCCATGCGCTGGTGCGGATCGACGCCTCGCGCGATGTGCTGGACCAGCTGAGCACCGTCTTCCGGGGCGGGAAGCTGGCGTTGTGACCTTCGCAAGCTTCGGCCTCGGCCCCCTCCTGGTCGGTGCAATGCTGATCGCCGGCCTGCTCGCCCTGCTCCAGCGGCTGCGGGTGCAGCGGCAGGTGGTGCGGGTCGCAACGACGATGTTCTGGCGTGCCGCCGCTCAGGCCGCGCCCGCGCGCGTGCTGCTGGAGCGGTTCCGGCACTGGCTCGCCTTCCTGCTGATCCTGGCCATCGCCCTGACGCTGTGGTTTGCCGGCGCGCGGCCGAGCTTGATCCCCGCCGCAGGATCGCATCTCGAACTCTTCTACCTCGACGCTTCCGCAGGGATGACCGCAGGCGATCGCTTCGCCGAAGCCCGGCGCGCGCTGATCGCCGATGCGGGTGCCGTGCCGGCGCAGCGCCGTGCAATCTATCTGGGTGATCCCTACGGCACGCGGCTACTCGCTCCCGGCGAGGACCTCGCGCTGCTTCCCCAGCGGCTCGCGAACGTCCGTGCCGGGCTGTTCCCCTCGCGCTTTGCGGCCTGGGCCGAGGCGATCCGCGCGCAGATCGACGCCCGACGGCCGATCACCCTTCATTATTACGGCACAGCCGCCGCGTTCCGCGCGGCGGATGCCCCGGCAGCTGTGCCGCGGATCGCCGGCTATGTCGGGCCGCCCATTCGCGGCAACCGCGGAATCGTCGCGATCGGCGCGGTGCCGGCCGCATCGGGCGCGTGGGACAAGGCGGATCTGGTACTCCGGCTCGCCGCTGCCCAAGGCGTTGCAGCAGGCATCGACCAGCTGGTGTTTCGCCGCAACGGCGCCCCGTTCAAGCCGGGGCCGGCAACCGCGAGCCAGGGCCGGATCGCGCTGCGCGACATGCCCGCCGACGGCAGCCTGATCGAGGTCGCCTTCCGCGATCGTGACGGCTTCCCTGCCGACGACCGCGTCGCGCTGCGGCTACCCGAACGCCACCCGATCCGCGTCGCGCTGATCGGCGATCTGCCGGCAACCCTGCGCGCGGTGATCGCTGCCGATTCCGGCATGCGCATCGTCTCCCCGCAGGAAGCCGAGGTCGAGGTGCGGGGCCCGGCGGTCACAGGCTCCACCCGAGGCAAGCCGGCCTTCATATTGCAGCCGATGGACGTGCGTTCGGCTGCCTTTGCAGTGACCGATACGGCGTCGCGCACCGACCTGAACGACGCGCTTGACCAGCTTGGGCTCGGGCAGCTGGATGCGACCGCCATCGCTGACTCGCTGCACCGCCCCGTATCGATCGAATCCGGCATGGGGCCTGTTCGTACCGTCTCGGCCTGGCAAGCGCTGTTCGATTCCGGGAGCAGCTTCGCGCAGAGCCGGACCATGCCGCTGTTCGTCGCGCGGACCCTGCGCTGGCTGGCCAGCCCGCAGCCCTGGCTTCCCTATGCGGCCGCCGGCGGCACGCTGGTCGACCTGGACGGTGCCGGCGCTACCGGTTCCGCTGCGCTGGCCGGGCGCACGCCTGGTGGCGCCATCGCGCTGCCGCAGGCGGAGGACCGGGGGATCGCCGGCCTGCCGGTCGCGACGAGCCTGACGGACATCGAAACGACGCGCGGCGCCGGCGATATCCTCGCCGACACCGCTTCCGCACCCGCGGCCTCGGGACCCGCGCTCGACCTGCCCTTCACCCTCGCGCTGGTCGCCGCAGCGTTGCTGCTCGCGGTGGAATGGATCCTGTTCCAGCGCGGCCGCCTGCCATGAGAGACGTGTTGCCGCTCGACTTGACCCTGCTCCACCCGGAAATCCTCTGGGCGCTTCTGTTGCTGCCGCTGGTCTGGTGGAAGCTCGGCAGCCGGCCAGGCGTCGCGCAGCGGGCGCTGCGGACGGCGGTGTTCGCCTGCATCGTCGTGGCACTTGCGCAACCGAGCCTGTTGCTGCGACGCGCCGGAACGGCGCAGATGGTGGTGCTGGATGCGCGTGGCGGCCCCGCCGCGCAGGCGGCGTTGCGCCGCCTGCTTACCCGTGTAGCGCCGGCGGATCGGGTGACCCTGATCACCCTGGGCGGCGACCTCCGGGACAAGGATCCCCGCATCGTCGAGCGGATCTCCCTGCCGGCGGCCGCGCTTTCCGCCGGGCTGGACCGCGCCCTTTCGGAACTTCCGGCAGGCAGTCCCGGTGCCGTCACCGTGATCGGCGACGGGCGTGCCCGCGACGCGCATTGGGAGCGTGCGATCGACGGGCTGCGCCGCCGCCGCGTGCCGGTCAGTACGATCCTGGTGGAGGGCGGCGACCCCGCCCCGTTCCTGGCGGACTTGCGGGTATCGGCGGTCCGCGTCGGGGAGGTGGCGCAGGCGAGCCTGACCATCGCCGGCCGCGGGGAAGATCTGACCGTGCAGCTGCTGGCCGACGACCGCGAGGTCGCGCGCTCCGAACCTTTTGCGGTAAGCGGCGACGCGCGGCTCGATCTGCGCTTTCCGATGCACCGCACAGGTTTCGTGCCGCTTCGCGCCCGGCTGGTACGCGGGGGCACCGCTGTCGCGACGATCGACGGCGTCGCCGCCGTGCAGGATCCGCTGCCACTGCTCTATCTGGACGGGCGCCAGCAGGGCGCTGCGCCACGCCTGCAGGCACTGGTGGGCAACGCCTTCGCCGTCGATGCCCGCGACCCGCAGCGCCTGGCCGCCGGCATCGACTTTGCGGACTATGCCGCGGTGATGCTCGACGATGTTCCCGCCGCGATGCTGCCCGCCCCGCTACAGGCGCGGCTGCTCGACAGCGTGACGCGGGGCGGGACCGGCCTGTTCTACAGCGGCGGAGCGCACGCATTCGGCATGGGCGGCTATGCCGGCACGCCGCTCGCCGCTGCCCTGCCGGTGACGCTGCGGCAGGAAGACAAGCTCGAACAGCCAAGCGTTGCACTGGTGATCGTGATCGACACCTCGGGCTCGATGGCGGGCACGCCGCTGGATCTCGCCAAGCAGGTGGCCCGCTTCGCCGTGCGCAAGCTGGGGCCGATGGACAGCGTCGGCGTGGTGGAATTCTACGGCGCGAAACAATGGGCGGTGCCGCTGCAGCCGGTCCGCGATACCGTCGAGGTGGAACGCGCGATCGGCCGCATGCAGGCGCAGGGCTCCAGCATCCTGTTCCCGGCGATCCAGGAGGCATATTATGCGCTGAAAGGCAGCAACGCCCGCTTCAAGCACATCCTCGTCATCTCCGATGCCGGCGTCGAGGAACAGCGCTACCAGGCGCTGCTGACGCACATCGCCGATGATCGCATCAATGTCTCCACCGCGCTTGTCGGCAGCGATGTCGAGGGTGAGGAGCGGATGGTGCAATGGGCACGCTGGGGCCGCGGCCGTTATTATGCGGTGCCGGACGAGTTCAGCATGGTGGAGCTCAACCTCAAGCAGCCGCAGGACAAGCCGGCACCCGGCTACCGGAACGGCACGGTGGCGCTCTCTCCACGTCCGGGACAACCGCGCTGGGAGGGCGTGCAGATGACCGGCATGCCGCCGCTCGCCGGCTTCGTGCCCGCAGGAAAGCGCCCCGAGGCGGAGACCTTGCTCGCCACTGCCGGCGGTGACCCCGTGCTGGCGACCTGGCAATATGGCGCGGGGCGGATCACCGCACTGACCACCGAACCGCTGGGGGCGGGCACGATTACTTGGGCGCGCTGGCCCGGCTACGGGCAATGGCTTGGCCGCCTCCTCGCCCGCACCGCCAATCCCCAGCCGTCCGCCACGCTCAGCCTCGCGCGTCGTTTCGATCGGGTGACGGCGACGTTCCGCGACCCTTCCGGTAACGGTGCCGCGCCGCTCGTCCGATTCGTCGATCCGAACGGCAGGGCCATCGGCGCACCGCTGGCATTGGTCGAGCGGGCACCGGGCCTGTTCACCGGCGAACGCCGGTTCGATCCCGCCCGGCCGGCACTTGCCGAAGCCCGGCGCGGCGCGCTGGTGCTGCGTGCAGCGGACCGCGCGGGATCCGATGTCGGCGGGAACTACCGCCTCCCGCTCGCTCCGCTCGCCCGCCTCACGGGCGGCGCCTATGTCGAGAGCCCGGCTGCGCCCTTCCAGCCGCCCCGCCCCGCCGGTGCGACGCTGGCCGCGGTGGCGCTCGGCGGCTGGTTCGCGTTGCTCGCGCTCGCGACCTATCTCTCGGAACTCCTCCATCGCCGCTGGCCGAAGCGCCGGCGCACCGCATGAAGCCCCGGACAATGCAGCTCAGCAATCTTCCTCTTTCGTTGACGGCCGCGCTGGGGCTCGTGCTCGCCGCCGCCGATGGTACGCCAGCAAAGGCTATGGGCGACCGCGCTGCCGGGCACCTGCCTGGCGCGGCTGCGGCGCAGACCGACTCGCCGGCGCGCGAGCTGGATGCGATCGCCGCCGGCGGGGAACCGGTCGCGGTGCGCGCGGCGGCGTTGCTCGCCCGCGCGACCGCCGCGTGGCAGCGCGGCGACGCCGACCTCGCCATGGCCGCGGCCGACCGCGCCGTCGCGCTTTCCCCGAATACCGACACCCGGCGGCTGCGCGCCGAACTGCTCGATGCGCGCGGCCAGGAGGTCGCCGCCCGGGCGGCGTACGCCGAGGCTGCCGAGGCCAGTCGCGATCCGCAGGAACGGGCCCTGTTCCGCCTGCGCATCGCCCTGCTCGCGGACCGCCAGGAGCCGGCGGCACTGGTTCCGTTTGCCAAGGGCCAGCAAGCGAACGGCGTCGCCATCGCACTTGCGCTGCTCGGCGATGCCCGCGACGCGCTCGCCCTGTACCGACCGGCGGCAGTCGGTCCCGCCGCGTCGGTCGATGCGCTGCGCCTGGCCGAATGGGCGATTGCCGCTGCAGACCCCGCCGCCGCGCGCGACCATGCATGGCGCGCCTACCGGCTGGCGACCGGCGCACCCGATCGCCGCTATGCGCTGGCGCTGCTGGTCGAAAGCTTCCGCAACGCCGGGGACCTGCCGGGCGCGCTCGCCTTTCTCGAACCGCATGCGCAGGATGCAGAGATCGCGCAGCTGAGGGTCGACCTTCTGCTCGAACTCGAGCGCTACGATGCGGCGCTGGCCATGGTGGGCAAGGCGAGCGATCCCGCAATGCGCGAGCGGCTGCTCGGCATCCTCGACCTGGCGGGGCGCGCGCAGGAGGGCGAGGGAGAATATCGGCGCCTGATCGCAGCCGATCCGCACCGGCCCGAAGGTTATGCCGCGCTGGCTATCCTGCTGCTGAGCGAAGGTCGGCGCGACGCGGCGGTTGCGGTGTACCGGGACCTGTTCGCCGCCAATCCGGGACGGGCCGACCTGTTGGTAGCCGCGGCCCGCCAGATGATCGCCATGGGCCTGCGCGGGCAGGCGATGGGGCTGATGGAGGCCGTCGCCGGCGCACCGGGCATGGCGGTACCCTACCGCTTTTTCCGCGTGGAGATCGATCGCGCGCAGGGTCGCGATGCCGACGCGCTCGCCCAGCTCGCCGCGCTGCGCGACATCGTTCCCGCCGCCGCACCCGAGCGGGTGGCCATTGCCGACGCCTATGACGGCATGGGCCACAAGGAGGAGGCGCTTGCGGTGTTGCGCGGGCTGGAGGCCGCCGCGCCGACGCTGGATTATGACCAGCGCGTCCATATCGCCGCACTCGCAGGCCAGGCCGGCCATGGCGAGGAAGCGCTTTCGCGCTGGCGTCGCCTGTGGCGCGCCGCAGAACTGCCGGCCCGCAAAGCATATCTTGCCAAGCAGATCGTGAAGACGGCGCAGGCGCTGGGTACGCTCGATGCGCTAGCCGCCGAACTCGAACATGCACTAGCCAGCCGCACGGGCGAAGACGAACTGGCGCTGCTCGTCGAGCTGCGGATCGCCCAGAACAACCGCGCCGCGGCCGTCGCCGCGGTCGAGCGCGACGCGGGCGCCCACGCGACGGCGGAGACCACCAAGCTCAGCCGGTTGGTCGGCGTCTATGCGCGGCTCGGCGACCACGACCGCGTGAACCAGACACTGCGCCAGCTGATGCGCGCCGATCCGAAGAACGCCGATCTCTATCTTCGCCAGCTCACCCTCAATGCCGTGCGCTTCGCACCCGATGGCGAAGCACCGGCGGCGAAGCGCGTGCGCGTGGCTGCGCTGCTTGGTGAACTCGACCGGGCATCGCCTGCCTCCGATGCCCAGGCCACCCGTTTCGCCGCCGCCGTCTACGCCTCGGCGGGGCTCGATGAGGATGCCCTGCAGGCATATCGACGTGCGGCAGCGCTGCAGCCAGGCGACATGGAGGCGATCACCCAGATGTCCGACCTGCTGCGCAAACAGGGCAGGCAGGCGGAAGCCGTGACGATGCTGCAATATGCGGCAGGCCAGGCGCGCGATCTGCCCGCCTTCCTGGCCGCGATCGATGCGATGGCGGCCGTGCTCGCAGCTGATCCGAACGGCGCGCCCGCCCCGCCCGGTCTGGTCCGGCTCGCCGGCGCTCGCCTGCGCTGGGCGGAACGCCGGGCGCTCGAGCGGATCGCCGTTGGCGGCGAAGATCCGCGCCTTTACGCCCTTGTTGCCGATCTCGGCCAGGCAACGGCCGATTTTCCGCTCCAGCTGCGCGCCTATACCAATGCGCTTGCCGCGGCGGGGGACCAGCGGGCGGCGGTGCTGCGCGTGCTGGTGACGCTCGCATCGGGCGGGAACCCCGGCAGCGAAGGCGCCGGGCCGGTGGTGGGCGATGTCCATGCCAAGCTGGCGTTCGGCCGGCGCTTGCTCGCGCTGAAGCGTGATTATCCGCCCGACCTCTATACCGAACTGGCCAAGGCGCTGCTCGCGGTGCGCGACGTTGCCGGCGCGGAACGGGCGTTCGGCATGATGCGCGACACCGGCGGCCTGGTCGATCTGGATCGCCTGCGGGGCGATGCCTATGCGGCCAGCGGGTATGTCGACCAGGCGCTGCGCAACTATGATCGCGCCCTGCTGCGCGACCGCGACGACCCCGATCTGGTGGTCAAGACCTCGATCCTCCGCGAGCAGCGCGGCGACGATGCGACAGCCTTCGACTGGTACTGGCGCGCGACGGAGGCGCTGGCGCAGCGCCAGCCGCTGCGCAGCGGCGGCGAGGAGGCTGCACTCGACATCCGGCAATATGCGGGAACCTTGCTGGAAGGGCTGATGATGACCTGGCCGGACGAGGGGCCGGCGGCCGACCGCGTCGTCGCCCGGTTCGATGTCCTGCTGGCCGAGGCGGCTGCGGCGGTCGTGCCAAGCGACGGCGTCGGCCTGCCCGGCCATGCACGCCTGCGCTTCCTGGCGGATCTCGGTCGGCGCATCGCCGACCGGCGGTCCGACCCGGCGCTTGCCGATCGGATCGATGCGGCGATCGCCCCGCTGCTTCCCCGCGATGCGGAAGCACGGCGCGCGCGCGACCTGTTCCGCGACATCGAAGGGTGGCAGCCGGCCCGGCCGATCGGGCCCGACTGGATCGCCCGGGCGCTTGCGCGGCAGGCGGACGATACGGATAATGTCGAACTCGCCCAATCCATCGCGCTCGCCAGCCGGGATGTGGACGCGATCCAAGCGCAGGTCGCGGAGGCAATGGCCACGGAAGCGGAGAGTGTTGCCGCGGTGCAGCGCGGCGAGGCCCGGCAAGGCATGACCTCGCCGCTCTACGGCTTGCTGCTGAAGGGCGTGGACGCGCTGCCCGCAGGCCTGTTCCGCACGCTCCTGCTCGAACCGCTGGACAAGGCACCCTATCGCGATGCCATGCTGTTCGACATCTATCGCAGCGGGTCCGGCTGGTTCGATCGCATGGAGAAGGCGGCCGGGCATCCGCTTCTCGGGGACGCGCGGATGCTGAACCTGGTGGCCGAACGAGCAGGCCCCCTCCCCTATACCCGCGCCAGCTTTACCAGCCGGCGCGACGTCTCCGCCTCGCCGGCCGGTATCGTCGCCCGCTTCTCGATCCCGCAGAAGCTCAAGCTCTACGAGGACCTGGTCGAACAGATGCGCCAACAGGGCCGAGAGACGGGATATCAGGAGGCGCTCGTCGGCCAGCTGCTTGCCGCGCGCCTCGACGACGGCCAACGCACACGGCTAGCGGTCGCGATGGGCGCGGACATCGGGTTCGACCGACATCTTGGCGACCGCACGACGCCCTTCATCGTCCAGAAGCTGCTGGTGCTGGACACCGCGCCCGAAAACCAGGCGCTTTTGCTCGCGCGCGCCGCAGACGCAGCGGCGCGCTATGCCGATGCACGGCATCTGCCGGCGTTTCTGAAGGCGTTTTTCGGCGGCGATACCGCCACTGCCTATGCGGAACTCGTTGCACTGCAGGCGGATACCAGCGCGCGCTACCCGGCGCTGGACTATGCGACGCCCATCATCCGCCAGCGCTTCGCCGCCGAGGAACGACATGCGATCGATACATTCCTGGCCCGCGCCCAGGCCTCGCCGGCCGAAACCGCTTCGTTCTACCGCCGCTTCGTCGTCGCCGCGCAATCGGCTGGAAACAAGGCGGAGCGGGATGCCATCCCGAGCTATTACCGCAAGCTCGCGACCCTCGAACCCGACAACCCCACCTATGTGAGCGGCGCTGCGGATGCCCTGTGGGCGGCGGGTGACCGCGCTGGCGCCGTCGCGTTGTTGACGCGCTATGTCTCGGTGCATGCGAGCGACCAGGACGCGGCGTCGGTGTTGCAGATCGCCGAACGTCTGCTGGGACACGAGGATGCCTACGCCGCTGTCGCCAGGACAAGCCACGTCGATGTTCGAAACGACGACTGGCTGCTCCAGATGGTGAACCGCGCAAACGCGCCCGCGCCGGGCGGGTTCGAGTTCTCCTTCGCAGCGTTGTTCGGGCGCGTGTATCCCGACTATGCCGCGCGCTTCGCGAGCGACCCCGCGGTGGCCGAGATCGAACGCCGGCGCCACCTGGCGGAGGCCCAGCAGGCGGGCTCATCCTACACGTCGCCGCTGGCGCCGTTGTACGAGGCAGCGGGCAAGGCGCCGGCAACGGTTCTGGCCCAATTGCGGGCGCTCTGGCGCGGAACCGCGCCCCGAGAGGGCGACGAGGGCGCCTCGCTCTCCGGGCGCCAGCAAGTGCTGCAGGGATTGCCCGATCCTGCCAATCCGACTCCGGAAACCGCGCCCTTGCTCGCTATATTGCGGACGCCTGCGGGAACACGGGAGCTCGAACGCTGGCGCGGGGCTATCGATCTGCAGCTTCGCGGCTATGCCGAGCGGCTCGACATGCTGATTGTCGATGGACTGGTGCACCAGGGCGTGGCCCCGGCGAGGATTGCCGCCGGGCTCGCGGCCCTTTCGAACGGCACGTTGCGGTCGGATGCGCTGGACCTGCTCGCGCAACTGATGGTGCGACTGGAGACGCGGCTCTCCGCTCTCCAGGCACAGGCGCTGACCACCCGCCTCGCCGCCGCCCCCGTGCAGAGCGCCGATGCCAGGATCCGTTTCGCCGAGCTCTACGCGCGGGCGGGCGACACCCAGGCGGCGGGCCAGCTGCTCGAAGCGGCGTTGCTGCAGCTGGTCTATCCAGCAGCCACGGAAGCCATGTATGGTGGCGACGTTGCGGCGAAATTCGCGGCACTGCTCGCGTCGCTGCACCGCTGGCCGGACGCCGCGGCCGCGCAGGCAACCGAGAAGAAGCTGCGGGCACGGCTTCGCCAGGAGCTTGGCGATTCCGCCGATGCGCCGCCGTTCGGCACCGATGCCGACGCCGCGGCTTCGTAACGGCGAAGGGGAGAAGGGGCATGGCGCGAGCATGGCCGCATCGATCGATGTTCGGACAGATGGCGCTGCTCACGCTGCTGCTGGTCGCCTTAGGCGTCTATGTGCTCGCCATCCGGCCCATTCTGGACGTGCTGCCGCCAAGCGCCTTCGATCCGCTGGATGTCAGCGCCCAGAAAGTGAGCGAGACGATCAACGCCGAAATCTGGATGCTGGACGGGCATCCCGATCGTGCCGTGTCGCGCGAGTTCCAGGCGGTGATGACGGCGGCGAGGCAGCGCAATCCCGGCTTCCGCTACTATATTCGTGTGGGCGATCGAACGCTCGGCAATCTTTCGGCGCCCGTCTATTTCGAACGGACCGGCCTGGCCCGTCTCGAGGCGGTGCGCCGACAAACCCCCGTTCCGAGCCTGTGCATGCAGATGTTCGAGAACCTGTCGACCGCCGGTTCGATAGGAAAGATGGAATATATCTATTGCGCGTCTCCGCGCTATTATGAATATTTCGGTCTCCAGCATCCCTTTCCTACCGACATCGATCGCACGGACCGGGCATTTCGCAAGATATTCTGGAGCTATAGCGACCGCTTCCTGTTGTCGGTCGGCGCGGTGTTTGCCCTGGTGTCGCTCGTCATACTGTTCAACATGTGGACGATCCGGCGCGTGGCCCGCGTGGCGCAATCGTTCGATGGCAACCGGCTCGATCTTCAGCTCCCGGAGAAAGGCATTCCGCAGGAGGTGCTGCCGCTGGTGCGGGCCGTCAACCAGTTGATCGGCCGGCTGGCGACCACCCAGGCCCGGCAAAAATTCTTCCTCTCCGCCGCCGCGCACGAGATGCGCACGCCGCTTACCGTGCTTCGGACGCGGCTCGAACTGCTCGACGAAGCCCCGATCAAGGATAAGCTCATCGGCGATGTCCGCCGGCTCACGAACCTGGTGAACCAGCTGCTGACGCTGATGAAGATCAACACGCTGCTTGAGGTGGAAGGTACGATCGATCTCGTCGCAAGCACCCGCAAGGTGATCGCAAGCCTGGGGCCGCTTGCCGCCCCGCGCGGAATCGCGATCAGCTTCGCGCCGCAATCCGACGCCTTCCCTGTCGTCGGCAGCGCCGAGCTGATTGAAGTGGCCATTGCCAATCTGATCGACAATGCGTTGTCTTTCACGCCCGATGGGGGCGAGGTGTTCGTCGCGCTGGATGCCGACGGTCTCCTCTCGGTCCGCGATTTCGGGCCCGGGATCGATCCCGCCAAGGCCGTCACCCTGTTCGAGCCCTTCGTGCGACATCCCAGCAACCGCCGCGGCCATGGCTTGGGCCTCGCGATCGTCAAGGCCGTGGTGACGCTGCACGGCGGGACGGTGGCCGCCCGCAACGCGGAAGGGGCAGGCGCCGTGTTCGAGCTCCGGCTGCCGAACGATCCGGATCCACGACGCACCGGGGCCGCTAACGCCGCGACGGTGCGCATCCCCTCCTTCGACGCCACCTTCTGATTGGTACCGCGGCCAGCTCCAGGCAAGCTTGGCGTGGCAAGGCGGGCGGCAGTCCCATAGCCGGAATCCCTGCCGATGCTTCCTGTTGCGCTGCCCGCCATCTTCGCCGTCCTGCCGGTCGAGGACGCCTCCGAACCCCTGCGCTACGATCCGCGCGGCAGGCCGGTGGTGTCGGTACGCATCAACGGGCAGGGCCCGTTCGACATGGTGCTGGACACGGGCGCCCAGTCGAGCCTGCTGGCACCGGCACTGGCCGAGCGACTCAAGCTGCCGCCGATGGACAGCGACATGCGGATCGTCGGCGCGACCGGCGGCGCGGCCGCCACCCTGTATCCCGTCGATCACCTCGCCAACGCGCTGCTCGAACAGCGCGATGTCGCGCTGTTCCGCTTCCCCAATCCGCAGGTCACGACCGCGCTCGGCATCCTTGGCATGGAGTCGTTCGGCGATCGTCAGCTGATGTTCGATCGCGCGGCGGGCCGCGTCGTCGCACGCCCCTCGGCCGCGGTGCAGGGCCGCTTCGTTGCCCTGAAGGGCCGGATTGGCGACAACGGCCTGCTGCTCGTGCCGCTGATCCTCAACGGCGTTACGATCGAGGCGCTGGTCGATACCGGCGCATCTGCAACCATCGCCAATGCCGCCGCCCTTCGCGCGCTCGGATGGACGCCGGACGATCCCCGTCTGGCTGCGGCCGGCCAGATCCGTGGCGCCACGGCCGATCAACAGGGGGTCCGCAGTACCCGCATGGCGAGCGTCAAGATCGGACCAGCCACCCTGCACGACGTGCCGATCTACTTCACCGGCGCCGGCAGCGCCGACGCCAAGCCCGAAATCATCCTCGGCGCCGATCTGTTGAACCTTTTCGATGCATTCGCGCTCGACTTTCCGCGTGCGGAGTTCCAAGTCCGGATCCCGGAGCAACCGGCAGCAGCGCCACCCGCTCCGACACGCTAGGCATGACAACGCGCAAACCGTCGCAAGGGGACAGCGGCAGGTATGGCGCATCCACGGACCGAACGGAATCGAAGGTGAAACTGGTTTTTCCCCCGGATGCGACGGACAGCCTCCAGCATGGCGCCGGCGGCGCATCTCCTACCGGACCCGCAAGGCGATTTCTGCACCCGGCGCGCATCGTGATGGATCGCGGCGCGGTCCTCGCAGTCGGATTTGTCGCGGGTATCTGCGTCGGCATATCGTTCGACCTGCGACGCCCGGCGCCGCCGCCCCAGCCCGCGCCCGTCTCGGTGCCGGTCTCGACGCCGCAATCGTCGCCCCCGCTCCCTGCGGAGGATGCCGTCGACCGGCGCGTCGTTGCGCGCGTGGCGCAGCGTGGCATCGTCCGCGTCGGCGTATTCGGCGACAGCTTCGGCGTCGGATTGTGGGAAGCGCTGGACCACCAGCTCCCGCGCGACAAAGGCTTCGAAGTGTTGCGCTTCGCCAAGGAAGCAACCGGCTTCACGCAATATCATCGCCTGAACCTGGAAGATCGCGCCCGTGAACAACTCGCCGCGGATCCGGTGGACGTGGCGGTGATCTGCTTCGGCGCGAACGACGCCGTGCCCTTCTACGATGCGGGCCATGAACTGCCGTTGCTCAGCGAAGGCTGGAAGCGCGTGGTGGGCGAACGGATCGACCGGTTCGTCGCCGTGACCCGCTCGACCGGGGCGGCCGTCTACTGGGTCGGGCTGCCCGCCATGCGCGACGCCCGGCTCGATGCGTCGATCCAGGCGATGAACGCCTTCTATGCCGAACACATGCGCCGGCTGAACGTGCCGTTCCTCGAAACCCGTTCGCTTTCCGTGGACGCAGAAGGGCGTTACGCCGCCTATCTGCCAGACGACAAGACCGGCGCCCGCAAACTCATCCGTACCAATGACGGCGTTCACATGCTGGGCGTGGGCTATCAGCACCTCACCCAGGGCCTCGCATCAAGCATCGCGGCGATGCGCGACAAGCTGCGTGCCGGCACCGGAACGGATCGCGCCAGATGATCGCGGCGCTGATTGCCGCAATGCTGCTGCAGACCGCTGCGCCGCTCGCGCAGGAAGGGTGCAGCCGGTCGCTTTGCGATGCCGACCGGCTGGCCCCGGTGTTCGAGAAGCTGGCGACCGCGCGCAAGACCGCCCGCACGGTCAGGATCATCCAGATCGGCGACAGTCACACCGCTGCCGATCAGGTGACCGGAAGCTGGCGAACGCTGCTCCAGGCGCGGTTCGGCGCAGCCGGTCGAGGCGTTTTGCCACCCGGGCGGCCCTATGCCGGCTATCTGACACGCAACGTCACCGCCACGCAGACGGGCACCTGGGTCACCAGCGGCATTTTCGGCGCCGCATGGCATCCGGATTGGGCCACGCCGATCGGTCTGAGCGGCTACAGCCTTACCAGCGCCGCCCCCGGTGCCGCCATGGGCCTGCGCGCGGACGACAGCACGCAGCGCTTCGGCCGCTTCACGGTCTGCGCCCTCACCGGTCCGGGAGCCGGGGCGGTAATGCTCACGCTCGGCACCGAGCAACGCAGCTGGTCCCTGGCGGCGCCGGTGCCGGGCAGCGACTGCACCACCGTCGAGACGCAGACGCCGAGCGCCAGCGCCGCGCTCGTGGTTACCCAGGGCGTGGTGACAATCACGTCCTGGGCGACGGAGGCGCCCCCGGCAGGCGGCGTGACCTTGTCCAATCTCGGCACGGTGGGGGCACAATTCCTCCACTATGATCGCACCGATGAAGCGGTGATGGCACGCGAGCTCGCCGCCTATCGCCCCGACCTGCTCGTCCTCGCCTTCGGCACGAACGAGGCCTTCTACCCGCGCTTCACCGCCGGCGGCTACGCGGAACAGCTGAGCGCGGGCATCGCCCGATTGCAGCGGCTCGCACCCGGCGTCCCGATCCTGCTGGTCGGCGCGCCCGATTCCGCGACCAGGCTCGCATCGCTGCAAGGGGGCGCGGGCGGTGTCTCGCCTCCCTGCCCCGGCCTCGACCCCGCAGATCCGTGGCGCCCCACCGCGGCGCTGGCAACGGTGCAGGCGATTCAGCGCCGCATCGCGCATCAGCGCGGCATCGCCTATTGGGACTGGTCGACAAGCATGGGCGGGCGCTGCACCGCCACGGACTGGGCCACCCGCCAGCCGCCGTTGATGCGGGGCGATCATGTCCATTTCACCACGCAGGGCGCCGCAGAGATCGCCCGGCGCCTGGAGGAAGACCTCGAGGATGCGATGGCACCGTCGCGCTCCGAGCCCCGCACCAACGCCACCACATCGCCCAACCGTTGAGTTAGATGCAATTTCCCACGTTGAGCTTCGGGCTCTTCTTCCTGCTGGTCTATGCGGTCACCTGGGCGCTCAACCGTTCGAATGACTGGCGCAAGATCGCGCTGTTGATGGCGAGCTGGTTCTTCTACGGCGCGTGGGATCCCCGCTTCGTCCTGCTGCTGTTCCTGTCCGCCAGCGGCAACTGGCTGCTCGCCCGCGCAATTGCGGCCGCAGCGGCGCAGGCGCGGCAGCGCGGGCTGGTCCTGCTGGGGGTGGTGCTGAACCTGGGGGTGCTGGCGACGTTCAAATATGCCGGGTTCTTCCTCGAGCAGCTGGATGCGCTGCTCTTCTCGCTCGGGTTCGGCCGCGACGTGCCGTTGCTGCAGATATTGCTGCCGGTGGGCGTATCCTTTTTCACCTTCCAGGCGGTATCGTACCTCGTCGATGTCCAGCAGCGGCGCATTCCGCCCGCGAGCTGGTTGGACCTCACGCTGCTGATGTCGTTCTTTCCCCATCTGGTCGCGGGGCCGATCGTGCGCGGGTCGGATCTGCTGCCGCAGTTCCGCACGGCGCCGCGGCTGGACCGTGGGGCGGCCGCAGCGGCGCTGCTGCTGATCCTGTGGGGTGCGTTCAAGAAGGTCGTCGTGGCCTCCGAACTGGCGACGGCGCTGGTCGATCCGGCCTTCCGCGATCCGGCCCATCGGTCGAGCCTGGATCTGTTGTTCGGCGCCTATGGCTATGCGGTGCAGATCTACTGCGACTTCTCCGCCTATTCCGACATGGCGATCGGGCTGGCACTGCTGCTCGGCTATCGCTTTCCCCGCAACTTCGATCAGCCCTATCGCGCCGCCTCGCTGCAGGATTTCTGGCGCCGCTGGCATATCAGCCTTTCCAGCTGGCTCCGCGACTATCTCTACATCCCGCTCGGGGGAAGCCGTAAGGGCCGCTTGCGGACCATGCTGAACCTGTTCCTGACGATGGTGCTGGGCGGCCTGTGGCATGGCGCCAACTGGACCTTCGTGCTGTGGGGAGCGCTCCACGGCGGCTGGCTGGCGATCGAACGCGGGCTCGCACGGCTGGTCGCCGGGCGGGTGACGGTACCGCGGTGGATCGGCATGCTGATCACCTTTCATGTCGTGGTGCTCGGCTGGATCTTCTTCCGCGCGCCCGGCCTTACGGACGCGCTTGCCTATCTGCACGGACTGGGTGCGGGAGACTGGCGCAACACGCTCGTCACGCCGCTGTCCCTCGCACTCGTCGCGATCGGGCTGGCGATGCACGCACTTCCGCCGCGCGGACTGCAGCAGCTGGCGGAACGCATGCGGCACTGGCCAGCACCGCTGGTGGGTGCGTTGCTCGCGCTCGGCCTGCTGCTGATCGGTGCGATGCGCCCCGAAGGCGTCGCCCCGTTCATCTACTATCAGTTCTGAGGAGACGCGGGATGACCATCGGCGCCGAACGGGGCGAAATCGCCGAAATCGGATCCCCCGTGAACCTCGTGCCGGCGCAGGTCGACCGACGCGCACCGTGGCGTTGGACGACCGCCTCGATGGTCGTCGCGGCGCTGCTGCTTGCGCTCGGCAACGGGACGGGGCTGTCCGAATGGGCCGACGACCTGCCCCCCGGCCCCGTCGCCGCCGCGCTGCAGGAACCGCTTCATGCCTGGGCAGCATTCACGGTGCGGTGGCACCAGGACCGACCGGCGCGCTGGTTGCGGAGCCAGTGGATGCAGGCGCGAAAGGCCCGGTTCGGCAACGAGCAGCCAGATGCGGCAGGCGCGGCGGATTCCACCACCGCACCCTAGAGATTGCCGCATTTTCCGAGCCGTTGACCGTAAACGGCCAACTCGAAAATACTGTAGGTGTTTAGTCCCGGCCCTTCGGTGAAGACCGCTTCGAACGATGACAACCTGGAAACGGGACCGCCCTCCCTTTCGACGCCGCAGTGTCGCGGCCATCGGCGTGAGGCGGCCGAGGTATCCCCAAGCCTAGCAGGTTGATTGTAAGTGCCTAGCCCTCGCGCGATCTCCGGCGGAAGCGCAATCGCCACCCCCCGCGACCCCGTGTCGCAGGTCTGCCCGCGCCGCCGCGTCCGTTATTGCGACAGTGCCCCCGCCGTCCGCACCCGCCAGCGGACGAGCAGCGTCGCGAAGAACCAGGCGACGAGCGCAACGCCGGCGCCGAGGATCAGGTCGATCAGATAGTGCGTGCCCTCCACCGGCGTGGAGAGCAGCATCGCGCAGGGGATTGCCGTCAGCCACCAGCGCAAGGGGCCGCAGCGCTGGGCGGCGGCAATGTACAGCGTCGCGGAGGCGGCATGGAAGCTGGGCGCGGAGACCAACCCGCGCAGCTGGCCGACATCGACCACGGTCAGCGTGTGGTCGCGCAGCGCCGGAATCAGGTCCGGCTGCCATAATTCGCTTACCGGCATATAGGGAATCGGCCCGTGCCACAGATAGGAAAACGGCCCGACTGCAGGCATCTGGCTGTAGATCGCCAGCGTCAGCACCGCGGCGATACCGAAGGCGGCGAGAAAGCGATGCGCCTCGCGCCGCTGCCCGGTCACCGCGAACCAGCCGAGCAGCAGCGCCGGCGTGAGGAAGATGCTCTGATAGGCGATGATACCCAGCAGCTGGAGCGAGCGATGCGCCGCAACGGTGCGGTACCAGGCCAGCCAGTCGAACTGGAGAAGCTCGTCCATCCGCTGCAGGCCGGCATCGGCGAACCCCTGGCTCATCGCGGCCACCGGATAGGAGGTAATGGCACCTACCAGCGCCAGCGCCATGAACAGCGCATAATATTCCACCACCTGCGCGAACACGATGCTCCAGCGCCGACCATCGCGCTGGCACCACAGCCGCAGCAGCGGGGCGATCGCGAGGATGGCGTAGTAGGGAATGTTGCTGTGGGCGAAGGGGTCGATCGTCAGGCCCGCCATCCAGAGCAGCAACGCACAGGCGGATACCGCGGCGATCACGGCCGCACCGACCTGCCCGCCCGAAAAGCCGATGGCGGCGCGGGCATCGTCACAAGCCTCGGGAAGCAGCGCGGCTGGAACGGGAAGTGCGGAAGAAGAGTGCGGATCGGTCAAGGAACGTGCTCGTCGAGAGTGCGGGGCGACCCGCCTGCCATTGCTGTCCGCGCGCCGTTTCCGACCCTACCGCGCCGGTGCGTCCCCGCCTAGCCCAGTTCCCGCCTGCCATCCATGGCACTTTACCGCCGGGCAAAGTGCCATGGCTGGTCCAAATGCACGTCGCCGTACGGAAGGGATTCACAGGCGAATCGCGATGTGCTTAGATTCCTGCTATGTTCCAGCCCGATCTCTTCGCCGCCGCCACTCGCGTCCGGCCGGACGCGGCCTCCCCCGCTCCCGCGCTGGATCTGCCTGCCGTGCTCGACCGGCTGAGCGCAACCTGCGAGCGACCGCGCTACAGCTTCATGGTCCTCCAGCTGATCGCCCAGGCAAGCGACCGCACCGGCTGGGCCGGCCCCTGGATCGAACGCGAAGGCCGCCGCCTCTCGGTGCGCGACTGGCTGAGCGAGGCGCTGTCCCCCGTCGCGCGGCGCGATCCGCGCCGGCTGGGACTGGCGGCACGCGCGCGCGCCGATCTGGAGAAGGCAGGTACCCTCCCGGCGGATCCCGAGGCGGCGCGCGCGGCAATCGACGCGGAGGTGCAGCACCGCATCCGCCTCTCCGGCCGCACCAATGTCAGCCGCGCAGTGTCCGAACTGGTGCGCGCCGGCCTGGTGCGACGGCACTATCAGGGCTTTCGCGTCGATCACCACAATCGCGGCGCCCAGCGCCACGCCGTCTATGCGGTGACCGAAGAGGCACGCCGGGCGCTCCACCCGGGCGCCTGACGCCTCAAAGGAAGTAGACCACCACCCCGGCCGCGAGCCCCAGAAGCAGCGCGATCACGAATTCGATCAGGTTGCGCACGATCCCCCCGCCCTTCTGCCGGCGCTGGAAGGTGGAGCGCGGCGCCGGCTGGGCATGGGCGACCTCGAGATAGCCGACCACCCCGCCCGCCCCGGCGGTGAAGACCAGCGTCACCAGCGCGCCGGGGATCGTTTCCAGCGCGATGCCGATCGGCAGCAACACGCCCAGCGGCGCCGCGAGCGCCATCGCCGCGAGCAGCTTGGCGAAGTCGAGATCGTCCTTGGCGACCGGCGCGACCTTCAGCAGATCGGGCGCATCCTCGGCGGAGGCGGCGAGCCAGGCGAGGCTCGACACCAGCTGCCCGGCGATCACCACGCTGGTGAAGGCGAGCGTCGGCGCCATCGGCAGCGATCGCCCGTCGCGAAAGGCGAGCAGCAGGATCGGCGCGAGATACACGATCCGCAGCAGCACCTGGAAGATCAGCGCCGGATCGCGCAGCAGCAGCCGCAGCTCCTTGACGAAGATGGAGGTGAACAGACCGCGGTGGAAATGGCGCGCGATTCCGCCCTTGGCGGTCCGGTTCGCCGCGGGGCGGGCGCCCCCGGCACGGTAGCTGTGCAGAAAGGCGTGGCGCATCCCCCAGGCAGCCAGCGCGAACAGCGCGAGCGCCCCACCGAGCAGCAGCGTCATCGCCAGCGGGTCGCCGAATGCCGCACGCCCCGGCAGGCCGCTGAGCCCGCCGCTGCCATAGCCGCGGCTGCGCAGCGCCTCGAACAGCAGCATGGTGCCCGACTCGCGGCGATCGTCGTGCTGGTTGAGGATCTGGGTGGCAAGGAACACGCTCGCGCCGGTGAGCGCCGCAAGGATCTGCCCCAGCGTCCGCGCCGCGCGCGGGCCCACCGTCCGCGCGAGCAGCAGCGTTACCCCGAGCCCCAGGCACGCTGCCGTGCACGCCAGCGCCACCAACAGCGCCAGTGCGCCGAGCAGCTCGGGATGGCCGAGCAACGCCACCGGCAGCAGGATCGGCAACAGGAAGATCGAGAAGGTGAGCATCACCCCGCCGGCGATGCCCAGCAGCTTGGCCGAGACGATCGTGCGCGGATCGAGGGGCGCGGAGAACAGCAGGTCGAGATCGCCCGCCTCGTACAACGTCCGCTGGCTGGCGAGCAGCGCCTGGGTGGTCATGAAGGTGAACAGCAGGATCGCGGCGATCAGCACGACCAGCCAGGCGAGCGGCCCGGGGCGGAACGGTTCGTCCGCGAGCACCGTCCCGAAAAACACGCCCAGCCCGGTATAGCCGAGCAGCACCAGCGCGCCGACGATCCACCGCGTCTTGCCGCCCCCGGCCGCGCGCGTGGTGCCGCGCAGCTCGTGCAGCGTCAGCCAGGCAAGGCTCCCGGGCGGCAGCCGCCGCATCGCCCAGCCGATCATGACCGGCTCGTCAGGCGGATGAAGGTATCCTCCAGCGTCGCCTCGTCGGATCCGGCGAGCGCGCGCAGCTCCTCCAGCGTACCCTCGGCGAGCAGCGTGCCCCCGGCGATGATGCCGATCCGGTCGGCCAGCCGCTCGGCGACCTCGAGGATATGGGTGGTCACGATCACCGTCTTGCCCTGGTCCACCGCCGCGCGCAGCGCGTCCTTCACCGATCGCGCCATCGCCGCGTCGAGGCCGGTCAGCGGCTCGTCGAGGATCAGCAGCTGCGGATCGTGGATCAGCGCGCCGGCCAGCGCGACCTTTTGCTGCATGCCGCGCGAAAAGCCCTCGCAGCGCGTATCGCGCACCTCCCACAGTTCGAGCCAGCGGAGCAGCCGCTCGGCCTCGGGCGCGGCCTGGTCCGGGGGGATCCGCCAGAGCCCGGCGACGAAGCCGAGATATTCGGCCGGGGTCAGCTTGTCGTAGAGCATCGGCTCGTCGGGGAGCCAGGCGGTGATCGCCTTGGCGTCCTGCGGGCTGGTGCGCGCGTCGATGCCGAAGATCTCGATGCTGCCCGCATCGGGCTCGGTCAGGCCCACGGCCATGCGCAAGGTCGTCGTCTTGCCGGCGCCGTTGGGGCCCAGCAGCGCATAGAGCTGCCCCGCCCCCACCATAAGGTCGAGGCCGGTGATGACGGGCTTGCCGAAGGACTTTTGCAGGCCGGCGATGCGGAGCGCGGGAATGGACATTGGCGCCGATCCTAGCGGCCGCGCGCTTCGTCGCAAGCGCGCCGTGATGGACCTTTTCTGGCGTTCGTTCGTCCCCAGCTTCCGCTACGGACCGGGAGGGGTAAGGATGTTCGCAATGCCAAGCACGATCGCGCCGGAAGTGATCGCCTGCATCGCCGAGGGGCGGCCGCCGACGCCGCACGAACTGGAGCGCGTTGCCCAGCGGGTGCGCGCGGATCTGGGCAACGCACGCCCGGCCTTCGCCTGGGGCGATGCCGATGCTGCGGCCGCGGACCAGCTCAGCCTGCGCGTCGCGGAGATCGCCCTGCTCGGCAGCCGCCGCTAGGGCTGCCCATCGCCCATTGGCAGCGCCGCCCCGAGTTGCTACCGGTGTCAACAACGGTACGCATGGGACGGTGAATCGCATGCGACCCGAGGACAGGATAGTCGGGAGGATCGCATGCGGCATTGGGGCATCTCGGCATGGGCGCTCATTGCCGCGGCACCGGCCCTGGCACAGCCCGCGCCCCGGGAGGATGGCCTCCTCTTCCACCTCTCCGCCGACAAGAGTCTGACCGCGGACGTCGCGCAGGGGGACCCGGTCCCCAACTTCCGGTCCGCCGTCACCATCACGCCCGACGGGGCCGTGGGCGGCGCGGCGCGCTGGGCGGACGAGGGCTATGTCGCCTGGAACGCACCGGGCAACATGCGCGCGGCGCGCGGCACCCTCGCCTTCTTCTGGCGGGCGCGCACGCCGCTGGGCGAAGCGCCGTTCGTGATCTTCCGCGCCGGTTTCGCCGACCATTCGAGCTGGGACATGGCGTTCCTGCGGATCGACTGGAACGGACACGGCTTCGACGCCTTCGTCACCGATGCCAACCTCTCGCGGATCCGCGTCTCGTTCCAGCTGGACCGCGTGCCCGCGCCCGAGGAATGGCAGCACCTCGCCTTTGCCTGGGACGAGACGCAGGGCGTGCGGCTGTTTCGCAACGGGCGTGAAGTTGCGCGGCGCAACCAGGTCGCCGATCTCGATTCCGGCCTCGACCAGTTCGGCATGGCCGGCCGGGTGATCAGCCCGCACCAGGTGCAGAGCCGCTATCATTTCATGCGCGGCAGCGACCTCGATGAAATCCGGGTCTATGATCGCATGCTCGGCCCCGCCGATGTCGCGGCGCTGGCCGACCGCCGCCTGCCGGGCACCCCGCCCCCGCCCGACACCGCCGCCGAACGCGCCGCCTGGCTGCACCGCTATGGCTGGGACAAGGGATCGCCGCCGCCGCTCACCGACAAGACGACGCGCGTCCGCAAGGTCGAGTTCGCCGATGCCCGCGACCAGAAGCAATGGATGTGGAAGGGCGTCGACGGCATCGCCGAGACCACCTGGCCCGGCGTCTACAACCGTTCGCGCCTGCCCGGCCGCGACGACTATTTCGAGCTGCCCGACTGGAACACCTATGTCGAGGGCGGCAAGGCCTACACGCTGACCGTGCCGGCGGGGGAGACATTCAACCGCGTCGAGATCCGCGGCGCCGCCTATGGCGACCTCGCCTGGTCGGCCGATGGCGCAGCTTTCGCCAAGGTAGCGGATCGCGCCAAGGGCGTGGTGCGCTCGGTCGATGTCCTGGCCGAACGCAAGGGCGGCCTATTGCGCTTCAGCAACGTGATGCAGGAGCAGCCGATCCAGGAGTTCTGGGCCTATCAGGTCGATGGCGGCCGCGAGCCGGAGGGTAGCTTCAAGCTCAGCTACCGGGTCAACGCCAAGGCCGCCGCGAACCTCGCCGCGCTCGACAGCCTCAACGCCTATATCGCCGGCCGCTTTTCCCCCGACGAGCGCAGCACCGTGCTGGCCATGCCCAAGTCGGGCGTGCGCGCCGCCGTGGGCGCCGGTGCGGCCGGCGACAGCGGCGCGGCGGTGCGGCCCGCGAACCCCCGGCCGATCGTCCACATCCTGATCCCGTCGAACCTCAACCAGGCCCCGCCCGACCAGCCGCTCGCCCGCGCGTTCAACTATGGCTGGCGCAACCTGCACGACGGGCTGGACGGCATCGCGATCGACCTGCCCGCGCTCAAGGCGAAGCCGAATGCGGACGGGCTGATCCCGCTCAACCTCCGCGTCCATGACCCGATCTGGCCGCAGCGCGACCTGCTCGATTTGTCGGTCTCGGTCCGCCCCGGCGAGGCGCGCACCCTGTGGCTCGACCTGCGCGACCGCATCCTCAGCGACGACAGCCTGTTCCTGACGATCGCGTCGGCCGCGCCCGACTTCGATGCCGAGGCGCTGGAGGGCGCCGAGATCCGCCTGGTCTTCAAGCCCCGCGCGGAAGCCTTGAAGGAACATGTCGCCGATCGCTTCCACCAGGTGAAGGACAATTGGGGCTTCCTGGTCGAGGAACACACCTCGTCCGAACGCGCCGCGCTCTATCGCCGGGTACGCACCGATGCGAGCGACCTGCTCCGCGTCGACCCCGAAAACAGGGAGATGCGCGCCTATTGGGCGGACATCGATTATCGACCGGAAAACATGCCGACCGAGGCGCTACCGCCCATCCCCGCCGGCGTCCCCGCCTGGGCCGCGCGGCAGCTGCAGGACCTGGCGCTTACACGCCGCTTCGTCGAATGGTGGATCGACAACCGCCAGGTGCCGTACGGCGATTTCGGCGGCGGGATCAGCGACGATTCCGATCTGATGCAGCAATGGCCGGGTCTCGCGCTGATGGGGGTGATCCCGGACAAGGTGAACGCGTCGCTGCGCGCACTGGACGACGCCGCCTATCGCAACGGCATGATCGAGGGCGGGCTCGGCACGATCACCACCGACGAGCTGCATGCCTATGAGGAGGGGCTGAACGCCGACGCGGCGCGGCTCTACCTTAACTGGGGCGAGCCGAAGACGGTGGAGCGCCTCTTCGCCACCACCCGGGCGCTGGGCAAGGTGATCCTGCCCAACCCCGCGGGCCATCTCCACTTCGCCAGCAACTGGTATGGCGCGCGGAAGATGTACCGCGAGGGCGCGTTCGAATGGCAGAAGCCCTATAGCTATGTGGTGATGCACGCGCCGATCCTGCTCGGCCTGTTCAACGCGGGACCGCAGGCACGCGGGCTGGTGACCGGCCTCGCCGATGGCTGGCTGGCCCATGGCAAGCAGGATGCCGATGGCCGCTGGAGCTTCCCCAACGAGATCAACTGGCGCACCGACGCGACCCGCGCGGGCGACGGCGGCGGCGTGAGCACGCCGCTCCAGACCGCATGGTCGGCGTACAGCTTCACCGGCGACGCCAAATATCTCCGGCCGCTGCAGGCGAGGCCCGGGTCCGTTGGCGAGATCAACGAGAACGGCCCACTGCTCCCCGAGACGCGGGCGCTGGTGAACGCCAAGGGCGATAGCGAGGCGGCGCGCATCGCCGCCTGGACCCGCAGCGGCGATCCGGCCCCGCTGGTGGCGCTGCACGAAGCAGCGATTCTCGAAAAGTCGGCGCGCCTGTACATGATGACCGAAGGCCATTGGTGGACCGACCGCGTGGAAAGCGAGAACCAGTGGCTCCAGCGTGCCCGGCTGGGCGGCATCGCGCTCCGCCGCAACCAGACCTATCCGGGCAATGCGGTGAGCTGGCGCTTCGCCGACGACGCTGCCGCCGAGCAGGTGGCGCTGCTGGTGCCCGGCGCCACGCCCGCCGGCTTCACCGTAGAGGCGTTCAACACCAGTGCGACACCACAGGACGCGACGATGACGACCTGGAACGTCACGGCCGGCCGATGGACGATGCGCGGCCCCGACGGCACGGTGCGGTCGCTCGATCTCGGCCGGTCGAGCGACGTCGCGATTCACTTTCCCGTGGGTGCCAGCAAATGGGTCTTCGCGCTGGAGGCCGCAGGGGATCCGGTCGAGCGGCGCCCCGACCTGGGTATCGGGCGCGACGATGCGGTGGTGCGCGGCCGGACGGTGACGGTGACCGTCCACAGCCTGGGGCATGTGGGGATAGCGGGCGGCACGGTGATCGTGTCCGGCGCGGCTGGCGAACTGGGCCGCGCGACGATTCCGGCGCTGGAAGCCCCCGACGATCTCCGTCCGCGCACGGCCACGGTGCGGGTGCGACTGACCGGCAGCGCGACGCCCACGAACGTTCGGGTGGCATTACCGGGCGACGCGGCCGAAGTGACGTTGCACAACAACCGCGTGCCGCTGGGAGAACGCTAGGGAGCGCTGCCCCCGGCTCCCCAAAAGACCATGATCATCCCCGCGCAGGCGGGGATGACATTGGGTTGGATGATCCTCGCCGCGATGCCGCCGCTACGCCGCCGCCGGCACCTTCGCTGCGGCATAGCGCGCGATGAACTCGGCATGCCCCGGCAGCTTGGCGAGCCGCGCCGCGATGCCCGCACGCAGGTCGCCGAGCGCGCGCTCCAGATCCGCATCCGGAATCTGCGACGGCATGGGGTGGTGGTGGCGCGGGCGCACGCCCTGGCCCAGCATCACCGCGTTCCAGCTATCGACGCGGAACAGGTCGGTACCTTCCTGATAGGCGGAGGCCCCTTCCTCGAACAGCGCGATCCGCGCGGCCAGGCTGTCCGGCACCGCACGCGCGGCATGGTCGCGCCAGAAGGGCTCCGGCCGGTCGTTGAGCTTGTAGTGGAGGATGATGAAGTCGCGGATATGCTCCGATTCCGCGCGCGACTGGGCGTTGAAGCGCGCCGACAGCGCGGCCATGTCGCGGCGGAACGGAAAGTTCTGGAGCAGCCGCGTCACCGCGATCATCACCAGGTGGATGCTGGTCGATTCGAGCGGCTCGATGAACCCGCTCGCCAGCCCCAGCGCGACGCAATTGCGGTTCCACGCCTTCTTGCGCATCCCCGTGGTGAAGCGGATCAGCCGCGGATCGAACAACGCCCTGCCCGGCACCGCCGACAGCAGCTGCTCGCGCGCCTGATCGTCCGGCAGATAGTCGCTCGCATAGACGAAGCCGTTGCCCATCCGGTGCTGCAACGGAATCCGCCAGCGCCAGCCGGCACCATGCGCGATGGCGCGGGTATAGGGCACCGGCGCCTCGGTCGTCTCCGATTGCACCGCAAAGGCGCGGTTGGTCGGCAGCCAGTGGCTCCAGTCGTCGAAGCCGGTCTTCAGCGTCTCCGCGATCAGCAGCGCGCGGAAACCGGTGCAGTCGATGAACAGGTCGCCTTCGATGCGCAGGCCGCCTTCCAGTACCAGCGCGGCGATGTCGCCATTCTCCGCCTGCTCGACCTCGGTGATCCGTCCTTCGACCCGGCGCACGCCTGCAGCCTCCGCCAGTCCGCGCAGGAACGCCGCATAGGCGGTGGCGTCGAGATGATAGGCATAGGCGAGCGGCATCGGATCGCCGGTGGCGAACTTCTCCGACAGCGCCGCCTGGGTCTCCAGCGAATAGTCGCCCAGCGCCCCGCCGAAGCCGCGCGCCTGCGCCTCCAGCCAGAAATGCTGGAAGTCGCACAGCGGCAGTGCGCGGCCGACCGCGCCGAACGGGTGGAAATAGCGATCGCCGTCGCGCAGCCAGTTCTCGAACGCGATGCCGAGCTTGAACGTCGCATTGGTCTCGCGGAGGAAGACCTGCTCGTTGATGCCGAGCAGCTTGTGGAAGGTCCAGGCGGTCGGGATCGTCGACTCGCCTACCCCGACGGTGCCGATCGCGTCGGATTCGACCAGCGTAATGTCGAGATTGGGGCCCAGATGCCGCACCAGCGCTGCCGCCGCGACCCAGCCGGCCGTGCCGCCGCCGGCGATCACTACCCGAAACTTCTGCTCGTCCATCGCCAGTTCCCCTCCGAAATTTTTTGTCGTTCTACCCTCAGCCTTCGCGGCGTTCCTTGCGCGCGATCAGTCGCGGCAGGTTGCCGAGCGAGGAAAGCTGCCACACCGCGCAGCGCAGGAAATCCTGCGCGTGGAGCGCCGCCAGCGCCTCGGCGCCAAGCGCGGCGAAGCGGCTGCCCTCGATCACCCAGCAATCGGGGACCTTGTAGCGGCGGCCGCTGGCGAGTTCGATGTCGAAGGTGACCGGTTCGAGCAGCCCGGCGGCCTCGAATGCCGCGAACATCGGCGCCGACAGCTGATCGCCGACATAGACCGCCTGCAGCGTCGTCGCGATCCGATCCAGATAGGGCGCGTTGCCGCCCTGGTCGAGGAACAGCGGCGCGCCCTCGCCGGTCGAGACGCGGGGATGGTCGGTGTCGATATGGATCATCGGCTCGCCGCCCTCGCCGGGACGCGGCAGGCCGATCGAGAAGGGGCCGATCTCCATCAGCGCAGGGATCTGGTCCGCGTCCCAGCGGTCGCCGTCCAGGTAGAGATTCTCGTCGGCGTCGAGGCCGAGCAGCACGGTCGAACGCCAGTTTCCGTCCGCGTCGCGGCGGAAGATCAGCACATAGTCGCGCTGAAGCGCCTCGAACTCGGTCGGGAACACCGTCATCTGGTTGACCGCGTCCCCGAACGCGGCGCCACGGTCGAGCCGGATCCGCAGATCGGCATGGTCGATATTGTTGAGCACGGCACGGGGCATGATGTCCGGGACCTTAAACGAGAAAGGCCGCCCGAGGCGAGCGGCCTTTCCCTAGTGTACAGGCGGGCTTCAGAAGCGGAAGCGCGCGCCGACCAGATACCGGGCCGAGCCTTCGGACTCGTACCAGGTGTTGATATAGTCGCGGCTGTAGCTGCGGACGCCTTCCTCCAGGAGGTTGATGCCTTCGAAGCTGAGCGCGATATTCTTGGTCAGGTCGTAGTTGATGCTGAGATCGACCTGGCCGTACGGATCGTTGAACACCGGGTTATGCGCCGCGCCGCGATTGAGATCGCTCAGGAACTTGGCGCGCCAGTTGTACGACAGGCGTGCCGAGATGCCGTGCTTGTCGTAGATCAGCGTTGCGTTGGCAGTGTCGCTCAGGCCCGACAGCGCGAACTGGTTGGCGGTCGGATCGGCCGTGATGTCGAACCCGACATTGCCGCGCACCAGCGTGTAGCTCGCCGCGATGCCGAGGCCGGTGTTGCCGAGGAAATACTGTCCGGCGATTTCGACCCCGTAGATTTCCGCATCGCGGTTGTTGATCGGCGTGTTCACCGCGAAGTTGAGCAGCGGGTCGGCCGAGGTCGGCATCACGTCGATCGCGGCGAGCGTGTTGCTGATGTAGCTCGAACCGAAGGTCCGCGTCGCCGGCACGTAGTTGGCCTGCAGCTCGGCGGTCGCCGCGGCGACGTTGCCATTGTACTTCTGCAGGATCGCGGTGCTCGTGAACAGGTTCACGTTGCTGATGTCGCCGCCGAGGCCGGTGACGATGTTGCGCGCCGACTGCGCCAGCGGGCCGGCGGTGGGATCGCGCAGGCCGAACAGGTTGCGCTGCACCACCGAGTTGCCGATGAAGTTGTGCACCCGCTTGTCGAAGAATCCGACCGAGAGATACACGTCGCGGCGCGGATACCATTCGAACGAGACGTCGAAGTTATCCGAATCCAGCGGCTTCAGTGCCGGGTTGTTCTGGTTGCCGGTGGCGACGCCGCCCAGCGACGTCGGGTTGTTGAGGGCACCCGCACCGGTCGACGCGAACAGATTGCCGAACGGCGCGCGCGAGATCGTCTTGCTGTACGAAACGCGGCCGATCAGGTTCTTGGCAACGTCGATTTGAAAGTCGATCTGCGGCAGCAGATTGTCGTAGCTGCCACGGCCAGATACGGCCTGGCGATCGGCGGAGTTGAGCACGGTGAAGTCGTTGTCGGCCTGCCACACCACGGCGAGCGGCACGGTCTGGAGCGACGTCGCCCTTACCGTCGTGTGCTCGTAGCGCACGCCGGCCACCAACGTGGCGTTGCGGCCGCCGATCTCACCCTTCCAGGTGAGCTGGCCATAGGCCGCCCAGATGTCTTCCTTCACCCGGTTGTCGTTATTGGCCTCAATGACGTTCGCGTGGCTGACGCCGTCATTGGTGATGCCGATATAGTGGTTGTAGAGCGCGTTGTAGAGCTTGGTCGCGTCCTCGGCGCGCCAGGCCACCTTGCCCACCGCATCGGCGGTCGCGTTGTTGTGGTGGAACTGGCAGACCAGGCAATATTGCTGCACCGTGCCGGGCGCGAAGGCAGCGACGTCGGGCGGCAGCGCGTTGTTCCAGTCACCGAGCGTCTGGCGGGTATTGTACTGGGTCTGGCGGGTGTTGGTGGTGCGGAAGTCACCGCCGAAGTCGAAGCGGCTGCCGCCACCCAGATCCCAGCCAGCGTCGATGCGCGCTTCCTTGATCTTCTGCGACTGGGTCGAGGCGAACTGGCGCTGCACCGCCGCCGAGAGGTCGCCCGCATCGAACACGCCGTTGCAGTTGCCGTTGGTGAACGCGACCTTGTTCGGCGTCTGCTGCTGGTAGCAGTCGTTGATCGTCAGCGTCTGGGTCGGGAAGCCGTCATTGTCCCAGGTCAGGCCGTGCGACGTGACGATGTTGCCGTTGAACGCCACCGCCGTCGAGGTCTGTCCGTTGGGATTGTCGGGCAGGCTCTCCGCCTTGCCGATATGGCCGTCGAAATTCAGCGTGAAGTTGTCGGCCAGCTCCCACTTCAGGTTGCCGCCGATATCCCACAGCCGGTTCTTCTGCGCACGATAGGCGTTCTCGAAGCCCTCGTCCTTCACGCCGTTGAGCGTCTCATGCAGATACTTGGTCGTCGCGATGCCGTTGCTCGAATCGTCGAAGGTGACTTCATCGAACGGCTTCGAAAACCAGTTGGACTGTGACGAGCGGCGCTCGGACGAGCGCAGCTGGGCGAACAGGCCGTCGACCGTGAAGGTCATGCTGTCCGACGGGCGATACTGCAGCACCGCCTGGCCGTTGATGCGCTCGCGGCTCGCCTCCGAATAGTGGTGGCGATAGTCGTCGGGCACCGCGACCAGCGTGTTCGGATCGGTCGGGCGATTGTTGATCTTGGTGCCGGCGGTGACGTAGCCCTTCGACGGATCGAGGAAGTCCGACAGGCGGGGCATGTTCCAGTAATTGTTCGCCTGGCTCGGGAAGCTGAAATTGCGCTTCTGGTAGCTGCCGAACAGGGTCACGCCGAAGCGCTGCTCCTGGTCGCTCCAGCTCGCCACGCCCGAGAATTCCGGCGTCACATGGCTGCCGCAGCTGATGCAGTCGTCGGCCGAGGTGTCGTAGCTCGCCTTGGCGCCGATCGAGCCGGTGAAGCCGGCCTGGCGATCGAGCGGACGCACGCCGACGATGTTGATGGTGGCACCGATGCCGCCCGACGGAATGGCGGCCCGACCGGTCTTGTAGACCTCCAGCGTCTTCACGCCTTCCGAGGCGAGGTTGGCGAAGTCGAACGAACGGCCGAAGCCGCCGGCGCCGTCACCGCCCTGGTCGCCGCCGACCGCGACGATGTTCGAGGCCGCGAGCTGGCGGCCGTTCAGCGTCACCATGTTATACTGTGCGCCGAAGCCGCGGACCGTAACGGTCGAGCCTTCGCCGTTGACGCGGTCGATCGACACGCCGGTGATGCGCTGGAGCGATTCCGCCAGGTTGGTGTTGGCGAACTTGCCGATGTCTTCCGCCGAGATCGCATCGACGATGCCGGTCGAATCGCGCTTAATCGCGATCGAGCGCTCGAGCGATGCGCGAATGCCGGTAACGATGATCTCGCCGCTGTCCTGCGGCGCATCCTGCGCGGCGGGCGAATCGGTCGCGCTGCTGGTCTGCGCCGCGGCGATCCCGGGCATGGCGAGTGCCGTCGCAACGGCGAGCATGGATACCGCGCGAACGCGCGATGATGAACGAATACGCATGGGTTTCTCCCCTCCTGAACCGGCCCTTGGGCCATTTTTATCCGCCGATTACCGGCAAGCGCCGGGGACAACGTTGTCTAGATTTTGCTCTGCATTCACCCCTTTCGATTTGTTTTCAATCGGAAATTTGTCCTGCGGGCACATCCACGGCCTGGACCGTGGCGACAGATGCTGCGTCCTGGCCGAGTGCGAGGCTGTAGCGCCCGGCCGGGATCGTCCAGCGGCCGCCCTGCCAACGGGCGAGCGCATGTGGGTCGGCCGCCAGTGTCAGCTGCACGGCCTCGCCCGGCTTCAGCCACTGGCGCTTCCAGCCGGCGAGGCGCGGCGCGCCCTTGTCGGGGCCGGTTACATAGAGCTGCGGGACCACCGCACCGGCACGCTTGCCGAGGTTGCGCACGGTGAAGGTCACCGCCGGCTTCGCGCCGCCCGTGACGCGCGCGTCGCTGAACGCGAAGCGCGTGTAGCTGAGACCATAGCCGAAGGGGAACAACGGCCGCGTGCCCTTTGCGGCGTACCAGCGATAGCCGACATTCGCGCCTTCGCCATAGACCACGTCCCAGCTCGGCAGCGTGCTGCCGTCGCCCGCGCCTGCATCGCTCGCCGCGTCGGAATTCAGCCCGGCAGGCACCACCGGCCTGGGCCGCGGCAGCTGGTCGGCGGTCTTCGGGAAGCTGATCGGCAGGCGGCCCGAGGGATTGACGTCACCGAACAGGATGCCGGCGATCGCCTCGCCGCCACGCTGCCCGGGATACCAGGCCTGCAGCACCGCGGGCACCTGCTCCAGCCACGGCATCAGCACCGGCCCGCCGGTTTCCAGCACCACCACCGTCTTCGGGTTGGCCTTGGCCACCGCGACGATCAGCGCGTCCTGCTGGTCCGGAAGCGCGAGCGAATCGACGTCCTGGGCCTCGGTCGTCCACTGCGTCGCGAATACCACCACGACATCGGCGCCCCGCGCGGCCGCAGCGGCAGCAGCGGCATCGCGACCGTCGACATAGGTCACCACCGCCTGCGGCGCCTTGGCGCGGATCGCCAGCAGCGGCGAGGAGGCATGCCAGGTCACGCGTGCGAACGAGGCGGCCGCGCCGGTGGTCAGCGGGATCTCGACCGGTGCGCCACCGACCGAGCGCACCTGGCTCGACCCGCCGCCCGAGAGGACGCCGACATCGGCATGGCCGCCGATCAGCACGATCTTCTTCGCGGTCTTGGCCAGCGGCAGCACGTCGCCCGCGTTGCGGAGCAGCACCATGCCCGCCTCGGCAACCCGCTGCGCCACCTGCGCATGCGCGGCATAGTCGATCGGCTGGGCGGTCGCTGGCGTCGGATGATCGTAGAGGCCGCTCGCGATCACGCCGGTGAGGATGCGCTTCACCATCTCGTCCAGCCGCGCTTCGGAAAGCCGGCCCGCCTGGATCGCGGCATCCATCTTCTCGGGCGCGAAATAGATGTCGCGGTCGAGTTCCTGGCCCGATTCCTGGTCGAGCCCGGCCGCCGCCGCCTTCACGGTCGAATGGACGGCGCCCCAGTCGCTCATCACCCAGCCAGTATAGCGCCAGTCGCCGCGCAGCACGTCGGTGAGCATGCGATGGCTCTCGCAGGCATAATCGCCTTCGATGCGGTTATAGGCGCACATCACCGAACCCGGCTTGCCGGTCCGGATCGCCAGTTCGAAGGCCAGCAGGTCGCTCTCGCGCAGTGCCGCCGCATCGATCCGCGCGTTGAGCACGGTACGCCCCGTCTCCTGGCTGTTCAGGATGAAGTGCTTCACCGTCGAGACGATATGGTTCGACTGGACGCCGTCGATCGCCGCGCCGGCCATATATCCGGCGAGCAGCGGGTCCTCGCCCAGATATTCGAAGTTGCGGCCGTTCCACGCGTCGCGGGTGAGGTTCACGCCGCCTGCGAGCAGCACGTTGAAGGTCTTGGCGCGCGCCTCGGCGCCGATCATCGCGCCGCCCGCGCGGGCCATCTCGACATCGAAGGTCGCGGCGGTGGCGAGGCCGGAGGGCAGTGCGGTCGCCACGTCCCCCTTGCGCTGCTCGACCTGGTTGGCGACGCCCAGGCTGGCATCGCTCTCGCGCAGCGTCGGGATACCAAGCCGGGGAATGCCGGGCACATAGCCGGCCGAAGGGATCATGTCCGCCGGTGCGGGCGTGGCGCGGGGCGGGAACAGGCCGTGGACGAGTTGCAGCTTCTCGGCATGCGTCATGGCGCGCACCAGCGCGTCGGCGCGCACTTCGGGCAGCGCCCGCGTGTCCTGCCACGCGGGCGCTGCCGTCTGGGCGGAGGCGGCGATCGGCGCAACGCCGGCGAGGAGAATGAGGGCAAGGGCGCGAACGGCGTTCATCGGCGCGGGCATTCCTGTTGCTGGGAGAAGGGCAGCGTAGCGCCCAGGGGCACGGCCCGAAAAATGCGGCCGCCGCCTATCGGGGGAGGCGACGGCCGCAGGTAATCCGCCCTTGAGGAGGGGGCCGGAACCGGAAAGCGATCGTCAAGGAAAAGAGGCGTCGGCGCGGTCGCGCGGCAGACGGCAGCAATGCCCGGCATGTCCTCTCCCCCTGAATGCTCCGCATTTTTGCGGGCTTGTTTTCTGACAGCGATGTCTGATGCGATCTGACATCGATGTCAAGCACAAACACAGGTCCGCATTGCCACGTCGCCCGCGCCCGCTAAGCTCGGTTCGTGCAGTCTCCCCCCTCTCCCACGCCGTCGTCGGATATGGTCGCGGCGTTGTTCCACCGCTCGATCGGCATCTTCTTCATGGGGGGATTCGTCACCGCGCTGGTGGGCCTGCTGGTGCCGCGGCTGACGCTGATCGACCGGCTCGACTATACCCGCGCCGCGCTGGTGCAGTTCGCCTTCCACTCGAGCTATCTGCTGTTCGCGCTGCCGATCACGGCGCTGCTGGTGCGTACCGGCTATATGCGCGCGATCGCCGCCGGGCTGGGCGTGATGACGCTGGCGTGCGTGGCGCTCGGCGGGGCCGCCTGGATCGGCAGCTATGCCCTGCTGCTGCTGGCGCTGCTCTGCCTTTCGACCGGCATCACCTTCCTCCAGATCGCCGCCAACGTCGTCCAGCCGCTGGTCGCGACCGAGGGGCGGGGCGCAGCCCGGCTGACCCTGCTCCAGGGCTTCAATTCGATCGGTACCGTGCTGGCGCCGCTCGCCGGGGCCGGCTTCCTGCTCCAGCTGGGCGCCCTGGGACGGCTGCAGCTCGCGCTGCCGTTCCTCGCCTGCGCGGGGGTGCTGGCCTGCCTCGCCCTCCTCTTCTGGCGCGCGCGCGACCTGCTGGCGACGCACCCCGCGCCCAGCCGATTGCCGCTGGCACAACTCGGGCGGGTGCTGCGCGAACGCCGGCTCGCCTGGGGAAGCCTCGCGATGTTCGGCTATGTCGGGGCGGAGGTGACGATCGGCAGCCTGCTCGCCAATTATCTGGCGCTCCCCGCCATACTCGGTGCCGATCCGGCGGCCGCGGGCCGGCTGGTCAGCCTCTATTGGGGCGGGGCGATGCTCGGCCGGTTCGCCGGGGCGATGGGCCTGGTGCGTATCGCACCGCCGCGGCTGCTTGCCGGCGTGGCGTTCGGCGCGGTGCTGCTCGTCGGCGCCGCGAGCCAGCTCGAGGGCATGGCGGGTGCCGCAGCGCTGCTCGCGGTAGGACTGTGCAATGCGATCATGTACCCCACCATCTTCGCGCTGGCGCTGCCCGAGGATCGCGGCCTCGCACCCTATGCCTCGATGATCCTTTGCATGGCGGTCGTCGGCGGCGCCCTCGTTCCGCTGGCAACCGCCGCGCTGGCCGACCGGATCGGCCTGCCGGCCGCGCTGGGGTTGCCGCTGCTGTGCTATCTGGGGATCGCCGCCTTTGCGTTGATGATAGCGCTATCGCCCGCAAGGCGATAAGACTGCATGCGCATGAAGCCGCTCACGCTCAAGGACGTCGCCCAGCACGCAGGTGTTTCCCCCAAGACAGTGTCGCGCGTGATCAACGGCGAGGCCTATGTCCGGCCGGAGGTGCGGTCGGCGGTGCAGAAGGTCGTCGACGAACTGGGCTATCGGCCCAATGCCTTCGCCCGCGAGCTCTCGAGCTCGCGTTCCTTCCTGCTCGGCCTGTATTTCGACGACCCCGCCTCCACCTATGCCGCCGATCTCCAGCGCGGCGCGCTCGCCCGCTGCCGGGCGCTCGGCTACCATCTCGTCGTCGAGCAGGTCACGCGGGACCAGCCCGACTGGCTGGCGCAGTGCGAGGCATCGCTGCGCGCGATGCGGCTGGGCGGCGCGATCCTCACCCCGCCCCTGTGCGACTGGCCGGAGCTGCTCGATCTGTTCGCGCGGATGGGCGTGGCGGTGGTGCGCATTTCGCCCGGCGATTTTCACGACCGCACCGCCGCGGTGGAGATGGACGAATCCGGCGCCGCCCGTGAACTGACCGAGGCGCTGATCGCGCTCGGCCACCGCGACATCGGCTTCATCCAGGGCAATCCCGAACACCATGCGGCAGCACGCCGGCAGGAGGGGTTCGAGGCGGCCATGGCGGCGGCGGGCCTGCCGGTGCGGCCCGACCGCACGCTGCAGGGCGACTTCACCTTCCGCTCGGGTCTCGCCGCCGGCGAACGGCTGCTGACGGGGGCGAGCCGGCCGAGCGCGATCTTCGCTGCCAATGACGAGATGGCGCTGGGCGTGCTGGTATCGGCCATGCGCGCCGGGATCGCGGTGCCCGATCAGCTCTCGATCGCCGGCTTCGACGATGCCGCGATCGCCCGCATGGCGTGGCCGCCGCTCAGCACCGTCCATCAGCCGCATGTCGAGATGGCGGCAGCGGCGGTGGAGCTGCTCACCCAAGCGCCGGCCACCGCCGCGCGGGGCACCCTGCTGCGCCGGCTGCCGCACCGGCTGACCCTGCGCGACAGCACCGGCCCGGCCCGGTAAGCCACTTTACCCGGTGCATCGCCGCCCCTAGTCCTTGGGCGGTTGAGCGCACCGATGGGAACCCGATGACCGACGACAAGGCCGCGCCGCGCGCCGGCACACAGACGCTCGAACGCGGGCTGGATCTGCTGGACCTGCTTGCCGAGCGCCCGCACACCGTGCGCGAGCTGGCCGCGGGCGCAGGACTCACGGTATCGACCGCGCGGCGACTGGCGCTGGCACTGATCGACCGCGGCTTCGCCGTCGGCGAGCGCGACGGAAGCCTGCGTCTCGGCCCCAAGCTGATGCAGCTGGGAGTCCGCGCGCAGGAGCGGCTCAACATCGTCGAACTGGCGCGCGACCGCCTGCGCAGCCTCGCCGATGCGACCAACATGCCGGCTTTCCTCGGCGAGCGCGACGGGGATCATTCGGTACACCTGCACCGTGTCGGCGGCGGGCAGCGGGTGGTGGTGACGACGCCGGTCGGCACCCGGCGGCCGCTGCCGGAGACCAGTCTGGGCAAGGCGCTGCTGCTCGACGAGCCGCCCGCCGCGCTCGAGGCACTGCTCGCGCGCCGTCCGGCATCGCAACCGGGCTTTCTTGCCGATCTGTCCGCCGACCGTGCGCGCGGGGCGGTGATCCACCGCAGCCCTCCGCCCGACGACCTCCGCGCGGTCGCGACGCCGATCCGGGACGCCGCTGGTCGGATCGTCGCCGCGATCAGCGTGGTGAGCCCGGCGCAATATGTCGACGATGCCGCGCTCGACGGCATCGTCGCACAGGTTCGGGCAGCGGCAGCGGAGATCAGCGCCGCGCTGGGCCACCCGACACCGGCCGGGTGACCCGCCGGCGGCTCAGCGGCCGAACTGGACGCGCACGCCGCCCATGATCCGCCGGCCGCCATAGGAAAGGCGCATCACGCGCGGCGTTCCGTCTGCGAAGGGCACATACTCGCCGGTCGACAGCGTCTGTGCTTCGCGGCGCATGTTGCGGCCTTCCAGATAGACCTGGAAGCTGCGGCTGATGTTGTACGAGATCTTGGCGTCGATGAACGTCGTGCCGTCCTGATAGCGCGGCACGCCCGGATTGTAGCCCGGCGCCACGAGGCGGACGTTGGTCCACTGCTCGCCCGGATAGTTGATGTCGCCGGTCGTGCCGCCGCACGGCGTGATGCAGAGGAAGGTCGAGCTCCGCTTCTGATAGGCGATGCGGAAGTTGAGCTTGCCGTCGTCATACCAGAGCGATGCGTTGGTATAGTATTTGGACTCGTTCGGCGGCAGCATCACGTCGCCGGTCAGCGGATCGAGCTGCCCCGTCGTCGCCGACGAGGCGAGGATCGAGAAGTTCAGGTCCGCGCCGGTGTGCTTGAGGAACCAGGGCAGGAAGGTGAATGCCGACTTGGCCTGGAACTCCCAGATGTCGCGCTTGTAGCCGGGCCCGTTCGCATAGGTGGGCACGCCGAACTCCAGGTCGGCAAGCGCGGCGCCGGTCGCCGGATCCTTGGTATCGGTGCCGGCGAAGGGCTTGCGATTCTCGGTCACGGCGATCGGGCTGCCGATCTTCACGTCGAGCTTGCCATAGGCGACCGAGAACACCGTGTCGGCGTTGGGATACCATTCCAGGCTGGTATTGTAGTTCCATGCCGTGAACGGACTGAGGCCGGGATTGCCGACGCGGCCGGTGCAGCCATAGACGTCGTCCGGGTTCGTATCGAGCTCGACGCGCTGGTCGATGTTGCACGTCCCGCCCGGAAACATCAGCGTCGGATTGGGTCGCGCGACGGTCTTGCCGCCATAGAAGCGCAGCACGACCTGGTCGTGGAAGCCCCAGAAGTTGACGTTGAAGCTCGGCAGCCAGGCGTTGGTCTTGGCGTTCAGCGTCACGTTCTGGCTGAACGATACCGTGGTGATGCCGTTGGCGTTGTTCGGATCATTGGGATTGAACAGCGGGGTGACGCGGATCGAGTTCAGCGTGAGCAGGCCCGATCCCTTGGTATTTGCGAACACGCCGCGGATGCCGACATTGCCGTCCACGCGGATGCCCCGGAAGAGATCCTGCTCGAAATCGGCCATCGCATAGATGTTCTTGATCGTCTCCCGCGTCCGGCTGACCGGCTGGGCATAGGTGTTGCCGTCGCTGCCCACGCAGGTCTTGAGACAATCGAAGTTCATGTACTGCGCCGCGCCCAGGGCGGCGAAGAGCTCGTCGGTGCGGATGCCCTGCCAGGCGGGGGGCAGGTTGCCGCGATTGGGCAGGTCCCCGAAATAGGCGCTGTCGGACGGCTCCACGGTACGCGCCCAGAGGTCCTGCAGCGCCTGCGGCGTCAGCGTATCGACGCCCGAGCGGATATTCGCCGGATTGGTGGCCGCGACATAGCCATAGTTGCACGACAGGGTGGATGTCGCCGTCGGCTGGCACGCGCGCAGCGAACCGCGGACGTTCGCGGTGGGCACGATGACCGCCGGCACATAGCCGGGCTGGCCGAAGGTGCCGATCTGACTCTTCGCGGTGTAGCCGCCGCCGCCCCAGCGATCGAGATCGTTCTTGCGATACTGTCCGCCCACCTTGATGCGGGTGATGAACGGCAGGACTTCCTGGGTACGATAGATCAGGTCCAGCTTGGCGATCTTTTCGGAGGCCTCGCCGAGCGCCGGCGAATAGGAGACGCCGAAGGTGGGCGTCGTCAGCGGCATCTGCCCCACGGTATAGGCCGGCGTGGCCGGTCCGTTGGGGCCGGCTGCCACGGCGTTCTGCCCGATACAGGTCGGCGCGGTGCCGGCGCCGATGCACGCAGGTGCGGACAGCTGGACGAAATTGGCCGGGTTGCTCTCGTCATAGTTGCTCGGCAGCTGCACGTCCCACAGGCCATTCGGCTGCAGCTTCAGCGTCGCATTGCCATAGCTGTACGAGCGCGCCGTGCGCATGTCGCCGCGGCTGGTGGTCGCGCGGGTCATGCCGGCCATCGCGTCGATGTCGAGCCGGTCGCCGCGAAACTCGAGACCGCCCTGGAAATATTTGGTCTTGGTGTCGATCGTGTTCTCGATCTGATCGATGTTCACCGAATTGTTGGTGAGCGTCATCTCCGTGACGTTGTGCGCGCTGTCGACCTTGACGCTGCCCGGCACGATGTTGACCACGTTGCCGTTCGTGGCATTGCCGCTGACATTGTTGAGACCGTCGAACAGATAATAGCCGGCCGCCGCCGCCGCAGGCGTGACGCTGCGGGTGCGCGGGTAGCCGGTGGTCGTATCCAGGAAGGTGCCGGGGACGTTCTGGCCGAACAGCGTCACCGGATTGCGGCTGCGGTTCTGGTCGTGGACCTTGCGATTGGCGATGGTGCCCTTCGCGAACACGGTCAGGCGATCGGTGACACGATAGTCGAACCGGGCGTCGAAGGCTGAGCGCTGGTCCGTCTGGGTGTTCATGAAGTTGCGGATCAGCGACGGCGTATAGTCGTTCCACTGATTGAGGCAGGTCTGCTGCTCCAGGATCCGCTGGCCCTTCTGGGCCGTGGTGCCGGTGGCATTGTTCGGGAAGATCTGGAGGCATTCCGCCTTGGTCTTGGCGCCCGCCGACAGCGTGACCAGCTGGCGCGGCGTGAGCGCGCCGCCACCCGGCGCCGTGCTGTTGGCGAAGGCGACGTCCGCAGCGTCCGTCCCGACCGTCGCAGGGTTGAAGCTGAAGGTCTTTTCCGGCGACTGGTCGAAATCGAACAGGCGCGCATAGCCGCGGTTGTTGCTGGTGGTGGTCTCGAAGCCATGGCCGTTGTTCTGGAGCTTCGAATAGCTGCCGCTGACGATCATGCCGACGCGATCGTTGAACAGACGTCGGCCATAGACTGCGTTGAAATCGGGGGTCCAGTCGCGGCCCAGCGAGTTCTGGCCGGCGCCTGCGCGCAGCGACAGATAGGGCTTCTTGAAATCGAGGCCGGTGCGCGTCTTGATCTGGACGGTGCCGCCCAGTCCGCCTTCGGTCATGTCCGCGGTGGAGCCCTTGACGACGTCGACGCTCTTCACGAGCTCTGCCGGCAGCTCGCGCAGATCCGCGCTGCGGCCGTTTGCGGCGCCGATCGCCAGCCCGTTGGTGCTCTGCACGCCGATGCCGTCCAGCTCGACGCGCGTAAGGTCCGGTCCGTTGCCACGAACGGCGACGCTTTCACCCTCGCCGAATTCGTTGCGCCCCAGCGCAACGCCCGGGATGCGCGAGATCGCTTCGTTGACGTTGCGATCCGGGAAGGAGCCGATGTCGTCCGCCACGATCGAATCCGTGGCGGTACGGGCGTTCTTCTTGCGCGCGTTCGAAGATTGCTGACTGGCGCGAGAGCCGACCACCACGATCGCCTCTTCCTGCGAAGTAGTGAGCTGGCTGCTCATGTCCGGCGCGGGCTGCGCCTGTGCCGATGCATTGGTCTGCGCCGCTGCGGTGCCGATGCCCCCGCCCAGCATGGTCGCCAATGCCGCCCAGCTCGCCGTCGCGGCGATATGCCGGCGTGAATGAAGTCCCCTGTCCATCCCGTTCCCTCTCCTATCTGGTCGGCGGCACCTTTATGGATGCTCCTTGGCCGCCTTGGTCCCCGAGGGAGTGCAGGTCTTTGCCCCCTACTCCCACATTGTGAATGTACGCTTCACTTAATGCAACATTATCAGGTTTCGGCTAGGGCGCAAGAGGCGGCGATCTGCGCAGACAAATCCCTGCTGCAACGAGGCGATGCCGCGGATGAGCGACCGCGCGGGGCAGGGTCCGCACGGACGCGTGCGGTTCGGGACCAGACCCTTGTATAGCAGCCGGAACGGGCGGGAGGCTGTACCGTTCGGATGCCATGGAGCCCGCCGATCCCGAGCGCTGGAAGCGCGCCGCCGCCGCTGCCGCGATCGCCGAGGTGCAGGACGGCATGATCCTGGGACTCGGCACCGGCAGCACGGCGGCGCATGCCGTTCGGCTGGTGGGCGATCGCGTCGCGCAAGGGCTGCGGATCACCGCCGTGGCGACCTCGCGCGCCACCGCGACGGCGGCGCGTGCCGCCGGCATTCCGCTGATCGCGCCGGATGGTCTCGCCGAGATCGACCTGTGTATCGACGGCGTCGACGAGATCGACCCCGGTCTGCGCGCCATCAAGGGTGGCGGCGGCGCGATGCTGCTCGAGAAGATCGTCGCGACGCTGGCCCGCCGCAACATCGCCATCGCCGATGTCGCCAAGCGTGTGGAGCGGCTGGGCGCACGGGCGGTACCGATCGAGGTGCTGCAGGCTGCGCAAGGGCTGGTCACCGCCACGCTGACCCGCCTCGGCGGCACGGGGACCTTGCGCGCCAGCAGCGCCGGCATGGTCCTGACGGATTCCGGCCACCCCATTCTCGACGCCACCTTCCCCGCCATCCCCGACCCGCTGCGCCTCGCCCGGGCGCTGTCCGAAATCCCGGGCGTGCTCGGCCACGGCCTGTTCCTGACCGAGATCGACGCGCTCTACTGCGCGGGTCCGGACGGGCTGACCCATCAGGAGCGCCCGGCGGATGCGTAAGCGTGCAGCCATTTGCGCGCCCACCCGTTGCATCGCGACGAACGGAGTTGCTTGATCCATGTCCGAACCCGACCAGCGCATTCACGAAGACGGCTCGCCCGATCGCCTTGCGATCGACACCATCCGCACGCTCGCGATGGACGCGGTGCAGAAGGCGAACAGCGGCCACCCCGGCACGCCGATGGCGCTCGCACCGGTGGTGCACACGCTGTGGAGCCGCTTCCTCCGCTACGACCCCGCCGCGCCCGACTGGCCCAACCGCGACCGTTTCGTCCTCTCGGTCGGCCATGCCTCGATGCTGCTCTACGCGGTGCTCCACCTCGCCGGCGTGCGCGAGATCGATGCCGATGGGCAGCCGACCGGCAAGCCCGCAGTGAGCCTGGACGACATCCAGCAGTTCCGCCAGCTTTCGTCGAAGACCCCCGGCCATCCCGAATATCGCATGACCACCGGCGTCGAGACGACGACCGGCCCGCTGGGCCAGGGCTGCGGCAATTCGGTCGGCATGGCCATTGCGGAACGCGCGCTGGCCGCACGCTACAACCGCGACGGCTTCGACCTGTTCGACCATGACGTCTACGTGCTGTGCGGCGACGGCGACATGATGGAAGGCGTGTCGGGTGAGGCGGCGTCGATTGCCGGGCATCTCAAGCTCTCGAACCTCTGCTGGATCTACGACAGCAACCATATCTCGATCGAAGGCAGCACCGACCTCGCCTTCGATGAGGATGTCGGCCAGCGCTTCCAGGCCTATGGCTGGAACGTCCTTCATGTCGACGACGCCAACGACACCGAGGCGCTTGCCGAGGCGATCGCCACTTTCCGCGCGACCAGCGACGCGCCGACCTTCATCGTCGTCCATTCGGTGATCGGCTGGGGCTCGCCCCGCGCCGGCAGCGAAAAGGCGCATGGCGAGGCGCTGGGCGAGGATAATGTCCGCGCGACCAAACAGGCCTATGGCTGGCCCGAGGACGCGCAGTTCCTGGTGCCCGAGGGCGTGGCGGAGCGGTTCAGCGCCGCGCTGGCCGATCGTGGCAGGCCGGCGCGGGAAGCCTGGGAAGCGCTGTTCGCCCGCTACCGCGAGACCTACCGCCAGGAAGCCGCCGAAATCGACGAGCTCCGCCGTGGCAAGCTCCACAGCGGCTGGCAGCAGGCGCTCCCCAGCTTCGACGCCGACCCCAAGGGCCTCGCCTCGCGCGACAGCAGCGGCAAGGTGATCAACGCGGTTTCGCCGCATTTGCCCGCGCTGCTCGGCGGCGCGGCCGATCTGTCGCCCTCGACCAAGACCGACATCAAGGGCGCGAACTCGTTCGAAGCCAATGAGTACGGCGGCAAGAACCTGCATTTCGGCGTGCGCGAACACGCCATGGGCTCGATCGCCAACGGCATGGCGCTGAGCTACCTGCGGCCCTACACCGCGACCTTCCTGGTGTTCGCCGATTACATGCGCGCGCCGATCCGGCTGGCGGCGATCATGGAGCTGCCGGTAGTGTTCGTGTTCACCCATGATTCGATCGGCGTCGGCGAGGACGGGCCGACCCACCAGCCGATCGAGCATCTCGCCACGCTGCGGGCGACCCCCGGGCTCGACACGATCCGCCCGGGCGATGCGAACGAAGTCGCGGTCGCCTGGAAGGTCGCGCTGGAGCATAGCCACGAACCGACGGCGCTGATCCTGTCGCGTCAGGCGATACCCACGCTGGATCGCAGCAAATACGCTTCGGCGGAAGGGCTGGAGCGCGGCGGCTATGTGCTCGCCGATGCCGAGGGCCGCGTTCCGGAGGTGATCCTGATCGGTACCGGCTCCGAACTGCCGATGGTGGTCGATGCGCATGAGCGGCTGACCGCGGAGGGCGTGCGCTCGCGCGTCGTCTCGCTGCCGAGCTGGTATCTGTTCGAGAAGCAGGACCGCGCCTATCGCGAGTCCGTGCTGCCGCCGGCGATCACTGCCAGACTCGCGGTCGAGCAGGCCGGCTCCTTCGGCTGGGACCGCTACGTCACCAGCGACGGGGGCACGATCACCATGTCGACCTTCGGCGCCTCTGCGCCGCTCGCCAAGCTGCAGGAAAAATACGGCTTCACCGTCGACAACATCGTCAAGATGGCGCGTGAGCTGATGGAGAAAGCGCAATGACCGGCGGCGACACCAGCAGGCTGAAGCAGCTGCACGACGCCGGCCAGGCGGCCTGGCTGGATTTCGTCGACCGCACGTTCCTGCGCGAAGGAGGCTTGCGCACCCTGATCGAGCAGGACGGCCTGACCGGCGTCACCTCCAATCCGTCGATCTTCGAAAAGGCGATGGGACATGGCGACGCCTACGACCAAGGCTTTACCCGGTTTCTCGGCACCGGCGATGCCAGCGTGCAGGACGTGTATGAGAGCCAGGCCATCGCCGACATCAAGGCGGCCGCCGCCGATCTCCGCCCGGTCTATGATCGGCTGGGCGGTCGCGACGGCTATGTCAGCCTCGAAGTCTCGCCCTATCTGGCCGACGGCACCGACACGACGATCGAGGAGGCGCGGCGGCTCTGGACCCATGTCGACGAACCGAACCTGATGGTGAAGGTGCCCGGCACCACGGCCGGCGCGCCCGCGATACGCCAGCTGATCGAGGACGGGATCAACATCAACGTCACGCTTCTGTTCTCGCAGGAGAGCTATCAGGCGGTGGCCGAGGCCTATCTCGCCGGGCTCGAGGCACGGGTGGCGCGGGGCGATTCGATTGATCGGATCGCGAGCGTCGCGAGTTTCTTCGTCAGCCGGATCGATATCCAGATCGACAAGAAGATCGATGCACGGATTGCCGAAGGCGACCCGGAAAGCGGCGCGCTGAAGGCGCTGCGCGGCAAGGTCGCCATCGCCAACGCCAAGCTCGCCTATGCCTGGTATCGCGAGATGATCGCCAGCCCGCGCTGGCAGGCGCTTGCCGCCAAGGGGGCGATGCCGCAGCGGTTGCTATGGGCATCGACGGGCGTGAAGGATCCCGCCTATCCCGACACCCTCTATGTCGACACGCTGATCGGCCCCGACACGGTCAACACCATGCCGCCCAAGACGATGAACGCCTTTCGCGACCATGGCACCGTCGCCGACACCCTGACCCAAGGGCTGGACGACGCGCGCCACGTTCTCGCCGAGGCCGATCGGCTGGGCCTTGGCCTCGACGATATCACCGACGCGCTGGTGCTGGACGGCGTGCAGCAGTTCGGCGACGCCGCCGATGCGCTGCTCGGCGCGGTGGCGGCCAAGCGCACCGCGCATCTCGGCAAGCGGCTCAACGGCTTCGATGCCCAGTTGCCCGAGGCGCTGGCGAAGGCCGTGGAGGAACGGCTGGAAACCGCCCGCGCCGATGCATGGTCGCGCCGGCTGTGGCAGGGCGATGCGGCGCTGTGGACCGGCGGCGACGAGGCGAAGTGGCTCGGCTGGCTTCCCGCCGCGCGCGGCGAGCAGGTCGACATGGCGGCGCTCCGGCAGCTGACCGAACAGGCTCGCCATTTCCGCGATGTCGTGCTGCTCGGCATGGGCGGGTCGAGCCTCGGCCCGGAGGTGCTGGCGCAGATCCTGGGCAGCGCTTCGGGCAGTCCGAAGCTGCACGTGCTCGACACCACCGATCCCGACCAGATCGCCGCGGTGGCAGCCCGGATCGATCCCGCGCAGACGCTGTTCATCGTCTCGTCCAAATCCGGCTCGACGCTGGAGCCTGAACTGCTCCGCAGCTATTTCTTCGAGGCGAGCGGCCGCAAGGGCGACCATTTCGTCGCGGTCACCGATCCGGGGTCCAGGCTGGAGGCCACGGCCAGGACGGACGGCTTCCGCGCCACCTTCCCCGGCGATCTCGCGATCGGCGGACGCTATTCGGTGCTGTCGGTGTTCGGCATGGTACCGGCCGCCGCGATGGGCCTCGACCCGGGCCGCTTCTTCGAGGCCCTGCAGCCGATGGTCTTCTCGTGCGGTGCCGACGTGCCGCCGGCCGCCAACCCGGGCATCCGTCTCGGCATTCTGATCGGCGAGGCAGCCCGCATCGGGCGCGACAAGCTGACCATCGTCGCCGAGCCGCCGCTGGCCCCGCTCGGCGCCTGGCTGGAACAGCTGCTGGCCGAATCCACCGGCAAGCAGGGCAAGGGCATCGTCCCGGTCGATCTGGAGCCGCTGGGCGCACCCGAGGTCTATGGCAACGATCGCGTCTTCGTGCAGTTCGCGCTCGCCGGCGAACGCGGCAGCGAAAATGCCGCGAGGCTCGATGCGCTCGCCGCCGCCGGCCATCCGGTGGTGCGGATCACGCTCGATACCCCGCGGCTGATCGGGCAGGAATTCTTCCGCTGGGAAGTGGCCACCGCCATCGCCGGCGCGGTGATCGGCATCGATCCGTTCGACCAGCCCGATGTCGAGGACGCCAAGGTCGCCACCCGCCGGCTGGTCGACGCCTATGAAGCCTCGGGCACCCTCGATTCCCGGCAGCCGGTCGCGGACAATGCGGACTTCGCGGTCCATGCCGCCAAGGGCCAGTCGCTGTCCGGCAGCCCCGCGAGCCTGCTGCGCGATCACTTCGCGGCGCTGGGCCCCGGCGGCTATGCCGGCTTCCTTGCCTATGTCGAACGGAACGACGCCGACACCGCCGCGCTCACCGCGATGCGGGTCGCCGTGCGGGACGCCCGGCGGGTGGCGACCGTCGCGGGCTTCGGCCCGCGCTTCCTCCATTCGACCGGGCAGGCCTATAAGGGCGGCCCGGCGGACGGGGCGTTCCTCACCATCACCCGCGATCCCGATCCCGATCTCGCCGTGCCGGGCCGCAGGGCGAGCTTCGGCACCGTCCAGATCGCGCAGGCGCGCGGCGACAGCGACGTTCTGGCCGAACGCGGCCAGCACGTGCTGCAAGTCCATTTGAAGCGCGGCGGCGGCGGGCTACAGGCGCTGCTATCGGCCGTGCTTGCGGCCCTCTGAAGATCTGAAAGGAATAATGCGGATGCGTCTTGCGATGATCGGCCTCGGCCGCATGGGTGCGGGAATCGCCCGCCGGCTGATGGAACATGGGCACGAGATCGTCGCCTTCGACCGCAGCGCGGAGGCCGTGGACGCGATCGCCAAGGACGGCGCCACCCCCGCCGCCTCGCTGGAGGACGTGGTCGCCCGGATGCCGACGCCGCGCATCTTCTGGGTGATGCTGCCGGCCGGCGAGCCGACCGAAAGCACCGTCGAGGCGCTGATGGCCGCCGCCGCACCCGGCGACATCATCATCGACGGCGGCAACAGCTTCTACAAGGACGACATCCGCCGCGCGAAGGTGGCGGCCGAGCGGCAGCTCCACTATGTCGATGTCGGGACCTCGGGCGGCGTCTGGGGGCTGCAACGCGGCTTCTGCATGATGATCGGCGGGAGCAAGGACGCGGTGGACCTGCTCGATCCGATCTTCGACGCGCTCGCCCCCGGCATCGGCACCATCCCGCGCACACCCGAGCGGGTCGACCGGACCGATTGCGATTCCCGCGCCGAAAAGGGCTATATTCATTGTGGCCCCGCCGGTGCCGGACACTTCGTCAAGATGGTGCATAACGGCATCGAATATGGCCTGATGCAGGCCTATGCCGAGGGCTTCGACGTGCTGCGGAACAAGGCATCGGAGCGGCTCCCGGAAGACGAGCGGTTCGACCTGCACCTGACCGATATCGCCGAGGTCTGGCGGCGCGGCTCGGTGATCTCGTCCTGGCTGCTGGATCTCTCCGCCTCCGCGCTCGCCAAGGATCACGCGCTCGACGCCTTCAGCGGCAAGGTCGCCGATTCGGGCGAAGGGCGCTGGACGATCGATGCGGCGATGGAGGAAGCCGTGCCGGTCTATGTCCTCTCCGCCGCGCTGTTCGCGCGCTATCGCAGCCGGGCGGAGAACACGTTCGGCGACAAGCTGCTCAGCGCCATGCGGTTCGGCTTTGGCGGGCATGTCGAGATGCCGCAGTGAACGACGCGCCGCCGGCACCCGCCGCGACGCTCGTCCTCTTCGGAGCGATGGGCGACCTCGCCAGCCGCCTGCTGATGCCGGCGCTGGTGCATCTCGAGCGCGACGGGCTGCTGGACGGCGACACGCAGCTGCTGGGCATCAGCCACGGCGAAGGCGATGACGACGCGCTGCGCGAGAAGCTCGGCGCGTTCATCGAAGGCGACGAAGCGGCGTGGGAGCGCTGGCGGGAGCGGATTTCCTATCTGCGCGGCGACTTTACCGACGACGCGCTCTATGCCGCGCTGCAGGACCGGGTGCAAGGCAACGCCGTCTTCTACCTTGCCACCGCGCCGGGCTTTTTCGGCCCGATCGGCGAGAAGCTCGGTGGCGCCGGGCTGCTCGCCGAGACGGACGGCTTCCGGCGCTTGGTGGTGGAAAAGCCGTTCGGCACCGATCTCGCCTCGGCGCAGGCGCTCAACGCCCAGCTGCTCGCCCAGGCGCAGGAGACGCAGATCTACCGGATCGACCATTTCCTCGGCAAGGAAACGGTGCAGAACATCACCGTCGCCCGTTTCGGCAACGCGCTGACCGAGGCGGTGTGGAACAACCGCTATGTCGACCATGTCGAGATCACCGCGGCGGAAACGGTGGCGGTCGGCAGCCGGGGCAAGTTCTACGACGAGACCGGCGCGCTGCGCGACATGGTGCCGAACCATCTGTTCCAGCTGCTCGCACTCGTCGCGATGGAGCCGCCGAACAGCTTCGATGCCGAGGCGGTGCGCAGCGAAAAGGCAAAGGTGATCGCCGCCGTCACGCCGATCCCGCCCGAGGACGCGGTGCGCGGCCGCTATCTGGCGGGCGAGGCGGGCGGCAAGCCGGTGCCCGCCTATCGCGACACGCCCGACGTCGCGGCCGAAAGCCGCACCGAAACCTATGTCGCGCTGAAGGTTGCGGTGGAGACGTGGCGCTGGCACGGCGTGCCCTTCTATCTCCGCACCGGCAAGGCGCTGACCGCGCGCGACACCGAGATCGTGATCCATTTCCGCGAGGTGCCGCCTACCCTGTTCCGCAACACGCCGAACACCGAACTGCCGCCCAACCGGCTGATCCTGCAGATCCAGCCCGGCGAGGCGCTGACGCTGGAGATGGCGGTGAAGCAGCCCGGCCCGCTGGTGAAGATGGTGCCGGCGAGCCTCGCCTTCACTTATGCCGATGCCTTCGACCTCGGCCATCGCACCGGCTATGAGACCTTGCTCTACGACGTGCTGATCGGCGACCAGAGCCTGTTCCAGCGCGCGGATCAGATCGAGGGCGGATGGCGCGCGGTGCAGCCGCTGCTCGACGCCTGGCGCAGCGGCGAACCCGACGACTATCCCGCCGGCAGCACCGGCCCCACCACCGCCGACGCGCTGCTCGCGCGCGACGGCCGCAACTGGCACGACATCGCATGAAGCTTGGCCTGTTCCTCTCCGACGTCGACGGCACGCTGGTGCGCCCGGACAAGAGTCTCGGCGAGCCCGTGATTGCCGCCGTGCAACGCCTCGTCGCCGCGGGCGTGCCCGTCTCGATCATCAGCGCCCGGCCGCCGAGCGGCCTGCTGTGGATCGCCGAGCGGCTGGCCCTGCCCACCCCGATCGGCGCGTTCAACGGCGGCACGATCGTGCGGGCCGACGGCACGATCCTGTCCGCGACCCATCTCGACGCCGGGGTCGCCGAGCGCACGCTGGCGGCGATCGCCCGGCCCGACGTGATCCGCTGGGTGTTCGCCAAGGGCCAGTGGCATACCGACCGGCTCGACGACCATTATACGCCGCGCGAGCGGGTGACGTCGGCGCAGGACCCGGTGGTGTGCAGCGATTTCGGCGCGCTGCTCGATGCCGTGGACAAGATCGTCGCGGTCTCGTCGGACCACGACATGCTGGCCGGGCTGGAAGCGGACGTGGCGGCGGCGCTCGGCGACGAGGCCGAGGTCGCGCGCTCGCAGCCTTATTATCTCGACGTCACCGCGCCGCTTGCGAACAAGGGCGACGGCATCGCCGCGCTCGCGGCGGCGCTCGGCGTGCCGCTGGCCGACGTGGCGGTGATCGGCGACCAGTATAACGACCTGCCGATGTTCCGGCGGGCGGGCCTCTCGATCGCGATGGGCCAGGGGCCGGAGGCGGTGCGAAAGGCGGCGACGCACGTCACCGGCGCCAACGATGCCGACGGCGTCGCCCAGGCGATCGACACGATCCTCCTGTCGCTGCTGGGCGGCTAGCGCGCGCCGTCCGCCAGGATCGACAGCGTCGCCGGGTCGGCCGCGCCGAACCAGCGCGCCAGCGCCGCTTCGAACAGCGGGCCGCCGCCCGCTTCGGCGAACAGCGTCAGCGACGAGCGCAGCTTGATCGCGTCGACCTCGCCGAACACCGATTCCGCCGAGCCGCGTGTCAGGTCCTGGAGCGCCGACACGCAGTCGCGCAGCCGCGGCCCGAGCAGCGGATGCTCCAGATAGGCCCGCGCTTCTCCGATCGAGCCGATGGCATAGCGCCGCGCCATCGCGCTACGGCCGAGCCCGGCGATCTGCGGGAAGATGTACCACATCCAGTGGCTGCGCTTGGCGCCCCGCCGGATCTCGGCAAGGGCGGCTTCGTAGCTGCCGTCCTGCGCGGCGACGAATCGGTCGAGATCGTGGGGATCGGTCATCAGCGCAGGATCCTTAGCGGGTTTCGGCGCGCAAGGCCTCCAGATATGCGACGAACGCTGCATCACGCGCCAGACGCTCTATCGCTTCGTCGGGTCGCAAGGCGAGGTGCGCAACGATGGTCGGCAAATGCTTGATTGTCGAAGAGGCAGATAGGGGTGTACCGTTGCTCTTGATCGATTATCCGCCTGCCGCGACGGCGATGATCAAAAGACGTATTCAATATCTCGGAGGGTAAGATGCGCATATGCGGTAAAAGCTGCATCCGAAGCATTGCACCCGCATTCAAATTACTGACCCTGATCACGGGGCTGATCGTTCCCGGCGAATACGTCCAGGCGCAGCTGGCACTTCCGACCGCCAGTCCGAGCCAGGTGGCTACCGCAATTCACGACTGCCTGGAATCTGAAGGTTACCCAGATGCACTAGGCAAGAGGAACTGGCGTCCGGAACAAATGCCGCCTTCAGGTTCAGCTATGCGTAAATACGTCAGTCGCACAAACCCCGCATGGATGCCTGTCCCGGACAAACCAGGTGGAGAGACAATATGCTGGGTGATAGCGAGGGCTGCCGATGAAAGATCAAAATACGAACAATCGATCGGTGAGGTTGTCGGGGCAAAGACTAATATCGGCGCAACGGGCACCATGTGGCTTACCAAGTCTCATGCATTTGTGCTGGACTGGTTTTCCGAGCAAGGCCTCAATGGCATGAGGATAGAGGTGCACCGTATCCGGCCGTGAGCACGGAGCGGGCGGCTCCGCCCTTATCATACCTTGCAGCCCCCTTGTTGGGAAATACTGGGAGAAATGCCGTTCAGCGACGAGGTGGCGCTCTCGATCCGCCTCGGCTGATCGACGCAGTAGCTCGCCAGCCCCAGCACCGTCCCCAGCACGACCAGCGGATGCAGCCGCACGAGCCGCCGCGCGAGGAACTCCCGCACCGTCATCCGGCCCCAGCGATCGTCATAGGCATAGCCGACGACGAAGCCCGACAGCGCGAAGAAGAAGTCGACCGCGAGATAGGCGTGCGGGAGCAGCAACCGGCTGGCCTCGAACAGCACCGTGATGCCCTGGATGTGGAACGCCACGACCAGCAGCGCCGCGGTGCCCCGCAGCCCGTCCAGCACGTCGAAATGCGGCTTGCCGTCGCTGGTCGCGTCGAGCGTCCGGGCCCCGGTGACGCTCATCGCGTGACCGCCCGCGCCGGATTGCCGACCACCGTCGCGCCCGGCGCCACGTCGCGGGTCACCACGCTGCCGGCGCCGATGATGGCGTCGTCGCCGATCGTCACCCCCGGCAGGATCAGCGCGCCGCCGCCGATCCAGACATTGGCGCCGATGCGGATCGGCCGCCCGAATTCCAGCCCCTGCGCCCGCAGCGCCGCATCGCGCGGGTGATCGGCGGTGAGGATCTGCACCCCCGGCCCGATCTGCGTGCCTGCGCCGATCTCGACGCGCACCACGTCGAGGATCACGCAGCCGAAATTGAGGAACACGCGCGGCCCGAGATGGATGTTGGACCCATAGTCGCAATGGAAGGGCGGGCGGACGACCGCCCCCTCGCCCACCTGCCCCAGTCCCTCCACCAGCAGCGCATGCCGATCGGCCGCATCGCTGGCGAGCGACGCGTTGTATCGCACCATCCACGCCGCCGCGCGGGCAGCGTCGGCGGCGATCTCGGGGTCGTCGGCGGTATAGAGTTCGCCGGCCAGCATGCGTTGCTTCTGGGTCATGGGTTCAGCTCAGATCGTGCAGGTCCTTGCCGAGCGGCGCGGTGATGCGGAGATCGGAGAAGCGCACCTCCAGCCCCTCGCGCTCCGGCGTACACGCCATGGGGCCGACCTGATAGGCCGATGCCACCGGGAACGGCGCCAGCCGCACCAGCGGCCAGGTCTTGCCGTCGGCCGAGACCTGCAGGCGCAGCACGCCCTTCGCGACCGTCGCGCGCATCCAGAAATCCGCGGCGCCGCCGGCATAGGGGCCGGTGGACCAGTCCGATCGCCCGTCGGTGAGGACGCTGCTCAGCATCGCGCGCCCGTCGGACAGCTCGATGCCGGCCTTCACCCAGCGGCGCTCGTCGACGCGCACCATGATGCCCGCCTGGTCGTAGAGCTTCTCGTACCGCCCGCGGATGCGCAGCTGCGCGGTGAACGCGTCGCCGGTCGGGAAGCCGAGGAAATGCCCGCTGTCGCGGGTGAAGCCGTAATGCGTCTCACGCCAGAAATCGGTGCCGCGATCGGTTACCAGCATCAGGTCCCCGCCGGCGTCCGCGCGCCACTGCTTGGGCGCGTTGAGCCAGCGACCGTCCTTCCGTCCCAGCACGGCCTCGCCGGCCGCGCCATGCGTCGCCGCCTCCGCGACTCCCGGCACGCTGAGCGCAACCGCACTCCCCAGGATCGCCCGACGCGACAGCTGCGGTTCCTGCATCTTCCTTCCCCTCGCAACATGAATACGGCAGGAACCCTCCTGCCGCGTGTCGGCAGCATGTGTACATTTGTACATATCGATTGCAATGGTGTTTCGGGGAGCGTTGGCGTGGCCGAGGGAACAGCGAGGCGGAACGATCCGGAACGGCGGCGCCGCATCATCGCCGCCGCGCTGGACGTGATCGCCGATCACGGCGTACCGAACACCACGCACCGGCGCATCGCCGCCGCCGCGGGCGTGCCGCTGGGATCGGTCACCTATTATTTCGACACGCTCGAGGCGTTGCTCACCGAAGCATTCGTGCAGCTGGCGGAAGAAGCGTCGGACGCCTTCCGTACCCGGATGGCGGCGGCAACCGACCGGGACAGCGCGCGCGAGGCGATCATCGACATCATCGCAGGGTCGGTCTGGGCGGAACCGCGCACGCTGCTGCTCAGCTATGAGCTCTATGCATTTGCCGCGCGCCACCCGCCGGTCTCTGCGGTGATGCAGCGCTGGATGAACAACAGCCGCGCCGCGCTGGAGCGCTTCTTCGATCCGTTGACCACCCGCGCGCTCGACGCGCTGGTGGAAGGAATCGGCATCCACAATTCGATCGATCGCGACCCGCTCGATCGGGCGGCGATCAGCGACATCGTGCACCGTGTGATCGACCCGGCGCAGCGCTGACGCCCTTGCAGCGAAACGGCTTTCCTGTCGTTATTGCCGGATGCTGGTGTTTCTGGACTTCGAGGCCTCGTCGCTGGGCAAGCGCAGCTACCCGATCGAAGTGGCCTGGGTGTTCGAGGACGGCCGGTTTGAGGAGCATCTGATCCGCCCTGCCCCCGGCTGGGAAGACTGGGATCCGGCGGCGGAGGCGATCCATCACATCCCGCGCGTGACGCTGCTCGAACGGGGCGAGCCGCACGACGCGGTCGCAGGGCGGATGATCGACCAGCTGACCGGACACGAGCTGCTGGCGAGCGCGCCCTCCTGGGACGGCAAATGGCTGAGCACGCTGCTGCGCGCCGCCGGACTGCCGCGCCACAGCCTGCGGCTTGGCAGCAGCCATGATGCGCAGCGCGACGCGGCACGCGCCGCACTCGCGGGCCGGTTGCCGCCGGCTGCGCTCGACGCCGCCGTCGAGGATCTTCTGGTGCATGCCGAAATGGGAGACCGCGCCCAGCCTGCCCACCGCGCGCTCGCGGACGCAACGGAAGAGCGCGACCGCTGGCTTGCCGTTCGCGCTGCGGCGCGCGCCTACGCCGCCGGGCGATGACGGATGCGCAGGTCGGCCGCGCCGGACATCCCGTCACGCCGGACGGGCGCTACTTCGTGGTGCGCGGCCGGCTCTGGCGCATGGCCGATCCGACGCTTTCCGAGGAGCGGCGCACCGCGCTCGTCGCCGAACTGATGCAGGCGCGGCGCGGGGTCGCCGCCGCCCGGCGAACCGAAGACGCCGCCGCCGAAGCCACGGCGCATGCCGCCGTCGATCGCGCCAAGCATGCGCTCGGCGAGCGCGGCCCCGCCTGGTGGCAGGACGGTGCGCCCGACTATAACCGCCATCTCGCCCGCAACACGCCCTATGCGGCCTGGTTTGCCGGCCTCTGCTGACTTGCCGAGGATTTTCTGCCGCGCGCACAAGACGATGGCGCATCTCGCCGGCTTGTAGGGTAGAAGCGGGCGACCATCGTGGAAGGAGGGGGAATGCGGATCATCCTGCTGGCCGGGGCATTGCTGGCGGCAACGGCGCCGGCCCTGATGGCGACACCCGTGCAAGGCCCGGCGGCACCCACCCTCCACGGCCGCCTGGAGGGACCGTTCGAGCTGCACTCCCGCGTCTATCCCGGCACGGTGCGGCGCTACTGGGTCTATGTGCCTGCAGGGTATGACCCGGCCCGCCCGCCGAACCTGCTGCTGTTCCAGGACGGCCAGCGGGCGACGAACCCGACCGGCGCGCTGAAGGTGCCGGAGGTGCTCGATACCCTGATCGCCAGGGGCGCGATCCCTGCCACGCTCGGCATCTTCGTCACGCCCGGCAACCGATCGACACGCTATCCGGACACGCTGGGCATGCAGAATCCGGACCACCGCGTGGAGGAATATGATTCGCTGTCCGATGCCTATTCCCGCATGACGCTGGACGAGCTGCTGCCCAGGGTCGCGCGCCGCTGGCGCTTCGCGGCGGACCCCCGGCGCCGTGCGGCGGCCGGCACGTCGAGCGGCGCCATCGCCTCCTGGACGCTGGCGTGGCGGCATCCCGAAGCGTTCGGCAACGTCCTCAGCTTCATCGGCAGCTACACCTCGATCGGGCTGACCCTGGCGCCCGATGGCCGCCCGCTTGCTTACGGCGGCGATCTCTATCCGGGGCTGATCCGAAAGGGCGCGATCCGGCCGCTGCGCGTGTTCCTGCAGGACGGGCGCGAGGACCTGGACAACGAGCATGGCAACTGGTTCCTGGCCAACCAGCAGATGCTGAAAAGCCTGGAATGGGCCAATGCCCATGCCGATGCCGAACGGCGCGGCGGACCGCGCTACGACGTGCGCCACGAATGGACGTCCGGCGGCCATTCCGATGCCGAAGGCGGCGCGCTCCTGCCGGAGGTGCTGCGCTGGATCTGGCGCGACCAGCCGCCGGCGGCCCATGGCGCCGCCGCACCCGCAGCCGATTGACCGCGGGCGCCTTCCTTCAGCGGGCCTGACCTGCCAGAAAATGCGCATCTTTCGGGGGAGCGATTGGGGGAGCCATGCGCATCTTGTTCTCGACGACGGTGCTGCCGGGGCGGCGCCGCAACGGCGGCGAGCTGTGGTCGCAGACGCTGGTCGACAGTCTGCGCCGCAACGGCGCGGACGTGACGGTGCTGGGCTATGGCGCGGCGTCCGCCGAGGGCGAGGTGAGCGCCGGCCCGCGCGCGGTGGAAACGCGCGCCGCGCCCTTTCACGCGCTCGGCTGGGCGGTGCAGGCCCTGGGCCGCAACGCATTCTCCGTGCAGAAATGGGTCAGTTCCGCCTATCGACGCGCGCTCGCACTCCAGCTGGCGCGCCAGGGTTGGGACGCCGTGCTGATCGACCATGCCCAGATGGGATGGATCCAGCCGCTGCTCGGCGGGATTCCGCTCCTGTACCTCGCGCATCATGCAGAGGCGCGGCTCTATGCCAGGCTCGCCGGGGAAGCCGGTGCGCTCGGCCGCCGCATCTATGCGCGCGAAGCGCGCCATATCGGCGCCATGGAGCAGGCGCTGGCCCGCGCCGCCGTGCGCAGCTGGTGCATCAGCGATGCCGACGCCGCCGTGCTCGCCCCCCATGCAGGCACGCGGGTGCAGGCGCTGCCGCCGCTGTCGGCCATGGCGCTCCAGGACGATGCGGCTCCGGAGGGTGCCGCCGAGGTCGCGCTTCTCGGCAACTGGCGCTGGCAGCCCAACCACCGCGCCTTGTCCTGGTTTCTGGGCGAGGTCCAGCCGCGGCTGCCGCGCGGCTGGCGCGTGGTGATCGGCGGCGCGATCGACCGCCGCCGGCTGCCGGAGATCCCGGGTGTCACCTTCCTCGGGCCGGTGCCCGACGCCCGACGCTTTCTGCACGACGCCCGGCGCATCGCGGTGCCGTCGCTCGCCAGGGTCGGGGCCAATCTCAAGCTGCTCGATGCCATCGCATCGGGACGGATCGTCGTCGCCACGCGCGAGGCGGGGGCGCTGGTCGGCGCCCTGCCCGCGGACGTGATCCAGGCGCCGGACGCGGAAGCGTTCGCCCGGGCGCTGGTCGATGCACCCGCCCCCGCCCCGCACGCACGGGCGGCGTGGCTCGCGGCACGGCAGGCGCGGCTGGATGCAGCGGTGGCCGACGGATTGTCAGCGGTGCGGCAGCAGCTCCGCGAGCGGGCGTGAAATGACGCCGTTGCGCCAGTGGCGTCGCCGCCGCCAGACGAGCTGCCAGGTCCTCCGCCGGTCGGCGAAGCGCGGGTGCCAGCGCCCCAGCACCGCAAAGGCATGCGCACGCAGCCAGGCGCCGAACAGATAGACCTGTGCCGCCAGGCGCCCGCGCACCGGCCCCAGGTGGCGCCGCACCAGCTCGACCTTCGCGCTCAGGAGATAGGTCATCATGTCTTCCGGCCGGCTGCTGGCGCCGCCGCTGTGCTGGATCGTCGCGGCCGGCGTGAAGCAGGGCCGCGCGCCCAGCGCCCGCGCGCGCAGGTTGAGGTCGACATCCTCGCCGTAGAGGAAATAGCGCGCGTCGAACCCGCCAAGGGCCGCGAAGAAGGGCGCGCGGATCATCAGGAAGCAGCCCGAAAGCGCCCCCACCTCGCGGACGGAATCGCGCGCCCAGCCGCCATAGCCCTCCGGGTTCAGCAGGCGGCTGCGCGGGAAGCTGCCCGACAGCCCCAGCCCGACGCAGACGCTGCCCCAGAAGCTGGGCGCGGCAAGGCTTTCGGTGGGATTGACCCGCCCGTCCTCGCGCACGGTCCGGCCGCCCCACAGGCCCGCGCCGGGCCGCGCCTCGGCAAAGGCGAGCAGCGCGTCGATCGCGCCGTCGAGCGGCAAGGTATCGTTGTTGAGGAACAGCAGCGTGTCGCCCCGCGCGTGCCGGGCGGCGAGATTGGCGCCGCCCGCGAAGCCGAGATTGGCGCCCGCTTCAACCAGCCGGACCGTGGGGAATTCCCGCAGGATCATGGCCGCCGTGTCGTCGGCGGAGCCGTTGTCGACCACGACGATCTCGTGCGGCGCTGCCGGCGGCGCTCCGCACAACCGGGCCAGGCAGGCGCGGGTGGCGGCGCTCTGGTTCCAGCAGACCAGCAGGATCGAGAGCATCGGCTCAGCGCTGCAGCAGCGCGTCGCGCTGCCGCCGCCAGTCGCGCCAGCGCGCCTTCAGGCGATCATAGCGCTGCAGCCACTCGCTCCGCCGCCGATCCCGACGATTGACCCGCAACCGGTTGCCGTCCAGCGCGCGGCTGGCGAAGAAATTCGGAACGGCATGCAGGTCCTCCATGCCGAGGTGGAAGACCGGGCAAGCGGCGCTCGCCTGCGGGGGCACGATCCACGCCCAGTCCGCCGAGACCGTCCGGCCTTCGCGCTGCTCGCGCTTGACGAACTCCATGAACTGCTCGCTCGCGGTGTGGTGATCGACGATGTCCACCCCGGCCGCGCGATAGCTGTGCAGCACCGCGGAGTTCAGTTCGGTAAGGGCACGGTCGCGCCACAGCGGGTCTGCGCTTTCCGACGGCGCAAATCCCAGCGCTTCGGCGATCCGGGGCAACAGGTCGTAGCGCTTGCGATCGGCGAAGTCGCGCGAGGCGATCTCGCTGGCCATGTAATGCCCATTGAACGGCGCGCAGGGATATTCGATGCCGCCGATCGTCAGGTGCATGTTGGCCACGCACGGCACCGCATACCAGCGCAAGCCGAGCCGGGCGAGGTCGGGATGCGCGGGGTGGCGGATCGCCACCTCCTGCACGATCGCCTCCGGGATGGGGAAGAAGTGCCGGAAGCCGCCGGGGTCGCGCAGGATCAGCGGCAGCAGATCGAAGGCGCCCGGCCGCTCGGGCGGCGTCCAGCCGAGACCGATCGCGGTGCGGGTGAGCTCGACATTCTGCCGATCGCCCAATGTGGTGCCGTCCGGCTGGAGATAGCCCGCATATTGCAGCACCTGCGGGCTTTCGACCGTGACGGGCAGCGCATCGCCCCTGGCGGGCGGAAAGATGCTGATGCAGGAGCGGATCCGCCCGCCCGCAAAGGCCTCCTCCATGTGCGCGAACAGCTGTGCGGCGACCTGCCCGGGCGTTTCCATGGCCCGGCAGTCGCGCACTTCCAGCGACTTCCACCACAACCGCCCGATGCACCGCGCGTGGTTCCGCCACGCCAGCCGCGCGCCGAAGGCGAGCTCCTCGGGCGTATGCGCATAGCCGCCGGTGCGACGCAGCGCGCGCACCACCTCGGCCCGGCGTGCGGCCGCGGCGGCGGCGGGCTGCCCCGTCTCGCGCGCAAAATCGTCCAGAAACGCCAGCGCCTCCTCGCGACGCTCGCCCGCGGACAGGCGCCGCATCCGCCGCCGCACCGGATCGGCGCCTACGAAGCGATCGACCATCACATCATGCCGTCGAACATCTGCGCGCCCGGCCGCAGCTTGCGGCGGTTGATCGCGTAGACCGCCTGCAGCACGCGCGCCTTGGCGCGCCGATACTCGGCGGCCTGGGTCGCCCGCTGATCGGCAAAGGCGCGGCCGAGTGCCGGGCGGAACCCGCGGACGACCAGATCGGGCAAGCTGCCGTCCTGCATCTGTTGCCACACGGGCGTGTCTTCCAGAATGGAGAAGTCGTTGAACCGGACACGATCCAGATAGGGCGCGTGCGCCTCCAGGAAGGCGGCCGTCTCCGCCAGATCCGCGGCGGTTTCGCCCGGATACCCCTTGAACATGGTGCATCGCACGGAGATGCCGGCCTCGAAGGCATGCCGGATGAAGGCGGCATTGCCTTCGACGGTCGCCCCCTTCTGCATCAGGTCGAGCATGCGCTGGCTACCGCTTTCCAGCCCGAAGCTGACGCGGCGCATCCCGCCCGCCGCCGCGGCGCGGAGATCCGCGCGCGACAGGCCGTTGTCGGCGCGGGTATCGACATGGACCGTGCCGATCCACTGCGCGCCGGGCACCACGTCCTGCGCGTGTTCGGCGATGCCGCGGAACATGGCCGGGTTGCTGTTCAGCTTCAGGTCCAGGAACAGGAAATTGGTGGTCGCGTGGCGGCGCGACTGCTCGCGCATTTCGTGGAGCACCGATTCCAGGCTGCGCGTGCGGAAGGTGCGGCCGTTGACCGAGACCACGTCGCTGCAGAAGCTGCAGCGTGCCCATTGGCAACCGCGACCGGTCATCATCGGTACGATGCGGACGCGGTAACGGTCCCAGGGGAAATCCGCAAAATCGGGCACCGGCGAGGTGTCGACCGGGCGGAAGGGCGGCGCAGGCCGACTGCGCCGCCCGTCGGGCAGCGTCACGCCGTCGAACGCGAGCAGGTCACCGCCGCGGATGACCGTATCGACCAGATCGGGCAGCACCACGTCGGCCTCGCCCCCGAAGATCGCGGTCAGCCCAGGCACGCTGCGCCAGCTGTCCGCCACGCCCTTCATGTTGAAGGCAGGGCCGCCCAGCAGCAGCGGAACGCCCGCCGCCTTGGCGCGCTTGCCGATCTCGACGACGGTCGCATGGTGCTGGAGATAGGCGGAGAGCAGCAGGATGTCGGGCTTGTCCGCAAGCGCCTTGGAGATTTCGCGCAACACCCGCGGATGCGGCCGCTGCCGCCACCAGTAACGCAGGCTCCTTGCTGCGCCGCGCACGCCGCGCGCCAGGGGCAAGGTGGAAAGATGCAGGCGCCGCATCCAGTGGTCGAGCCGCCATTCGACGCGCTCGCGCTCTGCAGCGGGCACGTCATGGGCAAGCGGCACCAGCAAGCGGGCATCGTGCCCGGCATTTCGCAGCGACGCCGTCAAGATGCCGACCGCAAGCGTCGGGAAGGTCGCGAAGTTGTTGAGATCGACGAGCAGGGCGGAATAGCGTGTCGCCGTCATGCCCGCCGCGATGGTGGCAGTCGACGGCACGATCGCCGCACGACTTCTCGAATCGCTCGTCACGCTACGAGCGCGCGCACGTTCATGTTGATGCAAAGATTGCATGATTCCCCCCGACAACCGACGTATCGAGAGCCGATCCGCTTAGCAACGATCCCGTCGTCTTAAATACGGTCACGAACAGCTCGATTTCGGCGCAAATTGTCTCAGCGGAACGAGCATGCCCGATTCTTGCGAGGACTCCGCCGCGATCGCCGGACGAACCGGGAGCATTCCGCCGATCGCGCCGGACCATTTCGAGGATCGGGCCGCCCCGGTGCGCCCTCCGGCCGGCTCCGCCACCCCCTCGGAACAGCCGTCGTCGTCCTCATCTGCTTCGGGCGGGCCCGCTTTGGTGACGCCCTCCGGCTCGATCACCGGCCGGCGGTCATCGGGACGCCGCCGCGAGCAGCTCGCTGGCGATATGGCCGAGCGGGATCACGCGTT
>NZ_BCYY01000010.1 GCF_001598435.1 Sphingomonas pituitosa NBRC 102491
CGAGCAAACGCCGCTAGGATTGCGAGCACCTACAGCTATGCCTCTCCGCATTGGCTGACCTTCAAGCAAGCGCTTGCGCTTGGTGGATGCGTCCGCAAGGGCGAGAAGGGTTCGACCGTCGTCTATGCCAACAAGATTGAGGTTGACGCCGACAAGAGTGGAGAGAGCAGCGAGGACGGCAAGCGTCAGGTGGCGTTCCTTAAGCGCTATACCGTTTTCAATGCCGAGCAAATCGATGGCATCGAGGCGAAATATCCAACCCCCGCGCCGATCATCACCGCAACCAATTCCGATGAGCGGGATGCCGAGCTGGACGCGCTTTTCGCTCGCATCCCCGTCGCCCTGAAACACTTCGGATCTCAGCCCTATTATCAGCCGAGGGGCGATCATGTGGTCATGCCCGAGTTTGCCGATTTCCACACCAGCGATGACTATTATTCGACCCTAACGCACGAACTTTGCCACGCGACGGGACATGTTGACCGACTTGCCCGTCCCTCTCTCATTTCCACGAAGCGCGAGGACTACGCCCGAGAGGAATTGGTTGCCGAGCTAGGGGCGGCGTTCGTCAGCGCGACCATCGGCATCAAGCTTCACGACCGTGAAGACCACGCCGCCTATCTGGCGAGTTGGCTACAGGCCCTGCGCAACGACAAGCGGTGCATCTTCACCGCCGCCCGCCTAGCCCAGGACGCGTCCGACTGGCTCTTGAGCCGCATGGCCGTTGAGACGGCCCCTGAACTGGACGCGGCGGCGCGACTGGCCTATGATCCCAAAATCACGACCGTCGCCATCATTGACGGCGGTGAGCGCCACCATTTCAATCAGCCGCTACTTTCGGGGTTGCCGACGTGCAAGCCAGGTCCGCATTTCGGCGATCTCGCGCCTTTGGGTTGCCACCACTGCGGCCGCGAGGCGGCGCACGGCGGGATCTCGGCCATACTTCAATTCGATTTCAGCCATCGCGATAGCGCCTTCATGATGGGGAATCATCGCGCGCATAAAATCGGCGTCGGCATCACCCGTGAAGGCTACGTCCATATCGCCATGCATCTTGGCATTTGCGGCCCGGTAGGCCCGCGTAGCGGGCGGCTCGTTTCGCGAGCCTGACACGGCACCAGTTGACCCATGCTGGGTATGCTGTGCCTTCGCGGAAAGCGGGGTTAAGACAGCGGTCATTGCCAGCATCAGCGCGAACGGCCTGTTGCTTCCGATCATTACGATTCTTCTCCAGTGATAGTGATTCGGTTCATGGGGCGGGCGAAGGTGGCTCGCTTCAGCGTCCGGACTGCCGCCCCGCCGCCGCGTCGAGCTCGGCCACGGCCTGCGCCGCGGCCTCGCAGTCGCTGCCGGTCTCTTGGCCCCGCTCGCAGCGTGTGACGACCGGTCTCGCCTCTTCCGCGTGGAAGCGGAAATAGCCGGCGTCGCGTGGTTTAATCAGCCCGCATCCGGACAGAACGATTGTCGCGACAACGGCGATGATCGCCTGCTGCTTGCTGTTCCCCATTATGTCGATCCTCTCCATATTCCGGCCCAACGCCACTTCCCTCCGTTGCGACGCCATGCGTGAAATCCGCTGCGGTGAAGCCATCCAACCCACTTGATGAGAACGATCGCGCTGGCTGGCGAGATCAGGCTAAAGGCACGAGCGAAGCGTGTGATGCGGACAAGCATCGAAGCCGCCATGAGCCAAAGGCCGGCAGGAAAGGCGGGCAGCAGGTCAGCCATCAATGGCCACCCCTTGATCGCCCGAAAGTCGCGACCCGCCAAAGATACCAGATGACGGCCAGCGCGAGCACGGCGTTGCTGACCGGCTCGATGAGCTATAGCGTTCGCCCAGCTCATAGCCCGCCAGCACGAGGATAACGGTCCATATGGCCGAGCCGGTGAGCGTCGAGACCAAGAATGGACCAAGGGGCATCCCGCTGACCCCTGCGGGCACCGAAATCAGGGTCCGGACTCCCGGGACCATGCGCCCGAACAGAACCGCCCAACGACCGTAGCGGTCGAACCAGCGGTCGACATGATCGACCTCGCCGGGCGTCAACGTCAGCCATCGGCCGTGGCGGGAAGCAAAGCGCTTCAATCGATCGATGCCGATCCAGCGGCCGACATAGTACCACAGCACTGCCCCTGCAGCCGATCCGAGGGTGCCGGCGATTGCCACCACCCACAGCGAGCCGCGCCCCTGCGCAGCGGTGTAGCCGGCAAGTGGCAGGATCACTTCCGACGGGATCGGGGGAAAGACGTTCTCCGCCAGCATCAACAGGAAGACGCCAAAGCCGCCGAGTGACGCGAGGATCGATGTTATAATGTCGAACACAAACCAGCCTCGTCAGAAGATCCAATAGGAGATCGCGCAAATCACGAGCAGGAGGGCGACGACGGACCCAACGATCCGATTTTCCAGGCGCGGACATTCGACGTTCCTGATCCGCACGGCGACCTGCCAAGCGGGTCGAACCGGACACCGCCACGAACCTGCGGCAATCCGATCCAGCTCGGCATCCGACAACCCGAAGAACGATTTTGCTTCACCGCGCGATCGTCCCGCCAACCCCATCACCCGCAGCACCACGTCGCTCCATGCGACATCGATCGCGCTCGGCCGATCGACCATCGTGCCGCGCGCGTCGCCGCCCGCCCACGAAGGGGACAGCAGGCCGATGATCTGGTGGGGATTGCGCTCCAGCAGCGTCGCCCAGCGCAGCAAGCGATGTTGGCGGTCACGCGCCGCGATGGTCCTTGCCGGTGCCCAGCGCCGGGTAAGGGATCGCACAGGCCGCATCCATCGGCTCGCCCAAGGGCTCGTCATCGGCTCGCCGAGCTGCCGACGTCGCCATTGGTGGCGCGCTTGAGCGGACGAGAGCAGCGCAGGGTGAGGAAGGTGGTAGCGCTCAGGATGAAGGCGATGTCGTATAGGCCGTAGCCCACGGCCGCGCCGAGCGCGCCAGTCGCCCACAGACTGGCCGCCGTCGCTGTGCCTGACGCCTTGTCGCCCTTCTTCAGAATCGCGCCGCCCCCGATGAAGCCGACACCCGTAATCAGACCTTCGAGCAACCTGGCTTGCGCTGGAGACGTGCGGCCGAGGATCGCAATGCTCACCAGCACGAAGCCGCAACTGGCGATGGCAACCAACGGGAATGTACGGATGCCTGCGCTGCGGGCGTCCTTCTCGCGATCCCAGCCAACAGGAAGGGCGAGCGCGTAGGCGACGGCGAGACTGATGATATGGGTGGTTATCTCCCACCACGAGCTTTGAAACATGCCGGCCTGCCTGTTCTACGCGATTGCTCCAGATCGGAGGTAAAGGGGTAAGGTCGGGCCGAGAGTCCCACAGACGTTCAGGCCCAAGGCGGGGATCGCGAACATCGGCGATCCCTACCGGTGCAGACATGCGATGATGGCAGTCACGACGGCGGTGGTTTCCGCAACGTCGCGCACTCTCACCGTATCGAGGCCAATTTCAGCGGCGGGATAGTCATTCCCACCGGGGAAGATCGCATCGCCGATGAACAGCATCCCGTCGAGCGGGACGCCGCTTTCAGCACTCAAGCGCTTCAGGCCATAGCCCTTGTCCACCCCTGCCCTGGTCACGTCGATCGATGTCGTGCCACCTAGATTGATCGAGAGGTCCGGCAGCGTCGCGCGCAACGTGGCCTGCAACGCGGTCCGCTTCTTTCGGTCAGGATCCCACGCTTCCTTTTCCTTTAGCGGCGCTGCCTGCCCCAGCCCCGAAAAGGTAATCTGGCTGCCCCGGTCCTCAATCCGTTCGCCCCAGATACGTTCGTCGGCGAGGCCGGCATCGGTCAGGGCCTGATCGAAGGCCGCGCGGATCGTCGCCTTCTCTGCATCGTCGAACAGCTCGGTATAGACTGCGCGCCAAGCGCCATTGATGAACCGATAGAGTTTTGTGCCTGTGGTCGGCATCAACCAGAGACGGTCAAGCGCGGCGCCGGCAGGAAGACGCGAGGCGACCTGCTTTTCGAACTGCGGCCAGTCCCCGCCCGAGATCACCGCCACATCCGTGACGGCGAGCAATCGGGCGAGGGTTGCGGCCATATCTTCCGATAGCGGCCGCTTGCTCTCGGCAAGCGTGCCGTCGAGGTCGAAGGCGATCATCCACTTCATGCTGCCTTCCCCGCCGGATCGCGGTAGGCGAGCAGCCTGAGCGCATTGATGACAACAAGCAGCGTTGATCCTTCATGAACCGCCACCGCTGGCCCAATACCGAGGCCAAGGATGGTGGCAGGAACGAGGAAGGCGACGACACCCAGGCTGACGAAGACGTTCTGCCGGATAATTCCACGCGTATGCCGGCTTAGGCCCACCGCGAATGGCAAGTGCGCCAGATCGTCAGCCATCAGGGCGACGTCGGCTGTCTCCAGCGCAACGTCCGACCCCGCCGCGCCCATCGCGATGCCGACCGTGGCGCTTGCCATCGCCGGGGCATCGTTCACGCCGTCACCCACCATTGCGACCTTGTCTTCGCCGGCGAGTTTCTTGATCGCCGCAACCTTGTCTTCGGGCATGAGGTCGCCCCACGCCTCGTCGATCCCGACATCGTTGGCGATCGCTTCGGCGACTTTCTGGTGGTCGCCAGAGATCATTATCATCCGCGACACGCCCATCTCGTGCAGCCGGCGCAGCGCGGTCTTTGCCGCTTCGCGGGGCGTGTCCATCAGGCCGATCGCGCCCAGGTCGCGGTCTCCCTTGCGGACCACCATCGTCGTGCGACCGTTCTCGCGCAGTTTCGCGATCGCGTTCTGCGCTCCCTGCCCCAGCGCCGGAATGCCCTCACTCCCGAACATCTCGGCCTTGCCGATCCAGACCGTCTCGCCATCCACGCTCGCGGTGACGCCCCGACCGGTCAGGCTCTTGAGGTCGCCGGCAGTCGGCACGGCACGATCGTTCAGTCGTTCGCGGCCGTCCTTGACGATCGCTTGGGCCAGAGGATGGTCGCTCAACGCTTCGACGGCGACGGCCAGCGCCAGCAGCTCGCCTTCATCGGCGCCATCGACGGGCACGACATCGGTGATGCGCGGACGACCTTCGGTCAGCGTCCCCGTCTTGTCGAAAGCAATCGCTTTGAGCGACCCGAGGTTTTCGAGCGGTGCACCGCCCTTCACGAGCACGCCGCCCCGCGCTGCACGGGCAACGCCAGACAGGACAGCGCTCGGCGTTGCGATGGCGAGCGCGCACGGGCTTGCTGCCACCAGCACCGCCATCGCGCGATAGAAGCTGTCGCGGAACGGCTCGTCGACGACCACCCATGCGAAGAGCAGGAGCACCGACAGGATCAGGACAGCAGGCACGAAGATCCGCTCAAACCGATCGGTGAAGCGCTGCGTCGGAGACTTCTGCGTCTCCGCCTCGCTCACCATCTTCACGACCTTGGCGAGCGCGCTTTCATTGGAACGGCGTGTCACCTCGATTTCGATCGCGCCGCCACCGTTGATCGTACCGGCGAAAACCCGGCTCTCCGCGTCCACTGCATCAGGCTTTGCCCGCGCCGCGGCGGCATCGGCGACCGGCACCTTGTCGACCGGGATGCTTTCACCCGTCACCGGGGCCTGGTTGATCGCGCTGGTGCCCGTGATGACGAAGCCGTCAGCAGGCAGGCGCTCGTTCGGGCGGACGATGGCGACATCCCCAACGACCATTTGCTCGACCGGGATTTCGCTGGTCTGGCCGTCGCGTCGCACGGTCGCGGTTTCGGGCGCGAGCTTCGCCAGCGCCTCGATCGCCTTCTTGGCGCGTCCCATCGCGTAATGCTCAAGCGCATGGCCAAGGCTGAAAAGGAATAGCAGCAGCGCGCCTTCGGCCCATGCGCCCAGCGCAGCGGCGCCGGCGGCAGCGACCAACATCAGCGTGTCGATCTCGAACTTCTTCATCCGAAGGTTGTCGATCGCCTCGCGCAGCGTGAAGAACCCGCCGAAGAAATAGGCTGCGACATAGCAGGCCGTGGGCAGCCACTCCGGTGCGCCGGCAACCAGCCTCTCGATCGCATAGCCGATTCCCAGCAGCGCGCCGCAGGCAAGCGCGAAGATCAACTCGGTATTGGGGCCGAGAAATTCGGCGTGGCTATGGTCGTGACCATCGCCGGGGCCGTGCTTCTCTTCGCCTGCGTCGTGGCCCCCGGGGCCGTGGTCGTGGCCGGCATGGTCATCGGCGGCGACCCGCTTGCCAACCCTCACCTGCAGCTTGCGAAGAGCAGCGCGCACTTCCTCTTCTGTGGTCTCTCGGCGATCATATTCGACCCGGACCGACCCGCTGGTGCTGGCGCTTGCCTGTACCACCCCGGGCAACGCGCATAGCGCATCGCTGACCGTGCGCGCCCGCCGTTCGTGACTGATCCCTGTCACCTGCCAGATCGCATGACCGTAGCGTTCAGTGATTTCGGCACCTGCGGCCCGCACCATTTCACGCAATCGCGGCAGCGGCAGCTTGGCGGCGTCGAAATGGATGCACAGGGCCGCCGGCGTGTCGCCGTCGAGGCAGATCACATGCGCCCGGTCGACGCCTTCGCGCTTCGACAGGGTTGATACGAGACGGTCCAGGCAAGCGTCGGCCGCGTCAGGAAGGTCCGGCAACAATACTGGAATATCGAGTTCGAGCTTGTCGTTCATGACGACCTCCTTTCGCTTTTCTTGGTTTCGGCGCTCGCGTCGCGCAGGATTTCGACACCGCCCTTGATGGCGATGATGGCGGTAGCGAAGCCGACCAGAAGGTCCGGCCAGTTGGTGCCCAGCCACAGCACCAGCACGCCCGCGATCAGGATGCCGCCATTGGAAATGAAGTCATTGAAGCTGAAGGTGGTGGCGGCCCGTAGGTTAACGTCCGGATCCTTGAGCCGCTGGAGCAGCCGCAGGCAGAGGTAGTTTACGACGCCGGCGATCGCCGACATGACCATCATGGTCGGTCCGATCGGCTCGCTGCCCTGAAGGTAGCGCCGGCCAACGTCGATCAATATACCGCCCGCGAAGATCAGCAGCATGACGCCCGAAGCGACCGCAGCGCGTGTCTTCCACGTCTGGCCCCGGGTTAGCGCCACAAGGCTCAACGCATACACGGCCGTATCGGACAGGTTGTCGACACCGTTGGCGATCAGGGCGCTCGAATCCGCGAAAAATCCTGAGACGAAGAAGCCCGCCGCGATTGCCGCGTTCAGCAGCAGGACGATCCAGAGGGTGCGACGCTCTTCGCCGCCATTATTGTCGTTGCTCGGGATCATCCCATGATCTCCTCGAGCGTTAGCAGGGCAAGGAACCCTACGAAGAACATCGAGCTGATGAGCGGGGTGTCAGGCTTCTCGTGCGCCTCAACCAGCAGCTCTTCCGTGACGAGGTAGAGCAGCGCCATCAGCCCAAAGCTCAGGAAGCCAGCGACCATTACCGGCGAGAGCGTGGCGACAGGAACGGCAGCGAGCGCGCCGATCGGCAGCAGCAGCGCCAAGGCCGAGACGATCACGATGATGCGCAGGCGCGAGCGATAGGTTTCCGCCAGCTCGTTGGTCAGTGTCAGACCCAGGAAGAGCACTTCGAGTGTCAGCGCGATCGTCAGCAGAAATCCCGCCTTCTCGCCCGCGACGAACGCAAGGCCGAGCACCAGGCCATCGACCAGGATGTCGATGCCGATCGCGGCGAGCAGCGCCATCGGCCCCTTGAAGCGGGCCTCGAAAGCCTTGAGACCCAGCATCGTTACGACGCCCGCCGCCCCGCCGATCAACGTCGCGCTGGGCGAAGCCTCATGCTTGACCTGCGGCAGGATTTCAGTCGCTGCCGCCGCAAACACGACGCCGGCAGCAAGATGCTGTAGCCCCGCCACGAGGCCAGGATTTAACTTGGTGCGGCTCGCGATGATCGCGCCGAGCACGACCGCCAACACAGGCGCAAGCGTGTAGAGCAATGCCTGCATATCCTATGATTCCTCCGGTGTTCGATGACAGACGCGGATCTTCCCGCGCTGCGTGAAGGCGATCGACCCGCCCGCCACGACTGCCCGCGACTGGTCGCCGCGAAATTCTTCGCCGGTCCGTTGCGCGTGCAGGATCTCGGTTCTGCCTTTGGGCAGGCAGGTGACAGCCATCTTCAGGCCGTCGTCGATGAAGTCGACATCGGCGCGCGATCCATCGTCGCAATACATGATGCGCTGCGCGATCAATCGAGGCGTCAGATGCTTTTCATGCGCCGGCTCGGCCGGTTCGCTTGGAGCGGGATTGCACGCCCCTACGACCATACCCGCGAACAGAACGGCGCCGATGCGCGCGGCTGTCAGGCCAGGCAGGTGCCGCAAGGCGCGCACCGCCCTCACCACAGCACGCCGTGATCGGGCGTCAGCGGCTCAGGGGCCGGTAGTCCCGCCGTCTGAAGAAGGTCGATCTCGATCGTGCGGCACATGGCCGTGAGTGGGACATCGTGGACGCTATTGGCGAACGGATCGGTCAGATCCTCGCCTATGCTCAGCACCGCGAGGAAGACGAGTCCGATCAGCGTCGATCCGATCGGCGTGGCAAGGCCCAGGGATTCGACCAGCGCGATCGGAAGCAGCACGCAGAACACGCGCGTGAAGAGGTTCGGGAAGAACCGAAAGCCATTGGGCAGCGGCGTATTCTTGATCCGCTCCATGCCACCCTGCGCATTGGCGATGTCGATCAGGACGCGCTCCACAGTTGCCTGCTGGATCTCGGTGATCCGACCTTCCGCGAGCGCGGCGGCGTAAATGCCCGATACGTCCTCCAAGAGCGCGTTGGCAGGGTTCAGGCGAGCGACCGCCATATCGGCGACGTCCGTTCCGGCGATCCGGGCAATGTCTTCATAGGGCGACTGTCGGCGAAGCTGGCAGCGCATCGAGTGCGCGAAGGCGATCTGCCGCAGGATGATGTTGTGCCGCGTCTCACTGCCCTCGGGTTCCCCCTTGGTCAGGCTGCGTGTGATCCTGGCCAGGCTGCGCGACGCATTGATGAGCGTGCCCCAAAGGGTTCGCGCTTCCCACCAGCGCGCATAAGCTGCGTTGGTCCGAAACCCCATGAAGAGCGCGATGGCAGTGCCGAACAGCGCCGTCGGCAAAGGCGGTTCCTTGATCGGGGTCATCATGTGGAATGCCGTCACCGCCACGTCCCACACGAACAGGATCGTGAGAGGCTTCCAAACCTCGATAATGATCTGCCTAAAACGTGGCCTCGCGCCGACTATCATATCAATTACGCCCTAAATCTCTTAGCGATCGTCATCCGATCGGCATGTTCATGATGTCCCGATGAGCGGACAGCAGCTTGTTCCGGACTTGCAGGGTCGCCTCGAAAGTAATGGATGCGCGGCTCTGGATGAGCGCGACGGTTGCAATGTCGGTGGTTTCGCCACGCTCATATGCTTCGGTGACGACATCCTCTTGCTCCTGGGTCTCGTTGACCTTCGCGACCACGGCATTGAGGGTGTCGGCGAAGTTCGACGCCGGAGCGGTCGGCGTCACGCCGGGCGGTGCCGTCGGCTGCGCCTCACGCAAAGCGCGGCTTCGCGCGATCACTTCTGCCCGAATGACCATCACATTCGAGATCGACGTGTCAGACATCGTTTCTCTCCCGTTCCAGTGCGACGTGTCGGAAGACAGGACGGTTCATCGGGCGCCCTCCCGTTCGCAGATTCGGGTGCGGCCCTCGCCTTCCACGACGGTGAGCTGCGACCCCTTGAAGGTCGCGGTGGCTGTCTCGCCGACATATTGGAGGCTCTGCGCTGGCGCGGTCAGCGTCATGGGCACGGCGCTGCTGGAGCGCCGAAAATCGATCTGCAGGCCGTTGTCCTTGTAGTCGACGAACAGCGGTTCCCCGTCGGAACAGCGATAGGGATGGCGCCCCATTTCCCCGGTCGCCACGGCGCTGTCGGACGAATGGATTTGCTGCTCCGTTGGCGGGGCTGGCGGCTTGCTTTCCGTGCAAGCCGCCAGCCCGACAACGAGGATGAGGGCGGGCAGTACCCGCTTCAACGGCATCATCGCGCCTTCCTCCTGTAGCGGGAGGGGACGTGCTGACGATTGATCCCACGGGCAGGCTGACCCACCCGCCAGCGCAGATAGGTTGCGAGGCGATCGTCAGCCTCGATCATCAGGGACCGCAGACGACGCAACATCATCGCCGCGAACGGCAGAGACAGCGCCCCGCCCAGCCTGCAGCTATGTGTTAGCCTAGTGCCACCATCGTCCCCTGCCAGCTCGTACCGTTCTTCGAGCGTGAACAGATAAGGGATGCCGCAGGACCAAGCGAAGGCGCGCGGCTTATCGAATTGATCGACCCGGGCCGGCGTCCGAATTGGCCGGGTGATGCCCTGGATCGCGAAGGTACATTCCGTTTCGCCAAGCTGGCACGGGTTGTCGAGGAATACGAGCGGACTCCAAGCCCGACGATGATCCGGATCGGTGATCGCCGACCAGATCCGCAGTGGCCCGCCGTGAAGCATTGAGCTGGTTTTGGTGCGAGGCATATCCCCATCTCCCAGAGATGAGCGGGGCGATCGCGGATCGCCCCGCGCACCCATCAGGCCAAGTTGTTCACGAAGGTCTGACCGTGGTCGTCCCCTTCATGCTCCTCATTGTAGTGCTCGGGCTTCTCGATCACTTTCTGCCCGAACCGGGTGTAGAGCGTCGGCAGCACGAACAGCGTCAGCAGCGTCGCCGAGATCAGGCCGCCGATGACGACGGTCGCCAATGGCTTCTGCACCTCCGCGCCCGCCCCCTCGCCAAGCGCCATCGGCACGAAGCCGAGGCTTGCGACGAGCGCGGTCATGACGACTGGCCGCAGACGCTGCATTGCGCCGACATGGGCCGCCTCCTCGCGCGATAGCCCCGACCGGATCAGATCCTGGATTGAGCTGACCATGACGAGGCCGTTGAGGACCGCGATGCCCGACAGGGCGATGAAGCCCACCGCCGCCGAGATCGAAAAGTCCATGCCGCGCAGGAAGAGCAGCAGAACGCCGCCCACCAGCGCGAATGGCACGCCGGTGAAGACGATCGCAGCATCGCGGACCGATCCCAATGCGCCATAAAGCAGCAACAGGATCAGGATGAAGCAGGCCGGAATGACCAGCTTCAGCCGCTCGCTCGCCGATTGCAGGTTCTCGAACTGACCGCCCCATTCGAGATAGGTGCCGGCAGGCAGCCGGAGTTGGCTGCCGATCGCCGCCTGCGCATCCGCCACGACGGATCCGACGTCGCGGCCACGCACGTTGGCTTGCACCACCACGCGCCGCTTGCCGTTCTCGCGGCTGATCTGGTTCGGACCATCGACCACCTTGATCTCGGCGACGCTGGACAGCGGTACATAGCCGCCGCCTGCCACCGGCACCTGCACCTGTTGGAGCAGGCCGATGTCGGCACGCTGCGCCTCCGACAGGCGGATCACCACGGGGAAGCGACGGTCGCCCTCGAAGATCTGGCCCGATGTTCGCCCGCCGATCGTCGCAGTCACGGTGTCCTGCACATCCTGAGCCGTAACGCCCAACCGCGCCATCGCGTCGCGGTTGACGCGAATGTCGAGCATGGGAAGACCGGTCGTCTGCTCCACCTTCACGTCCGCTGCGCCTTGCGTTCTGCGCAGCACCGCCGCGATTTGCTCGGCCGTCCGGTTCATCTGGTTGAAGTCGTCCCCGAACACCTTCACCGCGATGTCGCCGCGCACGCCGGCGATCAGCTCGTTGAAGCGCATCTGGATGGGCTGGGTGATCTCGTAGGCATTTCCCGGAATCTTCGCGAGATTACCCTCGATCCGGCTGACCAGCTCCTCCTTGGGAAGCTCAGGATCCGGCCAATCCTTGCGCGGCTTCAGGATGACGAACATGTCGGTCGCGTTCGGCGGCATCGGGTCGGCCGCCAGCTCGGCGGTGCCCGTCTTGGAATAGACGAATTGCACCTCCGGCTGCTTCGACATCATCCGCTCGATCGGCACCTGCATCGCCTGGCTCTGCTGGACCGACGTTGCCGGAATGCGGAGCGACTGGATCAGCAAATCGCCTTCGTCGAGCTGCGGCAGGAACACCGAGCCGAGCGTAGTGAAAGCAAGCGCCGCCACCACAAGGCTTCCCACACCCGCACCGATCGTCAGCGTCGGGCGCTTCATGGCCCGGTCGAGACCGGGTTCGTAGCGCTTCTTCAGCCACGTGATGATGCGGCCGTCCTTCTCCTCGACCTTCTTCGACAGCCAGATCGCAATCATCGCCGGCACGAAGGTGAGAGAGAGGATGAAGGCGAAGGCGAGCGCGATGATGACGGTCAGCGCCATCGGTCCGAACGTTTTACCCTCCACGCCGGTCAGCGTGAGCAGCGGTACGTAGACGAGGATGATGATTGCCTGCCCGTAAACCGAGGGGCGGATCATCTCGCGAGCGGCGGCTGCCACGGTCGCAAGCCGTTCCTTGACGGTCAGCAAGCGACCTTCATGATGCTGTTGTTCGGCAAGCCGCCTCAGCGCGTTTTCAACGATGATGACGGCGCCGTCGACGATCAGACCGAAGTCCAAGGCGCCAAGGCTCATCAGGTTCGCCGAGACGCCGGCACGCAGCATCCCGAAGCCGGTCAGCATCATGGTGATCGGGATGACCAGCGCCGCGATCAGGGCCGCACGGAAGTTGCCGAGCAGCAGGAAGAGCACGACGATGACCAGCACCGCGCCTTCGGACAGGTTTTTCGCGACCGTCTTGATCGTCGAATTGACCAGCTCGGTGCGGTTCAGCACCGGCTGAATTACGACGTCAGGAGGCAGCGAAGCGTTGATCGTCTTCAGTTTCTCAGCGACCGCGGTCGACACGATGCGGCTGTTCTCGCCGATCCGCATGATCGCCGTGCCGACGACGACTTCGGTACCGTTCTCCGATGCCGAACCCATGCGGATCGCCTGACCCGTCTTCACAGTCGCAACTTGTTCGACCGTGATCGGCACGCCGTTACGTGTCGCGATCACGGTCCTGGCCAACTCGCTGGCATTGCGAACGAGCGCATCCGAGCGAACAGCCAGACCTTCGCCATTGCGATTGACGAAGCCACCGCCGACGCTGGTGTTATTGCGCTCCAGCGCATTTCCCAGGTCCGTCAGCGTGATGCCGAGCGAGGCCAGCTTCTGCACGTCGGGCACGACGAGGAACTGCTTGGCGTAACCGCCAATCGAGTCGACACCGGCGAGGCCCGGTGTGGTCTTCAGAAGCGGCGTCACGATCCAGTCCTGCGCGGTGCGCAGGTAGGTCGCCTTGTCCTCTTCGGTCGTCAGTCGCTCGCCCTCTGGCGTGATGTAGCTGCCATCGGGCTGTTGGCCCGGTTCACCGGGCTTGTGCTTGTCGTCCTCGCGATGATCGAGACGAACGGTGTACATGTACACCTCGCCCAGGCCTGTCGCGATCGGACCCATTTCAGGGTTCACGCCGTCGGGCAGATTCTCTTGCACGCCCCGCAGACGCTCGCCCACCTGCTGGCGGGCGAAATAGATGTCCGTCGCGTCCGAAAAGACCGCCGTGATCTGCGCGAAGCCGTTGCGGCTCAACGAGCGCGTATATTCTAGGCCGGGGGTGCCGGCGAGCGCGGTTTCGATTGGAAACGACACCTGCTTCTCGACCAGCTCGGGCGAGAGGGCAGGCGCGCGGACGTTGATCTGGACCTGATTGTTGGTGATGTCCGGCACCGCGTCGATCGGTAGCCGGTAGAGGGAAAAGGCGCCGATGGCGGCGACGATGACGGTGAGGAGCAGGACTAGCCAGCGCTTCTCGACCGCCCAGGTTACGATACGGGCGATCATGGCTTAATCCTCGTGGCTCGCTTCGCCCTTGCCGATCTCGGCCTTGAGCGTGAAACTTCCGGTGGTGGCGATCTGTTCGTTGCCGGTCAGGCCCGACCGGACGATCACCGTGTCGCCCGACGCATCGCCGAGCTGGACCGGGGTCGCCTTGAAGCCGGTGGGCGTGCGCACGAACACGACCGACTTGCCCTCGAAACTCTGGACCGCCGTCGTCGGCACGCGGACCGCCCCGCTCCCGCCGCTGCCCGTGAGCTGCACGGCTGCCGTCACAGGCTCGCCGACCCGCCATTCGCCACCGCGATTGTCGAGGGTGGCGAGCGCAGGCACGAGCCGCGTCTGCGGATCAAGCGCCGGCGACACGAAGGTCACGCGGGCGGTCGCCTGACGGCCTGCCGCCTTCACCAGCACCGTATTGCCGGGACGCACCCGGCCCGCATCCTCGGGCTTGAGATTAAGCGCGATCGACACCTGGCTCAGGTTGGCGATGCGATAGAGTTCGGCATCCGCCGCGACCGTTTGTCCCAGCGTCACGGGGCGCGCAATGATCTGGCCCGAGATCGGCGCGGCAATGCCGAGCCGGTTGAGCCCGCCGCCGCCGACACCCGCCGCCGAAACCATGCTCTGCGCCTGCGTCAGGGCGATCCGCGCCTCCGTCGCCGCTGTGCGGGCGGCGATCAGATCCTGTTCAGGGGAGACTCTCTGCGCGAACAGCCGCTGTTCGCGCGCGAGGTTCGAATTAGCGAGCTGAAGCCGCGCCCGCGCCGCCTCGACCTCGCCCTTGATCTGCGCCGCCTCGCGGCTTTCGATGACCGCAATGGTCTGGCCGCGTCCGACCGATTGGCCGAGGTTACGGGTGAGCGCGACCACGCGTCCCGCAATTGCGGCCGAGACGACCTGCGTTCCCTGTGGGTCGCCCTCGATGATCGCGGGCAGCTCGATCGTCCCGGCCCCGCCGATGATCGGCCGTCCGACCTGGACGCCCGCTGTGGCGATCTGGTCGGCACCCAATGTGACGACGCCTTCACCGGCATGACCGCCTTCAGCACCGCCCTTTTCCGTGCCCGCTGCCGTCTCATTGGCAGCTGCGCCTTCGGCAGTTGCCTCGTTTCCGCCATCCTTGCCGCCGCAGGCAGCCAAGAGCAGGGCGAGCGACGCCGCGCCCGCGAGATAAAAGCTCTTCATCACTGATTCCCCCCATTGGGCGCACGAGCGGTCAGTCGCTCCACTTGCGCGCGGGCATTCTGGTAATTGGCAAGCGCATCGATCGCGGCGACCCGCGTCTCGGCGAGTGTGCGTTCCGCATCGAGCAATTCGAGCTGGCCGAACTTGCCCTCGCGATAACCGATCCGCGCGATGCGGGCCGCCTCCTGTGCAGCCGCCAGCGCCGGCCCCGACGCCGCACGAGCCGTCGTTGCGGCATTGGCCGCCTGCGCCTGCGCGTCCGTGATCGCCTGTTCGATGTCGAGCGCGGTCACGCGACGTTGTGCATCCGCCTGCGTCCGCTGCGCGGTCGCCTGCGCGATCGCCGCGCGACCATTGTTGAACACCGGGATCGGGATCGACACGGTGAACACCGCCGCCATGTCATTGGTTGCTTCCAGTCGGCGGATCGCAGGCCCGACATTGAGGTCAGGGACGCGATTGGCGCGCGCAAGCCGCACGCCCGCTTCCGCGATCGAGAAATCCGCGTTCGCCGCCGCCAGCGCGAGCGTGCCGGTCGCCTCGACCGGTGCCACCGGCCCATAAATGTTCGCCCCCGGCAGGCGATCGAGCAGCGTGTCATCGAGCGCACCGTCAATCGGTCGACCGATCCGGCGCGCCAGATTGGCCCGCGCCGCCTCCGCCAAGCGAAGCTGCCGCTCCACATTGGCGTCGGCATTGATGCGCGCGACATCTGCGCGCTGTTGCTCGAGCGGGGAGGCCCGCCCCGCCTGCACGCGAACGCTCGCGGCCCGCAGCGCGTCGCTGGCGATCCGGGCCTGGTCGCGGGCTGTTGTAACCCGGCGATCGGCCGCGACCGCCTCGACATAAAGCTGCGTCACCTGAAGCCGGACATCTGCCGCGATGATCGCGGCCTGGATTTCGGCCCGGGACAATTGCGCATTGGCGACCGCGACGCGGGCGCCGCGCTTGCCGCCTAGCTCGATCGGGATCGCAAAGCCGACCGTGGATTCCGCGCTGCGGACCCCACGATACGGCCCCGAGCCGATGACATTCTCAACCTGGCCTTGGAAAACCGGGTTGGGCCGCAGTCCGGCGACCGTGCGGCCCGCACGGGCCGCATCGACCGCAGTTGTCGCCGCTTCGGCAGCAGGGGCCGAACCGCCCGCTGCACTGACCGCTTGGTCAAGTGTGTAGACCGGCGCGTCCTGCGCAAAAGGCGCGGATGGTCCGACCTGCGCCTGCGCCATAGTGGCGCACGACGCTGCGGCCAGCATGGCCGCGAGGATACGATGCATGAAAATAGGACTCCTGACGATGATCGACAGGGGCGCGCCAATGCGCGCCCAAATCGGACGTCAGGCTTGGGGGGGCCTCAAATGGACCATGCCAGTGCGGCCATCGAGCGACGCAGAGGCGGAGATTGTCGGCTTGGGCATCGTGAGGACGTGGGTATATTCCATCGTCATGCGCGACGGCGCACCAACATCATGACCATGACAGTTGTGATGGTGCGGGACGTTCTTGTCCGAATCCGACGGCACCTCGTCGATGTCGCCGGCGGTATGAACGGTAAACTCAACGCCCGCGATGCTTCCCCCCGCCAAATCGGCGGCATGAGCCATGCCGGAGAAGCTGGTTAGGACCAGCATCAGGCATGTGAGGAGAGGCAAAAAGGCTCGCACGAACCCGCCCCTATCACGGAAAGGTTTCCATGTCATTGCAATAACTCGCGAGCCGGTGCCTTCGCGGCACGCCATGCCGGCCAGGCTTCCCCAAGCACGCGCCATGCCGAGCGCAGGAAGATCACGGCGATCAACCCGCCGACGATGATGTCCGGCCAAGCCGAGCCGGTCAGGCCGACTAATCCGGCAGCCGCGAGAACCCCGACGTTTGACGCGACATCATTGCGCGAGCACTCGAACGTGCTCGACATGTTCACATTCTCGCGGCGGAAGCGCCAGAGCAGCGCGAGGCAGATTAGGTTCGCAACCAGCGCGGCGCTGCCAACCCCGAGCATCAAGCCCGATGCCGGAGGAACGCCGTTCGCAATCTTGTCAGCGATCTCGAAAATGACTGCGACGCCGAAAGCCAGGATGATGCCACCCTTCGCCAGTGCTGCCCCCGCCTCCCAGCGCGCACCCCGATGCAATGCATAGAGACTGAGCGCATAGACCATTGCGTCGCCGAACATGTCGACCGAATCCGCCATCAAGGCAGAGGAACGCGCGACGACGCCGCCGCCAAACTCGACCACGAACATCGCGAGATTGATGAGCATCACGATGATGAGCACGCGGCGCTGCTCGGCCTTGCGACCAAGTTCCGCGATCGTGTCGCGTTTTGATGAGCAACATGCGTCTGCCATTATCGAAGCTCGATTCGTGGATCAGACGCCCTATATGAAACCTCATCCTACTAGAGGGTCAAGAGGTTCGGCGATGAAAATCGGTGAGATCGCAAAGCGCACTGGGTTGAAGATAGAGACGGTCCGTTTCTACGAGGCAGAAGGGCTGGTTCCCGCTCCCATCCGTAGCGGTGGCAACTATCGACTCTATGATCGCTCGCACCTTGATCGCCTTTCGTTCATCAAACGCTCGCGTGATCTGGGTTTCACCCTGGATCAGGTTCGTGCGCTCCTGCGGCTTTCAGATGATCCGCGCGGTTCCTGTGCCGAGGCCGACCAGATAGCTGCGGTCCACATCGCGGAAATCGATCGCAAGCTGGCCGACCTTACAGCGCTGAGGTCGGAAATCGCGCAGTGGGGTGACACCTGCAACGCCAGCATCGTTGCCGAATGCAAGGTTATCGACGCCCTGTCGCATTGAACCAAACCAAGTCGGGCGCGACCCTGCCGGGCACGGCTCTATCGGCGCCCTGGCGTGTGCCGACCGAGCCACCGTGCCGGCGTCTCGGCCCAAAGGGTAACGATCCTCGCGTGAGGTGTGCCACATGGCACACCTGTCGCCGCTGCCCGATGGGCGCGACTTCACTCGCCTAGCGCCGCGGCCCTCCCCCGGAGGCCCGCCAGCGCGGGGAACAACAAGGGCTGCTGCCCTTTCGTTCCCGAAGGAAAATAGACGCCCCCGTGTTGTCCGCCAAGCGCGGCACCCGACGCCCTGATGGGCGTCGGCCGCGCTAGGGCGGCCTGCCCGCGCCAAGGCCATCGATTTTCCTCCTCCCTCCCCATCCCGCTCCTCGCCGGAGAGGCAGACCCGGCCGCTGCGGCAACCGGCTTTCAGCCGCAGGAAGAAGTAGAAAGGACAATGGCTTACACCCGATACAAGGGCGATCCCTACTGGAAACGGGCCAAGGTGGGCGGGACCAGTGCAGACGGCACCCCCTACGCCAAAGGCGACCGCGTGTTCTTCTATCCACGATCCGGCGCGACCTACGCAGGCGACGCCGCGACCCGCGCATCAGCCGAGTTCGACGAGCTGGCAAGCCTCGAAGGCTGATCCATTCCCCCAACCAGGTGCTCGGCAATGGCCTCGAGCTCCGCGGCTGAGGCTCGGTCGCGGCGGTGGTCGACGGCGCGGCGGCGATGAACGCTCGCCGGGCAGCGTCGAATACATCACCCCGATCGCCGCCTCCGTCGCTGAAACCGACATCGTAGGCGGCCCTCTCGCTGGCCTTCTCACCGTCATCTCGCCGGCACTCTCGATACGCCCATCCGGATCGCGCTGCGTACCACCCCTCGGCATATCGGACCGCCTCGTTCCAATCGAGCCTATGTGTGTCCCGTCCCCGGAGGATGGCCAGATCGCGATCGTCGATCGTGCCGGCGTCAGCCTTCCCCTCGATAAATGCAAAGTTCCGCGCACGGCGGGCCCGCTCCTGCTCCTTCTGCATCGCGTCGTGCATCGGCCGCATTGCGGCAACGCGGGCGCGCGTGCGAAGCATCCGTTCGTCGAGAGCCGCGCTCGGCGGCAAGTCTGGATATTCCCGCCAAATTGATGCCAGGGTCTCGGCATCGCAGGCGCTGCGGCCGCGCGCCATCCACGTCGCCGCAGAGGTGGGATCGAACTGTTCCATCGACCTACATCCCATCGTGGTTGAATTATCATCGAAATCGCGCGCAGTCTTGAGCGGCTAGTCCTGGCCTAGCTTCACCAGATGCTCCCAGCAGGCCGCGAGAGCATCGTCGAGCGTCGCGCACTCGCCAAGCTTCTGCGAGCTCGATCCTGCGGCGGTGATTACCCGTGCATGCGGCTCCCATACCGGCTCAGCCCATTCTTCCGGCCACGCATGGAAGCCATAAGGGTAGGCCACGATGGAGTACGGGGCCCACAGGCGCGGGTGTAGGTTCGTCAAACGAGCAGAAGGGACGCTCATGGTCGCCTCACATACCGTAGAGTTGGGGAGGGAGCCGGCGCGCCGCGCCCTCGGGGTGCGGTTAGCCGAAGAGCGTTTCCGCCTGATCCGGCATGGCGTAGTCGAGCTGCAGCTCGTGGACGATCCGCCGTGCGAACCGCTGCGGATCCACCAGTTCGCGAACGCCGGCGAAGTGGTTGCGGCCGCCGGTATAATCGGCACGTCCCCGGCAGGTCCGGTAGAGGACTTCCCTATCGAGACCGCACAGGCCCAGGCTGAGCTGCACGTAGCACTTCTCCGTGTGGAGGATGATCTCGCCCGAGACTGCGGGACCGCCCCGGCAGGACCGTACCTCGTACTGCCCGCTTTCCAGCTGCAGGGCCTTGGCCAGCGCGCGCATCGCCTTCTGCCCCTCTGAGTGGAAGGCGTTCTTCGCTGGTGCATCGAAGTCCACGCCGCGGTGCGCGAGCGTCACCAGGACTGGCGCGCCCCGCAGTTCCTTGATCGCCTGCATGCACCTGCCCTGCAGCTCGACGGGGCCGGGTCGCGTGTCACATACCGCGGCGAAATGGCGCGCCAGAAGAATGACTGCAGGATCTTCCTCTGCGCTTACGCCGGCGTTCCGGCAGTCGTCCATGGCCTTGCTGATCGCGTGGAGCGTGCTGCCAATCGTGGTCAGCGCACTGGGATCGAGGGCCTGCTGGTGGCGGAAAGCAACATCGAAGGTCATGGGATGTCTCCGGGGAAGCGGAGCGCGAAATCACGCTCTCCCCTTCCCTTCCCCCTCTCCTCCTGAGCGTCCTGCGAGCTCCCGACCAGTGCGGAGCAGGGTAGTTGCTAGCGCCTGCGCCGCTCGCAAGAGAGCCGCGCGCCCTTCCGCCAGCGGCTCGGCTCGATGAAATCGCCGCCATGGATGCCAAGGTGCTTCGCTTCTGCCTGGTCAAACGCGGCCTGGTAGCGCCGCGCGCGGGAAGGATCGGTCTTCAGGAAGTTGGGTGTCGGCACGGCGTATCCGGCGGCGATCATCGCTTCTCCGAGGTCCTGGCCGCCTACGTCGACGGCAGCGATCGGCCGCCCATAGCTCTGCTGTCCCGTCAACCGGATCGACACGGGGCCTCGCTTCATCAGCTTGGATGCGAAGTCCTGGGCGGCCTTGCCGCAGGGCCAACAGGACGAACCCTTCGCGCAGAGCGCTTTGCGCTCGACGGCATCCGCGCCAAACAGGCGGAAATCGACGGCAATCGTGTCCCCGTCGATCGCGTGCGCCTGCGCCTCGAAGCCGTCGCGGTCGCGCTGACCTGCACTCGCGTCAGGCAGCACGTCGCAGCTGCTCGTGGCGAACATAATCGCAATTGCGATTAGGCGCATTTCAGCATTTCCTTTGTCGGCTCGCCGGCGCGCGTGAAGACGGTCCGATGCACCTTCGTCTCAGGCACGATGGACCATTTCAGCTTGTAGAAGTGGCGCACCCGGTAGGGGCCATTACCGTCGAGACGGAAGAAGCGGAGCTTGGCGCCATCCTTCCGCACGCGGAAATCGGTTTCTTGCCTGTCGTCGCTGCAGGTCAGCGGGCTCTCGAAGCGCACTAGGGCGCCATCGGGCACCTCGCGGCGCCTGCTAGCAATCGCCGCACGGCAGCGCGCTCGCCAATCGATCGCATGAGGCCTGTCCGTTTCGCTCAGAAGGTCGAGGATCCGCTCGGGACATTCGGCTTCATGTGGGCCCATGCTCTCGTCCAGTCGGGTAGGATTGGTGCTGCTCATGGAGTCAGCCCTGATCCCCCCGCCGAACCGCACGTGCAGCTTTCACCGCATGCGGCTCTCCACTGTGACGAACCATCACTTTGCCGTAGATCGGGCAGGCGGCCTCTGTGAGTATCCCAGTGGCATTGCTCGCACAGGACCACCGTCCTGCGGGCGCGTGCCACCTTCATTCTCACGACAAAACCGCGGTGCGAAACATCGGCCATCCCCCGGATATGGTGCACCTGACACGGAACATCGGATCGACCGCAAGCCTCGCATTGCTTGGCATTCTGACGATCAACCCAGTCCGTACGTGAGTGGGTGAACACCTGCGTCCAAGGCTGGATATCAATCCTGGACGAGGTGGCCGGATCACGTTTCAGATGAGCCAGTTTCCAGACTTTGACCGATCGGGGCTGGCCATCGACGTCGTAGCCGATGGTGAATTCCTGCCCCGTCCTCATGCGGGCCAAGACCGCTCGCACATTGGTTTTGTGCTTGCTGGCCAAGGTCTTGAACAAGCTCCACCGCTGGAGAAACTCAAGCCTGTTCAGCTTGAAGCTCACATCCTTGGCGAGAGCATAGTAGTTCGCAAAACCCCGCAATTCGGCGTTGTAAGCTAGGACGATCTCAACGTCGCTGCAGCTGAGCAGCAGGCTACGATGACGCGGCTTCAACACCGACAGATCACCATAACCTTTTGCAGAAGCGAACGCGTGGACCTTCTCCCAAGGGACATGCAGCTGCATCACTTCCGACGGCGGCCTACGAAGGAAGCTGACGGAACCTTGTCGGCTCCGGACAACCCGTTGGCGTGTCGTATATGTGCGGACCTCATATCCAAGGAAGGCGGCTCCATCGCTCGCCTTGCGGATACCGCTTTTCTCCTCGGACACCGTGAGCGCCAGCGCCTCGGTCAGGAATGCCCTGACTTCGGCGAACACGCTTCGTGCATCCTCCTTGCTACCGATAACCCCAATCATGAAGTCGTCCGCGTAGCGACAGTAACGAAGTCGGCGATAACCGGGGTCCATCGCGTCTCTCGACGGGATGGACCGCTTTTGCGGCAGTAAGGTTTGGATTTTGGCCAAGGAGGCCGCAACCTTCACCTCGTCGACATTGTCTTTGGCCCGCAGCATGGTGACGCGCTTCCGTTGTTTCTGGATGCGCCCAGCCAGTCGCCCATATTCCGGGTTCGTGGCACGGACCTTCCCCCTCTCGAAAGCCGCGATCCGTTCCGCCATGAACATATCGAGTTCATGGAGGTAGATGTTGGCCAAGATTGGAGAGACGATACCGCCCTGCGGAGTGCCGCTGTAGGTCCGGGTGTGAACCCGGTCTTCCATAACACCCGCCTTAAGCATGCTGCCGATCAAGCCGATGAATTTCTCGTCATCGATCCTTTTCCGCAACAGCCGCAGGAGGATGTCGTGGTCGATGTTCTCGAAGAACCCCGCGACATCCACATCTACGAGCCATTTCACCCCCGTCCATACGGCTTTGACGTGTTCAAGCGCCGTATGACACGACCGGCCCGGCCGGAATCCATGGGAGGCGTTCGAGAACACCGGTTCATAGATCCGTTCGAGCAGTTGCCGCGCCACTTCCTGAACGAGGCGGTCGTCGCGCGTGGGAATGCCCAGCGGACGCCGTTTGCCCTTGCCTTTCGGGATAAACACCCGACGCACTGGTTTGGGATCATAGGTCCCTGCCGTCACGCTGGCGATAATCGGGTCGAGGTCTTCCGGTCCGAAGTCCGCGAAGGTCTCGCCGTCAATACCCGGCGTCATCGCACCCTTGTTGGATCCGATCTTCTGGAGCCCCTCCTCCCAAAGGAGGCGAGACCCCATCAGACGATAGAGTCCATTCACCCTTTTGCCCGACGCAACGAGCGCCGGAATGGCCTCCAACCGGCCTTTCACAGTTTCTGGCAGCATCAGCACACCCCATGATCGGTGGTTGAAGAATCACAGCTGCCGCCCTTCCCCCGGTCTTCCCCGCTTTCGGCCCGATCGCTCGAGACCTTATACAGTTGCACCGCCGCCTCCGAAGAGGTCGATGTCCCGGGCATTACCCCGGGCATTTGAGTAATATGGCGGCTCCGTACCCATGCAGGCCGGCAGAAGCCGCCTGTTTAGGGCATCCCGTAGTTACGCTGAATGGAGATGCGGCGCGGTTAGGTGTCCCGTTCGTCCACTAAACCCCTCGACGAGAGGCGCACCGGAGGGGCTGAGAAACAGGCGGCCAAGACATGAGACCGCTGTCATCATCCGGACCTGGCGTGACAGTCGCTTTCGCCAGTATCGCTATATAGATTGCTGCAGACTGGGATTTAAGCAGTGTAGCCTTCACCATACGCACCTTGCCCTGACCGTCATCGCCTCCATTTGCGACTAAGACGCATCTGGCCTTTTCCGAACATGCTATTGTTCCCCGTCCCTTTCGGGATTTCAGACCTTGTGAGGCCCGAGGTTAGTCCGGCGAGCAGAGGCATTCTCAACTTACCTCATCATCACTGATACTCCATTTCAGCGCCGCAACGGCGCACTGTCCTTGTAAGCGAAATGGTATCCGCTCCTGGAGCGCGGGTTCCATTTGACCAGGCACACGATTGCGAAGACCTCGCCGGGGACGCCGTTGTCCACCTGCTGGACGGCGCCGTACCACACGCGATTGTTCACGCAGGTGGATGCAAGCACCCTGTGACCGCGCTTGGCACCGTCGACCTCCCTCTCGTAGGTAAACTGCGCGTCGAGATATGCCTTGGGCGTCTCATGCCCGCCCATCGACGTTCGGCTCATTTCCAGCCAACCCATGTGACGTTCCTCCGTCAGGCGGCCTTGGCGACAGGCGTCGCCGAGGCAAAGACATGTAGGTATCTGACCGCCTGCTCGGCCTTGGTGGAGGCGAGGAAGACCGCGGCCTTATCGTCCTTCAGGACACGGATCCATGTGTCGAGATAGCTCGCATGGTTGTCGTGAAGCTCGGTCGGCAGCCCGAGTTCGGCACAGATAAAGGATTGGCCGAGGCAGGCAACCAGCTCCTCGAATGCATATGCCTTGTCGCCGAAGCGCTTGCCGAAGGTCCGATCCAGCCGACTGCGCGCCCCTGTCCAGTGAACATGCTCGTGCGCAAGCGTCGATGCGAACAAGTCGGCCGAGGCGAAGTGCGCGAGCTTCGGCATCTGGATGTGATCGCTGAGCGGCGAGAAATACGCTTCGCTGCCGCCATAGCGGACCACAGACGGGATCTGCTCGAAGAAGGCGTCGATCGCCTCCTGACGTAGCGACAGCAGCGTCGGCGTTGGGGCGACGGGCCTCGGGTAGTACCATGCCGGCAAGCCGTCGATCTCGTCGGCGTTGTAGACCAGATAGCTGCGCAGGAAGCGGATCACCTGCACGGTGGTCTCACCCGTCAGCAGCGACTTGCCCCGCTTTCGAAAGCTCGATGCATAGATCGAAATGGTCGCCTCGGCGCCCTTGCGCACGCGGCCGCCCAGCTCGTCGGCCTGGCGCTTCGTCATCCAATAACGGCTCTTGTAGCCGCGGCTGTCCGCCATGCTCCAAAGCCACGGGCAGTTGATGCCGGTGTAGGGCGTCCCCTCGTGCCGTAGCGGGCGTCCCCCGTCGCCGGTGAGCGACCATGGCCGCTTCCAGGGCACAATGCCTTGCTCGAGCTTCTGCAGCAGCAGCTTCGTCACCTCTTCGGCGATGCTGTTCATGATCGGGGTCCTCCAAAAAGAGCACCGCCGACGGGCTTGCCGCCGGCGGTGCCAGGGGTTCCAGAAGGAGGCTGGAAACTATTCGGCCGCGATCGCGTGGAGGCTGTCGTTCACGCTGAAGTCGTCTTCGGCCTCGCGCTCGTCGGTCAGATCGTCGTCGTCGCTGATCGGCAGACCCACGCCGTCTTCTTCGGGATCATCCTCATCGAGCGCGTTCAGCTGCAGATCGTCCTCGTCGCCTAGGCTGAGGTCGTCCTCACTGGCGCCGGCATCGTCCGTCGGACCCAGATCGGCGTCGTCCTCGGCCCCGCCCCCGCTCGGCTTCGCCGGTGCGGCCTCGGTGAACCGCATCGCCTCCGGCACCCAGCGTGTGACCACCTCGCGAACTTCGGCCTCGATGATCGCCTCGCCGGCGAACAGCTTCTGGCAGGATTCGGAAATTTCCGACTTCTTCTGCGTCGCGTGGCGACCCGACAGCGCAGGCCCTCCAACTTCGTCCAGAAGCGACAGGATGGCGCCCTTGGAGATGCGATCGAAGTAGTTGAGCGAAGTCGGCCGCCACCAGGACGCGACGTCGACTTTGAGGATGGTCGCGAGCCGGTTCTGCAGCGGATTCGAGTCTGCCAGACCGTAGCAGTCCTTGGCGGTCAGCGAGGTGGCGACCACCCAGGCCATCCACTGCGCCTTGGCCTCGTCGCTGAGCAGGCGGAACGCTTCGAACCGATCGACCTTCGTCTCCCCGTCGCGCCACCCGTCTTCCAGGGCCTCGGCGAACTCGTTGATATAGTCGCGGGCCTTGGACGGCGGTACGGCATCGCCGCGCACGGGATCATCGGGGCGGCTCGCCTTGATGGTCGTGCCGCTTTGACCCATGCTGTAGGAACCGCGCTCGTCGACCATAGCGAACAGCATGAAGTCGAGCGCGAGCGCCGGATTGCCGAGGAGCGCTGCGCCCAAAACGTCGCGACGCTGCACCGCCAGCTGATCAAAGAGCACCTGACTGAGCGCCTTGCCGTCGGGCGCCGCGGCGATCGGCTTCACGGGTGCCGTCGAACCGCCGCCGCCGGCGCGGCCGCTCTGGCCTTCCTCGATCTGCCAACCGGTGATTCGCCCTTCGACCTCGTCGCCGTCTTCGGCCTCGCTGGAGCCGCCGCCGTCGACGCCTTCACCATCGTCGCCTTGGCCGCGCACCGGCTCTTCCACGATCGGTGTCACCCGCAGCGGGGTCTCGCTATAGTATTCGGGCTCGAGCCGCATCTCGCCGGTTTGCGTCAGTGAGAGGATCCGGCCCACGCGCGGCTTCAGCTCGTCGGGCAGAATCTTTGGCCGATTATGGAGCCCGGTGCGCTCGTCCTGGAGTGCCTCGGCCTCGATCTCGAGAGCGCTGAAAGCCTCCCGGCTGAGCTCCTCGTCCTCCATCTCGGTCTCGATCGCCCCGAGACGCGCATCGATCTCGCCGATGCGGGCATGGTGCGCCTCCGTCATCGGTTCGCTCGGCAGATTCACGCGGTGCAGCTCGCGCGCGACTTCCCAGGTGCTGCTCGATGCAATCGGCCGCACCCAGCCCAATCCCAGCTCTTCGCCGAGGCGAGCAGCTTCCTCTTCCATGAGCTTGGCGGCGATGCCCTCGGCGATCTCCCGGTTGACCCAGCTATCGCCGTTGTCGCTGAACAGATCGCTCTCGATCACGCCGCCGGCGGCGACATAGCGGTCAGCGCCGACGAGGATCGCCACCGGCTCGGTCGACTTCATCGTCTCATTCAGGATGACGCGGCGGATCGCGTCCGAGTTGTAGCTGTAGTTCTTGTAGGTGTTCCAGACCGTCAGCTGGCGATCGTGGCTGGGGGTAGTCGCGTAGGCCTTCGCCATGTCGAGCGTGATCTTGCCTTCAGCGAGCGCGTTGAAGATGGGCTCGGCCAAGGCGGCGAGGCGGAGGCGGCCTTCCACGAACTTGCGGGTGACGCCGAACCGCTTGGCGACGGCATCGAGGTCGCCGTTCTCGCCGATGAAGTGCTGAAATGCGCGGCATTCGTCCGCCGGCGACATGGCCAGGTGGTGGAAGTTCTCGGCGAGTGAGGTTTCCGAGAGTGCCGCGTCATCGGCCTCGATGACCATCACGGGCACGTCGTACTGGGCCGCATCGATCTGGCCGCGCTCGGAGAGGAGCATTAGAGCGCGGTAGCGGCGGCTGCCGGCGATCACCGCGTAGTTGCCCCGCGGCTTCTTCAGCGGCGCCACGATCAGGTTCTGGATGATGCCGCGCGCGTCCACGTCGGCCGCCAGCTGCTCGATCAGGTCGCCTCGCGGCGTGCGGACGTTGATGGCGGAAAGCTGCAGCTTGGCCAGCTTCACCGTCTGAATTGCAGGCTTCGTCATGGTCAGGGTCTCCTTCTGGATGTCCGGCTTTTTCCGGACACCCCTCCCTTTCTCCCTCCTCTCTCAGAGCCACGGGCATGTCGGCGCAGCCGGGGCTACAGGCCTCAACGGGGCTGCATGATCGTCTCGATAATCGAGGCTGCCTTGTCCGTCGTGGGCACGAACAGCCTGGTCTTGAAGTTGATCAGCTCCGTCCAGCAGCCGAGCGACTTGAACCACGGCAGCTGGCTCGCCGGAGCGCCTTCGATCTCGATCCGCTCGCTCCCGTTCACGCGCGAACGCCTGATTGTCATCGGGAAAGGCTGGTTGATTTCCATCGGTCGTCCCGAAAGCGCGGCGTCGATGATCGAACGTGCCGGCATATCCTCGGTCTTGGAGATGCCGAGCTTGGTGAAGAGATCGACGACGTGCTGGTCGAACACGAGGCGGCCGAGCCAGCTGTTTCCGGCCTTGTCGACGACGCGGTGAACGGCGAGGTGATCCCGGGGAAGGGCCGACCAGATCGGCAGCAGTAGACCCGTGGCTAGCCGGATGGTCTCCACATCCAGCTTCTCGGCCGCCTCGGCCACCTCCGCCTCCCACTCGGCGGTGAAGCTCGCGCGATCGATGGGTTCCCACGCGCTCTCGAACAGATCGGCCTCGCGCATGAACTCGCGCCGGCTCGGCCGCTGGAGCTCGACCCGCAGGATCGGTTCGCCATTGTCCCCCATCCAGGAGTCCGCGCGCGTTCGTAGGGCCACCATGCCGGAGCGGGCGTTGCGCACGAAGGTAGCGTCTCTGAAGGCCTCGGCCCGCTCGAGCACTCGGCTAAGCGACATCACGCTGCGCTTTCGCGCAATCTCGATCGTCAGGAGATGCGATGTAGCGTTGGTGCGCGGATCGGTGCGCAGGAGCGTGTCATCGATCACACGCGCCGTTTCGGTCATGATCGTCTCCACGCCAACGTCCAGCGTGCCCGCTTCGCGAGCCTTCTCGACGCGGGTTTCCACGAGCGCGAGAAACTCCTCGAAAATGCTGTTCTGCATGGCGATTGGCAGCGCCAGCAGGCGGTTGAGCCAGCGCTGGATGGGCGGCAGCTCCTCCTTCAGCGTTCCGTCCTGCTCGCGCAGAGACAGCCCTGTGCGTGCCTCGAAAGCTTCGCAGGTCACGCTTTTCAGTTTCCCGTAGTGAAGGAGCCGGAACCAGGTGTGCAGCGCATCCTTGGCGTACTGGCTCTCAAGATTGTCCTTGGGATCGAACAGGTTCTGGCCGCCGGTCTGCCGCTGCCCTCGCGTCAGCGCCCCCAGCGTATCGAGCCGGCGGGCGATGGTCGAGGTGAAGCGGAGCTCGCCTTTGCAGTCGGTGGTGACGGGGCGAAACAGGGGGGTGTTCGCCTGATGGGTACGGTGCGTGCGGCCGAGCCCCTGGATCGCGCGGTCGGCGCGCCAACCAGGCTCGAGCAGGAAGTGAACCCGTTGCTCCTGATTCCTGGCGTCGAGGCTTGCGTGATACGATCGGCCCGTGCCGCCGGCGTCCGAGAACAGGAGGATCCGCTTACGGCCTTCCATGAAGGCGGCGGCTTCGACCTGGTTCATGCGGGGCGAGCGGCTTTCGACCAGCTGCCGGCCATCGGCGCCGGTGACGAGCCGCTTCGTCCGCCCCGTCACTTCGGCCACCCGATCGGGACCGAAATGGTCGAGGAGAGCGTCAAGGCCCGTCTTGATCGGCGGCAGCGCGCAAATGTGCTCGATGAGGTTGTCGCGGGCAGCAATCGCTTCCGGATTGTGAACCGGATTGCCGCCGTCATACATCGGCCGTGAGAAGGCATTGCCGTTGGCATCGACGCTCTCTTCCATCTGGGCTGTCGGGAAGGCGCGCATCAGATAGTCGACGCAGATCTGCGTGGGGGACAGATCGAGGGTGATCTCGGCGCGCTCCTCGGGGCTCATCTGGGCGAGCCGGCGATCGAGCAACGCCTCGGCCGTCGTCACCAGCTGGAACACGACCGACTGCCCTGCAGCCAGGTGGCGCTCTACCTCCGGGATCACCGTCGGCATCTTCATGCTGAGTAGCACCTGCCCGAAGAACCGCTGCTTGGAGGATTCAAAGCGGGACCGTGCCGCGGCCTTGGCGCCGGAGTTGAGCGTCCCTCCCCCGAAGCCGTCGACCACACCCGTCATCTCGAGCGCCCGCTCCATGTTGCGATGGATGATCGACCAGGCCTCGGAATAGGTGTCGTAGATCTCGATCTGCCCCGGCGTAAGGCTGTGGCGCAGCACCTCGTACTCTACGCCGGCGAAGCTGAGCGCGCGTGCGATATAGACGCCGAGCGCCTTCAGGTCGCGCGCGACCAGCTCCATCGAAGCAATCCCGCCAAGCCGGATATTCGAGATGAACTCTTCCCGGGTGGCGAAGGAGGTCTCCGGCCCCCACAGGCCGAGACGGACGGCATAGGCGAGGTTGTTGATGTCGGAAGCGCCCGTCGCCGATGCGTAGAGCACGCGGGCGTCAGGCAGGTGGTTCTGGAGCAGAACGCCGCATATGCCCTGCTGTGATCCTTCCTTGGGTCCGAGCGCGCCCTCGCCGCCGGCAACGCCGCCCATCTCATGGGCTTCATCGAAGGCGATCACGCCGTCGAAATCCTCACCTGCCCAGGTCAGGATCTGCTGCAGGCGATCGGCATCGCCGCGGGTTGACCGCAGGGTCGGATAGGTGACGAACAGCACGCCTTCCTGCAGCGTGATCTTCTCGTCGATCTTCCAGTTGGAAATGGGCTGCACGTCACCGGACAGCCCTCCGAGCGCCGCCCAATCGCGCCGCGCGTCCTCAAGGAGCGGTTCGTTTTTCGACACCCAGATGTGCCGGCGCTTCCCGCGCAGCCACTGATCGAGGATGCAGGCGGCGATCTGGCGCCCCTTGCCGGCGCCGGTGCCGTCACCCAGGAAGAAGCCCATTCGATAGAGGCGGCCTTCCTCGTGTAGGACGATCGTCACGCCTTCCTTGGCGGGGCGGCACTTGCCGGGGAGATAGTTCTCCCACGCGTGCCCGGCATAAACCACCGTCTCAAGCTGCGCCGCGGAGAGCCGACGTTCGGAAACGATGCGCTCCGGCAGCTGCGGGACATGGTTCGGCACCGGCATGACGATCGAGGCCATGGCCACGGATTCGACCAGTGCCGTCGGGTGCTCGCCGGCAGCGTCGAAGACGATCCGGCTCGGACGATACGGCAGATAGATGCCGACCTGCTCGCCGAGCGGCGCCGGCTCCTCCAGCCTGGCATACGTAACCGGCAGAACAGCATGCGATTTTGCTGCTTCGATCTTGCGCTCCGCCGCCGGCCTTGCGTTCCGGCTCGCCCCGAATAGCGACGGCCGAGCCGGCGCGGCGGCGATCGGCAGTTGGCCTGCCTTCAGCTCCGCGCGCGCGGGCACCTCGATGACGTCCAGGAACTCAGCGACACTGACCCGCTGGATCGTCACGGCTTCCAGCGTCTCCGGCACCTTATCGATGACGTAGAGCCGCACGGCGACGTCGGTGCCATGCTTGCGATAGCAGCTCTCCAACCGGAGGGAGGTGCGGACAGACGAACCCGCCAGGACCTTGGCATAGGCATCCCGCATTCGAGCGCTGTTCGTGAACCAATCCGGCATGATCGCCACCACGCGGCCTCCGGGGCGGACCCGTCGGAGCGCCGCCATCAGGTGGCGGGCTGCGGCCAGGTCGTCGGCCCCGCGGCCGAGGCTTCGCGCGAAGGGCGGGTTCATCAGCACCACAGTTGGCCGCGCCAGCGCGGCATGCTTGGTCACCAGCATGGCCCCGTCATCCGCCGTGATGGTCGCGGCCGCGAAGCCCCGCGTCAGTCCGGCGCGCCGCACGTCATCGATCTCGTTCAGCTGCAGCACCGCGCACGCTGGTGCTTGGGCAATCAACAGGCCGTTACCCGCGCTCGGTTCGAGCACGACGTCATCGGGCCCGATCGCAGCCATGAGCACGGCGATCGCCGCAATGTCTGCGGGGGTCGAGAACTGCTGGAAAAGCAGCTGCTCTTCGCTGCGCACGGTCTGCGTCGGAAGTCGCGTCATCAGATCAATCGCCGATGCCACATCGCCAATGCGTTGCAGCGGGTACGGACGGCCCTGCAGGTAGATGGTAAGTGCTCGCTCGAGCGCTTCGAAGCTGTCGCGCTGCGTCCAAAAGCCTTCGGCATCGCTGCCGCCCAGCGTGTTGGTCATGGCCGCATTGAGATCCTTGCGAGTGATCTTTGCGCCTGTTGCCAGTAGGCCAGCGATCTCGGTGGCGGCATCTGCCGGCGGCCGCGTCGCAAGGTCGATAAGGTCGGGCATGGGGATCTCCTGGCTTTGCCGCGCCCACGCGCAGCCTCACCCCTCCCCTCCCTCTCCTCTCTTCTGCCGCTGGAGCACCGCAGCCCAATCGGAGCTGCCCTTGGGCGAATAGTCGACGAGGACGATCCGTTGGCTGGTCACGTACCGCTGGATGGCCTTGGTGACGGCAAGGCGGCCAGGACCATCAGGATCGCCGGCAAGGATCAGCTTGGTGACGCTCTCAGGGATCCGGCAGAGATCGAACCGCCGCGTGCCAAACGAAGCCCAGCAGGGAACGTCCTTGAGCTGCGAGTAGCTGGCCGCCGTCTCCATGCCCTCGGCAAGGCCGATGGTGCTGGAATAGCCGCCGCCCTGCCAGACCCCGGCTCCCAAGCGACCGAGCGTCACCTTCTCGGTATACCAAGCCGTTTCCGGATCGAGGAAGATCCGTTGGACCGCGACCAGGTTGTTGCCCTCGCGCGCGGCCACCAAAAGCGCCGGCTTGTAGACGGTGTGCGGCTTTGGATGATGCGGACAACGGGGATGGAAGCGAATGTCGTTCAGGTCTGGCGGAAGTCCGCGGCGCCATAGGTAACGCTCACCGAGCGTCCCGCGCACCGGTCCCGCCTCCTCCCAGATCTTCGCCACGTTCGCTGTGCCGGTAGGGCGTGCCTCCGGCATCGGATGGCTTCCGGTCACGCGGACCCGCGCAAGTTCTCGAAGCACGTCCTCGCTTGCGCAACCCGCGAAGCAGTTCACGAGGATGCCTCGATCGCCCTGCCGGATCGAGAGGCTGGGGGTGGAATCCTGATGCGCAGGGCATCGGCACATGGCCCGGTATCCGTCCCAACGTCCGTCGAGTGTGGCCACGAGGTCGACCAGCTCCTGGCTTGGGCGCCTTGCGATCAGAGACATCATGCCTCTCCGGGGAAGCTCAATTCGTCAAGCGCCCCGCCTTCGACTTCGGCGATGACATACTTGCCCCCTGTCCGCGCGAAGAACGCTCTGATCGCGCGTGCTGGATCCTTGGGCATAGCCATGTCGGCGAAGGTCCAATGCGCTTTCACGTGTTCAAGAAGCGCTGCCTTGGCCGCCCTATGGCTTTCATGGGCGCCGGCCAGGTCTGGCTTTCCCGGTTCGCGGATGAACAAGATTATGTTCGGCATGGCTCAAGCTTTCGGTGAGATGGCGAGCGGCGCGGCTGCTCTGGATCAGCCCAGGTCCGTGACTTTTCACGGTTGAGCTCATCATCCCTCTCCCCCTCTTCTCTCCGCCTCATGCATTTACCGTGCGCTAAGGTCGCTTGATTATAGTTTCGGAACTGTGACCATGATGCACCTGTTGAAGGCAGGTGCCGACGTATCGAGGTATGTGTGACCCAGCTTTCCCCGATCGAGATCAGCAACTGGATTGCGATCTATCTCGCCGCAGGCCTGTGCTGCGCGATCGCTATGGCGCTTTCGGTCTCCGTTACTCTCCATGGTCTTTGGAAGGATCGAGCCTGGGCAGAGGTGGGGACGCTGAAGGGCGCGGTTCTCTTCCTGCCGAAGGCGTGGTGGCGGTGGCAAAAGCTATATCTGCTCTCGACGCCCGTGACGCTTGGTATTGTAAGCTATTTCGCTGCCTCCATGGCTTGGAGCTAAGGCTATTGCCTCGCTACAGGTTCAGTTCCTGTAGGATATGGTGCGCTCCATTGCCCGCTTCAATTTCCCCTGCGGACAGTATGGAAAGTGTGCCTAGGTGAGACATTCTCGGATGCGTGACCGCTTTTGACGCTCGGTACGTATCATTTTCAAAGCCCATCACCTCAATAACCAGCGTCTTGATCTCTCCCGTTCGACGCGACCGCGCCTCGATAATGAAGTCGGGTCGGCAATTGCCCGCCGGTGTTTGGCTGTCGAAGATCGGCTTCCTGATCGCCACATCGACGTTTTCCCGGTGAAGTCGGCGCTGCACCTCGAGCAAATCACGGAGCGCATCGCGCTCGAGCTGGGAGTCGACGGGCACGAACAGGCGACCGTTGTAGATGGGCTGGGCATAGGCGCGCAGCGGCGAATAGCCCCGCGCTTCAGGATATTTGCCCACGACGATCATCGTGAGAAAAGGTCCATGGACCGGGTTGCCGCGGACCGCCGGCGATTGCACTCGGTTGGCGACCGAGACGCTCTCCCCGTTCGTCAGGAAGATCTCGTTCGCCTTGTGGCCTTTCGAGAAGAGCAGAACGAAGCCCTGGGGTTCATGCTCGGAGGGCCAATCCTGGCTGAGGCGTCTGAGCGTGGCGTAAACCGCTTTTGCCTCGAGCGGGCGATGGTGCGTCCAAAATGCTCGGGCAAGCTCGATGCCTGGAGCAATTTCGATCTGGGCTGCTGCGCGGCCAATTGCTTGAAAGTTCTCGCGGATTGACCATTCTTCATGAGCCGCAAGTGGCGCGATCACATTTACACCGCTCGTATCCATCAGGCGCCAGAGCAGCCGCGCGAGGCGCGGCGTCGATGCATTTCGCGTGCGATCATCCGTGATATCGCTCTCGGGGCGCTTCGACAGGTTCTCCGGCGCCGGCTTCAAGACCGAGAAAAACCCTGCTGGGGGCTCGTTGGCCGTCGCCCGTGATCGCACCTCGGTCACCCGGTTAGTGGCCTGGTCGCGGAAGAAGGGGCAGTCCTCACGATGTTCTGGTCGCTGAGTCAGCCGACGTAGGTAATAGGTTTCGGCTTCGGAAAGGTATGCCGGTGTCAGGATCGGCGGAGCCTTCTCTCGGCCGAGGCAGTCGCAGGCGATCCATTTCATGCCGATGCGCGCCTGCTGCACCAGGTGGATGCCGGCGATTTCGTCGTGGTGACTGCCCTCTCCGACATACCAGCGCACCAACGCCTCGCGCACGATGGGGGGAAGTGGGATCCTGGACCGGTCAAGTCCTGGGGTGTCGCGGTCTATAAGCCACATTGCTCCGGCTTCCAAATCAGCGGTCGAATAGAATGTCTCTACGTTGCCCGCGCTTGACAAGCTTTCCCCCTCGCTTTCCACTTCCTTAAACGCACATCGGAGAGCCCAAATGCTGCGCTCGATATACTTCGCTTCCGCCGTCAGTGCCGCCCTTGTGACGTCAGCTGCGGCGCAAAACCGTCCCTCGCGAGAGGTGCAGCTCATCCAGCTCGGCGCCGCTCAAGGCGCTGTTGTCGACAGTTCTCCTTCGCGACAGAGCGGGCCACCGGAACCGCCTCAATCTGCGGTCTCGGACGCCATGCTGAGTGCCTTTCGGGTCCACGATCTGAGCCGGCAGTATGTCGAATTTCAGATGGCGCAGGGGTTCGGTGGCGACCCGCGACCGGCCCTGGAGCACCCCGTACCCGGACTCGCGCGGGTCGCGCCCGTCTCTTCGATTGCTGTCCCGGCATGGATGCGCGCCAGGGCAAGCTTCCCGTCGCTTCCATACACACCTGGCTGCGCCCCGGTGCCCTATGCGCCCTCAGGTTTGCTTGGCTACGCGGCCGAGGTGCGGCGCGCGAGCTACTACTCGATGATGAGTGCCATCGCGTGCGAGCACGGGATCCCAGTTGGCCTCTTCGACGCGGTTATTATGCAGGAGAGTCGCTATAACCCGCTCGCAGTCTCAAGCGCCAAGGCTTATGGCCTTGCGCAACTAATGCCAGGCACAGCGGCTGGTCTGGGAGTGGACCGATACGATGTCGTCCAGAATCTCCGCGGCGGTGCCCGTTATCTCCGCCAACAACTGGACCGATATGGTCAGGTGCACCTTGCCCTAGCTGCTTACAATGCAGGACCAGGGCGCGTGAAAGCCAGCGTGCCGCGGATAAGCGAAACACAAAAATATGTAGCGTCCATCATCAATAAATGGTCGTCCCTCGGGACAGGTCCCGTGCTTCAGGCGAGCCCTATCGAACGGAAGCCGCTACGTCGGGAAGCGAGTGTCTTAAGCTTTTAAAGGCAGTCGACGCCGGTGGCGTGCTCTCAGGCGGCCGCCAGTCGTTCCTTCGAGGCGCGCTTTTGCTGCCGACGCCTTAGCACAACCATGGTCTGCTGCTTTCGAATCTTGCGGCCCCTAGCGTCCTCGACCTTGTCGTTCGACACGACGTCGTGAATCGCTATTTCATACTCGGGGAGCCGGTCCTCGCTCTCGACCTTCTTGAGCTGCTGGCGAAACTTCGCTGTTCCGGCTTGCGACCCGATCTTCGACGCTAAATATTCGAGTGGAACTTCGTAATCCCCGCTATCGCTATAGCAATGGGCAAGCTCGTAGATACGCCGTTCGATCGAACCCAGTTTGAAGTAATCTGAGTGATAATTATACATTCGGTTATCGTAGGTAATAGCTCGAGCTAGCCAATCACAGATCATGACTCGTACCGATTCTAACTGAACCGTCCCATCTGGCAGGCGGCGAGTCTCTGAGTGCGCTTCCGAAAACCAGGAGAAATAGCCTCGCGTTCCTCGGTTCCCGGTCTCGATGTTAGTCTGAATCTGGGTGCCCTGAAGGCGAGCCAAAGCGTCAGAAAACCGCTCGTAATCGCGTTTAGAAGGACGATTTACGCCCGTCACGCGGAAAAAGTCGTGCGTGTTGAACTTCACCTCTCGACCAGATTCGCCAAGATCCTGCATCCGATTGGCTATGACCGAAGAAACATAAATCAAGATTTCCTTGTCCCACATGGTTGCGATACCCATGGAACTAGGCTTGATCTGGATCTTCACGTCGCCGAATTCGTAGCGGATCTCCTCCATTTGAGGCTTCTTCGACAGCGCGAAGAGCGGGAAGTCCATGACGCTGCGCTCGCCGCGGACCTTCCCGGTCATCGGGCTGTCCAAGCGATCGAAAAGCCGACCCTGCATCGGGGCGCTGATTGTCTTGGTCATCCCTCTTTCCTCGGATTCTCCGGTCGGAGAATATGCGATCTCTAGCCTGCGGTCAGCCCCAATGGACACGGCATACCCGATAGCACGAGCATTTGTTCACCATCTGGCCCGTGGCACTGCCGAGCGAAAGCCGAAATGGGCCGATTGGCGGGTCGCGCTCGTGCTTTCAGGTATGTCGTCTCAGCATGCCTTGGGCCGTCCCATCCAGCGAGCGAAGTAGAGCTCCTATCGGCCTGGCGGTCGCTGTCGTCTCCATGCAGCGGACTGCTAGCGCGCGGTTCGCCTCCTTCAGACCGTGCATGGTCCTTCCTAAGTGAAGCTCGCCCTTAGCGGCCTTTTCACTCATCCCGCGCAGGTACGCACCAGGCTTTCGCACGTCCCCTGAGCGAAATTTCTGGATCGTAGCAATGACCGAAGCTGCGGCGCCTCGTACCCCCATCACGCGGCAGGCTTCCCTCCAGGCATGTGCGGGAATTTGATGCTGGGCAGACAACCTCTCGGCAGTCGCAACGACAACACCCCATGGCCGATCGTCATGGAGAAGGTCCGCGCAGATGTCGGGCGCCACTTCGGCCAGGAAGGATGGCGTGACCCCATGAATCGCGAGATCCTTTTCCACCAGCGATTCCTCGGCGGACCTGAGCGTGACCGATCCGCGACTACTGCTCTCTGCTGAGCCACTACCTGTAACTGCTTTAGCAGATTGAATTTGGTTTGTAGTTGTTATGTGGGCGAAGCCAGCTTCATGCGTGCATGAAATTTCTTCCATCGCCATGTTGGATTTCTCGGTCAGCGCCAGCCTAACTTCCTCAGCCAAGGCTTTCTCTCTCTCCTCCATCTGCTCAACGCACGAACGTAGCAGATCAGGATCACGCGATCCCTTCAGCTGGGCAGCCGCCATGTGGACCAGCGCAAGCTCTCGATCGCCGTCCACGTGCAGCAAGTCCCTATCGACTACGGTCTGAGCCAGCTCTCGAACCTTGCGCCGGCAGGCCTTGAGGCGCCGATTGAGAACCTCCAGCTCCTTGTCCTTGGCCGCGCCTCGTTCCGCAATCTCGACGAATTCACGGTACCGCGCGCCGATCGGTGCCAGAACGATCCCGTACGCCCAGCGGAGAGCGCCATTTGCGGCTCTCTGGCCGCCTCGATGTCCATTGGGGCTGTCGCGAAAGGCGATCAAGCCGAGCTGCTGTGCCTGCTTCAGGATGTTCTGTACCTGTCTAACGCCTACACCCAGCTTTTCAGCGAGAAGTGCGTTGCTCGGCCAGACCACCGGGGTCGAACCTGGCATCCAATCCTGCGGCTTCGTCCAGGAAAACAGCAGATCGATCAAGGTGATAACTCGGAGAGGAATGCGCTCGTAGCTGGCGGCCCTCTTGAGGGCGATCAGCACCTTCCCCGGTGAAAGCGACAGGTCCACGCCATCGAATTTCGCGGCGAACGCGTCGGCGGTTGCTGCCGCCTGGTCATACTTGCGCAGTCCCGCTCCAGGGCGCAGGGCATGAGTCATCGTTCGGTTCTCCGGTACTGGAGCCCGTGCAGGCAAAGAGATCCCGTGGCTACCAATCGGCGCGAAAAGGATCTGCTTGTTCAGCGGTGGTTTCGAGGCCGCTCATCGACCGGGCTCAAACCCATTTGACCTTGTCGGCCATAGGCCGGTGGCTGCGCTCTGCTCGAGTCTCCTGTTTGCGATCTTCACCTTCGTGGACGCACACTTGGTCCGCCTCGAAGGTCATGGCCACGATAGACACCGTCATCGTTGCCGGTCTTCACCTTTGGTTCGTGCTATCGGGTATAGCTGCACGCAAAAGTTCGTGCTTTCGGGTATCGCGTGCCCGAACATTCGTGCTTTCAGGTAACGCGTCGCCTCGCGTCCTCGTGCTTTCAGGTATCGCGTCGCGCCTATTTGCCTTCTGTTCGCCCGTCCCAGCCCCTGGGACGCTTCCTTGGCCACCGATTCGGGGCAGATCCCGACGGGTATGTTCGAGGGGTGTTCTTCTGCGCTTCCCGTGAGAGCCAGGTTTCGGGCCTCGTGCTATCAGGCATCACGTCAACTAGGCTGCATATTTTTCAACGTGTTATCCGCCACGTCCGATAGTCATTCTTAAACGGGATTACCGCGCTCGTTTGGCCGTCCGGTCCCCCGATCGGTGCGAAACGCGAGCGGGCTCGTGCTTTCGGGCATGCCGTGACCGTACGACTGGAACCTCCTCCGGATGCTCTTCGCGGTCAGACTAGAAAGTGTGTTCTGGTGATTGGTGGTGGCTGGAGTTAGTTCTCAACAGCCGGCTCGCGGAGCCAATTACGCTTATCTCGCGAGCAAATGACAGGTGCGACCCTGTTACCTCAGAAATTCGATACGGCGCTTAGCGCTATCCGCTGATCCTTGCGCTGAGCGAAGCCACGATAGTCTATCTCAAGCCGCTCCAACACCACCTGCTGGATGTGCCTGCCATGAGTTGGATAAATATCAGAGGCTTCCAAGCCATCGATCATCGCAAGGAGATCAAATATCCTCTCAGGAAGGCCCTGGAGCGCATTCGATATGAGCATCGCGATACTGGTATAGGTATCATGCTCTACCTGCGGATATTCACGGATAAGCTGTATCGAAAGGGCCGCTTGGTAATATCCGACGTTTAAGACATCGAGCAAAACGTAAACCTCTCCGAGCTTGATCGGGGAGCGCTTCGATCGATCATCGTTGAATATGCGCCCTAAACGGCTTTTGGTTAACCTCCGGCGCGACGCTGCCTCGATGTCTCTATAGCTGAGCTTCTGCTCCTTGATAATTGCTCCCAAGAAGTCGGCATACTCGACTTCCGCTCTACCGCACTCGTCCGCGGATCGCTCCGCAGTGGGTACTAACTGCATACGAAACCCCCTGTTCAGGACAGGGAAAAGTAACCATCAGCCGTCCCATTTTGCAACCTAAAATGAGCCGTGGATGAAGGCCTGGGAGTTATCGGATAGGTACTACCTTCCCGTCTGCACGCTTTGCAGCCCCTTTGTATGCCTTAGCCTCAAGCATCGAGAGCCCGAATTTCGTTACGAACTCAGTTCTATTCTCCTCGACAACAAGGTCAAAGAGCATCAGTGATACCGCGTTAGCGAAACTAACACTGTCGCCTAAAAGTTTTTCGATCTCGGGTATCGAATCATCGATGGCATCGTAGCTCGACTCAAGAATGGTAATTTTTAAGGGTAAATCGCCGTCGGTTGGAATGATTTCCAAATGCTTTTTCAAATCTTCGGCACGATAGTTTTTATGCAACTCACTCGCAGTAGCGCTACGCTCATCGATGATTTGCGCAAGGCTACCGAACGTCATCTTGCTGTTCGAGAACAAGCGAATGCTCTCGGTTATCAACCTGAAATAACCCTCCGAGATATTCCAGCTCCACTCGCGATTTGCCTGTTCCATCAAACCCAGACGCCCTTTTCCCGCCCAGAATGGGCCGCTGCGACGTTTGCAACCCTGTCGCACGATGTTGTCGTTAACAGCCGGTTATAGGCTTGCCGGAGCCAATGATCGAATCGGTTTTTCACGAATCGCGTGGCAAGTCCCGGTTTCGGGACGACCGTCGCTCTATTGTCGGAGTATAGCCGAGTTCATGTCCCGGCTTCGGGACACGGTTCTCGCGAATCATAGTCGCGTACCTGCTAACCGTTGAAATGCTCTTAATCGTACCAAGTTCCGTCGAGTTTGTTTGCTCCGGAGAATCCCGGTGAGCCAACCTTGGCTTGGGCGCAGTGACCGCGCCCAGTCCAAGGAGACCTTTCGTATGAAGACTCTGTTCACCGCACGTCGCGCCGAGACCGCCGGTCTTGTCGCCACGGCCGCCATCGCCGCTGCGATGCTGGCAGGTCCGGCGTTCGCCGGTGCCGACACGACGTTCGACACGGCCCTCACGCAGTTCACCAACTTCCTCCAGGGCTCGGGCGGCAAGATCATCACCGTCCTTTCGCTGGCCGGTGGTGTCGTGGGTCTGGCCTCGGGCCGCTTCTCGCTCAGCCAGGTCGCGATCCCGGTGGGCGTGGGCGTCGGCGCCGGCACCGGCATTCCGATCGTCACTTCGACCGTCACCGCGACGATCTGACCGTCTGCTCCGGCGAGGTCGGCAGCTTCGCCGGAGCCCTTCGAGAAGGTGGCGCGATGGCAGACAAGTACGTGATCCACTCGCATCTGGACGATCCTGAGCTGATCGGGTTTTGGACGCTGGACGAGTTCCTCGCGATGATCATCCCCTTTGTTTGGGGGATCCTCTCCCAGCATATTCTCATCGGCATTGTGGCGGCATTCGCTGGCTGGTGGGCGCTGCGGAAGGCGAAAGCTGGGAAAGCGACGTCTTGGCTGATCCATCTGGCCTATTGGCATCTGCCAGGGGGGTTTCCCTCCGTACGGGCCACGCCACCTTCCTACCTCCGCGTGATGGTGGGCTGACATGGATTTCACCTATCAGCATGGGCAGAGCCAGCGGATCCTCCGCCAGCGCAATCTGCTCGGCATGGCTGTCCTCGCCCTCGCGGGTGTCATCGGCATTATGCTCCTCGTCTCGGCCACCCGGCCTCGCGAGATCGTCCTTCAACCGGTGTTGCGATCGCCGCTCCTCCTCAGCAGCGCGGGCATCTCGCGCGAATATCTGGAGCTTGTGACGCGCGACACCGCCGTCCTGGTGCTCGACCGCTCGCCGAGCAATCTGGAATACTGGATGCAGTCCGTCCTCGATATCACGAGCGCCAAGGCGCACGGGAAGATCAAGGCCGACCTTCTCAAGGTCGTGGATGAACAGCGCAGCTCCAGCATCGCGCAGTTCTTCACCATACAGTCGATGACCGTCGATCCGAAGAACCTTCGATCGACCGTCACTGGTCAGCTCCACACCATCGTGGGGCAGAAGATCATCTCCAACGACGTCCGCACCTTCCAATTCGATTGGGAGTATAATGGCGTCTCGTTGAAGCTCGCTGGCTTCGGGATGGTCGTCGATCCCAAGTCGCGAAAGGCACTTCCATGAACTACCTGGCCATCGGTAGCGCGGTGCTCGGCACCGCGCTCGTCTCGCGCCTGTGCATGCTCAGCCGGATGCTCGGCGCCGCGCTCCTCGCTGCGGCGATGTTCCTGTTCTTCGCGCGTCCCGCCCTTGCCGCCGACCAGACTGTTCAGGCCTCAGATGGCGGGCAGGTGTCGTGCAACGCCTCGGCGAAGGACCTCACCCGCATCAGCCTGGTCGAGGACGAGTTCTCGAGCGTCTCGAAGATCAACACGGGCAATCCGACCGACGATTTCAGCGTGGTCAACGAGCCGGTTCGCGGCGACATTTATCTGTCGGTGCCCGAAGGGTTCACCCGTCCCGCGCTCTCGTTCTTCGCGACCAGCAAGCGCGGTTACGTCTACAAGTTCGTCTGCCGGGTCTCCGGTGCCGATGCGGTCCAGGTGTTCATCTCGAACCCTGCAATCGCCAAGGCTGAGGCCGCTGAGGGCGGCACCGGCGTCAAGGCGGCACAGCGCTCCCCGCAGGACGCCGCGGTGGATCTGGTCCAGGCCATGTACACCAACCGCGTTCTCGATGGGTACGAGATGCGCCAGCGCTCGCTGCGCCCTGTCTATGTCGGCAACCTCAAGGTCCAGATGATCGCCGAGTATCGCGGCGACGAGATGACGGGCCGTGTCCTCCGCATCGAGAACAGGGGAACGGACGAGGCGCTCCTCAACGAAGCGACCGTCGCACCCTCCACCGCTCTCGCCGTGTCGATCGTCCAGCCCAAGCTCGCCGCTGGGCAGGTGACGACGGCGTATCTCGTCTCTCGCACCACTGGGAACTGACCATGGGCCTATCCGACATGTTCTCCCGCAACCGGAAGGCGCTGGATCCAGCGCCGACCGACAGCACCGTCTCACCCGTCGCCGGCGACCTGGGCGGCAATGATGCCATCAAGAAGAAGCAGCGCATGATGCTGGCGGGCGGCGGGCTTGTAGGCCTCGTCGGCGCCAGCTTCTGGATCTTCGGCGGTGACGGGAAGCCCAAGGCTGATCCGGACAAGCCGACCGAGGTGACGGTCTCGACCAAGGATTTGATGAATCGCAACCTCTCCGAGCAGGAGTGGATGTCGCTCTCCGAGAATCGTTTCCAGAGCGTCGACAACCAGCTGAAGGCGGCAAACGGCACCAACTCCCGCGTCGACCAGCTGCAGCAGCAGCTGGATCAGCTGAAGTCGCAGAACCAATCCATGAGCGCCGACGGCCAGCGTGTGGTCAGCGCCTATCAGGCCGAGAACGAGCAGCTACGCCGCCAGCTCAACGAGCGTGCGGCTGCCCCTGCCCCGGCGATTGCCGGTCCCGCAGCCATGTATGGCCCCACCGGTCAGCAGCTCTATCAGCGGCCTGACGCGAAGGGCGGCCCCAAGCAAGCCGCGGACGCAGGTCCGGTACCGACGCCGAGCCGCCTCAACGAGATCAAGCTCGTCTCCTTCACGACGGCCGACACCGGGACGGCGAAGAAGGTTGAGAAGGGCAACACCGTCTACACGGACAGCCCGAACTATCTGCCGGCGAACTCCTTCGCGACCGCGCGCGTGATCGTCGGCGTCGACGCAACCGCCGGCACGAACAGCCAGACCGATCCGATGCCGGTGGTCCTCCGCGTCACCGGCCCCGCCCGCAGCGTCTTCGCCAACGGCAAGCTCCTCACGACAAAGATCCAGGGCTGCCTCATCAACGGCGCGGCGCGCGGCGAGTTGTCGAGCGAGAAGGTCTATGTGAAGCTGCAGAAGATGACCTGCCCGCAGCCGGGTGGTCGCTACGCGGTGAGCGAGGTGAAGGGCTTTATCGCGTTCGGCGGCAAGGCCGGCGTTCGGGGCCGCGTGGTGAGCCGCGAAGGCTCCCTTGTATCGCAGGCCTTCCTCGCCGGCCTCGTCGGCGGTTTCGGCCGCGGCTTTTCCGCCAATGCGCAGCAGTCCTTCATGGCACCGAGCGTGACCGTGAACGGCAAGCGCCAGCAGCTCAGCGTCGAGGACATCGCGCAGGGCGGCCTCGGCCAGGGTGTCGCGCAGACCGGCGACATGGTCTCGAAGTACCTCATCGAGCGCGCCGAGCAGTACCAGCCCGTCATCGAAATGCCGACGGGTATCGATGTCGAAATCGTCTTCCTGGAGGGCGTCCATGTCCGCAACTGAGAATAAGGATCTTCGCAGCAAGAAACTGCGTAACGTTGGTGTGACGGCGCTTCTTGGCGTCATCAGCTTCGCCGGCGCAGCCTGGGCGACGCCGAGCCTCCTTCCACATCTCTCCGGCGCTTCGGCACGGCAGGTTAAGGTGGTGGAGCTCCTGAAGGCGCGCCTGCCCAAGACGCAGATCACCAAGGTGAACTGCGAGAAGGTCAACGGCCTGTGCGAGGTGACCGCCGGCACGACGCTCTTCTATGTCGACCAAAGCGCTCGCTTCCTCGTCATCGGCCGCGTCTACGACATGCAGACCCAGCAGGATCTAACCGCGGTTCGCCTCCTCGAGATGAACCCGGACATGCTGGTTGGCGGCGCAGCCAAGGCGGCCAACGCAGGCGGCGACGGCGACAAGGATGCGCCCATCAGCCGCTCGGCCAAGACCCCGCCCCCGGCCATCAAGCACCTCGACTTGAGCGGATTGCCCCAGAGCGGGGCCATCGCTTGGGGCAACCCCTCGGGCACGACGGTCACCGTCTTCAGCGACTTCCGCTGCAGCTATTGCCGCGCACTGAGCAACAGCCTGCGCGACATGAACGTCCGGGTGGTAGAGCGGCCGATTTCGACGCTCGGCAGCCGCGAGCTGGCCAACCAGGTCTACTGCGCGAAGAATCGCGAGAAAGCGCTGCACCAGGCCTATGCCGGCGAGCCGGTCCAATCGGTCGGCTCCTGCGACACCTCGGGGCTGGATGCGAACGAGAAGTACGCCCGTGCCAACGGCCTCGCCGGCACGCCCGTCATTGTCCGCTCCGATGGTGCCGTCATCGAAGGCTATCGCCCCAAGGAGTTCCTGAAGGCCTGGATCGATGGAGGTCGCTCGTGAACGCGAACCTCGCGCGCACCGCGCTTCTCCTCGCCAGCGCCGCCACGCTGTCCAGCTGCATGGGCCTCAGCGGCAACATCAAGGGCAGCTTCACCTGCGGCGCGCCTGAAGGTGGCAGCTGCGCCCCGACGTCGATCATCGACGACAAGGCGCTGTCGATGATCGCAGGAGACCAGGGCGACACCCAGCTCTCCCCAGCTGGCCCCTACAGCGCTCCCAAGGATGCGGCGCAGACGATCCGCGCGGTTGCCTCGGCCAATCCCGCTCGCACTGGCGAGAAGGTGCTCCGGATCGTCTTCCCGTCCTATATCGACGGCATCGGCCGCCTTCACGAGCGGTCGGTCGTGCATGCCGTGGTCGACCGCGGTGACTGGCAGAGCGCTGCCGCCCAGGACACGGTCGCAACCAGCCCCGCCGAGGTCGCTGCCGCCACCGGCTCAGGCACGCTCCTGGCCGCCGTCGAGCGCGCAGAAGAGCCCGTGGCCGACGGCGACGACGCTGCAATTCCTGATCCTGCTGCGGTCGAGGCGGCACGATCGCGGGCTAGCGCATCAACGGCGCCGACTCCTTCGGATCCGATCGGCGCGATCAAGGAAGACGTGGCGCGGCGGCTCTCCCCCGCCAAGCCCTCCGAGGCGGTCCGCTCCACCAACGCCGGCTCCAATCCAATCCCCAAGGTGTCGCTCAACCTCCCGTCCGCCCAGCCCAAGCCCACCTCTTCCGCGAACCTCTCCCCTGCTCGTGCGAACGGCACGATCGTGCCGGCGCGGGCAACAGAGGCGGGCAAGGCGGCGATCGGCGCCATGAACGCGAACCCGCTTATCCGCTCGGCGGCTGCAACCCTTGAGAGCGACACGCGCGCCGCAGCTGGCTCGGTGCCGGTGCCGACCCTCCGTGCGCCCTCCTTCCCCGGTGTGACCGGAGGCGACCAATGAGCTTCGTGCGCAACATGCTCAACCTGATGCTCGGGGATTCCGCGACGCCGGAGTCCGAGCGTCCGTCGACCGCGGTGCCGCGCTTCTGCAACTGGCTGCCTTACCGAAGCTTCGATCCGAAGACGAACATCTTCTACAACGCCGGCTCGCGCGGCTTCGTCGTGGAAGCGACCCCTATGGTCGGCGCCAGCGAGCGCACCGGCGAGATCATGACGCAGTTCCTCTCGGAGGCGGTGCCTGCACCGGGATCTTTAGAGTTCCACTCCTGGCAGAGCCCGCGCGTGGGCGGCCGCCTCTCCCAGTGGTACATGCCGCGATACGCCGCCGCCGGCATCTACGAGCGGATGGCGAAGCACCGCACGGAGTATCTGCAGAATGGCGTTTGGTCGTCGCTCTCGTCGTCCTCACCGATGCACCTGCGCAACCATCGTCTCCTCATCGCCTATGCCACGCCCGAGACGAGCCGCGTCACCAACGAAGAAATCACGGCTACGCTTGATGCGCTTCTCGCGATGCTGGAATCGATCAGCGTCCACGCAAGGGCGATCGATCCTGTCGGTCTGATCGGGTGGATCGACGACATCATCTCGCCGACCACGGCGCCAGGTGACGATACGATCGCCTACAACCCCTTCGATCCGATCGCCGATCAGGCGGTCCGTCAGGACCTCGAGATGAAAATCGAGCCGGACCGGGTGCTCCTCCGCACCGAGCGCTTTCGCCCCACTGGTCGCACCGTCGATAACACGCCGGAGATCGGGGAAATTTACCCTGACGTATTCGACGTCCGCAGCTTCTCGGTCCGCAATCTGCCGCCCCGTTGGGCTCCCTGGGATAGTGCCAAGCTCATCGGCGACATCTTCGCCGACAAGCTGCGCTTCCCCTGCCCCGTCTCGACCAACCTGCTGATCGACTTCCCTGATGCCGAGGCCGAGGCGCAGCGCGCAGGGCGAAAGTTCCTTCGAACGACCTCGCTGGCCGACAGCAAGTCGGCTCGGCTGCTCCCACAGCTGAAGGACCAGTCTGCCGAGTGGCAGCACGTCAGAGACGAACTTCGCCAAGGCCGCAGGCTCCTTCAGGTATTCTACTCGGTCACGGCATTCAGCCCCATGGGCAAGGGCGACGCGAACGAGCGTGTGTTGAAGTCGATCTACCGGTCTGCCGGGTGGGATCTGCTCGACGATCGCTACCTGCAGGTTCAGGGCCTGCTCGCGGCCATGCCGATGACCATGAGCAACGGTCTCTCTTACGACCTGCGCAACATGAAGCGGATGCGGACGATGCTCAGCACGACCGCCGGCAATCTCGCGCCGATGCAGGGCGAGTATCTGGGCGGGCATATCCCGCATCTCATGCTGATCGGTAGGCGGGGCCAACCCTTCTACTGGTCGCCCTTCGAGAACAGCGCCGGCAACCACAACGTGGCTGTCTTCGGCAAATCGGGGTCGGGCAAGTCGGTCGCGCTCCAGGAGCTTTGCGCAGCGCTGTGCGGTGCCGGCTCCAAGGTTGTCGTGATCGATGACGGGCGCTCGTTCGAGCACTCGGCCAAGCTGCAGAACGGCGCGTTCGTCGAGTTCACGATGTCCTCGGGGTTCTGCATCAACCCCTTTTCGATGATCGACCCGGTGCAGGCCGAAAACGACGAGGATTACCTCCTCGACTGCCTGGCGATGCTCAAGTCGATCATCAGCCAGATGGCCCGCCACATCGACAAGCTCAACGACACCGAACGCGGCCTCATTGACGGGGCGGTGAACCATGTGTGGTCAACCAGCGGCCGTCAGGGCTCGATTGACGAAGTGATCGAGGCGCTCAACGGAGCCGGCACAGATCTGGCGCGCGACCTTGGAATCGCAATGCGGCCCTTCTCGGCCGCCGGCACCTATGGCCGGTTCTTCCAAGGTGAGGTGTCGTTCCAGCTCAAGGCCGATCTTACCGTCTTCGAGCTGTCGGACCTCTCCTCCCGCGAAGAGCTGCGTTCGGTGGTGCTGACCGCCATCATGTTCCTGGCCAGCCAGATGATGCGCAAGGTCGATCGCTCGATACCCAAGGCGCTGCTCCTCGATGAGGCCTGGCAGATGCTTAAAGGCGGCTCCATGGCCGATTTCATTGAGGCCTATGCCCGCACGTGCCGAAAGTACGGCGCGTCGCTGGTGACCGCCACGCAGAGCCTCAACGACTATTACAAGTCAGACGGCTCCAAAGCCGCGCTCGAGAACAGCGATTGGTTCGTAATCCTTCAGCAGAAGGAAGAGACGATCGCCGACTTCAAGAAGCACGATCGCTTCGAAATGGACGATCACACCGACGCGCTCCTGCGCTCGCTTAAGCGCCAGGGCCGGGAGTATTCGGACATTCTCATCAAGGGTCCGGACATGCTCGCCACGGGTCGGCTCGTACTCGATCCCTATTCGGCGACCGTCTTTTCCTCAAGCCCGCAGACCTTCGCCGACATCAAGTCGCTGATGGCGCAGGGCCTGACCATGGAAGCCGCGATCGAGCGGATCGCCTTCCCCGACAATCCCGAGAAATGGAGCGGCGCCGATACTGGCCTCGCCATGGCAGCGGAGTGACCGACATGTCGCTTGCACAGACGGAACCCAAGGTGGTGCATCTGCACCTCAGGCGTCAGCCCCCGAAGCCCGACTATGGCTTCGTCGCGTACGCATTCCTCCACTTCGCCGGCTTCATCGCCACCACACTCCTCATGACGATGGGCGTCTTCGTGCTCGCCTTCCTGGCGATCGGCGACTTCTCGATCGACGGCATGATGCACCACCTCGCCAACCTTTCGTCGCGCTACATCGCAGCCGATGCGGGTCGCGTGGCGAGCTTCAAGCTGATGATCGGTGGCGCCGGCATGCTGATTGCGCTGGCGATCATGTTCTTCCGCCGCGGTGCGATCCTGCCGCCGCGTACCCCCGCATCCTCGCTCGCAGGAGGCCAGACCCATGTCTGATGTGATCGAGAGCACCGAGCCCGCTGCTTCGCCGACCCCGTCCGCGACCTCCGCGGCTGAGGTCAAGCGGGCTCGGACTGTCTTCGCCGGCTACACGGCCGCCCAGCTGCTCCTTGGCCTTGTGATCCTAGCGCTCGCCATCTGGGGGATCTGGGTCACGCGCACGCTGATGATGCCGCGCGAACAGCACATCGTTCGCGCCGACCTCTCCCGTATCGTTGGAGAGTATGTGACGGCACAGTCGCGCACGCTCACCCCGCCCGAGCGCGTCCAGACCGAAATGAAGCAGTTCATGTCCTCGCTCGACGCCGAGCTTGGCCGGCGCGGGGCCAAGGGCCAGGTCGTGCTCGTCGGCGAGGCAGTCTTGTCGAAGGGCGTGCCGGACATCACCGACGACGTTGCGAAGGCGGTATACGCCTCTGGCGTCAATCGGCCGAAGCCTGCCTCTGAGGCTGAGCTGCGCGCGGCGATCCAGCGCCAGCAGATGCAGACGGGTCAGCAGGCTGCGCCGCAGCAGCAGCTCGCCCCGCAGATGCCCGCGCCCGCAGCTGCCGCACCCGACATGAGCGGCTTCGCGGCGCCGCAGGGCGGGCCTGCAGCCGCAGCGTCGTCGAACGGACCTGTCGGCGCCGCGATGCAGTCCTTCGGAGGCCCCGATGCCGGCGGCTACTGAAGCAGCTGCAGCGGCGCCTCAGCGCTGGCGGCCTCGCAAGCACCTCTGGGCGGCCGTGGCGCTAATGATCGGCGGCACCGCCTGCTACCAGGGCATCAGCGCGTGGCGGGAGGAGCATGCCTTCCTGATCAACCGCACGGACTCGCTGCCGGTCTGGGCCTTCTGGATCCACAAGAACCATATGCCCGAGCGCGGCCAGTACGTGTTCTTCAAGCCGCCCGCCAATGCCCTCGTCGTCCGACACTTCGGGAACAAGCCGGAGATGTTCGGCAAGATCGTCTACGGCATGCCTGGCGACACGGTGACGCATCATGCGGCCGATGTCTTCGTGAACGGGAAGCTCGTCGCCCACATGAAGCCGCTGACCAAGGCCGGCGAGCCGCTGACCGCTGGTCCGACAGGCAAGATCCCCGCCGGCTGCTACTATGTCGGCACGCCGCACAAGGACGGCTTCGACAGTCGCTATGCCGAGATCGGCTATGCGTGCGCGGGCAAGATCATCGGCACGGGAGTGCCGATCCTGTGAAGCGCGCCCTCGAGTCCGTCGCGATCGTGGCGCTGCTCTCGGTGAGCCTCACTTCGTCGATCCAGGCCAGCGATCATGGCACAATGGGGCAGACCTTCCCCATCATCGAGCCGGATCTGCTCGCGACTATCGAGGGCCGCCTCAAGCACCTGCAGGCAACCGGCGAGATCGACCGCATGAACGCGGTCTTCGCCAAGCGTGCGGAGGCGAAGGTGCGTCGCCCCGTTCCAGTGGCAGGCATCTCCCGCGCCACCGAGGCGCGTGTGTGGGACTATGACCCCTCCGTCTCCGTCGATCACGACGTGCGGGACACCAAGGGCAACATGATCGCTCGCGCGGGGCAGGCGGTGAACCCGCTCGACTTCGTGACCATGCATCAGGCGCTCGTCTTCGTCGACGGCGACAGCAAGCCGCAGATGGCCTGGGCGACCGAGCGCTACAGCGACCTGAAGGCCAAGATCATCCTCGTGAGCGGCGCACCGCTCGAGGAAATGACCAATCGCCAGCGGCGCTTCTACTTCGACCAGGAGGGTCGCCTCACGGGTCGGCTTGGCATTCGCCACACGCCGGCAATCGTCGAGCAGGCGGGCCGCGTCCTGAAGATCTCCGAAATCGTCCTCAAGGGAGCCGACTGATGCCCCTCTGGCTCGACATGCTTCGCACGCCCATGGCAGCGCCCGAGACCCCTGCCCTCCGCGCCGATCGCCGGATCTGGCAGGCGCTTTGTGTCGCGTCCGCAGCCTCGGTTCTGCTGATCGTTCCGCTGACCAAGCTTCTGGGCAGCGCCGCAGCCGTTTTGGTGGGCGCCCTTCTCGCCATGACGGCGATCAAGACCTGCTTCTATCTCGGTCGAAAGAAGGCCGCCGACGATCGCTACCTCGAGACCGTGACGGAGGACGGCCTGTGATCGCACATATCGATCCTTGGCAGGTCGCGTGCGCGATCGTCACCTTCGCCTCAGCCGCAGTCGTGCTGATCAGTGTCGCGGATATGCGGCGATGAAGGCCTTCCGCCACCTCCTGGTCGTGTTCCTTGCGATCTTCGCCGGCGCCACCATCGCACCACGTGCCAACGCGCAGGTAACGACGTGCAGCGGGCGGTTCGTGAACCCCATCACGGACGTCTGCTGGTCGTGCCTCTTTCCGCTGTCGATCGGCGGCCTGTCGATCTGGCCGAGCACGCGCCCCGACACCAGCAACCCCGCCCTACCGATCTGCGCATGCGGGTCGCCTGTGCCGCGCATCGGCATCGCCGCTGGCTTCTGGGAGCCTGTCCGTCTCGCCGATGTGTCGACCAAGCCCTGGTGCTTCGTCTCACTCGGCGGCGCCAAGATCGCGCCCAACTTCAACATCGGCAATGGCTACGTCCAGGGTCCATCGCAGATCGGCGGCAAGTCGCAGAGCACGTCGAAGTGGCACGTCCACTGGTATATCTACCCGTTGCTCTACTGGATGGAAATTCTCACCGACTTCATCTGCTTCGAGCAAACCAGCTTTGACATTGCCTACATCACCGAGATCGATCCGCTGTGGCAGGATGACAGCCTTACCACGATCCTGAACCCCGAAGCGGTCCTCTTCTCGAACCCGATCGCGCAGGCGGCGTGCGCCGCAGATTGCATCGCGGGCACGGTTGGACTGCCCCTCGATCCGCTCTTCTGGTGCGCTGGTTGTCAGGGCCCGATGTACCCGGTGAACGGCAACGTGCCGGCGCATGTCGACCATGTGCAGGCGTCACGCCTCGCCCTCACCCGCTTCGCCTTCAAGCTGCACCGCGAGGGCTTGGCCTGGGGGACGATGGGCTCGGCGGGTCTGTGCAACAAGTATCTGATGCCGGTGCTGCGCAAGCAGCAATACCGCGTCCAGATGACCAATCCGATCCCGACCGTCTTCGGTCCCGGATCCTGTGGGCCGCTCGGCGGCTCGACCCTGCTCGCCACGACAGGCCGTGCCTTCCCCGTCATCGGCGAGGACATGGGTTACCTCGTGTGGCGCAAGCGCAACTGCTGCGTGCTTTGAGGAGACACCAGACATGCGCCGCTTCCTGATCGTAGCAGCTGCCCTCGCCGCCGGTGCTGGCATTCAGGCGCTCGCCCAGAATGCCCCGGCGGTGATGCAGCAGGTCCAAGACCTCGACGTGAACGCCATCCAGAAGCGTGCGGCCGCGATGCAGGAGGATGCGGCCAAGTTCGCCGAGCATGTCCGCAATCGCGGCGATGCCTTCCGAGACGAAGCACTCGAGATGCAGGACAGGCTGCCGCAAACCCTGACGAACCTTGCCAAGACGGATCTGCCGCGCGGACCGGAAGGCGCCTTCGACTTCAACGAGATCATCAAGGGCGCAAGCCAGAATGCGACCACGACGCGCGGCCAGGCTCCGCAGATCATCGCCTTTGCAAGCCTCTCCATGCCGCCGGAATCGCTTCGCCGCATGATCGCCGACACGACCAAGGCCGGCGGCATCGTGGTGTTCCGAGGCTTCCCCAACAACTCGCTGAAGGAGTTCAGCGCGGCGATGCGGAACGTCGTGAAGAAGGAGGATCAGCTCTCCAACGTCGGCATCGATCCCCGCCTCTTCCGCGCCTTCAACGTGCAGGCCGTGCCCGCCTATGTCGCGGTCTCTTCAGACTTCGACCTGTGCTCGGGCTTCACCTGCCAGGACAAGCTGCCGCCCTATGACCGGATGACCGGCAACGTGACCGTTCGCTATGCGCTCGAGACCTTCTCCGATGCGCGTGGACCAGGTGCCGCCGTCTCGAAGATCGCGCTGGCCAATATGGCAAAGGCCGGGTCGTGAAGCGCCTCGCCCTCACCCTCCTGATCTCGGTCGCGCTCGGCTCGGCCGCGGGCGTCGCGCAGCAGTCCGCGCAGACCACGCAGACCACGCAGACCACGCAGCAGGCGCGCGATGAGGGCAACTCGTTCGGCAAGGCGACCCGTGCCGGCGCGGACAAGCCCACGAACGGGATGGAAAACCAGGTGCCTGGCTACGCCGGCACGAACCTCCCGCAGACTGGCTATTTCAACAATCCGGAGCAGCTGACTACGGACGGCGCGATCGCGGCGCAGGCAAATGAAACCTTCGATACCGTCATCGACAAGCAAGGCACGCGTGCGCAGTTCACCAACAACGAGCTGATCGACACGACCAAGCGCGCGACCGCCGTTGAGCAGGATCCGAACAGCTACCTTGGCGGCGAAAGCCTCGGCGGCTCGCAAGGGACCTGCAAGCCGCTCCCCCCGGGTGCAGGCCAGAAGGGCTATTACGAGGCGACATGCAACCAGGGCTCCAAGCCCGAGGAGCGCCAGGAGAGCTGCACGAGCCGAATTGAGACCGAGGTCAAGAACACCGAGGAGTTCAAGTACCTGGTGGTGCCGAGCAACGCCTATGGCACCCCCCTCACCCGGCAATCGCAGGTGGATCCGCTCGTCGCCTCCGGCCAGTGCCGCGCGTCGGGTGCCTCCTATGGCGGCTGCACCGCGCACGACATGTTCGGCTTCGCCCGCAACAAGTTCTGCGGCGACTTCACGGCGCGCGAGTACATCTGCAAGGCCGATTTCCCGGAAATGGCGACCTTCAGCCCGAGCAAGACGGGCTATAGCTGGTATGCCAAGCAGGGCACGAAGACGGTTGACGTCCACCGGACCACCACCTGCGGCGCGCTCGACGGGGACCCCAACTGCACCGCGCAAGGATCCGAGGTCTGCACGGAAGGCCCCGAGACCCGCGTCATCGAGGGCGTGTCGGTCACCCAGAGCTGCTGGGCCTGGTCCAAGCCGTTCATGTGCCAGCGCATCGTCAAGGCCAGCGACTGCAGCACGCTCGATGCCGATCCCAAGTGCAAGTTCCTGCGCAACGAGTGCCTGGATGATCCGCAGTCGGGTGCCTGTCAGGTAAACCAGCGCGTCTACAGCTGCCCGCTGCCCGATGCGCCGGCATCGGGGCAGAGCGAGTACATCTGCGGCAACGACGTCTACTGCATGAACGGCAATTGCGAGCCGATCGAGCGCGAGGCCTCGACCGAATTCAAGGACGCGCTCGTCGCCCTGAACGCGCTCGGCCAAGCGGGCAAGGAATTCGATCCGGACAAGCTGACCGTCTTCACCGGCGAGCGCGACACCTGCAGCAAGCAGATCTTCGGCGCCTCCAACTGCTGTTCCGGCAAGGGCGTGCCGCTGCTCACCCCCTGGCTGTGCAGCTCGGCCGAGAAGGAGCTGGATAAGAAGGACGACAAGGGCCTTTGCTACAAGGTCGGGTCCTACTGCGCCTCCAAGATCCTTGGCGTCTGCATCACGTCGCGCGATGCCTATTGCTGCTTCGGCAGCAAGCTGAGCCGGATCCTGCAGGTCCAGGGTCGCCCCCAGATCAACAAGCCGTGGGGCAGCCCCAAGAACGAGCAGTGCAAGGGCTTCACGATCGAGGAGTTCCAGCGCCTCGACCTGTCGAAGATGGATTTTTCCGAGGTCTATGCCGAGTTCACCGAGGCCGTGAAGCTTCCGGATGAAGTCCAGACCATGACCGACATCCAGAAGAAAATTCAGGACTATTATGACCTTAACACCGGCAAATGACCTGCCCGTGGCGACGCCGCGGCATCCTTGCGTGATCGACCTGTCGGTGCTCGAGCTGGCGACCTTCATGCGGGTCTACCGCTCCGGCAAGCCCAGCTCGGCCGAGGAAATCGCCGCCACGCTGAGCATCTGGTTCCGCTGCGACATCATCGGCGCGGATCTCCGAGACATGCTCGTCGGCATGGTCAGTCGCGGCTTTCTCGCCAACCATGCCCGCGGCTTCGTCCGCGCAACCAGCCACGGCCGCCGCCATGCGCGGCCGCATCTCTACGGCGTTGTCCAGATGCTCGATTCCGGCACGAAGATGCTGGACGCGGCCGTCATGCTCTCGCTGGTCGGCATCGCCGCCCACGAGCTCGACGGCGAAATCGACAATGAAACCATCGTTGATTGAGGGGAAGGATCTCTCGATGCGCAAACTTGTGAGCCTCGCTTTCGTTGCCCTGATCGGGCTCGGCACGCCGATGCACGCTGCCGCTCAGACAGACGGGCCAGAGCCGGCTCAGGCGGTCGACCAGGATCGCGACGCCGGCGACGTCCAGCAGGGCGACGACTTCTATTGCCGCGAGCGCCGCCTCGGACAGTGGTTCTACTGTGAGCGCCCGACGGTGGAGAAGCCGAAGCAGCAGCAGGCGGCCCCTGCTCCTCAGAAGACGGCAACGGAGCAGCTGGCGGCAATCGGCAAGGAGCTGGACGAGCTGAAGGCACGTGCCGTTCTCAATCCCACGGAAGAGAACATTATCGCCTATGTTCGCTTCCAGCGCGAGCAGCTCGACCGCGCCTCGCTGTTCTCCGACACCTGGCAGCGCGCCCTGTGGCAGAACCCCGACATCGACTACACGCTGCAGCGCCCCGTCTCGACGGTCGGCAAGCGCGCGTGGACAGATAACCGCAAGGCCGACCGCACGCAGGCCCTGCAGCACCTGAGCCAGCGCTACGGCATGTTCTACTTCTTTGCGCAGTCCTGCGGCGCCTGCGAGGTGTTCGGCCCGATCCTGCGCTCGGTCGCCGACAGCAACGGCATCGCGGTGATGGCGGTCTCGATGGACGGTGGACCGAGCAAGGACTTCCCAAACTATGTCGTCGACTCCGGTCAGCGAGCTCGGATGGGCGTTCCCGGCAATGTGACGCCGGCGCTGGTCCTGTTCGACACCGCCACAAAGCGCACCGTCCCGATCGGCTACGGCATCCTCACGGCCGACGAAATCATGGACCGGATCTTCACCCTCACCCAAACCAAGCCCGGGAGTGACTACTGATGCGCCCTCCCCAGCCCCCCCGCTTCCCCCTTCTCCGCGCCTTAGGCCGAAAGCTGTCATCGAGCGTCGCCGTTCTTGCGGCGGCAAGCATGATCCCTATCGGTATCGCCCGCGCGGACGTCGCAGGGCAGATGAACAGCTTCTTCAATGAAGCTGGCGGCGCCGCCAATGTCAGCGGCCCGTCGGCATATCAGGGGCAGACCGCCGGCTATTACACCGGCGGCAATGTCTGGACGCGATTCCCGCAGAAAAGCGTCTCGCCCTTCAACCTGCAGCTGCCGAGCGCGCGTGCCGGCTGCGGCGGCATCGACCTGTTCACCGGCTCCTTCTCGTTCATCAACGCCTCCGAGATGATCGCCATGCTGAAGGCGACGGCGAACAACGCCCTCGGCTTCGCCTTCAAGCTCGCGATCGACAGCGTCTCGCCGCAGATTGGCAAGGTGATGAGCGAGTTTCAGCAGGCCGCTCAGCAGATGAACCAGATGAACATCTCGTCCTGCGAAGCGGCGCAGGGCCTGGTTGGCTCGGTCTGGCCGAAGATGCAGGGCGCTCGGTCCACGATTTGTACGGCGGTCGCTAACTCTCAGGGCAAGTTCAGCGATTGGGCGCGATCGCGCCAGGGCTGCAACGCGGATGGCGAGCAGGACTCCATCCTTGCCGGCAACAACGATCCAAAAATGGCGGATCACATCCCCGGCGAGCCGCGGAATTACACCTGGGAAGCCATCAAGCGCTCCAACAAGTTTGGCGGCTACGACACGCAGTTTTCCGAGTACCTGATGACGCTGGTCGGGACTGTTGTCGTGAACACCGCGGCAACCGACGGGACGCCTTCCATTCGCTACTTCGGTCCCGGCGAGGACGCGGTGGTCACCGCCCTACTGGATGGCACCGACGGCGGCCCTCCGGTCAAGATCCTCAAGTGCGACGAGGACGTGAAGTGCCTCAAGCCGACCGAGCAGAACCTCACCATTCCGAAGGCGTCCGCGCTACGTCAGCGCGTGAAAGACATGATCGCGTCCATGAACACCAAAATCCGGTCGGATCAGGCGCTCGATACGGCCGAGATCCAGCTCCTCAACATGTCTCCCCTGCCCCTCTACAAGATCCTCGCCGTGCAAGCCTTCGCGCATGCCAGGCTTGATCCGTCCTCCGAGGATGCCTTGGCCGAGATAGTGGCGGTGAGCCTCCTCTCGGCCATGATCGACAACATGCTGGATCGGGTCACGCAGGCGCAGGTGTATTTCCAGCCTGCAGATCAGGCGACGGCTGAGACCTGGCGCCAGCAGCTCCGCGAGGCGCGCGGCAAGTACGAGCAGCGCGAGTACAAGATCAAGGATACGGTTCAGATGACCGAGATGATCATCAACCGCTCCGTAATGCTCGAGTCCACCCTTCAGAACACGCTTTCGCCGGGCATGGCCGCCGCGCTCAACTTCTCGCGCGGCCTCAACGCCCAGGGCCTCAAATAGGATCGGAAGGCACGCCATGCTCGAGGTGTTCACGATCGGCGGCGGCGAGTACATCGTCAACGTCTTCAATGCGGTAGCGGCTTGGACCGGCGGGGGCGGCTATAAGTCGCTGATCAAGGTCGTGATGGTGATCGGCCTGATCTACTCGCTCATGGCCGTCGCCTTTTCGATGAATGTGCGTGCCTGGCTCAACTGGTTCCTAACCGCCACCGGCATCTACCTCTGCCTCATGGTGCCTACCGTCCAGATCAAGGTGACCGATCGGATCAACCCGTCTCTCGCGCCGGCAACGGTCGCCAACGTGCCCCTGGGGCTCGGCGTGATGGCCAGCTTCACGAGCCAGGTCGGCGACTACCTCACCCGCACGGCCGAGACCGTGTTCACGATGCCGTCCCAGCTCAATTACGCGACAAACGGCATGATCTATGGCGCACGCCTGTTCGATGCGACGCGCAATTTCCAGATCCGCGACGCCGAGTTCGCGACCAACCTGCAGCAGCACTTCAAACAGTGCGTATTCGGCGACATCATGCTGCATCACAAATCGCTCACTGACCTGGCTAACTCGAAGGACCTGTGGGCGGATCTCGGCCCGGGTTCGGAGGCGCGCGGCCAGTCTTGGCTTGAGCGCGATCCCAGCGGCGGCGGCGTAGATTCGGCCATCGTCACCTGCCAGCAGGCATATGAGATGCTGAGCGCACGGTGGCAGCCGCTTATCGAGGCGCACGCCGGCCTTTGGGGGAAGGAAGCCTACCCTCGCCTCTCCACCGCCCTCGCAGCCCAGAAGCTTAAGGAGGACGTGCCCATCACCAACACGGCCTTCACCAGCGCCAGCTCCGACTACACGGGCACGATGCGGCAGATGACGGCAATCAACGCGTTCATGCAGGCGCGCGACGCGATGGCGGGTGGATCGGGCTCGGCGGCGATCGACACATTCGCTACCACCCGCGCGGACATTCAGGCCCGGAACACCTATAACTCGATCGCCTACCAAGCGATGAGCTGGGTGCCGATCCTCAATATCGTGTTGACCGTCGTGTTCTATGCCATGTTCCCGGTCATCTTCCCGCTGTTCCTGCTGCCGCAGACCGGCGTGGGATCTCTCCGCGGTTATGCAACCGGCTTCTTCTATCTGGCGTCCTGGGGCCCGCTCTACGTTATCCTCCACATGATCTGCATGACCAAGGGCGAGTATGCCGCCCAAGGCGTGGCAGACGGCGGCGTGACGCTGAGCACCTTCGCCGGGATTGGCGCGGTTAATGCGGAGACGGCGACGATCGCCGGCTTCCTGGTGATGAGCGTGCCGTTCATGGCGGGTGCCCTCGCCAAGGGTGCCATGAGTGTCTCGACGCAGGCGACGTCCATGCTCGCCCCGGCTCAGAACGCAGCTGAAGCATCTGCCCTCGAGCAGACCACGGGCAATTACGCCTACGGCAACGTCAGCTACGCGAATTCGACCTCGAACATGCGCCAGAGCAATCAGTGGTCCGACGCCCCTACCTTCAGCACCGGAGCGTTCTCACAGGCCTATCGGGGCGAAGGGGGGGTCGGTTTTACCTCTACGGCCGACGGCCACCGAGTGATTGATGCCACTCCGTCCATCAGCAGGCTGCCTTTTGCCCCGCAAGAAACCCTCGCGTCGACTGCCACCCAATCGCGGCAGGCAGCAACATCTTTCCGAATTGCGGAGGGCGCGGAACAGGTTGTCCGCGAGGAGACGTCACACCTGAATGCCTTGCGAAACGGACACACACTGTCGACCGAGAATGCGAGTGGTTTCACATCGGGTGCTGGGGCTCGAGGTGGGGCAAGTGACGAACTCCGCACCCAGCGGGCTATCTCTGATAGAGCTTCCGTTGAAGACCGCGACGGAATCTCCTCTGGAAACCGCAATCAGGCCGAAGTGGGCAAGACGACCAACTATGCGGACCAATTTTCCGGAGGCGTGCGAGGTACGGTCGGCGCTAAAGGATCTCTGGGGATCGGAGGCGGCGGCACTGGTGCCGACATTAACGCCGGGGTGACTGGTGATCTGGGCTGGAACCGTAGCCTCACGAAAGCGGACACCACAGCTGAAAACCAGAGCCGGTACGCCTCGCGTGATAGATCGCATTCGGCTACGTCTAGTATCAGCACCGACGTTACGGCTAGCGGCGGCCAGTCCGTAAACGATGGCACGTACTACGAGAACGGTAGTTTCGCTCGCTCCACCCAAAGCGACACGCGCACCAGGGCTATTGAAGAGTCATTGAGCCGCATCAAGTCTTATTCGGAAATGGCTAGACACTACCGCGAGCTGGGCCATTCACTCGAGCAGAATGTAAATTACGCACAGAGTCATGGCTTTGCGATGTCCCAGAACCTTAGCAACGAGCTGCAGACCTTCTACGACAAAGAAGTCGCGAACAACGCCGCCACCGGCGTTATACCGCCCCTATACGCTACTAACCTTTCGCCCGCGCAGGAGCAGGCGCGAAACGCCGTCATCCAGAAGTTTATGTCCTCCCGGAGCGAAGCGGTCGAAGCCGACATACAGTCCGCCCTCAACGATCCGGCCCTAAAAGCACAAGCAATACCGGGGGTGGGTACTGCTGAGGACGTAGCAAAGATGTACCATGGCGGTGGCACAGGATCCGCAAGGCCAGTCTCCGTACCCGCCCCTGACAGGTCGGGTCAGGAAGACGCGATCTCGTCCGCGTCCAATTACCTCCTCAGCGAGCAAGACGATCGGAAGCAGGACTCTCGAGCCAAGCTTGAGGCGCCTCTCCCAAGGCCGAAACCGGATTAGCGCGTCAGGACGCTGAGTGCCCCAAAGACACCGATTAGAAGGAGGGCAGAGATGACCGGGATGGCGATGAGCAGGAAAGTTTTAGCGCTTACCTGGCGAGTGTTCGAGCGCGTCTCTTCCTCTCTCATCCAACCGGCCGAATCCATTTGCCAAAACGGCGGGCCATGTCGTGATGAGTCAGAGTTCCAAATGATTGGCTGTCGAGGATCGATGCGCATGGCGGGTCTCCGCCATGGTCTTCGCACAGGATGCCGCTGATGACAACACAGGAGGCCCAACGTTCGAATCACGTTTGCGCTCGGAATCGGGCAAGCGATTTGTCCCTATTCGCCTCATGGGTCGTCGTCAGCGCACTGGCTCTCGCTCCACTGATTGAGCCAACCGTCGGCTTCACGAGCTTGATTTACGTAAATGGGGTGATTGCTCTTGTAACTTCGCTGATATCGTGCGCGTTCCTCCGCCGTCGCCAACCTTGGCTGAGGTTGGTTCTTCATATTTACAGTCAGGTTATGATCTGGCTTTCTCTCACCGTCCTTCTCATCGCAGCTGTGATTTGCTGGGGCGTCTGATGGTCGTCCACCTCGCCCGCACGGACCATTGCTCGATAGAACGCCCATAGGTTGTCAACTTCCGCTGCGCAGTGGCGCTCCCTGCCCGCGCTCTGGCTGGATAGCTCCTGCCCCCCCACGGCATCAGCACCATGCGAACCCAAGGCTGAGGCTCACAGCCTCGACGACGTGATTGGACAGAGCGCCCTTCTCGGTTAACGGTTTGTCGGGGAAGGAGGCGCGTATGTCGATCCTGCTGCTAGCCTTGTCGTTGCAAGTTACACCCGCTTCTTCATTCGGCAGATCAGCGCCGCTGGAAACTTTAGACGACCTCGTGACATCTGCCCAGGTCGTCGGCGAGCACCAAGCGTGCTGGGTCAAGGTATACTCCTCCGATAAGACCGGTGTGGAATCATCGGAGTATTCTAAGGTAATGGCCGTTCACCTCGCCAGCTTCTCCGATAGGGTCGATCATTTATTAGGGCTCACGCCGGCTCGTCTGAATCGCAGCCATTCGCCGTCTTCAGATTGAACACCTGGCTCTCCGTGGCGTCAGCCGTTGAGAAGCGTCGGTCGATGGTAGCTGCCTCAGAAGAAGGTTGGGGAATTGAGCGCTGCCGCCGGTTGGCTGCGGATGCCGTTCAACGATCGTTGCGCTAGCGTTCTTCGCGCTGCCCGTGCTCAGCCGGGAACAGAAAGCGAACTTAGTTCTTGGGTTTTCGTCGCTTCCGATTCATAGGATCGGGATGCCAATCGCACCGCAGAACCGCTGGCTCTACCCTATCGATTGGCGGGAGATATCGCGCTTCGTCAGGTTCGAACGAGCTCGCGGCCGTTGCGATCGCTGCAGGAGGCCTCATTTAGAAATCGTTCGCCATCTGGGCGACGGACGCTGGTTCGATGCCGGCGATGGGTTTTGGCGTGATGGGCTCGGTCGTCGCATTACGTTGGCAGGTGAAAGCGCGGCCGTTCTCCACACGAAGGTGGTGCTCGCGTGCGCGCACCTCGACCATAAGCCATGGAACAGCGATCCATCGAACTTGGCCGCGCTTTGCCAACGGTGCCATATGATTCATGATGCAGCCGAGCATCGCCGGCAGAGGTGGCTCAATCGGCGCCGCCAGAAGGCAATGCGGGATCTCTTTGACGCTCCTCAAATCCTTGCTACCTTTTGCTAGCAGGCGCCACCTCCAGATATAGGCCGGTAGCATTGGATATGCTATCCTAGCGCACCATATGCTATCCTACCCCTCCCTATGCTATCCTACCCTTCCCTATGCTATCCTGCCCTTCCCTATGTTATCCTACCCTTCCCTATGCTATTGTAACCTTCCCTATGCTATCCTAGGCGACCCTAGCCTTGTATATCGACGGCCAGGCTGTCATAGCGTAGCCTCTGCTAGCAAACGCTAGAAAAATGTAGTCTAAAACCTTCGGGGTCCTGAGATGCCAACGATCACCTTCGCGAACTCTAAAGGCGGGTCCGGGAAAACCACAGCTGCGCTGCTCCTGGCGTGCGAGCTAGCGGAAGGCGCTCCTGTCACCATCATCGATGCCGACCCGCGCCACCCAATATCGACATGGTCGCGGCTACCGAACAAGCCTGACCGTCTCACAGTGGTTACAAATCAATCTGAGAAGACGATCCTGGACGAGATCGAATCTGCAGCGACGGCAGATCCTTTTGTGATCGTCGATCTCGAGGGCACCGCTTCGCGTCTAAGCAGCTATGCGATCAGCCAGTCCGATCTCGTTATCATTCCGATGAAAGAGCAACAGCAAGATGCGCTCGCCGCAATCGACGTAGCTCAGGAAATATATCGGGACATGAAAGCAGTACGTCGAACGATCCCGTTCAGTGTATTGTTCACTCAAACCAAGGTGGTAGCGAAGTCCAGGACGGCACGCCTTATTGCGACACAATTTCGTGCTAATGAAAGCCTTCAGATCTTCAACACTGAGATCAACGAACGAGATGCCTTTTCCGCGATCTTCGCAGTAGGCGGGGGTGTTCGATCCCTGAATCCGCGAGAGGTCAACAACCTTGAGGCAGCCGTAGGAAACGCGCGAGATTTCGCTGAGGAGGTCATCCGCACCCTACGCCAGAACGCCGACGCTGCCAGAGAGGTCGCCTAATGTCTGACCGTCGTAGCACCCTCGACTTTGGAGCGTTGTCGGACTTCGCGCCTAAACCCCGCCAACCAGCACCTGAACATGAACAGGCGCAGGTGGCTGTGGACAGGCATTCTGGCTTTCCTAGCCGAGAGCGTGCCGACGAGTCCCAAATCAACATTCGCGCTCCGGCGGATGTTCTGGACCGGTTCAAAGCCATGGCGAAGAAGGACCGGTACACCTACGGCGCGTTTCTGGAGATCCTGATGGACCGCTTTGAAGCCGGTAAGTGAGGCAGTCTGGCTGATTTAGCGGCTACGAAGCGTCCCGACATCTGACAGAGGGCGGCAGCTGCGAGGCGCGACGCGCGACTTCCAAACGACGTCTCCTAGCGCATGAGCGGACAAGGGGGCCTTCTCAAAAACGAACGCTTGCTGACCCGGGGAGGGGAGGGCGGTCTCGACGCGTGAGAAGCCCGCGGTACCGCCAGCGCCGGATTGTCGAAACCGCTCTCGATTTGGCGTTCTCAAAAAGTGCGTTCTACACAGAGTTGTGAGAAAGGATGCCAATGCTCATCGGGCAGCCGACGACCCTAGCTTGGGCGGAAGGATCGGACGACGCTGGGCGATTGTCCGATCGTCTCGAGCATGTAATCGCTGCTACGGGCTTTGCGACTTAGCTTGGGTGCAACGGAATTGGCCCGGGTAACGGCGAGTTCGAAGCCGGCTGCGTCGATCCAAGCTACAGCCCCGTCCCGAATGATTGGGTGAACAGCATAGCGCCCTCGCTGGCCGTTGGTCCCGGTCAGCTCCGCGTTGAACCGGGCAGCGGCGCTCTGCTCTGTCGCGGCGCGGGCAAGTGTCGCCTGCCAATCAAGGAAGCGCTGCGGGTCGATATGGTCGTCAGGTTCCGGCGACGGATTCATGGAACGAAGCCATCGATCGAATTCGGGCCTCCGGTTGGCCGCCTCCTCCCGAGTCTTTGCTAGTCCCTGCGAGAGAGAGAAGGCGACAAAGGGATCATGTGTGCCCCAACGCAGCAGTTCACGCGCCCAGAAGCCAAACCATGGCAGGCCAGTCGTTTCCTTCCAGTCGCTCAAGGTGGGAGCGGTCAGTGCGTCCACTGACCCGCTCGACCAAGCCTGTGCCACAACCGCGCCAAGGGCCATCCCGAGCCGATACTCAAGATTGTCCGCTACGAAACGCTGCCAGGTACGTAACTGGTCAGGCGCCGGCTGGGCGACTTCAGGCTCGTTCATCCACCAGCCGAGAACATCGTTCCAGCGCTCGAGCAGGCGCTCGTCGGTGTCGGTGCGTCGTACGCGAAAGCCAAAACCCCGATCGCCTTCGAGCAACCCGCCGATCCGCTTAAACACGTCGAGGCGCTTCGCCGGGCTAAGGACGCCATAGTCGACCGCCCCCGCGATCTCAGCCTGGATCGCGGATGCGATCGCGGCGAACCGACGCCCAATCACGGGCGTAAAGCCAAACTGGTAAAGACGGGAGCGCTCTGCGCGATCAGGGTATAGGTGGGTCACGATCCCCGCGCCCCGTCGCACGAACGCCTGCTCGAGCCATGCTTCTTGTGCGGTCGCTGCAGCGCTGAAGGTCCGCTGCCACACGCTGACGAGATGGGCCTCAACGACTGCCCGAGGCATGTCGACGTCGCCGGACTGCTGAAATTGCTCGACTATGGCCAAGGCAAGACCGTCGAGTTCATCCATAGCGTCTGCAAGGCGTGCCAGTGGATCCGTCGCTCCCGTGCCAGCGGCTTCGCTTACCGCTACCGGAGCGGTTGCCTCGAGCCAGGTTAGGAAGTTTTCTGGAGAGACGCCGAGCACGCGATAGGCGCGATCCCAGATCATGTTCAGCAACATCACCAACGGAGACGGCACCTCGTCGGCGTCGCGCTCCTCGATCACGAGGGCGTCGCGCAACCGTTCGTAATCGGCGGTCAGCTCAGCCTGCTGGCGACGTTGGGTCCGTTGTCCGGCAGCGGCAGTGGTGGATATCTGGCTTGGGAGCGCGACGAGCGTCAGCCCTTCGATCCCTCTTGAGGCACCAGGGCGTCCCGCCCGTCCCGCCAAATTGCGAAACTCGGCCGTCGCAAGTGGCGCGATGATAGGCTGCTCGGCCACCGGATCCCACGAACGTCGCTTTAGGGAGGTCAAGAAGATGAGATCGAAAGGGAGGTTGACGCCTTCGGTCAGCGTGGCAGTCGCTACCGTAATAGAGCAGATGCGTCGATCGATCATCTCCACCATCAAACGGCGGAGCCGCTGTGGCATCTGGCCGTGGCTAGTAGCTATCCCCCTTTGCAGCAGGAACAGCTCGAAGCTGTCGCTTCCGCAATAATCGACGCACGCGGCGCATGCCTCATCGTACCGGGCCCGTTGTGGGCCTTCGGGTGGCTGAAATCGGAGGATCGCCTGCCAAGCGACAACTCCCAGCGCTTCCTTGTACCAGCGCATCGTCTGCTCGGGTTCCTGCGCAACCGAGATGAGAATGCGCTGATCTTCCTCGACCAGGTGCAGAGCGGTCCAAAGGACGCTCAAGGTGTTGAAGCGATTCAAGCTATTGCGCCACGCTGATGGCAGCTGCGGCATAGGAGCAACGCGAAGGGGGAGATAAACCGGCTCATCTTGTCCGCGCAGATAAAGCGGACGACCGTTCATCAGGTCGAGCAGCACGCGGCCGGATCGATTTGGTGCGGTCTCAAGGACGCCGATCACCTGCCGAGTACTGCGGTACCGAACACCAACCGCCTGAGCGCCGGCTCGCCCTTCGATCCACCTGGCAACGGGTTGAGCAGCGCCACCGGCTACAGCTGTGAGAGCGATCCGAATAAGATCGGGCCGCATGGCGATGATCCGCGCCACCATTGCCTCAAGTCGGATCGATCGGTTGCTATGTTCGGCGAAGCTGAGGCGGGTCGTCTCGTCGGCGTCGGGGACGACCTGATGGGCTTCGTCGATGATCAGAAGTTTGAGGCGCGCTAGTAAGAGAGAGCCGAGATAGCGCATCAATGCCTCGGCCTTCTCGACGGTCGCGATCAGCACAACGGGTCGCTCTGTAGTCAGCCACGCATCGGTAACGCCCCAGTCCGCGCCACCGTACAGCCCGGTAATCAGGCATTCACGGCCGAGTTCGGATGTGAGTTTCGCCTCGACCTCGTTGGCGAGCGCTCGCGAGGGCACGATGTAAAGCGCGAGCGGACCGATCAGCGAAGGCTCTGCCCGCAGCAGCAGCTCTTTGACGATCGCTAGATTGGCAACTAGCGTCTTGCCAGAGCCCGTAGGCGTGCAGAGCGCGAAGGAGTCATCCTTCAGCAAACGCTCCAAGCCATGCATTTGCGAAGTCCACAATATGCCTCGCCCGCGACTAAACTGGTCACGCGCATAAGCGCTGAGCATACCTAGGCGTTCGGGACGCAAGGAGGCTAGGGCGCGGAGGGGATTGTAGATCGAAGAGGCAGCGTATCGATCAGCCACGTCGCGGATAAGCGAGAGGACAAGCGAAGCGTCGTCGCTGAAGGTGCGTGCCGCCATCTCGTCAAGCGCATGCAGCTTGGCAAGCGCCCGCTCGAGACGGCCGTCGTCGCCACGTCGGAGGCAGTCGGCAACAAGCCCAACGCAACGGACGAGCTCGATTGTGAAATACCATGTGACCCGGTCGCCGTCTTCTTCCTCAGGCTCCGAGAGGGCAGAGGCGAGCAGTGTGCCTTGATCAGCGCCAGTCAAATGAGCGTGATCGTGCCAAAAGTCGGTAACCTGCGACATGACATCGTCGAAGTCTGCCCGCAGGAACGCCGCTAGGAGGCGTACGCCATTCTGATCTGAAGTAACCTGCGCGAGCAACCCGCTCGCCATCGCCGGCAGGCCGCCTAGCTGGTACGCGCCGGCCGCCAGCAGCTCAATCGGCACAATCGCTCGGAGCCCATCGTCAGCGCGTGCAAGCCATTCGAGCAGCTCCCCGGTACGGCGGTAGCAGTCGATCGCGCCAGGTGACGTCGGACCATCAAGGGTGCGGAAGATGTGTGCGGCATGCAGCAGGCGACGCGCATCGCTTAGTTGGCGATCCGACTCCTCTGTCATCCATTGGATCGTTGGGACCTGCCAGGTCGCTTGAAGGCATCGTACGAAGGCACGTGCCTGAGGCCGGGACAGCTCGTTCTCAATTGCGAGGCGGTCGCGAACCTGCTCAGCTACCTCACGGCGATCTTCATTCGCCATCGCTTAGGCCTTCCAAAGTGAGGAGTAGAGCCCGTCGATCAGGGCCTCGCCGCCATCGAGAATGAGCTCAACAACCTGCAGGTCATGCGCAGACTTATATTCGCTAGGCGCCTGCTCCCAGGGCACCAGCACACTGAGCTTCTTGCGTGTCTTGGCGCCGTTGCCGGCGATGAGGACGAGGTTGGTGCGCGCGAGCGTAGGCGTTGCGGCGGTGATCGCCGCGTCCATCGACGCAATCGCGTTCGCATGGTTGACCGGGTCACGTAGCTCAAGAAGGCGCTGTAGCTGTCGGAGGCCCTTGGGCACGACGCTGTCGCGGTTGACCTCAAACCAGATGCCCTTTCCGTTGTGAATCTTCTTGCCTGACGTAGGGCAAGTGACGTCCTTGTCGCCGTGAAGTAGCGCTGCGACGGCCGAGTCCGTCAACGACGTCCGCCATTTCGCTTCGCCGACAATCACGCGCACCACGCGTCCGCTTGCATCAAGTCGGATGCCAACGAAGTCAGACCCGAACCGACCGAACACTTGCCGCTTGCGCGTCGGGTCGTAGCGGAGGTCCCACAAGTAGCTTTCGACATCTGAGTGGAAGCGAAAGAGGAAAATTGGGACCGACCAAGGATGTTCGCCCACGAGCTCATCGGCATACGCTTGGGTGACGAGCCCAGCGATTACTTCGCCAAAGAGGCCGCGGCGGGCTACCGAGGGGAGGCAATCAGGATAGCAGGCGTGTTCCCCGGGTGCGCCGGCGTCTGGATGAAGGTCAATCCCAACCTGGTTATGAAAATGCTCACGCGCGTCGAGATGTGCGGATTCGAAATAAGGGCGCAGCGCATCGATCAGCGACTGGTCGATCGGTTGAACCTGCTCAAGAAGCAGATGCCCATAGCGATCCTCGACCGTGCCATGGGCATCAAGCCATGCCTGAAGGGCGGAGGTAGGGGGCGGTTCAGTATGCACGTCTATAGCCTAGCGGATCATCACGATCTTTGTAGCGCCCGCATCGGCACCGGTGCCAGTAGACTCACCGGCGCTATGCAAAAGCGCCGATGAATTTGACTATCGTATATGCTCAAGCTTGAGGTTGTCGACCTTCACGTTCTTCCACTCACGATCAGCTGTCAGGGCAGGCACGCCAAGCTGCGCAGCAAGTGCAAGACACGATCGATCACCTAACCCACGGCCATATTGGCGCGTCTGAGAATGCAGAGCAGCAGCGGCGTAGGCCGCTTCGGTATCGTGGGCGCGCACGTCCAGGCGAAGCTCGTCAAGCAGCTCGCGGGTAGTCGCCTCATCGAGGCCGCTGAGCAGCAGCTCCTTAATGACCTCCTGGAGGTTGACCGCCGAGATTGCGGCACGGCCGATATGCGGAGCGACCATGTCGGCACCGGCTTCATCGCGAACTAGGGCCAGCACTGCGGATGCATCGAGCACAGCGGAGGTCATTGTACGTGTCGTTCCTGTTCGCCGGCGGCCGCATCGCCGAGATCAGCTGCAGCTTCTGCCTTCCGGTCGCTAAGGAAGTCGTCGGTCGTACGCAGATGCTTGGCATGTTCGCGATAGAGCGCTTTCGCGCGTGATACACCATGACCGATCGGTGTCAGGCGGACTTGATCGTCTTCAATCGTAAGGATGACTTTTGCGTCGCCGTGCAACCCCATCGCCTTCCGAACTGATGCAGGAAGGATCATGCGACCATTTCCAGCCACCTTAACATCTATGCTTCGTGACGCCACTGTCCTATCCTTCCGATGCCCTTCCGACCTTTATGCCATTTGGCGGCAAATGGCACAAGACCGGCGTACGTCACGAGCGCTGGTGGCACGGCACATAGTCGTCCATCTGGGTATACCCTGACTGACAACGCCGTTTTTGGCAGCTTAGTACGACTAGTGAACATGTCACATTGGTACCACCCAGATGTGACGGTCACCGGGAGTCACTGGCTCTCACAAACGATCGATTATGAAGCGCGACCATGTGAGAACGTGTAGCAGGCGCGTGGCGCGTATCAAAACACTTTCTCGATTGGGGTGGCTCGTGATAGGCGTGGAAGGTGAGTTTTGAGAACGGTTCATGCTGATCGGTTACGCGCGGGTGTCGACGCCCGAACAGGATTTGACGCCTCAGCTCGACGCGCTGCGCGAGGTGGGCTGCGAGCGGTCCTTCACCGACAAGGCGAGCGGCGCCAAGGCGAACCGCGCCGGCCTGGCTGAAGCTCTGTCGCACGCTCGCGCCGGTGACGTGCTGGTGATCTGGAAGCTGGATCGGCTCGGCCGGACGTCCAAAGGCCTGATCGATCTCGCGACCGAGCTGGAAGCCCGCAACATCGGCCTGCGCTCGATAACTGACGGGATCGACACATCGGGGACCGCGGGCAAGTTCGTCTTCCGCATCCTCGCTGCGCTGGCGGAAATGGAACGCGATCTCATTCGCGAGCGCACGACTGCCGCCCTAATGGTGGCGAAGCGCGAGGGCAGGGTAGGCGGCCGAAAGACGGTAATGACGCCCAAGCGGATCGAGGCGGCCCGCAAGCTGCTCGCGGGCGGTATGACGGTCCGCGAAGTGGCGCCGGCGATCGGCGTTTCAGTCCCCACACTCTATCGGCACTTTCCGGCGCCGGTGCAGGATGCGATCAGCGCGGAAGGGGAAGGAGCGTCCGCTTGAACGTCTGGCCCTTTCCTTGAAGCGCCAATCGAATGTCTCCGCTTCGGACGCGACATCTAATGCGTCGAACCGATCACATGCCCTGTTCCCATTTCGTTCTCTCGCGAGTTACAAGGGAGCGAAGGGAATCAACATGCTGCCTCTGATGCAGCCGGTCCCGGTCGCCGAGGTGCCACGGGGAACTGTCCTTCGCATCGTCGGCGCGGCCGGCGCCGGCTTTCCAAGCCCGGCCCAAGATTGGGAAGACGACGCGATCAGCCTGATCGAGCTGCTGCGTCTCGATCGAGCCGCGTCGTTCGTGTTTCGGATCAGCGGCAACAGCATGATCGAAGCGGGCATCTACGACAACGACGTGGTGGTGGTCGATCGCGACACGCGCCCTGCAGAAGGGCATATCGTGATCGCGATCGTCGATGGCGGCTTCGTCTGCCGCCAGCTCGTCCGGCGCCGGGGCGCCGCCTTCCTCGAAGCGCGCAATAGCCAGCAATGCTACGAAGCCACCTCCGCCGATGGCGTCGAGATTTGGGGCGTCGTTCGGACCGGCGTGCGCGATTATCGGCGCTAGGCGGTGTCCTGGGCGATCGTCGACATCGCCAATTTCTATGTCTCGGCCGAACGCCTGTTCGATCCGAGCCTGCGAGGCGTGCCGGTCATCGTCCTGTCGAACAATGACGGCTGTGCGGTCGCCCGCTCCGAAGAGGCGAAGGCGCTGCACGTTCGCATGGGCGAGCCGGTCTTCAAGATACGCGACCGCATCAAGCGGCACGGTATCCAGCTCCGATCGAGCAACTATGAGCTGTATGCTGACCTGAACCGCCGCTTCAATGCGGTGATCGCCGACCATTCCGAGACGGTCGAAATCTACTCGATTGACGAGAGTTTCTTCCGTCTGCCGGTGCTTCCCACCGGTCTCGGCGACGTCGCGACCGCGCACGCGGTCCGCGAGGACATTGCTCAATCAGTCGGGCTGCCGACCCGGATCGGCCTGGGTCCGACGCGCACGCTGTCCAAGGTTGCGAACGCCTTGGCGAAGGCCACCGAAAAGGTGTGGGGCGGGGTGGTCGACCTCCACGACGTCGAGCTGCGCCGGCGTCTGTTCGATCAATGGCCGATCGGGGAAGTGTGGGGCATCGGGGGTGCGCTGGAAGCGCGACTCCGGCCCCTCGGCGTAAAGACGACTGCGGACCTGGCTGCGCTGCCTCCGACGGTCGCGCGCGACGTGGGGACGGTGGTGCTGGAACGGCTCGTGCGCGAGCTGGGCGGGATCGAGTGCGACGACTTCAAGGTAGCGCCCGAACCGCTCAAGGCGACGGCGGTGACGCGCCAGTTCGGCACACCTGTCTCCGATCCCATTGAGCTGCGCGAGGCGATGGCGAGGCGCGCGGCGCGCGCGGCCGAGAAGTTACGCGCGCAAGGGCTGGCGGCAAGCCGGCTGATCGCCTTCGCGCATGGCTCGCGCTATCGCCCGAACCCGCCCTCGGCATCGCGATCGGCGCGTCTCTCTCCCCCGACGAACGATCCCCGCGTCATCGTCGGGATCGCGGGAAAGATGATGGACGCCATGTTCGAGCCGGGGGGCGTCTATACCAAATGCGGCGTGCTGCTGGAGGACCTGGTGCCGGAAGGGGAAGGGCAAGCGGACCTGTTCGCGACGGCCGATCCCAAGGCACCAGCACTTCTGGCGGCAATGGACGGCCTCAACAGCCGATTTGGCCGCAACACCGTCGTCTTAGCCGCGCAAGGATGTGGGTTACGGTCGTTCGACACCAAACGGTCGCATAAAAGCCCGGCATGGACCACGCGGATCGCGGAGATTCCGGTCGCGCGATAGGTTAGATCGCCAGCTCGTCGGCCGGCGTCGCTACCTGCTCTGTCATCGCCCCATCATAGGGTTTGACCAGCGCCAGCGCCTCGTCATGCGAGCCGTCGAGCCAAGTGGTGAAGTCGTGTGGGTGGAGGATCGCCGGCATTGCTTTGGGATGCCAAGGCGAGACGATCGCGTTCGGCGAAGTCGTGGCGAAGGCGTAGGCTTCGCCACGCGCAGTCGGCCGCCATAGGCCGGCGAAGAACGCGATCGGCTCATCAGGGATCGAGAACCATATCTGCCGGGGCTTGCCATCATCGCCGGTGCCGCCCTCAGGGTGGGGCTCGGCGAAGTGGGTGAAGGGGACAAGGCAGCGCCGCTCCGGGTTGGCGAGCGACGGCTTCCACATCGAGGAAGCGAGGTTGCGGGCGTTGGTGACATACTTGTCCAGCTTCACGGCCGGGTCGCGCTTGCTCGGCACCTGGGTCGGGAAGCCCCATTCCATCGCGACCGGCTCCAGTGGCCGGTTGCCCTGCGACGATCGCCGCACGACCAGGCCGTGTCGCGCTGTCCTCTTCCCGGTAGGGAAGATCTCACGCGGCACCGGGTAGGTCTCATCCTCGGGATAGGGCGGCTCGAACCCGCACGCCCGCATGACGGCCGCCTGCTTGGCCGATAGTCGATACCGATTGCACATTTCCCCGTCCTCCCAACGCCGTCAGCGGCTCCGGTCCTTATCGCGCGGCGCCGGCGCTTGCGCCGAGGTCGCGCGGCCGATTTCGCCGTCCAGCGATCCGCCTGCCTTGATCCGATCCGCGACGAGCTGGCGCGTCGACTCCCCGATGGTCCCGACCATGCGCGCGCTCTCGCCCCGATCGCGCGCGGTCTTCATGGCCGCGTCAACGATCGCCTGGGCGGGCGCGAGGCGCGGATCGGCTTGGTTCTTCTCCGGCGTGTTCTTCAGGAACAGCTCGGCAAGCCGCTCCTGCCCCGGCGAATGGCCGGGGGGCAGGATCGGCCGCTCCAGCGACCGCACGGCGCGCTGGAGCTGCGCCGGCTGCTGGTTGTTGATCTGGACGCCAAGCGCCGCGCCGATCTCGCGCACGCGCTCCAACGGCGTCTGCTGGGGCGACACGACGGCATCGACCTGACGGACGCCTAAATAGGTGAGAAGGTGCGATTGGTAGATCGGTCCCTTGGCGTGGCGGACATAGGCGAGTTCGGTGCGCGCGTTGGCGATGACGGGGGAGGGGGCACCCTCCTTAATCAGCCCGCGCAGCCGGTCGGCCGCCTGTTGGCGGGCGGCCGGCAGATAGCGTTCCAGTTCCTCGCGCGCCTTGGTCAGCGTCACCCGGTAGCGTTGCCCCTCGGGCGGGGCACGCTTGGGAAGCATGGCGATCCCTGCGGGGCCGATGCGCGCCTCGGGCGCGAGGTCGCGCTTGATCGCCGCTGCGGAAAAGACTGCGGCCATGCCGCGATGATCGCCGGTCAGAAAGCCGTGGCGGGACGCCTCCATCCAGCGATCCTTGTCGATCGCGGCAATCCGGATCGGGTGGCCGGCTTCGCGGGCGAGCTGGGCGGCATGGTGGCGCATGGTGCGCCCATTCCCTTCGCGGAAGGGATGAATGGCGTTGATCTCGTTGATGTGGTTGCCGAGCCGATCGAAAAACTCGTCGCGAGGAAATCCCCGGAAGCCGCCCTGCGCTCCTACCTCGGCGAACCGCTTGTCGAGTTCGCGCGCCAGATAGGGGACAGCCGCGAAGCTCGATCCGCCCTTGGCGATGTTGACGGTGCGGTCCTGGCCCGCCCAATCATAGAGGTCCTGGAACAGGTGCTTATGGAGCGCCCGATAGCCGTCGGCGGTGGCTGGAAAGGTCAGGCGCGCGGCCTCCGCGCCGCGCGCCTGCGTCAGTCTTCGTTCGGCCTCTGTAAGCGTCTTGTCGTCGGTGATTCCGAGCCGGTTCCGAAGCGTCTCGGTGCCGGGATACGTGTAGGGATCGCTCGCCAAGGTCAGGCGGCGATCTGGCGTGTTCCGGGCTGATAGAGACTGAGGATAATCGAGGGCATGAGCGCGGGCGGAACGCCCTCGTCGAGCATCATCGCGAACATCGCGTCTTCATCGATGGTCGGCGTCATGTCCTCGATGACGAGATTGGCGCGCGACTCCGCCACGTCCTCGCGCCAAAGCGCGATCTGCTCGGGGGTGCCGCGCGCGAAATCCATCTGGCGGATGCGCTCGCGCAGCGTCTCAAGATCGATCTGGGCCATCGCATCATCCTTTCTGCTCTTAACCCTACGCCTTCCAAGGCGATTCCTCAACAAATCACGTGTGAGCGAGGCGGATGCGCGTCGTGATCCGCGCTCGGCTGAACGCGGATCGACGGGCGGGGGCGATCAATACTCGTTCGCCAGCATGACCGTCAGCACACGCTTGGTCTGCCGCTCGTCCCACGGCACTTCACTGCCATAGGTGAGCGTGTTGTCGTAATAATCCACTTTCCAGAAAACCGTTTGGGTAATGGCCTTTTCCTCGCTCGGCCGCTCCTGCGTCCACTTGCCTATCGCGAGCCGATAGACCGCCCCGAAATCATGTTCACCATAGGGGTCGTTGGCCCCATCGAACTGCGAGAAGCCGACAACGGCCGCCAGCGCGGCGAAACGGTCGGCATCGGGAAGGGACTGAAACCCCCGCGTGACATTGGCGATGGAGGCGGTTCCCGGATTGCTCCGGGCCGCGTCATTCAGGCGACGGATGGCGTCGAGATGTTCGGGGCTGCGCATGGCTGGAAACTCCTTCTGGCATGGCCGCAAGGCCGCTCGGCCTCACGGCCCTGCCTGTCCGGCGAGGACGGGATGGGGAGGGGGAGCGAGAATCTGCCGCTGGCGCGGGCGAGCCGCCTAGCGTGGCCGTCGCCTTCGGCGGCGGGTGCCGCGCTTGGCGGATTACACGGGCGGCTGATTGTCGTTCGGGAACGAAAGGGCAGCGCCCTTGGCGTTCCCCTCGGCCGAGGTTTCGCCTGAGCGGAGCGAGGCCGCTCACGGGCATCGCGCCTGCGGCGCGGCCATTGCCCGACCGGTTGAGCTATGGACGCTGTGCTTCCGCCACATCGCGGAGGATCGCTCCCCAGCACGCGATAATCAGCCCTTCGTTAGCCGACGTCTCATGTGTCGCGGCGGCATATATTCCCAACAGGTTGGCGATCTCATCGAGCGACACATCGCCCTGTCGCGCCATCACCGAGGCGATCACCGCAAGCGCGCCGCCCATCGCGCGCACAAGCGCCGGATCGGCGGGCAAATCAGTGCGCGGGGGCACGGCGGAAGTCTCGTCCGCAATTTCCTCACCCGGTTTGAGCGGTGCTTTCCGTTCGGCGGTATCGATCGCCGCCTGCAGATGGATTGCAGCACGGTCTTCGCCGGCTTCGTCGAGCATGGCGATGGCCTCGCGCATGAGGGCGAGGGCACGTCGCCGTATTGAGGCCAAGTCTTTCACGTCCGGCCCTTGCGCAGGCCCCGCGCCGGAGCGACGGCCGCGGTCGCGATCCAAATCTGCTCTCTGGGAAGAGCTTCAAGATACCCGGTCGGTCGGCCAACCGGCAAATGGCTGTTCATGCGCGCTTCCCGGGCTTCGCGGTTTCCTCACATTAACATCGGCTAGTAGAATGATACTTAAAACCCGTCGCCTTATAACCATCATACAGGCGAACAATGAAGGGTGAAACGCACCCATCCCGGATGCTTACGCGCTATCGTCGCCGCCAATATCCGCCGATACCGGAAGTCTCTTGGCGTCAGCCAACAGGACTTCGCCTATGATATCGAGATGGATCGCACTTATTTCGGCGGGATTGAGCGCGGAGAGCGCAATGTCGCGATCGACAATATCGAGCGCATTGCGAAGGGGTTGAAGATCAGCCCCCATTTGCTCCTACTCGATCCCACAACGCCCGACGACGATGCGGAAGTTGTGACTGACTGACGGCGTGTGGCATCGCGCATTTCAGCGAGATTTTCTGCTTTCGTTCTCGCCTCGGCTGACTCATAGAATCGTCATGCCGATCATGGCCGAACATCGCTGGCTCTACCCGATCGACTGGCCGGAACTGTCGAAGCTGATCCGCTTCGGCCGCGCCAAGGGGCGGTGCGAGCATTGCCGGCGTCCGCACGGTCGGCGGGTGTTCCACTTGGGCGATGGCCGCTGGTGGGACGCCGATCGCCGCCAGTGGCGTGACGGCCGCGGTCGCCGGGTGCGCGTGCCCGGCGACGGGGTGGCGGCGATCGTTCGTGTCACGCGGGTCTATATCGCGTGCGCGCACCTGAACCATGACCCGACCGACAACGCGCCGCGCAACCTGGCCGCGCTCTGCCAGCGGTGCCATATGATCCATGACGCGGCCGAGCATCGGCGCCGGCGCTGGCTGAACGCCTATCGACGGCGCGCAATCGGCGATCTGCTGGCGCCGCTTGACACCCCGGTGATATCGAGAGGGGGTGTGCCACGTGGCACACTTGCGGCAGCTCTAGCGGGCTAGATCCGCCGCCGGATTTTCAGGATGGGTCGCAACCTGGCTATTGGATGTTAAGGCTCGAAGGCGTATATAGGCCCTGCTGTTTCGTGATTGTCGATTGCGGAACCTACCTGAGCCCGCCGAGCTGCTACTTGGCGGGCTCAAACTTTATGGGCCATCCTGAAAGGAAAGGGACGGGAACCCTGCTAGGCCCCCGCCCCCCGTCAGGCTACTTGTGGCGGCCCAACTTTACGATCGCGACTACGAGCGAAAAGCCCGCGATCACAACCATTGCTGTTTCATAAATCGTCAATGTGCGTCACCTCCTTTGACCAGCGAGATTGCGGGGGAGCTGCTACATCCTTCCGCTGCCGATCGAGGCCATTGTAGCGCAGGCTGCTCGCTTCGCGCGATATTCTCGTGCGCTTCTCTCATCACATTGTCGTGAAGTCGCCTCAGCGCCGCCTGTCCCTTGGGGGCGGGCGGCGCGCGCGGGCCTGAAAGGGCAGCGGGCGCGATGGCCATGCGGGGCATGGCTGTCGCGCCGGCGACGGGGCTGCTGGTGGGCGGGTCGGTCGGGGGAAGGGGGGCGATTATCACCGCCCCCCGCATCCGTTCACGCCATTTCGTCGGCCTCCATATCCTCGCCCTCACCATCGAAGGCATCGGCTTCGGGACCGTCCCGCTCGTCGCGCTCGGGCTGGTCGAACGCCCCGATCTGCATGGGCGCGGGAAGCCAATGCGAAGCGAGCCGTCCCGACACGTTGACCGCCAAGTCCGCCTTCTTCTTGATGGTCGCGCAGTTGTCGGCGCTGGCATCGCCGCACTCGGCGCGGAGTAGATCGATCAGGGCCGCACGGCGCATCTTGTCGAACAGGGCGATGGGGGCCTGCCAGCGGGTCGCAATGTCCACGCCGGTCGCCCGGGCCACCTGCTCGAAGTGATGGTGACGCGCACCGGGGGCACCGCCCGCGAACAAGGTGCCGTCCACCGTCATCGCCACCAACCCGGCGAGTAGCGCCATCTTGTCGTCGTGGCTCATAGCGCGAATGACCTCGAACCGGTCCTCGGCGGGGATCGATGCGAAGCGGTCGGCCATCGTCTCTTCGACCTCCCGCACGTCGCTGGTCGCCATAAGGTCGTCGGCAACATCGGTCGCGATGGTCTTGCCCTGCACGTCGATCGCCATCTGATAGCTGTGCGCGCCGTGGAGTAGCTGCCCCGCGAGGCTGTCCAGCAGCACGTCCAGCGCCAGCGCAGGGTCGGCCGCGACCGCCTCCTGCACGATGCGGGTCTTGATCCGCGACAGGTCAGCGACAAGGCTGTTGCTGTAGAGCGGTTGCGGCTCGCCACTCCCTGTCTTGGGCTTCGGCTCGGCCTTCGCGCGATAGAAGCTCTTGCCGAGCGATCCGTCATGCGAAACCCATAGCGCCACGCCCCCGACTGCGACCTGCTCGGCGTTGAACCCCCGCAACCCCTCGGTGATCGCGTCGCGCTCGTCGGACAACGGCGCGAGCGCCACGCTGTCCTCGCCCTCTGCCTCGGCGATCCGCTCGATAGCGGCGTCAATCGCCTCGATCCGTGCTGCCTCGTCCTCGAACGGCTCGCGGGTGGCCGGATACAAGCTGCCTTTCATGTAAAGGTCGTAGGGTCGGTCCAGCGTGGCGCGAACCTCATGCCAACCGATCGCGCGATATTCGTCGGCGATGGCGTCCAGCTTGTCCTCTGCCAGTTCCTGCACAAGCTCGGGCTGGTCGGCAAAGCCCTCGGCCCCTTGGCTGAACAGGTCCACCGTGATCGTCCCCCCCTTCGCCTCATAGGCATCGCGCCCGACGAAGATGAACGCGCCGCTGGTGGTATCCACCTTCTCGGTCGTGAGCATCCGCCGGATGGTGTGGGCGTGGCCGTTCGCGGCCTTGCAGACCTTCACCTGTTGGTCGTGATCGTCGGTGAGGGTGAGCGCGCGCGCGGCCTCAAGCGACAACTGATCCTTGGCGATCAGGTCGATCAGCGCCGGTGCCAGCGCGGAAAGGCGAAGCATCTTATAGACGAAGCTGACCGCCTGACCGAACCGGGCCGCGATTTCCTCGGCGTCCATGCCGGTGTCGCGAAGCGCCGCAAAGGCGCGGATGCTGTCTGCCGGGTGCATATCCTCGCGCTGGAAGTTCTCCGCCAGCGATAGTTCGATGGCCTCTTCCTTGGTGCGGACCTCGACGGGAAACGCATCGCTGTTTTTGATCTGCTTGCGCTTCGCCAGTTCTTTTAGGCCGCGATAGCGCCGCCCTCCGGCGAACACATAGAACAGGCCCTCGTCCTCGTAGGCGACAAGGTTCTGCAACAGGCCGTGCGCGGCAATGTCGTCGGCCATGCTCTCGACGGCGGAAGGCTTCACGCGCCGCTGATTGAGCGGGGAAAGGCGAAGCTGCGACAGCTTAACGGTGATGATACCCATGATGATACTCCTTCGATATGTAATGTTGTCGATGGGGGAGGGGTCAGCCTTCGAGGCTCGCGAGTTCGTCAAACTCGGCCGATGCGCGCGCCGCGCCGTCGCCCGCGTAGGTCGCGCCGGAACGCGGGTAGAAGAACACGCGCTCGCCACGGCGGTAGGGGGTGCCGTCCGCGCTGGTGCCGTCCACCTTGGCCCGTTTCCAGTAGGGATCGCCCTTGTATCGGGTGTAAGCCATTCTCTTTCCTCCTTCTTCCTGCGGCTGAAAGCCGGTTGCCGCAGCAACCGGGTCTGCCTCTCCGGCGAGGAGCGGGATGGGGAGGGAGGAGGAAAATCGATGGCCTTGGCGCGGGCAGGCCGCCCTAGCGCGGCCGACGCCCCTTAGGGCGTCGGGTGCCGCGCTTGGCGGACCACACGGGGCCGTCTATTTTCCTTCGGGAACGAAAGGGCAGCAGCCCTTGGCGTTCCCCTTGGCAAGCGGGCCTCCAGGGGAGGGCCGCGCCGCACTACGGAGCGACGCCGCGCCATTCGGCGCGGCTATAGGTGTGCCACGTGGCACACCTCACGCGAGGATCGTGACCCGATAGGGCCGAGACGCCGGCACGGTGGCTTGGTCGGCGCGCCAACGCCGATAGAGCCGTGCCCGGCAGGGTCGCGCCCGGCTCTCCCTCGAATGGATCAACCTTGGGAAATCGTAATTGGACATGAGGCGCGTCAGCGCCGAGATGGAGGCAACGATGTTGCACCCGCAGCCTGGGTGATCTGTTCGGGAAAAGAGCATACACCGATGCTTCTCGCCTTTCTCCTGCTCGGCAGCATTGCCGCATTCCTCCTGAGTAGTGTCGCGGGAGGTGGTGCGGGGCTGCTCCTGATGCCGGTTCTGGTGCTGTTGCTCCCGGCCGCGTCCGCGCCCGCTGCACTGTCGATCGGAACCGCGACGAGTTCGGCATCGCGCCTGATCGTGCTGAGGAAGCGCATTCGGTGGGATGTCGTTCGCTGGTTCGTTCCGGCGGCGGTTCCCGCGGTATTCGTCGGCGCCTGGCTGCTGACCTTCTTCCCACCGATCTACATTCAAGTCCTGATCGGACTGTTCCTGATGGGGAACCTGCCAGCGGTATTCCGCAAGACGATCGCGCGCCCGGCACCATTGCCCGTCGAGAGTCGTCCGCGCCAACTGCTTATGGTGGGAGCCGCTGCGGGTGTCCTGTCCGGCTTCACCGGAGCTGTGGGACTGTTGTTCAACCGCTTCTACTACCGGCTTGAAATGGACAAGGAGGAAATCGTCGCGACGCGTGCGGCGAACGAAGTGCTTTTGCATTTGATCAAGCTGGTGCTCTACGCCAGTTTCGGCCTTCTGACCGAGCGGGCTTTGTTCGCCGGAGCGGTCGTCGCGATTGGGGCGATCGGGGCCTCCGTCATTACCCCATTCACGTTGCGCCGGCTCAACGAGGTGTTCTTCCGAAGGATCGGATTGGCCGCGATGGCGATTGCCGGCGTGACGATGACCACGACCAGCTCGGCGCAGGTCATTGCGCAGAACAGGCTCGGCGCGGCGGTCAGCGTCGCGCCCCGTGAAGTCGAGCTGACGACGCGCGCGCGCGGGCGACAGCTCACGGTGGAAATCGATACGATCGAAGGGCCTGTGATCGAGGTGCCGTCGCGGCTGACCGAAATACCGGCTGAAACCCGCGCGGAAATCGCCCGGAAGGTCGGGCAAGGAAGCATCGTGTCCGTAGAGAAGGCGCTGAGCCTGGCAGGCCGTCAGTGGGAAATCGAGTTCCGGCGGGATGGCCGTGTCTATGAGTTCAACCTGCCGCGGGCAGACGCGGATTGACCCCCGATCAGTGTGACCGGGTCAAGCGGAGACTGACGGCAAAGCCCCCCGTCGAACGCGAGAGGATGGCGTCGCCGCCATGACCGACCGCGACTGCGCGGACGAGCGCCAACCCCAGCCCGTGTCCAGCGGTTGTCCGTGACGCCTCGGCACGGGCGAAGCGTTGAAAGAGCCGATCGGCCTCATGGGAGGGAACGCCAGGACCATCGTCAGCCAGCTCGACGTCGATCGCCTCTCCGCTGCCGCTGGCCGACAAGGTGGCCGTCGTGCCGGCGGGGGTATGACGCAGCGCGTTTTCGAGCAGGTTGGAAACGGCCTGCGCCAGGAGGCGCCGATCGCCGCGAACCTGCAACCCGGTCGATATAGCCGCGACCAAGCGGCGGTCGGCCGCCTCGAAGTCGGGGCGGTAGGTGTCAACCATCTCGTCGAGAAGCGCGGATAGATCGACTGGAGCGAGCGCGCGGCGCTCGGCCAGCCCCTCGACCTCGGCGATACGAAGAAGCGCGGCGAAGATCTCCAGCAGCTCGTTGGCCTGATCGCGGGCAGCATGGATAGCGTCGACGCGCTCGTCATCGTCCTGGCCCGTGGAGGCGCGTTCGAGCTGGTTGCAGAGGCGCGTGAGCGGCGTGCGCAGGTCGTGGGCCACGTCGCTGGATACCTGCCGCAGATTGTCCATCAGCGCGGCCATGCGGTCGAGCATCTGGTTGAGCGTCGCGGCAAGCTGGTCGAACTCGCTTTCCGACCCGTCGCGGGCGACGCGCTGCGCCAGGTCGCCGGCGATGATCGCCTTGGCGGTGGCGTCGATCCGTGCAAGGCGGCGCCGGGTCAGCCATCCGATCAGTGCCGCGGCCCCCACACCGAGCGCCAGCATTGCACCGAGCGCGCCGGCGAACAGGATTTCGAGGGTGCGGTCGATCTCTTTCAGGTCGCGGCGATCGGCGATGACGACCAGCATTCCGCCAGGAAGCGCCGTGGTCAGCGATTGCCCGATGCCGGTATAGCCGTCACGCCGGAAGCGGAAGAACTCCTCATAGCCCGCCCTTACGGGCACAAGGGGCGTGACGGTTGCGGCGATCGAGCGACCGGCTTTGTCGACCAAGAGATAATCGAGGCTCGACGTCGTTCGGGTTGCCTCTCGCAAGCGGATTGATTCCGCCACGCTCGCGATACCGCCCTCTTTCACCTCTTGCAGCAGGGCGTCCGTTTCGACGGAAACGCGGTGATCGAGCTGCTTTTCCAACGCCTCGTGGGTCACGATATAGGCGATGGCGCCGATCGCGAGTGTCGCGGCCGCGAAGCCGATCGCGACCAGCGCGACGACGCCGAAGGTCGAACGCCACAGCCGACGTAGCATCTACTCGCCGCGGATCATGTAGCCGGCGCCGCGCACGGTCTCGATCGCATCCTCGTCGAATCCGGCGTTGAGCTTCGAGCGTAGCCGGCTCAGGTGCGTCTCGACGATGTTGGTCTTGGGATCGAAATCGAAATCCCAGACCCGCTCGAGGAGCATGGTGCGGGTCATCACACGGCGCGGATTGCGCATCAGCTCGGCGAGCAGCGCGAACTCGCGCGGCTGAAGGTGGACGCGCTGGCCGCCCCGCTCGACGGAGCGGCGATCGAGGTCGAGAACGATGTCGGCGACCTTAAGCTGGTGCGGCTCATTCCGCGGCGCGGGGCGGCGGGCAAGCGCGTTGAGGCGGGCGGCCAGCTCGGAGAAGGCGAACGGCTTGACGAGATAGTCGTCGGCGCCGTTCTCCAGGCCCTCGACCCGATCGGCGATCCCACCGACCGCGGTCAGCATGAGAACCGGCGTGGTGTCGCCCGCGGCACGCAGTGCCTTGACCAACGCCAGCCCGTCTAGCCCCGGAAGCATCCGATCGACCACGATCGCCTCGAACTCACCGCCGGTTGCCTGGAACAGCCCGTCGCGGCCGTCCAAGCTCGTCGCGACCTGATGGCCGGCCTGCCCGAGCCCCTGCGCGACAAAGGCCCTGGTTTCGGCGTCATCCTCCACGATCAATATACGCATCTCACACCCTATCTCGCCGGCTCCGCTGTGCGCCAACCGCCGCCCAGCGCCCGGAACAGCGCCACCTCGCTTTGCGATACCAGAAGGTCGGATTGGACCTTCTGGAGCGTGGCGGCGGCGAGCGAGCGTTGCGCATCGAGCTGAAGCAGCCCCGGCGCGTCGCCGAGGCGCACCCGCGCGCCCGCTCTGCGGACGTAGGCTTGGGCCTCCGTGGAGGCCAAGCCCAGCTCGCGGTTGCGCCGCGTCTCCGCGTCATAGGCGGCGAGCGCCGTTTCCACTTCGCGCAGGGATCGTAGCACAGCTACGTCCCATCCGGCGAGCGCGGCGCGTTCCGTCGCTCGTGCCTGTTCGAGCCGCGCACGCGCGGGCGCCTGGTTGGGGAACGCCCAGGTGACAAGCGGCGAGGCGACTGCCTTGAAGCCACCAGACAACAACCCGATCGCCCCGCCGAGATTGACGCGGGGGTAGAGGTCGGCGCGCGCGACGCCGATCCGTGCGGCGGCCGCGGCGAGCCGGCGTTCGGCCTCGCGGACGTCGGGACGGCGAAGGAGCAGGGCAGTCCCGTCGCCAACCGGCGCGGCAGCGCGCAGCCGCGGCGGCGCCGCGCAGGCGAAGGCATAGGACCGCGCTTCGGCCGGCGGCCGCCCCTGTAACGTCGCGAGCCGGTAGAGAGCGTTGGCCCGCTGCGCCTCGAACGGCGCGATGGCCGCGCGGGTCGACGCGGCGATCGTCGCGACCTGCGACACCTCTAGCGGCGACACCTCGCCGGCGCGGAGCTGCTCACGCACCAGCGCAACTGAGCGGTCCTGCACCGTCGCGACCTCGCGCGCGACGGCAATCGCACGGGTGGAGCCGCACAAATCGATATAGGCCAGCACCGTGTCGGCAACGACCGCGACGCGAAGGCCATCCAGCACCGCGGTCTGCGCCTCGGCGTCGGCGCGGGCGGCGGTCGCGGCGGAACGCAGCCGCCCGAACAGGTCGACGTCCCAGCTCGCGGTCGCCGCCACGTCGTAGTCGGTGGTGGGCACGTTGCCCGACGCGCTCGGCTGCGCGGCGGGATTGTCGACGCCAAGCGAACTCTCGATGGTGGTCTGCGGCAGCCGCGCCGCCTGCGCCTGGCGGAGTGCGGCCCGCGCGCCGTCGAGATTGGCATAGGCGACGCGCAGGTCCGCGTTGGCGGCAAGCGCGGCCCGCACCAGCTCGTCGAGCGCGGGATCGTCGTAGAGCCGCCACCAATCGTCCGGGACCGGCGCGATCGAGGCGACGGGCAGAGATGCGAACGCCCCGGCGGCGCTCGCCGGCGCGACGGTGGCTGGCGGCTTGGGCACGCTCATGCACGCGGAAGCGAAAAGGGCGAGCGCCGGCGCGGCACCCCGGAAGAGGACGCTCATGCCAGCGCCTCCCGGTGGGCCGGGGCGGGCGGGGCGGGCCGCTCCTCGCCGTAGCGCGCGTAGAGTGCGGGCAGCAGCAGCAGATTGAGTGCGGTCGACGAAATGAGGCCGCCAAGGATCACGATCGCCATCGGATGTTCGATCTCGTGGCCCGGAGCGTTGCCGGCGACGATCAGCGGGACCAGCGCGAGGCCGGCGCAGGCTGCGGTCATTAGAATCGGCACCAATCGCTCCTCGGCGCCGCGCATCACCAGCTCGCGGCCGAACACCATGCCCTCGTGCCGTTCAAGATGCTGGTAGTGCGACAGGAGCATGATGCCGTTGCGCGCGGCGATGCCGATGACGGTGACGAAGCCGACCAGCGAGCCGAGCGACAGCACCCCTCCGGTAAGCGCGACCGCAACGACGCCGCCGACCAGCGCAAAGGGAAGGCTAACGCCCACCAGTGCCGTGATCCGGCGCGAGCGGAACTCGATCCAGACCAGCAGCAGGATGCCGACGAGGCAGAGCGCCCCCGTCGTCCAAAGCCGCTGGCGCGATTCCTTCAAAGCGGCATATTCCCCCAGCACGTGCGGATGGTAGCCGGTGGCGAAGGGCACCTTCGCCACCGCGGCCTCGACGCTGCGCGCGACCGTGCCGAGGTCGGCGCCGGCGACGTTCATCGTCACGTCCAAACGGCGCTGGCCGTTCTCCCGTTTCACCTCATTGGGAGCGGGGACGATCTCGATATCGGCGATGTCGCCGAGCCGTACCGGCGCTCCCAATCCTGCGGCGCTGCCGCTTGAAGCTCCCCCGGTAGCGGGAAGCGCGCTGCCTGCGCCGGGTGCCATGCTTCCGGCGGTCGGAGCCTGGATCATCAAATCGCGCAGCGCGTGGATGTTGTTGCGGACGGCGGGTTCGCCCCACACCGCGACGTCGAACGCCCTCTGCTCGCGATAGATCTCGCCGACCTTCTGTTGCGCGACGAGAGTCTGCGCCTGGCGGCGGACCTCGCCGGCGGTGAGGCCAAGCCGCGCCAACTCGTCAGGGCGCGGCCTGACCCTGATCTGCGGCACAAGCACCTGGCTCTCCAGCTTCAGGTCCGAGAGACCCTGAACGCCGCCAAGCGCGTCGCGAACCCTGGCGCCGGCCGCGCGCAGCTCGTCTTGGTCGGGGCCATAAATGCGAACGACGATGGTGGCGCCGGCGCCGGTCAGCACCTCCTTGATGCGCTCGCGCAGATAGGTCAGCACGTCGCGGTAGAGGCCGGGATACCCCTCGACCACTTCCTTGATCCGCTTGACCGACGCATCGTAGTCGACGCTCTCGTCGAGGCTGATCCACAGCTCGGTGAAGTTGGGTCCGACCACCTCGTCGGCCGCTTCGGCGCGGCCGATATGCGCGCCGAAGTTACGGACGCCTGGAATCGCGCGCAGCTCCTTCGACGCGCGAATGGTGATCCGGTCCATTGCCTCGATCGACGTGCCGGGCTTCTCGACGAAGTGCATCAGGAAGTCGGTTTCGCGGAAGTCGGGGAGGAACTGGTCCTTGAAGGTCGCATAGCCGACGCCCGCCAGCAGCAGTCCGCCGGCAACGATGCCGACCGCCAGCGTCGGTCGACCGACGACACGGGGCAGGAAGCCGACGTAGCGGCGCTTCAGCCCGGCGACGAAGCGGGTGTCGCGCTCGGTGGTGAGGGGTGCGTTCGGAAGGAGCAACAGGCACATCGCCGGCGTCACCGTCAGCGCCACGAGCAGCGACGTGCCGATGGCGAGGACGTAAGCGACCGCTAGCGGCTGGAAGAAGGTGCCTGCGAGCCCGCCCAGGAAAAAGATCGGTAGGAACACAAGCATCACGATCAGCGAGGCGAACACTACCGCCGAGCGCACCTCCAGCGAGGCGGCAAGCACCACCTCGAAGGCGGGCCGGGGTTCCGCCAGCTCGCGGTTCAACCGGAGACGCCGCGCGATGTTCTCGACGTCAATGATCGCGTCGTCGACCACTTCGCCGAGCGCGATGACGAGGCCCGCGATCACCATCACGTTGATCGTGGCGCCCGACCAGAGCAGCACCAGGCCGGCGCCGAGCAGCGACAGCGGAATGGCGACGAGGCTGATTGTCGCTTGCCGCCAATCGCGGGTGAACAGGAACAGCACGATCGCCACCAGCGCGCAGCCGATCAACAGCGCCCGGGTCAGGTTGTCGATCGATCGCTCGATGAAGGTCGCGGGGCGGAAGATGGTTGTGTCGACCTTCACGTCCCGCAAGCCTGGCTTCAGCTCGCCAAGCGCGGACTCGACGGCGCGGGTCAGCTCCAGCGTGTTGGCGGTCGGCTGCTTCTCGACGATCAGCATGATGCCCGGGCCGTCGTCGATGATGGCGTTGCCGATCGGCGCATTGAAGCCGTCGACGACGCGAGCGACGTCGCCGATCCGCACCGGGGCCTCGCCCGCCTGCTTGACGATCGCTTGGGCGAGGTCGGCGGCGGTCTGCACCGTCCCGGCCTGCTGCACCGCCAACCGCTGATTGGGGGTATCGACGAAGCCGCCACCGCCGACCAGCACCGCGTCTCCTGCCGCTGCGCGCACCTCCGCCAGCGTCACGCCCGCGGCGCGCAGCCGGTCGGGGTCGACCAGCACTTGGAGCTGACGGTCGCGTTGCCCCCACACTGCGACGTTGGCGACGCCCTGCACCGCCATCAGCCGCGGCCGGATCGTCCAGCGCACCAGCTCGGAAAGCTGCATCTGATCGAGTTTTGCCGACGATAGCCCGATCTTCATCGCGCGGCTTGTCGACGAGAGCGGCGGCATCAGCACCGGCTGGCGCGCGGCGATCGGCAGGCGCGGTTGCACCTGGGCGATGCGCTCGCCGACCATCTGGCGCGCGCGCAGCACGTCCGACCCGCGCTCGAAGAGGATCTGGACCGACGAGAGCCCCAGCACCGACTTGGACCGCAGCGTCATCAAGCCGGGCACGCCGTTGACCGCGGTCTCGATCGGCACCGTCACCAGGCTCTCCACCTCCTCGGTGGACAAGCCCGGCGCCTCGGTCTGAATCTCGACCATCGGCGGGGCGAACTCGGGGAACACGTCGAGCGGGATGTCGCGACCGGCGCGGACGCCCAGAACGACGAGCAGCGCCGCCAACGCGAGAACGAGGACGCGCTGCGCGAGCGCGAAGTGGACGAGCCGGGCGAGCATCAGTGTGCCGCCCCGAACTCGGTCCCGAACAGCTCGGCCGCGCCGGTGGTGACGACTTCCGCCCCCGACGACAGGCCCCGCGCGAGCAATGCGCGTCCACCTGACTCGGACGCGACTTCGACGCGCTGGCGGACGAAAGTGTCCTTAGCGGTCTTCTGATAGATCCATTCGCCACCGTAGATGTCGCGAAGGATCGCCGTGGAGGGCACCGACAACCCCTCGGTCTGCCCGGCGATCGGCAACCCGACCGACACCCTTTGCCCGACCCGGAACGCCCGGTCGCGATTGTCGATCGCATAATACAGGTCGACCGTGCCGGCGGCGCTGTTCGCCGATGGCGGAGCCTGCACGGGGCGGGCAAGGCGTGGCGCGCCGCCAGCGCCGAGCATCGTGATGGTGGCGGCGCCGTCGCGCCGGACGTTACCGACGTCGCTCCCGAAGACTGCGGCTCGCACCCAAAGCGTCGCCTGCGAACCCAGCGACGAGACCGACGGACCCAGCAACTGCCGTTGCTGGCGCGCGGCGCCGAGCGCGGCCTGTGCCGCCGCCAGCGCCGCGGCGGCCTCGTCCCGCGCGCGCACGCTGCCGGCCTCCTCACGCACCAGGCTCTCCGCCCGGTTGAGCGCGATGCGGGCAAGCCGGGCTTGCGCGGTCGCCCGCGCCAGCTCCGCGTCGGCGGCGGCCTGTTGGGCGCCGACCTGTTGCAGGTTGGTGAGCGAGTTGACCGGCACGCCGTTGGCGCTGGTCGGCGGCACGACGATCTCGCCGGCGACCTGGCGCTGCGCGCTGGCTGAGCCGTCACCGACTCGGGCAAGGCCGATCCCGAGCCGCTGTTGCGCTTGCGGCGTCAACGTGAGCTTCAGCAACTCGGTTTCGTGCGCGATGGTCTCGGCGTGCGATGGAGGCGCAGCGGGCTTCGACGGTTCGCCGCCGCACGCTGCGAGGATGACGGGGAGGAGCAGGATCAGGGGAGGGCGCATCGGGGCAGTCTAGGCGCGCGCGGTTGGCCGATGCTTTCGGGTTCTATACGAAACTCCAACATCGCGGCTGCAAGCGACGCGGATTGGGAGTTTGCAATCCAGGCGCCATCCTCGATCCAGCGCGAGCCGTTAGCGGCCGATCATGGCGAATTGGATTCAGCAGCTCATGGATGGTCTGGGCTATGTAGGCATCGCGCTCCTGATGCTCGCCGAGACGGTGTTCCCACCGATACCTTCGGAAGTCATCATGCCGCTCGCAGGGATGCAGGCCGGGCGTGGTTCGCTGTCGCTCGCCGGGGTCATTGCGGCCGGCACCGCGGGCGCAATGGCCGGCAACGTGTTCTGGTATGCGGTAGCGCGCAGAGTGGGCGTTGATCGGCTTCACGGCTTCATCGATCGACATGGCCGATGGTTGACGCTCGACTGGTCGGATGTCGATCGCGGCCGACATCTATTCTCGCGGGGCGGCTCGCTTTTCGTTTGCTTCGGGCGGATGGTGCCTACCGTCCGCTCCATCGTCTCCGTCCCGGCCGGGCTGCTTGCCATGCCGTTTCCGCGGTTCTTCGCCTGGTCCCTTGCCGGAACTCTCGGCTGGACGGCGCTCCTCGCTGGAGCGGGAGCAAGCCTCGGCGCGCGCCATGACGCGGTGTCGCGCGTGATCGGCCCGTTCTCGCTGGCGATTATCGTGGCGATTGCCGTCTGGTATGCGTGGCGGGTCGCGACCTGGCGGAAAACGCATCGTGGCGAGTGAGCGCGCGCGCGGGCTCACTCGCCGCCCCGAGACGCTGATCGCCGGCGGACTGGCGCTGGCTGCGGCGTTGGCGTTCCTGATTGCCAAGCTCGGAAGCGAGATCGCGGAAGGCGAGACGCTCGCCTTCGATCGCGGCGCGCTGCTGTGGGTTCGTCAGCACCTGGGCGGCTTGCCCGCCCTGCGCGCGATCATGCTGGATGCGACCGCGCTGGGCGACCGTGCGACGCTCACGCTGGTCGTGCTTGTCGTAGGGGGCTATCTCGCGGTCGTCCGCTCCGGGCGGCTCGCTGCGTTCCTGATCGTGCAGGCCGCGGTCGGCACCTCCTTGGCGTCGCTCGTGAAGCCTTGGTTCGGTCGGGTCCGTCCCGACGTCGTGCCGCACTGGACGGAAGTCGCCAGCGCGAGCTTCCCAAGCGGCCACGCGGCGAACTCGGCCGTCGTCTATCTCTCCATTGCGATGATCGCAGCACGGGCGGCGCCGAGCCGGCCGGGTCGGGCCTATCTCATGGCGACCGCCAGTCTGCTCGTCATCCTGATCGGGTTCTCGCGCATCTACCTGGGCGTCCATTATCCAACCGACGTCCTCGCCGGCTGGGCGATCGGCGGGGCATGGGCGCTGCTATGCGGCGCGCTAGGCAGCGCCCTTGTCGGACGCCGCAGAACCTGACCGAAGCACGTAGACGAGCCAATCTGCCCCGCCGATCACATTGGGGTAAGATTACCGGGAGGATACAAAGCCCCAATGTAACCTCAATCTGGTTGCTCAGCCCCCTCTGAAAAGACAAGCCCCCACCTGCAAATCGTTCGCATTAGCTACAGTTGGGGGATCATGAACACCGTTACACTGGCACGCACTTCGCTGGCCGCCCTGTCGACCGCGATGCTGATCGCCGCCGCTTCGCCGGCCTGGGCGCAGGCGCAAGCACAGACCAAGCCGGCCGAACTCGGGACCGTGACCGTCACCGACACGGCGATCGACGAACAGGAAGCCGAGACGTCCTATAAGGTGTCGCGCAGCATCAGCGCCACGCGCACCGACACACCGCTCATCGATGTTCCGCAGAGCGTCACCGTCGTTCCCGTCAAGCAAATCCTCGACCAGGCCGCGAACAGCATCGGCGACGCGATCCGCTACGTGCCCGGCGTCTTCTCGTCGCAAGGGGAGGGCAACCGCGAAACCCTGTCGTTCCGCGGCAATTCGACCACCGGCGATTTCTTCGTCGACGGCATCCGCGACGATGTTCAGACCTACCGCGATCTCTACAACATCGAGCGCCTTGAGGTCTTCAAGGGGCCGAACGCGATGATCTTCGGCCGCGGCGGCATCGGCGGCCTCATCAACCGCGTCACGAAGGTCGCCGATGGTCGCCAGCACATCGGCGGTCGTCTCGAAGCGGGCAGCTTCGACCATTATCGCGGGCAGGTCGACGTCGGCGCGCCGGTGAGCGAGATGCTGTCGCTGCGCCTGACCGGCGTCTATCAGAACAGCGGCAGCTACCGCGATGGCGTCGACTACGAGCGCTGGGGCCTCAATCCCACCGCCACGCTGGCGCTCGGCCCCGACACGACGATTTCTGTCGGCTACGAGCATTTCGAGGACGATCGCGTCGCCGACCGCGGCGTCTCCTCCTACCTGGGTCAGCCGCTGCGCACGCGGCGCGGCGAGTTCTTCGGCGATCCCGACAACAGCCCGACGTGGACCGACACCGACGCCGGCACCCTTTTCGTCGAGCATCGTTTCAGCGATGACGTGGTGATCCGCAACCGCACGCGCTACGCGGAATATGACAAGTTCTACCGCAACGTCTTCCCCGGCGCCGTGAACACCGCTGCCCAGGTCAACCCCGCCGGACTCCCGGCGGGCACCTATGCTCCCGGCACGATCGTCGCGATTCAGGCTTACGACAACGCGACGCAGCGTCAGAACCTGTTCAATCAGACCGACTTCAACGCGACCTTCACCACGGGCGCGATCGAACACACGCTGCTGATCGGCGCCGAGTTCGGCCGTCAGGAGACGGACAATCTCCGCCTCGAAGGTTTCTTCCCGACTGCGACCAATGCGCAAGGGGTCCAGACCATCTTCGCGACGATCGGGGCGCCGCGCATCCGTCGTCCCGACGTGCTGTGGCGGCCGATCGCGAGCAGCGGCGACAACCACAGCGTCGCTAAGGTCGCGGCCGGCTACATTCAGGACCAGATTGCGCTGTCGCCGGTGTTCGATGTCGTGGTCGGCATCCGCTACGAGCATTTCGATACGCACGTTCGCGACCAGCGGACCGTGGGTTTCCCGGTCAACCAGCAGCGCGGTTTCGATGTGACCAACAATTTGTGGTCCCCTCGTGCCGGCCTGATCTTCAAGCCGATCGAGCAGGCGTCGATCTACGCCGCCTATTCACGGACCTACCTGCCGCGCGGCGGCGACCAGCTCGCCGGCCTCAACCTGACCAACCAAAGCCTCGCGCCCGAGAAGTATGAGAATTACGAGATCGGCGCGAAGTGGGACATTCTCCCCACCTTCAACGTCGCGGGCGCGGTGTTCCAGCTCGATCGCAGTAATGTGCTGGCGTTGAGCGATCCGAACAATCCAAGTTCGCCGACGATCCCGATCGGCCGCCAGCGGACCAAGGGCGTCGAGCTGAGCGCGCAGGGGGAGATTACCGACCAGCTCAGCGTGATCGGCTCCTACACCTACTCCGACGCCAAGTTCCTTGATTCACAGTCGGGAACGGTGCTGCGCGGCAATCGGGTCGCCAATGTGCCGAAGCACGCCGCGGCGCTCTGGACGCGGTTCGACCCGACGGAAGCGCTCGGCGCCGCGGTCGGCGTGATCCGGCAAGGTCGGCGCTTCGCGGCGACCGACAATCTTGTCTCGATGCCCGGCTACACGCGGGTCGACGGAGCGATCTACTATCGGCTGTCGCCCCAGCTCGACCTTCAGCTCAACGTCGAGAACATCTTCAACGAGCGGTATTTCCTGTATTCCAACAGCAATACCAACATCACGCCAGGGTCGCCGACGGCCTTCCGCGTCGGGGTCAATGCGCGCTTCTGAACGCTCGCGATGCGTGTATTCCGGCTCAACCGGCTCGCCTCGCGCGAACGCCTTGTGATCGGCCTCCTTCGGGGGGCCGATCCTGTCGTTGCAGCCGGCGATCTGCACGCACTGTTCGGCCGTCTCCGAACGGCAGGATCGGCGCGCGGATTTAGCCCGGCTCCGGTCTCAAGCACCTACGCGACAAGGCAGGAGCTATGCCTGCTCGGCGCACTCGCCGGTTTCCAGCGCGCCAATCCCGACCTGGCGGTGACGATCAAAGGGGATTGGCAGCCGATCGTGCAGGCGTGCGCGCGCCGCCTCGCCAAGGATGGCGTCCAGCTCGGCCACGCGACTTTGGCGAGGCTCGCCGGCTTGGGGGAGACATGCGACGAACTGTCGATCGCCATTTCGCCCGTCATCAACGTCGTGGCTCAGCCCGTCCGCTCTGCCTATCCGCCACTCACCAGCACTTTGCAGGGGAAGGCGCTCGAATTCGTGCGGGAGCGGGGGAATACCACGTCGCGCGATCTCGCCGGCTTCGGGGTGTCGCGCCAGGTCGTCAGCATCATGTTCAAGCGAGGGCTGCTCGTGCGCGTCCGGATTGGCGTTTATCAAGCCGCCCCCGAGACCGTGCGTGGGTGAAGGCATGAAGGTCCTAGAATACGCCCGTGGCGAAGCCCCAAGAGAGAAATCCTTGTCTTCCTCGGGGTTGGGCGACGGCCAGCCGCCGGCCCGGTATCAACCGAGCCGGCGGCCGCGCTGGTTCTCACTTGGCCTCATCGTGGCGATCCACGTCGGAGGCTTCTTCGCGCTCGACTATTTGGACGTCGGAATTGTGCGACAGCTCCCGGCGCCACCCTTGGTCGTCAATCTTCTCCCGCTTGATCCGCCCCCGCCGGCGCCGGTCGTGCTGCCGACGGAGAAGGTGGTCGTGCGACCCGCTGAGCCGAAGCGGGTCGTCGCTCCTCCGCCAATCATCGCAATCCCGACGGCCGCCGTCACCATCCAGACAATCACCAAGCCCGAGCCGATCCCGCCAGCGCCTGCCAAGGTCGGGGAAGCAAAACCCGCGCCGCCACGGGCGGCGGACACGCTCGTAAACCTCAACACCCGTTTGCTGTCGGCAGAGCCGCCACGGTATCCAGCGGAGTCTCGACGTCGCCGCGAAGTGGGAACTGTCGTCCTGATGGTCGTCGTCGACGAAGACGGGCGCGTCGGGACCATATCGATTTCAGACAGCAGCGGCTTCGAGCGGCTCGACAAGGCAGCACTTAGCGCGGTGCGACGTTGGCGATGGACGCCGACCGTGATCGATGGTCGACCGAGCCAGGTCCGCGGGCTGGTGCGGATTCCTTTCGAGCTTAGGGAAACGAAACCATGAAGCATGGAGCGACCGCGGCGGCCGCGCTGGCGCTGGCAACGCCGGGTGTGACGGAGGCGCAGGAGCGCCGGTCGGTCGCGCCCGAGGCGATGCAGAAGATCGCACCCGTCCTGACGCGCTACACCGACGACGTGCTGTTCGGCGACGTTTGGTTGCGGCCGGGTCTGTCGCCGCGCGACCGCAGTATCGTCACGCTCTCGGTCCTGATCGCGACCGGCAAGACCGCACAGCTCGGCGGGCACCTCAACCGCGGCCTGACCAACGGTCTTAAACCGACCGAGGTCGCCGGCGTGGTGACGCATCTCGCTCTCTACACAGGCTGGCCGAACGCGGTGTCGGCGTTGACCGAGGTCGACAAGGTTTTCACCGACCGCAAGATCGATCCGGCTACGCTGAAGGCGGTGGTGCCGACAACTGCGCCGCTGCCAGCTTCGGACGGCGAACGCGCCGCCACGGTCCGACGGGACGTCGCGCCAATCGCGCCGAAGTTCGCCGAATTGACGAACGGCCTAATCTTCAACGACCTGTGGCGACGCACCGATCTCAACCAGCGCGACCGCAGCCTGGTTACAATTGCTGCGCTGGCTGCCGGCGGCGATGACGAGCAGCTCGGCTTCCACATCAAGCGAGCGCTCGAGAATGGCCTGACGCAGCCGCAAATCAGCGAAGCGTTCACGCATCTCGCCTTTTACGCCGGTTGGCCCAAGGCAAGCGCCGCCATCGGCATCCTAGCGAACACCGCCCAACCGGGTGACGGAGCTGGCGCACCAAAGGTCCGCGTTGTGCCGCCGGGGGCGAACCCGACGCCCGGGCCAGCAAAGAACTTCATGGGCTCGGTCTCCGTCACGTCGCCGTTCAAGGGGACGGGAGCGGCGCGAGTGGGCGGCGCCACTGTCACGTTCCGGCCCGGCGGGCGCACCAACTGGCATAGGCATCCGCTCGGCCAACTCCTCGTCGTGACCGCCGGTGAGGGTCGGGTTCAGGCGGACGGTGAGGGCGTGCGCGCGATCCGGCCGGGCGATACCGTGTGGATTGGCCCTGGCGTCAAGCACTGGCATGGCGCCGCGCCGACGAAGGCGATGACGCACGTGGCTGTCAGCGAGACGGAAGGCGGCAACGGCGTGAGCTGGCTGGAGCCTGTGACCGATGACGTTTACCGGCAGTCCCCGTCAGTCCTTCCTGCAGGTGGATCGACTGACCCGTAAGGCGCACCGCTCCCATCCTCACGCTAACGGCGCCCCGCGCCAGCTCAGCGGGGGAGCGGCGCGCGGCTCAAGGTTGGTCGGCGAAGAAGCTGCCGCGTCCGCCCCGAAACGCGCCGACGACGTTCCCGCCATCCCAATGGCCGGAGAGAATGCCGAGCCGGGGGATGCTCCCGATCGGCTTACGGCGCGCGGCGAGAAGCCGCGCGCGCCGCGTGTCGGGGTCGATCGGCTCGCCGGTCCTAATATCGATGGCGTGGCGCAGCGGGGTCATGCGGGCCGCCATTGCTCGACCAGCGCTGCCATCGCGTCGCGGTAGCCCCACGCATCGGCATAGACGGTCGGCTTGGCCGCCAGATAGGCCATGACGATCAGCATATCCTCGGAAATGACGGCATCGCAATTGGAGAGGTGAAGGATGGGGAAGTGGCCCCATTCGCCCCCGTCCCACCATGCCAACAGGAAGTCGGCCGCACGTGAGGCTTGGCCGGTGTCGGACCCGGCGACGGCGATCAGGCGGGCGATCGCCTCGCCGACTTCCTCGAAGCTGACGGCGCGGATCGCGGGGCGGCGTTGGGGAGGGTTCATGGTGTTAGTTCCTGCTGGCGATCACGCGGGGAAGGGGACGGGGACTAACAGCGCGTCGTCGATCGGCTCGACGTCGCGCAGCTCCACCATCGGCGTCTTTTCGACCCGCTCCGCGCCGATCGGATCGAGATAGACATAAAGGTGGTCGGCAAAAACAGGGCTGCACAAGCGCCACACGACGCCCCTGCGCCCGACGCGGCGCTCAAAGCGGCCATCGTAGGACACGGACGATCCGGCGATGCGGACGCGCTGCCCGACGCGCAGCCAGTTCGCGGCCGATCGGATCAGCGCCGCCTTTTCGTCCTCGCTCAAGCCGCGTCGGCCGATCCCGAACGTCGCGTTGCGGTCGCGCGCGATCCGGGCCAGCTTTTCTTCCACCGGCTCAGGCTTCCAGTCGATGACTGGCCCGGGCGCGGCCTTGTGCATGTGCGTCACCGGCTTCCCGCCGAACAGGTCGGGCTGCACGCCGACGAGGCGGCGGTTGAACATCGCCTTGTGATAGTCGCGCCGCCATTGCGCCTCAGCGGTCAGCGGCTTCGCGGTCGGGCCGTCGCGCATGATCGCGATCAGCTCGTTAAACTCCTCCTCGCTCACGGTGGCGACGCTCGGGTCATAGACCAGTCGCGCCGCCACGCCCCGGCCCTCCCCTGGGCCGGGGTCGTGGGGCGCGGTCACGCCGCTTCCTCCAGCTCGGCCGCCGTCTCGACGGCCATGCGGCTCAACAGCCAATCGGAGGCATCCTGTGCGAGCCGTGCGGCGGTGAAGATGCACCGCTTGTCGTTGCGGAGGGCTTGAAGCCAATTTGCCAGATAGGCGGCATGGTCCTCGCGGTCGTGGAGCTTGATGCCGATGGTGGCGCTGACGAACGCGGCCCCAAGCTCGGCGACAAGTTCCTCGCGGGCGTAGTCCTCGCGCTTCGTGGAAATTAGGGAGGGACGGGCTAGGCGGTCGACGTGTCCCGTCGCGTGGCAAAGCTCGTGCGCTAGGGTCGAATAATAATCGTCGCTGGTGTGGAAGTCGGTAAACTCCGGCATGACGACATGATCGCCGCTCGGCTGATAGTAGGGCTGCGAACCGAAATGCTTGAGCGTGACGGGCACGCGGGCAAAGAGCGCGTCCAGTTCGGCGTCGCGCTGGTCGGGATTGGTCGCGGTGATGATCGGCGCGGGAGCCGGATATTTCGCCTCGATGCCGTCGATCTGCTCGGCATTGAAGACGGTGTAACGCTTGAGGAACGCCACCTGACGCTTGCCGTCCTCGCCCCGCTCTCCGCCCCCCTGTGATTTGCTGTCGGCGTCCACCTCGATCTTGTTGGCATAGACGACGGTTGATCCCTTCTCGCCCTTGCGGACGCAACCGCCGAGCGCGAGCGCCTGCTTGAAGGTCAGCCAATGCGGGGAGGCATAGCCCTTCGTCATCGCCGCAACCCAAAGCGACAGGACGTTGATGCCGCGATAAGGAACGCCCGTCGAGCGAAGCGGGATGTTCGGCGCGGTGCTGCTGTTCCACGATTTCGACCAAGGCCGGGTGCCCGCCTCGATCATGGCAATCATCTGATCGGTAATTTCCTGATAGATGTCGGCGCGGTTTTCGGTGATCCGTCCCATGAGATTTTCCTTTCCTTTGAGGCTGAAAGCCGGTCGCAACAGCAACCGGCTCTGCCTTTCCGGCGAGGAACGGGATGGGGAGGGAGAGCGAGAATCTGCCGCTGGCGCGGGCGAGCCGCCCTAGCGTGGCCGGCGCCCTGCAGGGCGTCGGGCGCCACGCTTGGCGGATTACACGGGCGGTCGATTGTTGTTCGGGAACGAAAGGGCAGCCGCCCTTGGTGTTCCCCGCGACCGGGGGCGTCCGGGGGACGGCTCTGGGTCGCCGCGAAGTCACCTCGCGCCGATCGGCGCGGCAATGTTAGCAACCAGTGCTTCCAGCTCGATCGCAGCACGATCGGCGCGGTCCCGGCTCCAATCGGTGCGGTGCTGGCGGTGGAACCCGCCTTCCATGAAGAACGGATGCGCGTCGTCGATCAGCCGCTCGATTGCAGTCTGTAGCGCGAGCCCTTCGGCCCGCGCGGTGTCAGCGGCGCGGCGCAGGTCATGACCGATGCGGCGGTTGGCGGCGTCGGAGTAGCCGCGGGAGGCGAGATAGCTTTTCAGCGCCAGCTCCAGCGCGATGGCGAGGCGATGGTATCGGTCCTGCAGTCGGTCATGATAGGCGTCCTCCGGCGTGGCCCGAAGGAACCCGCGCGCGTTCGCCGCCAGCGTCCGCGCTAAGGCTAGGTCAGGCTGTGCCACGTGGCACACCTGACTGCCCTCGGTCACAGCCACCGCCCCCGAAGGCTCGCGTCGAACTCGACGGCGAGGGTGACGGCACCCGCGATCAACGCGGCGAGCGCGAACAGCGCGAGCCGCGCCGGGATGCTGGGGCGCGGTCTGCCGGTGTCGGTAATGGCGATGGCGGCCCCGATTCCGAGCGCGAGGATCAGCGCCGGCCCCAGCTCGTAGAGAATCAGGCCGGGGAGGCGGTTGGGGAGCAGGTAGGGGAAATTGCGTATGACGCGACCGGTCAGGACGGCGCCGGTGACGAGGGACAGTGCCATGCCCCAACGGCCGATCAGGACAGCGGCGGGAGAACCGCGCTCAAGCATTGGAGCGGTTTCCCGCACAAGCTACGCCCGCCCGGGAGGGCGGCCCGCTGTGGCCTAGTTCGATCGTCACCCGCATGGGCGGAAACCCGGTGACGGGGTTCCGTGAAGCGGCGCAGCGCGCCGCGGAGTAGAGCACGGGCCGAAGGCAGGCCCGGCTTACTGCTTGATCGTCCCTACGTTGCATCCCTGCGGCACCTGTGCCCTGCGAACAGCAAGTTGACGCATCGCCTCATAGTCGACGCCCCAAAGTCCTGCCCTTCTCGCTGCGGCTTTCTGCATCAAATCGACATAGGCTCCACCTGAAAACACCCGGTAATCGACGGCATAGCCCTGAGCGACCATTGTAGCTCCGACACTCGCTTTATTCGCGGGAAAGCGACATGCTAGATTCAAGCGTCCGTAACTCTTCGGATCGGTCCGGCACTGGTTCTCTCGACGAAGCGCGTAGTCGAACATCGACACGGAACAATCCATCCCTCCGTCTCGCGTCGCCAACCCCCGCAACACGTCTGTCGACATGGCTTTGAGCTGTGGCAAGTCATCGTCGGGCGCGTCGATCCCGACGACACGCACCCGCCCGTTGGCAAAATCGACGGTATCCCCATCGATGATTCTCGGCGTCGTCGATGAAAGCCGCGTTTTCGAGACGTCGATCAACGACTGCTTGTTCTGTGAAATTGCGTAGCTCGCGACGATCAGGAACGTCGCGCCCATCGTCCATCGCTGGAACCGCGTCGCTCCCGGAAACAGCTTCATAGCGAACGGATCTCGCGCAAGAGGGGGTGACTACACGAAAGTGACGTATCTGCACGCTAAGGGCGAACAAATCCGGTACGATGCCAGCAGATGCTATTCGCAGGCTTTCCTGCCCCTTTTATGTGGTGCCGCCCTACGGGCGCCGATATGGGAGGGCGGCAATCCGATTGACCAACGATCGAGGTAGAACCCTGCTCGCCAAATATGTGAGCTGGTTGCCCATCCCCGGTATGGCGAAGGATTGCCGATAAACCAGAACGTGGACTGCATGGGCCGCGCACCGGTCAACGTCCATCAAACCCAACCTCCCCCACTTCAAATCGCTGAGGGCAGCCATGTCTGTGTCGATTCCACCGGGTGCAAAAGACCCAACACTCACTCCCGTCCCGGCAAGCTCCACGGAAAGCGCTCGCATGAGGGTGCTCACATAGGCTTTCGACGCGCCGTAGACCGCTTGGAAGGGCACGGATGTTTCGCCCGCCAGGCTCGACACGGCGATTACTGAGGATTCAAACGGCTGCTCCCTGAAAATCGCAATCAGGCGAGCCAGCAAATCCGTGAAACCGAGTATGTTTGTTTCAATTACCTCGGCATAAGTGTCGGCACGGCCTGCATCAAATGAACCAACGCTCGTCATTCCGGCAACCAACAAAGCGGCTGTTACTTGCAATTCTGCAACCTTAGCCGCGATTTTCTCCCTGCCCTCGATTTCACGTTGATCAGCCACTATAATCTCGCACGGCACATTGAACCGCTCGTCAATTTCGGTCTGTAGCTCCCGCAAGTTGTCGTGGACTTGCCCCGGAAAAGTGGAGAGTTCCCTTGAGGTGAAAGGCGAACTCGATGACGAAGCAGCGACGTTTCACGAAGGAATTCGAGGAGGAAGCGGTCCGACTGGTGGCGACCAGTGGACGCACGCAACGGGAGATAGCGGAGGATCTGGGTGTCGGGCTATCGACGCTGGTGCGCTGGATCGGCCGCAGCCGGGATCGTTTGGTGGAGGCACCCGGTCAAGCGCCGCAGGCAGATATGGCTGCCGAGTTGAAGCGGCTTCGGCGGGAGAACGAGATCCTCCGGCAGGAGCGTGACATACTGAAGCGGGCGACCGCTTTTTTCGCCCGGGAGGGAAGTCGATGAAGTTCACGCTCATCGATCGGGCGAGAAAGGATTTCCCGGTCCACCGCCTCTGCCAGGTACTCGGCGTCAGCCAGAGCGGCTATTTCGCCTGGAAGGATCGCCCGGCCAGTCGGCGCCAGCGCGACGACATGGTGATGCTGGCGCATGTCCGCTCGGGGTTCGCGCTGTCGAACGGCACGTACGGCAGTCCACGCATGACGCGCGAGTTGCAGGATGATGGCTTTGCCATCGGGCGGCGTCGCACGGCGCGGCTGATGCGCGAGAACGGCCTGCGCGCCCGGCAGAAGCGCCGGTTCAAACGGACGACCGACAGCGAACACGCCTGGCCGATCGCGCCGAACATCATCGACCAGGATTTCACCGTGACCGCGCCCAACCAGAAGTGGGGCGTCGACATCTCGTATGTCTGGACCAGAGAGGGGTGGCTCTATCTGGCCGTGGTCATCGACCTGTTCTCCCGTCGCGTCGTCGGCTGGGCTGTCGGCGACCGGCTGCACCGCGATCTCGCGCTGGCGGCGCTGCGCAAGGCCCTCGTCCTGCGGCGTCCGCCCCAAGGGCTCATTCATCATTCGGACCGCGGCAGCCAATATGGCGTCACCTCAAGGTTTGTTCGCCAGACAACGATTTCTCGGACATAAGCGGAACATGGGCTACGCTACACGCTTCAACCGCGCCATTGGCTCGTTGAGTGGGTGGAATTCACCTGCTGGAAGTCGCCTGGCCTGCTCCCAGAGGTAATCGCCGGTCAGACTGATGTGCGCCCAGCCCATCGGAGAAAGGTGCGCAAGCAGTGCCGCATCGAACGTCGTGCCGACAGCGTTGAGGTGCTGGGCGGCCCGGTCGAGATAGACCGTGTTCCAGTAGGAAATCGCCGCAATCAGCAGGTTCAGCCCAGATGCGCGAAATTCCTGATTTTCCAGCGAGCGATCGGTGAACCGACCCTGCCGGTTGGTATAGATGGCGGCGGCAAGCGTGTGCCTCGCCTCGCCTTTGTTGAGACCGGCCTGACAGGCACGTCGCAGTTCCGGTTGTTCAAGCCAATCGAGCGTGAACAAAGTGCGCTCGATACGGCCCAGTTCAGCCAATGCAAAATCCAGCCTGTTCTGGCGTTTGTAGGCGGCAAGTTTTCGCAAGATTACTGACGGCGCCACCGTGCCATCCTTGATTGAGGCGACAATCCTGACGATGTCATCCCAATCGGCCTCGATCGCTGCCGTTTTGATGGTGCGGCCCATCAGATTTTCGATGCCCTTGTATGTCGATGGCGCAGCGATCGAACCCAGCTTGCGGTCGCCAATATCGCGCAGCCGGGGCGCGAAGCGGAACCCGAGTAGGTGGCAGAGTGCGAAAACATGATCGGTGGCGCCGCCGGTATCGGTATAGTGCTCATGCAACGGAAGGTTGCCGGCGCCCAGGACAAGCCCGTCGAGCACGTAAGGCGCTTCACCTGCCGTCGCGGACATGATCCGTGATCCGAATGATGCGAAGTGATCGGAAAGGTGAGAATAGATTTTCACGCCAGGTTCGGCGCCATATTTGGCATTGACGTCCGCCGCCCCTGAACGGCTCCGCCCCGACCGGAAGAACTGGCCATCGGACGACGAACTGGTGCCAGCGCCCCAATGCCGCGCGAAGGGTAATTCGTGATGGGCTGAGATGATCATGGCCAGCGCGGCCTGATAGTTCTCGGGTGAAAGATACCAGTTGTGCGTCCATGCGAGTTGGGCATAGCTGACGCCTTCGCTGGCATTGGCCATCCGCTCCAGCCCGAGGTTGGTGCCATCAGCCAGAATTGCGGCGAGTACCGTGCTGGGGTTGTCGTGCTCCTTGCCTGAGCGCAGGTCACGGAATGCGTTCAAAAAACCAGTGCGTTCGGCGACTTCAAGCAGCAGCTCGGTGATGCGCACGCGGGGAAGCAGGGTATCGAGCTTGCGATCGAGGGCTTCAGCTTCCGGTGGGGTGACAGGCGGCATTTGCTGAAGCTTGAGCCGGTCTCGTTCGAGCGACACTCCCTCAAGCTTGTTTGTTTTCAACTGCTTGGCAAATCGGCGCAGCCGCCAGTCAAGATTTCGTGCCCGGTCAGCGAGGTAGGATGCAGCATTTGAATCGAACGGAAGCACATCCGCCACTTTGGCGGCGTCGCGCCGACCCAGCAAATAGGCATCGAAGCGCTGATAGTTGCGGGTTCCCTCGATCCATACATCACCGGCGCGCAAACGATCACGCAAGGTTGCCATGATCGCAATTTCATAACGTCGGCGGTCGATACGGCCGCTTTCGGTGATGAGACGCTTCCACTGCCGATTGGGGAATGGCAGTGGAACGCCATCGGGAAGGTCGCGCGACTTTCGTGTGTTCGCATCGCGAATGACATCGATGGCTTTGATCAGTGCCGTCCCTGTTCCAGACGCCTTGAAGGTGAAGGCGTCCAGAAATGCCGGGCTGAAACGCCGTAGCGTGGCGTAACGCTCGGTTGCCGTTACCAGTGCGTCCTCGCCGGCAAGATCAGCAAGGGCATCTACTTGGGCCTTTGCCGCAACAAGCCGGTGCCAGCCCACCGCTTCGTCAATCAATTCGAGCGGATCGCCGCCATTCTGGACAGCCTCATCAAGTGCTGTAATCGTGGCGCCAAACAGCCGCATGAGTTGCCCCACCGACTGAATACTATCTTGGTAGCGACGCTCGCGCCCACGCCGCGCGCGCGTGAACATGCCGCCGATAAGTCGGTCAAACATTTGGATCGCGGCATCGGCAAGTCTGGCCTCAAGGTCGATCACTGCGGCCGTCAACGTCGCCCGCCTGCGATTGACGCTGTAATCCGAAAGCAGGAATGCCGGTGCCACGCCGCCCTCGCGGACAAATTGGGCAAAGCGGAATTCCGGAATGGCGCCCCCAACTACCGGGTGGATACCTATGCCGCGAACATAGCGCAGGCGCTCAAGCAAGCCATTGATATTGGCCGCAGTCGGGGCTTCTTCGAAATTACGCAACCACGCCAGCGGTGTCATGCCGAAATCCGGGTTGTTGATTACGAGTTCGTCTAGCCGTGTCAGTTCAGCAGAGCTGAGGCCTTCGACGATTGCGGCTGCGGCAGCTTTGCGTGCGCGTGCCCGGCCAGCAAGACCGGCGCGTTCCAGTGTGTCGCCTGACGGAAGAATGAACCGCTCACCCTTCAGGCCAACCATGAGGGCGCGAACAATCGGTTCACCTCTGTCTGTATACTCGGCGGCTTGCGCGGCAAGATTCAGGGCAAGTGCCAGGTCGCCGCGTCGAAACGGGCGTATGCCAAGATAACGCGCCACGAGATCGGCATGATCGGTACGGGTTTGCGCGCGCTGACCATATGCAGAGAAGGAGGAAGGATCGACGAATAACTGTGCCGCGAGGTACTGAAGAATGACGTCGGGAAGCCCGATCTCGGGTTGCAGACCAAAGCCGGGATGTCGCATCAAAGCGATTTGTGCAGCCAGACCGAGGCGATTTGCTGGACCATAGCGGCGCCCAACCAATTCAACATCTTCCGCAGAAAGGGTATAATGCCCAATGATCGCGGTTTCTTGGACAGGAGGATCGAACAGGCGCCGGCGCTCGTCTCCGGTCAGAAGTCGGCGTCGTGCCATTTTGCTCTCCCGCTGAGGCGAATAACAAAATTGACACCAAAGCGGCTTGCACTGGAGGGAGGCCATTCGTTGCCGGTTGATCCCCGAGCAATCACCCGGCGCAGCAAGACAGTTTGGCGACATCCTTATCAAACGTTTGGGCCGCCAGTTTGAGGCCTTCCACAGTGGTCAGGTAAGGAAATATCGTTGCACCCAATTCCAGGGTGGTCATGCCGTGTTTGATCGCCAGCACCAGTGTCTGGATCGAATCCGCGCCTTCGGGTGCCATGATCTGGCCGCCCAGCAAACGGTCGTTCGCCTTGTCGGCAATCAGTTTGATGAGACCCCGCGTATCGCGTGCTGCCAGTGCCCTTGGCACAGCATCGAGCGGGAGCAGCGAAACCTTGATGTCCAGGCCTTGCGCCCGTGCTGTCGTTTCAGTGAGGCCGGCGCTGGCGACTTGCGGGTCGGTGAAGACGACGGATGGCATGGAGGAATTGTCGTAGCGGTATTGGTTGCCCGTCACCGCGTTGCGCGCGGCCAGTTTTGCGCCATAGGCGGCCATGTAGACGAACTGGTCCCGTCCCGTTACATCGCCCGCCGCGTAAATGCCTGGAACCGACGTTTCGAGGTGGTCATCGACGACGATTCCACCATTACGGGCAAGCACTATGCCGCGCTCCTCCAGCCCAAGCCCGTCGCTATTGGGTCGGCGTCCGGTGGCGATGAGCACCTGTTCCGCCGCGACGGTGTCACAATGCCCCTCGCAGGTCAATTCGACCCCGCTCTGTGTTTGGGCGATACGCTGATAGCCGACACCTGCGCAAACCCGCACGCCCTCGGCTTCCAAATAGTTTTTCAGCGCGGCACTCACTTCCGGGTCCATTTCGGGGAGCAGGCGGCTTCGGCAGCAGATGGTGACATCAACGCCCAGACGCGAAAACATCTGTCCCAGTTCTACCCCGATCACCCCGCCACCGATCACCAGCAGCGATTTGGGCAAGCGATCCAGCGCCAGCGCCGATGTGCTGGTTAGGTAGGGCACGCTGTCCATCCCCGGAATCGGCGGCACGGCGGCGTGCGCACCCATCGCCAATATGACCTTGCCGACCTTCATGGGCGCATCGCCGACAATCAGCGCACCATCGGCAAAGCGTGCCTTGCCCTCGATATAGCTCACACCGTCATAGGCGGGCAGCAGATCGACATATTTTTTTTGGCGCAGCGTCGTGACAAGATCGTCCTTCGACGCCGCCAATACGGACCAGTCATCCATCTGGACAGCGCCCCCAAGGCCGGGAAAGCGCGCGGCGGCAAGCCCACCATGCACCGCTTCGGCGGCGCGGATCAGCGTCTTGGAAGGAACGCAGCCAACATTGACACAGGTGCCGCCAATCGTGCCGTGACCGACGAGCGCCACTTTCGCGCCCAGATCGGCAGCGGCGATCGCGGCGGAGTACCCGGCAGAACCCGCGCCGATGACGGCCACGTCAAATCCTTCCTGCCCGGGGCGGTTGCAACAGTCGTTCATTGCTTATCGCTTTCTTGAGGCGCTGGCGGCGCCCCGCTCAGTTTTGAATAGCGCGCGCCGGATAACCCGCGTTGGTTGATGCAGCGGCAATCGCAGCAGCATTGGTGCGGCGCGGGTTATAGGTTGCGCGCGCGGTCTTGGCTGCGAAATCGACCGTGACCGCCGTTACCCCGGCGACGCCTTCCATCGCCTTCTTCACGGTGATCGGGCAGGTGGCGCAGGTCATGTTCTCTATGGCAAAGGTGGTTTGCTTCTGAGCGGTTGCGGTAGCCGCGGGGCGATCTTGCGCCGTGCCACTAACTGCATAGGCGACCCCGCCGCCAGCCATAGCCAGCACGGCCATAGCGATACATACTGTCTTTTTCATGGGTATTTCCTTTCAATAGAACCAGGGTGCCCACCAGTCGATGGTGAGCGCCAGGATGGCGACGGCAAGGCCCAGCCACAGCACCGCCTTGGTGGTCCAAGCCGATTGTGGACGAGCGCAGTAGGAACCGTCTTCACAGGGCGGTTTCGGCTTGAAATAGACATGCCAGAAGCCGTAGCCGAGCAGCGCGAGCGTTACGCCTGCGACATAGGGCTTGTAAGGTTCGAGCGCCGTCAGGTTGGCGATCCACGCGCCGGAAATTCCGAGCATAACCAACAGTAGCGGGACGACGCAGCAAGCCGAGGCGAGCCCCGCGCCGATCAATGCGCCCGCCGCAACCCAGTTTGCCTGCTTCGGCTCGTGGTTTTCGGTGAGGGCTGGCTGTCCCGCTTCCGGCGTTGAGACCATGGCTTGAATCCCTTGTTCCAACTGAGTGATTCGCAGTGTAGGCTCTGTAGCCACTACAGACTCAAGAGGTATTTTCATGGAGCAACAGGTCGGCATCTTGCGTGCCCAGCTTGCCCGGAAAACAGGCTGCAATCTCGAAACCATCCGCTATTACGAGAAGGTGGGATTGCTGCCGGGGCCGCCTCGCAGTTCCAACGGCTACCGCGTCTATTCGCCGGAACTGGTGCAAAGGTTGCAGTTCATCCTGCGCGCGCGCGACCTTGGCTATGCAATGGATGAGATACGGTCATTGTTGTCGCTCACCGATACCGGTGCACAAACCTGCGCGGAGGTTATGGCGAGAACCGAACTCCACCTTGAAGATGTCCGCCGCCGCATTGCAGATTTGCAGAAGATAGAGGTGACGCTGGCGACCACGTTAGCCAGATGCACTGGAGATGACGTTGCCGAATGTCCCATCCTGGAAGCACTCCAGTTTTTACCCCATCAAGGCAATTGACGCCATCTTTGAGGGATTTGATTTTGTGATGTCAGCTTGGAGTATAGCCTAACCGGACGTCAGGGCGCTACCGCGGTTTCTGTCAGATTAGGGTACTAAACGGAATTTGTTGACGAATGTCGTTGCGTATCATAGATTTCAACCTGACATTTTGATGGAGAGAGTGCGCAGTGAAGGGGCAACGGATCGGCTATGTCCGGGTCAGCACGTTCGATCAGAATGTGGATCGCCAATTGGAAGGTCAGTCGCTCGATCGGACCTTCACCGACAAGGCATCGGGCAAGGACGTCAACCGCCCCCAGCTTGAGGCTCTGCTCACTTTCGCCCGCGAAGGCGATACCGTCGTCGTCCACAGCATGGATCGGTTGGCCCGCAATCTGGATGACCTGCGCAAGCTGGTCCAGGGCCTCACCAAGCGAGGTATCCGGATCGAGTTTGAGAAGGAAAGCCTGTCCTTCTCGGGGGAGGACTCCCCGATGGCCAATCTGATGCTCTCGGTCATGGGTGCGTTTGCTGAGTTCGAGCGCGCCCTGATCCGCGAACGGCAACGCGAAGGCATTGCGATCGCTCGGCAGCGCGGCGCCTATCGGGGGCGGAAACGGTCGCTCTCGGATGAGATGATTGCCGATCTGCACCGCCGCGTTGCCGCCGGTGAACGCAAGGCGACCATCGCGCGCGACATGGGCATCAGCCGCGAAACCCTCTACCAGTACCTTCGCGCCGCTGCCTGACACCAATGTTCACATTATGTCCGGAAAATCGTTGTTCAGCGTACAAAGCTTGAGGTGACGCCTGGGAAGCGATCAAGCGTTCGAACAAGTTCGGTGGCTACGATCAGAAGTTCTCCGAATATCTGATGACCGTTGTGGGGACGATCGTAGTCAACACGGCGGCTACGGGCACCGGCAAACCTGCGATCAGCTACTTCGGCCCCGGTGAGGACGCCGTGGTGACCGCCTTGCTCGACGGCACCGATGGGGGCGGGCCGAAGGTCTACGTTCTAGCGTGTGACACCGAGGATAAGTGCCTCAACCCAACCCAAGCGGAGCTGAATCTACCGAAGTCGGATGCGCTGCGGCAGCGCGTGAGGAATATGATTGCCTCGATGAACACCAAGATCCGCTCGGATCAGGCGCTCGACACCGCGGAGATCCAGCTCCTCAACATGTCGCCCCTGCCCCTCTACAAGATCCTTGCTGTCCAAGCCTTCGCCCATGCCAGGCTCGACCCGTCCTCCGAAGATGCCCTGGCTGAGATCGTCGCGGTGAGCCTCCTCTCCGCCATGATCGATAATATGCTGGATCGCGTGACGCAGGCGCAGGTCTATTTCCAACCGGCGGATCAATCCACGGCGGAAACCTGGCGACAGCAGCTTCGTGAAGCTCGGGCGAAGTACGAGCAGCGCGAGTTCAAGATCAAGGACACGGTGCAGATGACCGAGATGATCATCAACCGCTCCGTGATGCTCGAGTCCACTCTTCAGAACACGCTTTCCCCGGGCATGGCCGCCGCGCTCAACTTCTCGCGCGGCCTCAACGCCCAGGGCCTCAAATAGGATCGGAAGGCACGCCATGCTCGAGGTGTTCACGATCGGCGGCGGCGAGTACATCGTCAACGTCTTCAATGCGGTAGCGGCTTGGACCGGCGGTGGCGGTTACAAGTCGCTGATCAAGGTCGTGATGGTGATCGGCCTGATCTACTCGCTCATGGCTGTCGCCTTCTCGATGAACGTTCGGGCATGGCTCAACTGGTTCCTGACCGCCACAGGCATCTACCTCTGCCTCATGGTGCCGACCGTCCAAATTAAGGTTACGGACCGGATCAACCCCTCCCTCGCGCCGGCAACGGTTGCCAACGTGCCGCTCGGGCTCGGCGTGATGGCCAGCTTCACAAGTCAGGTGGGCGACTATCTCACGCGGACGGCCGAGACGGTGTTCACGATGCCGTCCCAGCTAAACTATTCCACCAACGGCATGATTTATGGCGCGCGGCTGTTCGATGCGACGCGCAATTTCCAGATCCGCGATGCTGAGTTCGCGACCAACCTGCAGCAGCACTTTAAGCAGTGCGTCTTCGGCGACATCATGCTGCATCACAAATCGCTCACTGACCTTGCCAACTCAAAGGACCTTTGGGCGGATCTCGGCCCGGGTTCGGAGGCGCGCGGCCAATCCTGGCTTGAGCGCGACCCCAGCGGCGGTGGCGTAGATTCGGCGATCGTCACCTGCCAGCAGGCATATGAGATGCTTAGCGCCCGGTGGCAGCCGCTTATCGAGGCGCACGCAGGCCTTTGGGGCAAGGAAGCCTACCCTCGCCTCTCGACCGCGCTCGCAGCTCAGAAGCTTAAGGAGGACGTGCCGATCACCAACACGGCCTTTACGAACGCCAGCTCGGACTATACCGGCACGATGCGGCAGATGACGGCCATCAACGCCTTCATGCAAGCACGCGATGCGATGGCCGGTGGCACTGGATCAGCTGCGATCGACACCTTCGCGACGACACGCGCGGACATCCAGGCCCGTAACACGTACAACTCGATCGCCTATCAGGCGATGAGCTGGGTTCCGATCCTGAATATCGTGCTGACAGTGGTGTTTTACGCCATGTTCCCGGTGATCTTCCCGCTCTTTCTGTTGCCCCAAACCGGTGTCGGGTCGCTCCGCGGCTACGCGACAGGCTTCTTCTATCTGGCATCCTGGGGGCCGCTCTACGTCATCCTCCACATGATTTGCATGACCAAGGGCGAGTACGCTGCCCAGGGCGTCGCAGAGGGCGGCGTCACGCTGAGCACCTTCGCCGGGATCGGCGCGGTGAACGCTGAGACCGCGACGATCGCCGGGTTCCTGGTGATGAGCGTGCCGTTCATGGCTGGTGCGCTCGCCAAGGGTGCCATGAGCGTCTCGACGCAGGCTACATCCATGCTCGCGCCGGCGCAGAACGCGGCCGAGGCATCCGCCCTCGAGCAGACCACAGGCAATTACGCCTACGGCAACGTCAGCTACGCCAACTCGACTTCAAACATGCGTCAGAGCAACCAGTGGTCTGACGCGCAGACCTATAGCACGGGCGCTTTTTCCCAATCGGTCAGGGGGACCAGCGGTGTTGGCTTCACGACCTTCGCTGACGGGAACCAGGTGATAGACGCTACTCCGTCCATCAGCAGGCTGCCTTTTGCCCCTCAAGAGACCATCGCCTCGACCGCCACTCAATCGCGTCAGGCGGCGACATCCTATCGCATTGCCGACGGGTTTGAGCAGGCTAAGCGTGATGAAGTGTCTCATCTACACGCGCTCCGGAACAGCTCCAGCACCACACTAACCAATACCGTCGGCTTTGATTCAGCATCAGGCGTGACCAGCGGAACAAGTAACGATCTTCGGGCTCAACATAACCTGGCTGACCGTCAAACGGTGGACGACAAGGCCTCCGTTTCTGCCGGCGGGCGCCGGGGTAAGGACCAGACTGATAGTCGCACAGACGCTGACCAAATCTCTGGAGGCGTTCGAGCCAACGTTAGCGCCGACGCGTCGCTTGGCGCAGGTGGCGGCACCGGACTGAGCGGTAAGCTTGGCGCAGGCGTCACTGGAGATGTTGGTTGGAATCGCAGTCGCGTTACGGCGAAGGGGAAAACGGATACCTCCGGTACGTATGACTCCAATGATAAAACCACATCGATCGGCAACAGCATCACCGACGAGCAGTCAGTCACCGGCGCTTCTGGTGTGACCGACGGGACTTACAGTCGTCAGGGCCAGTTTGCCCAATCCTCTAGGTCTGATGCTCGAACCAAAGCTATCGAAGAGTCCCTTAGCAAAATTCAGGCATATTCTGAGTCCGCTCGGCACTACCGGGAGCTTGGTCGATCTCTCGAGCAAAACGTCAGCTACGCGCAATCCCACGGATTTGCCATGTCCCAGAACCTGTCGAACGAGTTGCAGGAATTCTATAGCCAGAAAGAAGCTCACCTCGCGGGAACGAACATCCTGCCGGCGCTTCATGCAACAAACCTCAGTGCAGCTCAGGAGCAGGCGCGAAACGCGGTTGTTCAAGAGTTCCTTTCCTCTCGAAGCAACCGGGTTGAGTCTGAACTTCAATCGGCCCTGAATGACCCCGCCCTAAAGGGTATTGATCTTCCAACACCGGGCAACGCCGGCGACATCTCTAAACTTTACCATGGCGGCGGTGTCGGGGGCGCAGCTCCGGTCTCGTCCCCGTCCGTAGGACAGCCAAATACGGCAATCGTGGACGAGGGCGCCCGTCTGCTTGGAGAGAAGCACCGCCGTGCATTAGCCGCGAAGGAGGATATCGCCAGCGGACGCCCGAACGGGCGGCCTACGGACTAATTCTGAAGCAGTGGGAGGGCCCCGAGGATGCCGATGGTCAACAGGAGAATTACCACTGGAATCGCCACCAAGCAGAAGGTGCGCCAGCCCACCTGCTTTGTCGGCGGTTCGGATCTGCTCTTATCCTCCCGCATCCACCCGTTGATGTCGGCTTGCCAGAATGGCAGGCCGCCAGCGGAAGGATCCGGATTCCAATGGATTGGCTGCTTTGGATCAATGCGCATTTTCGTCTCCGGATTCCATTTCTCATGAAGCTTCCGAAAACGCAACGTGCGGATCATAAACCGGTTCTTAGGCGGCTCTGACAATGGTCCATTTCTCTACCACGACGTCTTCACATCCCGGGTCTCTGGTCCACAGTGCCATCGCCGGCTTCTCGTGGTTTCTTGTAATTTGCCTAGGGCTTTTGCCCATAGCGGACCACCTGCTCGGCCGATCGTCGTCGTTGTACCTGCCTGGGTGCATCACGTTTTTCGTGGCCGTAGCTTCTGCCGGAGTGCTTCGAAAGCGACACCCCTGGGTGAAGCTCGTCCTGCACATTTATGGTCAAATCATGATTTGGCTGTCTATCAGCTGCATTGCGATCGCTGCGGTGCTGTTCGTAGCCCGGAGCTAAGTCATGTCGTTTTCGCAAATCCGCGGCAAGTGTTCTCCTGAGCAGCCTTGGGGCAACCATCTCGATCTCCGTCACGGAGAACCGTGCGCTCGCTGCGGGTGGATGGTCCCGGCTGAACCCATCTCTCGAGAGATCCAGCTCACCCTTCCTTTACATTTTCAGGTGAAAACAACGAACATGGAGTGATCAGGTATAGAACAGCCGCGGTACAAAATGCTTGGAATTCGGCTCGGTTGGATTCATAGAATTGCGATGCCGATCCGACCCGAAAACCGCTGGCTGTATCCCATTGATTGGCCCGAACTCTCTAAGCTGGTCAGATTCGGCCGAGCCCGTTCGCGCTGCGAGCACTGCTTGCGCCCTCACCTTGCCTGTGTGTCCCATCTCGGAGACGGGCGCTGGTATGACGAGCGGGCTCTTGTGTGGCGCAGCGGTTCGGGGCGCCCGATCGCGGCCCCTGAGGCAATAGAGCTTCCCAAGTGTGAGCGCACCCGCGTGGTTTTAGCTTGTGCACACCTCGATCACGACCCGACCAATAACAAACTGTCCAACCTGGCTGCGCTTTGCCAGCGCTGCCACATGATTCATGATGCCCGGGAGCACCGGCGGCAGCGGATAGCCAATGCCCGCCGCCGCCGTGCATGCAGAGATCTTTTTCAGAACGAAGGATTTGCTCTCTAGATCATGCTCGCTGACCGCTTCGTCTGACGGTGTCTAGCGTTACTTAGGCGCATTCGCTTGCCGCCGCTCTTCCGCCTCAGCGAAGTCGAGCAGCCGTGTCATCGCATCGCCCTTCGATAGCCGATGACGGTACGCGAAATCCTCGAAACGCTGCCGATCCTCAGGCCGTGCCCGCACATGAACCGCGTCAGTGAACGTAGCTTGCCTCGTTCGGGGAGCTCGGCGGGTCGTCTCTGCCGCCTTTTCAGACCTGAAGCCAAGCCCCTCCCCTGCTGATTTTGCCGCTGCGAGCTGCTGAGGGGTTGGCATCGGAGGGTCCAGGTCGTCGGCGAAGCTTGGGATGCTCCGCCGGGAGGTTCCTCCTGGCTTCTCCGTCATGCCTGCACGCCTTCCTTAAGCAGAGTGATCACATCGTCAGCAAAAGCGGTAGCGTTCTCACGCGCACTCTCCAGTGAACCAACATCAGCCGACGTCATTTCCGCGAGTGTGCCACCCATGCTGAAGAGACCGCGAAAGGCACCGCGCTCCGCAAGAGCGGTTGGAATCATCGGTATGCCAGCTTCCTTTAGGTTGGCGACGACAGCTTTTAGGTCGCGCGGCCACAGGCGCTTCGATGCAGGCGCGCGGGTGAGGACAGCGGCGAAGGGAAGCGCGCGCTCCCTAGCGGTGCCGGCATTTCGTACAACTTTGAAGGCGCGCGCCGCCTCTACAGCGTCCAGCTCAGAGCCTTGAATGGGAATAAGTGCTAGGTTCGACATCATGAGGGCGTTCGTGGCGCGCGCGCTTGCTTTCCCTTCCAGGTCTACGATCACGTAGTCGGCACGTTTACGTGCCTCGTCGATCGTCCCGATGATTTCGTCCTCATCCACTTCCGGAATCACCTCGATATTGCTGGGCCTGCCCTCTTTCCCTGCCCACCTCGCCAGAGGGAAGTTCGGGTCAGCGTCGATCATCACAACACTGCGGCCGCTTGACGCCAATTCGGCGGCTAGGATCAACGCGGTTGTTGTTTTCCCCACCCCACCCTTGGGGGATAGCATCGTGATCACGGGCATTTGCCACTCCAACGAACGTAGTTTTGAACCGTGCACTTGCGGAACATGTGATCGTTGTAGCCGCGGTTCACATGCGCGACAAGTGGGCACGTGCCACACGGCGGACGTGCGTCACGTGTGGAACATGATCACATGTTCACGGAGTGGCCTTTGCTCACATGCTCACTTGCGCACAACGTGTGCATGATCACTGGTGCACTCACGCTCCTGCATCCCGTGTGCACATGCTCACTTAGGTGCGAGGGTTAAACCTCTGCATAGGGCATCAGTTTGAATCGGCAGTAGCAGGACGCGTGAACATGTGCGCAGAGTGAACATGTGTGCAGAGTGCACATGTGCCTCATCCTCGCCTGTCCGCGTCCCACATATCGGCTGTCCCTTACTCGTAGCAGGTGACACAGCAAATGTTGGCCTGGCGGGCCTGTGCCGCTGGGCACCTAGCAGCGAGCTCGGGCCGTTAGCCGAAAAATGGAGTCCCATCCACATGTGAGCATGTCGCACATGTTCACCCGGTGAACATGTGCGTAAGGCGAACCGGGACTTAGCGCCCACCCCATGAACACATCGTCGCGCTTAGCCGGGCTGGCGGCGGATTCAGTGCGACTGGGTACAGCCGGCGATCGCGCGATTGAAGCGACGAGCGCTGGCTGTGCCCGGTGGAATCCGCGATCCCCTGCTAGTTGGGATAGTCTACGAACTAAGGCGAGGTAGCTGCCCGCTCGATTGCACAGGACGATCGTCCAGAGAGACCGCGCGGGTTTCTCAAAGGCCCCCGGCATGAGATTGCGAATGGGAGAAAGACGGCGGGGAAGGGGACGCAAGTTTCGAGAGGCAGGTGGCGACAGCTGCCATTCTCGAAAAGGAACGTGTGGTGAGCAAAAAGACCTAACGCGAGCGCCACATATGCGTGTAGATATCAGCGCTAATTGGCACGGTTCTGTCAGGGGTAAATGTCACCCTACATCCGCTTCGTCTGCCCTCTCACTCGCAGGAAAATGACGGTAAAAGGTTGAGAGGCCGACTTGTAGCACCTTCGCGACCTTGGCGGGCTTGTCTCCCGCCGCCAGGAGCTTGCGTGCCGTATCTACCTTGTCCGGCGTCAGCGCCGATTTCCGGCCACTACCGATACCACCCTTCTTCCGAGCCGCAGCCAAACCGGCGATCGTCCGCTCCTTTATCAACTCGCGCTCCATTTCGGCTACGGAGGCGAGAATATGGAACAGTAGCCGTCCCGAGGCCGTGGACGTGTCGAAACCGTCTGTGAGTGATCGAAAGTCGATCTTCCGTGCCGACAGGTCCGCAGCCAGCGTAATAAGGCCCTGGATCGAGCGGCCGAGGCGGTCGAGTTTCCAGACTACGATGCAATCGCCGGCACGCGCGAAGCGCAGGGCTTCCATCAGCCCCGGCCGATCAGCTTTCGCACCACTCGCCTTATCGGTGAACAGCTTTTCGCACCCGGCTTTGTTCAGGGCGTCGGTTTGCAGCGCCAAGTCCTGATCGGCCGTTGAAACGCGCGCATAGCCAATCAGCATCTTTCCCGTTTTCCCATCGAAATTGGCAATTTCGAGAATCTTAAATCGGGAACAGATTTTGGGAAAGCGAAACCCACAGGCGTCCGTCAGCGCGATCGAGGCGGCGAGATTCCCGCCAGACGTTCCTTTTCGGGAATGAGCAAATACGCTTGACCCTGTAGCTGCTACAGACCTTATGGAATGACCCGAACGCATCCATAGGCGGTGCGCAGTTCGGGAATAGCAGTTGCAATGAAGATACATGCCCGCAGGCTTGTCGCGTCAACAGCCTTTACGATCGCGGCATCCTTGTTCGCTGCTATGCCCGCCTTCGCACAAGATCACCCTGCCAGTGAGGAACCAGAGGAGGGTGAGGATATCGTTGTGCAGGCGACGCGGACGGGTCGCCGCGTGCAGGACGAACCAATTCGTGTCGAGGCGCTGGACCGGGAGGAAATCGAGGAAAAAATCCTCATGTCGCCCGGCAACATCGCCATGCTGGTAAACGAGACGCCGGGTGTGCGGGTACAGGTAACGTCACCGGCTACCGGCGCATCCAACGTCCGCGTGCAGGGGCTCAAGGGTCGCTACACGCAAATCCTTGCTGACGGCCTGCCACTCTATGGCGGACAGACGCCCTCGATCGGCCTGCTGCAAATTACGCCTACCGATCTTGGACAGGTCGAAATCATCAAGGGTGCGGCGTCGGCGCTCTATGGCCCCTCGGCGCTCGGCGGCGTCATCAACCTCGTGTCGCGTCGGCCCGCAACTGAACAACAGGGCGAACTCCTGTTGAACGCGACAAGCCGGGGCGGACAGGACGTGACCGCCTACAATTCAGCGCCGCTCACCGACGATCTGAGCTACTCGCTTACGGGTGGTTTCAGCCGGCAGGACCGGCAGGACGTGGATGGTGACGGCTGGGCGAACATACCCGGCTATCGTCGCTGGACCGTTCGCCCCCGGCTGTTCTGGGATGGTGCGAACGGGGCCAAAGCGTTCCTGACGGTCGGCGCGATGACCGAACAGCGCAACGGCGGAACACTGCCGGGGCGGGTAGTGCCCGATGACACGGCATTTCCTCAGAATCAGCGCAGCCGTCGCCTCGATGCCGGGTTAAACGCTCAAACCCCGATTGAGGGGCTGGGCACGCTGTACCTCCGCGCGTCGGGCGTCACCCAGTCGCATCTTCACCGTTTCGGCAACGTCGTGGAGAATGATCGTCACCGCACGCTGTTGACCGAAACATCGCTAGGCGGCGGTACGGGTGCGACCACATGGCTTGCCGGTGCAGCCTATCAGGTGGACACCTACCGCTCTCGCACCTTTCCCGCGTTTGACTACACCTACCGGGTGCCGGCGCTGTTCGCGCAACTGGAGCAAAAGCTGTTGCCGGACCTGACGCTTGCGGGAAGCGCGCGCTGGGACGATCATAGCGAATATGGCTCCCGGCTAAGCCCGCGTGTGTCGATGCTGTTCAAGCCGGGACCGTGGACGGTGCGGGCGTCACTCGGCCGGGGCTTCTACGCGCCCACGCCGTTCGTTGAGGAAATCGAGGCGGCCGGACTGTCTCGGCTTGATCCGCTGCGTGGGCTTCGTGCCGAGACGGCGGACAGCGCGTCGATCGACTTCGGCTATGCGCGAGGCCCTGTTGAGGCGAGCCTGACGCTGTTCGGCTCGAACATCGACCATGCCGTGCAACTTCGCGATATTGCCGCTGATCGGGTCGCGCTTGCCAACGCCGATGGCGTAACCCGCACGCGGGGAGCCGAACTGCTGCTGCGCTATCATTTAAAGGCGATCACTTTCACGGGCAGCTACGTCCACACCGATGCGACGGAGCCGAACCCGGACGCCTTAGGACGCCGCGCTGTGCCACTGACCCCGCGTGATACCGCTGGCCTGACGGCTGTTTGGGAAAAGCGCGGCCGGGGTCGGCTCGGTCTGGAAGCCTATTACACGGGCCGGCAGGGTTTGGAGGACAACCCCTACCGATCGCGGAGCCGGCCTTATGTCGAGCTGGGCGCGATGGGGGAGCTTGTGCTGGGATCGGTCAGCCTGTTCGTCAACGCGGAGAACCTGCTGAACGTCCGCCAGACCCGCTATAACCCGCTGCTGCTGCCATCCCGCGCGCCGGATGGCGCGTGGACTGTGGATCAATGGGCTTCGCTGGAAGGCCGCACGATCAACGGGGGCGTGCGCTTCCGGTTCAGCGCTGGTGCCGATTGACCCTCGTGCAATTCCGCGCGGGCCTGACGTATGATCTGCCAGCCTCCCGACAGCCCAAGCCCCGCGAGGATCACGGCAACCGCGATATCCGGCCAGCCGGTGCCCGTGCCGAATACTCCAAACGCGGCCGCCACGACCGCGATGTTGCCGATCGCGTCGTTGCGCGAACATATCCAGACAGACCGCCGATTGGCTTCGCCATGTCGATGACGCCAGAGAATGACGGCGCATATCAGGTTTGCGGTGAGCGCCAGTCCGCCCACAACACCCATCGTTTCAGCGGCCGGGAGCGTGCCTCTCGTTGCCATCCAGACGGTGCTACCGATTACCCACGCGCTAAGCAGGATCAGCGAACCGCCTTTCACCAGAGCGGCGCGCGCGCGCCAACGGAGCGCAAAGCCGGCTACGCCAAGGCTGATCGCATAGTTTGCAGTGTCACCAAGGAAGTCGAGCGCATCGGCCTTGAGGGATGCCGACTGCGCCGAAACGCCGGCTGCGATCTCGACGCCGAACATGCCGGCGTTGATCGCCAGCGCGATCCAAAGCGCTCGCCGCCACGCCCGATCCTCATTCTTCGCGGCGGGGGCGGCGCAACCGCCGCAACAACCTCCTGCCATGCCGTCACCTCACAAATGTTTGATGACGCCCTATGTAGGGTCTGTAGTAGCTACAGGGTCAAGGCATGGCGCTGACAATCGGTGATCTGAGCAAGGCGACGAACACGAAGGTTGAGACAGTGCGCTATTACGAGCGCATCGGTCTGTTGCCGAAACCGCCACGCACGGCGGGTAATTACCGCGATTATGGGCAGGCGGAGCTAGGTCGCCTGTCGTTCATCCGCCGCGCCCGCGATCTGGGCTTTTCGCTCGATCAGGTGCGGGCGCTACTAGGTCTATCCGACGACCGTAGCTGTGACTGCGCCGGCATCGACCGCATTGCCAACGAGCATTTGCGCGAGGTTGATCGAAAGCTTGCTGACCTGGGTGCCCTCCGTCGCGAACTGAAGGCGGTGATCGATTCATGCGATGGCGGTACCATTGCCGAATGCCGGATCATTGAAGCTTTAGGACCATCTGTGGACGGTTAGGATCTTCCCTAACTTCTCTGCCGGACGGGTTTCGAGATGGCTTAGCGTTTCACGTTTCTCGTTCGTTTGCGGGAAGGCGGGGGGCAGACGTACTCTCCCCGATCCGTGCGCGCCTAGTATCGGTCACGAGTTGACGCGCCTGCCGCCAGATGCCGGTAGCGCCGATTGACAATCGAGCTGATACGTGCCGATGAGAAGTGTGGAATACGCCTCGCGCCTTTTTTCGCAACTACTCCGTATTGCGGGTCTCACCGTGCTTGCGGGTCTGTTGCTCATGCGCCTTGGGCCGTTTTGCGAGGCCGCTGCTCAAGCCACGCCGATCGCGTCAGCGATGACCGACTGCGGGGACGTGAAGGGCTCGCCAACGCCCAAGAAAATGATCCCCCAGGCCGCCTGTGCAACGCCCTGCGTGGCTGTCCCCGGTCACGCCCTTGCGCCCGTTGACCTCGGCCCCATGCTGCCAATCGCACATTGGGCATCACGCGCCTCTAGCATGGACGGTTGGTCCGTGCCGCTACCGACGCCTCCTCCGCGAACCGTGTGACGTTTCCGATAGTTCACACATTCAATCGACGGAGATTCTAATGACCAAGCTCAAGCTGATCGGTGCCGCATTGGCGCTTGCCCTTCCCACCGCCGCGTTCGCGGGCGGCTCCTGCTGTGCCGACATGGTATGCTGCAAAGAAGGTGCTGACTGCTGCAAGGATGGGAAAGGCGACTGCTGCGCCGACATGAAAAGCGGCAAGCATGGAGACCATGCCGGCCACGACATGTCCGGCATGCCGAAGAAGTAATTGGGGAGGGAGGCGTTCGCGCCTCCCTCTTTTAATGACGGGCGAACACCTTGCGTCCGGTTGGTCCGAACGCGATCACCTCGTAGGGCTGGGCTTTCATGCCCGGCACTTCCATGCCGGGTGACCCCATCGGCATACCCGCCACGGCAAGCCCGCTCACGCCTTTAGGATGCTGCGCGAGTGCCCGCTTCATGTCGGCGATCGGAACGTGGCCCTCGAACGCCATGCCGTCGATGATCGCAGTGTGACATGAACTGAGGTCAACGGGGACGCCCATCTTGCGCTGAAGCACATCGCGGCGGGCGTCATCAATGATCTGCACGTTGCGGCCGAACTGCTGACGGACCCGCTTCGCCCACTGCTCGCAACAGCCGCAACCTGGATCGCGATGCATCGCGATGCTGTTCGCCGCTACGGCGACAGCCGGGGTCATCATCGCTGCGGCAATGATCGCGCTCCGGATCGAAAATCTCATCGCTAAACTCCTGTGGTGAAGCCCCGCCCAAGGGGCGGGGTTCTGCCAACGGCCTTACTGGGCGCGCTTGCCGTGAGACTTTAGCCAGCCCTGAAGCTCGGCAATGTCCTTTTCCTGCTTCGTGATGGTCATTTGTGCCATGCGCTTCGTATCGGCATCCTTCGCGTCCCGAAGTGCCACGCGCGACATCGTGACGGCCCCGCGATGATGTTCGATCATCTTGCGGGTCCACATCTCCGATGCGTCTCCCTGCTTCGCAGCCATCATCTTCTGATGCATGTCCATCTCGGAGGCGGCATAAGGATTGCCCGGATCATTCATCATCTTGGAATGGTCCATACCCTGCATCTGGCTATGATCCATACCGGCCATGCTGCTCTGTGCAGCGAGCGGACTTGCGGCGAGCGCCGCAGCTAAAATGCTGATCGTGGTAATGGTCTTCATGGTCGTTCTCCCGAGGTAATCCCCCACTAGAGAGAGTTACGCGGCCACGTCGCGCACCCCTTGGACTTTTCTTCGCCTGCGTCGCGGCCAGCGCATGTAGAGTAGCACCACCCCTGCAACGGCAAGAGCTAACCCCCCGGCTGCGAACGCCATCATCCAAGGGGTGTTGAAGTTCTCATGGTTTTTCCAGTCCATGATGTGGAGACCCCAGAAAAAATCATAGAGCCGCCACGTGCCGGTTCGGACCCCGACGATCCTGCCGTTCTCCGGTGATACGAACACGCGGGTCGCCTCGGCGTCTTTGAACTCCACGCGCCAGACCGGCAGCTTGCCATGAAACTCGGTGCTCGCTCTTCGAGCAAGCACGACGGATGCAACAGACACACTGGGGCCACGATATGCTGCGCGTGCAACTCTCAGCGCAAAGGGCGCATCGATGCGCGGCATCGGCAAACCGGTCCGGGCGTCGTGCATCCGGACCGTGCCGTTAGCCATCGTCAACTCAGCGACGGGTTTTCCGAGCAAGGTCGTATAGCGGAGTTCGCGCACCGGGCTGGGAGCAGCGCCCAACACCGATGCCGGGGAAGCGAACTCCTGAGCCGGACCGATCGTCGCCGTGCTTTCGCGTGCAACGAGATGTTCTCCTCGTACCCGCTCGATCGGCAGGATACTCATCAACAAGCCGCTGCAGAACCAGAGCAGTAGCTGCACCCCGATAATCAGCGCCAGCCAGCGATGGAGCTTGCTGGCAGCGACATGAAGGCGGAGCCTGCCGCTCCTCAGAACCAGGTCCTCACGCCCGCAACGAAGCTGAAGCCGCCTGTGTCATCACCGCGTGCTCTCGTGAAGCGTGCCGTGTCGCCGAATTGCCGTTCCCATGACACACCGATGTAGGGGGCGAACTCGCGGGATTTTTCGTAGCGCAGCCGAAGCCCTAGTTCGAGGTCCGTAAGCCCCGATCCGATGCCATCCTGTTGCACGTCCTGGGCCGCGAAGTTGGCTTCCACGCGGGGCTGAAGGACGAAGAATTGCGTCACTCGCTCATCGTACCATGCCTCGGCTCGGCCAAGCACATTGCCCTTATCGGAAAGGAACAGTGCCCCCTCTACGTCAAACCAATAGGGTGCAAGCCCTTCTACCCCGATCGTCGCATAGGTGCGCGACGGGTTTGGCTTGAAGTCATAGCGGACGCCGGCTTGGAGGTTCCAGTAGGGATCAAGCGCGCGGCTATAGAGCGCTTGTACCTCGGCTGCTTCGAGCGGTTTGCCGAACGTGCCTTCGCCCTCGCTCTTCAAGGTGAGGCGATTGATGTCGCCTCCAATCCAAGCCTCGCCATCCCACCGATAGCCATCCCCGCCTTTGCGTGCCTGATACTCGGCAAGATTAAACAGGACCTGGTAGTAGGTCATTCCGCCATGCTCACGGCGCAGATCGCGATTGGCATCGGTCATGGTCGCCTCGCCATAATAGCGCGACGCCGCCAGCACCGGAGATGGGGCAGGCGCGGGAGCGTTGCCCGGCTTCAGGTCTGTACCGACAGGCACGGTCGCCGTTCCCGGCATTGAAGACATGTCATGCTGCATGGGCTGGCCCGATGCCATCTCCATGCCGGGCATCGCCGACATATCATGGCCGGTGTGCTCGCCTGTCGCAGTAGCCGGAGCAGGGTTCATGCCTGACATTTGGGACATGTCGTGGCCGGCGTGCGGATTGGCCGCGTTCGCACCGCTCATGTCCATGCCGGGCATCATGTGTCCGGCATGCGGATCGGCAGGAGGCCGGGAGGAACGCTTTGCCGGCACCTTCCTAGTCACGGTTTTTTTGGCAGGAGCCTTCTTGGGTGTCGGCCTCGATTTCGTGACCGGTTTTTTTGCCGGCATCTTCATGCCAGGCATACTCATGCCCGGCATCATCGAATGGTCCATCGTCTGTGCCATGGCAGGTGCCGTGGCGACCAGCGCGCCGATCCCGGCGAGAAGCAGCGCCTTCATGCCGCTTCTCCCTTCGCCGAACGAACCTGGACGACCTGCATCATGCCCGCGTGCATGTGGTAGAGCATGTGGCAGTGGAATGCCCAGTCGCCCTCGTTGGCGGTCACGTCCCAACTGACCTTGCCCCCCGGTTGGACCATCACAGTATGCTTTCTCGGGCTGTACGCGCCGTGGCCCGTCACCAACTCGAAAAAGTGGCCGTGCAAGTGGATAGGGTGGCCCATCATTGTGTCGTTGACCAGCGTGACGCGGACGCGTTCGCCGGCAAGGAACGGGATCGGTGCCTTCACCTCGGACAGCTTTTCACCGTCGAGCGCCCACATGTAGCGTTCCATGTTGCCGGTAAGGTGGATCTGCACCTCGCGCGCCGGCGAGCGCAGATCGGGATTGCGATCGACCGCGACCAGATCGCGGTAATTCAGCACACGATGCCCGACATTCTCCAGACCCTGACCGGGGTCGCCGGTACGATCCATCGGCATCGGCGAGATGGTCTGGACACCCGGCCCCTTCTTCACGCCCGGCGCTTTCGAGAAGTCGCGCATGTTCATGTCCATGCCTGCCATGCCGCCCATCGCCATACTGCCTGCGGCGTCCGGCGCGCCTGCCATGCCTGGCATCGTAGCACCCGACTGCATCGCGCCATGATCCATACCGGTCATGCCGGCCATTCCGCCCGCACCGGCACCGGCAGCACCGTGGCCCATCTGCGAGTGGTCCATCGCAGCGGCGGGCTTTTCAGCCGTGGCCATCGATCCATGATCCATCCCAGGCATGGCACTATGGTCCATGCCCTGCATCGAACCGCCGCTCGACATGTCCATGTTCATGTCCATCCCCATGTCTTTCATGGTCGCAACGGGACGTTTACGGAGTGGCGGGACTTCCGCAGCCATGCCTTCGCGTGGTGCGAGCGTCGCGCGCGCCATGCCGGACCTGTCGACGCTCTCGCCGACCAACGTGTAGGCGCGCTCGTCCGTTGGAGTAACGATAACATCGTAGGTCTCGGCCACGCCGATCTGGAACTCATCGACCTCAACCGGACGGACGTTGAGGCCGTCCGCCTGGACGACGCTCAGCTTCAAACCCGGAATCCGGACGTTGAAGGTCGTCATCGCGGACGCGTTGATGACACGCAGCCGCACCCGCTCGCCCGGTCTGAACAGCCCCGTCCAATTGTCCTGCGGCCCGTGGCCGTTGACGAGATAGGTGTAGTTTGAACCCGTCACGTCGGCGACGTCGGTCGGGTCCATCCGCATCTTGCCCCAATCGAGGCGCTCCTTGAGCGGCTGGTCCTCGCCCTTGAGCAAGCCCGCGAGCGTCTGCTGTTGCCGATTGAAATAGCCCGACTGCTTCTTGAGCTTCATGAAGATGCGATGCGGGTGGAGCTGGCTATGGTCGGACAGCACGATAACGTGCTCGCGATCCGACTGGATCGGATCGACGCCCTTGGGGTCGATCACAATCGGGCCGTAAAGCCCCATCTGCTCCTGCAAGCCGGAATGGCTGTGATACCAATAGGTGCCAGCCTGCACGATCGGGAACTCGTAGGTGAAGGTCGTGCGCTTCTCGATGCCGGGGAAGGCAACGCCCGGCACGCCGTCCATCTGGAACGGCACGATCAGGCCGTGCCAGTGCAACGAGGTCTGCTCATCGAGTCCGTTCTCGACATGCAGCCGTACGGTCTGACCTTCCCGCAATCGGATCAGCGGCGCGGGCACAGTGCCATTGATGCCAATGGCGTGGCTCTGCCGTCCGTCGATCATCATCATCTGGTGTGCGACCCGGAGCCGAATTTCATCGCCCGAGACGGTAGGCAGGGGCTTCACGATACCGGCGGAAACGGGCTGCGCCCATGCCGGCATATATGCCGACAGCGCGACGCCGCTTCCTGCAAGAGTTGCACCGCGCAGCAGTTGGCGGCGGTCTAGAACGCGCGACATGGTAGCTCCTTGGGATTGAGCCGCTGCCGGCCCGTCTCACCTCTTACGCGTCCCGTGCGCCTACCCCTCGACTCTCTTCCAATTTTTCGGCGAGCCGCGCGCGAGCCCGATATAGCCTAGTTTCGACCGCCTTATGGCTGATCCCCAATACCTCGGCTGTTTCCGCCTGGCTCAAACCCTCGATCGTGCGGAGCACCAACGGCTCCCTAAGGTTCATCGGCAAGGTTGCGATGGCACGCGTTACTTTAACGAGTTCCTGCCGATCGGCTGCTGCGTCATCGATCGATACCTGATCGTCCGCAATCGTCTCGGCCTGTTCGTCCAGGGGTGCGGCAAAGGAGAAGAACCGACGAACGGCGCGCTTCCTTGCCCAATCCCGGCACTTGTTGACGGCGATCGTAGAAAGCCATGCTTTCATCGCCCGTTGCGTATCGTAGCGCGGCATCGCCTGATGCGCCGCGACAAACGTCTCTTGAACCAAGTCGAGCGCTTCGTCGGCCTCGCCGACAAAGGCGCGCGCAAGCCGGAATATTGGCTGACGATAGCGGCGCATAATTTCGGCGAATGCCGCCTGTCGGCCGGCGATGCTGAGCGTTGCCAGTTCGCCGTCCGACAGGGTGGTCCAATCGAGGCTCACCCCTGTCCGTCGGTGAGCGCCTTCACCACCGCAGCATCGAATTGTGGGGTCTGATCCGGGCGCAAAAGCTGCCGCATGGCGAAGATATGCGCCAGCGTTGCCTTCTGTAATTCTCCCATTGCAGCATGACTCTGATCGACCGCAGCGGCCACTTTGGGGCCGTTGCCATGCTCGCTCTCAATCGCCTCGGCTAGCCGCGCATTGTCTGCACGCATTTCCAATTCCAGTGCGCGGCGTTGCACCGCAAACCGGTCCTCTAGGCTCTTCAACCGTGCCTGCTGATTGGCATCGAGCGCGAGCTTATGATGCAGGACCTCGTGCAAGGCAGTGCCTGGTTGCTTGGGTTGGGGCAGCAAAACGCGCGCAAGAAACACGCCTGCGATAGCCGCGAGGAAGGCCAGTACAACGCAGATGATAAGACGCTTGGTCGACGTCATGGCTCGCCAATCAGCAAGGCCGATGGCGCCAGTGGCGATGCGCCCCCAAGCGGCAAAAGCGACACCGCAGGACTGGCAGTCCCCGGAAGTTCCGCGCCAACCATGCCAATAGCGAGCGCTGCGACCATCACGCCCCCGACACCCAATCCGGTCAATCGTGCGACGGGCCGCGCGCCGATGCGTGCGAGCACCCGCGCTTCGATACCGTCCAGCGATGCCGGAACGGGTGCGCCCGCCAGCCTCGCCAATGCTCTGTCTAGGTCGTCCATGCTGTCCACTCCGCGCCTCTACCACCTGTTACGCAGCAATGCCCGTCACCCCTCGACTTCCGACATGAGGGGCGTGCGGCCGGGCCGCGTAGAACAGGAACCAACCTGATCGGAGTATCCCCCCATGCGTCGCGTCTTTCTTCCTACTGCTATCGTTCTTCTCGGCTTTGCCGGAGCCGCCCAGGCCCATCCCAAACTCGTATCCGCATCGCCGGCACCGAATGCGATGGTCGCGAAGCCCGCGAATGTCACACTCCGCTTCAGCGAGAAGCTGATGCCCAAGTTTTCCGGTGCGGATCTGATGATGACCGGGCATGGCGGCATGACGCACGCGCCAATGAAAGTCGTCGGGACTACAACTGTCGGCTCAGACGGTCGCACCCTCGTCGTCACGCCCAAGTCGCCGCTCGGCGCGGGTAGCTATAAGCTTGCCTGGCATGTGGTCTCGACCGACACACATCGCATCACCGGAAACTACGCCTTCGCGGTGAAGTGAGGTGGAAGCCGACTGGCCGCTGATTGCGGTTCGCTTCGCGCTTTACGTGACGCTGAGCGGGCTGTTCGGCCTCTCGGCATTCGGCCTCTACGGGTTGAAGGTCGGTGAGCGCGGCAACGCGCTTGCCTTCCGCCCTTGGCTGCTCGGGACCGGGCTTCTGGCCCTTCTACTCTCAGGCATAGCTATCGCGCTGCTCGCCGCTGCGATGGCAGGCACACCCCCATGGCCGATCGATCAGGAAGCGGTCGGAATGCTGCTCTCTGACTCCGCAACGGGCACGGCATGGAAAATACGCATGATCGCGCTGGTGGTGGCGTCGATCGCGGCCCTCATAGCAGCGTGGCGCACGGTGCCCCTCGGCGTGGTCGCCATCTCTTCCGGCGTCGCCCTCGCAACGCTCGCCTGGACAGGGCACGGGGCGATGGACGAAGGCTCGACCGGGTGGGTGCATCTGGTAGCCGATATCCTCCATCTCCTGAGCGCTGGTGCTTGGATGGGGGCGCTGCTCGGGCTTGGGCTGCTGGTCATGCGACCGGCGCGGCGCATTGATGCCGCTCACCTCACGCTGACGCATCGGGCTCTGCACGAGTTCGGTCTGGTCGGCACGGTGGTCGTCGGTACGATCGTTGTCACCGGCCTCATCAATTCGTGGCTGTTGGTCGGCCTCGGCAACCTGCCAAGTCTCGGTGCGACAACCTATGGTCGGCTTTTAATCGCCAAGCTCGCGTTGTTCGGCGCGATGCTCGGACTTGCTTCGCTCAACCGTTTTCGCCTCACGCCCGCATTCGAACGCTCGGTCGCCGCAGGCGATCATAGGGGGACGCTGCGGACCTTACGGAAGAGCCTTGCCATGGAGACTGTGTGCGTAGTCACGATTCTGGCGTTGGTCAGTTGGCTCGGAACGCTCGAACCCCCTGCATCGGCCATGTAGCGATAGTGTGAGGGCAATCGGGCTCGGCGACGTAGAACCATTGCGTACCGTGCGGCGTCGGAATGGGGCTTGACCCTGACACGGTGTCAGACCCTACATGCTCTTGGGTCGAAGGAGTTTCTTGTATGAACGACCCTCATTCCCACGCCCATTCTGCCGGAGGCTGCGGCGGCTCGGGCAAGCAAGACGGCAAACCGGCTACGATCGGGCGCGAAGCTAGTGCTTCCTGCTGCTCGTCCTCCGGACCGCCGGCTGTCCCGCAAACGGCCAAAGAAGGTTGTTGTTCGGGGAAAGCGGGCGGCGAACCCTCGGTCACAGTGACCGACCCGGTATGCGGCATGACGGTCGATCCGGCGAAGACAGCCCACCATGCCGAGCATGCCGGGCACAATTATCATTTTTGCAGCGCCGGGTGCCGGACCAAGTTCGTCGCCGACCCTGACGCCTATCTCGGCGACAAGCCCAAGCCCAAGCCAAAAGCGACGCCCGGAGCGATGTGGACGTGTCCCATGCACCCGGAAATCCGCCAAGAAGGGCCGGGCACGTGCCCGCTCTGCGGCATGGCCCTCGAACCGGAAGAACCGTCTCTCGACGACGGCCCCAACCCTGAACTGGTCGATTTTACTCGCCGCCTATGGGTGGCGGGCGCGCTCACCATCCCGTTGCTTATTGTCTCGATGTTCGCCGAGATGTCGGGGATTCACGTCGTCAGCCCTACCGCTTCGCCTTGGGTCCAGCTCGTACTTACTGCGCCCATCGTGCTGTGGGCGGGATGGCCGTTCTTCGAGCGGGGGTGGACGTCGCTTCGTACCCGCCATCTAAATATGTTTACGCTGATCGCGATCGGAGTGGGTGCGGCATTCCTCTACAGTCTGGTCGCGACACTCGCGCCCGGCATCTTCCCTGCAACGTTCCGGATGCACGGGGGCATGGTCCCGGTCTATTACGAAGCTGCCGGCGTTGTGGTGACGCTGGTGCTGCTCGGACAGGTGCTCGAATTGCGCGCCCGAGCGGCGACGGGGCGCGCGATCCGCGCCCTCATGGACCTTGCTCCCAAGACAGCACGACGGTTGCGGTCTGACGGCTCGGAGGAAGAAGTCGGCCTTGCCGACGTGGCGACCGGAGACCGGCTGCGAGTTCGCCCTGGCGAAGCGATCCCGGTCGACGGTGTAGTGGTCGAAGGTCGCTCCTCAGTCGATGAATCCATGCTCACCGGCGAGCCGGCTCCCGTCCTCAAAGAAGTGAGTGCTGGGGTTACCGGGGGAACGGTGAACGGCACGGGTAGCCTGGTCATGGAGGCCCGCGCCGTCGGTTCTGACACGATGCTCGCGCGCATCGTCCGCATGGTTGCGGAAGCGCAGCGCAGCCGTGCCCCGATCCAAGCGGTTGCCGACCGCGTGTCAGGCTGGTTCGTACCCTTGGTCGTACTGATCTCGGTCGCAACCTTCGTCGTGTGGTCGCTGGTCGGCCCCGAGCCACGTATGGGTCATGCCCTCCTCAATGCTATCGCCGTGCTGGTAATCGCCTGCCCATGTGCGCTTGGGCTTGCTACGCCCATGTCCATCATGGTCGGCACCGGGCGCGGTGCGCAGGCCGGCGTTCTGGTCAAGAACGCCGAGAGCCTACAGGCCCTCGATAAGGTTGATACGCTGGTCATCGACAAGACAGGCACGCTGACGGAAGGCAAGCCGTCGCTGATCGCGATCGAGGCAACCGGCACGACCGGGGAGAACGACATGCTCGCTCTTGCCGCCGCGGTCGAAGGTCAGTCCGAACACCCGCTCGCTCATGCGATCGTCGTCGCTGCCAAGGAACGCGGACTTCAACTCGGCACGGTCGAGGACTTCGCCTCGCAGACTGGCATGGGTGTCAGTGCCACAGTGGGCGGTCGGTCGGTGGTGATCGGCAATGCCGCACAAATGAACAGGGTCGGCGCCGATCCCAAGCCACTCGACGCTTCAGCCGATCGTCATCGAAGCGAAGGGGCCGGCGTCATCCTGATCGCCATCGACGGGGCGCTCGCGGGCTTGCTCGCGGTTGCTGACCCGGTGCGCCCTTCGGCGGGCGACGCTATTGCGGCCCTCCGCAAGGAGGGTTTGCGGGTTATCATGTTGACGGGTGACAATCGCGGGACTGCCGATGCGGTTGCGCGCGCCGTGGGCGGTCTGGACGATGTACGCGCCGATCTGCGGCCGGAAGACAAGGCGCGTATCATCGGCGAGTTGAAAGCGGGTGGCGCCAAGGTCGCGATGGCCGGGGATGGCATCAACGACGCACCTGCGCTTGCTGCTGCCGACGTCGGCCTCGCAATGGGGACAGGGACGGACGTAGCGATCGAAAGCGCGGGCATGACACTTACACGAGGCGATCTCTCGGCGATTGTGCGTGCCCGCAAGCTCGCCCGTGCGACGATGCGGAATATTCGGCAGAACCTGTTCTTCTCGTTCCTGTTCAACGGGGTCGGCGTCCCCGTCGCGGCAGGCGTCCTCTACCCTGTTGCCGGCATCCTTCTGTCGCCGATGCTGGCCGGCGCGGCGATGGCGCTCTCCTCTTTCACCGTAGTCCTCAACGCGCTGCGTCTGAACGCGGTGAAATTATGAACATCGGAGCGGCGTCGGAGGCCAGCGGCGTCTCGCAACGCATGATCCGCCACTATGAGAAGATCGACCTCGTGCCCGCGCCGCTCCGGCGCGGGAGCTACCGTGATTACGCGGACGCGGACGTTCACCGGCTGCGGTTCATCGCCAATGCGAGAGACCTGGGGTTTCCAATCGAGGAGATTCGCACGCTACTCAGCTTGTGGTCGGATCGGGATCGGTCAAGTGCCGAGGTGAAGGCGCTGGCGAAAGCTCGCGCGGCTGAGCTAGGCCGCAAGGCACGCGCGTTGAAGGCTATGCAATCGGCACTGGTTGACTTGGTTGAGCGCTGCCACGGCGATGATCGACCGCAGTGCCCGATTATCGAAAGTCTTGCTGAATAGCTTGATCGGACGGGGCACTTGCCAACGTCCTAGTCGCCGTTTGTATCGTCGTACAGAGATTCTCAAATTCTGTGAGATGCCGGTTTTGGGAAAGGATTGGCTTTCCCGAAACTCGATCGATTCCGAGAATCCCGCACCGCTCCGCAACGTGCCATTTATCGCTGACAGACCGTGCCAATTAGCGCTGATATCTACAATATGCGAACCCCGGAAAACCGTCGTTGTCAGATTCTCAAAACTCGTTCCCGATATCCATTTCTCAAAAGATGCATTTTTGACGGAGTTGTGAGAAGGGAGCGCCATGCTCATCGGCTATGCTCGGGTGTCTACCCCGGATCAGGACCTGGCTTTGCAACTCGACGCCCTAAACGCCGCCGGGTGCGAGCACATCTCCACCGATAAGGTAAGTGGAGCCAGCATCAACCGGCCAGGCCTGGCTGAAGCGCTCGGGATCGCCCGCAAGGGCGATACATTGGTGATCTGGAAGCTCGACCGCCTCGGCCGTAACATGAAGGGCTTGGTGGATTTGGCGGCGGACTTGTCCGCGCGTGGGGTCGAATTGCGCTCCCTCACAGACGGAATTGACACCGCCACGCATACAGGTCGCCTGCTCTTTCACATTCTAGGGTCAATTGCAGAAATGGAGCGTGAATTGATCCGGGAGCGGACCATGGCGGGACTAGCAGCGCGCCGAAAGGTCGGCGGGGGTGGTGGGCGAAAATCCGTGCTGACGCCTCGCAAGAGGGACATGGCGCTCAAGCTTCTTGCCGCTGGCGATCGGCCGCAGGAGGTCGCAGAGGCGATCGGCGTATCCGTGTCCACCTTCTATCGGCACTTCCCTGCTAGCGGGCGGGCGCCATCGGCGGACGACAAATAGCGCGACCATATAGGCGCCACCTTTAGGTCAACGGACCGTCAGCATGACGGTGGTGCCGATCCGCCAAAGGCACGCAGCGATTGAAAGGCGAATGAAACGGTGTACCCTGCCATATCTAGGGACGCCATTCGGGGGGAGGGTACCTTGTCGCTTATAAAGGACCTACTGACCGTTCCCGAGCGCGAGGACGGCGGGCGAACGGCCTACGACCGCTTCGACTACCAGACCGCATGGGGGCTTGCTCGCCTACTCGAGCTCCACAGCAAGGGCGAAAACTACGCGGTTGCCTTTGAATTTCACGACGACATTGTCGCCCTAGACGACGCCAACAATCCTACTTCTGCAACCTTCTACCAGGTTAAGACAAAGGATAAAGGCAACTGGACACTCGCTGAACTCAGTCGACGCGACAAAGCTAAAGACGGCTTCAAGCCGTCCTTTGCTGGCCGAATGTTTGATAATGTCGGGCGGTTTGGCACTGCAGTAACGAAGCTTTCCCTTGTAAGCAACCAGCCCCTCTCCATTGCTACTGAAACCCACGGTGAAGCGTCCTTCTCCAAGGTGAACTCGACGAAGCTGGAATCATTTTTGAAAGCATTGAAGGCGGAGGCGGCAACTTTTGACCCTTTGTCACACATATCGCTATTTTATTTCGTTTACTCGGATTTGACCCTAACAAGCTTTGACTCGACGATTCATGGAAAAATATCGGAGTTCTTGCAGGACGAGGTCGGCCCAGAGGTGCCTCCGCGCCCGTTTGCACTTTTGCTAAACGACCACTGTCGTAAGCGAGCACGGAGACTTACCGACCTAGGTGATTTTAAGGACCTCAAAGCCTCTAAATTTATAACCCGCGACCAGATGCTAACATGGCTCGTTGACTTGAAGTCCGATCACATTCGGCGGCCCGAATGGAGCAACGTTTCATCGGAACTTAGTCTGCCCTTTGATCAAAGGCATCGGATCAGGAAAGCTTGGCAAGATTATGAGGTTCAGCTGAGGTCCAGGCCAAATGCAGCAACGATTGCATTTTCCAAACGTGTTCGATCTCTCGTCAATGAACTTACTGAGGGTGCATCGAGCTATGAGGATGTTCTCTCCCGCGCAACTCCTGTCGTGCGCAGCCTTGTTACCGAATGGCGAGAAAACGCTACGGAGGACTTTGTGCATGCGGTGATCTTATACGAGTTCGAACGATGAGCGATGGACACGAGCGCTACGCACTCCTGGTCAGAAACCTAAGAAAGCATAATGATGAAACGACTGAGCTTCGAAAGCTTGGAATTGTTGTCGCTGAAAGAACGGAGCGCGCGGCAAATACGTTTCCACCAAACACTGACAGTGATCAAGGGCGAGAATGACGTCGGTAAATCCTCAGTCATAAAGAGCATCTACTGGGCGCTGGGCGCGGAACCGGAGAAGCTTCACACAAAGTGGGTATCCGCTAACGTTAAGGCGTGCCTTCGCTTTTCGGTTGATGGGGTCCCATATGCCGCTGTTCGGGACCAAAATACGATAGGCATATTCGACGCCGCTGGGTCGCCACTGATCGTAACATCTCAGATCACAAAGGAGCTTGCCCCGTACATCGCAAAGTTGATCGATTTCGGCATCGTACTCAACAACCGCGGCGGCACCCCTGAGATCCCACCACCTGCATACGCCTTCCTCCCGTTCTATATCGATCAGGATCACGGTTGGAACAAGCCGTTCGCGTCATTCGCAAACCTTACGCAGTACCCCAACTTCCGTAAGCCGCTGCTCGAATTCCATACGGGCATCCTTCCGAACGAGTACTGGCAACTTGAGGCCGAAAAGCGACGTCTTCGAGCAGACCAGAAGGTGCTTGAAGCTGATCGAACGGTAGTGCGTAAAGCAGTCGAGCGATTCAGACTCGAGGTAAGCTTCGATGGCCTCGAACTGTCGATCCAGGGCCACGAGGTCGCCATCGAAAAGCTGCTGCTCCGCCTACAAGTTCTAAGGCAAATCCGCCAAGGCCGTGCGAAGAAGCTTGCCGAGCTCCAGGACGAGAGAATGCTCGTCGAGCAGCAGGTCCAGGTCGTTAAGGGCACAATTCGCGAACTCGAAAGGGATGCGCAGTTCGCCACGGACCTTCCGATGTCATTATTCTGCCCAACGTGTGGCACAGAGCACACTAACGACTTCGCCAACCAATTTGGCATTGTAGAAGATCGAGAAGCCTGCTTCGAGTTCATTTCCTCTGCTCGTAACCGCGTCATCGAGTTGATCGATCAGGCGGGGAGAGCAGAAGGAGAGCTGAGGGCTGCCGATCAGGCTCTGCGCGAGATCGATGAAGCCATCAACGCAAAACGAAGCCAGGTGAGCTTAGCCGAAGTCATCGAGAATCGAGGACGCGGTATAGCCTCGGAAATGTTCGAAAAACAGATCTTCGACCTTGAAACAAAGATCGGCGCCTTGGCGGTCGCAATGAAGGATATAGCTAAGCGCATTAAAGAATTGAAGGATAAGGAACGCCGTGCAAAAATAGAAACATTCTTCCGCGGCAAAATGCTTACATTTCTTATCATGCTAAATGTCGACTTCAGTGATGAAGACATGCTGCGCCTTCCGGCTAAGATCAATGAAACGGGCAGCGATCTTCCATGTGCCATCCTGGCCTACTACCTTGCTGTTTTGCACACGGTTCAGGAACACTCGTCTGCCCTTTTCGCCCCGATGGTTGTGGACAGTCCGAACCAGCAAGACCAGGACGAAAAAAATGTAGCTAATATGATTGACCTTTTGATTGAGCAGCCTCCTCCAAATTCGCAGCTCATTCTCGGAACGGTGTCCATGCATGGACGTGCAGTGAAGGTGGGATCAGTCATAGAGTTCGACGAAAAATACTCTGTTTTGCAAGCGGACCAGTTCGCCGCGGTGAATGCGTCCATGGCTCCCTTTTTGGCTGCACTCCGCTCATGAGAAACTTTGTCCTGAGCGGTACCGGAGTCATTAAATTCCGACGTGTTGGTGAAATGGGGATGCGCGGGCGAACGACGGGTCCCGATGACGTGGTATGAATCCCTTTTCGTCGCAGTTGCGGGTGGCGCTTTTGCGAGCCTTACCACGATGTGGCTCACCCTTCGGCGGTTCTACCGAGAAAGATGGTGGCAGCGCCAATTTGACGGTTGCTCCGCTGTAATCGAGGCTATTCACGATTTGAAGCGACATACGGATCTTGAATGGGACCGAGTGAACCTTCACAGATCGTTTCCAGAAGAGTTTATGCGTCAGGCCAGCGAGAAGTCGGTAGAGGCCGTCCGAACGTTAAGGCGATACGCCGACCTTGGCGAGCTGGCGTTACCAAGTGAAGTCGCCCACCTCTTGCACCTATATTTTCGTGATGTTGACTACTTAAATCCTCCTAGTTGCTTCGACACGCATGATGAACAACTAGAACACGCTCAAAACAATCAAGACCGGCTTCTCAATGATGTTGTTCCTGCCGCGATGCGAGGCCTAGGGCTCGGTCAGCCTTGGCACCGCCGGCTCTGGGCCAGGTTGGAGCGTTAGTTCCTACCGGCAGCGTGGATGAACCGGATCTCCCGCGAGACCGGCATAATGTTTCTGAAAGGCGGGTCGACGACCGTCCCTTGATCGCCCTATTGTCATCGGTATGAGTCTGACGTTTAACGCCGTTCTTGAGAGCTATCGTATAGACCCGCGCCAAGTCCGGTTGCTTCGGCACCAGAACGGCGCTGTTAAAGGTCGTACCCTCTACTCCTTGTGGCGAGATGACCATGCCAGCTTTGTGGCATACCAGAACATCCAAACTAGCCAGAACCGATCGCGACTAGCCTCTCCCTTCTGGGCTGCTTTTGTGGTGACTCCGGCGCAGTCAAATCTCTTCGTCGGCCTGTACGAGGTAGAGAGAATCGGTGAGTGCCCGATTGGCGCCGTAGACCCATTCAAGCTGCACGACGTCGCGGGTTCAGACCTCTACCGTTCGGAATTGTTCAAAGCCTCAGAGGCGGATGTCGGCCGCATCTTCATTGATTGGGGGCCGGGGACACGCACCTGGGCTCAGAAGGCTGCCGATCAGCCCAAGCCGATTGTCGAAATCACTCGCGTTTTCAAGGAAGAGGAATTCCCTGGTTACACGCGCTTTATCGCCAGGCTTTCGGGGTTGGGGGCGCTTCCCCCATCTTGGCTCACGGCGTTGCGAGCCGCGAAGGGTGTTTATCTCCTCACGTGCCCTGACACGAAGGAGCAGTATGTCGGCTCAGCTTATGGTGAAGACGGCTTCCTGGGCCGATGGCTCGCCTACGCGCGCGATGGTCACGGCGGCAATGTCGTACTTAAGAGCCGCGATAGGTCCGATTATCAGGTCTCTATCCTGGAGGTCTGTGGGTCGGCCGCTTCACCGGAGGAGGTTATAGGCGTCGAGGGGCTTTGGAAGGCCAAGCTTCAGACGCGCGAAATGGGTCTGAATGGCAATTGAGTTCATCCTGGCGGTCTCGCAGAGGATTGGACGAGCCTTTTTGATCTGAGTGCGGTGCGCCTGTCGATCGCGCCGGTTGCCGGTGGTGGCCACTGACGGCGGTAACAAATCGTCGCCTTTGGCATATATCCGGCGTGGGGGCGGCATCCCGTCGCCCCTTATCAGGAGTACGAGCACAATGGCATTCGCAGACCTGTGCACCTTGCTTCTTGTGTTGTTTGCCTTCGGTACCCTTCTTTTGAAGGTCATCGAGGTAGCGCGCCAGAAGTAGCACACGGGCGGGGGGGTGGCGGCAACCGCCCCCCCAAACGATTGAGGCCCCGGGGCGGCAACCCCGGGGCCTCTTTATCTACCAAGTGTGTTTCCGCACTGGCATTCGCATGATCAACAATAGGTTGAATCGGTTGCGAGTTCAATAACGCAGGTTATCGTCTGAACCCCCGTCATATGGCCTCGACGAGCCGCCGTCCCCCGGCCCCTGCGATGCCCGCCACTATCCGCGTCCTCGAGTGGGGAATGCGGGTCCTCTGACGGTCATCTTGGCAGCGTCGTAAGGACGCTGCAGCGCCACGATCTCGGCGTATGTGCCGGTAAGCCAGATGTCGATTTCGTCAGGCTCTAGGATCGTGATCATAGCCTTGGGATGGATGGGCTCAACCAACTCATTCGCGTCACACGTCACCATTGTGAACCCCGGACCTTCGGCGGTTCGCTGCCAGAATCCCGCGACGGCGAAGGTCGGCTGATCGATGACGCTGAACCACATCTCGCCCTTCAGCGGCGGCTTGCCGTCACCCAGATCGTGTTTCTCTGGGGTGAACTCAGCGAACTCGGTCAGGGGGATGATGCACCGGTTCTCCGGCTTCTCAGCGAGCCGGCGCCACTGCGGGAGCTTGAGGTTCCTCACGTTCGTCATCGGGTAAGCGGCTTGCCCACCGAGGACGTCCCAGGTCATCACGTCCCATGCCCGCTTTCCGTCCTGCTCGCGGATGACATAGTTCCGCGACTTCGGCCGCAGCTCGACCGGGTTGAACCGGTTGTCTCGAGGCCGCTCTTCAAACAGCTCGGCCGCAGATCCAAACAGCGTTTCGGGTTCACCGCTATAGCGCGCTCTATTGCACATGGGGGCAAGCTAGCATCCGGATCCTTATCTGCAACGAACCTCGAAGGCCGCGGGCTGTTCCACGTCCGTTCCGTCAATCCACAGGTCCGTGGTTGCCCCGTCTTGACCGATCGAGCCTCTTAAGGGAACATAAAGGGAACGAGTAGAGTCTTAGAACACGATGACTGCCGCCCTCGAGTCCCTCGCGCCCAGCATAGCGCACCTCCGCACGATCGCGACGCCCGCGACCGACTACCGGGTGCTGCCCTTTGGTGTGGACGCAATCGACAGCCGTCTCGGGGCAGGGGGGCTTCGCGCCGGCGCGCTTCATGAGGCATCGGCGCGCAGCGTCGCCATGGTCGACGATGCCGCCACGACGCTCTTCCTAGCCGGTATCGCCGCGCGCGAAGCCGCAGAAGCGAATGCACCGGTTCTGTGGGCGAGCTGCCGCAGCGACCTGTACGCGCCAGGCCTGGCTCAAGCTGGTCTACCATCCTCCAGCGTGATCTACGCGCAGCCCCGCGACGATGCCGCGCTCCTGGCCGTCATCGAGGATGCGGTTCGCGACGGCACGCCGTCTGTGGTCGTCGCTGAGGCAACCCGGGTTTCGATGGTCGCCACGCGGCGCCTGCAGCTGGTGGCCGCCGAGGCAGACATGCCAGTGCTGCTGCTGCGGCGCCGTCGCGGGCGCGAACAGGATCCGCTGGGCGAGCCATCGGCCGCATGGACGCGGTGGCGGATCGGCGCTGCGCCGTCCGAGCGGCTGAGTGTTGCCGGCGTGGGGCGGCCGCGATGGTCGGTTGAGCTGGCGCGCCAGCGTGGTGGGGCATCCTTCTCCCTGATTGTGGAGGGTAGCGATGAGACGGGTCGTCTCGCTGTTCCTGCCGAACTTGGCCATCGAGCGGCTGAGACGGTTGGAACGGCCCGCAGCGCGGCCGCCTGAGCGGCCCGCGCTTCAGCTCCCCGTGGACGATGATCCCGGCGCTTGCTCGGTGCCGAGGAATGGAGGCTGGCGACCTGGTGCCCGCTGGGCGCGGCAAGGTGCGGATCCACGCGCCGACGTCGAGGCGCAGATCGCGGCGCTGCCTTCGCACGCGAAGCCGCCGATGCGCGAACTCGGCCGACGCTCGGAGCCCGCCAGCAATCCATACAAGGCAATTCACGGCGTAAGCACTGCGGAAGCATCGCGTTTTCATATTGAAACCACATCAGAGGCGCCGCTGGCGCTGGTGGGGAAGGTGGGCCGCCGCGAGGAAGTCGTGGCCGCGTGCCTCGGTGCGCAAGCGCTCGGCATCCGCCCCGGCATGGCCGCCACGCACGCCCGCGCCCTGGTGTCGGACCTGGACTTCCGTCCCGCAGAGCCCGAGGCGGATGCTGCGCTTCTCGATCGCCTAGCCCTGCTGGCCGTGCGCCGCTGGTCGCCCACGGCCGCGGTGACGCCGAACGACGGGCTTTGGATCGACCTGACCGGCTGCGAACACCTGCATGGCGGCGAGGAGCGTTTCTGTAGGCGGCTCCGGCAGTTCTGCCGGCGCGCTGGCCTCACCGCGCGCGTCGCCGTCGCCGATACTCCCGGCGCGGCACATGCTCTCGCCCGTTATGGCCGAGATGATCTGATCCGCGTCGAGTCGGGCAGGACGGCCGACGCGCTCGCACCGCTGCCGATCGCCGCCCTTCGCCTATCCGCGACTGCACAAGCTGCAGCTCGGAAGTTTGGGTTCGAGCGCATTGCGGATCTCTTGCCTGTCGCGCGCGGCCCGCTCGCCCGACGCCTTGGTCTGCCGGCGATCGAGCGCCTCGATCAGGCGTTGGGCGCGGTAGCCGAGCCCATTACGCCGCGAGAGGATGCGGAGGTGCCGTTCGTCGAGCGTCGGCTGCTGGAGCCGATCGGCACCGCAGAGGCGATCGAGCAGGTCATGGGCGATCTGCTGGGCGACCTGGCCCAAGTGCTGCAGGAGAGGGGTCTCGGCGCTCGATCACTTCGATTGACGGGTCTGCGCGTCGACGGCGGCGAGCAGGTGGTGGCGATCGGCACATCTCGGCCGACGCGAGAGGTGTCGCACCTCCTGCGCCTGCTGAAGCTCCGCATCGATCGCATCGACCCTGGAATGGGGCTCGAGCAGTTCTGGCTCGTTGCCCCGCATACCGAGCCACTCGATGCCGTGGACCTGGGCGCGGTGCTCGCCGGCGACACGATGGTCCGCGATCCGTCGCGCCTCGTCGACGTCATCGCAGGCAGGATCGGCCCCAGCGCCGTTTTCCGCATCGCGCCTGTCGAGAGCCATGTGCCCGAGCGCGCCATCGCGCAGGTCGATCCCAATGAGCAACCCGGAGAGTGGCCGGGTTGGCAGCGCCCGATCCGGCTGTTCGCGCGGCCCGAGCCGCTCTTCAATGTTCTCGCGCTGCTGCCTGACCAACCTCCGCGCCGGTTCGAGTGGCGCGGCAAGCGCTACACGATCGTCGGTGGCGACGGACCTGAGCGCGTCCACGGCGAGTGGTGGCGACGCGATGCCGAGACCTGGGCGATCCGCGACTACTACCGGGTCGAGGACGAGGAGGGCGGCCGCTACTGGGTGTTTCGCCGCGGCGACGGCTTTCAGGACAACACCGGAGATCTTTCCTGGTGGATCCATGGTGTGTTCGGATGAGCCGCTATGTTGAGCTGCAGGTGCTCACCCATTTCTCGCTGCTGCGCGGTGCCTCGAGCCCTGACGAGCTGTTCGCCGCCGCGGCGCTGCTCGGCTACCCGGCGATCGGCATAAGCGACATAGGCACCGTTGCCGGCGTCGTGCGAGCATGGGAAGCACAGAAGGCGACGGGGGTTCGCTCGATCGCGGGCACGCGCGTGGATCTGTCCTGCGGCCGCCGGCTGCTGCTCTACCCGACCGACCGCCCTGCTTGGTCCCGGATCACGCGGCTGCTGACCGTCGGCAAGAAACGGGCAGGGAAGGGGGGATGCCTGCTCCACTGGCACGATCTGGAACCCTGGTCGAAGGGCGTCATCGCCATCCTGCTGCCCCATGAGGCCGACGAGGAGAACCTGGCCGCCCTCCGCGATCTGAAGAAGGTCTACGGCCGCCGCGGCTACATGGCGCTGTTCCAGCGCCGTCGCCCCGGGGACGCCGTGCGGATCGACGCGCTGGCGAGGCAGGCGGGCGGTGCCGGAGTTCGCGCGGTGGTGACCGGCGACGTGCTCTACCATGCCCCCGATGCCCGCCTGTTGCAGGACGTGGTGACGGCTGTGCGCGAGAAATGCACGGTGGACGAGCTCGGCTATCGCCGCGAGGTGAATGCCGATCGCGCGCTCAAGTCACCCGACGAGATGATCCGGCGCTTCCGCGCTTATCCCGATGCGCTGCAGGCGAGTGTCGACATCGCCAACGCCTGCACCTTCGACCTGGGCGAGCTGGCCTACCAATACCCGCATGAGCGGCTGATCGACGGGCTGACGGCACAGGAGGCGCTCCAACAGCTGGCGACCGAAGCCGTGAACCAGATGTTCGACGGCGACGTGCCGGCTGCCTACATGAACCAGATCGCGCACGAGCTGAAGCTGATCGAGGAGCTTGGCTATGCGCCCTACTTCCTCACCGTCTACGCAATCGTGCGGGAGGCCCGCCGGCGCGGGATCCTCTGCCAGGGCCGAGGCTCGGCGGCCAACTCCTGCGTATGCTTCGTTCTCGGCGTCACCTCGATCGATCCGATCAAGCACGAGCTGCTGTTCGAGCGCTTCGTCTCCGGCGAGCGCCGCGAGCCGCCGGATATCGACGTCGACTTCGAGCATGAGCGCCGCGAAGAGATCATCCAGTGGATCTACGAGACCTATGGGCGCGATCGCTCGGCGCTGACCGCCGTCGTGACGCGCTACCGCGCGCGCGGCGCGGTGCGTGACGTCGGCAAGGCGCTGGGCCTGCCCGAGGATCTGACCTCCTCGCTCGCTGGCCTGGTCTGGGGCTGGTCGGCCGAAGGGGTAGGGGACAAGCAGGTCGAGGAGCTGAACCTCGATATTGGCGATCGCCGGCTGCGGCTGACGCTCGAGCTTGCCCGCAAGCTGATTGGGGTGCCCCGGCACATGAGCCAGCACCCGGGGGGCTTCGTCCTCACCCATGATCGCCTCGACGATCTGGTGCCCATCGAACCCGCGGCGATGGAGGATCGCCAGATCATCGAGTGGGACAAGGACGACATCGACTCGCTCAAATTCATGAAGGTCGACATCCTGGGGTTGGGCATGCTCGGCTGCATGAACCGCGCCTTCAACCTGCTCGAGGCGGAGAAGGGTTTGCATGTCGAAATGAAGGATCTGCAGGACGATGATCCTGCGGTTTTCGGCATGATCCAGAAGGCCGACACCCTCGGCACCTTCCAGATCGAATCCCGCGCGCAGATGTCGATGCTCCCACGCATGAAGCCGCAGCGCTTCTACGATCTGGTTATTCAGGTCGCGATTGTGCGGCCAGGCCCGATCCAGGGCGACATGGTGCATCCCTATCTGCGCCGGCGCGAAGGGCTGGAGAAGCCCGAGTACCCACGCCCTGAGCTGCGCGCGGTGCTCGAGAAGACGCTTGGCGTGCCGTTGTTCCAGGAACAGGCGATGCGGGTGGCGATCGTCGGCGCCGGCTTCACCGCGGCCGAGGCCGACCAGCTCCGCCGCGCGATGGCCACCTTCAAGTTCACGGGCGGCGTCTCCCATTTCAGCGAGAAGCTGATCGAGGGGATGGTCGAGCGTGGCTACCCGCGCGAGTTTGCCGAGCGCACCTTCCGCCAGCTCGAGGGCTTTGGCTCCTACGGCTTTCCCGAGAGCCACGCCGCCTCCTTTGCGAAGATCTCCTACGCCTCGTGCTGGATGAAGCACCACCACCCGGATGTGTTCTGCGCGGCGCTGATGAACGCGCAGCCCATGGGGTTCTACGCGCCGGCGCAGATCGTCCGCGACGCGCGCGAGCACGGCGTCGAGGTTCGGCCGCCTTGCATCAACGCGAGCCGGTGGGACTGCACACTCGAGAAGACTGGCGGCCGCTACCTGGCCGTGCGGCTTGGGCTGCGGCAGATCCGCGGGCTGTCCAATGCTGACGGCGCCAAGATCGCGGCGGCGCGGGGCACCGCGCCCTTCACCTCCGTTGAGGAGGTCTGGCGTCGATCGGGCGTTCCGCGCGCGTCGATCGAGAAGCTTGCTGACGGCGACGCCTTCCACAGCTTCGGTGCCGATCGCCGGCAAGGGCTCTGGAAGGTAAGGGGGCTCGGCGAAGCGCCGCTCCCGCTCTTCGCCGCCGCCGACCGCGCGGCCGAGCGCTTCAGCGCGGAAGGGATGGAGCCGGAGGTAGCGCTGCGGCCGCTTACCGATGGGCGCGAGGTGATCGAGGATTACCGCTCGCTGCAGCTGTCTCTCCGCGCACATCCGCTGTCCTTCATTCGAGACGATTTGCGGCGGCGGGGCGTTACCAAATGCGCCGATCTCGCGAACATCCGCGACGGCCGACACGTCGAGGTCGCCGGCATCGTCCTGGTCCGCCAGAAGCCGGGTTCGGCTAAGGGGGTCTTGTTCATCACGATCGAGGACGAGACCGGAATCGCCAATGGGATCCTCTGGCCCGACCGTTTCGAGGCGCAGCGCCGGACCATCATGTCAGCGTCGATGGTGGGCCTGAAGGGGCGGGTGCAGAAGGAGGGCGAGGTCATCCACGTCATCTGCGACCGCATCATCGACCACGGTGATCTGCTGCATCGGGTGGGTGAAATGTCGTTCCCGCACAAGACTGGCCGCGGCGACGGGGCGCGGCATGCAGGCTCGCCTGATCGCGGCGACGAAGCCTGGAAGCCCGAGGCGCGCAACCAGTACTGGCCGCCGCACGCCGACGGCATGGATCCGGAGGACGTCGTGCGGTTCAAGTCGCACGACTTCCATTGAGCCATGGCCAAATTGCCGAGGCACCAGCGCGTCGTTATCGCGCTCTCGGTGCATATTCTGAGAAGCGGGGTGACCAGGTGCGCGCAATCCCGTGTCGATCTGCCCGAGATTCGCTTGGCGCTGCGCTGCCTGCTGCCCCACTGCCCGGAGAAGTGGCCGCTCACCTGCTATTGGGACGCTGCGGGCCAAGAGAATGAGATCGGGCGATCCCAAGGGGTGACTGCTGCGTTCAACGGGATCGTGCGGCAGCTGCGGCGCGCCGGCTGCTACGAGGAGGTGACGCCGCATGATCTTCGATAGAGCGCGACATGCCGGCTAAGGTCGAAGGCCCGTACAAGACCCTGGGCGAGTGGGCTGTCGAGCGCGCCGACATGCGGATCGTCTGCGAATGCGGACGCACGATCAACGTGCCGGCCGACAAGATCCTCTCGCGGTTCGGCAGGGACAGCAGCGTCCAGCAAGCCGTGATCCGCTTGCGTTGCAGTACATGCCGGCGCCGCGGGCATGCTACCATTTCTCCCATTTCGGTGTTGAAGCGCTAGGAAGGGTTGGCACGATGCCGGAGACGAAGCCCACAACGACCGACGATATCCGCAACTTGCTTGCGCACCTTCTAGCCGGCGCGGCGGGTGAAGATGAAGCGCACTGGCTGAAGCTGATTGGACCGGTGACCGCTCTGCCGATCATCGATGCTCCCAGGTCTAATTGGCGGATCGAGCCGAAGGGTAAGCCTGGGGAAGTGGAGGCGATTGAGAAAGCCGCAGAGGTGGTGCGCTTGGCCTACCCGTATGTGCCTTCTCCTCGCGCGGGAGGCGCCGCTCGCTGATGCGCGGAAATGCGCCGAGCGAGCCTCAGCTCTGCTCGGCGCGCTGCGTACCACTCGTCGGGTTAGCGCTTCAGATACTCGCGAACGTCATCGGCACGATCGCCTACGGCGTTCACTGCCTCGACCAGCTTCTCCTTCGACACACCGAAGGACTCCATCCAGTCTCGGACCTCATATTCCTCGCTCAGCGAAATCCGCTGGCGATCTTGACCACCAACCTGCGTCTTATCGTCTGCCATGCCTTCACCTCCTGGAGCGATGCCAAGCCTTTGATTATTTGGCTGAAGGGCCTTCCGGCTCATCGGCCTGCTTCCGCGTTTGGAGGTACGCAGCCCCAACGAGGGCCAGCACAACCGCCGCACCTGCAATCAGGCCGCGGTTCCTCCTGAAAAATCCTTTCGAGGGTCGTTTGGACTTCGCTTTCGCGGAGCGGGCTTTCTTATTGGGCTTCTTCGTCATGCGGGCTGAACCGTTGTGCCGCCCACTAGTTGCTCACATTGTCCGTTGCAGGCATCGCGCTAGCGTTGTCTTTTCTGGAAAGCGGCTTTCTGTTGTGGAGAGGATCATTGGCAGCTTCGCCCACCCCCGACTTCACCGTTTCGGACGCCGACAAGCTCGCGATCGCCAGCCACGTTGTGCCAGCAATCATGGAGAGCTTCCGAGCCATGTCCGCTGAGGGTGTGGTGACGGCAGACGACGTGATCGACACCTTGTCCCTTGGCATCGCCACGATGCTCGAGAACGACACCCACATCAGGACGCCGGAAGATACCGAGGCCGCGATGCAAAGCGTTGAGACGTTCGTGAACCGCTGGGCCCGCCGGCTCCGGGACGGACGCTCCTCGCCCGACGGCCCGAGTTTCCTCGCCAAATCGATCGACAAGTATCGTGCCGAGCTGGCCGAGATCGAGGCACAGGCCGCCGACCAGAGCTAAGCCGGCGCGCTGGAATGCGTCACCTACTCCGCTGAGCCGTCTTCCGAGGGCGTTTCGACATAGCGGCTGAGGACGGAGTTTCGCGCTGCCATCTTCTCCCACATCTCTGCGCTCTCGCTGTGCTTTCGCCGCACATTGATCAACGGCGTCGCTTCTGCGGCTTCACGGTGCTCGCGGGCTCTTTCGAGACAATAGGTCGGACTCTCGCTCATACCGCTCCCCATCTGGGCGTCTAGAACGTGAAGAAGAGCCGATCGTTGCGAATAGAAGCGATAACCTTCATCTATTACAAGCGAAACGGAGCCGAATAACCTATGCAAAAAAATGGCGCTCCACCACGGAGCGCCTACGAAGTTTGGGTCGTGCGGCGTGAATACCATCTCGCTTCCGATGATCAACGGCTTGCGACAATACATTACAAATTTTCAGAGCGTGACGCCTACGAGTACCATGAAAAAGGCAAGGATACCGGTTGCTATCTTGCCGGCCCCGATCGTCCTTGCTGCTACTCCGCGCCTTTGCCTGTTCCAGGTCTTGTCCCGCGCTGTTCGAAGGGCGAGCACGCCATCCACACAGAGGACCGATCCGACGATGAAAAGGGCGATGCTGAAGGCTTTGACGAAGCCCGTGACGCCGTGGCCGGTCATCAGAAAGAACGCGATCAGTGCAATGGTGAGGAGTGCATAGAGCATCATACCGACGTCCAGGACGCTGTAGATCCGGTAGAGCCGCGGGCGCCCGACAGGACTGCGCGCGATCACGATCGGCCGCTTGCAGGTGAGGCAGCCTCGAACCTTATGCCGCTTCAGGTTCTGGAACAGGATGTTCTTGCAATAGGGGCAGTGCGCTGCCTGGATCTGCATAGGAGCGTTCATGCGCCGGCCCTTCCGACGTAGTAGACGTCGATCACGGAAAGGCCGCGTCGGACACCTTCGATCGTGACCTCCTCGGCGTCGTCGCATTCTGAAAGAGCTTCTCCGGTCAGGCGCCAGCGCATGCCGCCATCGTCGCAGATCATGCGCCCCCTAGATGTCGTCATCATCTTGCCGGAGAGCCGCATCGGGGGATCAGACGCCATCGTCAATCTCCACGGGTTTGTTGAACACGCTGAAGCACTCGGGCGCACAGTGGACGAGCCGGCGCCCCCTGCACACCGCCTGCAATCCGTCCATCATCACCGGCTTGTGCCCGAGGCGACGGCACGGACTGTTGGTCCTGTCCCGCCATCCACAGGGCACCGCCAGCGGCTCTGGAGCGATCTCGACATATTGCGCCTCGAGATCCTCGGGATCAATCGATGGCTCGTTTTCCGAGAAGAGATCTGCCTGCAGCTTCATCGCGCACCTCTTGAGGAAGGAAGGGGAGGGCGCCGACCTGACACTCTCGCCCTTCCTCTCCCCCTCTCCTCATTGCTGCCCTGGCGTCGCGCTGGCGCCAGCAGGCGCCGGGGTCGGCGCTGCGGCGGCCGCCGGCGGAGCAAGGCGGACCTTCGCGTCGGTGGTCAGCTTGCGATAGGCGTCGAGTAGCGCCAGCGAGGTGATCTTCCCCATGTCGGTGCTAGTGTAGCCGCCGCCGAGAGCGCCGATGCCGGCATTCAGGAGCACCCCGCCGCCGATGATCGAGAGATCCTTCTTGCGGACCTGGCCGCTGGCGATCGCGCGCTGAATGCCGGTGGAGACTTCCACGAGCGCCAGCATCACCTGGGCTTCCAGCTTCTTGCTCTTGAAGCCTAAACCGCCGCCGAACATCCCGCCGGCGCCGCCGCCATAGCCGCCCGCATCGCCGTCCGAGTAGACCACGGTTGCGGTGAGCAGATAGTCGGCCGCGCGGAGCGTGTTCGTCTTTGCGCCGGCAGTGGTCGAGCCAGCCATCTCGCGCTCCCGCTGCAGAGCGTCGAAGCCATCGCCGCGATCCACGATCAGGAAGCAGTTCGAGTTGGCGGCGAGCAGCTTGAGGAGCGGGATCGGGTCAACTCGGGCCTGGCCGCCGTTTTGCTGGGCCTCTGCCATTCGCATCATAGCCGCGATCTGAGGAGGGAGGCCGTCCGTCGGCGACGCTGCGCTGCGTTTCTCGACGATCGCCATCGTGCCGAAGGGTTGAACGCACTTGGGCACCTCGGAAGTCTCATCGACCCCGGTGCCGCCCTTGCCCATCTTCTGAGCATTTGCGGTGCTGATCGAGAGCGCCAACGCGGCCGCAGTCAGTAGAACCTTACGCATATTGTTCCTCCTGTGGTGTTTGCATTTCATCGACACGGATCGGCGTCAGCGGCTCCAGATCTGGCGGAGACGGACTATGAGAAAGGGCGTGGTTATCGCGCCTGCCACGACGATCGCGATTGCCGGGTCACGGAGCGACGCGCCCGCTGGCGCAGCGGCTAACCAAAGCAGAGGCAGAAGCACTGCCTCACAGAGAACGACCAATAGATATGGGTCCAGGTCGCCAGCGGCGATCGGGCCAGCACCGGCGAGCTCCGCGAGCGTGGGACGGATCTCCCTACGGGTGTCTCTGCCGCCGATGTAGCCTTCTGCGTAAAGGGTACCGATCAGCTGGTCGCGGGACTCAGGTGGCAAGTCGATGCCAACCTGACTGCACACCTTTCGGACGTCACGAGTAAGCCGCTTGTACCGTGGGCAATCCATCGAGCTTGGCTGCATTGATTTCGCTGTCGAAAATTGTGCTCTCGCCATCACATTTCTCCTTCGACACTGTTCGGCTCTTTTGCGACGATCGTGCGGATCTCCAGCGCCGCTGCATCGTCGTTGCAGATCCAGTTTTGGAAGAGGGGCTGCCACCTCGCGCGCCCGTGGCAGGCCGCACTCAGGCGCGCCTTCGCAGCTTCGTTGTCACGGGCAGCGAGGAAGGCGATCCGACCATCGGGCAGCTCCCGCTCTGCGATCCCCGGCGAAATCACTACTGCCGGCGACGCTTTGCGCTTGGCCACTGGCACCGCTTCCTCGTCCGCCTGTTCGGGTAGGGGCGGGGATGGAGCATCAGCCTCTTCCGCCTCGGCCGACGTGACCACAACCTCTTCCTCCCCCTCTTCCTCTCTCACCAATGAGGATGGATCGGGGTCCAAGGCGTCTTCTGCTGCTTCAGCCGCCAGCTGCTCCTCGTCGGCAGGTTCATCCACATGCTCGGCAGCGCCATCGTTCCTCTGGGCATAGGATCGCGCTTCTATGCCGAGGCGCTGCGCCATGGTCTGCTCGTCCGAGACGTGCGCGGCCGCGAGCTGCGCGCCGATGGCTGCAAGGGTGCCGCTGGGTACACCGCTCGAGAAGAGCTTGCCGATCGGGCTGACGCCGGCAAACTCCACCCAGGCCCGATGGAAGTTGTCGATTTTGTAGACCGGAAGCGCCTCAGTGATCTTTGTGCGATCGATCTGCCCATCCGCGGGGATGACGACGAAGGTGCCGACTTCGCTGAAAGCTTTGTCGTGATCGTGCGCTTTCAGCCAGGCACGCAACACATCGCGCTGCCGGCGCGCTTGGGCAACGGGGTTGGGGATCTGAACCGGCCTGCGGCGGCCCTCATACCAGACAACCCATTCGTCGTGTTTGTTGCGCGACATGCGCCCTGAATAGTTCTTCACCTCAACCACAGAGGCCTTACGCGACAACCGTGACAGGATGACGTGATCGAACTGAGCAAAGCTTCCGATCCCATCGGGAATGCGCAGGTCGTGGACAACCACATGATCTTTTGAATCGAAGAAGAGGCGATCAAGAATGTGCGCCGTTTCCTTCTCGCCGATGATGCCGCGCCTGTGCGCGAGCATCTTCTTGCGGAGACGATCTGATGGACCGCGCGCCATGGCGCGAGCAATCAGTTCATTGGCCTCCAGCAGCTCGTCAGCTCGTGTAGATACCTTGGAAATCACCCTGTTCCCCCTATTCGTATCGCGAGTTGTTAGAGTTCCAGACCGAGGTTCTTCTCCGGCACCGGCGGCCCCTTCGCGCCCTTGCCCGCGTCCCCAAGCCCCATGTCGTCGGTCTTCTTGCTGAGCCCCATGTCGTCGCCGCCTTTGGCGTAGCGTGCCGCATCCTTCTCATCGAACCGGGGCATGGGCGGCAGCGAGCCTCCGCCAGCATCGCTAAGGCTGAAGCGCATAGAGGGGCCTGCGGCTTGCTCGGAGCCGCCACGGCGGCCGCCTTCTGCACCGGCGCCCGCCCCAGTCTCCGGCGATCGCCTTGGCTCTGCGCCCTCATCGGAGCGGGGGAGGGGGGGCAGGGAACTGAGATCGCGGTTCTCTACCCTTCCGCTCAGCGGCGGCGTGTTGCCACCAAGCCCCTGACCTGGCTGGAGGGGCCCTCCTGGCGTGTTGATGCTGCTGTTCGGCCCATCCACGTTCAGCTTGCCCAAGGTTTCCAGCGATGAGGTCTTCATGCCGGTGTTTCGGTCCAGCTGGCGTTCGACCTTCTGCTTGTTGTCGACGACAACCGTCAGATCGTAGCGGACGCGGCTCACGCCGACATAGAAGAGCTGCTGGTTCGTGAGGTTGGTCTCACGGCTCGAGAGCGCCAAGATGCCCTTGTCGGCCGTCACGCCCTGCGCCATGTGCATGTTCAGCGAGTAGCCGAGGTCGAGGCGCGTGAGCATCGCATCGCCGTGCTTGAGTGTCAGCACCTGCTTGCTGGCCGTCTCGACCGTAACACCCTTGCCGTCGATCGACACCACGCGGGCAGTCGCTGACTTCTCCAGACCCCGCTTTTTATCGGCTTCCGTCCAGCGAACGGTATCGCCTTCGTGGATCTTGATGGTCTTCAGGACCGAGACCTCGATCCGCTCCCTCTTGATCGTCGGGTCTATCTTCTGCGGGTCGATCTTCAGCCGGCGACCGTTGTGCTCCAGCTCGACCTTCCCCCTCGAGGTGACGCCAGTGACCGTGAAGGTGCCTCTTTCGATCCCCAGCTCCTTGATGGCGCCAGTGACGTCGATGACCTGCCCCTTCTCGTAGGTGTGAGCGTAGCGCTTCTCCTCTCGGGTGAGGTTCACCTTCTCCCGCACCTGCAGCGACAGGCCTTCGCCTTTGATGACGCCCTCGGCGGCTAGGCCCTCCTGAATCCGATTGTTGATCGTCGCGCGAGCCTCGCGCCCCGATGCGAAAACGGCGGTTGCCGCCCTCTCCTCCGGGGAAAGCGCGAGCCAGCGCTCAGCCGCATTGTTTGCTGGGCTGGCGTCGGTCACAACCTTGTCGCCCAATACCCGCAAGGCAGTGCTTGCCTTCCCCGTTTCTGCCAAAGCCGCCACGGTCTTTAGCTGATCGGTCTGCTGCCGAAGGTTCTCCTTCATCCAGGTGATGGTGATCCCGCCGGCTTGCGCGACCGAAAATGCCTTGCCCCAATCGATCGACCCGAGCTGCTTGCGGTCGCCGACCAGGACGAGCTTGTCGGCGCCGAGCGCCTCCGCGATGTTGATCAGCTTCACCATGTCGTCGGTCGAGACCATCGACGCCTCGTCGACGGCGAGGATGGTGTTCTTCATCTCGGCCTGTTTCTCGATCGCGGCGGGACTGGTCCTGTCGGTGAGGAACCGCTCGTTCTGCCAAATGAAGGACGCGATCGTCTGCGCGTCGATGCCAGCCCCTTCCTTTAGGTCGCCGACCATTTTGTTCTGGAAGGCCAGGCCATGCAGCCGCTTGCCCCCGCTCTCCGCGACGCGCGCGACGCCCTCTAAGGTCTGTGCGACACCCTGCAGCATGGTAGACTTGCCGGAGCCGGCGACCCCCTGGATCGCCACGATCTTGTCAGCGCTGGAGACGATCAGGGTGGCAGCGGCGAGCTGCCCTGGGTTCAGTTCGTGCTTGGACGCAGCCTGTACGCGATCAGGGGCAAGATCTGCGCTCAGGATCGGCGTTGCCTGCCCCTTTGTGGCTTCGATGCGGTCCAGGATGTGCTGTTCGGCTTGCATCGCCTCTCGGGTGGTCACCATCGTCCAGCTCGTCTCTCCCTCGCGCGTGACGCCAGGTAGAATGCGACCTTGCTCGACCAGCTTCTCGATCCGCTCAGTGACGTGCTGGATGGTCACGCCCTTCAGCCCGAGATCGAGCGCCGTCTTGGACAGTCGGTTGACGTCGAAGGCTGCCTCACGCTGCGCGTGTATCCTGATCGCTGAGGCAACGGCGAACTGCGCCCGCGCCGCCTCCGGCGAGGAGGCGAAGCGGGCGACACCTTTGTCGACGAGCGGATCGGGCGTGCGGGTGAGGTTGCTGACAAACTCCCGAGCTCCGCGCACAACCTCGGCCATGAAGGCATAGCCTCGCCGCAGCGTGCTTGCGTTCTCCGGTGCGGCCGAGGCTCGCAGCGCGGCTGCGATCAGCTCCTTGCCGTCGAACCCGTAGGTGGCAGCTTTCTCCCGCCAATCCGCGATCATCTTGTCGCGATCCTCAAGAGACAGCTTAGGATCGCGGGTGCGAGCGGTGATGGCACGGATGCCCTGAGTGCTCTTGATGCCCAGCTCGTCGGCAACCTTCAGGATCTCTGCGCGACGCTGGCTGTTCACCTCCATCACGTCTTTGGGCACCCCGACAACCTCAAAGGTGCCGTGCTTCCCCTTGGTCTCGATCTGATAGCCAAGCTTCTCCATCTCGGCGCGCAGGAAGGCATGATAGATCGAGCCGATCACGGTGTTGTTGGACCAGATCTTGTCGGCGTGCAGCGCCTGCCACTTTCCGTCAGGACCCTTGGTCAGATTCGCAACAAGCGCGTGGATGTGGAGCTGCGGATCGAGCGCGCGAGATGTGTCGTGCTGGACGAGCGCGTAGACCAGGTTGCCGGTCTTCACCGGCACCTTCTTGCCGTCGATATCCTTCCGGGTTTCGGCAAGGTTCTTCTCAACCCACGCCATCGTGGCGCGCACCGCTTTCGTGTGTGCGCCGTCCTCGCCGAGGATCCGCTTGTCGCCGGCAACCAGGGCCATGATCGATACGGACTTTGGCGCTGAGAAGGTCAAGTCATAGCCGGGACGTCGCCCCTGATAGTCGGCGACCTTCTCCCCGGATGCGAGCTGGCCGTTCAGGATCTTGCCCAGGTCCGATCTGGTGACCTCGCCGGAGACGCCGGCCTCCTCGGCCGAGGCGCCGCCCCACTCGCTATAGTCGGCCGCATTCTCCCCGGCGTAGTAGTCCGCCGAGGCGAAATCGTCCTTGCCGTAATAGTCAGCGGCGCCCCCTGCTGACCCGATTGAGGCAATGGAGTGCATGACCTACATCCCCATCCCGTCATCGCTCGGACCGAAGTCCTGGCGCAGCTCGATGGACGTCTGATCTTCTACCTCTGCTGCGGGCGGGGCAGCGAGATCGTCGCGTTGGCTGAGGGAGGCCGCTCCGCGTTCAGCATCGCCTTGCCGGGTAATTTCGGCGTTGGTGTCGTCATCGCCCTTTTCAGCGTCGGGCCGAGGCGCTGACGGATCCATCCGATCCTGCGCCTCGCGATGGATTTGTGCCTCCTCCTCGGACGCCTCTGAGGGTTGCGCGAGGATCCCTGCGGCAAGTGCGGCTGCAGCGCTGGGGGAAGTCCCTACCTCCTCCACCAGTTCGGGCGAGCCGTCCCTACCGCCCGCCACTTCTCCGTCTGCACCTCCACCACTCTTTCCGCGAACACTAGCCGCCGGCGACGCCGGCGGACGCTTCACGAAGCCGGGTGCGATGGTGGGGTAATTCTCCCACTGCAGCTGGATGCGCGCGGCAGGAAATCCGTCAGGGAATTTGACGAAGCCGTGCATCGAGGGGAGGTTTGTGATGTCGTCAGGAATGACGAGCGGCTCGACCTGCTTACGTGGCGTGAGCGTCGAGGCATCGCGGGTGTTGTTGTAGCCGTAGCTATAGGCTTCATCCATCTGCCGAACCTCGCGGCTGCCGATGTAGCGGCTGCACTGTTCGGCGGTCTCCAGGTCCGCCGCGGCGAGGATCAGTTTGGTGCGGGCGAGGGAGGAAAGGTTGCGGGCATTTTCCTCGCCGTAGACATGCACCAGCTTGTCGAAGGAGTGCAGGCCGAGGATCATCGCGCCGCCGAAATTTCTGGCGGTTTGCAGGCCGCTTTCGATTGCCGGCAGACGGTGCAAAGCGCCGAGCTCGTCGAACATGAACCAGGTGCGGAGCGACCGCGTGCGCGGCATCTCCATCAGGGCGTAAATGGCGAGGTTGCTCCACAGCGTGAGCAGCGCGCGGTTCATCTCGAGATCGGTGTAATTCGAGGTGATAAAGAGGATCGAACCCGGCTTTTTGTCCCGCGTGATCCAGTCCTTGATCGAAAACGGTTCGCCGTCGTCAGGGAGGAAGCGGAGCACCTGCGCATTGGTGTTGAAAACCGCGCGGATGGACTCTGCCATTCGGGCGGCTTCCGGTGCCGTCAGTGGGTCCGCGATCGTCTTGGCCAGGTACTTGTGGACCGCCTTCAGATCGGCCGTCATCAGGTTCTCAGCGAGCGCACGGTTGCTGGTCTGCTTCTTCTCGATCAGCTTCATGCACATTTCGATAAAAAGGGTGCGCGCGGCCATGGCCCAAAAGGGCTCCGCCGAGCCGCCGTCGGACGGGATCAGCGCGGCCGCAGCGGCGGTAAATTCCGAGTAGGTCACGCAGTCGTTGAAGATCGACCAGGCAGGGCAGCGGGCGTCCAGCGGGTTCAGGATCGTGTCGCGTTCGGGATCGTAGAATGCCTCGACATAGGCACCGGTCAGATCGAACACGACCGCGTTGTCCTGGCGCTCCTGCATCTGTTTGATCAGCTTGCGCAGCGCCGTCGTTTTACCAGCACCAGTGGTGCCGATCAGCATCGTGTGAGACTGCTCTAGGCGGTGCGGATAGGGGATGCCGGCAAGGGTGTAGGGGTGGTGGATACCAGCGGCCTTCCGAGCCCCGAACGGCATGCGAAGAACCTGCTGCGGCGTGTGGCCGGGGAAGAGGTTGGCAGCCTCCTTCTCGAACTCGACCTGGTTGTGCTGAACGATCTCGGCATAGAGCACTTCCCGGGTCACCAGCATTGCGCCACGCTCGTGCCGCTCCTCAAGGATGTTCTTGCCGCGACGACGGGAGAAATCGACGTACCAGACAGCTGTGGGCACGGTGATGAAGCTGGCGATGAAGAGGCAGCCAATCAGGCCGCGGACTGCCTTGTGCCACGCGAGAGCGACCTCTGGCACATACGGCACGTACCCCATGTAGGTTTGGCGCACGGAGCCGTCGGGCAGGAGGAGGTTCACCTGCTTCATCGGGTCAAGCGAGACCCAGCCCCAAAGCGCCGACAGAATGCGCATGCAGATGAGCTGGATGTTGTTCTCGTCCAGCGTGATCGACAGCACGATCGTGTACGCCAGAGCGAAGATCACCAGCCACATCAGAACGGGCATTTTCGCGCCCGACAGCCACATCAGAACCTCGTGGCTGAGGAGCTGGCTGCCGCGCGTGAAGTTGCCCGAATTGCGCTTCACTTCGCCGCGTGCGGAGTGGTGCTGAACGGTGACTGGACGGCCGTCACTGCGGATGTCAGCGCGCGCCATGATAGCGCTCCATCCGGTTGTTTACTTCGAGGAGAATACCATCGCGGCGCTCAGGAAGGTCTTCCTGGATCATCACGTCGAGAGCGAGCTGCGCGTACTCGCAAACCCGGCGCAACCGCGCGTCGCTATCGGATATGAGTTTTTGACCGCGCAGGAACTGATCGACGGCGCGCCGAATGACTTCGCCGGTTGAGCAACCTAGACGTTGCGCAATGGCTTCGACCTGAGCCACTTGATCCGCACTTAAGCGGGTCGTGCTTGGCTTTGACTTCATTGATCAGCCTCCGGGCAAAGGAGGCTGATGGGCACTGCGGAATAGATGCCCTCATACTTGCTACGAGGTGCGGTTGCAACGTTAAACCCGGCAGCGTGCCGGGAGGTGTATGCGGGGCGAATACACCTAAGGTGCTGTAAAGACTGGATAATATACGTGTATGCGCCCCGCTGCGCTTTTGTATGCGCCCCGCATACACGGTTTATGCTCGCTAACCCATTGAGACTAAAGGATAACCTTGGCACCTTGGTGCGTACGGTGTGCTCTCTGTAGTCCCATATCATGGGTGGAGTTGATCCTGCTGCTGATCGATTCAGATCGATGGGAATCCGTCGCGGATTCCGCGGGGCACCGGCTCGCCGGACGGCGAAACTGGTTGTTGGAAAGCGCTTCGCGCGGGGTCACGGCCCGCTGCAAACTGGTCTGCATTGGTGTCGATCCTGTAGGGGGGTAGGGGGTCTTTTCCGCCGATCCGGGAAGGGGTAAGATGGGCCTGTTCAGAGCCCGATCAGCCTGACCGAAAAGGCATGGAAATGGCGAAATCACTGGATGCTGAACAGGCCGCGATCGAGGCCGACGAACGCAAGCTGGCTGAGCGCCGAAAGGCGCTTCAGGCAAAGCAGCGGGAGGCAGCGATCGCAGCGATCGAGAAGGCCGGTTTGCTGCGGATGCCGATCGACCGTCTCGAAGGCCTGATGAAGGCGGTGAAGAAGCTGGGCTTGGACACCGTGGAGAAGAGGCTGGAGGCTTCAGCCTAGTCTCTTCGAGGTCCAAGCAATGCGACGGCCGCACGCGAGGAAAAGCGCGTGCGGCCGTTTGCCTGTCCGGCGATGTGAGGCGACGGCGAGCGCCTGGGCGCGATGCCGGAAGTCGAGCGAGCAGGCCAGGGGCGTGGCATCGCCGGCTCAACGGTATCAGGCAAAAAAATGGGAAGCGTGGCCGTCAGGCCAGCGCTTCCCATTGCCGATTCTCGGTAGGTAGAAGGATCAGGCCCAAGCCAGATGCGGAGACCCGTCGAGCGGTCTCACCCGGGCCATTTCGTTCAGGTGGGGCAGGTAGGTCTGAAGTCCCGGCTCACTCGATATGCGGCGGTGAATGCATGGGTCGGAAAGGCGACGGCGAAGCTCGTCGAGTGGGATCGCTCCGATTGTCTCGGAACCGTCGAGCCCGAGCATTTCTAGGATAGCGGAGCCGTTCTCGCTCGATACCTCCAGCGCTGGCGCGGCGTCGGGATCGGACGACAGGCCGAGCCAGATGTCGCGGTCGTCGGAGCGCCAAAGGCGGATCCTGCGGCCGCGAAATTGCGCCTCTTCAAGCACCGAGATCACGCCGGGATAGTGGTCGAAGCAGGCCGAGACGGAGGCGAGGGCAAGGGGGCAGACGCGGGCACTGAAAGAGAAGCTACGATCAACGATTGTGCCGTGCTCCGGGATAAGGAGCTGCATATCGAGACGGACGCTCTCTCGCTTAAGCAATCGGCAGAGTTCGACCAGCTGATCTGGGTTGATGATCGCGGGCGTGATGGTGAGGGGATTGAAGCCGTCGTCGACGCGGAACCTGATGGACATCGCCACCTCCTTAGGTTGAACCGCCCTTTTCTCTCCCCCTCCTCTCTTGCGCTCATGGACGCCCCTGATCGTCGCGGTTCAGCCGGCGATGCGTAGTGCCTCGCAAGGCCCGCCAGGGCCGACGCCAGAGGCCGAGCGAGCCGGCCTGGGCGGTTGGGCAGCAGGCATGAAAAAGGGCCACGAGGTTGCCCTCGCAGCCCTGAAAAAGGAGGAGCAGAGCGCTCCCCCGATGTTACTTCAGCACCTGCACCACCACGCTCGCGACGCTGCCAAGCAGCGCGATGATTGCAAGAATGCTCGTGATGATAACCATCCACACGCGCATCTGCTCGTTGCCAGCCTTCACCGCGTCGACGCTCATCTTGATGCCGTCGAGCTTCGCTTCCAGCGCCTTGTTTGCCTGACCGATAGCCACGTCGATGTGCTCCTCGAGCGCTTCCACCACTTTGGCGGCAGTTTCCTCTTCGATATTAGCGCTCTTCAGAGCACGAAACAACAGAACCTCCATGATGATCCTCCTAGATCGTCGAAAAGACGGTCCCTCGCGTTGGGTGCGGCGGCGAGGGTCAAGGATCGCGCAGCGACCGCGTAAGCGGCGGTGGGGGCAACGATTTTCCCGCAGGGAAAATGGTGGGGCCCCGCCGTCCTTGAGGCTCGTCGCCGCGCCCAACACACTGGGACATCTTTGAGAAAGAGATCCCCACGCGCCCCCATGGCGTGGGCCGGGGCTCGATGCCCCGGTTCACGCCTATCCGCGGCAATGCGTAGCTAGGGGAGGCCCGAAGGGGCCGTACCGACGCGAGCGAGCCGGATCATACCAGCGCCAGGGCGCGGGCAATGACGGGCGCATCTGCGCCGTTAACCAGCTCGCCGCGGATCTGGCCGCTGGCGATCCTGCCTCGGATCGCGGCCAGCGCTTCAGCAGTGGGTTTGAGCTTGTAGGCGAACAGCACCGGTGCGCCCTCGTCCGTGTCGAGTACGATCACCTTAGCCTTCAGCAGGTGGTCGAGCCGCTTGCGTGCCAGCTCGGCATTGATCAGATCGCATACGACGAATTCGAGGCAGTTCTGAAGCTCGTCGCCTTCCCCTTTCGAGGGTGGGGCATTCGCTGCGAGCCACGCATCGATTTCGGCGGTGCTCGGCCCTGAGTAGCCGCGCAATTCGTGGTACTTATCCGGGCCGCCGCAGCCCGCATTGCTGGCTTCGAACGCCGCTACGCCGTCTACGCAAATGATTGCGGTGAAGGCATGTGTTTCCTGCGACAGCGAAGCACAGTGGCGCAGCTTCTTGATCGTGATTTTCATGGTGGAATCCTCCCTACGTGGTTAGGTCAGGCAGGCACGGCGGCGAGCAGGAGATGCGGCGGGATGACGAAGCGGGCGAACATCTCGATCGGGCCGTCGCCCTCGCGCGCGAGGCGGGAATCGAGGTGCTGGAGGTAGAGCCACGCCTCGACGGTCTCGTCGTTTACCCATTCGTCCGCCATCGAGGTTCGACGGCAGAACTCCGGGGTCATTTGCGACCAATCCAAAGCGTCGAGGAAGCGCGATCGCCGCTCCGCATATCGGACGATCCGAGCATAATCCGAGGCGACGATAGCGATGCAGGTTGAGAGGAGCATGATGCTGCCTTTCACGCGGTTGAAACCGCCCTTTTCTCTCCCTCTCCACTCTCGGCCGCAGGCCGATCGGGCTCGCGAAGCGTGGCCGCCGGCGAGGCGTAGCCAGCGCGCCCAAGCCGAAGGGCTTGGCCGCGTTGCGAGCGAGCCGGGTGGGGCGGCAAGGATTTCCCGGTTCGTCGCAAAAGGCGGCAAGAATTGCCGGGTGGGCCGCTACGGAATGCGCGGTTGATCTATGATGTAAGTCTGCGGCAGCCCCTTACCGGAGGGGGGAAGGTCGCCGCGCGCGACGCCGCCAGCGAGCCCCGGCGGGGGCGAGGCTGGTGGTGGCGCGCGCGGCGACCTGGCGTGGGGGGAACCTGTAGGGTTTCCCCCACTCCCGAAAGCACGACAAAGGGCCAGCGCCGGGGAGGGATCGCCCCGGGGCTGGCCAGTCTCTTTCCTGCCAAGGAAACGGGGGAGGGCGGCGCGAGGGGCGCCGCCCTTTGCCTCATCCCCACATGCTACGCTGCGGGGCGGGGGCCTGACTGGAATGGCGGAACGCGTGGGTGGGGACGCCAGCCTTTTTCAGGCTGTCGAGCAAGTTTGCCTGAATGCCCGAACCTTCACAGACGATTGCCTCAACGGCGCGGAGACCTGCCAGCTGGTCGTTGCGGACAAAGCCCGCGCGGTTGCCATGGCGCGCGGTATTCGGCGCGAACGCCACAACCGGAACCTTGCGGCTTGCGGCCCATGCCGTGGCGATCGCGTCGGCTCCCTTGCGCTGGGCGGTGGTGCAAAGCGTCATGTTGGGCACGCGCTCCTTGATCTGGTCGAGCCGGGTCCAGATTTGTTTATCGTCGTGCCATTCCTGCCCGCCCGAAAAGACGACAAGCGGGCCGCTCGGCGCGCGCTGTTCGCGAAGGGCGGTTGCGCGGGCCTTGAGGAAGTCGGCGGCGGCGATCTGGCTTGCGGTGGTAGCGCTGGAAACGCGAGTTCCGCGCGCGCTGCTCCACGGGCGGCCTGTCTCGCTGCGGTAGCATTCGGCGGCATAGTCGCGCATGCACTCGATTGCGGCTCGCTGCTCCATCTTCGTTTGGGTTCGGAGCTGCAGTTCCTCCAACTCGGCCGCATAGATTTCGGACGGGTCCGGGTGCCGGATCAATTCGCCGAGTTCGAGCGAAAGGGCGTCTTCCTCCCGGGCCAGCTTGGCGGCCTCAAAGTGGAAGCTGTTCACGAAACCCCACGCAATCGCCTGCGCGCTCGTCTCTAGGCGGGTATCGCGGAACAGGTCGAAAAGGGTGACCATGATTGCATGGCAATCGTGCTGCGCCTCGGCAGGCTCGGGCATGTCCAGCTCTTGCACGGGCGCGCCAGCTTCCACGATGGAAAGCGCACCGACGTCGCCGAACGCTTCGACAAATTGAGGGGCGGCGGTTTCTTCGGCGAACGCGGCGGCAATGGCCTGTTCCCGTTCGGTGCGGAGCGCTTCGCCAAGCTGGGCAAAGCTGGTAAGGCGGGCGGAAGTCGTTTCCTTCGTCATGGCATGCAATCCTTGGCAGTCGGTTGCGATCAGGGTCGGGGGAGCGTTGCTGCGCTCTCCCCGCCCGTCTGACGGTTGGTTATTCGGCGGCGGCGTCGATCAACTTGCCGGTTTCGGTCGCGTTGCCCTCGAAAGTGTCGCTACGCTGGCCGCGCGGACTGCGCTGGCGACGGGGGGCGGCTTCCTCGCCAGCCATATCGGACAGCGGCGGGATCGCGGGCTCGCCTGCTTCCTCGGTGGTTTCGTCCGACCGATTGCGGCGGCGGCGGTTGCCGTCCATGTCGCGGTTGCCGCGCTCTTCGCGGTTCCACACGACGCGGAAGCCGTCGATATCGTCACCGAAAAGGAGGATGGGCAGCGGGTTCTTGAAGCTCGGGTCCTCGAGCTTGCCCTGATAGAAGGTTTCGCCGCTGGTATTGCTCACCTGCTCCCACAGGGCACCCACGACAACCCAGCGGTTGCCGACGTTCAGGGCCATGATCTCGAAAGCGGGCGCACGATCATTTTCGCTGCGAACGGGGCGGAGGCCGAGGCGCGGGAGATCGATAGTAACCGAAGCGATCGAACCAAGAAGATCACCGTTCTGGGCGCGCTTGAACTGACCGATGTTCATGATCATTACTCCTATAGTCGGGGGCTTCTCCCCCTGTGCCTGGGCGGGGCCTCTCCCCTTTCCCTTCCGGCATCTTTCTTTTACTCCCTCCCCTCTAAGTATTGAAGCGCATTGATTTCTTGACAGAAACTCATCGTACCTGGTGAGTCCGAGCAAAGAAAAAGCCCCGACTAGGGGCGCAAAGAAAAAAGCAAATAACGCATTGGCCGCTCATGCGGCCAATTCTGTCTCTATTGCTGCGTTGAGCGCAGCCCGCCCTTGATCTCATCGCACCCGGAGCCGTCCTCGCAGGGGCTCAAGGGGCAGGCCTGTTCGGCGCGGGCAAAATAAATGACGGAGGCTCCGACGCGCTTGCGTGTTGGAAACCGTAGGGCCAACAAACAAAAAGCATTGGCCGCAGGCCAATTCAGAAGCGGCCCGGTATTTCTGTTGAGGGGGCTTCAAACAAACAAAAGCATCGGCCGTAGGCCGATACCTGCTTGCCCCCGACCGCGGCGGGCAGGGCTGCAACGCCGAGACACTGAGAGGCGGCGAAGGGTGCGATGAGATCATGGGCTCACAAGCAGCCCATGACGCGCCGATGCGCGTCATTCGACAGCCGAAGGCTGCTAGGGATGCATGGTCAGCGGGCGACCTGGTGCGGGGCAGGGGAGTGTGATCTCCGCGGATGCCACGATAGGTGGTCGTTACCCGACAGGGCCGAGACCGCTCGCGGGCTCGGTCGGAGCGCCCTCAGGCGCGGAGATAGGGCACCGGTGCCGGCCAAACGAACAAAAGCATTGGCCAAAGGCCAATTCTCACGCCGGCAATCGCCAGAATCTCTTCCTGCTTCAGCGCGACAGCGAGGCACGCAAGCGACTGATCATGCTGGGCCGCCGCATCGTGCTGCGCGGGCGCACCATTGTCCGGATGAACTGTTCTTCCAGCTGGTCGAGGAGCGTCTTGAGTTCCGCCAACCGCTCGGGGGGGTGCAGGATCTCGAAGGTCCGATCCCCGAGGCCCATAGCGCTCACATTATGCAGGTCATTGGCGATTAGGCGGATCGTCTGTGCGACTTCCTGCGACAGGCCGGCTCCGCCGCTCCCGGCCACATTGCGGATCGCCTTCATCGCGCGCGCTGTCATGGCGAGCCACTCAACCTCCGTATCGTTCAGACGTCGAGACATATCCGGCCCTTTCAGAGGTCGATGTTCCGAATTTCCAGCTCCGCCGCCAGTGCATCCTGGAGCGGATCGCCAGCTTCAGCAGTGTTGCTCAGATATTCTTGCCGCAGCTCCTCGTCGGAGAGTGCCGCGATCCTTTCAGGCAGACAGAGTGCAAGGCGCTCAGCATCGTCAACGGGGTTCATGCAGCAATCCTATTCAAGAAGTCGGTAAACAAGCATCGGTTGTACCTGCGAGCGTTGCAAGCTCCTGCGCAAGCAACAGCAAATAATGCTGGCCTGTGTTCCTAATATGTTCTATACGGCGCACCTGCAAAGGAGAGTACCCATGGACGTCAACGATGCTCTGCGTGACTTCGACTATGATATCGCGCTCCGCGATGCGTTCGAAGATACGAAGCTAAGCCACTCGCGTCGGATGCTCGCGGGCGCGTCGATCGGAATCGATCTCGCGGCGGCCTATTACTCGGTCGCGCAGCTGCTCGAAGGTATCGCCGATCTGGAGATTGATCACCGCAAGGGGTTGCGGTTCCGCGCCGGCTATCTCGCGATCGAGGACATCCTGAAGGATGGAGGGCCGTTCCAGAAGCGGATCTGGCATCTGGTGTGCGACCTGCACCTTTCGCAGGCGGTGGTAGATCTGAGCTGGCTCAAGGCGATCCTGTATGCTCGCGGCAGCATGGCGAAGGCGGCATCGAAGCACGTGCAGGTGCGGTATTTCACCGATGCCGATACGGTGGAGAGCCCGACGGCCGCTGAGCTGATGAAGGTGGACGCTTTCCGCTGAGTGGTTCCTCAAGCGACGAGCGCGAGGAACCGCTCCTGGCCGATCGGAGGCTCGTCGCTGACGCGGAATGGCTGCATCGGGTTGCCGGTGGAGACGACGAACTGCTCGGTGCCGCTCGCGGCGCGGAGCTGCACGGCGACAGCGTAGGCGTTTTCGGGGGAGGCGAGCTTGCCGCGGAGCGGCGAGAGATTGTGGCTGCACATACGCGGTTTCCGTCAATGGAGTGGAAAGGAAGAGCGTGGTAGGCACTGGATCCTGATCCTAGTGGTGAGCGTTTGGATCAGTCTCTACGCAAGTGATCTCCTTGGAATGCGGGGCTGCGGACACTGCCGGTTCGTAGCCCCGTTTCCGTTCAGAGCGTTGAGCCGTTAGGCTGGCGCGCAGTACCGGCTCACAATATGCTGCTGGGCATGCTGGGATGGATCACACCGTTTCTGATTGTCTCGAGCTATGCGCTGCTGCTGGTCGCGGCGCAGATCCTCGGCGCGCAGCTCAACTTCATCGGCTTCATGGCGCTAGTTCTGGGCTGGTTTGCGGTCGCCAACTGGTCAACCTGGTCGTTCACCCGACCGAGCGTGGCATGCGCAGTCACCGGGATCAGCATTGTCTGCCTGGTCAGCGCCCCGGTGAACGCGATCTTCGTCGGCTGTTACGTGTTCGGCCAATGTCCATAACGCCGCGCTAAATGTCTGATTTTACATAATTTCCATTATCGTTTCGTCTGCGTTTCGACTTGTGCATGCGCGCGGCTTTGGTCAGCTGATGTGGCGCCTGACCGGCGTCGGCGAAGGCCAGAAGGCGCTCAATAGTCGCTGGTCAGCATGACCGTCATGACGCGGATCGTCGCCGAGGCGTCGCTCGGATCCTCGGCGCCGAGCTGCATCGAGGGCTCGTAATAGTCGATCTTGAAGCACACGCGATGGCCGTCGAAATCGAAGGCACCGAAATCGCGTTCAGGATCATCGGGCGTAAAATGGTACTCCCGGATAGCCGTCATGAGCCGAGAGGTCGCGACCAGGCCATGCACCGGACCCGGCTCCTCCAGCGTGGCTCGTAGGGTCCGTGTCATGTGATGACGCGCTGTTCGATCCAGACCTTGGCGGCACCGATCATTCAACTGAGCGATGCGCTCGGTTCGAGAGATTGGTTCGACCGTCATTGCGCAGCCCCTTCGCATGCGAAGGCGAGCTGGGACGCGGCGATCGCCGCTACCGCAGGATAGGCGTCCACCAGGTTCTGGTAGACGACGGCGTTCTCTGGAATAGCGAACACCCCGTCGGTGGTCGGCCGCGTGATCAGAAGGGCCGACACGATGACATCGCTCAGCTCCCGCACCTGCACCGCGTTGCCGGCGTCGTCGTAGCTGACCGGGGCTGTGAAGCCCGCCTCAAGCCAAGTACCGAGGCCGTTCTCCACCTGCTCGATATAGCTTGCCGCCGCGGCGATCGCCGCGTCCTCGTCCGCGATGCGAATGCCGAGGGTGAAATAGCGTCCGAAGTCATGCGGATTGCGCAGCTCGACGAGCTCGCAACCCTCCGGAGGCGGCCCGAAACGGCCGATCAGGGCCGCTTTGTAGGCCGCGACTTCGAGGCGGTTGAGGCGCTCGAAGTCCTCGGTCTGGCCGAGCTGGGCGCAGTTCTCGTTTGCCGGCGTGCCGCCGATATCGATGATGTGAGGCATCGGAGTTCTCCCGGATCACCAAGATCCGATCTCCTCCTTCCCCTCCTCTCTGGTCGCACGGCTCAAAAGGCGGACCCCGCTCCGCCGAAAGGGGGGGGTGGCGAAGCGGGGTCCTTTAGCAGGAGAGCGATGCTCACGCGGGGGGGCCACGGTGAGGGTCTGCCTGCTAATCTTGTATGGTCAGCGGAGCCTAGCCAGGGATTTCGCGGCGAAAAACTCGCTCCGCGGGGCTGCTTCACCACTGATGGGGTCCAGCTTTACGATGTAGCCACTGAGGTGTGAGCGAACAAGGCTTCCCTCCCGCCCGACTAAATCTGGATCAACATCCTCTACGTTTTGCACACGGACTCTGATCTCCGTGAGGCTCGGGTCCGGATGACGTGCCGGCTTGTCTGCGAAATCGCTCAGCAGTTTGGCCCTGATGTCTTCCGGCACGATGGCATATTGGTTGATGGCGGCGATTGCAGCCTCCGGTGTCCGGATCTCTCGATAGTCCGTACCGACCCACACGATCGCGCCTTCCTCCGGCGACGCCTTGGTGAAGACCTGGGCGAAGAACGTCTCGAGCGGACGATCCCAACCGACCACAGCGTGATCGATGTCGGGACGGTCTGCTCTCGGGATCAGCTTATAGCGGCTCATGGAAGCTCCTGCGCGATCGGGACGGATGTACTTGTGATGGCGGCGTCACGCGGCGCGCTTCGCGCCGGCATTGAACCTGGTCAGCCAATCGGTGAGTGTTGGCCGCTGGGCGAGCGGCAGCTGTGCAGCGCCGTCCTGGAACTTGATCAGTTCGGTCGGCGCGTCGCGAACGATCGCGTCGATCTCGTATCCCGGCAGCAGCCCTTCGTGCCGGATAAAGGCGGTCATCGATCCGGGGCGCATCTTTGTGCCGCGCCGCCAGAGGCCTTCCGCTGTGTGAAGTCGTGGTGCAGCGCGCGCTTCCACCAGTACGATGGTGCGCAAGCACCAGCGCGGCAGCTCGCGCACCTCTTCCGGGGTCATCCCGATGCAGAAAAAGCATGATGACTTCGGTGGCACGGGCAATCCCGCCTCCCGAATGCGCTCGATGCAGCGGGCTCGATCCCAACCCCAAACGCGGAGAGGGTATTGATACTCGTATAGAGGATCCTCGATCCCCGCTGCATGCGCATAGCGGCGACTGTCCTGCTTGCCTGCATCGAGGCCGATGAGACGCACCACCTTCTCGCCGCGCGCCCATGTATCGACTGCAGGCTGCCAGGTGCGGAGGTATGCGTCTTGCGGTGCCTTCTTGTACTTCAGGCTGCAGCTGGATCCGCCGAGGCTTTTGCTTGGCAGCGTCCCGTTGGTCAGCGCCATCTCGGCCAGGCCGCGATAGGGCGGCCAATGCTTGAACCGCTTGGTCTCGTAGGTGACCAGCTCGAAGTGGATCCCGTGTGCCTCCATCCACGGCTTGATCATGTCGAGATAAGCGTAGGTCAGCGGCTTTTCGACGCGAGTGTCCGCTGTGAGCACCAGGTCGGGCTTCTCGCCGCGCGAGACAAGTTCGACCAGCATCGCGGTGCTGTCCACGCCGACACCATAGGCTAGCACGGTCGGACGACGGTTCGAGATCATGAGGAGGCTCCAGCTTGCACGGCAACATGCCTGCCCCACCCCCCCCTCTTTTCTCTTCTTTGCTGGTTGAGCAATTTCGCCAGCATATCCCAGTGCTGGCCGTTACTTGCGTGCGAAGGTCGAACTATTTGGAGTGATCCGGACCCTCAGGTAGCGCTTACGCCTCGACCTTTGACTGAGCGTTCATTACGTTCTCCTAAGCCATGCTATAACTTCGAGCTCGCCCTTATCGCGCTTGAATGGTTCGCTGGCGCCAAGCGTAGGCAGTCATTGTCGCAGCAGCCATCCCTGCGATAGGGAAGGTCGCGTCCCTCAGATGGCCGTTTGCACTGACCAGAATAATCATTGAGATTAAGCCAACCAGTAGTCCTGCCCAGACGCGTCGAGTGATTACGACCACCGCAAACGACACGATCGCGGTCACTGCCATCGGGTTAGATTGCAACATGACAATGGTGGAATTCATATAGCACCCTAATTTAATCCAACCGATCCAAGGCGTGTCCCACCACAGAACATCCGGAGAGCCTTAGTCATCTCGTATCTCAGCTTTGACCTGTTAGGTATTTGAATTTTTGGACTAAGTGATTGTCCGCCGGCATCTACAAAACCATCCGCGATGGAGCCGTCAGCGAGCACCACATGGATCTCATGGCATCCTCGGCTCAAACTCCCCCGGTCGACGGCTGTGAACTCCCCCAGAGAGGCCTTGAGCCCCTGCGCGATCTTGCCCCAGCGGATATGGCCGGCGCCGGCGTTTTGCCCAGCGGATAGACCGCGAGATAGCCAGGTGCGAACATGCACGCGCTTCTGCAGCGGCGAGTTTTGGGCTCGCTCGCATATTGCGGCGATCGGGAGGACCGCGGCGGCTTGGTCGAGCTTCTCAAGCTGTTCTCCGGTTACTGTCGCGAGGACGTCCGTAATGTCCTTGGATCGAAGGTGTGCTCGCAGGTCTTCCACAGCAATTTGCTTGCCTGATGGGGTTGCCCACCCCCCGTCTCGGAACACGACGACAGTCAGCCCTAGCTGTAGGCGCTCGCAATCCTAGCGGCGTTTGCTCG